>CAWJBI010000046.1:0-9056 GCA_963841065.1 uncultured Gammaproteobacteria bacterium | reverse complement strand
GTCCGTTTCAATTAGACCACTCCAGACCGGGAGTTCGGCCCTTGAAGGTCTTGGCCGCCGACCTGACGATCGCGGCGATGGTCCTGGCCCAGGGAGCGAACCGGGTGCGTCAGGCGCGAGAGCACCCTAACGCACCCCCACCGCAGGGGCCCAGCCCACCCCATCGGCCTCCCGCGCCGCCCGGCATACGCCCACAGCGGACTATACTTGAGATAGGCAAGAGCAAGCTGAGAAGACGGCCGGGGGGCTGGGAGGGTCCCCGGGGGCCGCGCGGGAGGCACGCCAAGCCGAGCACCTCGGACCAGGCCGGCGCCGCGCCTGTCCCGCCCCGTCCTCCCCCCCCAACCGCCAACCGCGGCCCGCCCATGGCTTTGCCAGGGAGGATGCGCCCGGAGCCTTGCCCGGTGCACCCGGGTGGCGGCCCGCGCCGGTCCGCCCCTGCCGTTTCCCATTGGGCAGGGGCGGGGCGGAACCACCCACCGTAGGGTGCGGTTAGGCACGGGAACGCCGTAACGCACCAGGCCCGGAGCCCCCAACCGTAGGGTGCGTTAGGCGCGAAAGCGCCAACGCACCAAAGCCAACCCGACCACACAACACACTTCGGAGGACCCATGGAGCTCAAGCTGCAAACGGCGGACATCCGCTGGTGGTTCTGGGCACCGACCCTGGCGTTCATCGTCGCGGCGCTCGCGGGCTGGACCCCCGGCTATTAGGCGGTGATGGCGATCAGTGCGGTACAGGTCGTGTTCTTCCTGACGCAGGAGCGCGACCCGGCCGCCTTCCCGATCCAGATCCGCATGGTGTACTTCGCCCTCACCCTGTTCGGGCTCTGGCCCGAGGTGCGATGGTACCTCTACCTGGTCCTGCTGGTGGGTACCATGATGGTGACCTTCTTCGGGCGGTGCGATCGCGCTCGTGCTGAGGCAGATGCCGTGGAACCGGGGTCGGGAGGTTCGGCTCAACTAGTGGCATCGGTGCGTTACGCGGTGCGTTACGCTTCGCGAACCACCCAACCGCACCCACCGAACCCAACCCCACCCTAACGCACCAGACCAACCGCACCCACCGTAGGGTGCGTTAGGCGCGGGAGCGCCGTAACGCACCAACAGACCCATCGCACCGAACCCGTTGGAGACCAAATCCGCATGCCCGACTACCGCCGCCTCTTCATCCCCGGGGCGACCTACTTCTTCACCCTGGCGACCCACGAGCGCCGCCCCTGGCTATGCACGGCACCGGGGCGCGGGGCCCTGCACGAGGCCGTCGCGACGGTCCGGGAGACGCGACCCTTCTCGGTGGAGGCCTGGGTGCTGCTCCCGGACCACCTGCACTGCCTCTGGACCCTGCCGCCGGGGGACGGCGAATTACGCCACCCGCTGGCGCCTGATCAAACGGGCGGTGTCGGTGCGCCTCGCCGGCGAGCCGGACGGGACCCTGTCGGACTCCCGACGCCGGCGCGGCGAGCGCGGCCTCTGGCAGCGCCGGTTCTGGGAGCACGCCGTCCACGATGAGCGGGACTTCGAGGCCCACTGCGACTACATCCATTACAACCCGGTGAAGCACGGCCTCTGCCCGACGCCGCGGGATTGGCCCGGGTCCACCTTGCACCGGTTGGTGGCCCGCGGGCTGCTGCCGGGGCATTGGGGTTGCGAGGGCGGGCCGGCGGAGGGGGAGCCGCGGGTGAGGGAGTGAGGGGTTTGGGGGTGGTGGGGGGTGGGTGCGTTACGCTTTGCTAACGCACCCTACCCGAAACGTCACCCCCCGGGCCGGCGTTAGGCGCGAGAGCGCCGTAACGCACCATCCGCCGCGAGCGCCGTAACGCACCACGCCCGCAAACCCAGTCCCGCATCCTGGCACGGCAGGATGCGAGTCCCGACCTTCCTGAGTATGACGGTGTGGATTACGGAACTTGGCTCTGACCCTGCCCCAGGCGCTCTTCGATCGTTATCGTGACCAGGCCGTCGGCATCGGGCGCGGAGATCTCCACGTCGAGCGACGACTCGACCCGCGTGCCCTGTCCTTCGAGAGCATCGGAGATGATGTCGACAACCATCGCCACATCATCAGCATCCACAGTCACCGAGACGATGGTCATGGTGCGCGTGGTGGTCAGGTCCAGGAGGAGATGCGGACTATCCGCAAGGGGTTCTCGTCGATCATGGCATAGATGTCGTCAGCGACTATGCCTTCCGCCATGTGATGGGCGGCTACAGGGGCAGCGACGAAGAACGGAATCAGGGTCGCGATCAATGCAAGATGCTTTCTCATGTCAAACTCTCCTGAAGGCGAAGTTGGTTGAGGACTTTCCAGCGCGACGCGCGTCACTGGCGATGAAGTCATGACGCGTGAGACATCCTGCCTCAGGTCGCCTACCAAACTTACCTTCCGAGATGGGGCGGGGCCATGAGAATTCGCAAGCGGCGCCTCGGCTGCCGACACGAAGACTTCGACCGGTCGAATGTGTAGTGGTGTTGCATTTGATTCTAGACTGCGCCGTGCGAATGAATTCGCACCTACCCGCCTCTAACCGACCTGTATTGAATCAATAGGGTTTTCTCCCAACCCAATTGCCCGGCGGCTGGTACTGACAGACCCACACCTGCTCACGTGAGTCATCGCACACCGCGACGGCACAGCCCACCCTGGTGGTACTTTTCCAAACGATTTGCGTGTAATGCCCGCACATTTTGCCAGTGGCACAGCGGTTGTTCTTGTAGTCATAGTTGGCACGCTCGCTGCCCCAGTCGTCCACAACCTTCTTCGGGCTGACTTTCTGCAGTTCGCGCTTGCCATCCGACCATCTGATTGCACTCGCCCAATACAGATTCTCACCGTATCGCCCATTAGGCTTGCTGTGCTGCATGCGGCACTGGTTGGATTGCTTCAGATGGTTCGCCCATTTCTGGGCGGAAGCGGCAAGCTCAGGCGAATAAGCGAGGGGTGGGGCGCCAACTGTTTCGCGCCAGCGATTGTGCGCGGCCACCATTCGGTCCGCATCCACCTCTAACGCCTGCGCCGACAGGGCAGGGACGAGACAGCAAATGAGCAGGAGTCGCTTTAACATTTCACAGGTAGTTAGCATAGACCAGCATTAGGTTGATCCGCCTTATGTTCTGGTGTTTCCGAGCTTTGAGGGGGGTCGGCGACGGGTAGGCGGTCTTGTGATGTTATCCACAAAAATAAAAAGGCTTAGAGCCTTTCGGTTCTAAGCCTCTGTCTAATTTGGCTCCCCGGCGTGGACTCGAACCACGGACCTAATGATTAACAGTCATCCGCTCTACCGACTGAGCTACCGGGGAATGGTTTAAGCGCGCCATTTTATTGGCCATTTTTACCGGAGTCAAGGACCACGCGCGGCCACGCAAGGGCAGCACGCGGTCCCGACCGGCCATGCCGCCGGGCGTTACCCCGTCAGCCGATGACGCTGGCGATGCGGTCGAGGGCCTTTTCCAGGTTGGCGCGACTGGTGGCGATGGAGATGCGCACATGGCCGCCGAGGCCGAAGGCGGAGCCGGGGACGAGGGCGACGCCCGCCTTCTCGATGAGGTACTCGGCCAGTTCCAGGTCATCCTTGACGCCGTCGATGGCGTCGATCATGCCCTGGACCTTGGGGAAGACGTAGAAGGTGCCATCGGTGGGCAGACATTCGATGCCGGCCATGGTGTTGAGGCGCGCGACCACGTAGTCGTGGCGCTCCTTGAAGGCGGCGCCCATGGTGGCGATGCAGTCCTGGGGGCCTTCCAGGGCGGCCTGGGCGGCGACCTGGGAGATGGAGGTCGGGTTGGAGGTGCTCTGGCCCTGGATCTTCTTCATGGCCTTGATGATGTCGGCGGGGCCGCCGGCGTAGCCGATGCGCCAGCCGGTCATGGAGTAGGCCTTGGAGACGCCGTTGAGGACCAGGGTGCGCGGGGCCAGGTCGGGGCAGGCGTTGAGGATGTTGACGAAGGGTTCGCTGCTCCAGCGGATGTGCTCGTACATGTCGTCGGTGGCGATGACGGCCTTGGGGTGACGACGCAGGACCTCGCCCAGGCCCGTCAGCTCGGCGTGGCTGTAGGACATGCCGGTCGGGTTGGAGGGGCTGTTGATGACGACCAGGGCGGTGCGCTCGGTGAGGGCCGCCTCGAGTTGGGCCGGGGTGATCTTGAAGCGCTGGTCCGCGCCCGCGTCAACGATGACGGGTACGCCGCCGGCCAGCAGCGCCATGTCGGGATAGGAGACCCAGTAGGGGGCGGGGATGATGACCTCGTCGCCCGGGTCCAGCATGGCCTGGGCCAGGTTGTAGAAGCTCTGCTTGCCGCCGCAGGAGACCAGGATCTCTTCGACCTGATAGTCGAAGCCGTTCTCGCGCTTGAACTTATCGACAATGGCGCGCCTCAGTTCGAGGGTGCCCTCCACCGGCGTATATTTGGTGAAGCCGTCATGGATGGCCTTGATGGCCGCCTCCTTGATGTGGTCCGGGGTATCGAAGTCCGGCTCGCCGGCACCCAGGCCGACGACGTCCTTGCCCGCGGCGCGCAGGGCCTTGGCGCGGGCGGTGATGGCGAGGGTCGCCGAAGGCTTGACGGATTGTACGCGGGCGGAAAGTTTGCTGCTCATCGGTCCTGTTCTCGACTCTTTGCCGGTGGGGGAGGTTTAGCGCCCTGGCAATCGTGGGCGTGGCTCCCAATAATAGCGAAACGCGCCATTTCCGGCACGGGGATTCACCACCTTTAGGGCTTTACCCAGCGCCCTGCCTCGGAAACACCGCCGCCCCTCATGAGCAAGCTCCCCGACAAACCCTTCGAACTGGTCTCGAAATTCAATCCCGCCGGCGATCAGCCGGAGGCCATCCGCCGCCTGGTGACGGGGCTGCGGGATGGCGAGGCGGGACTGACCCTGCTGGGGGTCACGGGGTCGGGCAAGACCTTCACCGTCGCCAATGTCATCCAGGAACTCCAGCGCCCGGCCCTGGTGCTGGCGCCCAACAAGACCCTGGCGGCCCAGCTCTACGGCGAGATGCGCGACTTCTTCCCGCGCAACGCCGTGGAGTATTTCGTCTCCTACTACGACTATTACCAGCCGGAGGCCTATGTCCCCTCCTCGGACACCTATATCGAGAAGGACGCCTCCATCAACGAGCACATCGAGCAGATGCGCCTCTCGGCCACCAAGGCGCTCCTGGAGCGGCCGGACGTCATCATCGTCGCCACCGTCTCCTCCATCTACGGCCTGGGGGACCCGGATGCCTATCTGCGCATGGTGCTGCACCTGAGCCGCGGCGACCAGGTGGACCAGCGCGCCCTCCTGCGCCGGCTGGCGGACCTGCAGTACAAGCGCAACGAGGTGGAGTTGCACCGCGGCACCTTCCGGGTGCGCGGCGACGTCATCGACATCCACCCGGCGGAGTCCGACGAGGAGGCCCTGCGCGTCAACCTGTTCGATGAGGAGATCGAGTCCCTGGCCGTCTTCGACCCCCTCACCGGCGAGGTGCTGCGCAAGGTCGCCCGCTATACCGTCTTCCCCAAGACCCACTACGCCACGCCGCGGGAGACGGTCCTGGCGGCGGTGGAGCAGATCAAGGTCGAGCTCCGGGAGCGCCTGACCTGGCTGCGGGAACACGACAAGCTGGTGGAGGCCCAGCGCCTGGAGCAGCGCACCCTCTTCGACCTGGAGATGATGCTGGAGCTGGGCTACTGCTCCGGGATCGAGAACTACTCCCGCTACCTGTCCGGCCGCGGGCCGGGCGAGCCACCGCCGACCCTCTACGACTACCTGCCCGACAACGCCCTCCTCGTCATCGACGAAAGCCACGTCACCGTGCCCCAGCTCGGCGGCATGTACAAAGGCGACCGCTCGCGCAAGGAGAACCTGGTCGAGTACGGCTTCCGCCTGCCCTCGGCCCTGGACAACCGGCCGCTGCGCTTCGAGGAATTCCAGGAGCGCCAGCCCCAGACCATCTATGTCTCCGCCACCCCGCGCGACTACGAGATCCAGCACTCCGGGGCCGTCGTCGAGCAGGTGGTGCGGCCCACCGGGCTGGTGGACCCGGAGCTGGAGGTCCGGCCGGCCCTCAGCCAGGTGGACGATCTGCTGTCCGAGATCCGCGCCCGGGTCAGCCAGACGAACGGGTCCTGGTCACCACCCTCACCAAGCGCATGGCCGAGGATCTCACCGACTATCTGAACGACCACGGCGTGCGGGTGCGCTATCTGCACTCGGACATCGACACCGTGGAGCGGGTCGAGATCATCCGCGACCTGCGCCTGGGGGAGTTCGACGTGCTGGTGGGCATCAACCTGCTGCGCGAGGGTCTGGACATGCCCGAGGTGTCGCTGGTGGCCATCCTCGACGCCGACAAGGAGGGCTTCCTGCGCTCCGAGGGCTCGCTGATCCAGACCATCGGCCGCGCCGCCCGCCACGTCGACGGCAAGGCCATCCTCTACGCCGACAAGATCACCGGCTCCATGGAGCGCGCCATTGGCGAGACCGACCGCCGCCGCGCCAAGCAGACCGAATTCAACGCCCTCCACGGCATCACCCCCCAGACCATCCACAAGGCCATCGCCGATATTCTGGAGGGGGCAACGCCGGGTGGACCCCGGTCGGCCCGGGAGTACGCCCAGGTGGCGGAGGAAATGGTCGAGTACGCCAGCCTCGACCCCGGCCCAGATGGCGCGCAAGATCAAGGCCCTGGAGAAGGAGATGTACGGCTACCCGTCTGGTTCAAGGCGCGGCGTCCCGACCGCCAAGGCCAGATCTGGCGGCCAAGGTCTCGTAACGGAACTGTACGCCAAGTCCGTCAGGTCTTCCAGTCCGGGCGACTGCCGCGGATCGATGTCCTGGGCCGTATCGAACAGAATCCGCAAGTCATGGGTGCTGGGAACGACCCGAGATGAGCCATGCCTTCAGGACCAACCGCTTGTTGACAATGTCAAAGCCGAGATCGAATCGGTGAACTGGTGCGGATTGAGCATGTGGCGGATGGCTTGCAGGTCAGCCGTTGCCATATCCAGCATCATCCGACCATGCTTAGGATCTTTCATAAACGGTAAGCCCTTCGCGCAAGGAGCGCCCAATCACATGGTTCGGCGATTGACGCCAGGTGTCGATCTCGTCGCGACTATAGAGAAGCACGTCGACGGGGAGTCGGAAGGGTCTTATCGCCTGGCGAATCCGCCTTAAGTCGCCTTGCCGGGTGTGTTCTGGCGTGAAGGAATCCCGCGCTACCACGAGTAGATCAAGATCGGAATCCGGCCCGCTGTCCCCGCGGGCACGGGAGCCGAACAAGACGATTCGCTCCGGCGCCACCGCCCCAACCGTGGCATTGATGATGTCGCGGGCGATCTCGTCCAAATCCGTCACCTTGGAATTAGCCTGGGGCATCGCCGGCAGGGTCCGCTCGGTCATTAACCACCCTCCTCTCGTGCAACGCCGAGAATGCCAAGTCGATACAGAAGGCGTTCATCACACGGCAGCAAGTCCCTTTCTGTCAAGTTCTCCCTCTCTGCCGGATTATTGGACGATCCGCCCGAACTTGCCGCTGTTGAAGTCGTGGATCGCCTGGCTGATCTCCTGCCGGGTATTCATGACGAAGGGGCCGTGACCCACGATGGGTTCGTTGAGCGGCTCGCCATTCAGCAGCAGCACCATGGCATCTTCCGTGATATCGCAGACGAGCTGCGTCCCTTCGCGCTGCATGACGGCCAGCTCGGCCGCGCGGATGGTGTGGGCGCCGATCTGGATCGACCCCCGCAGGACAAACAAGGCGGTGGTGTGCCCGGCAGGCAGGTCGATGGATAGCGAACGGCCCGCCTGGAGGCGCAGGTCCCAGACGTTCATGGGGGTGAAGGTGCGGGCCGCCCCCTGGGTATCGCCGAACCGACCGGCGATGATCCGGGCCGTGCCGGCCTCCTGGGGCAAGCGCGACGGCGGGGATCTGGTCAGCGGTGAGGCCCTGGTAGCCGGGCGCCGCCATCTTGTCCTTGGCCGGCAGATTGACCCAGAGCTGCACCATCTCGAACGGCGCCACCCTGGCGGGCGAAGTCGGCGCCGTGGATATTCGTCGTGGATCAAGCCAGAGGCCGCCGTCATCCACTGGACGTCGCCCGGGCCGATGGTGCCGCCGCCACCCGACGAATCCCGATGCACACGCCGCCCTCGTAGACGATGGTCACCGTCTCGAAGCCCCGGTGCGGATGCTGGCCGACGCCGCGGCGCCGTCGGCGGAAATCGCCGGCCCCGCGTAATCCAGCAGCAGGAACGGAGTCAGTTCGTCGGCATCCTTGTAGGTGAAGAGCCGCACCGGGAAGCCATCGCCGACCCAGTGACTGCCGCTGCTGCGTTTGATAAAGGCGAGGTCTTTCATGATGAAAAGATCCAGAACTGGGGGTTCGGGTTTAGCGGTGAAGCCGTATTGGGGTGATTTCTCGTTTGGCGGTTGCCACCGGCTGATTCAATAGCCGGGCCACTCTCCCTCAGTAGCTGGGCAATTCGACCAGCACCTCGGCATCCTCGCCGCCGTCGAAAGCCAGCGTGCCCGCCTCGCGGATGCGCGCGCCGTCGCCTGCTGCCATTTCAATGCCATTGACGCGCAGACTGCCGCGCGCGACATGGATGTAGGCGTAGCGCCCGGCGGCGACCCGGTATTCCGCGCGTTCGGCGCCGTCGAACAGGCCGGCATAAACCTGTGCGTCCTGATAGACGCCGAGTGAGCCGTCGGTGGCGTCGGGCGAAATGATCAGGCGCAGGCGGCCGCGCTTTTCGCTTTCCGGAAAATTCTTCTGCTGGTAGCGCGGCGCCACGCGCAGCCGGTCCGGCACGATCCAGATTTGCAGGAAGTGCACGCCTTCCTCGCGCGAGGGGTTGAACTCGCTGTGGCTGATGCCGGTGCCCGCGCTCATCATCTGCACCTCGCCGGGGCGGATCACCGAGCCGGTGCCCATCGAATCCTTGTGCTCCAGCGCGCCTTCCAGTACATAGGAAAAAATCTCCATGTCGCGGTGCGGATGGGTGCCGAAGCCCATGCCCGGTTCCACCCGATCGTCATTGATCACCAGCAGGTCGGAAAAGCCGACCTG
>CAWJBI010000045.1:0-10113 GCA_963841065.1 uncultured Gammaproteobacteria bacterium | reverse complement strand
TCCCCATTACGCGGTAGGCTCTATGAGACACAATGAAAGACACAGAACACACCGAACAGGCTGGCTCCGTGCCGCTGTTCTTGGCGCGAACGACGGCATCGTTTCTACCGCCAGCCTTATCTTGGGCGTCGCAACAGCAGGCGCGGGCACTCAGGGTATCCTGATTGCGGGAGTTGCCGGCCTTGTCGCCGGCGCCATGTCAATGGCTGCTGGGGAATATGTCTCGGTCAGTTCACAAGCCGATACCGAACGCGCGGATCTGGCTCGGGAGAGCAAGGAGTTGGCTGAGAACCCCGAGCAGGAACACGCGGAACTGGCGGCCATTTACGTGGAGCGCGGACTGGATGAGGCGCTGGCCTCGAAAGTTGCCACCCAATTAATGCAGCATGACGCACTTGCCGCACATGGACGAGATGAACTGGGTATATCCGACACCTTGGCCGCACAACCCGTGCAAGCGGCATTCGCCTCGGCGGGTACCTTTGCCGTGGGCGCGGCCCTACCGCTTATGATGGTCCTCTTGCTTCCGGAGTCTGCACTGATGGGGGGTGTCGCAGGTAGCTCACTCTTCTTCCTCGCCCTGCTGGGCTTCCTGGCCGCACGCACAGGGGGCGCCCCCGTGATTGCGTCTGTCACACGCGTCACTTTCTGGGGGGCGTTGGCAATGGCATTGACCGCTGGAGTGGGCGCCCTTTTTGGGGTAGCCGCTTGAGATTCATGGTGTCAAGGAACGCGACACCCAACCCTTCACGCACCACCCACTTCTGGGAGAAGGCAAGATGCCAGCAGGCTATAGTTCGACTTCATCGCGTCTTGCGCGCCATGCCAGAGCCTGTTTATCGCGCCTTCCTCGATCCAGATGCGATGGCCCAGTGGACACCGCCGAATGGGTTCACCGGGAAAGTGAGCCACATGGACGCCAAGGTTGGTGGGTCCTACAAAATGTCATTCACGAACTTCACCACCGGCCAGACCCACAGCTTTGGCGGCGAGTAACCAGCGCACGCCCATCTCTCATTAATTGGTTGGTTCAAACTTCGAGGCCTCTCATGAAAGTACTCGTCACCGGCAGCGCCGGCTTTATCGGCTCCGCTCTCTCCCTGCGTCTGCTCGCCCGTGGCGACCAGGTCATCGGCATCGACAACCTCAACGACTATTACGACGTGGGCCTCAAGCAGGCGCGCCTGGCGCGCACCCTGGACCACCCGGGCTACACCGACCTGCGCCTGGACATCCAGGACCGCGAGGCTATCAGCACCGCCTTTGCCGAGTATCAGCCCCAGCGGGTGGTGAATCTCGCCGCCCAGGCCGGGGTGCGCTATTCCATCGAGAACCCCATGTCCTACGTGGACACCAATCTAACCGGCTTCGCCAACATTCTGGAGGGCTGCCGCCATCAGGGGGTCGAGCACCTGGTCTTCGCCTCCAGCAGCTCGGTCTATGGCGCCAATACCGCCATGCCCTTTTCCGTCCACCACAACGTGGACCACCCCCTGAGCCTCTATGCCGCCAGCAAGAAGGCCAACGAACTCATGGCCCACACCTACAGCCACCTCTACCGGCTGCCGGCCACCGGCCTGCGCTTCTTCACCGTCTATGGCCCCTGGGGCCGGCCGGACATGGCCCTGTTCAAGTTCACCCGCGCCATCCTGGCCGGCGAGCCCATCGAGGTCTTCAATTACGGCCACCATCGCCGCGACTTTACCTACGTCGATGACATCGTCGAGGGGGTGATCCGTGTCCTCGACCGTCCCGCCGCCCCCAACCCCGGCTGGGACGGCGCCGCCCCCGACCCCGCCACCAGCGCCGCGCCCTACCGCATCTATAACATCGGCAACCAGCACCCGGTGGAGCTGCTGCGCTACATCGAGGTGCTGGAGGACTGCCTGGGCAAAAAAGCGGAAAAGATCCTGCTGCCCCTGCAACCTGGCGATGTCCCCGACACCTACGCCGAGGTCTCGGACCTGGTGCGGGACACGGGCTATAAGCCGGACACGGCGGTCGAGACCGGCATAGCGCGCTTCGTGGACTGGTATCGGGGCTATTACGGGGTCTAAAAGGGGGCCGGCTGGCCTTCGCCCTCGCTGCCGCCCGCCAGGGCGAAGACCTCCGCGAGACGCTCCAGCAGACCACGCAACTCCCCGGTCATGAGAATAAATTCGGCGTCGAGGCGGGCGGCCTCGTCCTCCAGCCCCTGGTCCAGGCCCGCTTCGAGCAACTCATCGGCGAAGCGTAGGCGCTTGAGGGACAGGTCCTCCTGGAGGACGAAGGCGAGGTTTTCACGCCAGTCGAGGGCGAGCTTGGTGACCTGCTTGCCGGAGCGTAGATGGGTGGAGATTTCCTCGCAGGCCAGGTCATGGCCCCGGCAGCGCACCAGGGCGCGCTCGTCCTGGGCGTCGCGCAGCTCGCACTCATCACCCAATTCCAGGCCCGTGGGCAGTTCGCCCTCGGTGACCCAGCGAGTCATGAGCAACTCGGGTGGCTGGGGCGGACGGGGGGGATGCACGGGCAGGGAGCCCAGGGTCTCGCGCAGCAGATCGACCACATCCTCGGCCGCCTTGGCGCTGGCGGCGTCCACCAGCAGCCAGCCGGACTGGCGGTCCAGATAGGCGCAGACCCGGCGCGAGCGGGTGAAGGCGCGGGGCAGGAGATCCAGCATGACCTCATCGCGCAACTGACGGCGCTCCTTGCGGCCGACGGTGCGCGCCTCGCGATCCTCCATCTCGGCGATTTTTTCGTCCAGGCTCTCGGCCACCACCGAGGAGGGCAGCAAGCGCTCCTGGCGGCGGGCGCAGACCAGGAGGCAGTCTCCCGCCACATGGGACAGGGCGGTAGCGCCATCGCCCAGGGGCGGGGCCCAGCCCAGGGTGGCCGTCTCCAGGGGGCCGCAGGGGCGGAAGCGACGCTCCCCGAGCTTCTCCTCGATCAGGTCCGCGTCAATCGCGGCTGGATCATCCAGCTTGAATAATCGGACATTCTTGAACACGACGCTTACTCCCCGGCAAAGGGACCGGATTATCCGCGCCTCGGCGCCACTTGCAAGCCCAGGGATGGCTCAGGTTTTGAATCCGGACCCGATCGCCTCATCTTGCGGCAGCTTGCAGCGCTCGAACTCGGCGATGACCTGGGCGCCCAGCAAGAGGATGAGGGCGGCGACCTCGAAGGTGAGAAGAAGGGCGACGGCACCGGCGAAGGAGCCGTAAATAAGATTCACCAGGGACAAGGTCTTGAAGTACCAGACCAGGACGTGGCGGCTGATCTCCCACAGCACCGCCGCGACCAGCCCCCCCACGAGGGCGTGGCGGGTGGCGATGCCGCCCAGGGGCATGACCAGATAGAGGGACATGAAGAGGAGCACCAGGCCAGCCTGGCCGAGGAGATAGAGTAGCGGGGCGGACAGGCCATCCAGACCCCATGCCCGGCCAAAGAACTGCCATTGGGTTTGGGACAGGGCCTCGATGGCGCCGCTGGTCAGGGTGATGAAAAGCAGGCCGGCCCCGATCAGGGCAATGAAGAGGAAGGGAATCAGGGCCGACACCATGAAGTGGCGGCGATGGATGGCGACGCGATGGAAGAAGATCACCGACATGGCATTCTCCAGCAGGGTGAAGGCCATGGTGGAAAAGAAGATGAGGATGACAAAGCCGAGCCAGCCGATCAGATGACGATTGACGAGAAACTGCCCCAAATGTTCGGTCATGGTGTCCGCCATGCCGGGCATGAAGAGGGCCAGTTCGTCGCGCACCGCTTCCAGCAACTGGGCCTCTGGCACCAGGTTCGAGAGCCCCACCAGCAAGAGTAGGAAGAGCGGAATGATGGATAACAGCATGTAATAGGCGACGGCGCCAGACAGGAGCATCCCCTGATTACGCCTGAAGCCCCGCAAGACCCGCAGGGCGAAGGCCAAGGGTCCGCAGGGGGAGATCGCGTCGCCCCCCCCAACCTCAATTGGGCTCTCCCCTCGGGGCTCCCGTGGCCCCTGCCCCCGCGGAACAGACGGCTTCATGTGGGCATGGACACCGGCAGGCGGCGACTACCCCAGTCGCCGGGCCGGGGCTCGAAGACGCCGGCACAAGAGGTGCCACAGGCGGCGCAGCGACCTTGGGCGTCCAGGCCCCAGGCGCCCAGTTCATACCAGTCCCGCTCGATGAGCAAGGCCCCGCAGCCATGGCACCAGGTGCTCTCGCCCCGGCGGTCGTGGACGTTACCGGTGTAGGCGTGGTGCACGCCGTTGCGCTTGGCGATATCGCGGGCGCGGGTCAGGGTCGCCATGGGCGTCGGCGGCACATCCAGCATCTTCCAGTCGGGATGGAAGGCGGTGAAGTGCATGGGGACATCCGGCCCCAGATGCTCCACGACCCAGGTCGTCATGGCCTCGATCTCGGCTTGCGAGTCATTGTGGCCCGGGATAAGCAGGGTAGTCAGTTCCACCCAGACCGAGGTCTCGTGGCGCAGGTACTCCAGGGTCTCCAGCACGGGTTGCAAATGACCGCCACAGAGGTGGTGATAGAAGTCATCGGTGAAGGCCTTGAGATCGACGTTGGCGGCGTCCATGGCGGAGAAGAAATCCTCGCGGGCACCCGGATTGATGTAGCCGGCGGTGACGGCGACATTGCGAATGCCCCGGGCCCGACAGGCCAGGGCCGTATCCCGGGCGTATTCGAGAAAGATGACGGGGTCGTTGTAGGTATAGGCGACGCTCCGACAGCCGAGTTCGGCGGCACGGCGGGCGATGGCCTCCGGGGAGGCGCTCACGGCCAGGGTATCGACCTCCCGGGATTTGCTCATATCCCAATTCTGACAGAATTTGCAGGTCAGGTTACAGCCGGCGGTGCCAAAGGACAGCACCGGGGTCCCGGGCAGGAAGTGATTGAGGGGCTTCTTTTCGATGGGGTCGACACAAAAGCCGCTGGAGCGCCCGTAACTGGTGAGCACCACCTCGCCACCCTGGCAGGCGCGCACGAAGCAGAGCCCGGCCTGGCCCTCCTTGATGTGGCAGTTGCGGGGGCAGACATCGCATTGCACCCGGCCATCCTCCAGGCGATGCCAGTAACGGGTAGGGTAGTTGGTGAGGGGAAGGGTCACGTCATTCACCTCGCTAGTGCCCTGCCAGCGGGCTTGCCGGCAGGGGGGTTGTTTTCGACCTAAAATAAGCATAGACGGATCGCGGGCGGATCCCATCACTGCGAGGTACAAAACGGTGAGCGCTTTACGTCATCCCAATGTGGCCGGGCTCTTCTACCCGGCGGATGCGCGGACCCTGGAGGCAGAGGTGCGCGCCTTTGTGAGGGCGGGCCAGGCTCATGCCGGGGCGGCCTCCGCCCCCATGCCCAAGGCCCTGATAGCGCCCCATGCGGGCTATGTCTATTCGGGTCCCGTGGCGGGCAGCGCCTATGCCCAGCTCCTGGCGGGGGCGGCGGGCATTCGCCGGGTGGTGCTGCTCGGCCCCTCCCATCGCCTGGCCTTTTATGGCCTGGCCTACAGCCAGGCACGGGCCTTTCTCACCCCCCTGGGCCAGGTACCGGTAGACCTGACGGCTTACCAGGCCCTGGCGGACCTGCCACAGGCCCGGCCCTACGAGGCCCCCTTCCAGGGCGAGCACTGCCTGGAGGTGCAACTACCCTTCCTGCAAATGATCCTGGACGACTTCAGTCTGGTGCCTTTCCTGGTGGGCGAGGCCACGACGACGGAGGTCGCCGAGGTCCTGGAGCGCCTCTGGGGCGGCGACGAGACCCTGATCGTCGTCAGCTCGGACCTGAGCCACTACCTGGACTATGCCAGCGCCAAGCGCCTGGACCAGGCCACCAGCCAGGCCATCGCCGACCTGGACCCCGCCGCCATCGGCGACGACCAGGCCTGCGGCCGCAATCCAGTCAAGGGCCTGCTGCGGGCGGCTCGGCATCACGGCCTCCAGGGCCGCATCCTCGACCTGCGCAATTCCGGTGACACCGCGGGTTCCCGCGACCGGGTGGTCGGCTATGGCGCCTTTGCCTTCGCCCCGGGAGGCTTCCATGAAGACCCAGCCCCTTGAGCCGCTGCTGAATGCGGAGCAGCGCCAGGCCCTGCTGGCGGTGGCGCGACGCTCCATCGCTTTGGGCCTGGAGGAGGGCCGGCCCCTGCGCGTCCATCCCGAAGATTACGCCGCCGAGTTGCGCGCCCAGCGCGCGGCCTTCGTCACCCTGCTGGAGTTTGGCCAATTGCGGGGCTGCATCGGCCACCTGGAGGCCCTGCAGCCGCTGGTCAAGGATGTGGCCGAAAACGCCTTCGCCGCCGCCTTTCGCGATCCCCGCTTCCCGCCGGTGACGGCGAGGGAACTGGAAGGGCTGCACATCGAGATCTCGGTGTTGACGCCCGCGACCCCGCTGAGCTTCGGTTCCGAGCAGGAACTGGTCGCCCTGATCGAGCCGGGCCGGGATGGCCTCATTCTCGAGGAGGGTCATGCCCGGGGGACTTTCCTGCCCTCCGTCTGGGAGTCCTTGCCCGACCCAAGGGGCTTTCTGCGACAACTGAAGCGCAAGGCGGGATTGCCGGAGGATTATTGGTCGGATCGGCTCCAGGTCAGCCGGTATCGAACCGAGTCCTTTGGCGAGGAAAACTCATCCTCGTGATTTGCCTGCAAAAGGTCAGAAAAGTCCGCCCCAACGGCCTCCCCAATGGGAAGCTGTTAGGGCGGGCCTGGATCTCAACTGGATGCCCAGGCTGAGCCTGGGCCAGGACCTTGGGCTAGGAGGCCTTGGCCGAGGCACCGGCCAGCGATTCCCGGGGCTTGGGGGCCGGCTTGGGCGCCGCCGGGGTGGCTGACTTGGTGTTGGGCTGGCTAGCCGAGGGCTTGGCCGGCTTTGCCTCCGGGTTGCCCGCCGGACCCTCCTTTTCGGCATCCTCCTCCGGCGGCGGACCCGCCATCCAGTCCTTGGCCTCCGCCTCTGGCATGGTGTCCTTGGCGGGGGCCGCATCCGCCGGAGTGGGGCGGTAGAGTCGCAGCCCGGCACTGGGGCCATCGAGGGCCGCCAGCACCGGCTGGTCCTGGCCATAGAAATCCGCGCGGAAATGAACCTGGCCCTTGTCGTCGGCCTCCGCCGTCCAGTAGGAGAGGATGACGGGCAGGGGCTGCTTGAGGCGCACCGAAGAGGGGCGCTTGGACTCAAACACGGACGCGAACTTCTCCTTGTTCCACTTGGGATCGTTGAGCAACAACTCCGCCAGTTCGATCGGCCTATCCACCCGCACGCATCCCGAACTCAGGGTCCGGTTCGCCCGCTGAAAGAGCTGGCGATCGGAGGTATCGTGGAGATAGACCGAGTGCTGATTGGGAAACATGAATTTGACCTGGCCCAGGGCATTCTTGGGCCCAGGCGGCTGGCGAAAGGTGTAGGGCAGGTTGTTGGGTGAGACATTCCAGTCCACCGACTCTGGTTCCACCTTGTTACCGCGCCGATCAATGATCTCCAGCCCCTTCTTACGCACCGCATTGGGGTTCTGGCGAGCCTTGGGGACCACATCCTCCTTGAGGATGGTGGGCGGAACCGTCCAGGTCGGGTTGAATTCGAGGTACTCGATGCGATCGCGAAAGATGGGGGTGGGTCGCTCGGGACGTCCCACGATCGCCTTGGACCGCCAGACATCCTGGCCCTCCCGATGGAGTTCGACCCGCTGGGCGGCGATATCCACCAGCAGATAGTCCTTGGGTAGCTTGTCGCTGACCCAACGCATCCGTTCCAGGTTCACCCGAATCTGGGCCACCCGCTCCTGGGCGCTGACATTCATGGCGGCGAGGGTGGCCTTGCCGATGCGCCCATCGACCTCGAGGCTGTGACGCGCCTGGAAATTCCGGACCGCCTTCTCCAGTTCGGGCCCGTAAAAATTACCACTGACGGAGGCCGGGCCCTGATAGTCGCCGGTGATCCGCAGCCGCTCACGGACGATGGGGACGCGCGCGTCATGCATGCCTGGCTCCAGCTTGGGACCCGCGGGAATGGTAGGCCAGCCGCCTGCGGCGGCGTAGGCGCGATAGCGCACCAGGCCCTCCTTGAGTTGTGTATAAAAGCTTGGTTCTTGGCGCAGGGCGGCAAGGGTGGCCTTGATATTGGGCGCGGCCAGGGCGCGTCCGAGATCCGCGGCCAGGGCCTCGCCCTTGGGTCCGTCATCGTGGTTCCAGTTCTTGTCGATGGCTCGGGGATCGACCTTGCCATAGCGGGAATGGTGGAGCAGGCGCAACAGGCCATCGCTCAGCAGGATCTCGGCATCGACGCGCTCCTGGCCCTTGAGGGCCGAGGGGTCGCCGCCCGGGAGCAGCTTGTCTAATTCCGGAATGTGGAAGTCCGCGGGGCGCAGGCCGAAGTCTCGGCTGTGCTCGGCGAGGGCCTTGAGGTCGGAGACCTGGCCAGGATTGACCCAGGCAAAGGCGTAACCACGAGCGGCGTAGGCCTCGTTGAGCAGCTTGGGCGAGGCTAAGCGGACATCGGCCAGGACGGGCTTGGACTGCTCCTGGAGTTCGGCGAGCCGCTGTTGCAGCAGGTCGCCTGCCAAGGCCAGGGCGGGCAGCAGGCATAAAACCAGGGCCAGGACCAGCCGCTGCCGTGCCTGACCCAGACCTGTTACCTCCGCCAATTCACAATGATTCCAGTACCGCATTTGTTGTCTTCTCCAGCAAGCCAAACTGCCATGGGGTCAATGAGTTTACTTTGACCCTGAGTTATTTTAAACGTCTCAAGGACTCGGTGTCAGCAAAAATACGACGTTGCCAGAATGCGACACCTGGAGCCTCTGCAAGCCTTCGCGCTGACGGGACCTAAATCTAACCTGTCATCAATTAATAGAATTTCAATAATCGGGTCGCCAAGCTTGGGGGTGATCGGATGCCAATCTTGCGGCCATTTTTCGCCGGTGCTAGAGGTTGTGTTGCGTGATAGAGACAAGCTTTGTCCGGATCAGGCCGGAAAGACCCCCGTGGACAAATAGCGGTCGCCCCGATCGCAGATGATGGCGACGATCACGGCCCCGGAGACCTCTCGCGAGAGGGTCAGGGCGGCGGCCACGGAGCCGCCGGAGGAGATACCGCAGAAGATGCCTTCCCGCTCCGCCAGGGCGCGGGTCGTATCCTCCGCCTCCTGCTGGGTAACATCCAGGATGCGATCGACCCGGCCGGGTTCGTAGATCCTGGGCAAATAGGCCTCGGGCCAGCGGCGGATCCCGGGGATCTTGGCGCCCTCCATCGGTTGCACGCCAACGATCTGGATGGCGGGATTTTGTTCCTTGAGGTAGCGGCTCGTCCCCATGATGGTGCCGGTGGTACCCATGGCGCTCACGAAGTGGGTGACGGCACCCTGGGTGTCGCGCCAGATCTCGGGGCCCGTGCTCTCGTAGTGGGCGCGCGGGTTATCGGGGTTGGCGAATTGGTCGAGGATGCGGCCCTCGCCCCGCGCCTCCAGGGCCCGAGCCAGGTCGATAGCCGCCTCCATGCTCCCCTCGGCGGGGGTCAGGCGAATCTCGGCCCCATAGCTGCGCATCAGTGCGCGGCGCTCCAGGCTCATGTTCTCCGGCATGACCAGGATCATGCGGTAGCCCTTGATGGCCGCCACCATCGCCAGGGCGATGCCGGTGTTGCCGCTGGTGGCCTCGATCAGGGTATCGCCGGGGCGGATCTCGCCGCGCTCCTCGGCGCGCCGGATCATGGACAGGGCCGGGCGATCCTTGACCGAACCCGCCGGGTTGTTGCCCTCCAGCTTGGCCAGGATGCGGTTGTCGGTCTCACCCGGCAGGCGCTGCAGGCGCACCAGGGGGGTGTTGCCGACGAAGTCCTCGATGGTCGGATAGTTCATGGGCTGGATCCCGCCGCTTGCCGGCGGCCTCGCTGCGATGAGATTAAAAAACAGGGCCTTTCTAGACGGGCAGCCAGGGGCTGGGGCTGTCCTGTTCGGCCAGGGTGAGGCGATCCGCGAGGCTGGCGTCCACGGCCAGCAGGGCCTGGCGCGCCAGTTCCGGATGGTTGTTCTTCTCACTCAAATGGGCCATGAGCAGACTGCTCAGCCCTTCGCGCGGCGTTGATAAGACCAATGCCGCCGCCTGGTGGTTGCCCAGGTGCCCGAAGTCGCCCGCCACGCGCGCCCGCAGAAA
>CAWJBI010000044.1:0-192726 GCA_963841065.1 uncultured Gammaproteobacteria bacterium | reverse complement strand
CATTCAGCCTATAAATCACCGAGGGATATCCCCTTTCCTGGCTTCAGCGTCCTGCTTTTGCAGGATTTAAGTGGTCTATAGCCAACGACAAGTGGCGCCTTTAGGCCGGTTAAGCTAGGATGAAAACGCTGAATCCCTCTGGGATAGCTGGGCTCAGCGTGACTGACATTGGCTCTTCGCGAAGCTTGTCACCGACCCTGTTCAACTTCTGTTGGTCCAATCTATGACGCATAAATCCCATCACCCGGAGACTCATGATGAACTTAGCATCGCCGAGTCCTTTGTCCTCCTGAGCCTGGAGTGGCCCGTCAAAGTCGATCCCATGATCGCCTGGTCCGACGCGGATTTCGGGTTGGTGGGGGCGCCACTGATTGACCTGTCTCTGTCCGGATGGGTAGACAGCGATCTCAAGAATCTGACCCTGCTGGAGCCCAAGACCAGCCTGGAGCCTTCGCAGGCCATGGCCCTGGCCTCCCTCAGGCGCTTGGGGCATACCGTCCCCCTGGATGTCGCCCTCAATGCCCTCGCCGATCGCGTCGGGGATCTACGTGCCGCTGTCTGGCCAGCCTGGTGGCCAAGAATATCTGCCTGACGACCAGCAGCCCGCTGAATTGGGACTTTCGGCAGTTGGCTATCAGTCAGGCACGGGGGGCCGAGGCGGCCAAACTGCGTTATGCGCTGGTCGGGCTGATCGAGACGGATGAACTGCCAGATCCTAACCAGGCGGCGCTTATCGCGCTGCTCCATGCCTGTGAAATCATAGGTCCGGTGTTAGGAGGCAAGTCCTACCAACACTGGTTGCTGGCCTATAACGCCCGCATCGACATCATCCGCCGGATGGAATTGGTCGGTCATGCCGTGGTCACGGCGGTTTTCGAGATGCGCCTGCGCCTGCGTACCTACCTCCTGGATGCAGTGGAGGACCAAAGCGCGGTCCCGGGGGTCAATCTGGGTGGCGCCAGCGCGGGGGGGGGCTATCAGCGCAGCACCACCACTTGGGAGTGGCGGGCCTTCTGGCCGGAGGGCCAGATCGTGGAGCTACCTGTCTCCTGGGCCGAGATCACCCAGAATTCCGATGCCAACGAGGAGACCAACGACGACCACTACCTCTTCGTCCATGGCAAGAAGGACAACATCAAGATCAGGGGCAAGAACCTCAAGATCAAACCCGTGCTTGAGGCCTTCGATGACTTCATCGCCTTTGGGCCCAGCGCTAAATTCCGCTTTCCCGAGAAGGCCCTACTGCTGTCAACCTTCTTCCCCCGCCTCTTCGAGGTGCGCGGCAAGCTGCGCAGTATCGATGAGTTGCTGCAGGTCATGACCGCCACCGGTTACCAGCCCGGCAAGATCACCGTCTCCAAGGTCCGGCAGGGCGCGAGCATGATGTTTGGGGTGCAGATCGAATTTGCCCGCATCCAGGTCCTGGACAAGGTGTATCACTCCATCAGCCTGGAGAGTCCCTATCTGACCCCCCTCCGCATCCTCGCCCGGAGAGTCGCGGTGGGCAAGGGGCAGGTGGCTGGCTACAGTGATTTCCTGGAGCACATCCTGCGTCCACCCGTCGCTGACTGATACGGATCGCCGCCCTAAGGCCCCGGAGGGACCTTGGGGGCGGTCCTTGCCCCCGTCGGTTTGCGGTCAGAGCAGGCCGGGCTGCCAGTATTTGATGGCGGCACCCAGGCTGCCAATACCCAGAATCACATAGACGGGATTGATACGCGTGAAGAGTACGCCGATGAAGGCGGTCATGGCCAGGGCGATGGTCAAGGGGCCATCCAGGGCGGATTTGCCGACGGCATATACACCCGAACACATCAAACCGATGGAGATGGGTTCCAGGGCATTCTGCACCGCCCGTCGCCAGGGGGTCTCCCCGATATAGTTCCAGAAGCGGCCGATCCAGAAGCAGAGCACGCTGGAGGGTAGAAAAAAGGCCAACCCGACCAGCAGGGCCCCCATGATTCCCGCCAGTTGGAAGCCAAAGATCACCACCATGGTCATATTGGGCCCTGGTGCCAGTTGACCGACGCTGTAGACCTCCAGGAAACGGTCCGGGGGGATCTGAAACTGCTGGTGCAGTACCTCCTGCATCTCCGCCAGGACGGCGGTTCCCCCGCCCACGGCGAGGACCGAGAGCAGGCCAAAGGTCAAGATGAGGTGAATGAGTACGGAAACCATGGGTTCAAGCCTTGGGACGGAAGAGCAGGAGGGAGATGGGCACCATGACGAGCAGAACCATGGGTAAGGACAGGCTCATGATGCTCATCAGATAAAAAGAGGCGAAGACAATCAGCAGGGATTTGAAATGGTTGAATTGCCGGTGGCCCAGGCGGTAGGTGATGGCGGACAGCAGGCCCGTGGCCGCCGCCGCCACCCCGGCCAGCAGGAGATTCGCCAGATGGTGATCGGTGTTTTGCAGGTAGAGGATGCCCATCACCAGCACGAAGGTCACCCCGGGGATGAGCAGGCCCATGGCCGCGACGATGGAACCGAGCACCCCGCGGAGGCGATCCCCCGTCAGTACGGCAATATTCACCGCATTCAGCCCGGGCATGGTCTGACTGATCGCCAGGCAGGCCATGAACTCGTCGTCATTCAGCCAGCGCCGTTTTTCGGTCAGGAGTATTTTCTGGTAGGCGACGATGCCACCGCCAAAGCTGATGGCGCCGATCAGGAGGAATTCGAGAAAGATTTCCCACAGACTGGCTGGTGGGGTGGGTTCCGCGGGTTCATTCATATCAGGGTGGCTACCGGGTTGGGGAGTGGATGGCAGGACTGGCGATTGAGGGGGGCAGGCCGGCGGCGGACCGGGGCATTATGGGTAAAAGCCTCTGACCTGGCCATTGGTTTTTACCCTTCCCCGCGCGCGACCAACCGTCAAAAGGCATGGGAGATGCCGAACTGAGCCCCGTGCCAATCCAGGATGTCATAGGTTTTACGGCTTTGCGCCTGGACCAGGGGATCGGCCAGATTGGCGGAATAGACCAGGAAGAGTTTGGTCTGGTGGGAAAAGAAATAATCACCGCCCAAGGCCCAACTCTGAAAGGCAAAATTATCCTCGGCCAGGAGATCGCAGCACACCGGCGCCAGGAGTTCATACTCACCCCCTTGTTGATTACCGCCAATCCTGGCCTTGAGTTGGAACCGGCCGAGCCGGTAGCCAAGCTGGAGTTGCCAGAGATCGGCGCGGTGATCGTCCCCCCAGAAGGCGTGATCCCAGTGCTCGAATATCCCCGTCACACTCAGACCCCGCCAATCCAGCAGTCCCAAGCCCAGGCGCCACTTCCGCCAACTGGCGGCGTTCTCGTAGGTGACCGGATCGGAAAGCGCGGTGCTGGTGGTCTCGAAGGCGAGACTGGCATAGAGGGGTCCCTGGGCATAAATGGCGGACAGGGAAAAGGCCTCGGCTAGATGGCTGGCGTCAAGATTGATGCCTCCCGGCAGCGTGGCCCCGCCACCCGGGATTATTGCCGCGGCAAATTTTAGGCCGCCCAGGCTGGGGCTGGCGTAGTAAATGGAGTTATCCATGCGGTAATTCTGGAAGCCAATGGTGCTGGCGGAATCCCCCAAGGTATTGATAAACAGGTCCAGGGGCGTGGTCGAGGACTTGAAGGGGGTATCCTGACGACCCAGGAGGAGGCGGCCCCAGGTGCCGACCAGTCCCAGGTAGGTGTTGCGCATGGTCAGGGTTTCGCTGGCCCCGAGATTGAAGGCATTGTTATTGCTGTCCGCCAGACTGAATCCCAACTCGACCTTGAACAGGGCCTTGAGGCCCTCCCCCAAGTCCGTGGAACCCTCCAGGCCGAGGCGATTGGCCGGACCCCGCGGGGTGGTGATGAAGGGATTCAGCAACCAGGGCCGGACCGCCCGATTGTCGTTGAGGCCGAAGCCCCTGAACTGGGGGGTCTGACCGCCCAGAGGCGGATCGCCAGCCCCCTGGTCGAGATAAACGAGAGCCACGTTCATCTTGCCGTAGAGCAGCACCTCGGCCCTAAGGGGGTGGGACAGCAGTGCACAAACCATGGCGGTCAAAAGGGAGAAGCGGCTGATGGGCGGCAATTGACTCTTGTCCTGGACCTGGGGCTCAAAGGCGGGGTCGGACTGCGCCCCTGACGAGGTTGTTCAGCGGCCGAGCAAGTCAGCGGTCCGAGGTATCCGGATCGCGTTCTTGTGATGCCACGTCCAGGTCAGGCCTGGACGGAGCCCGCGTCTGAAAACAGCCGGCATTGTGGCCGACCTGCGGCCAACTGCCAAGCCATGGGAACCCCGGCCATCGGGCCTCTCGGGAACTGGTACCGCATGGGGATGGGCAAAGGCGGGGCCGATAGGTAATATCGCCCCGGACAATATGCCCCTTGTAAGATGATTGTATCCGCATCAGACCGTTACCCCTGTGATTCCGAGATCGTGGGAGGGCTTGGGTCGATGCGGGCTTTTCCTGAAACAACCCGAACAGTTGCCAGGGCTAACAGCCCGATTCTGCAAGGCCGGGTATGAAGGAGTGATCACCCATGACTCTTGAGACCTGTTGGGTGGGCGTGGACGTCTCGAAAGCGACGCCGGATGTGTATCTGTCATGCCCTGAACAAGCGTTGTCGGTCAGCAATGATCCCGAGGGGATCCAGCGTTTGATCGCCATCCTGCGGCCGGAGCCACCGCGCCTGATCGTGTTGGAGGCCACGGGTGGCCTCGAGCGGGCCGTGGTCGCTGAGCTGTTGGTGGCTAACTTGCCGCTGGCGGTGATCAATCCCCGCCAGGCCCGCCACTTTGCGGCGGCCATCGGCTATTTGGCCAAGACGGACCGGCTCGATGCGCGGGTCCTCGCCCGGCTTGCCGCCGCCATCCAGCCCCCAGCACGGCCCTTGCCTACCGCCGAGGCGGTGGCGCTGGCCGATCTGTTGGCCCGTCGGCGGCAATGGGTCGAGATGGTGACCCTGGAGAAAACCCGGCTGCAACAAGCCCAATACGCCAGCGTGCGCGAGGACATCCAGGCCCATCTTGACTGGCTGCACCAGCGGCTGAACACGACCGAGCGCGGTTTGCGCGAGGCGGTCGAAGCCTCGCCCGCGTGGCAGGCCAAAGCCGATTAGCTGACTGAAGTCAATGGCCTGGGCGAAGTCACCACCCTGACCCTGATCGCGTGTCTGCCCGAGCTGGGTCAGCTCAACCGCAAACAGATTGCCGCGCTGGTGAGCGTCGCGCCCCTCAATCGTGACAGTGGGACCTGGCGTGGGCGACGTAGCGTGTGGGCGGACGGGCCGCCGTTCGTCACGTACTGTATATGGCCACCCTCTCGGCAGTGCGTTATAACCCCGTCCTGAAGGCGTTTTATACCCGATTGCGGGAGGCGGGTAAGATCGCCAAGGTCGCCCTCGTCGCTGGTATGCGGAAACTGTTGACCATTCTCAATGCCATGCTGCGAGACCAGGCGCATTGGGACGTACATTATGGAAAAATCGCTTGACCTGAAACACAGTTGCTCTCCCCTACCATCTGGGAGTCGGTCGCGGCCCTGCTGGGAAGGCGCTGGCGCCGACACCCGAGGACCTCCATCCATGCTGATTCACTGTCTGCAACATGTTCCTTTCGAGGGGCCCTTCGGTATTGCCGACTGGGCAGCGGCCCGGGGTCATGGGCTGCGCCTGACCCCGCTTTATGACGGGGTGGCGCCACCGAAGCCGGCGGACTACGACTGGCTGGTGATCATGGGTGGGCCTATGGGGGTGGGCGACGAGGGGCGCTATCCCTGGCTCGCGGCGGAGAAGGACTCGATCCGCCGGGGCATCGCGGCGGGCAAGACCCTGGTGGGGGTCTGTCTCGGGGCCCAGTTGCTCGCCGAGGCCTTGGGGGCGCGGGTCTATCGCCATCGCGAGCGGGAGATCGGCTGGATGCCCATCGACCTGACCGCGGCCGGCCAGGCCTCGCCGGTCTTTGGTTTCCTCCCACTCTCGCTCCCGGTCTTTCATTGGCACGGCGACACCTTTGAGCCGCCGGCGGGCGCCGTCCATTTGGCCCGCAGCGCGGCTTGCGAGCAGCAGGCCTTCCTGTACGAGGGGCGGGTGCTGGGCCTCCAGTTCCATCTGGAGTCCACCCCGGAGAGCGTCGCGGGCATCTGCGCCGCCTGCGCCGATGAACTTGTCCCCGGTCCCTATGTCCAGACCGCCGCGCAGATGCTGGCCGCCACGCCCGAGGACTATGCGCGGCTCCAGGCCGCCCTGTTCGGCATCCTGGACCGGCTGCCCCAATGAGCGGCGACGGCCTGGTGCGCTGTGCCTGGTGCGGAACCGACCCCCTCTATGTGGACTACCACGACCATGAGTGGGGCGTCCCGAACCGGGACGAGCGGCACCTGTTCGAGATGCTGACCCTGGAGGGCGCCCAGGCGGGCCTGTCCTGGCTGACGATCCTGCGGAAGCGCGAGGGCTACCGGCGCGCCTTCCTGGGCTTCGACCCGGAGGCCATCGCCCGCTTCGACGCGGCGCGGGTGGCGGAGCTTCTCGCGGACCCCGGGATCGTCCGCAACCGGCTCAAGGTGGAGTCCACGGTGAGCAATGCCCGGGCCTTGCTGGCCCTCCATGAGCAAGGCGAGACCCTGGCCAACCTGCTGTGGGGCTTCGTGGACCAGGTGCCCCGGCAAAACGCCTGGGCCAGCCTGGCGCAGGTCCCGGCCCGGACCCCGGAATCGGACCTGATGAGCCGGGAACTCAAGCGGCGCGGCTTTCGCTTCGTCGGCAGCACCATCTGCCAGGCCCTGATGCAGGCGGTCGGGATGGTGAATGACCACACGCTGGACTGTTTCCGGTACCGGCAACTCGGTGGCTGATCTGGAAGGGCTGGGGTCGGGTCAACTCCCGGCAAGCTCCGGGTGTCAAGAACCGCAAGGAGACTAATTCCACCGCTAGCCGCGACCGGTTTGGGCGTGATCTTTGCGAGATGTGGTCGCGGAGTGCCGACCGCGGGGCAGCCGGGGGCTATCCCTAGGCCGCCAGTGGCCGGGCGAAGGGGCTAGCCAGGGAGGTAGCGTCCATCCTCCAGGCGGCGGGCGTGGCCGAGGGTGGCGAGGGTCTCCAAGAGTTCGGCGAGCTTGGCGCGGGGGGCGCGGGTGAAACCCTGGGCCAGGTCCGAGGCGGTGGCCGGGCCGGGGTGGACGGCGAGTACCGCGCGCAGGGCCTGGAACTGCTCGGGCAGGGACTTGGGCCAGTTGGGCTTGGGGCCGCTCGCGGTGAGGGTGGTGGCGGTCATCTTGGCCTCCGCCTGGATGTTCGCGGTGCCCGCCGGGTGCTGGAACTCGGGTCTTAGCCAGCGGATCAGGCCCCGCCGTTCCTCCGCTGCGCGTTCGGTGTTCAGGGTCACCAGGCGTTGCAGGATGGCCTCCGCCGTCTCGGCGGCCGGCTCGCTCCCCGGGGCGGCTGCCAGCCTCGGGGGGTCGAGCCAGACCGCCTGGAGTCGGGCGCGGATCTCGGGGCGGCGCAAGTCCTCCAGACAGATGCGGTGGGAGCGGGGGTTTGGAAAGGGGATGTAGGCGCCGCCGCTGCGGCTGAATTCGCTATAGAGTTCAAGGCTGCGGCCAACATCCACGACCACTACGAGGGGTGGCCTGCCCTCGGTGGGTGGTAGGGCGCGTACGTATTGCACGGCCTGGCCGTAGGCGCGCAGCCTGGCCTTGTCCCAGCTGCGGGTGTCGAACTCCAGGCCGGTCTGCTTGCATTCGAGCACATGGCAGGCGCGGCGATAGAGGTCGATGAAGCCCTGGCTGGTGGTGCCATCGCCATGCCGGAAGAGGATTCGGCGCTCGACCCAGTAGGCATTGTCCTGGATGTCCTGGCGGCCAGGTCCGCCCGCATGGTGGCGAAGCGGGCATCATCCATGGCCATGGCGGTAGACACTCCTAGGCGCGCGGCGCGGGTTGGTTTGCGGTCATGCTAACCGGGGCGCCCGGTGGCTTCAATCGGGACCTGGATCAGCCTCCCAGGGTTCATGGGGACCCCACCGCGGCTCACCCCGGTCCTGGGTTTGTGGATACGGGGCATTGTGTTTTTTTCTGTAACATAATTGTCATTTATAGGCCTTTTAACTAATAATGCGCAGACACCGAAGGACGCCAAGAATAAATAGTAACTATAAGAAAGGCGCATCTCTGCTACTTCGTCGAACCGCTGGACCCCTGTCCCGTCTTTCAACCCGGGATGAACGGGATTTAAGGCTGTTTGTTCCCTGAAGTCAGGGTTCCGGCGGCGATACCGGCGGTTATCGTTTGCCGAGATCGGTCAGGGACAGCCCATCCTTAGCGTCCATCAAGGAAGGTCTGCCCCACAAGCTCCATTCCGAGTTGTCGAACCTCGGCCCTGATAATCCAATCAGGCACTTAGCCCTTGAGGAAGAAATATGTCCTACTCTCCTGACGGCCTTTCCGGCGAGATCGCGGCACCCCCCATCCCGGATTATCTCCAACGAGTATACTGGTGGGCCTACCTGCACCCCCGGGCTGTGTTCCTCTTCGAACGCGAGTGGCTCGTCAATCTGATCCTCTGGGGTAATTACCAGCGTCTGTGTGACGAGGCCTTACAGGAACTCGCAGGGAGCGGGGGGCAGCGCCTCCTGCAGGTGGCGTGCGTTTATGGGGATCTCACCCAGCGGGTGGTGGGTATCCTGGGTTCCCGGGACCGACTGGATGTCATCGACGTGGCGCCTATTCAGCTTACCAATCTGCGCCAGAAGTTGCGGCCGGATGCCCGGATTCATTTGCATCAAGAGGATTCGCGCTCATTGAGCTTTGAGGATGGGTCCTTTGATCGGACGCTGCTCTTCTTCCTGCTTCACGAGCAGCCGGAGGAGGTGCGGCGGGCCACCCTGGCCGAGGCCCTGCGGGTGACCCGACCGGGCGGCAAGGTGGTCATTGTCGATTACCATGGCCCGGAGTCCGGCCATCCTCTGCGCCTGGTTATGAAGATGATCCTGGCCACCCTGGAACCCTTTGCCCTGGATCTCTGGAAGGAGGAGATCAGGGATATATTGCCCCAGGAAGCCGCCATAGTTTCCTATGAAAAGGTCACCTCCTTTCGCGGGCTCTACCAGAAGATCGTGATCCAGATGGGTGACCCGGCCATCGGTAGTCAGGCGGTCCCTGCCTGAACCCAGGCCCCGACCGTCCGTGACGGCGGGGCCTGGGTCCCTCAGTAAATCAGTTCCGACCAGCGTTTCTCCCGGATCATCCTCTGCTTGAGGCCCTGCCAGGCCTCGGGGGAACCGGCGCGCTCACTCATAACCTTGTCAAAGACCTGAGCGATCTTGCCGAGGCCGGCGAGGAAGACATAGGTCTTGGACTCCTGGAGGAGGGACCAGACCTCGCCAATGTTTTCCTGGAGACCCAGCGCCAGGGCGTCGGAGGAGCGCATCAGGTTATTGGCCGCCAGGGACTTGAAGGCCTTGAAGCTGGCCTGGTCGTAGTAGTCGGCCAGGTCGGTTGTCTCGTCGTTGGCATAGGCCAGATCGAGGCCGGTGCGGCCGCCATAAAAGAGGCGGACCTGACCATCCCAGCCGCCGCGACGTTCGTAGATGAGCTGGGCGAAGGCGCGGAAGGGGGCGACGCCGGTGCCGGTGCCGATCATGATCAGGTTGGAGCCGCTGTCCAGGGGCATCTGGAAGGGGCTGCGGAAGGGCCCGGTGAGGGTGACCGGGTCGCCGGGCTTGGCGTCGCACAGAAAGTTGGAGGCGATGCCAGGGAAGCGCTCGCCGCTGATTTCGTCGATGTAGAAGCAGCGGCGTACCAGGATCTCCAGGTCCACGGCCTCATCCTGGGGCCGGGGGCGGGCGTTGGCGATGGAATAACGACGCAGGTGATAGGGGTTGCCGAAGGGGTGGGGGCCGGGCACGACCACGCCGATGCTCTGACCCTCGATGAACTGGAAGGCCGGGTCCGCCACCCGCAGGCTGAGATGGCGCACCTCCTCCGACTTCTCGGGGGTGATGCGTCGGGAATCGGTGATCAGGGCCGTGACCGTGGGGCCAAGGGGTGGGTCGAGTTCGCTCATCTTGCTGGTTCCGGTGAGGTTCTAGTTGGTTCGGGTCCCGCGCCCCCTGTTAAGGGGCGGGCCTTGGGAAATTTCTCTCAGGGTATTGATTGCAAGGCGTGAAGCCAGAAGCGCCCGTCCCGGCCGCCTTGGTCTGTGATCAGGGATCAGCGCGATCGCGTTTCACACTGGCCATTCTTGCAGGCACAGCCGCCGCCACAACTCCCGTCCGGGGCGCGGAAGGGACCGAGCTGGGGATTCTGGCGCGCGAAGGTGGCATAACGCTGCTGGACCCAGACCCAGCCGGCCAGGACGGCGAAGATGACGAGGCTGGCGATCAGGGCGTTAGCCATGGGACGCCCCGAGGCCCGCGAAGCCCATGAAGGCCAGGGACAGGAGCCCGGCGAGCATGAGGCTCATGGCCGCGCCCTGGCTCACCGTCGGCACCCGCGCCAGTTCCAGTCTTTCCCGCAGTCCCGCCATCAGCATCAGGGCCAGGGTGAAGCCGGCCCCGGCGCCCAGGCTGTAAACCAGGCTTTGGACGAAGTCGTACTCCCTGGCGGTCTGGAAGAGGGCCAGGCCGAGGACGGCGCAGTTGGTGGTGATGAGCGGCAGGAAGATGCCCAGGGAACGGAAGAGGGCCGGGCTGTATTTCTTGACGAACATCTCCACCAGTTGGACCGCCGAGGCGATGATGGCGATGTAGCAGATGAGGCGCAGGAACTCGAGTTCGCAGCTCGACCAGGAGCCAGTTGATCCCATAGGCGCTGACCGAGCTGACGACCATGACGAAGGTGGTGGCCAGGCCCATGTTCCAGGCCGTCTCCTTCTTGGCGGAGGTGCCGAGGAAGGGGCAGATGCCCAGGAAGAGGGCCAGCACGAAGTTGTTGACGACCACCGTGTTGAGAAAGATCGAGGAGAGGGATTCGTTAGCCCATGGGCGGCGACTCCGGCTTGTTCCAGGATCTGGCGTTCGCGGCGCTGCTTCAGCCAGGCAAAGAGCAGCAGCCAGGCCCCGAGGACGAAGAAGCCGCCGGGCGGCAGCACCATCACCAACCAGGGCTGGAAGCCCTCGCCAAAGAGCTGAGTGGCCGAGGAGGGTGCCATTGCCCAGGATTTCGCGCACCGAGCCCAGGCAGAGGAGGGCCAGGGTGAAACCCAGGCCCATGCCCAGGCCATTGACCAGGGTGGGCAACGAGCCGCTGCTTGGAGGCATAGGCCTCGGCGCGGCCCAGGATGATGCAATTGACGACGATGAGCTGGATGAAGGCACCGAGGGAGGCGTAGAGCTCCAGGCTGATGGCGTGGATGCGCGTAATCGACCACGGTGACGAAGGTGGCGATGATGACGATGTAGCTGGCGATGCGCACCTGCTTGGGGATCCAGTGGCGCAGCAGGGAGACCAGGGCCCCGGAGCCGAGCAGGACGAAGGTCGTCGCCAGGCCCATGCCGATGGCGTTGATGGCGGAATTGGTCACCGCCAGGGTCGGACACATGCCGAGCAGCATGACGAAGACCGGGTTCTCCTGCCAGAGGCCGCGTAGGAAGGTGTCCGCGGTCAGGGTCTCCTGGCGGTTGAAGGGGTCGCGCGGGCGCCGGGGCGCTCGGGGTCTTGGGGGGGGAATCAGTCATCTTAAGGCCTCCCGGTTACCGCGGTTGGGACAGTAGCGCCAGATCGCGCTGGATGGCGGGGGCGGCGCGCTGGGCGGCCTGGTTCGCCGCCTTGCCCATGGCCCGCGAGGAGATGGTGGCGCCCGTGATGGCGTCGATCTGCCAGGGATGGGTCTTGGTGCCGTTCTTGACGGTGACGATGGGGTTGGCCAGGGCGCTGCCCTCGGCGTTGAGCCGGGCGTCCAGGGCCTCGAGGTTTTTCAAAAAGGCCGGGTCCGTGTCGAGCTTGTCGCCGAAGCCCGGCGTCTCGGTGGACTTGAGCACCTTGCTGCGGACGATGGCCTGGCGCTGCGGGTCATAGGCGAACATGACCTCCACGGGGCCGGCGTAGCCGTTGGCGATACCGGTGATGGCCAGGCCCTGGAGCTGGCCCGCGGCGTCGTAGCCGGCAAAGACGAGGCCGCCGCTGCCCCGGCCCGGGTCCGTCGCGGCGGGGGTCAGGCCCCCGTCCGCCCCGATGACGAAGTCGCGCTTGGCCACGGCCCCGGGGAGGATGCGCAGCACGGCCGCCTCGGTGGCGAGCCGCTCCTTCTCGGCGATGATGGGGGCGGTGAACTCGTAAGCCGCCGCCACCAGTAAGCCGGAGATCATGGCGATGAGGCCCAGGGTGGTCAGCATGGCCCGGCTGGGGGTGGCCGGGGCGGGGTTGCCGCTCTGGACCTGGAGGTCGACCATCGGGCCCTGGCCGGGCTGGGACGGGGCCTCTGGGGGTGGCAGGTCTTGAGCCGAAACTTGCACGGATGCCGTCATGACCGGCCCTCCTTTTTGGCGCCATATACCCGCGGCTGGGTCGCGGCGGCAATGAGGGGCGCGGCGGCGTTGGCAAGCAGGATGGCGTACATGATGCCCTCGGTGAGGCCGCCGAAGAGGCGGATAACGACGGTGAGGGCGCCGATGAAGAGGCCATAGAGGAGGGCCCCCCAAGGCGTCTCCGGCGACCCAACCATGTCGCTGGCCATGAACCAGGCCCCCAACATGAGGCCGCCGGAAAAGAGGACGAACCAGGGCGTCGGATAGTGGTGGCTATCGACAGAGCCAGAGGGGCAGGGCGATGAGGACGGCCCCGGCCAGGACGCCCACGGGGATCCGCCAATCCAGCATGCGCTGGTAGGCGAGATAGAGGCCGCAGACCAGGATGAGGGCGGCGGAGGTCTCCCCCGCCGAGCCCGGGACCAGGCCGAGGAAGAGGTCCCAACTGCTGACCTCGATCTGTTGGAATTTCTGCAGGGCCAGGGCGGTGGCGCCGGTAAAGCCATCGATGCCTAGACCCGCGAGCCAGTCCGTGATCGGGGTGGGCTTCATCAGGGGTGGGGTCAGGGTCGAGGGGATGAACTCCAGGAAGCGGCCGGGAGCGAAGGCGGGGGTCCAGGTGGTGATGGCCACCGGAAAGGCCGCCTGGGCGAAGGCGCGACCCACCAGGGCCGCGTTCATGACATTGAAGCCGAGACCGCCGAACAGGGACTTGCCCAGGCCGACGCCGACAAAGGCCGCTACCGCCGCCATCCAGAGGGGAAAGCCCGGCGGCAGGGTCAGGCCGAGGAGCAGGCCGGTGATGACCACGCTCCAGTCCCCCAGGCTGTTGCCCCGGTCGGAGAGGCGCGAGAACAGATACTCGGTGGCCATGGCCACGCCGGTGGTGGTGACCAGCAGGAGGAGGGCGCTGAGTCCAAACTGGAAGACGGCGAAGGCGCAGATGGGCAACAGGGCCAGGACCACGGTGCGCATGATTTGCGGCACGGTCCTGGCCCACTTCAGGTGGGGCGAGGTGCGGATCTCGATGAGTCTGGGCATGGTGGGCGCTCAGTGAACCTTTTTCTTTTGGTCGCGGTTGATGGCCTTGGCAATACGGAAGTACTGGGTCAGGGGGATGTTGGAGGGGCAGACGTAGGCGCAGCAACCACACTCGAAACACTGATCCAGATTGTAATCCTTGGCCATGCGGTCGTAGTCCCGGTGCTGGGCCAGTTGACCCAACATGGAGGGATTCAGGTTGACCGGGCAGGCCTCCAGGCAGGCCGAGCAGCGGATGCAGGGCAGGACCTGGCGGTGGGCCAGGTCGGGGTGCTCGACATCCAGGACCACGACGCCGGAGACGGCCTTGGTCACCGGTACGTCCAGTGAGGCCACCGACATACCCATCATGGGGCCGCCGAGGATGACCTCGTGGGCCTGGTCGGTCATTTTGGTTTGTTCGAGCAGAAATCGCAGGGGGGTGCCGATGGGGACCCGGTAATTGCCTGGCTTCAGGACCCCAGGGCCACTCACGGTCACCACGCGCTCGATGAGGCCACGGCTCAGCGGCAAGAGGTCGCCCATCTGGGCCAGGGTGCCGACGTTGTAAACGGCGATGCCCAGATCCGCCGGCAAGCCCCCCGCGGGCACCTCTCGGCCAAATAGGCTTTTGATCAGGATCTTTTCGGCGCCCTGGGGGTATTTGGTCTCGACCGCCACGACGGTGACCTGGATGTCCAGGGGCAGGTGTTCCCGCAGCTTGGCCAGGGCGTCGGGCTTGTTGTCCTCGACCCCGATCACGGCCCGGGTCGCGCCGGTCGCGCGCATGGCGATCCGGATGCCCGCCATGATGCTGTCCGGCTGCTCCAGCATGACCCGGTGGTCGCAGGTGAGATAGGGCTCGCACTCGCAGCCATTAACCACCAGCGTCTCGATCTTGCGCCCCTCGGGGGGCTTCATCTTGACGTGGCTCGGGAAGGCGGCACCGCCCAGGCCCACCAGCCCGGCGGCGCGGACGGCATCGATGAGTTCGTCTGGCGTCAGCACCGACAGGTGGCGGGGCATGTCGTAGAGGATTTCCTGGTTCGAGGCGCGATGGACCTTGAGGAAGATGGCGGGGATCCTGGGCCCTTCCGCCGTGGGCGCCAGGTCGATGGCACGGATGACGCCATCGGCGGGGGCATGGATGGGTACGGAGAAGTAGCCGTCGGCCTCGGCGATGGGCTCGCCGCGTACTACCTCCTGGCCGGCCTTGACGATGGGGCGGGAGGGCGCCCCCCGGTGCTGGGATAGGGGCAGCACCAGTTCCGGGGCGAAGGACAGGCGCCGGATGGGCTTGTCCGCGGTCTGCTCCTTATGCTCCACGGGATGGATACCGTGGTCGAAGGTCTTGCGCGAGCTGAAGAGATTCAAGAGGCCCATGATTCGCTAAACCTTTATGCCGATTCCGCAACAAGGATACCGGGACCGGCCCGCCGTGGCGGGCCGGACGGGGTCCGGACTACTGATATTTGGCCGCCCGGGTGATGAGTTTGTCCAGATCCTTCTCTGCTGGATTGAAGGGCGTGCCGGGGTGGATGCAGCTTGCGGTGCACTTCTCCGCCGCCTTGACGATGTCCTTGAAGGGGCCGGCCTTGGGGTCCAGGACGATGGCCTGCTTCTGGGCGTTGTAGGCGAACATCTTGGGGTTGATGTTCATACACTCGTCGCAGGCCGTACACTCGGGGCTTTCGATCCAGACCGGCTCCCAGCCGCCCGCCGCTCCGGGCGCGCCAGAGGGGGCCACGCCCGTGCCGTTGCCGCCTGGGCTAGGGGCGAAGTCCGCAAGGACCCCGGTCCCGGCACCCCCCATGGCCAGGGCGAGCAGGCTGGTGGTCAGCTTTTGAGCTATCTCGGCCTTGGCCTGATTGCGCACCGCCTCCTCGTCGAATTGGTGGTCCAGCCCCACCAGGCCGCGCAGTTGCCGCCAGAAGCCCCGCCGCTCCTCGCAGGAGAGGACCAACTCCTGGGACACCAGGGCACGCATCAGGCGATTCTTGCCATCCACGCCCCAAATGAAGGGGAATTTGTCCCTCCGCTCCTCGGCGTCCAGGTCCAGGAACTCATGCAGAGGCACCATGGCGTCGTTCCAGGTCTCGGGTGGGGCCTTGCGGAAGTGCTTACGGAAGCGGCCCTCGGTCATGGCAAAGTCGGCGAAGGTCATGGGTACCTCCATTCGCTGTTCCTTGCCGGCCTCGTCCTGGTACTGGACGGCCCAGGAGATCCAGTCGTCCTCAAGGTTGGGGTTGCCCTCGATGGAGCAGCACTCCTCGAAAGTGGTACCGGCATCCGGGTCGTAGCGGAAGAGGGGATAGGCCCGGGACTCCACCGCCAGGCGGCTCTGGTGCTCGGAGCTGTCGTCGGGGACGCCGTGCTCCGGCTGGCAGACGGCGTAGATATTGAACAGGGCCGGGCGGCGGCTGTTGAGGCCGTCGATGTAGCCCTCCAGCAGATGACTCAGGTGGGAGATGGAACCCTGGAGCACGAAGCTGGTGCGATGGGCCATGCCGATCAGGCCCATCTCCTTGCGGATCTCGGTCTTGCCCTTCCAGACCTTGCCGTAGGGGGCCATGTCCGCCACCTGGCCGATGAAGCCGGAGGTGCAGGATTGACCGCCGGTGTTGGAATAGGCCTGGGTGTCGAGGACCAGGACCTTGATGGGCATGCCGGACATGAGGGCACGGGACAGGTTCTGGAAGCCGATGTCGTACATGGCGCCGTCACCGCCGATGCTCACCACCGGCGGGCAGAGGCGCCACTCCTCCTCGGTAAAGTCCTTCCAGTTGAAATAGGTCAGGAAGGCCTGGTGCTCGGCGGCCTGGTAGCCCTTGTCCAGTTCGATCCGGGCCATGCGCAGGGCCTTGAAGCCCTCGGCCATCTTGCCCATGTGGCCTTCGAAGATGCCCATGGCGACCGAGGGTGAATCTTGGAAGAGGTGGCTGGTCCAGGGGAAGGGGTAGGGATTGTAGGGGTAGGTCGAACCCCAGACCGAGGTACAGCCCGTCGAGTTGATCACGCCCATCTCGGCACGGGGCTGGGCAGCCGTGTAGCGGCCCTTGAGGTCACGCAACTGGCCCAGCAGCCGGGTCACCCAGCCGAGCCACTCGGGATCGACGGGGTGGGCCTTGCGGCCCTGGTCGAGCTGGGCGGACAGATCGCCGAGGGTAATGTCCTTGTCATGGTTGTCATCCAGTACCTTGGCGATGGCGGCGGTGTTGGTGAGGTCCACGCAGGCCGCCAGCTTGAGCCGCACATGGGTCTCCAGCCGGTTGATGAGGTCGTCGATCTCCGCCAGGTGCTGCTTGATGCGCGGCTGCATCAGGGCGGTGACGGTGCCGGTGAAGAGGTGGATGACCGTCTTCTCGCCGCAGCCCATGCAGGCGCCATCGCCGGAGACCATGGACTGATAATTGGACTTGTCGAGGAGCAGGGTCTCCAGGGCGCCGACCTTCTCGTTGAGGTCGTCGATGCGGATAAAGTCGGGGTTGGTGGTCGGCAGGTTGAGCCAGAAGCCCCACCGGGCCTGCATCTGGGTGATCGCCTGTTCGGTCTGGGGCTCGGCCACCAGGGCGCCGTCCTCGCAGACCTCGATACACTCCATGCAGCCCTTGCAGGTGTAGGGATTGATGGTGATGCTGAAGAGGCCGCCGCTGCCCTTCTCCTTCTTTTCGCGGTTGGTCCAGTAGGGCTTGGTGACGGCGAGCTGAAAGTCGGCCAAGGCCGTCCAGGAAGAGGCCCATCTCCTTTTCCAGGGCCGCCTTCTGCTCACCTCCCAGCTCGGAGGCGGCCAGGGTCTCCAGCACCGCCTGGTCGAGCAGGATGCGGGTGCTGGCGCTCTCGCCCGCCCCTTCCAGCAGTTCCCGCAGCCGCTTCTCGACCTTGCGGGTCTCGCGGCGCAGGTACTGGGTGGGCATGCCCTTCTCGACGCGCTGGATGGCGGTGTTGAAGACCTCCGCAAGGGTATTCACCAGGCCAGGGATGGCGCTGTCCGGACAGGTGGCGAAGCAGCCGCCGCAGGCGGTGCAGTTCTCGGGGATGAACTTGGGATAATCGAAGCGGATCTGAGTCATGTCCCGATAGACGCCGGTGGCGACCGGCATCAGGCTCAGGGCGAGGTAGGGGTCCGCCAGGTTGCTGTTGCCGCGGCCGGTGGCGTAGAAGTAACCGGTCTGCCGCCAGAAGCGGTGGACGTCGGAGATAAAGCCATCGCCCTCCGGCAGTTGCTTGAGCATGATGGGCAACTTCGGCGTCTTGTGGGGGACGAGTTGGCCGGTGGAGAAGGGCTTGTCCTTGATCTCGATGATCTCGTCGAAGCCACGGCGCACCACGCGCAGGTTGTCCTGCACCACGCGCTCCCCCTTGCCGCCAAATTTGGACCTTAACTGGTCCTCGATGGCCTGGAAGAGGCCATTCTCGTCGAGGCCGGCACGCTCCATCAGCGGCGAGGCGGCGAAGAAGGCGCCCTGGAAGGCATTGCCCTGCATGCGGAACTGGAGTTCCACGTCGGAGGCCTCGTCACGGGCGATCTTGAAGCCATCGACGTAGAAGACCTGGATCTCGTTGTCGATGATGAAGCGCCGCGCCTGGAGGGGGAAGGTAGCCCACACCGCCTCCGGCGCTGTCCAGGCTGGACTGGATGATGAAGACGCCACCCTTCTTCAGGCCCGAGATGGGGTTGGAATGGGTGAAGACGTTGGGGTCCGGCGACATCACCACGTCGACATAGGTGTATTCGCAGTTGAGGCGGATGGCCTCGGGGGCGGCGGACAGGAAGTAGGTGGTGGGCTGCCCCTTTTTCTCGGAGCCGTACTTGGGGTTGGCGCGGATGTCGAAGCCCAGCAGGTCGTAGAGGGTCATGGCCAGGTTCTTGCCCGTGGTCACCGCGCCCCAGCCGCCCACCGAGTGCAGGCGCACCGTGATGGCGCCCTTGGGGAGCAGGTTCGGGTTCTCGCTGCCCTTGAGGGCCAGCTTCACCGCGTCGGGATAGGCCTCGCTCAGGGCCTGGAGGCGGATCTCCTCCTTGGGGTCCGTCGCCTCGCGCATGAAGTCGATCGACAGATAGAAGAACCGCTGGCGGCGGCCATTGGGCAGCATGTTCTCGATGGCGGCAATCAGGCCCTCGGGCTGGAGATCCCGGGAGCCCAGGCCGTAGCAGCCGGAATAGAGGCGCGGCATGTCACCGGACTTGTAGGTGGCGTAGCCGGGGAAGGGCAGGGTCTCGTCGCGGCCAATGGCGCCGTTCTCCAGGCACTTGGTGAGGGCCGCGCGGACCTCGCGCATGATGGGCAGGTCCTCCGCCAGGGGCTGATCGGTTCTTTCCAGCACGGCCACGCCCTGTCGGCCCTTGAGGATGGCGCCGAGGAGGTCACCGGGGAAGGGGCGGTACATGGTGAGATTGACCACGCCGACCTTGAGCTTGCGGGTCTCGCGCAGGTAGTCGGCCACGGCCTCGGCCTGGAGGATCATGCTGCCCTGACCCAGGATGACGTATTCGGCGTCATCCATCCGGTAGCCCCGGACGCGCCGGTAACGGCGGCCGGTGAGGGCATGGTACTCATCCATCGCCTGGTCGGTGAGGGCGGCGATGTGCTGGAAGAAGTAGGGCCGCTGGGCGGCGACCGCCTGCATGTAGGCATCCTGATTCTGTACCGGGCCCGACACCATGGGCTTGTCCACGTCCCAGACCTCGGGTATGCGGCGGCGGGTCTCGCCATAGACCAGCTTCTGGGCCGGGGTCGGGCAGGGGATGATGTCCGCGGGACGGCCGAGGAACTCCGCGATCAGGGCCCGCTCGGGGACCATGAGGGGTTCGATCAGGTGGGTGGTGAGGAAGCCGTCCTGGGCCACCACCGCCGGGGTCAGGGAGAGTTCCGCGACCTTGCGGGCGATGAGATTCGAGATCCGCCGCCTCCTGGGTGTTCTTGCCGAACACCTGAAAGAAGCCGGTGTCATCGATGCAGTGATAGTCGTCGTGGGCGCAGTGGACGTTGAGGCTGGCCTTGGTGATGGCGCGGCAGCCCATGTTGAGCACGTAGGGCAGGCGCTTGCCGACGGCGCCGTACAGGGATTCGTGCATGAAGGCCACGCCCTGGGCCGAGGAAAAGTTGGTGGCGCGCAGGCCGGTCATGGACATGCCGGCGGTGACGGCCGCGGCGGCGTGCTCGGACTCGGGTTCGACGAAGATGAGGGGCTTGCCGGAGATGTTGAGGTGACCCTTGGCGACCTCCTCGGCCCAATACTCGCCCATCTGGGTAGAGGGGGTGATGGGGTAGGCGCCAGCGGCGTCCGAGGCCTCGCGCTCGCAGAGGATGACGGCGCTGTTGCCATCCATCGCCTGGCGGACGCCAGGATACTTGAAGGGCTTCTCGTCTTTTTTTCCGAATATGGCCATGTTCTTCTCAGCGGTCTGGTAGGTGTGAGTCCCGGCTCGGGGTGGCGCGGGTGATCCGGATTCTTGTTGGGTAAGGCACGGGGAAAGTCGAATTGCGGGTGAGTGCCGGCTAGGCCCGGGCCACGGGCAGCGGCTTGGCGTTCGTGGCCTTGAGGGCCTCCTTGCGGATCACCTTGCGCGCGTCCTTGCCCTTCTCGATCTGGCCACCCTTTTCCAGCCAGACGATGGCGCCGGTGGGGCAGCGTTCGATGGCGATGCGGGAGGCGAGGCTGTTCTTGCTGTAATCGATGACCGCCAGGTTGTCGCGGATCTCGATCAGGCCCTCCGGGGAGTCCTGGACGCAGCGGCCGCAGGCGGTGCAGATGACGCTGCATTCGGCCTCGGCCTCATCCCCGAATTCCTGGTTATTGCAGGCTACCCAGAGCTGGTGGCTGATGGGTTGCAGGCTGAAGAGGTCCTTGGGGCAGACCTCGACGCAATCATTACAGGCGGTGCAATCGGACTCGCTGACGATTGGCAGGCCATAGCGGTTCATGTGAATGGCTTTGAAGTCACAGACTTGCTCGCAGTCACCCAGGCCCAGGCAGCCCCAGGAACAGCCCTTGCCACCCCCGGAGACCATGGCCGCGGCCCGGCAGGAATTGATGCCACCGTAGGAGGCGCGGATGTAGGCGACGTGGGAACCTCCGGCGCAGGCCAGGCGGGCGACCTGTTTCTCCTGGTTGCCCATGGCCACGCCCAGAAAGTTGGCGATGACCTGGTTCATATCCTTGGAGTTGACCGTGCACTTGCCCGGCTCGATCTCCCGCTTGACCAGGAGTTCGGCAAAGGGACGGCAGCCCGCCGTGCCGCAGGCACCGCAGTTGGCGTGGGGCAACAGCTCCTCGACCTGGTCGATGCGGGGGTCCTCGAAGACAAAGAGGCGTTTATTGGCCACCACCAGGATGGATGCCAGCATCAGGCCCAGGACGCTCATGAAGGCCACGGCAACGAAAATAGACACCATCGTTGACTTCCTTTGATGTCGGCCTCTGGGGGGAGAGGCGGCTCGGGGTGGTTGCTGGCGGGGCGCTACGGGGTAGGCGCCGCCCGGTGGGTTGGCTCGGCGGGAAGGCCGGCGAACAGGACGCGAAGTCTTGCGCTGGATAAATCAAGGACTAAGTTACACCTTGAGCATTTATTGAAAAAACAAATTATATAAATCCATTGTATTGCAGCGCAGCATAGAAGGAACCAGGATCGCAAGACCGGGGGCTGGGGTTGCGTCTAGGCGGGGGGGAAGACCAGACGCAGGCCGGAGACACGGTAGCGATCCTCTGGGTCGGCGGCGTGCCGGAAGCTGGCGCGGCGCAGGCAGCGTTGAGTGTAGAGGCTGGCCCCGCGCAGGACGCCTTGATGGGCCGCGAAGGCGAACTGGGAGGCCGAGGGCTCCGGGGAGGGGCTGAAATCCGGATACGGGTGGAAGGGGTTGGCGCACCACTCCCAGACCCGGCCCGTGCCCTGGAGGTGGCCGGCGCGGGCGGCGATCTCCCATTGATACTCATGCTGGAGCACCGCCCCGGCGAGACCGCCCCCCAAACTCGCCACCCAGGCGGCATAGGCCAGGGCCTCGTGGCGGTTGAGGCCGGCGACTGGCTCCTCGGCGCTCAGGAGGCGTGCCCCGTTGAGGCCCAGCCCGAACCAGTGGCCCTGGGGGTCCCGACGCCAGTGCCAGGGGGAGGTGGCCTGGCTGGTGGTCAGCCAAGCCTGTCCCTCCGCATCCCAGAAATCTGGGCGGGCATAGCCGCCCGCCGCCATGAAGCCCAGGAACTCGGCATTGGCCACGGGAAGCTGGGCGATGCGAAAGCTGGACAACTCCGCCGCCTGGGGCGGGAGTTCATTGTCGTAGGCGAAGGACTCGTCCCGGGAACCGATACGGTAGTGACCCTGGGTGATCTCCACCGCCAAGTCGGAGGGCGGGCGTGCCCGCAGCGGTTCGCTGCCAGGGGCCTCCTCGGACCCTGACAGGCGGCGGGCGAGCAGAACCCAGAGCATGGACTCATAGTCCCGTGCCGTCTCCTGGAGCAGTAACCAGGGCAGGCGGTCCTCCTGGAGCCAGGGGCTGTAAGGCAAGGCCCCGGGGGTCGCCAGCCGGCGCAGATGCTCGCCCTGCACTTCCCCGGCCCAGGCCAGCAGATGGTCCCGCGGGGGCAGCAGTTCGGCGGGGGCATCCGCTTCCTGGGTCGCGAAGATGGGGCGGACCCGCTCCGCCAGGTCCGCGTCTCCCGCCAGGATCTCCCGTAACCAATGGAGTTCGCGATAGACGGAGCGACCGAGATACCAGGCCAGGGGCGCGAGCCGGGGGTGGAAGCGCTGGTTGGCCTCATGGGCGGGCAGGCCCCGCATCAGGTCCGCCATCATGGTTTGCAGGCCGCTGAGTTGGCCCAGGATTTCGGGATTGGTCACATGGGGAGCGCTCATTCAATTGGTGGCGTTGCCAGTTCCTGGCCCTTTGTACCTCGCCCGACGAATTGAGTCCAGTTGTTCGACAGGGCTAATCCCGCCGAGACCTCGGGACCTTTAGCCAAAACGAAACGCGCGGGGGGTGTGATTACGCATCTAGCCAACCAGAGTCTCTCGTCCCCATAAGCACCCGGTCGCATCCTCGATCAGCCGATAGGCCTCGGCGAGGCGCGCGGCCCAGCGAGTGGCGCCCGCCAGGGTGCGAATCTCGTCTTGGCGAATCTCGATCATGACGCCTGGCAAGCCGTGGCCCTCCAGGTGGTGGATGAGGGTGAAGTCGATACTGGCCTCGATCGGATAGGGCTCGTTATCCCCCACCGTCAGGGCCGGATCGCGGGTGAGGGCCTGGATCAGGAGCTCGGCGAGCCGTCGGTCCCGCCAGTGAGAGATGCCCACCTGCCAAGGCCGTTCCTGGCCATTCAGGAAGGGGGTGAAGCTGTGGATACTCAGCAGCAGCGTCGGCCGCTGGTTGCGTTCATCAAGCAGCCCGGCGATGGCGTCGTGATAAGGCTGGAACAGGGCCTCGCCGCGGCTCGCGCGCTCCGCGGCGGAGATATCGAGATTACCGGGAATGGGCACCCCGGCACTCTGCTCGGCGATGGATTGGTCATGGCCGAGGGGCCGGTTGCAGTCGATGACCAGGCGCGAGTAACCGCTCAAGACCAAGGGCGCGTCGAGATGGACCGAAAGGCGACGCGCCACCTCGGCCGCGCCGGGATCCCAGGCGATATGATCCGCCAACTGGGCGGCGTCCAGGCCCAGCGAGCCGAGTTGGCGCGGGACCCGGTTGGCGGCGTGATCGCAGACGAGCAGGGCCATGCCGCCGCCGTGGCGGTTAACGACCTCGAAGGCGGCGGGCTCGTCGGCTGCCAGTAGCACGATGGGTTGCTTGCCCGGCATGGGAGCCATCATCCGTACTGGCTTCAGCCCCGGGGCTGACCGACCACCTCGTCCGCCCACACCTTAAAGCTCTTCAACTCATTGGGACCAAAGGTGTGACTGATCGGCACATCCGCCGCATCCCGGCCCTGGGCGATCAGCACGCGCCCGATGCGGGGGACATTGTTACGCGGATCGAAGGTGTACCAATGTCCACCCAGGTAGGCCTCGAACCAGGCCGAGAAATCCATCGGCCCCGTGACGGGAATCCCGATGTCGCCCAGGTAGCCGGTGCAGTAGCGCGCGGGGATGTTCATGGCGCGACAAAAGGCGATCGCCAGATGGGTGAAGTCACGGCAGACGCCGGTGCGCTCCTGGAAGGCCTCGAGGGCCGTCTTGGTCGCCCGGGCATGTTCATAGCCGAAGGTGATATGACCGTGGACAAAATCGCAGATGGCCTGCACGCGCGGCCAGCCGGGGGGCGTCTGCCCGAAGAGCGACCAGGCGGTCTCGGAGAGGCGGTCCGTCTCGCAGTAGCGACTGCCCAACAGATACACCAGGGTGTCCGCCGGCAAGTCCTCCACGGCGTGTTGCGCAAGATAGGGATGGACCTCATCCGGTAAGCCGCTATCGTTGACGAGGGCATCCGTGGAGATGCGGATCTGCCCCGGAGGCGCGACGATGCGACTGCACCAGTTACCAAAACCGTCACGGTAGGCACTGATGGGCCTGGGTGGGTTGGTAATGATCTGATCGGCGACGACCACATCGGAGGCGCGGCTGAAATGGATATTCAGCGTCAGCAACATGGGTGTCGGCCGTGGACACTCGTAAATCAGTTCGTATCCAACCCGTATCTGCATCCTTAATCCCCTCTGTCGCATGGAGTGGTGGACCGGCGTGTGTCGGGAGTCCAGCGTTCAAGCCGGATCGCAAGCCCACGCATCGGCATTTCGATTCAAGTCACCGTAACATGCCGGGACAACCGGTACCAGCCGATATTGAGCCGCCGCTGCGGCTGCCCTTGGGGTTGCGATGGCCGTCGCGAAACGGCGCGGCCCCTGGTGAAGGGGGGCTTGGTGCGTCCGGTGGATGGGGGGGTAAGACCGACAGCTGCGGGCTGCGCGAGAAGGGTGCTAGTCCCAGTGCGCCAGTTGCAACTCCAGGCCCCGGAGGCGCTCCCGTAACCGATCGATCTCGTCGAGCAGGTCCAGGGCGAGGGCGGTGGCGGGCCAATCCAGTTCCAGGTCGTGGCTGAGACGCAGGGCGCGGCGGATACGGCGCACCTGGAGGCCGTCGAAGCGCCAGTCGGCGGGGGATTCGCCCCGAGGCGCCAGCAGGCCTTCGCCGACGAGCAGGGCCAGGAGTTCGTCGCTGATGCCGCACAGGTCGGTGAGATCCTTCAGCGCCAAGGCCAGGTTTTCATCGAGGATCACTCCCTGGACGATATCATGGGACTGCTTCATGGCGTCAGCCTCCGAGTCGGGCGCGGGGGTCGAAGGCCAGGGTGTCGGCCATGCGCTGATAGAGGGCCTTGGCCTCGGTGGTGTCCGCGGGCGGTGTCACCATCTCGAGGATCACCAACTGGTCGCCCGGGGGATCACCAGGCAGGCCGCGCCCCTTGAGGCGCATGCGCTTGCCGGTCTGGCTGCCCGCCGGGATCTTGAGGGTGACGGTGCCGCCCAGGGTCGGTACCTGGACGCTGGCCCCCAAGGCGGCTTCCCAGGGGGCGACGGGCAGGTGCAGGAGGATATCGCGGCCATCGGTCTGATAGAGGCGATGGGGCTTGAGCTTGACCTCCAGGTAAAGATCACCCGCGGGGCCGCCGCCAAAGCCGGGTTGGCCTTGACCGGCAAGGCGAATCTGGCGCCCCTGGCTGACGCCGGCGGGTATGCGGACCTTGAGGGTGCGCGACTGGGAGCCGACATAGCCTTGGCCGTCCTGGACCGGGGTCTCCAGGCGCAATTCACGGGTCCCGCCGGCGAAGGCCTCCTCCAGGCTGATCTCGACATGGGCGGTCTGGTCCTGGCCCCGTTGCCGGAACATCTCCTCGCGCCGCGCGCCGGCACTGCGCCGGACGTCGCCGAAGGTATCTCCGCCGGCGCCGCCGAAGCCACCCCCAAAGAGGCTGGAGAAGAAGTCACTGAAGCCGCCCGCGTCGCCGGGGCCGCCCGTGTTGAAATGAAACTCACGGTGGACGCCGCCCCGACCTGGTGGCGGCCGGAATTCCTGGCCCGCGCGCCATTGATCGCCAAGGGCATTGTAGGCCGCCCGCTTTTCCGGGTCCTTCAGGACCTCGTTGGCCTCGTTGATCTCCTTGAAACGGGCCTCCGCATTCGGCTCCTTGCTGACGTCCGGGTGAAACTTGCGCGCCAGCTTGCGGTAGGCCTGCTTGATCGCCTCCTGGGTGGCGTCGCGGGGGACCCCCAGGGTCTTGTAATAGTCTTTGTACTCCATCGCGCATGCCGTCCGGAAGGTGAGGATGGCCCCCGGCGAGCGCCGGGCCCTGGCCAATGAATCGGGTCTGTCAACTCATTCTATATGATTGCGGCCGGCTTTCCATGCAAGCCGGGCGCTGTCACGCCGGCGGGGACGCTTGGCATCCGTCGCCGCTTGCCCTATATTCCAGTTTCAGAGAAGACCATCAATGCCGTCGAGAATGACTTCCAGCTATCCATGGCGCCTTTTTGCGACCGCTATCTCGGCCGGGTCCCGGCCCTGGCCCCTGCTGCTTGCGCGTCCGCTGCTGCCCTGAGGGGCAGACATGACGGACAAGCCCCGGCGGGGGCCCTAGAATACGCGACCATTCAGACCCAAATTCATAGAAAGCGCTGGCGGGCCCAGAGGGCTCAGGCGCGGCGCAGCGGGAGCGAGCCATGAGCAAAGAACATCTCATCATTTTCGATACCACCCTCCGGGACGGCGAGCAGAGTCCGGGCGCCTCCATGACCAAGGAGGAAAAGGTGCGCATTGCCAAGGCCCTGGAAAAGCTGCGGGTTGACGTTATCGAGGCGGGTTTCCCCATCGCCAGTCCTGGCGACTTCGAGGCCGTCAAGGCGGTAGCCGCGGTCATCAAGGACAGCACCGTCTGCGGCCTGGCCCGCGCCATGGATCGCGATATCGACACCGCGGGCGAGGCCCTCGCCGGCGCCAAGGTCGGCCCGTATCCATACCTTCATCGCGACCTCGCCCATCCACATGGAGCGCAAGCTGCGCATGACCCCGGATCAGGTGGTCGAGCAGGCGGTCCATGCCGTCAAGCGGGCCCGCCGTTTCACGGACGACGTGGAATTCTCCCCGGAGGACGCGGGCCGCTCCGAACTGGATTTCCTCTGCCGGGTCCTGGAGGCGGTGATCGATGCCGGCGCCCGCACGGTCAATATCCCGGACACCGTGGGCTACAGCGTGCCCTATCAGTTCGGGGATCTCATCCGCAACCTGCTTGAGCGGGTACCCAATGCCGACAAGGCGGTCTTTTCCGTCCATTGTCACAACGACCTGGGCCTGGCCGTCGCCAACTCCCTGGCGGCGGTGCGCAATGGCGCCCGCCAGGTGGAGTGCACCATCAACGGCCTCGGCGAGCGGGCCGGCAATGCCGCCCTCGAGGAGATCGTCATGGCCGTGCGCACCCGCCAGGATCACTTCGCCTGCGACACCCGCCTCGACACTACCCAGATCGTGCACTGCTCGCGGCTGGTGTCCGGCATCACCGGCTTCCCGGTACAGCCCAACAAGGCCGTGGTGGGCGCCAATGCCTTCGCGCATGAGTCCGGCATCCACCAGGACGGTGTCCTCAAGCACCGCGAGACCTACGAGATCATGCGCGCCGAGGATGTGGGCTGGACCGAGAACCGCATGGTGCTGGGCAAGCACTCGGGCCGCAACGCCTTCAAGAGCCGTCTCGGCGAGCTGGGCATTAGCTTCGATTCCGAGGAGGAACTCAACGCCGCCTTCGCCCGCTTCAAGGAGTTGGCCGACAAAAAGCACGAGATCTTCGACGAGGACCTCCAGACCCTGGTGACCGACGCCAATCTCGACGCCACCAACGAGCGCGTCAAGCTGGTGTCGATGAGGGTCTGCTCCGAGACCGGCGAGACCCCCAGGGCCGATGTGGTGCTGCTGGTGGACGGCCAGGAGGAGCCCGGCGCGGCGATCGGTGGCGGCCCCGTGGATGCCACCTTCAAGGCCATCGAGTCCATCGTCAACTCCGGGACCGTGCTGCGGCTCTACTCGGTCAACAACATCACCAGCGGCACCGACGCCCAGGGCGAGGTCACGGTGCGGCTGGAAAAGGGCGGGCGCGTCGTCAATGGCCAGGGGGCGGACACGGATATCATCATTGCCTCCGCCAAGGCTTATATCAACGCCTGTAACAAGGTGCTGAAGCCCCTGCAGCGGGCCCACCCCCAGGCCGCCGACGTCTGAGGGCCCCCGCCATGGACCCGACCCGGCGCTACCTCTACCTGGATGCCATGGGTATCCAGTCCTGGGGCCTGCGGGTAGGGGGTGGCGGGGATCGGGTCGAGCCGCCAGCGGAGGGGGCCGGCGCAGGGGGGGGCATGGCGATGGCCCGCCTCGACCCCGCGCCGACCCCGCTCCCGATCCCCATCCAGGCCGTGCCGCTGGCCCTGGCCCCGACCCAAGCCCCCGACCCTGCATTCGACTCCGGGGGTGACAGCGTCGGCCTGGGTTGGGAGGCGTTGCAGGCCCGGGTCGCGGCCTGCCAGGCCTGCGGCCTGTGGGAGACCCGCACCCAGACTGTCTTTGGCGTGGGCCGGCGCGATGCCGACCTCATGCTGATCGGCGAGGCCCCCGGCGCCGACGAGGACCGCCAGGGCGAGCCCTTCGTCGGCCGCGCCGGTCAACTCCTTAACCGGATGCTGGCCGCCATCGGCCTGGATCGTGGCCAGGTCTATATCGCCAACATCCTCAAGTGTCGCCCGCCGGGCAATCGCGATCCCAAGCCCGAGGAGGCGGCGGCCTGCCGTGCCTTCCTGACGGCCCAAATCGAACGGGTCCAGCCGCGCATCATTCTCTCCCTGGGGCGCGTTTCCGCCCAGAACCTGCTTGCCACCGGCGAGGCCGTGGGTCGGCTGCGTGGCCGCTGGTTCAGCTTCGGGCCCGACGCCGTGCCCCTGATGGTGACCTTTCATCCCTCTTATCTCTTGCGCTCGCCAGAGCAGAAGGCCTTGGTGTGGCGGGATCTGGCGCAAGTGGCCAGGCGGCTGCGGGGCCTGTGAGGGCTGTACCGGACCCCATCCGGCCCTATTTTTGACTCTGCCTATGACAACCCGGGAGGTGATAAAAAAATCCGATTTTGAAAATAATCAAATGCTAATATTATAGACACCCGTAGGCACACAGAGTGTCTCGCTTGCTGAACAGACCATTGATAAATAGGAGAATCCGAATGAAAAAGCTTGCTACCGCCGTCGCCATCGCCGCCCTTTTGGGTGCCTCCGCTTCCGCTTCCGCCTTCTGGGGTGGTGGCCCTTGGGGCAACGACGGTTGGGGTAATAACTCCAACAACTGGTGGAACGACATGTTCGGTGACGGCTACGGCGACTTCAACATGAACATGTCCGGTGGCGGACGTGGCTGGGGCCGTGGCTATAACCGCTATCAGGACTACTATGGCTATGCCCCCTACTGGGGTGGCCCCTATGGTTACGCCCCTTACGGTGCCCCCTATGGCGCGCCCTATGGTGCCCCTTATGGTGCCCCCCCTACGCCCCGCCCGCTCCTCCGGCCGCTCCCGCCGCCGAGGCCAAGTAAGGATCAGTCCCGGTGATCCGCTCCCAGGATGGGGGATTGGCCTAGGAAAGGCCCAAAAAAACCGCGCTTCGGCGCGGTTTTTCGTTAGGGGTGGACGGGGATGGTGCCAAGGGCCCGGTGTGGTGACGAGGGCCCCGACTGGCTAGCTTCCCGCGGCAACCCCAAGGCTTCCCCAATGGCCCGTCGGCAGGCCTCCGCCATGCCCTTGCGATCCAGACCCGCGCTCGCCAGGGGCGACAGGAACTGGACCTGGACCTGGATGCCCGGATGACGCAAGACCCGCAGCAGATGGGGCAGGGCCTGGTCATCGCCGATGAAGGGCGCGATCCGATCCAGCCGGTCCGGCTCGCCATAGCGCAGGGCGACGGGTTGCAGCCGGGCCCCGCCCTCCTGGGCGGCGGCGAAGAGGCGGGGATGAAAGGGCCGCAGTTGGGTGCCATCGGCGGTCGTGGCCTCGGGAAAGATCACGACCACCTGCCCGGCACGCGCCCGGGTCGCAATCTGGTCCGCGATGTCCCGGGCCTGGTTGGCGCCACGGTGGATGAAGAGGGTGCCCAGCACCTCGGCCATCCAGCCAATCAGGGGCCAGGCGCGAATCTCGGCCTTGGACAGGAAGGCGATGTCACCCTGGGCCCCCAGCACGGGGATGTCGAGCCAGGAAATATGGTTGGCCACCAGCAGAATCCCGGGTGTCAGGCCACCGGTCACCGTTAGGCGCAGGCCCAGGATCCGGCACAGGCGCCGGTACCACCAGCGGGTCAGGGCCGGTAGCCAGGTGGGGCGCAGTCCCAGGGCCCGGGGTAGCGCCACGGGGATGGCCACCAGGAGGGCGGCCGTGAGCATGTGGAGCAAAAAGCGCAACCCGCGCCAGAGAAGCAGGAGAGATTGCATGGTCCCGTCCGATGCCCGTTACTCGATTAAAGGTGGCTTGTCGGCCCGGAGTATGCTGGGAGTCCCTTGACCCAGCGCTGTTCCCTCCGGAAGGCCGCCCCCCTCAGAGCTCGTCGTCGCCCCGCAGGGAAATGATGGGCCAGCCTCTGGTCCGGGCATGGCGCGCCAGGATCTCGTCGGGGTCCACCGCTACCGGCCGTTCCACCTGTTCCAGCAGGGGGATGTCGTTGTGGGAATCGCTGTAGAAATGACTGCCCGCGAGGTCGCCCCCCTCTTCGGCCAGCCACTGGCGCAGGCGCTCGACCTTGCCGGCCTGGAAGGCGGGGGTGCCCGCCAGATGGCCCGTGAAACGTCCTTCCCGCTCCTCGGGAATGCTCGCGATCAGGTGCGGTATGCCGAAGTGCGCGGCGATGGGCGCGGTGACGAAGGCATTGGTGGCGGTGATGATGAGCAGGGTATCCCCCGCCGCCCGGTGGCGCTCCACCAGCGCCACCGCGGCGGTCGGGACAATCGGCTCGATCTTTTCCCGGACAAAGCGCTCCCGCCAGCGGAGCAGGTCCTCGGGCTCATGGTCCTTCAAGACCCGCAGGGCGAAGCGCATGAATTCCTGGATATCCAGTCGGCCCTCCTTATATTCGCGGTAGAAACGCTCGTTCTCCCGCTCGTATTCCTCCCGATTGACGATGCCCTCCTCGGCGAGGAAGAGCCCCCAGAGATAGTCCGAGTCCCCCGCCAGCAGGGTGTTGTCGAGATCGAAGATTGCGAGTGCCAAGGGACTGATCCTCTCTACCGTTCCAGGGATTCGACCACGGCCAGGGCGGCCATATTGACCAGGCGGCGGACGGTGGAGGTGGTGGTGAGGATGTGCACCGGGCGCGCGACGCCGAGGAGGATGGGGCCGATGGTGACGCCTTCGCCCCCGGTCATCTTGAGCAGGTTGTAGGCGATGTTGGCGGCGTCGATGTTCGGCATGACGAGCAGGTTGGCCTCGCCCTTGAGCATGGAGTTGGGATTGGCGGCGCGGCGGAACTCCTCGGAGAGGGCAGCGTCGCCGTGCATCTCGCCATCCACTTCCAACTCCCTGGCCGACATGGCGGAGATGAGGGAGGCGGCGTGGCTCATCTTGCGGGCGGATTCGGAGGGACTGGAGCCGAAGTTGGAGTGTGACAGGAGCGCCACCTTGGGTTGGACGCCGAAGCGGCGCACCTGCTCGGCGGCCATCAGGGTGATCTCGGCGATTTCCTGGGCGCTGGGGTCCTGGTTGACGTGGGTATCGCAGATAAACAGGGAGCGCCCGGGGAGCATGAGGTAGTTCATGGCCCCCAGGGTATTGACGTCGGAGCGCTTGCCAATGACGTCGCGGACCACTTGGAGATGCTCGGCATAGAGGCCACTGGTGCCGCAGAGGAGGCCATCGGCATAGCCGAGCCGGAGCAGGAGGGCGCCGATGACCGTATTGTCTCGGCGCAGGGCGGATTTGGCGATGGCCGGCGTCACGCCACGACGCACCATCAGCTTGAGGTAGGTCTCCCAGCACTCGCGATAGCGCTCGTCGGATTCCGGATTAACGAGATCGAAATCCATACCCGGCCGGATGCGCAGTTGCGCCTTTTCCAGACGATATTCAATGACGGTGGGCCAGCCGATCAGGATGGGGCGCGCGATCCGCTCCTCGATGAGGATCTGGGCGGCCCGCAGCACCCGCTCGTCCTCGCCCTCGGCGAAGATGATGCGCTTGCCCTTGGATCGGCGGGCGGCCTGGAAGATGGCTCGCATGCCCACGCCGGTGTGGTAGATAAACTCGGTCAGCTTGGCGCGGTAGCCATGCCAGTCGGTGATGGGTCGGGTGGCGACGCCGGAGGCCATGGCGGCCTGGGCCACGGCCGGCGCTATCCTGAGGATCAGGCGCGGGTCGAAGGGCGTTGGAATCAGGTATTCCGGGCCGAAGGACAACTCCCGGCCGGGATAGGCCATGGCCACCTCGTCGGTGACCTCGGCCTCCGCCAGTTCGGCGATGGCGCGCACGCTGGCGATCTTCATCTCCTCGGTGATGCAGGTGGCGCCGACGTCAAGGGCGCCGCGGAAGATGAAGGGGAAGCAGAGGACGTTGTTGACCTGGTTGGGGTAGTCCGAACGGCCAGTGGCGATGATGGCGTCCGGGCGCGCGGCCTTGGCCAGGTCTGGCATGATTTCCGGAGTCGGGTTGGCCAGGGCGAAGATCATGGGCTGGGCGGCCATGGTCTTGACCATGTCCGGGGTCAGGACCCCGGCGGTCGAAAGACCGAGGAAGATATCGGTGCCCTTGACCGCATCGCCCAGGGTGCGTGCCGCCGTGTCCTGGGCATACTGGGCCTTGGTCTCATCCATGCCACCTGGCCGCCCCTGGTAGATAACGCCCTTGGAGTCACAGACGATGATGTTCTGGCGTTGGACGCCGAGATAGCACCAGAGGTTGAGACAAGAGATAGCGGCGGCGCCGGCGCCGGAGCAGACCACCTTGACCTCTTCGATGGGCTTGCCGACGACCTTCAGGCCATTGAGTAGGGCGGCGGCGGAGATGATGGCGGTGCCATGCTGGTCGTCATGGAAGACCGGGATCTTCATCCGCTCCTTAAGCTTCCGTTCGATGTAGAAGCACTCCGGGGCCTTGATGTCTTCCAGGTTGATACCGCCGAGGGTCGGTTCCAGGGCGGCGATCATGTCGATAAGCTTGTCCGGGTCCTTCTCCGCCAGCTCGATGTCGAAGACGTCGATGCCGGCGAACTTCTTGAACAGGCAGCCCTTACCTTCCATGACCGGCTTGGCGGCCAGGGGGCCTATATCACCCAGGCCGAGGACGGCGGTGCCATTGGTGATGACGCCGACCAGGTTGGCGCGCGAGGTGTAATCGGCGGCAGTGGCCGGGTCCGCGACGATGGCATCGCAGGCGGCGGCGACCCCCGGGGAATAGGCTAGCGCCAGATCGCGCTGGTTGGTCAGGCCCTTGGTCGGGCGGACGGAAATCTTGCCGGGGGTAGGCCAGCGGTGATACTCGAGGGCGGCCTCGCGCAGATCCTTTTCCACTGAAAAACCTCTTAGCATCGAATGCGGAAAGACTTGGAAGCCTACTCCAAAGAATTAGTGCCAGCAAAGGGTATTCCACACCCTGGAACTGCAGGAAATACTCCGGGCCATACCGCTTTGCCAGGACGAGGCCGCCGCCCGGGTTGTGGTCCAATATGGACGGCCAGCGAGCCTATTCGCGCCATGCCATCCGTACCCCCAGCTGGCGGGACTCCGGGTATACCCGCCTGGAGTCCGTCCCAGGGCCCGGATTCAGACTTTTCATTACCCTCGCGTTACCTTATCGTTACTCTTCAATGGTGCCCGCGGGCCATGTCTATGACACGGACACGGGTTCCAGACGCGTCCGTCTGCTGGCCAAGCGTCCTACCGAGGCGCCAGGCCTGCGCTAGTCGCTGTCCAGGCGCCTGGGATTCGCATCCATAATCTGGTATCCACGAGGTTCAATAGATGGCACAGACCCCTGCCAGGCGAAAGTTCTCCCTGGGGATTCCCCTCCTGAACGTCCTGGCCAACTACCGGCTGAGTTGGTTGGGAGGCGATGTCCTGGCCGGGATCACGGCCTGCGTGGTGATGATCCCCTCGGTCATCGCCTATGCCGAGCTGGTCCACATGCCGCCCATCACGGGCATCTACGCCGCCTTGGCGGCCTCCCTGGGGTACGCCATTTTCGCCTCCTCGCGCCATGTCATCGCTGGCCCGGATGCCGCGATCGGACTGCTGGCGGGTACGGCCATCCTCCCCCTGGCGGCGGGAGACCCCTCCCGGATACCCGCCTTGGCCGCCACCCTGGGGCTGCTCTCGGGGGCCGTGCTGATCCTCGCCGCTCGGCTCAAGGTCGGGGTTATCGCCGATTTCCTTTCCCGTCCGGTGCTGATCGGTTACCTCAACGGGGCCTCCCTGATCCTCGCCTCCACCCAGTTGGGCAAGTTGTTTGCCATCAACACCGAGGGGGAGAACTTCTTCCCACTGCTCTGGCAGGTGATCTCCCAGTTGCCGCAGGCCCATGCCCCGACCTTCATCTTTGGCTCGGCGATGATCCTGATCCTGATTCTGTTGAACAAACAGATGCCGCGTATTCCCAGCGCCCTGGCGGTCTCGATGATCGGCATCCTGGCTTCCCAATTCATGGGGCTCGAGGCCATGGGCATCAAGCTGGTGGGGGCGGTCCCTTCCGGTATCCCGGAACTGGTGGTGCCGCAATTTCACTGGTCGGACATCCATGCCCTGGCGCCGGCGGCGGTGGCCATCGCCTTTCTCGCCTTCTCGGATGGCATCCTCCTGGCCCAGTCCTTCGCCAACAAAAACCGTTACGAAATAAGCCCCAATGCCGAATTGACGGCCCTCGGCGTCGCTAACATTGGCGCCGGCCTCTTGCAGGGCTTTCCGGTCTCCGCCAGCCAGTCGCGTACCTCCATCGTGGATGCCGCCGGGGGCAAGACCCAGGTGGCCCAACTGGTGGCGGCGGGCGGTCTGCTGTTGTCGCTCTTCTTCCTGACCGAACTCATCGGGATGCTGCCCAAGGTGTCCCTGGGGGCCATCTTGATCGTGACCGGCATCGGCATGCTGGAGATTGCCGCGCTGCGGGACCTGTTCCGGATGGACCGAGTTGAATTTTTCATCTCCATGGCCGTCACCAGCGCCATCCTGCTCGCGGGCGTGGTCCCAGGGATCCTGATCGGGTTGGTGATCTCCCTGGGTGGGGTGATCGTCGAATTCGCCCGCCCCAAGGACGCCATCCTGCGCCGGTCCCGCCCCGGGGGTAAATTCCAGGATTTCGGCGCCGTCCGCCCGGGGGCGAAGGGGCGTAAATCCAGCACCCCACTGCCGGAGGGGCTCTCCGCGGCGGATGACCAGACGCAGCCGGTGGGTGAAACCGTCCCGGGCCTGCTGATTTATCGCCTCTATGGGCCCCTGATTTTCGCCAATGCCCGCTTTGTCATGGACCGCCTGGAGAACCTGGTGGCAGAGGCTGATCCGCCGGTGAAATGGGTCATCATCGACGCCCAGGCAATCACCGACATGGACATCACCGCCGCGCAACGCTTTGCCGACCTGCACCGCAAGTTCGAGGAGGCGGGTATCGACGTCAAGATCGCCGATGCCACCCGCCCCTTCATGGAGCAACTGAAGAAGGTCGGCCTCTCCGCGGCCATTGGGACCCAGGAGTTTTACGTGTCGGTCAAGAAGGCGGTGGAGGCCTACGAAACCTTGCAATATCCCCTCCGGGAGATCCGTCTCGTGGTGCAAAAAGGCGACCAGGAACCTTGCGAACTGGTCTTCCAGCGCAAGGGTACCAATATGTCCGCTACCTGCTCCTGCCAGCATGAAGACAACAGCACTCTCTGCTCCCATCGGCTGACCCTGCTGCGGGGGGAGTTGGGCACCATGAGCCTGGTGGAGGGCACCGAAGAGGATGTGAAGAAAATCCCCCTGATGGTCGCGGGGTCCGATATCGATCAGGCCCTCAAGGCCCTGGAGTCCGCGGAGGAGATGATGCAGGAGGCCAATCAGGATTATCGCGAGGCCAAGGCCCAGATGATCGACGCCATGAACGATTGAGCCGGGCCTGCCGGCCCGGTCCGCGTTGTTTCGGCTACTGCCTCAGTCCTCGGGTACCGGTTCCGTCAGCGGGTCGCTCCAGGCCAGGACCCCACCGGCCATGCTCACCACGTCGAAGCCAAGCTGGCTGAGCAAAAAGGCGGCCACCGAGCTGCGCCGGCCGCTGCGGCAGTAGGCGACGTAGCGGGCGGCGCTGTCGAGTTCGGCGGCCCGCTTACGCAATTGCGACAGGGGAATCAGCAGGGCTCCGGGGATGTGGCCCTCGTCGAATTCCTCATTCAGGCGCACGTCGAGGGCGACGTAGTGGTTCTCGATCATGGCCTTGGCCACCGGTGTCTCGACCTCACGCACCAAGGGCTTGGCGAGCAGCCGGGCGAACTCCTCGCGGGTGAGCTGGAGCAGGACGCCATTCTCCAGCATCCGCACCGTCACCGGGCTGGTCTGGCCGGTGAGGAGGCCCTCCTCCCCGAAGGCGGCCCCGCGCTCCAGCTCGGCGGCCTTCATCGGGATTCCCTCTTCGTCGTCGATCCGCCACAACTCGGCGCGGCCGGCGGCGATGACGTAGAAGGCGTCCGCCTCCTTACCCATCTTGACGATCTCTTCCCCCGCCACCACCGGCCGCTCGCGGAGGCTGGCGAAGGCCCGCTCGGCGTTTTCCAGGGGAATGCGTTGGAAGGGGGTCGTATCGCGTATCAGCCGGAGGTAGTCGTCATGGGCCATGCCGGACTCCGCAAGGCTTCCGGCCACTTCCTCCAGGGTGACGAGATAGTCGGCCAGGGCGGTATCAATGTGGCAGAGGTGGGAGTCCTCCAGGGCCACGACCGTCACTGCCGCGGGTAGCGGTGGCAGCAAGACATAGCCGCGGTCGTTGGCGGCTATCTCGCGTCTCTGTCCGGCGGCGTTGGTGATCGCCACCCGGCCGAGGGCGACATAGAGGCGGTCGGGGAGTTCGCTGCCCGTGAGGCGCAAGGTTTCGCCCTCGCGGAGATCGAAGAGGCGGAAGACCTGCAGCGAATCCACCAGGCACCTTTCGGAGATGCCCGGGAAGGCATGGAAGCGCTCGCGCAGGATTTTGAGGATATGGGAGGTCTTGATGCTCATGGGATACTCAACTAGAGGTTATTAAAACAATTGCTTGCCCTTCAGTGGCCTAGTAGCGGGCGTCCTTGGGCTTGTCGCCACCAGGCCAGTCCTTGGTCTTGCCGGCGAAGTCCGGGCGTTCCTGGGTGATGACGTAGGCCGCCACGTCCCAGGCCTCGTCATCGCTGAGGCTGTTGCCTTGGCCGAGGGGCATGTTGTGCTTGATGAAGCCGGTGGCGGTGAAGTGGCGCGCCATGCCAGCGGCGATGTTGAAGGACTGGGGCCCCCAGACCGGCGGGAAGACAAAGCCGCCATCCGGCCCCTGCAAGCCTCCGCCATCGGCGCCATGACAAGCAGTGCATTTTTCCTTATAGATGGCCTCGCCTTTGGTGGTGTCGGGGGCTCGGGCCAGTTCCATTTGTGGCATCCCGTGCCCCGCCACCGTGGCGCCGACCGGCACCCCTTGGGAAAGCCAGGTCATGTAGGCCACCATGTCCACCATGGCGGGGTGGTCGAGGGGCAGGGGCTTGCCGTTCATGCTCCGTTCGAAGCAGGAGTTGATCCGCTGCTCCAGGAGGTTCACCGCTCCGTCGCGAGAACGGTACTGGGGAAAGTCGGCGACCACCCCGACCAAGGGCCCGGCATTGGCGATAACGCCCACTTCCGTGTCGTTGCCCAGGTGACAGTTCTTGCAGGTGAGGCCATTACCGACAAATGCCGGCAGTTGCTCCCCCGTCTTCGCCAGATAGGCGCGGCCCCGGACTATGCTCGCCCCCATCTCGCCGGCGGGGAGACTGGCCGCCGAGGGGATTACTAGCGGAACAGTTGGTGGCATGGCGCCGGCCTGGCCGAAGCTGGAAGCCGCGAGAAGGGCGGCCATCAGGATCTTGTCCTTCATCTTTTCTCCACGCACGGGGATGCCTGCTCATCGCTGGCAAGGGGCCAAGCCTACCCTGGCTGGCCAGAAATTGTCAGTGAAGGAGTATCATGGCCGTCCGCATTACTGGCAAGTCGCGCCGCGGATAAATTCAAAGGAACCCCATGCCCGCACCCATCAGCGAAATTTGGACCCTGATCCTGGCCGTCCTCGCCATCCGGCTGGGCATCCTGACCCATCGCGTCCTGCCCCGGCTCCGGGAATGGAATATCCCCCCAGCCATCACGGGGGGGCTGCTTATCGCCACCCTGGTCACCGCCGCGCGGGAGGCCTTTGGCATCGAGATACTCTTTGCCGATGGCATCCGCCAAACCCTGCTCCTGGTGTTCTTCGTTGGGGTGGGCCTGTCGGCCAAGTTCTCCGCCCTCTTCCGTGGCGGCCTTGGGGTGGCCGTCATTTGCCTCGCCATCGTCGTCGTCATCAGCCTGCAAAACCTGGCCGGCGTGGCCATTGCGATGGGCTTCGGCCTGGATGCGGCCCTGGGCCTCTTCTTCGGCAGCATTCCCTTTCTCGGTGGCCATGGCACCGCCGCGGCCTGGGCCCAGGCCGCCCCCGCTCAAGGTTTGGAAGGTGCTTTGGAGGTGGGCATGGCCTGCGCCACCCTGGGCCTGATCGCCGGTGGCTTGGCGGCGGGGCCCCTGGCCTCCTGGCTGATGCGGCGCGAGCCCCACCTGGCCGGGGGGGCTTCCCGGGCCGCCGCCCTGACCCCGGAACCCGCCCCGCACCTCACCTCGGGTGAACTCCTTAACTCGGACCGTTGGCTGGTCATCACCCTGGTGATCGCCTTTTGCCTGGCCCTGGGGGAGGTGCTGCGCCAGTGGGCCGCACAAGAGGGCATTGTGATGCCAGGCTTCCTCGCCGTCATGGCCGTGGCCGTGGTGCTCACCAATGGCGCCGACCTGCTCCGCCATCCCGTGGACATAGTGGTGGCGGAGTTGACGGGGACCGTCGCCTTGCGCCTCTTTTTGGCCATCAGCATGATGGGCCTCAAGCTCTGGGAACTGGAGGCCTTCATCCTGCCGTTGCTCGTCACCCTGGTTGTCCAGGTAGCCATCGTTAGCCTGGTGGGCCTGCTGCTGGTCTATCCGCTGCTGGGCCGGGGCCACGAGGGCGCCGTGGCCTCTGGTGGCTTCATCGGCGTCGCCATGGGCGCCATGCCCGTGGGGCTGGGGGTCATGAATCGTCTGACGGCGACCTTCGGCCCGGCCCCCAAGGCCCTCCTGGCGGTCACCCTGGCCACCGCCCTGTTCGCGGATACGGCCAATGCCCTGCTGGTGAACCTGGGCTTTGCCCTGCTGAACTAGCGGTCATGATGTCTCCGCCATGTGATCCTTGCGGGTCGCGACACTTTGGGGTTTTCGTCGAGAGCTACAGGGGCATGAGGTTGCTCCTGCCTGAAAATCACCTGGCCGACCCCCTCGTTGGCGAAGTGTTGAAGAGGGGGAATCCAGGCTTTCGGCAACTGGTGAAGGCCTTTTTTTCGACTTTTGTAGCGGCTACTGGAAGATAGTCGCGACTTTCTTCCAGTAGCCGCTAGGCGGCGATTCGCTGGCTGGCCGTTACCTGGCTTTCCGCCTGCACCCGCTCTCGGTGCGGGAATGGCGGGACCAGCAGGGCGGTTCAGCGGCGGTGGCCCTCGCGCGCATCCTGGAACGGGGCGGCTTTCCCGAACCCTGCCTGGCCGAAAAGACCGAGGATGCCGATCGTTGGCGGCGGCAGTATTTCACCGATCTCATCCGCGAGGACGTTCTGGAGTTTTCCCGCCTTCAGGAGATCAATACCATGCGGCTCTTCGTCGAATTGCTGCGCGAAAGGGTTGGTTCGCCGCTGTCCCTGGCCTCCATTGCCCGCGACCTGGCCGTGTCGCCCACCACCCTCAAGCGCTATCTCGACATCCTCCAGGCCCTCTATATCGTCTTCGCCGTGCTGCCCTGGCACCGCAACCTGGCGCGGGCCATTCTGCAAACACCCAAGGTCTATTTCTTCGATACGGGGCTGGTGCGTGGCGACGAGGGGATTCGACTGGAAAATGCCGTCGCCACCATGCTTTTGAAACAGGTCCACTTCCTCCAAGACGCCCACGGCCGCCCCGCGGGTCTGCACTATCTGCGCAACAAGGACGGCGCCGAAGTGGATTTTGCCCTCCGGGACGACAACCGGCTCACCCACCTCGTCGAATGTAAACTCTCCGACAACTCCCCGCACCGGGCCCTGGCCAATTTCGCCCGCCGCTTCCCCGGGGTCGAGGCCATTCAACTGGTCCGTGATCTGCGGCAGGAGGAATACCGGTCGGGGATCCGTATTACCGATGCCGCCGTGTGGCTCGCGGGACTGGCTGCCTGACCCGGCAGGGGCATCCGTCGTGCCGCCCATGGGTGACCAGCAAATCTACATGGATCGACAGGATGGACAGGATAACAAAAGGAGGGGGAATCCCGTGAATCCGGTTTACCCCTGTGGGAAGTCCCGGCTTATGATAGAGCTCAAGAAAGCCAGCGCCAAGCTCATTGACAACCTCAAATGTACAGCCAATAACCGTCTTGGTAATTTCTTATTTTTTCATCTTTTATCCTGCCCATCCTGTTTATCCATGTTTTAATTCCTCGTGCGAAGAACCGGTTGGGACGAGCGCGCGATGCCGCTGGGGCACGGCTCTGAAATCATGGGTGGTGAACCACCCGCCGCGCCGGAAGCGCCACAGCATGAAGCCGGCGATGCCCAGGCACACCACCCAGAAGACGGCGTAGGTCCAGGGCCATTCATTCTCGGGAATGTACATGTTCATCCCGTAAACCCCGGCGATGAAGGTCAGGGGGATGAAGATGGTCCCGATGATGGTCAGCACCTTCATGATGTCGTTGGTGCGGTTGGAGATGATGGAGACATAGGTCTCCGCCACCGTGGAGGCGATCTCGCGGTAGGTCTCGATCAGGTCGATGATCTGGACGCAGTGGTCGTAGACGTCGCGAAAATAGGTCTGGGTAATCTGGGACAGGCCCTCGTGGGGCTCGCGCTGGAGCTGGGTGATAAGCTCGCGCATGGGCCAGGCGATGCGGCGAATCATGACCAGGTCGCGCTTGATCAGGTGGATGGCCTGGAGGCTTTGTCGGTGCGGCCGGGTCAGGACATCCTCCTCGGCGTCCTCCAGGTGGCTGGAGGTCTCGTCCAGGATGGGGAAGAAGCGGTCCACCAGGGCGTCGAGGAGGGAGTAGAGCAGGAAGCTCACGTCATTCTGGCGCAGGCGCGAGCGCTCGTTCGCGCAGCGCTGGCGGACCTCGTCCATGGCGCCGCACCCGGTCTCCTGAAAACTCAGCAGGGTGTTGCGGCCGAGGAACAGGCTGGTCTGCTCGCCGCGTAGCTCGCCATCCACCAACTGGACCCGGCGGGCGATCACGAACAGGCGTCCCGGGAGATCGCCGATACCTGGATAATCCTCGGCCTTGGGGCGGTGGTGAGGGTCCAGGGCGTCCTCGATGGCCAGGGGGTGCAACTGGTATTTCTCCGCCAGGGCACGGATGGTCGCGTGGTCCCGCAGGCCCTCGACGTGGATCCAGCGCACATGGGTCCAGGCCGGGCGGTGCGTGGCGAGGAAGGCGGCGATGTCCGCTATCTCCCGCACCTCTATCTGGTCGGCGCAGTAGTCGGTGCAGACGATCCGGGCGGAGGCCACGCCCGGGGTCTGGACCAGCTCGTGATACTCGATCCCCGCGGCGGACCCCGGGGCGGTCTGTCCGGACCTGGGCATGGCCGGAGGCGGGATGGTCTCGCGGCGCTGGCGGGTCTCAGTGCCGCCCCCGCTCTTGGGGTGGCTCCCGTGCCGTTGGGGTTTGGTGGTCTCAAGGCTTGCGGTATCGGTCATGTCCGGTCTCCAGCTACACAGAACAGGGCGCCACTATCCGACCTGCAAGGAGTCCGATCAAGTCCGGGTCGGTTGGCACCGCCAAGGGTAGAAATGAAGAAGACCCCCGCTTTAAGATCCCAGCCGGCCCATCCCCCGTCACCCGACCCGGCATCGGCCAGAATCATAATCACACCCCCGGAGAAAAACATGGATTCCACCTATACAAACATCGAAATCATTGCGCAGGTTGCAACCACGATTGCCGTCTTGATTACCCTTATCGGCATCGCGATTTAGGTGCGTGAAAGGAACCGAGGCGACAACATCAACGCCGTGCAAAATACCATCAATGCCATCAACAGGCTCTCGGTCTTGCTGGCCATCAACCCCGAGTTAGCCTCGATAATCATCAGGGGGCGCTCGTCCTTTGTTTCGCTAAACGAGATTGAGCGGATTCAATTCGAGAGCTATTACCGGCCAATGCTGAATAATGTCGAAAACTGGCTTTTTCAGATCAGCGTGGTTCACAAGGGTGATAAGCAGAATGCCGCCTACGATGCCATTCGCGTGGTGGTGAGGCGGAATTTTGACTTTCCCGGCGTGATCGAGTTCATGAAGACCGGCGATCCCGACGTATTCAAGCGGGAAATCCATGACATCCTTCGGGCTGAGTCAAGGCCCTCCTGACCGGGGGAGTCGGGGGGCAGCCGCGGGCCAGTGTCCGTCTATCTCCAGGGCGGCGATGCCTGGTGGTGGATGCCGACCTCCCGGGTGGGCCCGGTGACGGAGGCCTGTATGACGCCTCACCCATGAAAGGCCTCCGGGGAGGCCAGATAGGCGACTTCCTCGGCCGTATTGGCCCGCCCCAGGATGGCGTTGCGATGCGGAAAGCGGCCGAAGCGCTGGATCAGCCCCCGATGATGGCGGGCGAAGCCCAAGGACTGCTCCAGCCCAGGCTGCTGGAACAGGCGCACCGAGCGCTCCTGATCCGCCAGGGCCTCACTGTGCATGAAGGGCATGAAGAGAAACACCTGCTGATCGGGTGGCAGTGCTTGATCCAGCCCGCGGGCGATGGCCCTTTCCGCCACCCCCCGGGCCGCAGCCTCGGTGGCAAAGGCCTCCGGCCGACCCCGAAACATGTTGAGTGGGAACTGATCCAGGACAATCACCAGGGCCAAGGCCCCCTCGGGCGTGATCTCCCAATCCGCCAGTTCGCCCGCCGCCGCTGCCCGGTAGGTGGCCAGGAAGCGCATGCGCAAGGCCTGGTCAAACTCCGCCGTCGCCGCGAACCAGAGCGGCCGGACGGAAGCGGAGAACCAGAAGGTCACCACCTCGGAGGGGAGGGCGACGGCTGCGGTAGGTGTCATCGGCGGTTTCCCCGTGCAGGTTAGTGATCATCCAGGCCGAGATGGCCCCGTGATAGGGCTACTTTGTAGTTTAATCGGAATTGACGCCTGGTTGGGGCGGGATTCGGTACGCCAGGGAGGGCGCGGCCTGGTACGCGGGCAGGACGCCGGCGTGTCTTGCCCCCGGCTCGGCTGCCGCTTGGGCGCTGGCACCTACTCCCGGCGCAGGGCCTCGATGGGATCGAGCCGGGCGGCGCGGCGGGCGGGGAAGTAGCCGAAGATGATGCCGACGGCGGCGGAGAAGAGGAAGGCGGTGAGGACGATGCCGCCGTTGAAGATGAAGGGGACCATGAGCAATTCGGCGAGGGCGAGGGAGGCCCCCAGGGCGAGGAGGATGCCGAGGACGCCGCCCAGGGACGATAGGACGACCGCCTCGACCAGAAATTGCATCAGCACCTCCCGCTCCAGGGCGCCGATGGCCAGGCGGATGCCGATCTCCCGGGTGCGCTCGGTGACGGAGACCAGCATGATGTTCATGATGCCGATGCCGCCCACCAGCAGGCTGACGGCGGCCACGGCGCTGAGCAGGGTGGTCAGGACCTGGGTGGTCCCCGTCAGCATCTTGGTGAGTTCCTTCATATCGTTGACGCCGAAGTTGTCCTGCTCGGTGGCGTCGATCTTGCGGCGCTCGCGCAACAGGCGCTCAATGTCCGCCTTGGCCCCCTCGGTGGACTCGCCATCCTTGATCGAGACCTGGATCAGGGTCACGTCCTGATTGCCGGCGATGCGCCGCTGGAAGGCGCGCAGGGGCATGAGGATGAGGTCGTCCTGATCCCGGCCCATGCTGCTCTGGCCCTTGGCGGCGAGCAAGCCGATGACCTTGCAGGAGATCGTCTTGATGCGCAGATTCTCGCCGATGGGGTCCTGCTCGCCGAAGAGTTCCTTGCTGACCGTGGCGCCAATCAGGCACAGCGCCTGGCCCGCGCGCAATTCGCCCTCCGTGAAGGGGCGGCCCCGTTCCAGGGGCCAGTTACGGACATCGAGATAGCGGTTGTCGGTACCGGTGACGGAGGTGGACCAACTGTTGTTGCCGGCGATGGCGGTGGCGGTTTGGCTGGCGGAGGGCGCCAGGACGCGAATGCCGGGGATATCGCGCTGGAGGGCGATGGCATCCTCGATTTTGAAGGGCGGGACGCCGATGCCGGACCCTGGCCCCATGCTCTGGCCCATGCGGATCATGAGTAGATTGCTGCCCATGGACTCGATCTGGGACGAGACCGAGCGGGTGGCGCCGCCCCCCAGGGTGACCATGATGATGACCGCCGCCACGCCGATGACCACCCCCAGGATGGTCAGGATGGAGCGCAGGACGTTACGGCGGATCTCCCGCAGGGCGAGGAGCAGGGCATTCCAGAGCATCAGAGGGTCTCCTTCGGGTGGAGCCCGGCGCCGGTGGCGGTCTGACGCCCGCCGAGGCCGTCGTCGGTCACCCGGCCATCGCGGAAATGGATGACGCGGTGGGCGTACTCGGCCATTTCCGACTCATGGGTGACCATGAGGATGGTGATGCCCCGGTCCCGGTTGAGCCAGGTCAGCAGGTCCATGATCTCGTGACTGCGGGCGCTGTCCAGGTTACCGGTGGGCTCGTCCGCCAGCAGCAGGCTGGGCTGGGTGACGATGGCGCGGGCGATGGCGACGCGCTGCTGTTGGCCACCGGATAGCTCGCCCGGGGTGTGGGTCTCCCAGCCGGTGAGGCCGACCAGGGCCAGGGCCGCCGCCGCCTGGGTGTGGCGCTGGCCGCTGGGGATGCGGCGGTAGATGAGGGGGAGTTCTACGTTCTCCAGGGCCGAGGTGCGATTGAGGAGATTGAAGCCCTGGAAGACGAAACCCAGGTAGTCGCGCCGCAACCGGGCGCGCTGGTCCCGACTCAGGGTCTCGACGCCCACGCCGCGAAAGCGGTAGGAGCCGGCGCTGGGGGTATCCAGACAGCCCAGGATGTTCATGGCGGTGGACTTGCCCGAGCCGCTCGGGCCCATGACCGCGACGAATTCCCCCTCGCGGATCTGGAGGTCAACGGCATCCAGGGCGTGCACGGCCGCCGTGCCGGCACCGTACACCTTGGATACCTGGCGGAATTCGAGCAGGATGGGGGTGGGCGCGGCCTGGGGTTGGGTTTGAGCGCCTGGCGTGGGTGCCCCGGCCAGGGTCATGGCTTGGCCCCCGTCCGCTCCAGGTCCACCAGTACCTGGGTTCCCGGCTCCAGGGTTCCGTCCAGGATCTCCGTCAGGGTGCCATCGGTGGCCCCGCTTTTGACCGCCACCGCCTCCGGGACCCCCTCCTTCAATATCCAGACCTGGGAGCCCTTGCCGGTGGTGGCGTCCTTGCCCCCGTTGCGCCGGCTGGAGGGGGGACGGCTGGGTAGCAGCATCCCGACCAGGCCGCGACTATCCTCCTTGGTTGCCTTGGGCGCGGGCGGGGTGAAACGCAAGGCCCCGTTGGGCACCAGCACCGCGTCCTTGACCTCGCGGGCTATGATCTCGGCGGTGGCGGTCATGCCGGGGCGCAGGGAGAGGTCCCGGTTGTCCAGGGACAGCAGGGCGGCATAGGTCACCACCCCGTTAATGGTCTCCGGGGCGTAGCGTACTTGGGTGATGGTCGCAGGAAAGCGGCGGTTGGGATAGGCATCCACGGTGAACTCCGCCTTCAGCCCCGCCTTGATCTGGCCCACGTCGGCCTCGTCCACGGCGACATTCAGTTCCATCTGGGTCAGGTCCTCGGCCAGGGTGAAGAGCACCGGGGTCTGGAGCGAGGCCGCCACCGTCTGGCCCGGTTCGACCTGGCGCTTGAGCACGGTGCCGTCGATGGGGGACCGAATCTCGGACTTCTCCAGGGTGCGGTTGTCGGCGTCGAGTTGGGCCTGGGCCTGCTCGACCTTGGCCCGGGCCACCGCCAGGGCGGCCTCGGCGCGGCCAGCGGCGGCGGTGGCGGTGTCGAACTCCTCGGGGGAGGAGAGGCGCTTGGCGATCATGTCATGGACACGCCCCAGCTTGCTCGCGGTTTCGGTGACGGTGACCTGGGCCTCGGTAACGCTGGCCTGGGCCAGCAAGAGGGCGGCCTGGGACTGGCGCTGCTTGGCCTGGAAGGTGTCCGGGTCGAGGCGTGCCAGGACCTGGCCCTGGGTGACGCGGTCGTTGAAGTCCACGGCTACCTGGTCGATGGTCCCCGAGACCTCGGTACCCACATCCACCTGGGTCACCGGCTGCAATTGCCCGGTGGCGGTAACCTTGACCGTCAGGTCGCCCCGTTCGACGACCGCGGTTTTGAAGCGCGGACTCTCCTGGGTGGGGTCTTGGAGCAGAATCCAGGCGGCCCCCGCCACCGCGAGCAGCCCGATACCCGCGAGCCAATACCAGGCCCGCCGCCGGGGGGGCGGATCGGCCAGGCCGAGGCGGGCGGCCAGCGCGTCCGGGGTCTGATCCGGAAGCCTATCCGGCGGGGGTTGGCAATCCTGGCCGGCGGCGGGAGGTGGGTCAGGGATCATGATGAGCGGCAGCCTCCTGGGGGTGGGCCGGATGGGAACGGGGCCGGGCGGGGGTGGGGTAGCCACCCGGGGATGTTATCCCTTAATTACGGCTTGAGATGGCCTCGCCGGGACTGCGGCAGCATCCCGCCGCCGCGCCGATGCGTCGTTTCACAATAAACAACCGAGGCTAAACCGCAACATCTGGCGTCGTCGGTACGGTATCGCCCCTTGATACCGGGCGCGGGGCCTACGGCGCCCGGTCACGACTTTTCCGCCTCTCAGTACGTTAGTGCACCGAACAGGTGTGATTATGAGCCTAGCCTGGCTTCGTAGCGATGGGAAGTCCCGTTCCCCGCTCGGACCATGACCACAGGGTCATGGCTTAATGTCATATCAGGATACTCTCATGAACAAAGATCAAGTTAAGGGCCGTTACAAAGAAGCAAAAGGCAAGGTCAAGGAAGTCGCCGGCCATGTGGTGGGGAATAAGGACGTTGAACTCGAGGGCATCATTCAAAAGAATGTCGGCAAGGCCCAGGCTGCCGTTGGTGACACCAAGGCAGACCTGAAGAAGGGCCATTGATTGGGGCGTTGCGCCGCCGTGTGGCGGCCTGGAATGTCCGCCACGCGGTTGCCGCCTAGTGCGCTGTAGCATCTAAGGCCCAGCGCTACCGCTCCAATTCGCCCGGATCCGCGGAGCCTGGTGGTCGTGCGGCAAGGTCGAGCGACCCACTCAAGTCCGCTCACGGCGCCTCCCAGAAAATGTGCGCTGGCGTACCGACAGGACCGGGCGCGTGCGTCATTCTTAAATAACATTCGGCGCCTGGCGGCCTGGCGAATCTCTATCCGCTCCAAGCCACTTGGCGTCCCCTAATGCAACCGCGTTTTGCTGGAGAACACTCATGCCGTTAATCAATTTGGTCCTCACCCTAGTGGTCGTGGGCGTCATCCTGTGGCTTATCAATAACTACATACCCATGGACGGGACCATCAAAAAGATCCTGAACGTGGTGGTCGTCATTGCCGTGGTGCTGTGGCTGTTAACTGCCTTCGGGGTCCTGGGTCCCGTCAGCACCCTGCGGATTGGGTAACGGTCGAACCATCACACCTTTCGTACCGAGGGCCTTCGGGGGGCTGATACACCAGACCACCGCTACGGGTACGGCGCGCGCAGCCCCATTCCGGCGGTTTGCCGGGTCCTCAACCCAGAACAGGAGCAATCCCCCATGACAACCAGAGACGAATATGTCGCCGCGACCAAGCAGCGGCTCGACGAGTGGAATGCGGAAATGGATGCCCTTGAGGTCAAGGTGGCGCAGGCCAAGGAGGAGGACAAGGCGCGATATCAGGAACTGCTCGCTACGCTGCGCGCCAAACGTCAGGAAGGCGAGGAACAGTTGGCGGCCATCAAGGCGGCGACCGAGGACTCCTGGATGCAATTCAAGGCCAATAGTGACCGGGTATGGGAGGCGTTCAAGGACTCCGTCCATCAGTTCCAGTCGCACTTCAAGTGAGCTGACGCCATGCTATCCATCCACCCGACCCATCCTTTACCCGGAGTATCACCATGAGACTGATCCATCGTTTCACTACGGCCTTCTTCGTTATCCTGCTCACCTCGCTGCTGGGCTGCGCCGAGACTCCGACCCAGGAGGGAACCGGCCAATATGTGGATGACACCGTCATTACCGCCAAGGTCAAGTCCGCAATCTTCGCCGACCCGGCGCTCAAGTCGGCGGAGATCAACGTCGAAACCTATAAGGGCGTGGTGCAATTGAGTGGCTTTGTCAGGTCGCAGAAGAACATCGACAAGGCGGTTAAGCTGGCGACCGAGGTCCCTGGCGTGACCTCGGTGAAGAATGCCATGCGGCGCAAGTAGCGCTACGCCCCGGGCCTAGCCCGCCAGGGCTAGGCGCTTGACCGCGCCGAAGTCGGTCTTGCCGCTACCGAGCTTGGGGATGGCGTCCACCCGGCGCACCTCGGCGGGGATGTTCAGGGGGTTGACGCCAGCGGCGAGCAGGGACCGGCGCAGGGCCTCCGGCATCCAGGTCCGCCGCCGCCAGCAGCAGGATCTGCTCGCCCTTACGCTCGTCGGGAATGTTGACCGCCGCCAGTTCCAGCTCCGGCTCGGCCAGGACCCGGCGGACCTGTTCCTCCACCGCCCCCAGGCTGATCATCTCGCCGCCGACCTTGGCGAAGCGCGAGTAACGGTCCACGATGGTCAGGAAACCGTCCGCGTCCAGGTGGCCCTTGTCACCCGTTTTGTACCAGCGCATCCCATCCAACTCGACCACCGCCGCCGCGGTCTTCTCCGAGTCCTGGAGATAGCCCTTCATGACCTGGACCCCGCCGATGAGGATAAGGCCGTCCTCGCCCGGGTTCAGGGTCTCCAGGGTGGCCGGATCCACGATCCGGAAGCTGGTGCCGGGCAGGGGCAGGCCCACGGTGCCGGGGCGGGAGCCGGTCTGAATCTTCCAGTTATCCGTATCCAGGGTGTCCGGGACATTGACGCTGGCCACCGGCGTGGTCTCGGTCGCCCCATAACCCTCGTAGAGGGACTTCTGGAATTTGAGCATGAAGGCCTCGCGCACGTCCGGGGCCAGGCGCTCCGCTCCCGCCACCACCAGCCGCAGGGAGTCCAGCATGAGGGGGTGGACCTTGCGGTTTTTGGTGTAGAGGCGCAGGAAGGTGGAAGTGCCGAACAGCACCGTGGCGCGATAGCGGGCTATAGCCTTGGCACTGCCGAAGGCATCCGTCGGGTCCGGGTGGCAGACCATGGGGATGCCCTCCACCAGGGGCAGGAAGGTGGTGACGGTGAGGCCGAAGGCGTGGAAGGGGGGGAGATTGGCCATGAAGACATCATTGGCCCGGGTGTTGAGCAGGTCCGAGATCTGGCGAATATTGGCCATGATGTTGCGATGGGTCAGCTCCACGCCCTTGGGGGTGCCCTCGCTCCCGCTGGAGAAGAGGATGGCGGCGGTGTCCCCCGGTTGGGTGCGGCGTCCGAAGAGGGTGAAGAGGGCGCCGGCAGGGAGCAGGGTGGCCAGGATGAGCATCCCCAGGGAGGCGGCCTTGCCGATCTCGGCCCGCAGGGCCTCCATGGGGTGCAGGCTGACCTCGCTCAGGGTGGAGTCGAGGTCGATGCCGCGGGCGGCGAGCCGGGTCAGGAAGCGGTCCGCCGTGATGACGTGACGGATGCCGGCGCTGGCGATGGCGGCGCGCAGGGACTCGGGGTGGCTGCTGTAGTTGAGGTTCACCACCTGCTTGCCGGCCATGAGCCCCGCCAGGTTGGCGATGGCGCAGGCGCTGCTGGCAGGGAGCAGGATGCCGAGGGCGGGTTCCGGGGCCAGGCGGCGGATGCGTCGGGTGAAGAGCAGGACGGCGGCGATCAGTCGCCGATTCGTCAGGTGGGTGCCGCTGGATTCGATCAGGGTCACCTGGCCCGGGGCCCGCTTGGCGGTACGCAGCCAACTGACCGGAATGGTGGGCAAGCCCCGGACATAGTCCTCCCAGGTCGTGACAGACAACTCGAAGACTGCCTGCTTGACCTGCTCGGCACTGGACGCCAGGGGCAGGGGTGCCCCGAAGGCGACCACCACCTCTCTTAAACGCCCCTCCTCGCGGCTCCGGCGGAGCGTGGCGGTGGCGTAGGAAAACCAGCTACCCCACAGGCCACGCAGGTAAAAAGGCACGAGGACCACGCCGGTCCCCGCCGCGACCTGGCGCGCCGAGAGCTCGAAGCCGCGCTTGAACTCGGAGACCTGGCCGTTCTTGCTGATGGTCCCCTCGGGGAAGATGCACACCACCTCGCCCGCCTCCAGCAGCCGGGCCAGGGTGGCGATGGCATGACGACTGCTCCCGCGGGAGATGGGCACCACCTCGAAGAAGTCCAGAAAACGCTTCAGGTACCAGCGCTCATAGATCTCCCGCTCCATGACGAAGCGCACCGGACGCGGGCAGGCCATCTGCACCAGGGCCCAGTCCAGCCAACTGATGTGGTTGCCGAGCAGCATGACCCCGCCCTGGGCCGGCAGGTTATCCAGGCCGAGGACCTTGAGCCGGAAGCGGGTGGCCACCAGGTGCCGAATGAGGAAACGGACCAGGGACTGGGGGAGTTGGTAAAGGGTGTAGATGGCCCCGATCAGGGCCACCAGGGCGAGCCCGAGGATGAGGGTGACGTCGCCAATCTCGACATAGGCGGCGGCGACCGTAATGCCCAGGAAGGCCAGCATCCAGATGTTCTGAATGAAGTTATTGGCGGCCAACACCCGCCCCAGGCCCTGCTCGCCGGCGTTAAACTGGATCAGGGCATTGAGGGGCACCAGGAAGAAGCCGCCCAGGACGCCGATCATGAGGAAATTGAAGGCATGGGCCCAGGATGACTGGAGGCCGGGGACCAGGAAGAGGGCGATGGCGATGCCAATGGCCCCCACCGGGATCAGTGCCGTCTCGATGTAGTCGCGCGAGACCTTGCCGGCGACGATGGAGCCCAGGATGATGCCGAGACCGGAGCAGGCCAGCAGGCCCTGAATGACCACGGTGTTGGTTTCCCCCAGCGTTTCCTTGGCAAAGGCCGGGAAGACCGCCAGGATCACCTGGGAGATGGACCAGAAGACGCTGAGACCGATGATGGAGAGCCAGATCACCCGGTTGCTGGCGGCGGCATGGAGGTTGTCCCGCAGGTAGCGGCCGCGCCGGTACTGGCCCCAATCGAAGGTAATCTTTTCCACGACGTGCTTCTGGGGCAGGCGGTAGGAGAGGCCCGCCTCGGCCAGGGAGGCCAGGACCAGCAGCCACCCCAGGGGGGCGATCAGGTGCATCACCTCTCCCGGTGTGGAATAGCTCACGCCGCTCAGGTAATACTCGAAGAGCACCGAGAAAAAGAAGATCCCGAAGAGAATGGCGGTGGTGGTGGTGGCCTGGACCCAGCCGTTGGCCGTCGCCAGGGTCTCGTTGCCCACCAGCTCCTTGATGTAGCCGTACTTGGCCGGGGAGTAGATGGCGCTCTGGGCAGCGAGCAGGAAGGTCATGGCGAAGGCCGGCCAGAACCAGCCCAGGTAGTAGCAGGCGGTGATGCCCAGGGTGATGATGACCGCCGCCCAGGCCGAGACGCGCATCACCTTGGGCTTGGAGAAGCGGTCGGCGAGGAAACCCGAGGGCGAAAACAGGAGGACGAAGGGCAGCAGGATCAGGGCATTGACGATGGCGGTCAGCAGAATCTGGGTATCGCCGTCGTAGGTCTTGAAGAGGGTATTCTGGATGATGATCTTGTGGCCCAGGTCCACGAAGGCGTTGAGGAACATCATGCCGATGAAGGACAGAAAACCGCCGATGCGAAACAGATGCCTCATGGATTCAAGCTCCTTATGGCGCAAGTTAAATGGTTTGAACCCCAGGCCCTGATCCTCAGGACTGCCAGCGTTCGGTGAGAGATGCCGGAAAGTCCCCGACCTAGACCCGCGGGCTGCGCCCCTCGATCAGAAATACCGGGAGAATCACGCCAAACACCAGGGCGCTGACCGTGAAGGCCGTCTTCAGCAGGGTCTGCAGGGTATGCACGGCCATTTCAGGGGGTACCGCCGTCGGGGCCAGTTGGGTGAACAAGAATAAATGGTTCAAGCCATCGATCGCCAAAAACCCCGGAACCATTGGCAGCACGCAAATCAGGGCGAACACCGCCGCCGGGAAGTGGCCGCGCCGTGAGATCAGCGACATAAGCAAGGACACCGCCGCCGCGCCTAAAAATGCCGCCACCGCCATGTCCATGCCGCCAAAAACCATGAGCTCCGTGCGCAGACCGCGCGCCAGAATCGCGCCCAGACCCAGCAGGGGGATGAAGCGTCCGGGGACATTGAACAAGAGACCCAGGCCCATCGCCGCAAGGCCAGCAAAGAGCCCATCCGCGAGCCGTACGAGCCAATAGCCCATCTGCGGCGCCGTTTCAACCTGCAGGGCATCGAAAAACACCAGGAGGGGTACGCTCGCGGCCAGGGTCAGGATCACGATCATCATGGCGGCGAAGGCTAGCCGGCCCCAAGCCACCGTGTTGTGATTGCGCAGAATATCAAAGCCAGCATTGATGAGGGGAAAACCGGGGATTAGTGGCAGCAGCACGGCGATGATCGCCACCAGGCCGGTGCGGGTGCCCAACAGGCCGGCCAGAAAACCGGCTAACATGACCCCGGTCAGCCCGGCGAGAAACACGCTCATGTAGAGATTATGGCCGCGTGCCAGCAAGCGGGATTTGACGAGGCTCAGAAGCATCGCCGCCGGAAATATCGACGCGCTGGCCGTGGCGTCGGCACCGTTGATAACACCAAAGGCGAAGGCGACCAGGCCTACCAGAAGATGTAGGCCCCAACCCCTAAGGGCTGAATGCAATCTGGAAATTTCGTCCAGACGTTGCGTGATCTCCATAACCGTCGGACGCTCGACCGCCAGATTGCGGATCAATTTGCTGACTTCGATGAGCACCTCGATATTGAATGCGACAAAGGTGTTACGTCTTTCCACGCGCGTGTGAAAATGCCTGCCATTAATGTCGGTGATCACCAGGCCGTCGTAATCAATCATGACCTGCAGATCGTCGCCGCCCAGATAGTTCTTCATGGCGCCGATGCTATCGATGACCCGCTGGATCGTCGCCCCATTCAAGAAAAGCAATTTGCCAAGTTGCAAATAAATATTGATGAATTGATGCGGCTTGTAGTGGGTGGGGGCGGTGTTGAGCATCGCATCATTTATCCGGAGGGGGTACCAGGGGAGCGAAGGGCGTAAACCGGGACAAGGGCCTGGGGCCTGGCATTATCAGCGGCACCGACCCAGGCGGGGGAGTATAGGGCAAGGCCCGCGCCCGGTGCCGACTTTGGAGGGGGCGGGTAGGCCGGAAGGGCTGGGCCCCGCTATCCGCGAGCCAAGTCTCATTTTTTCCTTCACGTTGACACTGGCCCTGGTGGTCTATAGTTCCCTTTAGGCTGGGAAGGCGAAGGGCGGATGCTCCCGATAACCTTCTTGATGCCCAATCCCTTCAGTCACACGAAAATCGAGGTTACCATCATGGCTAAACACAAGAAAAAGAAAGAAGAAATCAAGGCCCCCGTTCAGGAACAGGTTGTCGCGCTAACCCGGAAGCTTTACGACAAGGAGTTGGCCAAGCTGCATGTGGAGTTGGTCAAGCTGCAGGAGTGGGTGGTCCACCAGGGGCTGAAGGTGTGCGTCGTCTTCGAGGGTCGCGATGGGGCCGGCAAGGGCGGCACCATCAAGGCGATCACCGAGCGGGTGAGTCCTCGGGTCTTCCGGGTGGTGGCGCTGCCCGCCCCGACCGAACGGGAAAAGACTCAGATGTATGCTCAGCGCTACATGAGCCATTTCCCGGCGGCGGGCGAGGTCGTCATCTTCGACCGCAGTTGGTACAACCGCGCCGGGGTCGAGCGGGTCATGGGCTTCTGCACCGAGGAGCAGGCCCAAAAATTTCTGAAGATGACCCCCCTCGTCGAACGGGCCATGGTCGATTCGGGCATCATCCTCATCAAATACTGGCTGGAGGTCAGTCCGGAAGAACAGACTCGCCGGCTGGAGGGGCGCATCGACGACGGCCGCAAGATCTGGAAGCTGTCCCCCATGGATCTCAAGTCCTACAGCCGCTGGGATGATTACACCAAGGCGCGTGATGAGATGTTCGCCGCCACCGATAGCGCCTGGGCCCCCTGGTTTGTTGCCAATTCCGAAAACAAGAAGCAAGTTCGGCTCAATGTCATCCACCATTTGCTGAGCCGCATCCCCTACGAGGAGGTGCCCCACGAGAAGGTCAAACTGCCGGATCGCAAGAAGCTGGACCGTTACAAGTCACCCGATTATCCCTTTAGATTCATTCCCGAGGTTTATTGATGGCCCCGATCATGCTGGCCCCGGGGGCTTGAATGTCACGGCCCCTGCCTGTTCTCGTCACCGGAGCTACCGGGCGCACGGGCGCGCTGGTGCTCGAAAAGCTCCTCAAGAGGCCCGCCCTGTTCGCGGCGCGTGGGTTCGCCCGCTCGCCCCGCAAGGTCGAGGACCGGTTTGGCGTCACCCCGTATTTCCGCTTTGGTGATATCAAGAACCCCGCCGACCTGGCCCGGGCCCTGGAGGGTTGTCAGGCCCTGGTCATCCTCACCAGCGCCATCCCGGTCATGAAAGCGCCGTCTGGGCCCGGTCAGACCCCCGAGTTCAGCTACCCCGAGGGCGAATGGCCCGAGCAGGTGGACTATCAAGGTCAGGTCAACCAGATCGAGGCGGCCCAGGCGGCCGGGGTCAATCACATCCTTTTGATGGGCTCCCTGGGCGGCACCAACGATCTGCACCCCCTCAACAGGATGGGGAATGGCAACATCCTTATCTGGAAGCGTAAGGCGGAGCAATATCTGCTGGCCTCCGGCATCGACTACACCATCGTGAGGGCGGGTGGGCTGTTGGATGCCCCCGGCGGTCGGCGCGAACTGCTGGCAGGCAAGGACGATCAACTGCTCGATCAGTCACCCGCGGGAGTGCCCCCCGTGATCCCTCGGGCGGACGTCGCCGAGATCCTGGTTCAGGCCCTGCTGTCACCCACGGCGCGGAACAAGGCCTTTGATGTCATCGCGAAGCCCGAGGATGCCCCGCAGGCCCGGGTGACCGAGGATTTCGAGGCCTTCTTTGCTCAAATCACACCGGGGTCGTAGGGTCGCGCAGGGCGCCGCTCGCCTCCGTATCCCATCGGCGTAACCAACCCTTGCGACAGGTTTCGCCTCGGCCGGGGACCCTTCATGTTTGGCGGGCCCCCTGGGTGGCAAGGGACCCGCCGGTGAGGCTATTGGTAGGCCTGGATCACGGGGTTGTAGGTCGAGGTGGGTTCCAGTTTGTCGATGGTCAGGATACCGTAATCGATAGCCGGATCGCCCGGCCAGTAGCTGAAGTCGCTTTGTACCGTTTGAATTTGCTTCAGAATCGCGCCGTGGGTGTAAGAGCCGAACGCGCCTTCCGTATCATTGCCGCCCTGTTTCCAGACCTTGTCCGAGAACTGGAAGTGGCAGGCCCCGAGAATTTGCTCCGGGTGCGCCTTTTGGTATGTCAGCACCCCTTCTAACTGATCCTTGATGTAATCCGGGGTGTAATCGCTTTTGACGCGGCTGTAGCCGATTTCGGTGAAGAGGATGGGGGTGCCGAACTGCTGGTAGGTCAACTGGACCCAGCCCTGACCCGTGCTCTCCGCGTTGGCAAAGAGGTAGTCTTTGGAGTTGTAAGTGTTGGGGCACAGCATCAGCCGGTCCCGGTAAGGCGCGGTGCGGGGATCGGTCAACAGTTTGCTGAACTGGTTCCAGCCCGGCATGTTTTGACCGCCCGGGCCGTAGGGGGCGCCGCGGGGGACAAAGGTCACCGGCACGCCCACGGGCACGCTGGTGCTGAAGCCCTGCTTGTCGGCCTCCTGGAGGAACCGTGCCACCAGGCCAATCGCCTGGCTGTATGAGGCGTCGGCGTTATCCAGTTCGTTGGAGATGACGACGCCGGCCACGGCCGGGTGCCAGTCGGTTCCAGCACTGTTGCCGTAGTTGCCAAACTTGAAGTACAGGGGGATTTGGGTATCCCAGGCCCCCGGGTTCTGCGGCAGCCAGTTGCTGATGGGCACCACTACCTTGATCCCCAGTTTATGGGCGTAATCCAGGAACTGGCTGTGATCGTTGCGCGTATCCCAGTCATAGAGCCGGATCAGGTTGATACCCATGCCCGTGAGGGTTTTCAGGTCGTCCCGGCAGTAGGGGGCGCAGCTTCCCGAAAGATAGGACTGGGTTCCCCACAGCGATGCCACCTGCTTGCGGGCGATATCGCTGCCGAAGTAGATGACATGGGTGTTGGCCGTGGAGGGGTCGTACCCCTGGCTGAAGGCCTGGTAGGCCGTGCCCTTGCCTGGCAGGGGGAAGCGCGAAAAGGTCCCCGAATCAATGTTCAGGTTGATCCGATGGAGGGTCTCCACCGGTCCGGACGTCTCCCCCAGGAGCCTTGCCGTGTAGGTCACCTGCCCCAGGGCCTCGTCAAACAGCGGGTCGGTCAGGGTCAGGAAAAAGAGTTTCAAGGCACCCGTGGCCGTGGTCCCGAATAGGGCCGCATTGGGCGGGTCGTCGCCAAAAAGGTAATCCCACTGCGGAAAAAAGTAGGACAGGGGCGCCTGGTCCGAATAGCGCCCCGGCGCGTTGTCCACCCAGAACATCTCCGGGCCGGCGTCGCTCAGCACCAACTGGAATTCATTCGTCCTGCCCGTGGGATAGAGGTCTGCCCCGTCAGCGTACTGGATGTAGGACACGACTTCCTGGTCGTCCGTGGCATTGTTGAGCACGTTGACCGTGACCTCGGAGAAATACAGGGGGGTGGTGGGCGTCTGGTCCAGGGTGTGGTTCAGCATTTCCGCCTGGAAACTCATGCTGTTGGACGCCGCATCATAAGAAGGGTCGGACAACACCATGTAGACCCCGTCCTGTCCACCCTGGGCGCCCAGGTCGAATTGAATCGTCGCGTTCGGGTCGGTATCCCCGTAAACCCGGCTCCAAAGGGTGTTCACGTAATCATTCAGCGGCGTGTTGCCCACTGCCCGGTCCGGCCGATCCGTGTACCAGAGGGCCCCGGGGTTGAGACCCTGCAGGGTCAGCCGCCACGACGACCCCTCGGCTGGCACACTCTCGTCATCGGCGGGGTCTAGCGGGGTCAGGTTCCCCTGTTGCGCGGCCAGCATGTAGATGCGCGTGGCGTAGGGTGAGGCGTCCCAAGGTGCCGGGCCGCCGCAACTGACGATCATCATCGTGCCAGCGGTGGCCAGAACCATCAAAGCCCAAATAGGTTTATATTTCATGGCGTCCCTCTGTTCCAGTTAATGCCCATGCCATGGTGCTGGCCTTGCGGCCGTGGATCTTTCCTCAATCGCCTGATACTTCTGGATTGGGATCTACATACATAATAGGGTACTTTGCCCTCGCTGGGGGGCGAGCCGGCGGTCCGGTGAGTCGATGGTGAAGTGTCCATTGCCGCGACAGGTTCCGGCGTGAAGGATACCTTGAAGACGAATCGCCTCGATTTGTTCCAGACCGCTACTCGAGGCCATATGATTCCAGCAGGGCGAGCAACCGGTTGTTCTCAGCCTGCGGAAGGACTGGGGCATCCCGTCAACCATCGGACTCAATGATCTTCAAACAGTTCGTCTTCCTCTGCTAGCCGGGCTTGAGGCAAAAAAAACCCCAACTGGTGAGAGTCGGGGTTTAAAAGTTGGTGGAGGCGGCGGGAATCGAACCCGCGTCCGCAAGTCCTCTGCCTAGAGATCTACATGCTTAGCCCTGTCTATTTTTTTTAGCCTTCCAGCGCCCGAAGGGCAGGGCGCTCGGTCAGCGATTCCGAATTGGGTTTTAGCGGATCAGGTCCGGACTCCCGTCACCGCGATCCCGTGTGTTGTTACCCCTGAAACCCGCCCCCCATGGGCAGAGAACGGTCAGAGGCTCGCCGGTTTAGGCGGCGAGAGCGTAGTTGTCGTCGTTGGCAACTGTTGATTTGCGGATGGATTTACGAGGTACCCCGCACCTCGGCATGCACCCCAGGGTTCGCAACCCACGTCGAAAGCCATGTCGCCCCCAGAGTCGTTTCATTGGAGAGTATAGAGGGGGGTAAGTTCCTGGGCAATGGAAATTAGCCCGATCGCAGCCTACTTCTGCTTGAAGAGGCGATCCTTTTCCCGGACCCAGTCCCGGTCCTTCTCGCTGTCGCGCTTGTCGTGGAGCTTTTTGCCCTTGGCGAGGCCGATCTCGAGCTTGGCGCGGCCCCGCTTCCAGTACATGGCGGTGGGAACCAGGGTGTAACCGGAGCGTTCGACCAGTCCGATGAGGCGGTGGATCTCGCTCCGTTTCAACAGCAATTTGCGGTTGCGCACCGGGTCCGGGTGGACGTGGGTGGAGGCGCTGGTGAGGGCGGACATGTGACAGCCCAGGAGGAAGGCCTCGCCCTGGATGATGCGTACATAGCCCTCGCGCAGTTGGACACGCCCGGCCCGGGCGCTCTTCACCTCCCACCCTTCCAAGCTGAGGCCGGCCTCGTAGCGCTGCTCGATGAAGTAGTCGTGCCCCGCCTTCTTGTTGAGGGCGATGTTGGACTGAGGGGTCTTGGGTTTGGATTTGGTGGCCATGTTTGAGAGTGTAATGCATGGAGCGCCCCCGGAGAATGGCCGGAGGAGGGGGCGGTCAAGATTTTGCGATTGCTTTTAGTGGGCCAACCCGCTATCTTCTCGCGCTCTTGAAAGGCAGGAGATTATCATGCGTCAGCCCTTGGTTGCCGGCAACTGGAAAATGAATGGTTCCACCGCGAGCGTGCATGAGCTGCTGGCGGGGGTAAAGGCTGGCCTGGCGGGGGTTGCCAAGTGCGAGGTGGCGGTCTGCCCGCCCTACCTTTACATACCCCAGGTCCAGGCGGAGTTGTCTGGCACGGCGGTGGCTTGGGGCGGGCAAAATCTGTCAAACCAACTTTCCGGCGCCTTCACGGGCGAGATCGCGGCATCCATGCTGCTGGATTTTGGTTGCACCTACGTTATCGTCGGCCATTCGGAGCGCCGCACCCTGTATGGTGAAGACGACGCCATGGTCGCGGCCAAGTTCGCCGTGGCGCGCGCCGCGGGCCTCAAGCCTATCCTCTGCGTGGGGGAGACCCTCTCGGAGCGTGAGCAGGGCGTTACCGAGGCGGTGATTGCCCGCCAACTGGACGCGGTCATCGCGGCCGAGGGCGTCGCGGCCCTGGCGGCTGGGGTTATTGCCTACGAGCCCGTCTGGGCCATTGGCACTGGCAAGACGGCCACGCCGGAGCAGGCGCAGGAGGTGCACGCCTTCATTCGCGGCCGGATCGCCGCCCAGGATGTCGGCGTTGCGGAAGGATTGCGCATCCTTTATGGTGGCAGCATGAAACCCGACAACGCGATCCAATTGATGGCCAAGCCGGATATCGATGGTGGTCTCATTGGTGGCGCCGCGCTGGTGGCCAATGACTTCCTGGGTATCTGCCAGGCCGCGCACGCTAGCCTGTGATTCTGAAATGCAGACCATACTGACCGTAGTACATCTCTTTCTGGCCTTGGGGCTTATTGGCCTGGTGTTGATTCAGCACGGTAAGGGCGCCGATATGGGCGCGGCCTTTGGCAGTGGTGCCTCGGCTACCGTTTTTGGAGCGCGCGGTTCGGGTAATTTCCTGTCCCGGACCACCGGTATCCTGGCGGCATTGTTTTTTGTCACCAGCATGGTTCTGGCCTATTATGCGTCCCAGATTGGAGGGCCGGTAGGGCTCATGGACACGCTTGATCAGGTACCGGTAGCGCCTTTGGTGAAGCCGGCCGAAATACCGGCGGTTGATCCAGTGCCCTCGCCCGTATCAAGCGTGAAGGGATCTCCCGAAATACCGCCAGTGGCGGCTCCGGTCGAGATCATCAAGGAAGTCGAGGTTGTGGTTCCTCCGGTTACGGAGACCCCGGCCCCTAAGGAGCAATGAAGTTTTAGCCGACGTGGTGGAATTGGTAGACACGCTATCTTGAGGGGGTAGTGGCGCAAGCCGTGCCGGTTCGAGTCCGGCCGTCGGCACCAATTTAGATGAGGCAGGTCGTGAAAATGACCTGCCCTTTTTTTTGCCCAAGTTGCGGGCACTGTATCCCTTAATCCGTAACTCACTGATTTGTATTTTGAAAGCGCGGATGTTTCGGCTTGACATATGTCAAGAAGCTGCACTAGACTTCACTATCCGCGTTGTAATGACTCCGTAAGAATTCAACAGCAAGGGGAAGTGGGTGCTAGAAAACTACCTTCCAATTCTGATTTTCATGATCATCGGCTTGCTGGTGGGTGGGGGCGCCATGGCCGCTGGCTTCGTCCTGGCGGAGCGCCGACCCGACGCCCATAAGGACGGTCCTTACGAATGCGGCTTTGAGGCCTTCGAAAGCGCGCGTCTCAAGTTCGATGTCCGCTACTATCTGGTCGCTATCCTCTTTATTATTTTTGACTTGGAAATCGCCTTCCTTTTCCCTTGGGCCGTCGCCTTGGAGGGTCTGGGACTGGTTGGTTTCACGGCCATGGTGATTTTCCTCGCTATCCTCGTAGTCGGTTTTATCTATGAGTGGAAGAAGGGGGCCCTGGAATGGGAATAGCCGGAATCCTCGAGCAGGGCGTGATCACCACCACGGCCGACAAACTCATTAACTGGGCGCGCACCGGGTCCATGTGGCCCATGACCTTCGGTCTCGCCTGCTGCGCCGTGGAGATGATGCAGGCCGGTGCCGCCCGCTACGACCTCGACCGCTTCGGCATGATTTTCCGACCCAGCCCCCGTCAATCCGACGTCATGATTGTTGCGGGCACCCTATGCAATAAGATGGCCCCGGCCCTGCGGAGGGTCTATGACCAGATGTCGGAGCCGCGCTGGGTCATCTCCATGGGCTCATGTGCCAATGGGGGCGGCTATTACCATTATTCCTATTCGGTGGTGCGCGGGTGCGACCGCATCGTCCCGGTCGATATCTATGTCCCGGGCTGCCCGCCCACGGCCGAGGCCCTGCTTTACGGCATCCTGCAGTTGCACAACAAGATCCGCCGTACCAACACCATAGCCCGCTGAGCAGCCAGTCGCCATGTCACATCAGGAATCGAGAACCGGCGATGCGCGACAAGACGCGCTCGTGGATGCGATCGACCGGCACTTCGCGGGTAGCGACTATCATCTGGAGTTCAGTCGCGGGGAGATGACGCTGGTCACCCAGGCGGAGGCCTGGCACGAGCAGGCTCTGATCCTCCGCGATCACCCGGATTTCCTATTCGAGCAACTCACGGATGTCTGTGGCGTAGATTTTGCCGCCTACGGCCAGTCCGAGTGGGAGACGGAGGCGGCCTCCAGTACCGGCTTCGGACGTGGTGCCGAGAGGAGCGAGGCGTTTGCGGCCGATGATTCCAAACGATTTGCCTCGGTCTATCATCTGCTGTCGATGACGCCATAACCGCCGGCTGCGGATTCGGGTCCAGCTTGAAGGCTCGCAGCCCATGGTGGATTCGGTGGTGGATATCTGGAGTGTGGCCAACTGGTTCGAGCGCGAGGCCTTCGACCTGTTTGGTATCCTCTATCGGGGTCATCCGGATCTCCGCCGCATCCTCACCGACTACGGTTTTGTCGGTCACCCCTTCCGCAAGGACTTCCCGATCTCGGGCCATGTGGAGATGCGCTATGACCCGGATCTTGCCCGCGTGGTGTATGAACCGGTCAGTATTGAGCCCCGCGTCCTGGTGGCGCGCGTAATTCGCTCCGATAGCCGCTTTGGCGACGCCTCGCTGGACCGCCCCCATGCCTGAGATTCGCAATTACACCCTGAACTTTGGACCCCAGCACCCTGCCGCCCATGGCGTCTTGCGCCTGGTGCTGGAGATGGATGGCGAGGTGATCGTCCGGGCTGATCCCCATGTCGGGCTGCTCCATCGGGGTACCGAGAAGCTGGCGGAGACCAAGCCCTATAACCAGAGCATTGGCTACATGGATCGCCTGGACTATATGTCCATGCTGTGTAACGAGCATGGCTATGTCATGGCCATCGAGCGTTTGCTGGGTATCGAGGCGCCGATTCGCGCTCAATATATTCGTACCCTGTTCGACGAGATCACCCGTCTCCTCAACCATCTGCTGTGGCTGGGGACCCATGGTCTGGACGTGGGCGCCATGACCATGTTCATCTATTGCTTCCGTGAGCGCGAAGATCTCATGGACTGCTACGAGGCGGTCTCCGGTGCGCGGATGCATGCGGGCTATTATCGGCCCGGCGGCGTCTATCGGGATCTGCCGGAGCAGATGCCCCGTTATCGCGAAGAGCCCAGCAAGTGGCATAGTGCCGCGGATTTTGCCCGGCGCAACGAGTCGCGCCAGGGATCGCTGCTGGACTTCATCGAAGACTTCACCCTGCGGTTCCCCGGTTACGTCGATGAGTACGAGACCCTGCTCACGGATAATCGCATCTGGAAGCAGCGTACCGTGGGTATTGGCGTCGTCTCGCCGGAGCGTGCCCTCCAACTCGGATTTACGGGCCCCATGATCAGGGGCTCTGGCTTTGCCTGGGACTTGCGTAAGAAACAGCCCTACGCCGCCTACGACTTGGTGGATTTCGATATCCCGGTGGGGCAGAACGGTGACAGCTATGATCGTTACCTGGTGCGGGTCGAGGAGATGCGCCAATCCAACCGTATCATGAAACAGTGCGTCGAATGGCTGCGGGCCAACCCGGGACCCGTCATGATCGACGACCATAAGATAGCCCCACCGCCTCGCGCCGAGATGAAGGGCGACATGGAAGCCCTCATTCATCACTTTAAGCTCTTCACCGAAGGCTATTGCCCCCCCGCGGGCGAGGTCTATGCCTCGGTGGAGGCCCCCAAGGGGGAGTTTGGTGTCTATCTGATCTCGGACGGGGCCAATAAGCCCTACCGGGTCAAGATTCGCGCCCCGGGCTTTGCCCACCTTTCGGCCATGGATGAGATGGCGCGTGGGCACATGCTGGCGGACGTGGTGGCCATCATTGGCACCATGGACATCGTATTTGGGGAGATTGACCGCTGATGAGCTTCAGAAGCGCACCCCTGACCGTCCCGGTCCCGAGCGAGGTCAAGGCAGGTCTCTTTGACGCCACGATTCGTGCCGCCATTGACGCCCATATCGCCCGATATCCTGACGAGTGGAAGCAGTCGGCGGTCATGCCGGCCCTGACCCTGGTGCAGGACTGGAACGGCGGCTGGCTGTCGCGGGAACTGATGGACGACGTCGCCCGCTATTTGGATATGCCGGCTATCGCCGTCTACGAGGTGGCGACCTTCTACAACATGTACGACCTTGAGCCAACGGCCAAGAATAAGGTCTGCGTGTGTAACAGCATCTCTTGCATGTTGAATGGGTCGGAAGAGCTCATCGCACATGTCGCAAGTAAATATGGCCTCAAACCCGGCCAGACAAGCGCCGATGGCCGCTTCACCTTTAAAGAAGCGGAGTGCTTGGGCGCCTGTCGGCATGCGCCGGCGGTACTGGTAGGTCAGACCTATCACGAGGGACTGACCCCCGAGGCCCTTGACAAGCTGATCGAGGGGTTGGGTTAATGGACGAACGTCAGAACACGGTCTGCTTCCGCACCCTGCATCTGGATCAGCCTTGGACGCTGGCCGCCTACCGCAGCGTCGGCGGCTATTCCCAGTGGGAGAAAATTCTTCGGAAGCGGCCGGATCCCAGCGACATCATTAATGAGTTGAAGCTCTCCAATCTACGCGGGCGGGGTGGTGCCGGCTTCCCGACGGGGCTCAAGTGGAGCTTTATGCCGCGCAAGGAGCCTGGCCAAAAGTACCTGGTCTGTAACTCGGACGAGGGTGAGCCGGGCACCTGCAAGGACCGGGACATACTGCGCTACAACCCGCACCAGCTTATCGAGGGAATGGCCATTGCGGGTTACTGCATTGGCGCCACGGTGGGCTACAACTATATCCGGGGCGAGTTTTACGAGCCGACCGCCCGCTTCGAGGGTGCCTTGAAAGAGGCTTACCAGGCGGGTCTGCTGGGCCGTGACATCGCCGGTAGTGGCATCGATTTCGACCTTTATGTTCATCTTGGCGCCGGTGCCTATATCTGCGGCGAGGAGACGGCTTTACTGGAGTCCCTGGAGGGTAAGAAGGGCCAGCCCCGCTATAAGCCCCCCTTCCCGGCTCAGGTGGGCCTCTATGGCCAGCCCACCACCATCAATAACACCGAATCCCTGGCCTCGGTGCCGGTGATCCTGGAGCGGGGCGGGCAGTGGTTCCTGGAGCAGGGTCTGCCCAATAACGGGGGTCTCAAGCTCTTTTCCGTGACGGGGCACGTCGAGAAACCGAACAATTTCGAGGTGCCCCTGGGTACCCCCTTCAAGGACCTGTTGGCCATGGCCGGCGGCGTCAAGGACGGGCGCAAGCTCAAGGCGGTGATCCCCGGCGGCTCATCGACCCCGGTGGTGCCGGGTGATGTCATGATGGGCGTCACCATGGACTATGACGCCATCGCCAAGATTGGGTCCATGCTGGGTTCGGGGGCGGTCATCGTCCTCGCCGAGGGCACCGACATGGTCAAGGTTCTGGCTAACCTGGCGCATTTCTATGCCGCCGAATCATGTGGGCAATGCACTCCTTGCCGCGAGGGCACGGGCTGGCTGGCGCGGGTGCTGCACCGCATCCTTCATGGTCAGGGCCGGCCGGAGGATCTCGAACTCCTCGATACCGTGGCGGGCCATATTGGCGGACGCACCATTTGTGCCCTGGGGGATGCAGCGGCCATGCCGGTGCAGAGCTTCCTCAAGCACTACCGGCACGAATTCGCCCATTACATCGAACATGGCAGGGGCCTGGTCGAGGTCGCATGAAAGGGCGGCCTCCCACTGAGATAGCGCAATGACGGACAAGGTCACAATCGATATCGACGGTCGCGCCTGCGAGGCGCACCCGGGAGAGATGCTCATCGCGGTCGCCGATCGCGAGGGGATCCCTATCCCGCGCTTTTGCTACCACAAAAAGCTGTCCATTGCCGCTAACTGCCGCATGTGCCTGGTGGAGGTGGAGCAGAACGGGCGTCCCTTTCCCAAGCCAGTGCCCGCCTGCGCCACCCCCGTCTGCGCCGGTCTCAAGGTTCTGACCCGTTCCCCCAAGGCGCTGGAGGCCCAGAAGGGAACCATGGAATTCCTGCTCATCAATCACCCCCTGGATTGCCCCATTTGCGATCAGGGCGGGGAGTGCGAGTTGCAGGATGTCGCCATGGGTTATGGCCGTGATGTCTCGCGCTACATCGAGGGCAAGCGGGTCGTACAGGACGAGAATCTGGGCGCTCTCATCGCCACCGATATGACGCGCTGCATTCATTGCACCCGCTGCGTGCGGTTCGGCGCCGAGATCGCCGGTGTGCGTGAACTCGGTGCCACGGGGCGTGGCGAGCATGTCCGCATTGGTACCTTCGTCGAACATGCCATGGCCCATGAGCTGTCCGGCAATATCATCGACCTCTGCCCGGTTGGCGCCCTGACCTCCAAGCCCTATCGTTTCCACGCCCGTGCCTGGGAGCTTTCCCAGTTCGAGGGCTTGGCCCCCCATGATGGTCTGGGTTCGAACCTCCATCTGCATGTGCGCCGCAACCAGGTGATGCGGGTCCACCCGCGCGACAACGAGGCCATCAACGAGACTTGGATCTCGGATCGGGACCGCTTTAGCTACGAGGGCCTCTATACCGAGGACCGGCTGCTGTCGCCTCTGGTCAAGAAGGACGGAGCCTGGCAGGCTATTGGCTGGTCCGAGGCCCTGCAGCTGGCCGCCACCCAACTCAAGGCCGCCGGCAGCCAGCTTGGGGCCCTGATTTCGCCTGCCGCAACCCTGGAAGAGATGTTCCTGGCTCAGAGGCTGGTGCGCGGCCTAGGCTCCGCCGACATCGATACGCCGGCTACGCCAGCAAGACTTTCGCGGCGACGCCACGGATCCCTTGCTGCCCTGGCTGGGGCTTGCCATCGCCGATGTCGAGAAGCAGGGGGCCATCCTGCTGGTCGGGTCCGATATCCGCGCCGAAATCCCCTTGCTGGCCCATCGCATCCGTAAGGCGGCCATGGACAGCCAGGCCCGGGTCATGACCATCAATCCCTACGCCTTGGCCCTGACCTTCCCGGCGGAGCAGTTTACCGGTACGCCTACGGCGAATCTCGGGGACCTGGCGGCTATCGCCAAGGCGCTGGGTGCCAAGGGCGGGCCTGGCAGTGTCAAGGACCTCATCGCCCACGCGACGCCGAGTGATCGGCATCAGGCGAGTGCCCAAGCCTTGCTGCAGGCCAAATCCGGTGTGGTCCTGTTGGGCGCCCTGGCGGCGGCCCATCCCGACTATGCCCTCTTAAAGGCCTTGGCGAGCGTCGTTGCCAAGGCGGCCAAGTTTGATCTGGGCTTTCTGCCGGCGGCGGCCAATGCCACGGGTGCCGCTCTGGCGGGGGCCCTGCCTCAGGTCGAACCGGGCGCCAGGGCGGCTGCCACTCCTGGCGCTGCGGTTGCCGCCCTGCTGACCGAGCCCCGCAAGGCCTATCTGCTGTGGAATGTCGAACCTGGTCATGACCTGGTCGATCCGGCCCTGGCCTCCAAGGCCCTGTCCCAGGCGGATTTCGTCCTGGCCTGCGTGTCCCATCGTGGCGCCTCCGTCGAAGCGATTGCCGATTTGATGCTGCCCATTGCCGCCTTTGCCGAGACCTCGGGCACCTTGGTCAATGCCGAACTGACCTGGCAGGCATTTCGTGGCGTCGTCTCCCCGCCGGGCGAGGCGCGGCCAGGTTGGAAAATCCTGAGGGTCTTGGGTAATCTCCTGAATCTCGAGGGTTTCGACCAGGACAGTTCACTCCAGGTGGCTGACGAGGTGCGCGCCCTTTGCGAGGGTGTCAGCCCCAGCAATGCCTTGCGCGGGCATGTCAAGGCCAAGCCCGCAGCGCAGGCGGCCCTCTGGCGCCTCGGCAACGTCCCCCTCTACCGGCTTGATGCCCTGGTGCGACGGGCCCCGGCCCTGCAACGCGTCCCGGGCGCGGGGTGTTTCTCCGTCCATCTCCATCCCGATCAGGCCACCGCCCTGGGCCTGGTGGAGGGCGATGCCGTTACCATCAGCCAGGGCGATGCCAGCGCCCGGAGCAAGGTCGCACTGAGCGAGGCCGTCCCCTTGGGCTGCGCCCGCATTCCAGCGGCGGTGGCTGGCAGCGAGACCCTGGGCGTTCAGATCGGCCCCGTCGTGGTCACCAAGGCATGAGAGCGGATTGAACCATGATTGATCTCTGGAATTCCCTGCCGGAAGTCATCCGGATCCTGCTGAAGATCGTGGTGATCCTCGGGCCCCTCATGGGTCTAGTGGCCTACTACACCCTGGCGGAACGCAAGATCATCGGCTACATGCAGATCCGCATCGGCCCCAACCGGGTCGGTCCCCGCGGCCTGCTGCAACCCATTGCCGATGCCCTCAAGCTGATGTTCAAAGAGATCATCCTGCCAACCCGGGCGGATAAGACCCTCTTTATCATCGCCCCGCTGCTGACCCTGGGCCCGGCCCTAGCGGCCTGGGCCGTCTTCCCCTTCGACGAGGGCCTGGTGCTGGCGGATGTCGATGCCGGTCTGCTCTACATCCTGGCCTTGACCTCCCTGGGGGTTTACGGGGTCATCATCGCGGGCTGGGCCTCTAATTCCAAATATGCCCTTTTGGGTGCCTTGCGCTCCGGGGCCCAGATCGTGGCTTACGAGATCGCCATGGGCTTCGCCCTGGTGGGCGTCCTGGTGGCCGCCGGCAGTCTTAATCTTGGCGACATCGTCCGGGCTCAGGAAGGCAACATCCTGACCTGGTTCTGGCTGCCACTACTGCCCCTCTTTGGTGTCTATTTCATCTCTGGCCTGGCCGAGACGAACCGCGCGCCCTTCGATGTGGCGGAGGGTGAGTCCGAGATCGTCGCTGGCTTCCATGTCGAATACTCTGGCATGACCTTCGCCGTCTTCTTCCTCGGCGAATACGCCAACATGATCCTCATCTCGGCCCTGTCCGCCCTCATGTTCCTGGGCGGCTGGCTTTCCCCCCTGCCGGCGGCCTGGGTTGAGGGCATTTTTCCGCTCGATAGTGGCTTCCATTGGTTGCTGCTCAAAACCTTCTTCTTCATGTTTCTCTTCCTGTGGTTCCGTGCCACCTTCCCCAGATATCGCTACGACCAGATCATGCGCCTGGGTTGGAAGGTCTTCATCCCGATCACCATCGTCTGGATCCTGGTCGTCGGGCTCGCGGTCTTGTACAAGCTGCCCCCCTGGTGGTCGGCCTGACGGAGAGGGGATAGAGAATGCTGCACACCATGCGCGATTATCTGCGGAGCCTGCTGCTCATCGAGCTGTTCCAGGGGCTTGGCGTTACCGGCCGCTACTTCTTCAAGAAGAAAATCACGGTCCAGTATCCGGAGGAAAAGGCGCCCCTGTCGCCGCGTTTCCGGGGCCTGCACGCCCTGCGTCGTTACGAGAACGGCGAGGAGCGCTGTATTGCCTGCAAGCTGTGTGAGGCGACCTGCCCGGCCCTGGCTATCACGATCGAAGCGGAGCCGCGCGCGGACGGCAGTCGCCGCACCACGCGCTACGACATCGACCTCTTCAAGTGCATCTATTGCGGCTTTTGCGAGGAGTCCTGCCCCGTGGACTCCATCGTCGAGACCTCGCATTACGAATACTGCTTCGAGGATCGTGGCGAGAGCATCATGACCAAGGAGCGGTTGCTGGCCATCGGCGACCAGTACGAGGCCGAGATTGCCGCGGCGCGAGCGGCGGATTCACCCTACCGTTAGGCGCTGAAAGGCACCTTACACCTGATCCATTGGCTGACAGACCTACCTAAACCGGACTGGACCAAGACATGGGCTTCGAAAAGTTTCTCTTCTATGTCCTGGCGGCGACGGTGATCGCCGCGGCCGGCATGGTGGTTACGCGTCGCAATCCGGTGCACGCGGTACTCTTTCTCGTGGTGGCCTTCGTGGCGAGCGCCATGCTCTGGATCCTGATGGACGCGGAGTTCCTCGCCATCAGCCTGGTTCTGGTTTACGTCGGTGCCGTCCTGGTCCTCTTCCTGTTTGTCATCATGATGCTGGACGTGGATATCGCCACCCTGAAGGCCCAATTCATCCGCCACCTCCCGCTGGCCTTGGTGGTCGGGGTGATCATGTTGATCGAGATCTTCATGGTGGTTGGCCCGGGCAACTTCGGCGGCGAGTCTTTTCCGACTCCGGCCCACCATGGCGCCGATTACAGCAATACCCGCGAGCTCGGCCTCCTGCTCTACAGCGTCTATATCTATCCCTTCGAGATAGCCGCCGTCATCCTGCTGGTGGCCATCGTCGCCGCCATCCGCTTGACCCTGCGCCACCGCCCGGATACTAAGTACATCGATCCCTCCCGGCAGGTCAGTGTCCGTAAGGGTCCGGATCGGGTGCAAATCGTGCGGATGCCGCCCGAGCCGCGGCGCGTGCCGCCCACCACCCCTCAGACTGTCTCCGCCCAGGGCGAGGAGGACGCATCGTGATCGAGCTTTCCGATTATTTGATGCTGGGTGGCATCCTCTTTTCCATCAGCGTCGCGGGTATCTTCATTAATCGGAAGAACCTCATCGTCCTGCTGATGTGCATCGAATTGATGCTTTTGGCGGTCAATATGAACTTCGTCGCCTTCTCCTATTTCCTGGGCGATATGTCGGGTCAGGTCTTTGTTTTCTTTATCCTGACCGTCGCCGCCGCCGAGGCGGCTATCGGCCTCGCCATTCTCGTGGTGCTGTTCCGAAACCGGCGCACCATCGATGTCGAGGACCTGGATGCCCTCAAGGGATAAGCCCTGGGCGGATGGGTCGGAAGGTCAAGACAGGAACAAGGGGGCTTGTTCGATCAGTGTTAGGCTGGGGATGGCAGGGTTGGGATGCGATTGAATCCCGATAATCCCGTCACTTAATCGCGGCGTCAGCGGAACAGAGCAAAAAGAGCAGACAAGCAGATGGAAAACCTCTACCTGACCATCGTCCTCGCCCCCCTGGTGGGCTCGATTATCGCCGGCTTCCTGGGGAGCCGGATCGGGCGGGTGGGTGCCCACTCGGTGACCATTCTGGGCGTCGGTCTTTCCCTGGGCTTGTCCCTTTATGTGCTCAAGGGGTTCGTGGAGGGAACCCTGCCGGCATTTGATGGCCCCGTCTACACCTGGATGATCAGCGGCGGTATCAGCTTTGAGATTGGCTTCCTGGTTGACAAACTCACGGCCCTGATGATGGCCGTGGTGACCTTCGTCTCCCTCATGGTGCACATCTACACCATTGGCTATATGGCGGATGACGAGCACAACTGGCCCAAGGAATCACTAGCTGGACGCAACGCCTATCAGCGCTTCTTCAGCTATATCTCTCTCTTTACCTTCTCCATGTTGATGCTGGTGATGTCGAACAACTTCCTGCAGTTGTTCTTCGGCTGGGAGGCGGTGGGACTGGTTTCCTACCTCCTGATTGGCTTCTGGACCGTGCGCGAGTCGGCCATCTTCGCCAATCTCAAGGCCTTTCTGGTCAACCGGGTCGGTGACTTCGGATTCATCCTGGGCATCGGCGCCATCGCCATGTATTTCAACTCCATGGACTACCAGGAGGTTTTTGGCGCTGCGCCCGCTCTGGCCCACACTCAGGTCCAGATCTGGGGGGATTCCTCCTGGTCCCTGATGACGGTCATCTGTGTCCTGCTCTTCATAGGTGCCATGGGCAAGTCGGCCCAGGTCCCGCTCCATATCTGGTTGCCGGACTCCATGGAAGGCCCCACGCCGATCTCGGCCCTGATCCACGCCGCCACCATGGTCACCGCGGGTATCTTCATGGTGGCGCGCATGTCGCCGCTCTACGAGCTCTCGGAGACCGCCCTGAGTTTCGTCATGGTAATCGGCGCCACCACGGCCTTCTTCATGGGGCTCGTCGGCCTGGTGCAGAATGATATCAAGCGGGTGGTGGCCTATTCGACCCTGTCCCAACTGGGCTACATGGTCGCGGCCCTGGGCGCCTCCGCCTACGCCGCCGGCATCTTCCATCTGATGACCCATGCCTTCTTCAAGGCCCTGCTCTTCCTGGCGGCCGGCTCGGTCATCATCGCCATGCACCATGACCAGGACATCCGCAACATGGGCGGTCTGCGCAAGTACATGCCCATCACCTGGATCACCTTTCTCCTCGGCTCCCTGGCGCTCATCGGCTTTCCAGGCTTCTCGGGCTTTTTCTCCAAGGATGCCATCATCGAGGCTGTGCATTTGTCCCAGCTTGGCGGCTCGGGTTACGCCAGCGTGCTGCTGACCCTGGGTGTCTTCGTCACCGCCCTCTATAGTTTCCGGCTCTATTTCATCGTGTTCCATGGCAAGGAGCGGATGGATGAGCACACCCGGCATCACCTGCATGAGACGCCCGCCGTGGTTTGGGTGCCTCTGGTCCTCCTGGCGATCCCGTCCGTCTTCATTGGCTGGATGACTATGGAGGCGGTGCTATTCGGCGACTGGTTTAAGGGCGTCATCCATGTCGCGCCCCAGCACGACGTCCTGGCCCAGATAGGCGCCCATTTCCATGGCCAGGCGGGTTTTGTCCTGCACGGCATGATGGCGCCGCCCTTCTGGTTGGCGATGGGTGGACTGGCCCTGGCCTGGTACATCTATATGATGAAGCCGGTCATTGCCGATTACGCCATGGTGCGCTTCAGCCGAACCTATCGCATTCTGGATGGCAAGTATGGCTTCGATCAGTTCAATATGGCCGTTTTCGCTGGCGGGAGCCGGGCCTTGGGCAAGTTGTTCTGGGTAACCGGCGATCAGGGGATCATCGATGGCATCCTCATCAATGGCTCCGCCCAAGGCGTGGGCCGTATCGCGCAACGCCTGCGCGGTATCCAGACCGGGTATCTGTACCACTACGCCATCGCCATGATTCTGGGTCTGGTGGCCTTGATGACCATCTTCGTGACCTTCTGATCCCGAGGGAGACGGACGAGCATGCAATCCGCAATTCCAGTTCTGTCGCTGGCCATCTGGCTGCCCATCATCGGTGGCCTGGCGGTACTCACCAGCGGCGATAAGGCCCCCAACATCTCGCGCTGGATGGCCTTGAGCTTTTCCGTGCTCACCTTCCTGGTCAGCCTGCTGCTGTGGACGGACTTCGACGCCGGCACGGCCCAGATGCAGTTTGTCGAGCGTGCCCCCTGGATTCCCACCTTCAACGCCTGGTACCACCTGGGGGTGGACGGTATCTCCATGCCGCTCATCATCCTGACCACCTTTATCACCATCCTGGTCCTCATCTCCGGCTGGGAAGTCATCAGCTACAAGCCGTCCCAATACATGGCCGCCTTCCTCATCATGGAAGGTGTCATGGTCGGTGTCTTCTCCGCCCTGGACGCCATCCTCTTCTATGTCTTCTGGGAGGCCATGCTGATCCCGATGTTTATCATCATCGGGGTCTGGGGTGGGCCCAAGCGGGTTTACGCCACTATTAAATTCTTTCTTTACACCTTCTTCGGCTCGGTCTTCATGTTGGTCGCCTTGATCTACATGTACTTCAAGTCGGGCTCCTACAGCATCCTCGGCTTCCAGGCCTTGCCCCTGAGCCTCACCGAGCAGATCTGGATCTTTTTGGCCTTCCTGGCCGCCTTTGCCGTCAAGGTGCCCATGTGGCCGGTACATACCTGGTTACCGGACGCCCATGTGGAGGCCCCGACGGGTGGGTCCGTGATCCTGGCGGCCATCATGCTCAAGATCGGCGGCTACGGATTCCTGCGCTTCAGCCTGCCCATCACCCCGGACGCAAGCGCAACCCTGGATTGGCTGGTCATCGCCATGTCCTTGATCGCCGTGGTCTATATCGGCTTCGTTGCCCTGGTCCAGCAGGATATGAAGAAGCTGATCGCCTACTCCTCCATCGCTCACATGGGCTTTGTCACCCTGGGCTTCTTCATCGCCTTCAGCATCTTCGCGCGGGCTGGCGCCACGGGTGGCGTGGTGATGGGAATGGAGGGCGGCATGGTGCAGATGGTCTCCCATGGCTTCGTATCGGCGGCCATGTTCCTCTGCGTCGGGGTTCTCTACGACCGTCTCCACTCCCGCGAGATCTCGACTTATGGGGGCGTGATTCATACCATGCCTGTGTTTGGCGCCCTGATGGTCTTCTTCGCCATGGCCAATGCTGGCCTCCCGGGCACATCGGGATTCGTGGGCGAGTTCATGGTCATCCTGGCCAGCTTCCAGGCAGATTTCTGGTATGCCTTCCTGGCAGCAACCACCCTGATTCTGGGCGCGGCCTACACCCTCTGGATGGTCAAGCGGGTCGTTTATGGCCCAGTGACCAGTGATAAGGTGGCGGGTTTGCAGGATGCCAATGGCCGGGAGTTGCTGGTGCTGGGGACCCTGGCCGTAGCCGTGCTGGTCCTTGGGCCTTTGGCCCGCGCCCTTAGTGGAGGTGATGGACGCCAGCATCCAGAACCTGGTCCAGCACCTTGCGGTTTCCAAGCTGGCTGCGGCCCCTGCGGCTGTCGCGGCACTGCCCTGAACCCTGTTTAGCCCGGCGGCCCGCGCCTCGGCCGGGTCCCTTGATTGCGGAAGATCAGCATGACCTTCGATTACGCCCATTTGATTCCCGTCGTTCCGGAGATCGCGGTTCTGGTCCTGGCCAGCATCCTGCTGCTGGTGGATCTCTGGCTTAAGGACCGGGAAAAGGGGATCAACCATGTGATCGCCGTCCTGGGTCTCCTGATCGCCATCGGCCTCACGGGTCTGGTCGGCGGCGGGGAGCGGGAGATCGTTCTCGGAGGTACCTACGTCCGCGATCCCATGAGCGACCTGCTGAAGATCGCTATCCTGCTGATCAGTCTGCTGACCTTCGTCTATTCCCGGGACTATCTGCGCGACCGCCAGATGATGGTGGGCGAGTTCTATGTCCTGACCCTGTTCGCGGTGTTGGGCATGATGGTCATGGTCTCCGCCAACAGTTTCCTGACCCTCTACCTGGGGCTGGAACTGCTGGCCCTCTCCCTCTATACCCTGGTCGCCTTCGACCGGGATAGCCCGAACGGAGCCGAGGCGGCCATGAAGTACTTTGTCCTCGGCGCCCTAGGCTCCGGACTCCTGCTTTACGGCACTGTCCATGCTTTATGGTGCCACCGGTTCCCTGGAACTGGGGGCCGTCGCCGGGGCGGTGGCCTTGCAGGGTGCCACTAACCAGGTTCTGGTCTTCGGTCTGGTCCTCGTTGTCATCGGAATTGGCTTCAAGTTCGGCGCCGTGCCCTTCCACATGTGGGTGCCCGACACCTATCAGGGTGCGCCCAACCCCGTGGTCCTTTTTCTCGGTAGCGCCCCCAAGATCGCCGCCTTTGCCCTGGCCTTCCGCCTCCTGGTCGATGGATTGGGCGCACTGCACGAGGAATGGCAGGGGATGCTCATCATCCTGGCCATCATCTCCATGGCGGTCGGTAACATCGTGGCCATCGCCCAGACCAACATCAAGCGGATGCTGGCCTACTCGACCATCTCCCATGTCGGATTCATCTTCCTGGGCCTGATCGGCGGCAATGGCCGAGGCCTATTCCGCCGCCATGTTTTACGCCATCGTCTATGCCCTGATGGCCGCCGGTGGCTTTGGCCTCCTGGTGATGATGAGTCGCGAGGGTTACGAGGTAGAGCGCCTGGAGGATCTCAAGGGCCTGAACGAGCGAGACTCCTGGCAGGCCGCCATGATGGCGTTGGTCATGTTCTCCATGGCCGGGGTACCCCCGACAGTCGGCTTCATGGCCAAACTGCTGGTTCTGGAGGCCGTCATCAGCGTGGGCCTCTGGTGGCTCGCCCTAGTCGCCGTCTTTTTCTCCATCATCGGCGCCTTCTACTATCTGCGTGTCATCAAGATCATGTACTTCGACAAGCCCGAAACCGCCGAGCCCCTGGTCTTCGGCACCGGCGCCCGCCTGGCCCTTTCCATCAATGGCTTGGCCATTCTCCTCTTGGGCCTCTTCCCGGCGGTCCTGCTGACCTACTGCCAAGCGGCCTTCGTCTGATCGGCTTCCCCGGGGTCCCGGCGCCCTGCATGGCGCGCCGAGGACCTGGGTTGACCCGTGGCAGGGTAATCATCGGTAAGGTCGATCGCACTCATCGCAACTATCCATTTCACCAAAGCTTCGCCCTGGCATAAATTAGTTCCATGCCGGTGTTGGGAGACTTCCCCTCCCTGCCCGGTCTTGTCCTAAGCCAGATGTGTGGAGATTAGAAGATGACCGCCAAGACTGAATGCCATCAAGTTCCCGTCACCCAGGAACCCAGCCCGTCCTGGATGCGCGTCCTCGATTTCGGTGTCAACCAGAACCCCATGGGCAAGGCGGGGCAGGGGACTGATCACAGGCCGCGGGTACCTTCCCTCTTCGTGACCTTGCCCTGATCAGGTCTCTGGTACGAGGCGGGATCAGGTGAGCAAGTCTTCAAATGCCTCCGTGACCCGCAAGTCCTGTCCGATACCCTCTAGCCGGAGCCGGAGCGGCTGAGTCGCGACTTCGGTGATGGTAAGCCACCAGCAATCCAATTCCCGCCGATACAGTTCCAGACGGCGAGCCACGCTCTCCACCACGAGGTATTCAACCAGACTGGGCCATTGGCGGTAGGCGAAAACTTGTTGCCACGAACGAAAGCGGCGGCGTTCGATAGCATCTCGTAGTCGATAATGGGGATCAACCTTGGCCATTGGTTTTTCAGTGCCGAAGCGGCTAAGCTGGTATTTATGCCAGAAGGCCTTGAATGCCTCGGACCTATAATCCAGTTTCCCCGGGGTTTTCTGGCCGCCGCGCACCGTCCCGATTCGTTCCTAGCATCAGATAAGGAGTGACCCCATGCCCGCTCGCGAAGGCAGCCTCGGTGCCCCCACCCGACACAGTCTCGACTGGACCAGTCCTGAATTTTACGACGAGGAAGACCTGTTCAAGGAGCTAGAGCGGGTTTTCGACATTTGCCACGGCTGTCGCCGCTGCGTTAGCCTCTGCCAGTCCTTCCCCGAACTCTTTGACTTGGTCGATGAATCAACCACCATGGAAGTAGATGGCATCGCCAAGGCCGACTACTGGAAGGTGGTGGACCATTGCTATCTCTGCGACCTCTGTTTCATGACCAAGTGTCCCTATGTGCCGCCGCACGACTGGAACCTGGACTTCCCCCATTTGATGCTGCGCGCCAAGGCCGTCAAGTTCAAACAGGGCAAGACCCAGCCTCGCGACAAGATCCTCTCCAGTACGGACGCCGTAGGTGCCATCGCTAGCCTGCCGGTGGTCGATAAAGTCGTCAACGCCACCAACAAGTCCGCTTTGGGGCGCAAAGTCCTGGAGGTGGTGCTGGGGGTCCATCGCGATGCCCGCATCCCCGAGTATCACAACAACACCCTGCGCAAACAGTTGGTCGGCAAGGTGGGTCGTCGGGTCGATGGGGAGGAGGCGGGTTCCACCACCGGCAAGGTGGCCCTCTTTACCACTTGCTACAACAATGTCAACGAACCCGACGTCGGCATGGATCTGGTGACCGTATTCGAGCATAACGGCATCCCCATCACCATCCCGAACAAAGAGAGGTGCTGTGGCATGCCCAAACTGGAGTTGGGCGACCTGGAGAGCGTCAAGGCCCACATGGAAGAGAATATCCCCGTCCTCATGAAGCTAGTGGACGAAGGCTGGGACATCGTCGCACCCATCCCCTCCTGCGTGCTGATGTTTAAGCAGGAACTGCCCCTCATGTTCCCGGATAACGCCCAGGTACAAAAGATTCGCCAGCACATCTACGACCCCTTCGAATATCTCATGATTCGCCACAAGCACGGCAAGCTGCTGACCGATTTCAAAAAGCCCCTGGGCACCGTCGCCTATCACGCCGCTTGCCATCAACGGGTCCAAAACCTGGGTCAGAAGACCCGGGAGCTACTGAGTCTGATTCCGGATACCCGGATCGAGATCATCGAGCGCTGCTCCGGTCACGATGGTACCTATGCCGTCAAGAAGGAGTTCCACGACTACTCGATGAAAATCGTCGCCCCCGTGGTCAATAAGGTCAGGCAGATCAATCCGGATTATTACGGCAGCGACTGTCCCATGGCGGGCCAGCACATCGGCCATGGCCTCAAGGACGGCACCGAGCCGAAGCACCCCTTGACTCTGCTCCGCCTGGCCTACGGTCTCTGAGTCGTGACACGGGGCGGATCGACCGCCGCCCCGCGCGCCCGCTTCCCTTCGCATTGCTTGACGAGGTATCCATCAGCATGAGCCACTTGACGCCCGCCGATCTCTACAGCCTTGAGCAATATGCCAAAGTCCGTAATGAGTTCCGCGCCAGGGTGATGGCGCATAAGCGCGACCGTAAGGTGCCCATCGGTCCCAACGCCACCCTCTATTTCGAGGACCGCCTGACCATGCAGTATCAGATTCAGGAGATGCTGCGCATCGAGCGGATCTTCGAGGAGGAGGGCATTCGGGACGAACTGGACGCCTACAATCCCCTGGTTCCGGATGGCCGCAACCTGAAGGCCACCTTCATGGTCGAGTTCGCCGACAGCGAGGAGCGCAAGCAGGCCCTGGCCAGGCTGATTGGCATCGAGGATAAGGTCTGGGTTCAGGTCGCGGGCCATGAGCCCCAATACGCCATCGCCGACGAGGACCTGGAGCGCGAGGATGATTCCAAGACCTCCTCGGTCCACTTTCTCCGGTTTGAGCTGACCGATGCCATGGCCGCCACCCTCAAGGGTGGTGCCAGCCTGGCCTTTGGCATCGACCATCCCCACTACGGTTATCGCGTTGAGGCGGTCCCCGCCACGCGTGACTCCCTGACGGCCGATCTGGCCTGACGCCTATACCCGTCAAGACCAAGCCGCGGGCCCTGGGTCATCAGGGAGATGGCGTGCGGGTGAAGGGTCTGCCGCTTGCCCCCGGGGGGCTAGTCCGGCATGAAGCGTTCCAGGAGGTCATTGAGAAACCAGCGGCCCTGTTCCGTGGGACGGACCCAATGGCCCCGGATCTCCAGCAGCCCGGCCCCCGTGGCGCTGGTCAGGGGGGCCGCCAGCCGGTCCAGATCCAACCCGGTGCGCTGGGTAAAGCGGCGACGATCGAAACCCTCCGTCAGCCGCAGGGCGTTCATGGCGAACTCCAGGACCAGGTCCTCATCCTGGAGCATCCAGCGCGATCCCACCGGGTCGGGGCTCCCCAGGGCCTGGAGGTAGGCGGTGGGTTGGCGGGGCTTGGCCTGGCGCCAGGTCCGCCCCGTTGCCGGGTCCCGGCGTTTGCCATGGGCACCGGCGCCGATGCCGAGATAGTCGCCGAAGGTCCAGTAGTGAAGATTATGCCGGCACTGGCGCCCGCTCTGGGCATGGGCCGAGACCTCGTACTGGGCAAAGCCGCTGGCCGAGAGTAATTCCAGGCCCTGGAGCTGCATGTCCGCGCCCAAGTCATCATCCGGCAGGGGCGGCGGGGTGGCGTGGAAGGGGGTATTGGGTTCCAGGGTGAGTTGGTAATAGGAGAGGTGCTCGGGCGCCAGGGCCAGGGCCAGGTCCAGGTCCTCCCGGGCCTGCGGCAGGCCCTGATGGGGCAGGCCGTACATGAGATCCAGGTTGATGTTGTCGAACCCCGCCTGCCGCGCGAGCCGGAAGGCGCGGCGGGCCTCGTCCGGGCCATGGATGCGGCCCAGGTCCCGCAGCCGGTCCGCGCTCAGGCTTTGCACCCCCAGGGACAGGCGGTTGACCCCGGCCGCGCGATAGGCCGTGAAGTTGGCGGCGTCCGCCGTGCCCGGATTGGCCTCCAGGGTGATTTCGGTCGTCGGGTCCAGGGGCAGGCGCTGGCGAATGCCGGCCAGCAGCCGGGCGATGGCGGCCCCGGAGAAGAGGCTGGGGGTGCCGCCACCGATGAAGAGGGAGACCAGGGGCGGCAGCCCCGGAGTCAGCCCCGCCAGATCCCGATCGAGATCGCCGAGCAAGGCCTCCACATAGGCCTCCTCGGGGATGGGCTCGCGGGCGGCATGGGAATTGAAGTCGCAATAGGGGCACTTGCGAATGCACCAGGGGATGTGGATGTAAAGGCTGAGGGCTGAACTCGGGTGTCCGCCCCCTGGCGTGGAGTTAATGGGCGTCGCCTGCGATTCGGGTGGGTTGGGGCGCGGGACCCTTGAACGCCAGGGCTGGCCAGCGCGAGAAGGGGCGCAACCCGGTCTGGGGCTCCGGAGGCCTCATCCCAAGGGCTCCAGCTTGGCGTAGGCGAGTACCAACCATTTGGTGCCCTCGCCGTGGAACTTGACCTGGATCCGCGCGGCGGCTCCCCGGCCCTCGCTGTTGAGCACCACGCCCTCGCCGAATTTGGGGTGCCGGACCCCTTGGCCGAGATGAAAGCCGCCCCCCTGGCCGGCTTCCGGGACGCCGGCGGACCAGGAGGCGCCGGCCTGCCGAGCGCCGGGTGCGAGGGAGGGGGACGAGCCCCAGGCCGCGGACCGCGACAGACCGCCCGCCCGCACCTCGCGCACCAGTTCCGCCGGGATCTCGCGCAGGAAGCGGGAGGGGAAGGGGCGATCCTCGCTACCCCGGAAGCGGCGGCTCTCCGCGTGACTGACAAAAAGCTGGTGCATGGCCCGGGTCATGCCGACATAGCAGAGACGGCGCTCCTCTTCCAGGCGGTGCGGATCGTTGGCCGACAGACTGTGGGGGAAGAGACCCTCCTCGACGCCGACCAGGAAGACGATCGGGAACTCCAGGCCCTTGGCGCTATGCAGAGTCATGAGTTGGACGCTGTCCTCGAACTCATCGGCCTGGGTATCCCCGGACTCCAGGGCAGCGTGGGCCAGGAAGGCGGCCAAGGCGTCGTTCTCGCCTTCCACCTCGCCGTCACCCAGCTCCAGGCGGAAGCGCCCGGCGGTCTCGACCAACTGCCCCAGGTTCTCGATGCGATCCTGCCCCTTGCCGTCCTTCTCCTTGCGGTAGTGCTCCTCCAGGCCCGCGGCGGCAATCAAGTCGTTGGTCAGGCCCTCCAGGTTGAGATCCGGGGCCGCGTGACGGTGGCGGTCGATCAGGTCCAGGAACTGGCCAATGGCCCCGGCGGCGCGGGGGGGCAGGTTGCCGGAGGCCATGAGATCCCGCGCGGCTTGCCAGAGCGAGACCCGCGTCTCCCGGGCCTGTTCCCGCAGGTTCTCCAGGGTGCGGGGGCCGATGCCGCGCACCGGGGTGTTGACGGCACGCTCGAAGGCGGTGTCGTCGTCGGGGTTGGCGACCAGGCGCAGGTAGGCCATGGCGTCCTTGATCTCGGCGCGCTCGAAGAAGCGCAGGCCCCCATAGACCCGATAAGGGATCTGGGCATTGATCAGGGCCTCCTCGAAGAGCCGCGACTGGGCCGTGGTGCGATAGAGGATGGCGCACTCGGCGCGGCGGTAGCCCTCGTCCGTCACATAGCCGTGAATGCGATCGACCACGAAGCGGGCCTCGTCCACCTCGTTGAAGGCGGCGTAACGCAGAATGGGCTCGCCCTCGGCATCCTGGGTCCAGAGATTCTTGCCCAGCCGCGTGGGGTTATGAGCAATCAGGGCGTTGGCGGCCTGGAGGATATTGCCGGTGGAGCGATAATTCTGCTCCAGGCGCACCACCTGGGTGTTGGGATAGTCGCGCTGGAAGGACTCTGGATGTTCTCCACCCGGGCCCCGCGCCAGCCATAGATGGACTGATCGTCGTCGCCCACCAGGAAGAGATTGTCCCGGTCCCCGGCCAGCAGGCGCAGCCAGGCGTACTGGATGGCGTTGGTGTCCTGGAACTCGTCCACCAGGATGTGGGCGAAGCGCTCCTGGTAGTGGTGGCGGATGTCCGGGCGGTCCCGCAGCAGTTCATGGGTGCGCAGCAGCAGATCGGCGAAATCGACCTGGCCGGCGCGCTCGCAGGCTGCCTGGTACTCGCGATAGACCTCGATGAGCTTGCGCTGGTAGAAGTCGCCGCCATCGTCGAGGTGCTCCGGCCGGCGGCCCTCGTCCTTTTCCCGGTTGATGAAGCCCATGACCTGGCGCGGCGGGTAGCGTGACTCGTCGAGTTGCAGCTCCTTGAGCAGGCGCTTGACCAGGCGCAACTGATCATCGGCGTCCAGGATCTGAAAGTGCTGGGGCAGCTTGGCGTCCTGCCAGTGGGCGCGCAGAAAGCGGTGGGCCAGGCCGTGGAAGGTGCCGACCCACATGCCGCCGATGGGCTGCTGGAGGATCTCCTCGATGCGGGTGCGCATCTCCCGCGCTGCCTTATTGGTAAAGGTGACCGCCAGCAGGGACCAGGGCGCCAGATGCTCCACCTGGATCAGCCAGGCGATGCGATGGACCAGGACCCGGGTCTTGCCGCTGCCGGCGCCCGCCAACACCAGCCGGTTGCCGCCGGTGGCCGTTACCGCATCGCGTTGGGGCTCGTTGAGGGGGGCGAGAATGTGGGATATGTCTTCCATGCCGTCATTCTACTCGTAGGCCGGGACAGGAGGGAGGGAGGAAGAGGGCAGGTGTCGTCCCAAGCGAAGTGCGGGAACCCGATTAACCCTTATGATTTTCGGCAAGGTCGCTCAATCGGCCTGGGGAAAGGCCCGGTGGCTGGCATGAGGGTGATCAGCACCTATACGGGCTGGCAGGGTTGATGAGCTGACTATCCGAGGAATCATCAAAAGACGGTCGCGGTTTAGTTTCATCCGATCGAGATGGGTCTTGTCGGGCACTGCTGGCCCATCGCCGCCTGGTCGACTGGATGAGCATCATGGGGTGATTCAGGGGCCCGGGGCGATATGAAGGACTCATCTTAGCAGGGAAGGGGAAGGGCTCCCTGGGCCAAGACTGGCTCTGCAGATAACGCAGTGATTGGGTCGCCCTGCCTGAAGGGCGAGCAGCATGATGTCGCGGTTGACCGGATGCGGGTGGTGGGTCCGCATCACCCCAAGGCTAACAGGGCAGGACGGGCATGCGCGGCAAGTAGGCGGATTCGCGCAGATCGCCCAAGGCGGCAATCTGCTCCAGAGCCCCGGGGTCCAGGATGCTGACATGTTTGCCCTGAACCCGGATGATGCCACGCTCGCTTAAGTCTTTTTCGATGCGGGAGAAGGTCTCGGGTTTGATGGAGAGGCGCGAGGCGATGACGCCCTTGCGGGCGTTCAGGTTCAGGATCTGGCCCTCGCCCGGACACTTGGCGAGCAGATAACAGGCGAAGCGGCTGGTGGCGGAATGCAGGGTAAGATTGTCGATCTCTCTCACCAGGCCGCGCAGGCGCTGGCTCAGGACCCCGAGCAGGATGAAACAGGTATCGAAGGATTCCCGCAACATGCGCGTGAAGTCGCGGGTATCCATGCTAATCAGTTCGACCGGGTCCAGGGCCGCCACGCAGACCGGATAGCGGGGTTGGTCCAGGAACATCAGGGCCTCGGCGAAGGTCTCTCCGGGCGCCGCGATCTCGATGACCTTCTCGGCCCCATCCGGGGACAGTCGGAATAATCGCAGGCGGCCGGAGATCACCAAATAGAAGCGTTCGGCGGGATCGCCTTGGCGGAAGAGCATCTGACCCCCGTCCAGCCGGACATGGTTGGCGTGGCGCGCTACCCGCGCCAATTGTTCATCGGACAAGCGGGATAGCAACAGTGCCCGGCGTAGTTCCTCGATCATGACCACCACCTTTGTTCGTCTCCGGGGATCCGCTGGCGGAACAGGGTGCCAACCTGATGGCCATTGCCGATTAAAAAAACTTATAGGCCCGGGCGGGTCCCGGCCTTGATCTAAGTCAAGTATTACAAGCCTCCGGCGTTTCGCAAGAAAATGATCGGGGGCCGGCAAGCCCGTGGGCCGCCGCGGAAATGGAGCTTAACCCGGCCGGCCATCTACCCGCGGCCCTATCAGCATCGGCCCGTAAACCCAGAGGAAAATGCCGAAGGCCAGGATCCAGAGTCCACCGGATAGCCCCAACCAGAGGGGATACTGGCTGGGCCAGAGCAAGGCTGGGACCACCCGCGTCAAGGCGGCGAGATTGATCGCCAGGAAGGCTACGAGGGTGGCGGTGTTGGCCCGGATATCGCGGCCGGTATGCCCCAGGGTGACCCGGGTCACCATGCCAAAGGTAAAGACACCAATGGCCCCCGTCGTCAGGGCGTGGAGGGCGGGGAAGGGGGGCAGGAGCCCCAGAGCGGACAGCCCATCCAGGGACAGGCCAGCTATCATCCAGAGGTAGCCGGCATAAAGGACCGCCAGCATGGGATTACGCCAGGCGCGCCCGTCATACCAGCCGGCGAGGCGGATGGTCTGCAACGCCGCCAGGGTCAGGAGCGGGATGGCGGCGAAGGCGGGGGCCGGCGTCAGCAGGTTTACCAGGGCCAGCGCGGTGGCGACGGCGAAGGTGGCGCCCTCCACCCAGGGTCGGTTGACGGGTTGGCTGCCCGGGAGCGCGCTCTGGGTGAAAAAGGGCATGATGCGCCCCGCGACGATCAGGAGGATCACCAGGGTCAGGTCGAGCATGAGGCGTGATCCCCGACTCGCTGAATTGGCCAGCAGGCCCAGGAATTGGGCGTGAACCAGCAGGTTGGCCAGGGTCATGGCCGCCAGGAGGGCGAGAAAGACCCGGTTGGTCTTGTTCTTCCCCTGCCAGAGCGGCGGGATCAGGGCCAGGGCCAGGGCCGGGAAAAAGGCCAGGTCGAGGATCGCGATCAGGGTGGGGGGCAGTTGCAGCAAGGGTCCGAGCCGGGCCGCCAGCCAGAGCAGGACCAAGGCGCCGAGACGCCCCTCCGTGGGGGTGTCGATCCCGGTCCAGTTGCGCGCCGCCGTCAGGAGAAAGCCCGCGATGACGGCCCCGACATAGCCAAAGAGCATCTCGTGGGCGTGCCAACCCGTGCCGCCGAGATAGGTATCCCCGGGCAGCAGACCCCATAAGCGTGCGAGCCAAATGGCCATGGCCAGCAGGGCCAAGGTCGCGGCGGCGAGGAAGAAGGGCCGAAAGCCGAGGGCCAGAAGGCTCGACCGCTTGCCAATGGGAGATAAGGGAATTTCGGACAAGATGCAGCCCTCGCTATAATGGAGAAGTGTGGCTCTTCAGCCTATAGCCCGGCGGATCGCTAACCTTGATCCGGGTCAAGGGGCCGGGGAGGCTGGAGGGGTGAGCCGCGGATAGCTCGGCCGGGTGTCTGGCGCGAGTGCCGGTGGGTAAGAGTGGCGGTGAACTCAGGCAATACCTGGGGCGCCGATATTTTGTTGCCAGTGGGACGCTGTTGCGCCAGTTTACGATACGCCATCCAGACGAATGCCAGTCTAGGCACGAATTGCAGCCCGCTGGCGTGGTCCCCAACGGCTGACGTTACCAACCTCGATCCAGCAGGACTTTGAGATAGCGCCCGGTATGGGACGCCGGATCGGCCGCCACCTGCTCCGGGGTGCCGGTGGCGATAATGGCCCCGCCGCGATGGCCACCCTCGGGACCCAGGTCGATGAGCCAGTCCGCGGTCTTGATGACGTCCAGGTTGTGCTCGATGACCACCACCGTGTTGCCGTGATCCCGCAGGCGGTGCAGGACATCCAGTAATTGCTTGACGTCGTGGAAATGCAGCCCCGTGGTCGGCTCGTCCAGGAAATAGAGGGTCCGGCCGGTGTCGCGCTTGGACAGCTCGCGGCTGAGCTTGACCCGCTGGGCCTCGCCGCCGGAGAGGGTGGTGGCGCTCTGGCCCAGGCGGACATAGGTGAGGCCGACGTCCATGAGGGTCTGGAGCTTGCGGGCCAGGGTGGGCACCGGGGCGAAGAACTCCAGGGCCTGCTCCACCGTCAGGTTCAGGACCTCGTCGATGGTCTTGCCCTTGTAGCGGATCTCCAGGGTCTCGCGGTTGTAGCGCCGCCCCTTGCAGACGTCGCACTGGACGTAGATGTCCGGCAGGAAGTGCATCTCCACCCGGATGAGGCCATCGCCCTTGCAGGCCTCGCAGCGCCCGCCGGTGACGTTGAAGCTGAACCGCCCCACCGAATAGCCCCGGGTGCGCGCCTCGGGCACGCCGGCGAAGAGTTCCCGCACCAGATTGAAGAGGCCGGTATAGGTCGCCGGATTGGAGCGCGGGGTGCGACCAATGGGGCTCTGGTCGATATCCACCACCTTGTCGAAGTGTTCCAGGCCCTCCACCCGGTCGTGGGGGGCTGGCTGGAGGTTGGAGTTGTTGAGGTGGCGGGCGGCGAGGGGGTAGAGGGTGTCGTTGATCAGGGTCGATTTGCCGGAGCCCGAGACGCCGGTGACGCAGCAGAGGGTGCCCACCGGGATGGCGACATCGACGCCGCGCAGGTTGTGGCCGCGGGCGCCGAGCAGGCGTAACTGGCGCGCCGGGTCGATGGGGGTGCGCCGCTCCGGGATGGCGATGCGCAACTGGCCGGAGAGATAGCGCCCGGTCAAGGACCCCGGGCAGGCGGCGATCTCCTCGGCGGTGCCTTGGGCGACGATCTCGCCGCCGTGTTCCCCCGCCCCCGGGCCCATGTCCACCACCTGATCGGCGGCGCGGATGGCCTCTTCGTCGTGTTCGACCACGATGACGGTGTTGCCGATGTCGCGCAGGTGATTCAGGGTTCGCAGCAGGCGGGCATTGTCGCGCTGGTGCAGGCCGATGGAGGGCTCGTCCAGGATGTACATGACCCCCACCAGACCGGCGCCGATCTGGCTGGCGAGCCGGATGCGCTGGGCCTCGCCGCCGGACAGGGTCTCGGCGCTGCGCTCCAGGGTCAGATAGTCCAGGCCCACGTCCACCAGGAAGTGCAGCCGCTGGGCGACCTCCTTGATGATGCGGGCCCCGATCTCGCCGCGCTGGCCCGGCAGGTCCAGGGTCTCGAAGAAACTCAGCGCCTCGCCCACGGGCAGGCGGGTGATCTCCGCCAGGCCGCGCTCGGCCACGAAGACATGCCGGGCCGCCTCGTTGAGGCGCGTGCCCTTGCAGGTTGGACAGTCCTGGTGGGAGAGGTAGCGGGCCAGTTCCTCCCGCAAGGTGACGGAGTCCGTCTCCCGGTAGCGGCGCTCCATGTTGCGCAGGACCCCCTCGAAGGGGCGTACCTTGCCCGGGCCATGCTCGTGGGGCAGCTTGAGCTTGATGCGGTCCTTGCCGCTACCGTAAGGACGATCTGGCGGACTTGCTCCGGCAGTTCGGTCCAAGGGGCCTCCACATCGAAGCCATAGTGCTCGCCCAGGGCGCGGATCATCTGGAAGTAGTAGGCGTTGCGTCGGTCCCAGCCGCGCACGGCGCCCCCGGCCAGGCTGAGTTCCGGGTGGACCACCACCTTGTCGGCGTCGAAGAACTGCTCCACCCCCAGGCCGTCGCAGCTCGGGCAGGCCCCGGCGGGGTTGTTGAAGGAGAAGAGGCGGGGTTCCAGCTCCGGCAGGCTGTAGCCACAGATAGGACAGGCGTAGCGGGCCGAGAAGATGAGTTCGGGTTTCTCGGGCTCGTCCAGCCAGGCTACCCGGGCGATGCCGCTGGACAGGTTCAGGGCCGTCTCCAGGGATTCGGCCAGACGGGGGCGCAGGTCGTCCCGGACGCGGAAGCGGTCCACCACCACCTCGATGCTGTGCTTGCGCTTGAGATCCAGCTCCGGTGGCTCGTCCAGCTCGAAGAGGTCGCCATCCACCCGGGCGCGGACGAAGCCCTGGGCGTTGAGTTCGGCGAAGAGGCGCTGATACTCGCCCTTGCGCTCGGAGATCACCGGCGCCAGCAGCATCAGCTTGTCCCCCACCGGCAGGGCCAGCACCTGGTCCACCATCTGGCTGATGGTCTGGGCGTCCAGGGTCTCGCCATGGTGGGGACAGCGCGGGGTGCCGACCCGGGCGTAGAGGAGGCGCAGGTAGTCGTAGATCTCGGTGATGGTGCCGACGGTGCTGCGGGGGTTGTGGGAGGTGGTCTTCTGCTCGATGGAGATGGCCGGCGACAGGCCCTCGATCTGGTCCAGGTCCGGCTTCTCCATGACCGACAGGAACTGGCGGGCGTAGGCCGACAGGGACTCGACGTAGCGGCGCTGGCCCTCGGCATAGATGGTGTCGAAGGCCAGGGAGGACTTGCCCGACCCCGAGAGGCCGGTGACCACGATGAGGCGATCCCGAGGCAGTTCCAGATCGACGTTCTTGAGATTGTGCGTTCGTGCGCCGCGGATGCGGATGCTATCCATGAGCCTAAACCGGGTGGGGCGAAGCTGCTATTATGCTCAGCCATTCCCAGCCGAAGCAAAGCCGATATGAGCCGTTCCGGACCCCCGCCCATCCCCATGACCTCCGCCGAACGGCGCGCCTCGGCGGGCCTGGCCGGCATCTTTGCCCTGCGCATGCTCGGCCTTTTCCTGATCCTGCCGGTATTTGCCATTCAGGCCCGGGAGATACCCGGGGCGACGCCCCTGCTGATCGGTCTCGCCATCGGCGCCTATGGCCTGACCCAGGCCCTCCTCCAGATTCCCTTCGGCATGTTGTCGGACCGCATTGGCCGCAAGCCGGTCATCCTGGGCGGGCTGATCATCTTTGTCATCGGCAGCGTGGTGGCGGCCCTGGCGGACGATATTTACGGTGTCATCATGGGGCGCCTGCTCCAGGGCAGCGGGGCCATCGCCGCCGCCGTCATGGCCCTGACCGCCGACCTCACCCGCGAGGCGGTGCGCACCCGCGCCATGGCGGGCATCGGTATCAGCATTGCCCTGTCCTTCGCCCTGGCCCTGGTGCTGGGGCCCATCGTCGCCCATTGGGGGGGGCTGGAGGGTCTCTTCTGGTTCATTGCCGTGCTGGCCTGCGCGGGCATCCTGATCCTGCTGCTGGTGGTGCCGAACCCCAGCCATTCCAGCCTGCACCGGGATGCCGAGCCCGTGGCCAGCCAGTTTCGCGGCGTCCTGGCGGATGGCGAACTGCTGCGCCTGGACCTGGGTATCTTTACCCTGCATCTGACCATGACCTCCCTCTTCCTGGTGGCCCCCCTCTTCATGCAGGCCCAGGGGCTGGCGCCGGTCGATCACTGGCAGGTCTATCTGCCGGTCCTGCTGCTGTCCATCGTCGCCATGATCCCCCTCATCATCCAGGCCGAGGGCAAGGGGCGCATGAAGATCGTCTTTCTCGGCACCCTGGTGGCCCTGGTCCTGGGGCTGCTGGGGCTGAATTTTCTGGGCCATGGCATCCTCGCCATCGCCTTCTGGCTCTTTATCCTGATCACCATCTTCAACCTGCTGGAGGCCATGCTGCCTTCCATGGTGTCCAAGGTAGCCCCGGCGGGGGCCAAGGGCACGGCCATGGGGGTCTATTCCACCTCTCAGTTCACCGGGGCCTTTCTCGGCGGTCTGGTGGGCGGCGCGATTCATCACTACTGGGGGGCGGAGGCAGTGCCGATCTTCTGCGCCCTGGCCGTCCTGGTCTGGTTCCTGGTCGCCTTCCGTATGCAACCCCCCCGCCAGGGCGTACCCCACATGATTCGCGTTGGCGCGCGGTCCGCCGATCCCGCGCTCAGGGACCAACTGCTGGCGATCCCCGGCGTGGAAGAGGCCCTAATTGTGGCCGAGGAGGGGGTTGCTTATCTCAAGGTGGACAAGCGGCAAGTCGATTGGGCAAGATTGCAGGAATTTGCGGCGGAGGGGTAAGACCGTCTCCGGGAAGTACGGCACCCGTCAGAATCGAACTCCAACACTTATCGAATCGCCAATTTCGCCCCGCGCGGGCGCCATTATCGCCTTACGTGGCACGAGGAACTCATGTCCAAAGGAAGTCTCAACAAGGTCATGCTGATCGGCAACTTGGGGGCCGATCCGGAAACCCGCTATACGCCCAGTAACATGGCGGTGACCAAGATCCGCCTTGCTACCAGCGAATCCTGGAAGGACAAGAATACCGGCGAGGCCCAGGAGCGCACCGAGTGGCATCGGGTCACGATCTTTGGGCGTCTGGGCGAGATCGCCCAACAGTACCTGCGCAAGGGTTCCAAGGTCTATATCGAGGGCCAGTTGCGCACCAATAAGTGGCAGGGACCGGATGGTCAGGATCGCTATTCGACCGACATCGTGGTCGATATCCGCGGCACCATGATGATGCTTGACAGCCGTGGCGCCGGTGGCGGCAGCTCCGCCCCCTACGATAGCCAGGGCGGTGGTCAGTCCCGCCCGGCCAAGGGTGGGGGCGATGACTGGGGCGATGATGGCTTCGGCGGCAAGTCGGCGGCTAATGCCGGTGGCTCCAGCGGTGGCGGCGCCCCCGCGTCCGTGGACTTCGACGACGACATCCCCTTCTAGGACATGGCTGTGATGAATACCATCCTGGTCACCGGCGGTGCCGGCTTCATCGGGGGTAATTTTGTCCACTTCCTGCTGCGGGAGACGGACGTCCAGGTCGTCAACCTGGACAAGCTGACCTACGCCGGCAATCTCGACACCCTGGCGCCCCTGGCGGGCAACCCCCGCCATGTCTTCGTCCAGGGCGATATCGGGGACCGGGACCTGGTGGGCCGCCTGCTCGCGGACTATGCCGTGGACGCCGTGGTCAACTTTGCCGCCGAGTCCCACGTGGACCGCTCCATCGACGGCCCCGCGGCCTTCGTCGAGACCAATGTCCTGGGCACCTTCAACCTCCTCGATTGCGCCCGGGCTTACTGGTCCGGCCTGGGTCTGGCGGGGCGGGAGGCCTTCCGCTTCCTGCACGTCTCCACCGATGAGGTCTATGGCTCCCTGGGCCCCACCGGGCGTTTCGTCGAGACCACCCCCTACGCCCCCAATTCCCCCTATTCGGCCTCCAAGGCCGCCTCGGATCACCTGGTGCGGGCCTGGTTCCATACCTACGGGTTGCCAGTACTGACCACCAACTGCTCCAACAACTATGGTCCCTACCAGTTTCCGGAAAAACTCATCCCCCTGGTAACCCTCAAGGCCCTGGCGCGGGGAGCCGCTGCCCATCTATGGCAACGGCTCCAACGTGCGCGACTGGCTCTATGTCGAGGATCACTGCCGGGCCATCTGGCGCGTCCTGGCGGCGGGCCGGCCCGGTGAGGTCTATAACGTCGGCGGCGACAGCGAGCGCACCAACCTGGAGGTGGTCGATACCCTTTGCGGCCTGCTCGACGAATTGGTGCCGGAATCACCCCACCGACCCCATGCCCAGCTCAAGGTCTTCGTCACCGACCGCCCCGGACATGACCAGCGCTACGCCATCGACGCCACCAAGCTCAAGACCGAGCTGGGCTGGGCGCCCCAGGAGCGCTTCGAGACCGGCCTGCGCCAGACCCTGGTCTGGTATCTGGAGAACCCTGGCTGGTGCGGACGGGTGATGGACGGCAGCTATCGTGGCCAGCGCCTGGGCACCGGCGAGGGCCAAGACCCCAAGGGGAGGGCGCGGCATGAATCGCAAGGGCATCATCCTCGCCGGGGGCTCCGGCACCCGGCTCTATCCGCTGACCCATACCATCAGTAAGCAACTGCTGCCGGTCTATGACAAGCCCATGATCTACTATCCCCTCGCCACCCTGATGCTGGCGGGGATTCGGGAGATCCTGGTCATCACTACCCCCCGGGACGCCGATGCCTTTCAGGACCTGCTCGGCGACGGCGGCCAGTGGGGTATTTCCCTCCAGTACGCCGTCCAGCCCGAGCCCGGCGGCCTGGCCCAGGCCTTCATCATCGGCGCCGATTTCGTCGCCGGTGACCCGAGCTGCCTCATCCTGGGCGACAACATCTTCTACGGCCATGGCCTGGTCCAGCAGATGCGCGCGGCCAATCTCCGCGAGCGCGGGGCCTCGGTCTTCGGCTACTGGGTCAAGGACCCCGAGCGCTATGGCGTCGCGGAACTCGACTCCCTCGGGCGCGTCCTCGGCCTGGAAGAAAAGCCGGCCAGGCCCAAGTCCAACTACGCCGTCACCGGGCTCTACTTTTACGACGAGCAGGTGTGCGACCTGGTGGCCAATCTCAAGCCCTCCCCCCGTGGCGAACTGGAGATTACGGACCTCAACAACCTCTACCTGGCCCAGGGCGAGCTCTTCCTGGAACGCCTCGGCCGTGGCACCGCCTGGCTCGACACTGGCACCCATCAGTCTCTGATGGAGGCCAGCAACTTCATCGAGACCATCGAGCAGCGCCAGGGCCTCAAGATCTGCTGCCCCGAGGAGGTTGCCTGGCAAAGACGCTGGATCGACGCCGACCAGTTGCGCGCCATCGCCGCGCCCCTGGCCAAGAGCGGCTATGGCGAATATCTGTTGGGGCTGCTGGAGCGCTCCGCCGAGCCATGAACATCATCGAGACCGAGATCCCCGGCGTCCTCATCATCGAACCCCGGGTCTTTGGCGACGAACGGGGCTATTTCCTGGAGAGTTGGCAACAGGAACGCTACGCCGCCGCCGGCATCCCCCCGGGTCTGGTGCAGGATAATCAGGCCTATTCCCGCCATGGCGTCCTGCGTGGCCTGCACATCCAGCACCCTCACGCCCAGGGCAAGCTGGTGCAGGTGCTGAGGGGCGAGGTTTTCGATGTGGCCGTGGACGCCCGCCCCGGCTCGCCCTGGTTCGGGCGCTGGGTCGGCGTCCTGCTCTCGGGCGAGAACCACCGCCAGTTCTGGGTTCCCGCTGGCTTTGCCCATGGCTACTATGTCACCGGCGAGGACGCCCTCTTCAGCTATAAGTGCAGCGACTATTACCACCCCGAGAACGAACTGTCGGTGGCTTGGAACGACCCCGCCATCGGCATCGACTGGTCCCTGCGGGGTGAACCCATCCTCTCCGCCAAGGATCTGGCGGCTACCCCGCTCGCCGCCGTCCCGACCGAGCGCCTGCCGGCTTATGCCGGCCCCTGATTTGGACTCCGGATTGAATCCCTTCATGAAAAAGCGACCTGAAATTCTGCTGATTGGCGCCGACGGTCAGGTCGGCTGGGAGTTGCAACGCACCCTGGCGCCCTTGGGAAATCTGACGCGCGCTACCCTCAATGGTCGCTGGGAGCGGGCCCTGGACCTGGCCAACGCCGAGTCCATTGCCTGGGTCCTCCGCGAGACCCGGCCCGATATCGTCATCAACGCCGCCGCCTACACGGCGGTGGATAAGGCCGAGACTGAACAGGACCTGGCGCAACGTATCAATGGGGATGCCCCCGGCCTGCTGGGCCGCCTGCTCGCCGAGCGCCGCGTGCCTGTCCTCCATTACTCCACGGATTTTGTCTTCTCCGGTCAGGCTGAGCGCCCCTACCAGGAGGATGATGAACCCGGTCCCCTCAATGTCTATGGCGCCACCAAGCTCGATGGTGAAAATCGGCTTCTCGACTCCGGCGCCCCGGCCCTGATTCTGCGCACCAGTTGGGTCTATGGCCGCTATGGCCAAAACTTCCTCCTCACCATGCAGCGCCTGCTGCGGGAGCGGGAGGAACTCAAGGTGGTGGATGACCAGATCGGTGCCCCCACCTGGAGTCGCCTGCTGGCCGAGGTCAGCGCGCAACTCCTCTACCGTGTCCTGAGCGGGGATATCGATCTGGAACGCCACTCCGGGCTCTATCAGGTCACGGGTGGCGGTCAGACGAGCTGGTGGGGCTTTGCCAAGGCCATCCAGCAGGCCAGCGGCGCCCACTGCCGCTTGTTGCCTATCCTCTCGCGTGATTATCCCTCCCCCGCCAAACGTCCGACCTACTCCGTCCTCGATAACGGCAAGCTCCTGGAAACCTTCGGGCTTGCCCTCCCGCACTGGGAAACCTCCCTGGCCATGTGTCTCGCGGAGACTTGAGGGGCAGGCAAGGGCGTGCCTGACCACCGATTCCTTCCCTTGGGGTTATGGTGTCTTTGTGGGTCTGGCCTTGACCCCCCCGAAGACCGCATCCATACTCAAAAATCTTCGAGTGCCTTAGGTTCTCCTTAACCTATCCCTCAAAAATTATGTCAACCACCAGAGGTAACACCATGAAAAGAATGCTCCTGGCAGCCCTGTGTTCGGCCACTACCCTGCCCGCCCTCGCCCAAGAGGCGAAGGTTGACATTACGCTGAATGCCGCAATGCCCTCCATTCGCGACCCGTCCCGGAACGATACCTTCAAGTTCACCCTGACGGACGCCAAGATCGTCACCAGCCTCACCCTGGAATGTCAGGCGGGTCGGACCCAGGCCCTGGTGTTGCGCACCAACGAGCAATGCAGCGTTTCCGGTACAGGTTCCATCGTCAACCCCAGTAATCCTGGCCAGCGGATGCCGCGGGCTCAGTATGCGGGCGGCTTTACGGTCAAGGAGAATGGCCAGGTCGAAGGCAACACCCTCAGCGTGAACTACCTGGCGGTTGGCAAGGTCCCCGCCTCCTCGGAATCCTTTGGTGGGGGCATGATGCTCAAACCGGAAAATCCCTCCCCAGGGGCCGCGGAACTGCAGGCCACCATCCTGAAGAAACTGAGGGGTGAAAAGGCGACGGGCTCCGTCATTGACGAACGGGTGGACACCGTCCAGCTCTCCAGCTTTTTTATCCCCTCGGCGGGGCTGCCCTCGGAGAAGGGCTGTGCCTGGAACGGTGACATGATCTTTTCCTACCAGACCAACTCCTGGTTCATCAATGTCACCGCCAAGTGTGGAGAGAAAAACTATGCCCTTAAGGGTAATATGCCCTGGACCGACACCCCGGGCGCGACCAAGCAGACCCAGTATGACCTGACCCTGACCCTGCCGAGCGCGGCAATCGGGTCGGACGATGCCCTCTTCGCCAACCCGGATGGTGATAGCGAGCTTTTTGCCACGGTCGATGGCATGACCGGCACCATCATCATGAAGGAATCGGGCCATGTGAAGGCCAAGGTGGATGGGGTCGAGGATGAGGTGGCGACCCAGATCGAGGGCAGCGGTTCCCTCAAGGGGACCAATGTCTCCCTGGAGGCAGTGCGCTCCTTCACGGTGCTGATTGGTATCCTATCGCGGACCTTCTTTGGGGCCTGATACCCCGCTTCTCGCACCGGGGCTTGGCCATGCCAGGCCCCGGTGGCCCATCTCCCGGAAATCCGCGCCTCGGGTGCGGTGGTTAGGCCCGAAATGGGCCCGTTATAATTTCGCGCTTTAATCGGGCGCCTCCCCACCGGATGTTTCATGGCCCAGCTCCAAGAGCAAATCGCTAAGCGGCGAACCTTCGCCATCATTTCCCACCCCGATGCTGGCAAGACCACCCTGACTGAAAAGCTGCTGCTGTTCGGTGGTGCCATCCAGATGGCGGGTACCGTCAAGGGCCGCAAGGCCGCGCGGCACGCTACCTCCGACTGGATGGAACTGGAAAAGCAACGCGGCATCTCGGTGACCTCCTCGGTCATGCAGTTCCCCTATGGCGATGCCATCGTCAACCTGCTCGACACCCCGGGTCACGAGGACTTTTCGGAGGACACCTACCGGACCCTGACGGCGGTGGACTCCGCCCTTATGGTGATCGACGTGGCCAAGGGCGTGGAAGAGCGCACCATTAAGCTCATGGATGTGTGTCGCCTGCGCGCCACGCCCATCCTCACCTTTGTCAACAAGCTGGATCGGGAAGGGCGTAACCCCATCGAGGTCCTGGACGAGATCGAGCAGGTGCTCAAGGTCCGCTGCGCCCCCGTCACCTGGCCCATTGGCATCGGCAAGCGTTTCAAGGGCGTTTACGACCTGCGCAATGGCAAAACGCATCTCTTCAGCGCCCAGCATGGTGGCCGTATCCGCAGCGGCGAGGTGATAGACGGTCTGGACAATCCCCGTCTGGATGCGTTGTTGGGGGAGCAGGCGGCGGAACTGCGCGAGGAGATGGAGTTGGTGGCCGGCGCCAGCCACTCGCTGAACCTGGCCGACTACCTGGCGGGGGAGCAGACGCCGGTCTTCTTTGGTTCCGCCATCAATAACTTCGGCGTCGAGGAACTGCTGCGGGCCTTCGTCGATTACGCCCCGCCGCCCCGTCCGCGCGCGACCCTGCAGCGCGAGGTTCTCCCGGCGGAGGAGGGCTTCACGGGCTTCGTCTTCAAGATCCAGGCGAACATGGACCCTGGCCATCGGGATCGCATCGCCTTCCTGCGCGTCTGTTCCGGCAGCTATCGCAAGGGCATGAAGATGCGTCATGTCCGCATCGGCAAGACCATTCAGGTCGCTAACGCCATCACCTTTCAGGCCGACGAGCGGCACCTGGTGGAGGAGGCCTGGCCCGGCGACATCATCGGCCTGCACAACCATGGCACCATCCAGATTGGCGATACCTTTACCGAGGGCGAGGAGCTTAAGTACCTGGGCATCCCCTTCTTCGCCCCCGAACTATTCAGGCGGGTGGTGCTGAAGGATCCTTTGAAGATGAAGGCCCTGCAAAAAGGGGTGGTCCAACTCTCGGAGGAGGGCGCGACCCAGGTCTTTCGCCCCCTCAAGAATAACGATCTCATCCTTGGCGCCGTCGGTAACCTCCAGTTTGATGTCGCCGCCTACCGGCTCAAGGATGAATATAGTGTCGAGGCCGTCGTCGAGCCCGTGAGCGTCCATACGGCCCGCTGGGTGGTCTGCAAGGATGACAAGATCCGGGAACGATTCCAGGATAAAGCTTACGAGAACCTGGCCCTGGATGGTGATAACCAGTTGGTTTATCTGGCGCCCACCCGCGTCAACCTGAGCCTGATCCAGGAACGCTGGCCGGATATCCGATTCCTGGCGACCCGCGAACTTTAACCGCGGCGCCTCATCGCGATAGCTCCCTGAACGAGGATAAGGAAGGATGGAAATTGAAGCCGTAGCTAAGCTCATTCGTTCCGGTCTGCCGGATGCCCAGGTCCAGGTCACTGGCGACGGCAGTCACTTTGAAGCCTTGGTGGTCAGCACGGCCTTCCTCGGTAAGAGCCCGCTGGAAAGGCAGCGCCTGGTCATGGCTACCGTGCGACCACAGCTAGAGAGCGGCGAACTCCACGCCCTCTCGATCAAGGCCCAGATCCCGGACCCGGGGAGTGACCAGGGGGGATAAGTACCACCAGGCTTTTCAGGCCTGCCGTCCCCACCGGCCAACATCCGCCGTTTCGCCAAGCTGGTGCGGATGGCCTCCGCAAGGCCAAGCCTCCTCGGTCGGTGTGGCAACTGAGGGTGTGGGGACGCGGGTTTCTTGGGCTGGTAATCTGGCTTTGGAGAGCCATACTTCTGGTTGAAGGTAAGCACCAACCAAAAGGAGGCCAGCCATGTTCCTGAAACACAAAGCCAGCGGCAAGCTCGTCGAAGTGCTGGGTCTGCGCGATCTCTTTAATCCCATCCATGAGTTACTCATCGGTCGCTATCATGCCGGCGAGGAATTGCAGGATCCCGAGCAATTCCGCAAAGCCGATCTGGTGTTCTGCTCCGGTGAACCCTTGCCAAAGTGCTGGACCGACGTCCACTATCGCGATGACGAAGCCTTTCACCACTACCGCCTTGCACCCTGAGCATTGAGTCAAGCCGTGGCTGCGCCCCGTCCCTACCATCTGCGAAATCGCATAATCCCCTCGGATAGGGTGGCGAAACGGGGCGCCTATCGGGCGTGGCCTTGGGTGAAAAAATGCCGATTTGACGGCCCCATGACCTGTCCCTAAAATGCATCGTTCTGAGTCGGGCGCATAGCTCAGCGGGAGAGCACTGCCTTCACACGGCAGGGGTCGGTGGTTCGATCCCACCTGCGCCCACCAATCAAATTAAGGGTTTGGAATACCTGCAAAGAGCATGAATAGCTCATCAGGTGGAATCCGCTTCCAAAAACTGATCTCCACCTCTGGCAAGCCAGCCAATCTGAACCCGTTCTGTTAGGGTTTTTCGTCATGGTTGGTTTGGATGGCCTACCTTCAGTTGACAGGTAGGGGCGGTGATCCCTGTCTGGCGGTCGTCATCGTTCTTCTTTTCGCTGTCTTCTCCGTCAGCCTTCTCCTGGCCACTGCCCCCTGACTCTGCCCGATTGGGTACATGGCGGCTGCGCCACCTGATCCAGCCCGTGTGATGGAAAAAACTTAGCCCAGCCAGGACCGCCCTGCCGAAGGGTCAGGCCCGCGTAAAGTTGGAGTGAGGCCAGGCATCAAGACGGTTAAGCCACACACCCAAAAAGGGCGGTGGCCTCTGGCTCGTCAGGATAAGGCATTGAGCAGGGCCCGGCTGGGATCCAGCCGGGAGGGGAGTATCTTCGATCAGACTCCGCCACCACGATGGATGGTCTCGTAGTAGAGCTTCTCCAGGGCGAGCTTGTGCCTGGTCTCTTCGCTGGCGAGGTAACGGAAGAGGTCGCGGATGGGGCCCTCGGGGGTGGTCTCGGCGAGTTCGGCATAGTGCAGCATGGCGGCGTGCTCGCGGCCCATGGCGTATTGCAGTACCGCCTGATCATCGGGCTCGTCGCCCAGCTCGGGGAGGTGGATGCAGTCAGAGAACCGGCTATCGTTGGCGGTGCGCTGGACCTCGGCCTGGATCTGCTTGGCCAGGTCGTTGCGCTCGGCCAGGTTACGAAACAGGGTGTGGTGGTCCTGTTCCTCGGCGGCCAACTCCTCGACCAGGTAGCGGATGCGCTTGCTGACCTTGGGGATGAGGTCGGTGTAAAAGTCGCGGGCCGAGGCCTCGAAGGAGGTCGCGACCGCCAGGATTTCGCCCAGGTTGGTCTTGCCGAGCAAGAGATCGATACCGTGGGTGCCTTCATTCATCGGCGGTCTCCCGTTCACAGAGGGCGGAATGGATGCTGGCGGCGACCCGGTGGCCGTCAGCCACGGCGGTGACCACGTCCGGACCGCGCACCATGTCACCGGTGGCCCAGAGCCAGTTCTCGCTGGTGCGGCCGCCGTCATCTATCTGGAGGCGGCCGCGCTGCCAGGCGAGGCGTTCAGTGAGATCATCGCCTAGCAGGCTAGTATCGGTCATCTGGCCGATGGCCTCCACTAGCATCTCGGCGGGATGGCACTGCTCGTCGGACGCATCGTAGGTGGGGGCGAAGCGGCCCTGGTCGTCAAAGATGGCCTTGACCCGCCAGGTCTTGAGGCCCGTTACCCGGCCGTCCTGGATCATGACCTCCCGGGGACCGCGGGCGGCCAGGATCTGGATACCTTCCTCGCCTGCCTCGCGGATCTCCTCGGGGTCCGCCAGGAAGTGCTCCAGGTCCTCCAGGGCGGTGACGATGACCCGGACCTCGCCGTAGGTCCGCCGCTGCAGGCGCGCCAGGGTGCGGGCGATGTCCATGGCGACATTGCCGCCGCCGATGACCAGGGCCTGGCGCGGGGTGCCGAAGTCCTCGCCGGCGGTGGCCTGGCGCAGCAGGTCCACGGCCTTGCGCACGTCCGGGTGGTCGCTGCCGGGGATACGGGTGGCGCGGCCCAGGTGCAGGCCCAGGGCCAGCAGCACGACATCGTACTGGCCGCGCAGGTCCGCCAGGGTGAGATCCCCGCCGATGGGGCAATTGCAGCGGATCTCCACCCCCACCGAGCGGATGATGTCGATGTCGCGGTCGATGGCGGCGTAGGGCAGGCGGTACTCGGGGATGCCCCAGCGGGTCATGCCGCCGGGTTGATCCTGGGCCTCGAAGACGGTGACCCCATGGCCCTGGCGGGCCAGGTCGAAGGCGGCGGTGAGTCCCGCCGGACCGGCGCCGACGATGGCGATCCTGTGGCCGGTGGCCTGGCCCGGGCCGCCGACGATGGCGCGCACCCGATCCGGGGTCACCTGGTCCAGGAGGTGGCGCTTGAGCCAGCGGATCGCGATGGGGTCGCCCTCATGGCGGGCGGCGCAACTCGTCTCGCACTTGTGGGTGCAGACCCGGCCGCAGACCGCCGAGAAGGGATTGGTCTCGTAAAGCAGGCGCACCCCCCGCTCGTAGTCCCCATCACGCACGGCGGCGATATAGTCGGGGATGGCCATGTGGGTGGGGCAGGTGGCGATGCAGAGGCCGCAGGAGACGCAGCGATCGGCCTCCTGGCGCGCCGCTTCGCGGTCGTAGCCGGCGACGATCTCGGCGAAGGAGTCAATCCGCACCTCGGGTGCCAGCTCCGCCATCGGGATACGGGCCGCGGCGGTCAGCCGGTGGCCGGCGGGGCGGTGATAGCCCAGGGCCTCCTGGTCCCAGGACTGGTTGTCCAGGCCCGGGGTGAAGCGGAAGGCGTCCGGGTCCCCATCCACCCAGGTGTAGCTGTTGGACATGGACAGGGATTGGGTCATGCAGACATCGACACAGAGGGCGCACCAGCAGCAGCGGCCATAGTCGATACGGGGCCGCAGGCCCGAGTCGCCTAATTGGGTCTCGATGCCCGCCACCGGCACCATGTCGATGGCGGCGTTCTGGCAAATGGCCTCGCAGGTCCCGCAGCCGATGCATTTCTCCAGGTCGTTCTGGTGGAAGCCGCGATAACGGGGGGCTCCGGGGCGGTCCCGGAGCGGGTCGCGGATGGTCACCGGATCGCGGAAGAGGTTTTTCCAGGCGGTGAAGGGGGAGAGGACGTCGGACACGCTCATGGCTATCTCTGGGGGCTATTCCTGGCGCAGGAAATCTTTCGGCTCACGGCAGGGTGGGCCGGGTGGCGGCGGCGGGGGTGTCGCCAGCAGGGATGCCGTCGCCGAGGCTTCAGGCGACAGCATTCACGGCGTCGACCCCCGCCCGCCGCCATCCGGCCCGCGACTGCCGCCAGCTCACCCGGTCTGGGGTATATCGCTTCCGTTGCCACTCGATCACGCTGCTGGCTCTCGGGTTACCCTAGTTATCGCTCGATCTCGGGCGGATAGGTGTGCAGGGACACCATGAGGGCCGCCACGTCGGCGATATTGCAGTTGACGATCATGCGCTCCAGCAGGGCCATGGCGTGGGTATAAGAGGGGCCACGCACGTTCACCCGGCGCGGGTAGCCGCTGCCGTCGGTGACCAGGTAATAGCCGTATTCCCCCCGGGAGCACTCGCCACGGACATAGGTCTCACCGGGGGCGATCTTCCAGTGCAGGACGTTGGGGATGCTGGCCATGAAGGGGCCCTGGCGGGGCATGCGGGCCAGGATCTGGCGGATCAGGTCGATGGACAGCAGCAGGTCCCGGCGGCGCACCTCGGCACGGCTGTAGATGTCCGAATCCCGACCCGTCACCGGCTCGAAATCCAGTTGGGGATAGACCAGGTAGGGGAAGTCCATGCGCACGTCCCGGGGGACGCCGGCGGCGCGGGCGTTGGGGCCGGTGACGCCGTAGGGGTCCAGCCAGGCGGGGTCGATGATCCCCTGGCCGACGGTGCGCCGTTTGAAGACGGCGTTGTGGAACATCGTCTCCTGGACGTCCTGGAGGATGCCTTCGATCTCCCGCAGGGTCTCGGCCATGCGCGGCTCGAAGCCCTCCGGCAGGCCATCGCGGACTCCGCCGGGGAGGATGAACATGTGGTAGATGCGGGCGCCGGTCAGTTCCTCGAAGCGGTCCAGCATCAGGTCGCGGCCATAGGTGGTCCACTGGCCGATGACCCCCAGGCCCAGGGCGCCGGCCTGGCCGCCCAGGTACATGAGGTAGCTGTTGATGCGGCCCATCTCCAGGATGAGGGTGCGGATCCAGTTCGCCGGTTCCGGGACCTGGATGCCCGCCAGTTCCTCCACGGCGGCGGCATAGCAGTATTCGTTGAAGTCCGGCTCGGGGACGCAGATGCGGCAGACGATGGGGAAGCACTGGATGAAGGTGCGCCGCTCCATCAGCTTCTCGAAGCCGCGGTGCAGGTAGCCCACGTGGACCCGGCCCTCCACGACCTCGTCACCGCAGACGGTGAGTTCCACCGCCATGTTGCCGGTGATGCCGGGATGCTGGGGGCCCTGCCAGAGCTTGAGGTACTTGCCCGAGCTCAGGTCGATGTCGAGGCTGCCATCGGGGCGGGTGGCGGGGTACTGGCTACGGTCGGGAGTGAATAGGCCCATGTCAGCCTTTGCCTCCCGTGGCTGGCGGCTCGGCGCGGGGAGGCACCGGCGGGTAGAGTTGCTGTTGCATGTGGGTCGCCGGGTCCAGTGTCTCGCGGCCGGGGCGCTGGGCAAAGGCCTTTCGGGCGTATTCCAGGGTGTCGAAATCGCGCCGGTAGGGCGGAATTTCGTGCCAGCCCTCCAGGATGAAGTCCTCGTGGAGACGGGGGCTGCCGGGGAAGTCGATGCCGAACATCTCCCGCAGTTCCCGCTGATAGGTGGCGGCGGTGGGCCAGAGGTCGTGGATGCTCTCCATGGTCGCCAGGTCCCGGGGGATGCGCACCCGCAGGCCCAGGTCCAGGCGCGCGGCGCGGTTGCAGAGCAGGTAGGTGAGCTGGAACTGACCCGCCTCCAGCCAGTCCACGGCGGTGAGCAGGACCAGGTGGCTGAAGCCTTCCCGGTCCCGCAGGTGCAAGAGGGCCGGACGCAGATGCGTGGGCCCTAGCTCGATAAAGGCCAGGTCCGGCCGCTGAGCGATCAGGTCGCCGGCGGCGAAGAGGGCGCTCAGGTGCCCGTGAATCTCGGTAAAACCATTCCGCATCATGCTTACCAGTTGTAGTCCGGCATGTCCCAATCCTGGATGACCTGCTTCTGATTGGCCTTGTACCAGGCAAAATTTTCCGCGTACTGGTTGGCGCCCTCCGCCTTGCCGGCGCGGATGAGCCGCTTGAGGTCCAGGAAGCCGGCGAGCAGGGCCTCGGGCCTGGGCATGCAACCGGTGATGTAGAGGTCCACCGGCAGATACTGGTCCAGCCGCTTGATGGTGTTGTAGGAATCGAAGTACATGCCGCCGTTGATGGTGCAGGAGCCCAGGCCCACCACGTACTTGGGGTTCTGCATCTGCTCGTAGGAGCGGATGACGCGCTTGAGGGTCTTGACCGACAGGTAGCCGGAGATGACGAAGAGGTTGGCCTGGCGCGGGGTGGGCCGCCACTGGATGCCATAGCGGTAGGCGTCGAAGCGCGGCGTCATGAGGGGGCGCATCTCGATGGCCCCACAGCCGGTGCCGAAGCCGAGGATCCAGATGGATTCGGATCTGGCCCAGTTGAAGAGGTCCTCGATGATCTGGAGGTAGGCCGGGCGCTGGACCTCGGGCAGGGCCTCGCAATAGTAGTCCCGCAGGGGCTCGACCTCGAATTCGACCCCGTCCGGACCCTTGACCAGGCGCTTTTGCAGTTCCGGCTTCAATGACGTCATCTCCTTCATACCCACAACACCCCCAACACACCCAGCGGCACCGCCCAGACCAGGAACCAGCGGATCGACTGCTCGACCCGGAAGCGGGGGAAGACCACCCCGACCAGGACCGAGACCATGTAAATCAAAAAGACCTTGAGGAAGAAGACCGGCCAGCTCGTCGCCCCACCGAAGAACAAGTTCATATAAATGATGATCTTGGCGATGGGGAAGATGGCCCGGTTGGTCTGCATCAGGGCCAGGTAGGAGGAGTGGTACTCCGTCGGCGGACCGATGGGGATCTCCTGGGGCGCCAACACCAGGTCGAAGGGCGGGCGCATCATGGAGCCGAGGAAGGACAGCATGGCCGCCGCCACCGCCAGGGGATTGGAGAAGAGGGTCCAGTGCAGGAAGCCGCCCTGCTGGGCGGCGACGATCTCGGTCACCGACAGGGTCTGGTATTGCAGGGCCACGGCGAAAACCGCCAGGCCGAAGGGCAGTTCGGAGGCGGTGACCTGGGACAGACCGCGACTGACGCCGATGGCGGCATAGGGGTGGCCGCTCTCGCCGGCGCCCAGGGCCATGCCCAGGGTGCCGAAGAAGACGAAATAGAGGGCCAGGATGAGGTCGCCGGCGAAGGACAGGTTGGCGAACATCTCGTTGCCGTACAGGGTCGGCACGAAGAGAACGAGGCCGATGCCCCCCGTCAGCCGGAAGACAGGCCCCAGGTAGAAGTGGACGCCGTGGCTGATGGAGGTGCGTAGCCCGTAATTCTTGATCAGATCCACGTAGTTCTGCCAGATGGGGATGCCGTGGCGGCGCCCGACCCGGGCGGCGATCTTGGCGATCAGGGCATTCAGCAGCAGGCCGTAGTTGAAGACGATAAAGAGCGTCAAGAGGGAATAGGGGATCTTCATCCAGTCAAGGTTCATGGCTGGACCCCCAGGCCCCACAGCAGGACGATGACGGCGAAGGCCAGAAAGTGAAAGGCATAGGTCTGGCCGTTGCCAGTGTAAAGGCGTCGCCCCAGATCACCCGCGGTGTGCAGCAGTTCGGTCAGGGTCTCCCAGAAACGGGTGGCCAGGGGGAGGGTGAGGAAGCCCAGGGCCTTGCGGTAGGGGGCAAAAAAGTTCCAGGCGAAGTGGGTGGTCTCCGGCCGGAAGGGACGCTCGGCGGCGAAGGCGATATTGAACTGCTTGACCTTCTGGGCGCGGCGATTGACGAACAGCAGCCAGGCGAAGACCGTCGTAAAGATGACGCCGATGATGATCATGATGGCGACCGGGTGCCAGTAGCCGTAGTGGCTGGAGATGACCAGGCCCTCCCAGTCCAGGCCGCCGTTGGGGAAGAAGTGGCCGATGTAGGCATCGACCCGGCGCAGGGCCAGCCCCGGGAAGAGGGCAAAGGCCATGAGCAGGGCGACGAACAGCATCTGCGGTAGGACGATCCAGAAGGGGGCCTCCCGGACCCGCCGGTGCTCGTCCTTCAGTTGGCCGAGGAAGATGGTGTGGATGAGCCGGAAGAGATAGAGGAAGGCGATAGGGCCGGCGAGGAAGAGGATCACCAGCGGCAGCCGGACCTCGGTGTCGAGGATGGCGTTGTAGAAGATCCAGCGCCCGCCGAAACCGGACAGGGGCGGCACCCCCGAGATGGCGATGATGCCGATGAGGACGGCGATGAAGGACAGGGGCATGAGGGTGATGAGCCCGCCCATGCGGTACATGTCGCGGGTGCCGGTGCGTTTGGCCACGCCGCCCACCGAGAGGAAGAGCATGGACTTGTAGATGTAGTGGTTGACGACGAACATCAGGGCCATGAGCCAGCCCAGGTGGTTCATCAGGCCCAGGCCGAACATGGCATAGCCCATCTGGCCGATGGAGGAGTAGGCCAGCAGGCGCTTGGCGTCCTCCTGGAAGACCGCCAGCAGGTTGCCGATCAGGGCGGTGCCGGCGCCGATCCAGAGCAGCAGATGGGTCAGTTCGACGCCATGGATCTGCTGCTTGCCCATGGTCATGAGCAGGACGAAGAGGCCGAAAAGGCCGGCCTTGAGCAGGATGCCCGAGACCATGGGGGACACGTCCGTCTCCGCCTCGGCGTGGGCGCCGGGGAGCCAGATGTGCAGCCCCAGGGCGGCGGTCTTGGTCATGAAGCCGATGGCCAGCAGGGCGAAGACCCAGCCCGAGAGGGGCACGGGCACCTGGGCAAGGGCGGCCAGTGCCAGCCCCGGCGCGCCCTGGGCCGCCAGGGCGAAGCCCGCCAGGATGAGGAAGGCGCCCCCGAGGGAGAAGAGGAGGTAGGACAGGGCGTGGGGCTCCGAGGCCTTGCCGCGCAGGATGAGGAAGTAGGAGCCCAGAGTCAGTAGTTCCCAGGCGGCGAAGAATTCAAAGCTGTCCTCGGCGAGGAGGAGGATCGCCAGGCCGGCGTACATCAACAGGGCCGAGGGGTAGAAACCGATCCGCCGGCCATGGGCATCGTAGCTGGCGAGCAGGGTCACGGCCCCGCCCACCAGGAAGATGATGGCGAAGATGAGGCGCAGGGGGTCGTACAAGTCGTAGGTGGCGGCAAAGAAGGCCAGCAGGCCGGCGATGGCCAGGGAATTCTTGATCCAGGCCGGCAGCCACTCCAGCCCCAGGAAGAGGAGCGCGAAGGCCAGGGGCCAGGTCAGCAGCAGTTGGTTGTGACCCGACAGCTCGCCCCAGAGATAGCCAAGGCCCCAGGCGGCGGCCAGGGCGGCGAGGATGGGGATCAGCTTGTGGTTGGGGCAGGCGAGGGTCGCCGAACCGGCTGGTGCCCCTGCGGCAGAAGTCCCCCGAGCCGCCACCGGCAGGGAATCTTCAATGCCAGAGGACGCCTGTGCCGCCGCCCCGCTGGCCCGCGGCATGGCATGGTCGGCGGAGGCCTCGGCTAGCCGCGCCCTTGCCGCTAGGGGCAGGGGGCGTTTGATGGCATAGCCGAACCAGCGGAAGAGGTAGCCGGCCTCGATCAGGGTGCCGAACAGGATCAGACCCAGCAGGGGCAGCCGGTCCTGGGCGGCGAGCAGGTGTATCAGTTCCCACTTGGCGTAGAAGCCGGGGAAGGGCGGCAGGCCAGTGAGGAGGGCGAGGAAGCTGACAAAGGCCAGGATGAGGAGGGGCCGGCCGCGCAGGATGGCCCAGTCGGTGAGATCCCGGCCCGGGACGAGCCCGGAGAGCCAATAGAGCCCCGCCTTGGCCACGGCGTGGGCGATCAGGACGCCAAAGGCGATGAAGAAGTAGTGGTCGCCGAGGATGTCGCGCTGACCCATGATCACCAGCACCAGCCCGGTCTGGGCCACCGAGGAATAACCCAGCAGGCGGCGGTCCTTGCCCTGGGGCAGGGCCAGCAGGTTGGCGGCGAGGAAGGTGAGGAGGCCGATGCCCGTCGCCACCGGCAGCCATTCCGCCCCGCCGATGAAGAGCAGCTTGTCCACCGCGAAGAGGGCGGCGGTGCCGCTGGCGGCGGCGAAAATGGCGGAGAAGGCGGGATGGGCGGACTCGTAAATGTCCAGGGCCCAGCCGTTGGCGGGGAAGGGCTTCAACTCGGCGATCAGGGCGATGAACATCAGCAGGAAGGCGCTGGCGCCACCGGCCTTCAGGACCCAGGTACTCCCCGCGCCGAGGGCGGAGGCGGGCCCGGCCATGCCGTCCAGGTTGAGGGTACCGCTGGCGTGGTAGGCAAAGATGATCCCGATCAGCAGCAGGACGGAGACGAACTCGGCCACCAGCAGATACTTGAAGCCCGCCGCCAGGGCCCGGTCATCGTCCGACAGCAGGATGAGGCCGGCGGTGGCAATGGCGATTAACTCCATGAAGACGAAGAGGTTGAAGAGATCGCGGGTGAGGATGATGCCGTTCAGGGCCAGGATCGCCACCAGCAGGACCGCCATGGCCCGGTGGCCGAGCCGGAGCAGTTCATGCTTCAGGTAGAGGGCCGAGAGCAGGCCGGTCAGATTGACGACCAGGATCAGGGCGGCCTCGGGTAGCCCCAGCCGCAGGTTGATGGCGAAGGGCGGCGGGGCGCCGGCGGTGAGCACCTCGGCCGGCGCGGTCTGGCCGGTGACCAGGGCCAGCAGCCAACTGGTAGCCAGCCAGGCCATGAAACCCAGGGTGGCCAGGCTGATGGCCCAGGCGGCGAAGGGCCGGCGGGGGCCGAGCAGTCCCAGAAGGAAGGCGGCGCCCAGGGCCGTCGCGATGAAGAAGATGGGGCTTAGCATGTCGGCACCCCGGCGCGGGTCGGGATAGGGCGCGCCCTTCCCGAGCCGCTGTGTCGTGCGGAATGAGGCTTTACCATTTCAGGTCCGTGAACTTGGCGATATCCAGGGTGCGCCGTTTGGCGTAAAGCTGGTAGGCGTAGGCGAGCATCAGGGCCGTGGTGCCGAGGCCGATGACGATGGCGGTGAGCACCAGGGCCTGGGGCAAGGGATCGATGACCCGGGCGGCGGCCTCGCCGGCGGCAAAGGTGGCATCGAGGATGGGCGCCGTGCGCCCCCGCAGATAGCCCACGGCGACGATGACGATATTGACCCCGGTGCTGGCGAGGGTGAAGGCGACGATGATGCGCAGCAGGTTAGGCTGGGTCAGGGCACCGTAGAAGCCAATCAGAATCAGCAGGAAACCCGTGGTCAGGGCGATCTGGGCAAGATCCGGCATCAGGATTCCTCCGCCTCGGACAGGCTGGCGAGTATGGAGGAGAATTCGGCGCCGACCTTGAGCCCGATCAGGGCCGAGATGAGGGGGATGGTGCCGGCGGAAAAGAGATTCCCCAGGGTGCCCAGGGGCAGGATACGGTTGTCGAGAAAGCCTCCGGCCAGGACCAGGCCCAGGAGGGCGATGCCGACGAAGAGCAGGCCGGAGAGGGCCTCCAGACCCGCGATCAGGCGGTGGCTGAGGCGCTTGAGGGGCTCGGCCAGCAGCAGGAGCAGAGTCGCCGAGGCCAGGATGGCGCCGCCCTGGAAGCCGCCGCCCGGTGTCAGGTGGCCGTTGGCGAAGACATAGACCCCCAGCAACAGGATCATGGGTGTCAGCAGCTGGCTGCCGGTGGTCAGCAGTTCGCCCACCGGGACCGGGGCGCCCCGCCGGCCGGGGTTAGCCGCGCCCGACCGGTCATTTGCCCCGGGCTCCGCCCCCTGTTCAGCCCCCGGACGTGACCCCTGCCTCGCCCCAGGTCCCGCCAGGACCAGGCCGACGATGGCCGCCGCCAGGAAGAGCACCGTGACCTCCCCCAGGGTATCCAGGCCGCGGTAGCTGATGACGATGGCGGTCACCAGGTTGGCGGCGCCCAGGTCCGGGGCGGTGCGTTCGGCGTAGTAGAGGGCGGTCGGGTTCAGGGCCGGGTCCGGGGTGTAACCCACCAGCAGGCTGGCGAAGAGGGCACCCAGGACGGCGAGCAGCAGCAGGGCGGCCAGACGCTTAATCATGGTCGTCAACCTCGGGTCCGCCGCGCCGCAACCGGCCCAGCACGAAAAAGAAGAGGAAGGTGGTCAGGCCGCTGCCGATGGCCGCCTCGGTCATGGCGACGTCCGGGGCCGCCAGGATCAGGAAGAGCACCGAGGCGAAGAGGCTCACCAGGCCCGAGGCCAGGATGGCGATGGGCAGGGACCGGCCGCTGATGGCGACCAGGGCCGCGACGATCATCGCCAGGCCCAGCAGGCCGGCCAGGATCAGGGTCAGGTCGCTCATGGTGCCTCCCCGGTGTCTTCCGCCAGTCGGTCCACCCGGGTCAGGGGCGACTTTTTCAGGCCGACCCGGTGCGCCGCGCGGGCCAGGACCTGGGACGATAAGGGGTTGGTAAAGAGGATGAAGAGGCCGATGAGCAGCAGCTTGAGCCCCCAGTCGGGGCGCAGGCAGCCCATGCCGGCCAGGCTCAGGAGGGTGCCCAGGGTGGTGGCCTTGGTGCCGGCCTGGATGCGGTTGAAGACGTCGGGCATGCGCACCAGTCCCAGGCCGCCCAGCAGCAGGAAGGCGGCGCCCGCGACCAGCAGCAGACCGCCGAGCAGGTTGAGCGGCGTTACGGCATAGAGGCTGGCGTCCATCAGAGCCCCCCCTCCAGGTAACGGGCGACCACGATCACCCCCAGGAAGGAGAGGAGGGCGTAGATGAGGGCCACGTCGAGGTAGATGCCGCGCCCCGCGACCAGGGCGGTCAGCAGGATGCCGGTGATGGCGATGATGGTCAGGACATCGAAGGCCACCACCCGGTCCGCCGCCGTGGGGCCCTGGAAGAAGCGCCAGAGGGCCAGCAGGAAGGCGACCCCGGCCAGGCCGGCCGCCAGGGCCAGGAGGAACTCAACCATACATGACCTCCAGATAGCGCTCGAAACCGGCGACGATGCTGGCCGTGGCCCCTTCGATGTCGTCGGCATCCACCCGCACCCAATGGACGTAGAGCCATTCGCCCTGCAAGGCCACCGTCAGGGTCCCCGGTGTCAGGGTGATCGAACTGGCGAGCAGCAGGCGCCCCATGCGGCTGGTGAGCCGGGTGCGCACCTTGACGATGCCGGGGTTCAGGGGCAGGGAAGGCGACAGGACGACGTTGGCCAGGCGCAGGTTGGAGCGGACCAGTTCCTTCAGGAAATACAGCAGGTAGAGGGGGGCCGCCCGCAAGGCCGCCGGGGTGGCCTTGAACTCGGTCAAGGGGCACAGGCTGCCGCGGAACAAGCCGGCGATCACCAGGGCTGCCACCAGGCCCAGGATGAGGACATCCGGGGCCAGGGAGGCGTTGAGCATCAACCACAGGATGAGCAGGATGGAGAACAGCGGGACCATGAGTCGATCGGGGCCAAAATTGGGGAGAAGAGGCTGTCACCGACCGCCGCCGGCAAAACCGTGGGCCTGGAGAGTGACGGGGAGGGCACGGGGCCAGCATTAACAAAGCTGATCAGTGTGCCAATGCCTCAATATTTTAGCCAATGCTAATATTCTTTCGTTACCTTTGCGTGAAGATTGCAGGCCAAGGGGTGTGTGAGTCCTCGGTCTCCCGGGCCGGGTGAGGTCTGCCGGGGGACGCCGTGAATACGTCCCTGTAGGCTTGGCGACAGCATTCCTGCTGTCGACACCCCCGCCAGCCTCCAAGCGACCCTCCTGCTATTTGGTCTAACCGTCATCGGCGCTGGGTATGGCGGCTGGCCGATGCCAAGGGGTCGGTACCTCTGGCTGAAACCTCCCCTGCTGGCCTGGCCCTTTGCGATTGCGCAATGACACCGGGGTCTACTTCCTATAATTTTGCTCGGGAATGGCCCGGGCTGCTTCGGCCCCTGTCCTTGACGAACTCCCGAGAGGCCCATCATCGATGGATACTTTTACGCGTAACTACAGCATCGGCCTGGCGTCCCTGGCGCTGGGCCTGATCCTCTTCTGGCTCTATTCGCTCTGGACACCCAGGGTTTGGGAGCTAAATGAGATGCTGGAGGCGGATCCGATAGTGGCTGCTTACCCCTATGCCTTTCGGGTGACCGAGTTCAGCGATGGGGTTGCCATCCTCTCGACCCCGCGGTCCTTCGCCTTCCCGGCCGTCCTCTTTCTTCCTGTCCTTTACCCGGAATTGGCCAATCTGGCCCAGGATGATCCGCGCATGGTCGCCGCGCAGCAGCGCCTCATCGACGCCCAGAAACGGGCCATGGAACGGGTTCAGGAGCAGTCGGATGTCCGCCAGGTCCGCTGGGTGTTGGATGTCGGTTGGCTTGGGGACCATGGCATCCAGGTCAAGAAGACCGATATCGAGGAGGCCACGCCCTGAGGGCCACGGGGAAGGACGACCTTGATCCGTCGTCCTCCACCCCCACCAGTAAGACAGCTATCCGACGCCCAAGCACAGTCGGATGAATTTTCAGAAACCCTAGCCAAGGCCAATTCAACGATGCGTATCGCCATTACCAGCCAAAACTTCAAAACCATCACGGGCCATGCCGGCAAAACCCGCCGCTTTCTGGTTTACGAGACGGACAGTCAGGGCCTGCCAACCGAGGTGGACCGGATCGACCTGCCGGCGGAGATGTCCCTGCACGCCTACCATGGCGAGGATCATCCGCTCTTCCTGGCAAGGCTTGAGGCCCTGATCACCCAGGGCGCGGGCCAGGGGTTCGTGCAGCGTCTGAGCCGACATGGCATCCGAGTATTCGTGACCAGTGAATCCGATCCGGTGCAGGCCGCCTCCCGGGTGGCGGCAGGGGTGGCCCTCGCCCCTGGGCTGCCGCACGACCACGAGCATGATGATGAGCACGAACCGGGTCATAACCCAGGGTCGGAACCTCGGCCAGGTCCGCCTGGGGGGACCCGGCTAGCCGGCCTTGTTTGTCCAACCCAAGGGTACATGAAGCCCCACCCTGTCGGGTTCGATGTGCCCCCGACCCCATCCCGGAGGGCGGGTGCGGGTGACCTGGTCAGGGCAAGGGGCCTATTCCCCTACTGTTCATTTTAAGTTCCACCCAACCCGAGCCTTCAGAGGCTCCAGAAAAAACCTAGTACGGAGATTAGTCACATGAATTTCACCAAGAATGCTGGCACCATCGACCGCTCCCTGCGCGCCATCGTCGGCCTGGTCCTGATCGCCCTCACGCTGACCGGCAGCATTGGCGTCTGGGGCTGGATTGGTGTCGTCCCCCTCCTCACCGCCGCCATCGGCTGGTGCCCGGCCTACACCCTGTTGGGCATCAAGACCTGCCCGACTAAAAATTAAGCGGCAAATCCCCGGACGTCCCAGCCGGGCCGACCCGGTTGGCCCGGTCCGGCCTGGCCGCCGTCGAACCCTGGTCTCGCCCTTAACCCACTGGAGGCTTGGATGCTCAAGTCCACGCTCATTACCGGTCTCGTGCTGGCGCTCATGATGCTGCATACCCAACCCGAGGCTGCGGTTCTTGATGGGACTCAGGTCCGTCAGGTGGCATCCAGCCCCCTGGGTTAGGGTCCTTGCCAGGGTCACCAGCCCGGTGCCGGCCATGACCTCTTCCCCACTTACACCATCCTGTCGAGGAGTAGAAATCATGAATAAGACCCTCTGTGCCCTTGCCCTGACCCTGGGATCGAGCCTGGCCCTGGCGGAAGCCCAGCCGGTGACCCTGGTGATCACCGAGGACGACACCATGACCCAGGGTATGGCCCTGGTACTGGCTAATCAGATGCAGGAGCAGGGCGCGCAGGTCAGCATCCTGCTGTGCGATCAGGCCGGTGATCTGGCGCTGAAGGGGGCCAAGGGCGAGCCCCTCAAGCCAAACAACGTCACCCCGGCGCAACTGCTAGATGGCGCCCTGAAGAAGGGTGCCACCGCCTCGGTTTGCGCCCTCTATCTACCGAACAATGGGCACAAGCCCGAGGATCTCAAGGAAGGCATTGGCCCCGCTAAACCCGCCGACATGGGCCGTGCCCTGTTGGAGCCCAACCGCAAGGTGTTTACCTTCTGATACCCAGCGGTCCTACCTGCGCCTGATGGTCACGCTTAGCCTGATCCTCCTGGCGGTTCTCGCCGCGATCCCGCTGGGTGTACACCTGGGCTTTCGTGCCCCGCGGGTGCGCGAGCAAGGGTCTCCTGCGGATTATGGCCTCGCCTTCGAGGAGGTCCGCATCCCCACGGCGCGCGGCCGCTCCCTGTTTGGCTGGCTGCTGCCAGCGCCGGGTGCCCAGGGCACCCTGGTAATACTGCACGGGTGGGGGAGCAACGCGGAACACTTGTTGCCCCTGGCCGCGCCGCTGCGGCGGGGGGGTCTCAATGTCCTGCTGTGCGACGCCCGTAACCACGGCAACAGCGACGCGGACACCTTTTCCTCCCTGCCGCGCTTTGCCGAGGACCTCGGCATGGCCGTCGCCTGGCTCGGGAGACATCACCCCAGCCGCGCTGGGCGCATCGCCGTTCTGGGCCATTCGGTTGGCGCGGGAGCCGCCCTGCTCGAGACCTCGCGCAATCCGGCTATCGCCGCCGTTATCAGCATCGCCGCCTTTGCCCATCCCGCCGAGGTGACCGAGCGCTACCTGCGCCCCCTGCGTCTGCCGGCCTTCGTCACCCGCCTGGTGATCCGCTACGTGGAATGGGTCATAGGTCACCGCTTCGACGCCATCGCCCCCCTCAATACCGTCCGCCATATCGACTGCCCGATCCTGCTGGTCCATGGCCTGGACGACCGCATCGTGCCGGTGGCGGACGCGCGCCGCATCCTGGCCAACTGTCGCGCCCCCGGGGCGCGCCTGCTTGAAGTGGCGGGCGCCGGACACGACTCGGTGGACCGGATCGATTGGCACATCCCGGAGCTGCTGGATTTTCTGGACGGATTACCTCCGGGGCAAGCGCTCCTGGCGCCCCAGGATACGTGAGATCGGCAGACTGGATTGAGACACCGCTTTACTCGGCGGATACGCCCAGGCTCGTCCTTCAGCAATGAGGCATCTTCCTCCGGCAAGCGGTCCACCTGGTCACAGCCGGTGATCATGGCCTGGTCCCCCCCTAGGCGGTTGGCAGTTAGTGCCGCCATTCCCCGGTCGTGAAGAGCCCGGTCAGGCGGGAATCGACGGTCGCGGCGCCTTGCCGCGGTTGACCATATTTCTGAGTGCCAAGCTAGGTATTGACATTAGTATATTAGAGGATAATAATATACCTAACTTCACGCACATTTTTGGGAGAGCCTCAATGCTCAAATCTACCTTCATCGCCGGCGGTCTTGCCTTCTTGCTTGCCAGCGCGACGACCCAGGCTGCGGCCCTGGACGACGCCACTGCCCGGCAACTGGAACCCGCCCTCAATGGCGAAGTCTCCGCTACTGGCCTCTTCCCCTCCCAGGCGATGGAAGATGCCTTCAACGACTATCTGGCCTGGACCAAGACCGAGGGTCTGAGTCGCCTGGCCGCCTTCGAACCGGTCGTCCGCGACTTCCCGGATGGTCAGGGCTCCCTGTCCGGTCGTTTCCCCAACCAGACCATGGAAGACCAGTTCAAGGAATACCTGGCCTGGACCGGCGAGGGCAATTCCGGTCTCTTTTACGCCTTCCGCGCGGTCGAGTTTAACTGATCCCTCACTTGGGCTAGTCCGTACCCCCAGGCGATTGGCGTCTTTGGGGGCCAACGGCTACCTCGGGGTGGCTCAAAACCAAAACCCGCGCCGGATGGCGCGGGTTTCTGGTTTGTGTAAGGTGGCTGATCGGTTAATTGAAGGGATGGGGTCGCGGGGTCTTATCGGATGATGGCGGCAGGATCGGCAACTGGAAGCTGGGCTGATCGCCGGTCAGGGTCTTGAGGAAGGCGACGATCTGGGCATTCTCTTCCGGGGTAAACTTTTTGCCGAGCTGGATGCGGCCCATGATCTCCACCGCCTCGCCCAGGGTGTCGGCGGCGCCATCGTGGAAATAGGGGTAGGTCAGGGCGACGTTACGCAGGGTCGGCACCTTGAAGTTAAAGCGGTCCGCGTCCTTGCCGGTGACGGCGGCGCGGCCTTCGACCTCGGCGCCGCCCTTGTAGGGCTCGACCACGCCCATCTTCTGGAAGGAGTTGCCGCCCACGGCCTCGCCATTGTGGCAGGCGACGCAGCCGCTGTCCTTGAACAACTGGTAGCCCGCCAACTCTTGCGAGGACAGGGCGTCGTCCTTGCCCAGCAGCCAGAGGTCGAAACGGGAGTTGGGGGTGACCAGGGTCTTCTCGAACTCGGCGATGGCGGCGGTTACCTGATCGATGCTCATCTGGTCGGTGCCGAATACCTGGCGGAACTCGCGCACATATTCGGGGATAGACCAGAGCACCCCAATGGCCAGGGTGTGGGAGAAGGCCATCTCCCCTGGGTTGGCGATGGGGCCGCCGGCCTGTTCCTTGAGGTCCGCCGCGCGGCCGTCCCAGAACTGGGCGACATTCAGGCTGGAGTTGAGCACGGTTGGGGAGTTGATAGGGCCTTGCTGCCACTTGTCGCCGATGGAGGTCTTGATGTTGTCCGTGCCGCCCATGGACAGGTTGTGGCAGGAGTTGCAGGAGATGAAGCCGGAATTGGACAGACGGGGGTCGAAGTAGAGCTTCTTGCCCAACTCCACCATGCCCAGGTTGATAGACTGGGGTGGGCGGATGGGGGTGATGGGCTCATCCCTCATGGCCGAGGCGGTGGCGGCAAGGCTCACGGCGGCCGTCAGAACGGAGAGGGTGAATGTCGTCAGTGCCTTCATCGAATGATCTCCCGAGCGTTTGGGACTGGCCGGTTGACCCGGCCAACGAGGTTCCGGAGCGTTGTGCTCCGGGAAGAACTCATGGGCGGTCGTCGTCGGGGCGTCAGGCAACCTTGCCGGTCCTTCCCGGTTTGGGAGCAAGGGGACCTGCCCACCCAGCCCTTGAGCGAAAGCGGAATTTTTGATGGATTCAGGGTGGCTTTGCATTGATTTTTCCCAAATCTTCCGCCCAGGAAGAGCCCTGATCCCTGAAATGTTCCCCTGCCCCCCATGATGGCGGCCGCCGCCCGGTGTGCCTCAGGCGATGGTCACCTCCGGCGACAGGTACACATCCTGGATGGCATTTAACAGCCGTATCCCCTCCTCCATCGGCTTCTGGAAGGCCTTGCGCCCCGAAATCAGGCCCATGCCGCCCGCCCGTTTGTTGATCACCGCCGTACGCACCGCCTGGTGGAGATCGTCCTTGCCCGAGGGACCTCCGGAGTTGATCATGCCGACCCGGCCCATGTAGCAGTTGGCCACTTGATAACGGACCCAGTCGATGGGGTGGCTACCGGAGAGCTCCGCATAGACCCGCGGGTGGGTCTTGCCAAAGCCGATGGCGGTGTAGCCCCCGTCCCGGGTCGCCTGTTTCTGTTTGACGATGTCCGCCTCGATGGTGACGGCCAGGTGGTTGGCCTGGCCGGTGAGGTCCGCGGCCTCGTGATAGTCGATGCCCTCGTGTTTGAAAGCGGAGTTGCGCAGGTAAGCCCAGAGCACCGTCAGCATCCCCAGTTCATGGGCATGGGCGAAGGCCTCGCTCACCTCCTGGATCTGACGCCGCGACTCGGCGGAGCCGAAATAGATGGTGGCCCCCACGGCCACGGCCCCCATGTCGAAGGCTTGGTCCACGGAGGCCCAGAGGGTCTGGTCGTAGATGGTCGGGTAGGCGAGCATCTCGTTATGGTTGAGCTTCACCAGGAAGGGGATCTTGTGGGCATAGCGCCGCCCCACCGAGCCCAGCACCCCGAGGGTGGAGGCCACCGCGTTGCAGCCCCCTTCGATCGCCAGGCGCACGATGTTCTCGGGATCGAAATAGATGGGGTTGGGGGCGAAGGAGGCTCCCCCCGAGTGCTCCACCCCCTGGTCCACCGGCAGGATGGACAGATAGCCGGTTCCCCCCAGGCGGCCGTGGTCGATGAGGGTCTGTAGGGCCCTCAGCACCCCCGGCCGACGGTCTGAGTCCATCATGACCCGGTCCACGAAGTCCGGTCCTGGCAGGTGCAGCAGGGACCGGGGAATGCCCTGGCAGACGTGCCCCAGGAGACCGGGTGCCTCTTCGCCCAACAAACCATGGATTTCGGTCATTGCTTCCTCCGTTTTATTGGCAGGGTTGGTGGCGTGGCATCATGCATCCAGACGGCTTTTAAGAGGGCCCGATGACAGGCCGAAGTCAGGATGCACGCGAATGAGGATAGCAGGCGATCCCTCTTCCTGCCGGCGACGACGAGGTCAGCGGATGAGCCGTGCCCTTATGAGCTTGTCCGCCTCGATCGCCAGGAAACTGGGAAAGAAGCTCAGCAAGATCAGTGGCCACCAGTCGCTGGGAAATTCGGCGGTGCGGAACAGATCCGCTGCTGCGGGCATGAGGGTGGGGATGAGGCGGATCAGGATACTGATGGCGATGCCACCCAGCAGCCAGGGATTGCCGAAGGGACTGAAGGTGAAGGCCGAGGCGTGAATGGAGCGCGCGGAGACGACATAGCCAAAATGGGCCAGGAGCACCGCCCAGAATGCGGCAGTCTGGGCCTGGGTGAGCAGCAGGGGATCGAGGATCTCACCCGCGACCACGGCGGGTGCACCGAAGTGGTAGTAGATCAGGAAGCCCGGCACCGCCACGGCCAGGCCCATGACTACCAGTCGTTGGAGAAAAAGGGCGTCGATGATGGGGGCCTTGGGGTCTCGCGGTGGCCGAGACAGCAGGCCCCGCTCCTTGGGCTCCATCATGAGGGGCAGGGTGAGCAACACCGAGTCGAGCAAATTGATCCAGAGGATCTGCACTGGCTCGAGGACGAAGCGAGCCGCGAACACCGGCACCAGGGCCGCCAGCAGGATGGCGCCCATAATCAGCAGGGCCTGGGCGGCATTGGTCGGCAGGGTGTAGAGGATGGCCTTCTGAAGGTTGGTCCAGGCGTGGCGGCCCTCTTCCACGGCATTGACAATGGTGGCGAAATTGTCGTCGGCCAGCACCATGTCCGCCGCCTCCCGCGCCACCTCGGTGCCGGCGATGCCCATGGCGATGCCGATGTCCGCCTGCTTGAGGGCTGGTGCGTCGTTGACGCCGTCCCCGGTCATAGCGACGACATGACCGTTGGCCTGGAAGGCCGCGGCGATGCGCTGCTTATGTTCGGGGGCCACGCGGGCGAAGACGGCGACGGTCTCGACTGCCCGACGCAGGGAGTCGTCGTCCATCGCCGCCAGTTCCGCTCCAGTCACCACCCGTTCCGCGGCGATACCAAGCTGGGCCGCCACCGCCTGGGCCGTATCGGGATGGTCGCCGGTAACCATGACGGTGCGGATGCCCGCCCCCCGGCACTTGGCGACCGCCTCGATGGCCGAGGGCCTGGGCGGATCGATCATCCCCTGGAGGCCGGCGAAGGTCAGGTCGCGCAGGTCGGCGTGGAGCAGGTCGCGATGGCTGGCGTCCACCTCGCGGAAGGCGAAGCCCAGGGTGCGCAGGGCCTGGCGGGCGAAGACCCGGGCCGCGTCCAGGTAGTCATCCCGATCGATGGGGCCTGGCTGCCCTGTGGCGTCCAGGCTGGTCAAGCAGTGGGGCAGCAGGATCTCGGGGGCGCCCTTGACGGCGATGAAGCGGCGTCCAGCCCACTCCACCAGCACCGCCATATACTTGGTGCTCGAGTCGAAGGGAATCTCCTCGTAACGCTGTAGCCCCTCCTTGGTGATGCCCCCCTTGGCGGCGCTGACCAGGAGGGCGAGTTCCGTGGGATCGCCGACCCCACCGCCTTCCTCGCTCAGGTGGGCATTGTTGCAGGCCACGCCGATCTCCAGCAATCGTCCCAGGGCGGGCAGGGAACCGGCGGCGAGGGTCACGCCGGCGCCGGAGAAATGCCCGGTCACGTCATAGCCCACCCCGGAGACGGCCAGGTTCTGGCCGGCAACATGGACCTGGGTGACCGTCATGTGGTTTTCGGTCAGGGTGCCGGTTTTGTCGGAGCAGATCACCGAGGTGGCGCCCAGGGTCTCGGCGGCGGGGAGCTTGCGGATCAGTGCCTTGCGCGAGGCCATCACGGTGCCCGCCACCGCGAGGATGGAGGTTACCAGGGCCGGCAGCATCTCGGGGATCGCCGCTACCACCAGCGAGACGGCGCCTAGAAAGCTGTAGCCGAGTTCGTAGCCCAGATAGAGGCCATAGGCGAAATTGAAGGCCCCGACCGCCAGGATCGCCTTGATCAGGGTCCCCACGAATTCACTCATCTTGCGTTGCAGGGGCGTCCTGCCGGCGTCCGCGGCCTTGACCATGGCGGCGATCTGGCCGAAGACGGTGTGGGAGCCGGTCTCGACGACGAGGCCGCGGGCAGTGCCCTGGGTCAGATAGGTGCCTGCGAAGCCGATGTTTTTTTGGTCGCCGGGCACCAGATGCTCACCCACGACCACCGCCAGGTTCTTTTCGACCGGCACCGATTCTCCGGTGAGGGAGGATTCATCGACATGGACATTGCGGGTGTCGATGAAGCGCACATCGGCGGGGATCTTGTCTCCGCCCTCCAGCACCACGATGTCCCCCGGGACCAGTTCTCGCGAGGTGATACGGAGCAGATCCCCGCCGCGTACCACCAGGCATTCCGGTACCATCATGCCGCGCAGGGCCTCCAGGGCTCCCTCGGCCTTCCCTTCCTGGATAAAGCCCAGGATGGCATTGAGCACCACCACCCCCAGGATCACGAGCGTGTCGGGGAGCATGTGGCTGCCCAACGCCGTGAGCAGGCCAGTGATGGCGGCGGTGACGAGCAGGATGATGACCATGGCATCGTTGAATTGGCGCAGGAAACGTATCCAGGCCGGTGTCCTCTTGAAGGTGATCTCATTCCAGCCAAAGTGGGCCTGGCGGGTGGCCGCTTCCGACGGGGTCAGGCCATGCACATGGGAGGTCTTCAGGGCGGCGAGGGCATCGTCTACGCTTAATCGATACCAGGGATCACTCATGACACTTCGCTCCGGATCGTGACTCGGAAAGGGGGGAAAGATGACCGCCAGTCGGTTGTGGGTGGTTCCCGCCGGCGCCGGGGGAACGCAACCCGCCGTGGCGCTGGTCTTGGCATGACGCAGGTCATGGCGAGGGTGATGCCGCTAGCGGCAACGCCGGCCCAAGGGGGCCACCGGCCCCGCCATGGGCCGGAACAGTCGCCCCTCGGCGCGCAGGAAGTGGACGAAGAATTCGAACAGGACCAGGCGGGTGGTCTGGACGAAGACCACCAGGCCCTCCAGCACGATGGCGAAGAGATTGCCCAGGATTACCACCAGCCACCAGGCCAAGGGGTGCTCCACCCCCTGGGCCAGGGTCATGATGGTGTGGGAGAGGGCGGCGTGGGCGAGGGCGAAGGCACCTACCCGGGCGAAGGAGAGGGTGTTCAGCAGCAACTCGAACAGGCTGTAGAGCAGTCGCCCCAGGGCGCCAGCCAGGGCCTGGATACCCGCCCCGCGGCACTGGCAGAGGCTGCCGATGATGAAATGGATCAGGGCCAGGGCGGCGAACCAGAGGGCCTGGGGATAGGCCATGGCACCCAGCAGCGCCAGGTAGAGGACCAGCACCGCCGCATCCATCGCCAGCCAGGGGCCCAGGGCCCCGTTCCAGTGGGCCTCGAAGCCGGCGAGGACCAGCCCCAGCAGCAAGAGCCCGACGCCGAAGGCCAGGGGCACCGCCAGGACGGTGATGGGCTGCTCCAGGGGCTTGAGCCAGAGGGCGGGGATCAGGTCGTCGAAGCCGAAGAGGTCGCCAAAGAGCAGGCCGAAGGCCATGGCGGCGAGCCCGCAGGGCAGCAGGAAGCGGATGTCGGGCCAGCGTTTGCTGAAAAACAGGGCGAAGAGGACCAGCAGCAGGCCATGGCCCACGTCGGGAAACATGTAACCGAAGAGCAGGGGCACCAGCAGGGCCAGGAGGCCGCTCGGGTCCACCTCCTTGCGGTCCGGGGTCCCCCAGAGCATGAGCAAGGGCCGGTAGGGTTGGGCCCACCAGCTTTGCAGGGTGGTGACCGGCGGTGGCGCCGAGGCCGGTGGGTCGGGGAAGCGCACCACGACCTCGATGCCGGCCCGCCAGAGGGTCTCTTGCAGGCCATCCAGATCCTCGGCGGTGGTCCAGCCGGTAACGTGGCAGAGTTCCTGGCCGCCGAGGTAGCAGGCCGCCTTGTCCAAATACCAGGCCAGGGTGTCGATGTCGGCCCGGGCGGCGGCGATGCTGGGGTCGGCGCGCAACGCCTGCAGGGGCCTTTCCAAGCGAGCGATCTCGCGCTCCAGGGCGATAAGGTGGTCATGTACGCGGTGGATGCGCTCATCAGGGTCACCGGCTAGCCAGGCGGGGATGCCGACTTGCTCGCAGCCCTGTTCCACCACCAGGTGTCGGATGAGGGCGCGCTGATCGGGCATGCCCATCATGAAGGGGAAGTCGTGCCGCGGTCCCCGGACCACCAGGGCGGTCTGGGTGGCGACCTCGCTCTCTTCCAGGCGACAGGTCTTGGGGCAGGCGAAGAGGCACTTGCACAGAAAGCGGGTCTCGTTGAAGAGGCCGTCCAGATCCACGCCGTCCCGGCGCATGGCGCGCAGGGCCTCGTCGAGGAGCCGCAGGTCCTCCCGCTCCGCTTGCCGCTCCGCCACCTGCTCCTTGAGGTAGTCCAGGCGGGCACTCCAGACGCGCAGCCGGTGCAGGGCCTGGTTGGCGACATGGACGGGATTGCCCAGCAGGGCGCTCGGCCGGTTCCGGCCCTCGGGCAGGTCTTCCAGGTGGCGGGTGATCAGGTCCCGCCCGCGCTTGACGAAATAGCGCAGCTTGTGGGTATTCAGGGGGTCCGCCAGGCGGGGGTCTATCTCCAGCTCTACCACCCCGGTTCGGGCCAGGATTTCGGTGGCCCGGACCGTATGCTCATGGGGGACATAGGTCTCGAACCAGCGGGCTTGAGTGGGGCGAAGGGGGAACATGGTTGCGCACCCCGGCACGCTGTCGTAAAAGGCTCCCGACCGCGGCAAGTGGGCCGAACGGGAGGGGGCCGAGAGGTGATGGCGGTCGTTGGGCGGCGGCGAGGTCCGAGGGATGACTGGTTGGCGGCGAACCCTGCTCGCTAACGACTCAGTTCTATCACTAATTTAGCATATTAGAGGATATAAGCCATCTAGCCCCTGGCCTCGGGTAGTTGGAGACCCGCTCAAAGCCGGGTGAAAGCGTAGAAAATCAGTATCTTGACGGCTGTACGGCAGGGGCCGCCCTGATCCCGGGCCCCACCCCGCAGGGCGGCGACTGGGTCTGGGACCAGTTGCCCCCCCGTCATAGGTGCCGTCATGGCGTACCGTAAAGATCCCTTTCGAATCTTCCCTCCTTCGCCAGAAAACAGAAAAGGGCCTTGCGGCCCTTTTCTGTTCAGTCTCAGGCGAGGTCAAAGCGATCAAGGTTCATGACTTTGTCCCAGGCGGTGACGAAGTCTTGAACAAACTTCTCCTTGGCGTCGTCACAGGCATAGACCTCGGCAATCGCTCGGAGCTCGGAATTCGAACCAAACACGAGATCGACCCGAGTGCCCGTCCATTTGACCTGGCCCGAGGCGCGATCGCGTCCTTCGAAGACGCCCTCGGTGGCGGAGGGCCGCCACTCGGTCCTCATGTCCAGCAGATTGACGAAGAAATCGTTCGTCAGGGCTCCCGGCCTGCTGGTCAGGATGCCATCTTTAGCGCCACCAAAGTTGGTATCCAAGGCCCGCATGCCGCCGATCAGCACCGTCATTTCCGGGGCGGTCAGCGTCATCAACTGGGCGCGATCGAGCAAGAGTTCCTCGGCTGGCGTGGTCAAGCCTGCACGCTGGTAATTGCGGAAACCGTCCGCGGCAGGTTCCAGCACGGCAAAGGACGCCACGTCCGTCTGGGCTTGCGAGGCGTCCGTCCGCCAGGGGGCGAAGGGCACCTTGACATCATGGCCGGCGCTCCTGGCCGCCTCCTCGACCGCGGCGCAGCCCGCCAGGACGATGAGATCCGCCAGCGAAATCCTTTTGCTGCCGGTTTGGGCCGCGTTGAAGGCCTGCTGGATGCCCTCGAGCTTTTCCAGAACCTGGGCCAGTTCCGCCGGCTGATGCGCCTCCCAGTCCTTCTGCGGCGCCAGGCGCAGGCGCGCCCCGTTGGCCCCGCCGCGCTTGTCCGAGCCGCGGAAGGTCGCCGCCGAGGCCCAGGCCGTGGTCACCATTTGGGAGATGGAGCAGGCCCGAGGCGAGGACCTGGGTCTTGAGGGACGCGATGTCCTGGTCATCCACCAAGGCATGGTCCACCGCCGGCACCGGGTCCTGCCAGATGAGTTCCTCGGCCGGTACCTCGGGTCCCAGATAGCGGGCGCGCGGGCCCATGTCGCGGTGGGTCAACTTGAACCAGGCGCGGGCGAAGGCATCGGCGAAGGCTTGCGGGTCTTGGTGGTAGCGGCGCGCGATCGGCTCGTAGATGGGGTCGAAGCGCAGCGACAGGTCCGCCGTCGTCATCATGGGGGGGTGCTTCTGCGAGGGGTCATGGGCGTCGGGGATCAGGTGCTCCTCCCTGACGTCCTTCGCCCGCCATTGCCAGGCGCCGGCGGGGCTCTTCACCAGCTCCCACTCGTAGCCGAAGAGCATGTCGAAGTAGCCCATGTCCCAACGGGTCGGGTATGGCTTCCAGGCCCCCTCGATGCCGCTGGTGATGGTGTCAACCCCCTTACCGGTCCCGAAGGCGTTCTTCCAGCCCAGGCCCATCTCCTCGAGGGGGGCGGCTTCCGGCGCGGGGCCGACGAGTGCCGCATCGCCGGCACCATGGCACTTCCCAAAGGTGTGGCCGCCGGCCACCAAGGCGACGGTTTCCTCGTCGTTCATGGCCATGCGGGCGAAGGTTTCACGGACGTCGCGACCGGAGGCCACCGGGTCGGGGTTGCCGTCGGGGCCTTCGGGGTTGACATAGATGAGGCCCATCTGGACAGCGGCCAGGGGGTTTTCCAGTTCCCTATCGCCGGAGTAACGGCTCTTGGGCTTGTCGCTGGTGGCCAGCCATTCGGCCTCGGCGCCCCAATAGACGTCATCCTCGGGTTCCCAGATATCCTCGCGTCCGCCACCAAAGCCGAAAGTCTTGAAGCCCATGGACTCGAGGGCGCAGTTGCCGGCCAGGATCATCAGATCCGCCCAGGAGATCTTGTTGCCGTATTTCTGCTTGATGGGCCAAAGGAGCCGACGCGCCTTGTCCAGGTTGGCGTTATCGGGCCAACTGTTAATGGGTGCGAAACGCTGATTTCCGGTGCCAGCGCCGCCGCGCCCATCCGCGATGCGGTAGGTGCCCGCGTCGTGCCAGGCCATGCGGATGAACAAGCCGCCGTAGTGTCCCCAGTCGGCGGGCCACCAGTCCTGGGAATCGGTCATCAGGGCATAGAGGTCCTGCTTCAGCGCGGCCAGGTCGAGCTTCTTGAATTCCTCGGCATAGTTGAACTGCCCGCCCAGGGGGTTGGACTTGGCGGAGTGCTGGTGCAGGATCTTGAGATTGAGTTTGTTGGGCCACCAGTCCTGATTGGACTGAGCGCTGACTCTGGTGCGGGCGCCGTGTATGCCAGCAAATGGGCATTTGGCTTCGTTGGACATGGTTATCTCCCGTGGATGATAGCGTTACCGTGCGGCTAGAAGGTGATACCTCAACGTCTATCGGTCTGGTTGTTTGACAGCTTTGTTCATGCGGGTTCTCCAGGATGAGGGCATGGAGGGTATCGCTGGCACCCGCCAACGGGGAGAGGAGAGGCGTTCTCCGTCGCCAGCGGATGACGGCGATGGGATTATTGGACCAGAGGTCGAGAAACATCGCCAATCGTTAAAAACGAGAATAGCCATCGGGCCAGGCTATTGATCGGCCCTTATGCCCAGGATTGAGGGCCAAGGTGCGGGCCCGGGATCAAAATGCCACGGTGATCCTTGGCGGTTAAGGCGTTGCCGGTGTTCCGGGTGCGACTTGCGGCCTCACCCAGTTCCGCCAGGACCCATGCGAGTTGGCCCGGTGCGCGGCTTGCTTCCCAGGTAAGTAAATGAGAAGCTTTCTCGACTAGCGGTTGGGGTTCTGGCGGTCACCGGTGTGTGGCGCCGAACCGCTCGGTCCCTGTCGCCGCTGGGCGGGCATCCGCGCATCGCCACGCAAGGGGGGCAAGGTCTTGACCGAAAGTCAGATTAAGCAGGCGGGGCTGAAAGTCACCCTGCCACGCATGAAGATCCTGGAGATCCTGGAGACCAGCGGCGAGGGTCGGGGCGCGCGCCACCTGCGGGCCGAGGATGTGTACCGCATCCTGCTGACCCGGGGCGAGGTGGTCGGCCTGGCCACGGTCTATCGGGTTCTCACCCAGTTCGAGGCCGCGGGCCTGGTTTCCCGTCACAACTTCGAGGGTGGCCAGTCCTTCTTCGAACTCGATCGCGGCGCCCATCACGATCACCTGGTGTGCATCAAGTGCGGTCAGGTGGTGGAGTTCCTGGACGAGGCCATCGAGGAGCGCCAGCGGGCCATCGCGGCGGAGCACGGCTTCACCCTGGAGGACCACACCCTGAACATCCTTGGCCTTTGCCCCAACTGCCAGGCGGGGCACTGAAGGCCTTCATGAACGGCAGCTTGCAGCCCCACAAACCATCGCCACTTCCCACGGTCAGCCCATGAGCCTGTCTGTCCCGACCTTCCCCCTCCACGGACCCACCTTGCGGGGCGCCCGACGCCCCCGCGTGGCGATTGTCGGCCGGAATGGCAACGGTAAGCACAGCATCTTCCACGCCGCCGCCAGCACCAGAACCCACCACGAACGCCTGGCCGGTATCGGCCCCGCCTATGAGGAATGCCTGGTCGAGGTGGGCGTCGATCAGATCTCCCTGGTCGCCTTGCCCGCCATCGAGGGCTTTCACGCCCCCGACGAAGACGAGCAGGTGACGCTGAAGTATCTGTTGTGGGGTGATTGCTGGCCGGCCATCGCCCAACATGAGGCCCATCTGCCCGCGACTGTCTTTGCCGCGCCCGATGTACTCTTGATGGTGATGGATGCCACGGCTCTGGAACGGGATCTGGAGCTCGCGCTGGAATTGATGCCCTTGGGCCGGCCGATGGTCTTTGCCCTCAACCGCATGGACGAGGCGCGCGCCAAGCGCCGCTTCATTAATGTCCGCGCCCTGGCGGCCAAACTGGGCGGCCCCGTGGTGCCGACCGTGGCGCACATGGGCATAGGCCTGGCCGAGCTCTTTACCACCCTGACCCGGGTGGCGCGGGAGACCCGCAAGGCCCCGCCGGTCCCCTGGGCCCATCCCACCCAGCCCGCACATCGTCGCCCAATGGGGGGCCATTGCCGAGATCGCCCGCCAGCCAGAGGTGGCGGCGGCCTTCGCCGTGCCGGAGGCCTTGCTAACACTGCAACTGGCGGAAAACGAGGATTACTTTGCTCAGGAGTTGCGGGCCCATTTCCCCGACGCCCATGCCATCGTTGCTCGCCGCCCGGGCCCAGGCCGGCGCGGCCTTGCCGCGCCCCCTGGCGGAGGAGATCCACGCCGACCGGCATCACCAGGCCGCCGTCCTCTTCGAGGCGGTGACCCGTCCCGGTCAGGAAGACGCGACGCCGCGCTGGCAACGCTGGGCGGACGACCTCTTTCTGCACCCCCAATGGGGCTTTGTCGGCACCCTGGTGATCTTTGCGATGGTGCTGTTTTTCGTGTTCGAGGTGAGCGCCTTTCTCGACGGACTCACGGTCGCGCGCCTGATCGCCTGGGCGGAGCCCTGGCAACCCACCGATCTTATGGGGGTCCTGGCGCGCGCCGTGCTGGATGGCGTCATCGGCCTGGCGGGGATCGTCATCCCCTACATGATCCCACTGGTGATGCTGCTGGTGGTGCTGGAGGAGTCCGGCATCATGCACCGCGTCGCCTTTGTCGTCGATCGCGGCTTCCATCAACTGGGGCTGCATGGCGGCGTCGCCCTGCCGTTTTTGATGGGGCTGGGCTGCAATGTCCCGGCCCTGGCCGCCACCGCCGCCGTCACCCGGGGGCGCGACCGCACCGTGGCCTCGCTGCTGATCACCTTTCTGCCCTGTTCGGCGCGGTCCGCCATCCTGCTGGCGGTGGGCGGCAAGTATCTGGGTGGCCTCGGGGTATTCGCCCTCTTCATGCTCATCCCCGTCGTCGTCAGCCTGGTGGGCAAGCTCCTCCAGCGCCGCTATCCCGAGACCACGCCGGGCATCATCCAGGAGATCCCCGACTACGCCCTGCCGACCCCGCGCCAGGTGTTGGCCAGCACCTGGGATCGCAGCCGCGATATCGTCACCATCGTCCTGCCGCTGCTGGTGGCGGGCAGCGTGGTGCTGGCGCTGCTGGACCGCTATGGCGCCGATGCCTGGATCAACCTGACGCTGACGCCCATCACGAGCTGGTGGCTGGGTCTGCCCGTGGCGCTGGGGGTGCCGATCCTCTTTGGCGTCCTGCGCAAGGAGCTGTCCCTGCTGATGGTGTTTCAGGCCCTGGGCACCCAGGAACTGTCCAGCGTGCTCGACACCACCCAGATCGTCACCTTCCTGGTCTTCCTGACCTTCTATGTGCCCTGCGTGTCCACCTTCGCCATGATGTTGAAGCTCCTGGGCCCGCGGGACGCCTACTACTCCGTCGCCCTCTCCATCGGCGTGGCCCTGGTGGTGGCGGTGGCGGTGCGCTGGCCGCTGGAGCTGGTGGGGTGGCTGGTCTAGCTAATCCAGGCAGATCGGCTGGCCGCGCAGGCCCTGGCGCACCATGGCCCGGCGCAGATAGGCGATCTGGGTCTGGAGGGACAGGCCCTTGGGGCAGACGTCGTGGCAGCCGAGCAGGCTCATGCAGCCGAAGACCCCCTGATCGTCACCGATGACCCCGTAGTAATCCGCCTCCTCGCGCCGGTCCCGGGGGTCGAGGCGGAAGCGGGCGATCTTGTTGAGGCCGGCGGCGCCGACGAAGTCCTGGCGCATCTGGGCCGTGCCGCAGGCGGCGATACAGCAGCCACACTCGATACAGCGATCCAGTTCGTAGATTTGCTCCGCCAGTTCGGGGGCCATGGGGGCCTCGATGGCATCCAGGTCCGGTTCGCCCTGGAGGTGGATCCAGGTCTCCAGCCGCTCGCTCAGGGCGCGCATCCACTTGCCCGTATTCACCGAGAGGTCGCCGATAAGCTCGAAGACCGGCAGGGGCAGGAGGGTGATCTCCGCCGGCAGGGAGGCGGTGAGGGTCCGGCAGGCCAGGCCCGGCAGGCCGTTGATCACCATGGCGCAACTGCCGCAGACGCCGGCCCGGCAGACGAAGTCGAAGGCCAGGCTGGGGTCCTGCTCCTCGCGGATATGGTTGAGGGCGATGAAGAGGGTCATGCCCGGGGCCTCTTCCAGGCGGTAATCCTGGAGGTGGGGGACGCTGGCCGGGTCTCCAGGGGTGTGACGGAAGATGTGGAAGCGGAGGGTGCGGCTCATGATTGGGGATCCTGGGGGCGGCGGGCGGCTGTCCCTGCGGCGGTGAGGGGGGCCCTGGCGACGAGGGCGTCGGCGCTCGGGGCCTCGAGGCCCGTGGGTGTTGGGACCCGGGCATTGGGGCCGCGATAGCGCTCGGGCAGCAGGTGGTGGAAGGGCATGAGCCATTCCTGCAGGGCTTGGGCCTCTCCGGCCGCGCCTTCTCCGGCCCCGGGCAGTTCTCCGGCTGCGGCGCTGGCCCGCAGGGCATCCACCTCGGCCTGGCGTCGGGCCGTGTCGGGGTGATCCAGGATGTCGCGGGCGCCATAGCCGCGAAAGCCCGGTGGCAGTTCCAGGGTGCCGACCTCCAGGGCCTCGTAGTCCAGCTCTGGCTGGTTCCCGCCCGCGGGCCAGTGCAACAGGGTGCGCTTGAGCCAGTCGCGGTCGTTGCGGCCGGGGAAATCCTCCCGGTAATGGGCGCCCCGGCTCTCGGTACGGGCCAGGGCGCCCATCGCCGCCCCCAGGGCAATCTTGAGCATGCGCGGCAGCCGGTAGGCCAGGACCAACTCCGGGTTGGCGCCGGGATAGGGATTGCGTACCCCCAGGTCCCCGGCGCGGGCCAGCAGGGCTTGCAGTTCCGCCACGGCCGCCTCCAGGTCCGGCCCCTTGCGGAACAGGCCTACCTGATCCGTCATGACCCGCTCCATGGCCTGGCGAATAGCGATGGCGCTCTCCCGACCCGGTCGCGCCAGCAGGCGATCGATCCCGGCCTGCTCGCGCCGGATGAACTCCTGGGCCAGGGCGCTGGAGACCTGGACCTGGCCCTCGGGCGTGGCGCAGAAGTCGGCGACGTATTCGCCCACCAGCATTCCGGCCACCACCGTCTCCGCCACCGAATTGCCGCCCAGGCGGTTGAAGCCGTGCAGGTCCCAGCAAGCCACCTCGCCACAGGCAAAGAGGCCCCGGAGCCAGGGGCTCTGGCCCTGGTGATCGGTACGGATGCCGCCCATGGAATAGTGCTGGGTCGGCCGCACCGGGATGAAATCCACCGTCGGATCTATCCCCAGGAAGTACCGGCAGATGTCCCTGACCTCGCGCAGGTTCTTCTCAATGTGGGCGCGGCCGAGCAACGTGATGTCCAGCCAGAGAAAATCCCCAAAGGGACCCTTGACCCCCTTGCCCTTGCGCATATGCTCCGCCATGCGCCGGGACACTACGTCGCGGGAGGCCAGTTCCTTCTTCTCGGGCTCGTAGTCCGGCATGAAGCGATGACCATCCAGGTCCCGCAGCAGGCCGCCGTCGCCACGGCAGCCCTCGGTCACCAGGATGCCGGCGGGGACTATGGCCGTGGGGTGGAATTGCACCGCCTCCAGGTTGGCCAGCCGCGCTACCCCCGTCTCCAGGGCAAGGGCCTGGCCCATGCCTTCGTTGATGATGGCGTTGGTGGAGACGCCCCAGATGCGTCCGAAACCCCCGGTGGCCACGACCGTCGCCCGCGCCAGATAGGCGCGGAGTTCCCCCGTGATCAGGTCGCGGACCACGGCGCCCAGGCAGCGGGCGCCGTCGTGGATGAGGGCCATGGCCTCCTGGCGTTCGTGTACCGGGATGGCGGCGGCGATGGCCTGATCCGACACGGCATAGAGCATGGCGTGACCGGTGCCGTCGGAGGTGTAGCAGGTGCGCCACTTCTTGGTGCCGCCGAAGTCCCGGGCGGCAATCAGGCCATGAACGGCGGCGGGGGTCCGCAGGCTGATCGCCTCGCCGTTGATGATGACCTGGCGCTCCCCCTGCTGTTCCCGGCTCCAGGGCACGCCCCAGGCGGCCAACTCGCGCACCGCCTTGGGGGCCATGTGGGTGAAAAGGCGCGCCACCCGCTGATCGCAACCCCAGTCGCTGCCGCGCACCGTGTCGTGGAAGTGGGTCTCCTCGTTGTCGCCGGCGCCCTTGAGCGCATTCGCGAGGCTCGCCTGCATGCCGCCCTGGGCCGCCGCGGAGTGGGAGCGCTTGGGCGGGACCAGGGACAGGATCAGGGTGTCCAGCCCTCGCCGCTTGACCCCCACCGCAGTCCGCAGTCCGGCCAGGCCGCCGCCGATAACCAACACCTCCGTATAGAGGATTTTCATCGCCCTGTCTCCGCCCAGGTCGGGGTGTAGCGTTCGCCCGCGTGGGGGGCGTGATCCATGCCGATGACCATATAAGCCGCCAGGGACAGGAGCCCGAGGCTGATCAGGAAGGTCGTCAGGGCCCACTTGGCCCGCCGGAGCCGCCGGCGGGTGAGCGCCGGGTCCTTGCCCTCGAACCAGCCCCACTTCAAGGCCAGGCGATAGAGGCCAACGCCGCCATGCACCTCCACCGCGAAGAGGAGCAGGAGATAGAGGGGCCAGAACCGCCCGCTCCAGACCCGGTCGGCGGAGGCGAAGGGACCGATCAGGTCCGGGTGCGCCATCATCTGGTAGAGATGGACCGGGGCCAGGAAGAAGAGGGCAAAGCCGGTGAGCACCTGGACCAGCCAGAGGCGGGTATCACCATGGGGAAAGCGGCCGGCATGGTGCCAGAAGGTCCGGTATTGGCGCCAGTCGGCGGGAAACTTGCGCAGGGCCAGGACGGCGTGCAGGACGAAAAGCGCCAGGATGGCGGTGGCGAAGAGGGTCACCAGGATGGGATAGCCCCGACCGAAGAGGAAGTAGCCCTCGAAAAAGCGCGCCACCGTCCAGAAGACGTCCTGGCCCAGGAGGATGGAGGAGACGAAGACCATGTGCAGCCACATGAAGAGGGCCAGGACCAGGCCCGAGGCGCTTTGCAGCAGGTCCAGCCGGGCGGGGCAGAAGGAGGCCGAGGGGGGAGAAGCAATTTTCATCGAGTGCTCACCGGGAAGGGCAGGGGGATCGGGAGGGGCTTGTCCCCGCCGCGCGGGCGGAGGACCTGGGGGGGTCGTGGAAGCGAGGCCGGGGATGCGGGCTATTCGATCCAGTCAATGAGGTGGTGGACCAGGGGTCCGGCCTCGGCGGCGGGGATGACCCGACCGGCGACGCACTGGCCAGCGCGGCTCACGGAGGTGGGGTCACCGCTGAGAAGGGGGTGCCATCGGGGCAGGGATCTGCCCTCGCGTAGGCGGCGGTAGGCGCAGGTGGTGGGGAGCCAGCGGGGGTTGGCGACGGTGGCCGGCGTGAGTTCGATACAATCATGCACCAGGCGGGAACGATGCGGATAGTCGCCGCAAGCGCCGGTGGCGGGGTCGAGCAGCTTGCAGGCAACGTTGGTGTAGAAGATGCGACCCGTCTCCTCTTCCTCCAGTTTCTCCAGGCAACACTTGCCACAGCGGTCGCAGAGGGCCTCCCACTGGTCGCTACTCATGGCGTCCAGGGGGGTGATTTCCCAGAAGGGGCCTTGGGGGTTGTTCACGATGGGGCCAAGGGTTCCGCGTGTGGGTGGCAAGGAGGCGCATTGTACTCAATTTTCGCATCTCTAGCGGTCGGCCAGGAATTCGGCCCTGGCGCAAGCTTGTATACCGAGCACACATGATTTTTTGGTTGCCCGGTATGCCATGTCATGAAGGTGGTGGAAGTCCGCCACAGGCCTGACCGGGGGAACTGTAACTCGAAGCCAACGGCGTCGCCCCGAGGCGGGTAGGGAGGAAGCGCAGAGGAAGTCCTGAACCGAGGAACCTGACGACTACTGGCGAGCCTGGCGGGAACGCCAGCACGACTTATGGAGCGCGCAATCGCGCCGCCCAAGGGGAGCGCAATGCCCGGCGCCGGTCCGCTCCCTATCTTTCCCCGTCGGCTCGCGCTGTGTCCTTGCGGCGAGCCTTCCTGCGGTGTTATCGTCCTCTCTCCCCCACTTCAGATGCCGGGCGGTTGGGTTTCCTATAATTCTACGACCGGGAGTACGAGCTCGATCGGGGATTGAGGTGGTACGCGAACTGCCAACGGCTACCGGGGGGGCTCTTGCCCGTCTTGTTAAAATCGCGTCCTCGCACCTGAAGAAACCACTCCAAGACCGAACAGTAGTCCGGCCTCTAGGGACCAGAACCCTGCATCACGGCCCGACAGGGGGTGTTTTGACCCCCTGTCCAGGCCATAGAGTGAGTAGACACTACAGGTTGTTGAACGGGGTTGGATTTCCTTTACTTCTTGCTTGACCTCAGTCCGGATTCCGAGCCAATGGCCGAGGGAGATCGCAACTTGAGCATCAAGGTTATTCTCGCCGACGACCACGCGGTGTTCCGCCAAGGGCTAGCGCTGCTGGTCCAAGCGGCGGACGATATCGAACTACTCGCCCAGGCTACCAACGGCACCGAAGCCTGGACCCTCATTCAGTCGCTTCGGCCCGATGTCGCCATCCTCGACGTCAGCATGCCGGAATCCACTGGTATCGAGGTTGCCCGTAGGGTCGAGGCTGAGGGTCTCGACACCCGGGTGGTGCTGCTCACCATGTACGACGATCCCTCGGCCGCCCTCTCGGCACAGGAGGCGGGTGCCGCGGCGTATGTCCTTAAGGACAATTCCTTCGAGGAGTTGGCCTTGGCCGTTCAGACTGTCGCGGCGGGTGGCACCTTCATCTCCTCTTCGATCCGCAGCAAGCTCCGCGAGCTTCAACGCAGCGGATGCACAACAGTCGCCCTATCGCCGCGGGAGCGCGAGGTCATCCGGCTAATCGCGCTTGGCAACAGCAGCAAAGAGATCGGACGGATCATGGCCATCAGTCCTAGGACCGTGGATACCTACCGTAACCGGTTTATGGATAAGCTTGGGCTGCATACCATGGCCGAGGTGGTGCGGTACGCGGTCCGGGCGGGGATGGTCTCTTAGCGGCGTGCCCAACGCCACGGACGCACCGACTGTTTAACCTCGCCTTGTAACAATCCAGAGAAGCGGCACGGAGAGGGTATGGAGCGCGTACCCCTGCCTTCAATAACGCGCCGGCGGTGCTCGTTCGTTCGTGGACACCTGTTCAGGCGTCAGCGGGACCAGAGCCTGATCTCCTAAAGCCGCTACGGCAAGGTGGCTGGCGAGCCGCTTTTCCGGACACATGCCCGGATGGCTGCAACCAATTCGGCCGCTGCGCATCCCTTGTGCTTATAATCGACGGCGCCAGCCTCCAGCATAATCTGGGCACGTTCCTGATTTTGGTAAATGGACAAACCAATAATCCGGATATCTGGATGCTCCCGATGAATGATCCGCGTGGCCTCTATGCCGTTACTCCGCGGCATGTTGATGTCCATTAGGATAACGTTCGGCTTAAGATTGCGCGCGAGCTCGATCGCTTCAAGCCCGTCTTTGGCATAACCGACAACAACGATATCTGGCTCCTTCTTCAATAGTCGATCAATGCCATCCCGGAACAGGGCATGGTCGTCTGCCAGCAGCACGCGAACGCCCACGGCCTGGAGATCGACAGGTTTTTGCTTAGATTGATCAGCCATGGTGGATCCCAAACCAGCGGCAAGCAGAACGTCCGGCTGATGGCTAATAAAGGGAACCGTCAGGGTGAAGACAGCTTCCTTTTCCTGGGGCACTGTCGATATCGAGACTTCCGCCGAACAGCCTGAGCCGCTCGGCGATGCCGAATAATCCGAGCCCTACCCCGTTAATTCCCTCTGACTTGAAAAGACTGGGGACATCGAAACCCACACCCTGATCGCTGACGGTGATCCGCAGTGTGGTTGAATCCACTTGCTGCAGTCTCAACCACGCCCGGCTAACGTTTGAATGCTTACGGGCATTGAAGAGCAACTCCCGAACCGCGTCAAATAACAGAATCCTCACGTCCTCCGCTAGAAAAATGACCTCTGGCTGCATCACAAGATCGACGTTCATGCCATGTTTATCGCGCATCCAGCGACCCAGCCATTCCATGGCGGCCTGTAAGCCTCCTTCTTGCAGGATGGGCGGGTATAGCTCGGTAGCCAGAGAGCGCGACATGGTTAATGAATCGTTTAAGATTGCTACGATCTGCGCCACTTCCCGCGGAAGCACTTCCTGGCCCACTCCCTCGAGGCAGGACACACGCAACTTCGCCGATGCCAGTATTTGCTGGAGATGATCGTGTAGAATCCTGGCCAATCGCTTGCGTTCACGATGCTCGGCTATCGTCAATTCACCGGCCAGGGCACGGAGCTGGTTTGTAAGAATTTGCAACGCCTCATTCGCCGATGAGAGTTTACGTTCGGTTTGTTGGCGTTGCTCGATTTCGACCCGGAGGATATCCACAGTTTGACGCAAGGCGGTAGTGGCTTCCCGGACCCTCTCGTCGAGTTGCTCATTGGCCCGCCGCAGGGCGCGTTCAGTGGTAAGCAGGTCCATCTCGACCTGTTTGCGAACGGTGATGTCCGTCAAGGTTCCAACCATCCGCAGCGCCGCCCCTGTTGCATCCCGCTCGATGACGTTGCCCCGGGCCGAGACCCATTGCCATTGGCCCGATTTCGCCTTCATCCGGATGTGGATCTCAAAACCCTTACCCTCATCGATGCTGGTCCGCAGTATCTGTTCGGCCTGAACGATATCTTCCGGATGTACTTTCTCTCGCCACGCAGCATAGGTGGCGGGGAATTCATGGTTCTCGTATCCAAGCAGCAGGTAATATTGCTCGGTGAAAAAGGCCTTGCCGCTTGGGATGTCCCAATCCCAGAGACCATCACTAATCGCCGAGAGTGTGTTGGCATAACGCTGCTGGCTCTCTAACAGGGCCATCTCCGCCGACTTGCGCTCGCTGATGTCGCTTATCACCACCCGGCACAGGGGCGCACCAGTTTCACGATCCCGAGCAGCGGTTCCGTCCAACCGAGCCCAGAATGGTTCGGTGGCCGCGCGTAGCATGCGCAACTCGCAGTTCCGGGGTGTGCCCGTTTCGAAGAGGTGGTTGCGGCACTGGTAGTAGATGTCCTGGTACTCGGGAAGGATAAAGGGGACACTGGCTGCTGCAGCAGCGCCCCTCTCGGCACCCCCAACAGGGTAGCCGCAGTGAGATTGGCTTCAAGGATCAGCCCCCTTTCGTTGACCGTGAAATAGCCGATTGGCGCAAATTCGTATAGGTCGATATAGGCTGCCCGAGACGCTTCGAGTGCCTTTTGGATCCGGTGCAGTTCTTCGTTCTGCATCTCCAACTCGGTCTGGTGCACCCGCAGTTCGTGGCACTTCTGCTGCGTTTTCTTGGGGCACAGGCGTTTCCTTGCTTTTTGTTTCGTCCCTTCTCGCCCTTTCCTTCACTCGCCGGCGTAAATCTCCTGCCTGGCCCGAGGGGATCTGTTTCTCAGTCATGGTTCGGTTACTCTACCTAGGTGTCGTCGCCTTTCCGTCGTCGCAATGGCGTATGCCTGCCCGGCCTCGTTTACCAGCGCGGTGGCGGGTCGCCATACCTCCACCGTCTGGCCGTCTTTGGTGATCCGATGGGCGCGGTACGTTTCGAGGACTTCCGCCTCGCCGGGCTGCTTCATTGCTGCCAATACGGCTTTCCGCCGGCCCGCGGGGGTCAGATCGCGAATGTTTATCGCCAACGCTTTGCTTCGCTCCAGCCATAAATCCTCTCTGCTCCAGGACCCCAGGCCTGGATGCGGCCCCTTAAATTCCTGAACCGTGATCGTATCGTGCGCGTCACGCACCACCGCAAGGCGGATCATGCCCCGGATTCCCGCACCGCCGTCTGCGCCTTTGTTGTCCACGTGATGTCCATAAAGCTGATAACCGCGTCCTCGATACGTTTTCCAAGGTGCGATTGGGCCGGATGCGTAGCAGATACCAGGCGCCCGACTTGGTCTTTAATTCCACCTCTTTGGGCGCCACGGTGTCCAACCCCTCCTTCACGTCGTCCAACAAAGAATAATAGCCCACTCGGATGGAGACGATATGGCCCATGGGTCCCCCCGCATCGCCCGGAATGAGGTTTAACAACTCGGTGGCCGCTGGAGTGAAGCGAAGGATGCACAGCTGAAGGTCCATAAAAACCCTGCCTACGCCCGTACCGGCCAGCAGATTGTTCATATCGTTGTTGGCCAGCGACAGATCGGCCCCCCCTTTGTTGAAGCTCGGCGTTCACTGTAGCCAACTCTGGGTTCACGGATTGCAGCTCTTCCTTGGAGGTCTCCAGTTTCCTCGTTGGTGCTCTGGAGGTACTCCTCCTTGACCCGCAACTCTTGCTTCAATGCCGCGATGCATGCCTCGACGTGCCTATCGCCCTCGCCTGCGACGGAATCCACGGCGGTGGTTTTCTTTGCCTGTAACACTGTTTGTAAGCGATTTTGCGGACAACCGGTTGGGTTAAACCCCGGACATACGGGCGTCGGGCGCTGCCCTATGCTTTCCACAAGCTCTCGTGAGCCCATCCAATACCACCAGCGATCCAAGGGGTAAATCGATGACTACCGCGCCCAATCTTAACCTAGTGGAAGTGGGCGAGTATTGGTTCGCGTGGGTGGGCCGCACGGGAAGCAAGAAACCGGCTCGGGTGCGCAAGGTCGTCCATACGGGTCAGGGGTATGCGAACTCCATGGCGGCAGCGCGGGCCTTGGCTGGTGCGGGTGACAGGCCGAGTACCTATGGCGTCGCCATGGAAAAGGGTCGGCCGGTCATCCTGCGCGACATCGCGCACGAGCCGGATCGTACGTCCTGGGCGGAGACGGCATTGCGCTTCGGCTATCGCTCCATGATCGCGCTGCCCCTGAAGATGGGCGCAACGCCCTTCGGTAGCTTCAGTATTTTCTCCACTGAAGCCGGTGCCTTCCGAAAAAAGGAGGTGGCTCGCCTTGAAGGGTTCGCGCAGGACCTGGTCTGCGGCATCGTACAAAGGGTTCGGGTCCGCGGGCGGGTACGCCCGGTCGGTGGCGAGGTTGCCCAGGGCGAGCGTAATCGCATCCTAACGACTCTGCAGGAGGGGGTCGGCCAATCCATGCAGGCCGTCAACCTCGGGCTAAAGCGGGGACGGGCCATGGCCGCGAGAGAAGAGCCTGTGCCCACCAAGCTGCTCGACCAGCTCATCGCCGAGGTCGGTTCTGCTATTCACGGGCTGCGGGATCTGGGCCAAGAGCTGCGACTAGGCGTCCTCGAGCATCTGCCGTTCCTTGATGCGATCCGCTTGCATTGCCAGGAGACCGGCTCACGGGCCGGCATCGCAATCGACGTCCTTGCCAAGAATACCGGCTTTGAGCTCGACGAGCAGGTCAAGGAGCAAGGCTTTTTTTGCTTTCGCGAAGCCCTGGATAACGCGGTGAGACATGCCCAGGCGAGCCGGATCGCCGTATCCCTGGAGGTCGGACCATTCGGCTGGCTCCACCTCGAGATCCTCGACAACGGGGTCGGTTTCGACCCCCGACGGGCGTCTCGGCGATTCGACGGGCTCGGGCTTTGCGCGATTCGCGAGCGCGCCGAGAGCGTCTTTGGCCGTGCGAAGATCCACAGTGTCCCCCGCCATGGGACTCGGGTCCGGATCTCCGTGCCGCTATCCCTGGTACAACCCGGAAAATCCGCGATACGCAAGGGCGGCGTGCCTGTCCGCACTGCCCCGCATTCACAACAAGAGGAGCCTATAGCATGAACAAGCACAACATTCGCAACCCGACTGGTGCGCCCGAAATGGACACCGGAAGGCGCAATTTCCTGAAGGCATCCAGCGCTGTAGCGCTAGCGCCAATGCTCCTGACCTCGCGCAAGGGCGGGGCCCAGATCATTGATCCGGTGATTCCTCCCAGCCCACCCACCACGCCGTGGCGGGAGGAGTTGCCCGATGCGATCGCGCCGCTGGAACAGGTCGACTCCCTGAGCCCAACCCCCACCGGTGCGGTGGACCCCTCAGGCGAGGAATGTGGGCGAGCCAATCATCAGCGCTGGGCGGAGTTTTTCGGAGATTCGTCTCTACCGCCGGGCAGCGCGGATCTCTATGAGCTGAGGGCCACGGAATATTCTGACTGGGTGTTTCACCCGGACTATCCACCGCAGCGCATCTGGGGGTTCGAAGGCAACACCGCAGGTGGGCCCGAGCTCAATCCTACCATCTTCGGGCGTTATGGCAGGCCTATTATCTGCCGTCTTTACAATGAGTTGCCACAGAACCACGTCGGCTTCGGCACGCCCGAGGTGAGCATGCATCTGCACAATCTACATGCACCGTCCGAGAGCGATGGCTTTCCCGGCGACTACTTCAGCGCGTTCAAGGCAGGCCCAACCTTGGGCGGGCCGGGGAGGTTCAAGGACCACTTCTATCCGAATGTCTATGCGGGCCTCGATGAGTACGGCGGCATCGGCGATCCAAGCCAGGCCCTGGGGACGCTCTGGTACCACGACCATACCCTGGATTTTACCGCCCCCAATGCGTCCCGCGGTCTGGCCGGGTTTTATCTGCTGTTCGACCACCTCGATTCGGGCGATGAAAACGATCGTACCCCAGGGGCGCTGCGACTGCCGAGTCATCCCTACGATTACCCACTCATGTTTCAGGATAAGCGTTTCGACGCAGACGGCGTCCATTTTTACGACCAGTTGAATCCCGAAGGTACGCTGGGCGACAAAGTGACGGTCAATGGCAAGATCGAGCCGGTCCTGCGGGTGGCCAGTCGTAAGTATCGGCTGCGCCTGCTCAATGCGGGGCCCACACGCTTCTATCAATTCCATCTCGTCACGGCCGACAACCAGGAGCAGGGCTTCAAGTACATCGCCAACGATGGGAACCTATTGCCCAAGTCGCTCAACCGCAAGCGTGTCCGCCTCGGCATGGCGGAGCGCGCCGACATTGTCGTGGACTTCTCGAGGTACCCGATCGGGACCGAGCTCTACCTCGTCAATCGGCTGCGTCAGGATGACACGCGCGGGCCAAGGGACGTGAGGGCGCCGGGCACCCGGGTGCTCAAGTTTGTCGTCGATCGTGGTGCGCGGGATCCGAGCAGGGTCCGTTCCGTGCTGCGCCCCCTCCCTCCTATCGACCCCCTGGAGATCGCGGCCGCGCCAGTCCGCCGCTGGGTGTTCGCCCGCAAGAATGGGCTATGGACGGTGAACGACCAACTGATCGACGTGACGTCGCCGCGCGCGGAAATTGTCAAAGGCAGCGCCGAGGTTTGGGAGTTGGTGAACCCGTCCGGCGGCTGGGCCCATCCGGTTCACATCCACTTCGAAGAGGGCCGCATCCTCAGCAAGACCGTGGATGGGATCGATGTGCCCATCCCGGTGCATGAGCAAGGACGCAAGGACGTCTTCGTGCTCGACAAGACCACCACCATGAGGGTGTTTCTGCGTTTCCGCGATTTCACGGGGAAGTACGTCATGCACTGCCACAACCTGGCGCACGAGGATCACGCGATGATGGTGCGCTTCGACGTAACGGAAGCCTGAGTGGCCGGTAACAACATGATATTCGGAGGATTCGACATGAATACACGCAGACAACTCTTGACTGGCATGGGCGCGGCCGCGCTCGGAGGACTCGGCTGGGCGGGGTGGCACGCACTGGATACCGGGTCGGAGCAGGCTCGTCCCAGGGATCCGGGTGCCGGCCGTTTTCCCAACACGAAACTCTACACCCACGAAGGCCGGGAGGTCAGATTCTACGACGACCTGATCCACGGCAAAGTGGTCGCCGTCAACTTGATGTACGTGTTGTGCGGAGGCATCTGTCCACTGGCGACGCGGAATCTGCTCGGGGTGCAGAAGATGTTGGGCGAGCGAGCGGGGCGCGACGTCTTCCTGTATTCGATCACGCTGCAGCCAGAGCATGATTCGCCGCGTGGCCTGAAGCGGTACGCCGAGACGCATGGCGTCAAGCCGGGCTGGTTGTTCCTGACCGGGGCACCCGCGGACGTTAAGGACCTCCGCTATCGACTCGGTTTCTACGATCCCGATCCGGGGGTCGATGGCGACATAGAAACCCACACTGGCATGGTACGCATTGGCAACGACCGGTATGACCGCTGGACCATGGCGCCGGCGCTGTCGCCTCCCGGCCAGATTCTGGCGACCATCAACCATGTTGACAGGCTCATCGTGCACGCCGCTCCAGCGCAAGCAGGAGCCTGAGCCACCCGGAATCGGCGGGCTCTGTCCTGTAGGGCCACCCTTGCCGTCCCTACCCGCCGAAATCCCGGGGCCGTGCTTCACGCATCCGTGTAAGCCGTCCGGCTGGATGGCCAGGGGCAACAGATGTCGGTTGGGTTGAGCAATTCACCCGACACGAAAACCTCTTCAGCTCATGGGCGGCCACGCCATGGGCACCTAGACACCGTCACAGGCACCTAATTTTAAGCACATTATTACCGGCCAACCGCGAAGGGCCGCCCGGCTTGTAAGCGATTTTGCGGACATTCGGTTGGGTAAAACCCCGGACATACGGGCTTCGGTGCCTTCCCTACACTTCAACATAAGCTCATCTGAGCCCGACCCATTCGCCCGATAACCCTAAGGGGAAGAACCATGCCTACCGTGCCCAATCACATCTCCCGCATCAAGCGCACCGCACTTGCGGTGGCCAGCATCTTGTCGTCAGCCGCCATCATCGCGGGCGGTCTTGCCCTTACCCCGGCCGTCCAGGCGCAGGTGGCGCCGATTGGACAGGGATTCACCCTCAACGCCTCGGACCTGCGGTTCATCCTGGCGCAGATCAAGGTCGCCGAGGCACATGCGGCAACGCCGGGCTATCCCTGCGGCGCCATCCTCAGCCGGATCGGCAGCCCGGTGCTCCCGTTCGGCCTGCGCACCGTGGACGGGACCTGTAACAACCTCGTCACCGGTCAGGAGAAGTTTGGCGCCGCGGATCTGGTATTCCCGCGCCTGACCGAGCCGAGCTTCCGCCTCGCGGAGAACGGGTCTAGCTACCTGCAGAAATCGGGGATCGTCACCGACTCCCAGCCCCGCATCGCCAGCAACCTGATCGTCGATCAGACGGTGACGAACCCCGCCGCCCTCGTGGCGGCCGGTACAGGCGCCGTACCCGATGCTTCCGGTACCCTGTTCATCCCGAATGTGGCGCCGGACGTCGGTCTCTCCGCGCCGTACAACTCCATGTTTACGCTGTTCGGCCAGTTCTTCGACCACGGTCTCGACCTGGTGACGAAGGGCGGTGGCACGGTCTTGATGCCGTTGCAGGCGGATGACCCACTGTTTACCGGCGGCCCGACCGACTTCATGCTCCTGACCCGGGCCACCAACCAGCCTGGCCCGGACGGCATCCTCGGGAACGCCGACGACGTGCAGGAGCACACCAACACCACCACCCCCTTCGTCGATCAAAACCAGACCTACACCTCGCATCCCTCGCACCAGGTGTTCCTGCGCGCGTACGAGCCGGGTGTATCCGGGCGGCCGGTGGCGACGGGTAAGCTGATCGACGGCGCAATCCCGGGCAACATCGGCAACTGGGCCGAGGTGAAGGCCCAGGCCGCCAGCCTGCTTGGCATCCAGCTCACCGACCAGGACGTGCTGAACGTGCCGAAGCTGCTGACCGATCCCTACGGCCGTTTCATTCCTGGACCTCTCCGCGGGTTACCGCAGATCGTGAGGGTGGGTAACCTGCTCGTCGAGGGCGACCCCTCGGCCAATGGCGGCCTCGGCGTTCTCATCCCAGCGGACGCGATCCGCACCGGCCACTCCTTTCTCGACGACATCGCGCACAACGCCGCCCCCAATCCGGGGCTGGGTCCGGATACGGATCTCGTCGTCAACCCGCCTGGCCCGCTGCCCGAGGCAGGTGTCTACGACGACGAGCTCCTCGATGCCCACTTCGTCACCGGCGACGGCCGGGGCAACGAGAACATCGGTCTGACCGCCATCCACACCATCTTCCACTCGGAGCACAACCGGCTCGCTGACGACATCGATGGGCTCATCACCCAGTTTGGCGGATCTGGCGAGCTCACCCCGGCCGAGATCGCCGACTGGCATTCCGTGGCGAACCCCTCCGGCTGGAACTACGGCGAGCGGCTGTTCCAGGCGGCGCGGTTCGTCACCGAGATGGAATATCAGCACCTGGTGTTCGAGGAGTTCGCGCGCAAGGTGCAGCCGCAGGTCAACCTCTTTGCCGGCTACCACACCGAGATCGATCCGGCGATCGTGGCCGAGTTCGCGCACACGGTCTATCGCTTCGGCCACTCGATGCTGACCGAGACGGTGGCACGCACCGACGACACTGGGGTCAACCAAGACATCCCGTTGCTCGACGCCTTCCTGAACCCGCTTGCTTTCAACGAGGTAGGTACCGACACGCCAGCGAGGCGGCCGGCAGCATCGTGCGCGGCATGACGGACCAGGTCGGCAACGAGATCGACGAGTTCGTGACCGAGGCCCTGCGCAACCGCCTCCTCGGCCTGCCGCTGGACCTGGCGACGATCAACATGGCGCGAGGCCGGGACACGGGCGTCCCGGCGCTTAACGATGCGCGCCGGCAGTTCTTCGACGCGACCGGAAACTCGGCGGTGGCGCCCTACGAGAGCTGGGCGGACTTCGAACTCGGCCTCAGACACCCGGAGTCGCTGGTCAACTTCATCGCGGCCTACGGCACCCACCCCTTTATCGCCACGTTCGACGATGGCGGGCCGGATGGACCCGGCAGCCTGGAGGCCAGGCGTGCCGCGGCGACAATCATCTTGGCGGCCAATGATCCATTGACGCCCTCCGACAGCCTCGACTTCCTGCTCGGCACTGGTGCCTGGGCCAACCTCCCCTCCGGTGCGACCGTCACCGGTCTCGATAATGTCGATTTCTGGGTCGGCGGTATGGCCGAGAAGCAGGCCCCGTTCGGCGGTCTGCTGGGCTCCACCTTCAACCACGTCTTCGAGACGCAACTGGAGGACCTGCAGGACGGCGACCGGTTCTACTACCTCACCCGCACGGCCGGCCTCAACCTGCTGGTTCAGCTCGAGGGCAATTCGTTCTCCGAGCTGATCATGCGCAACACGGACGCGGAGGGCCTCCCGGCGGATGTCTTCTCGCGGGCGGACTTCACGTTCAACCTGGCGTTCCTCGGGGCCACCGGCCCAATCCTGAACGATCCGACCACGCCCTACGATGAGTCGACCATGCTCGACCTCAGGCGTATGCCCAATGGGGCGATCCGCTACTCCGGTCCGGCCCATGTCATCTGGAATGGCAGGAATACCCTTGATGTCGACCGCATCGTCTCGAGCGAAGGTGACGACACCCTCCGGGGCAATGGCGGCAGGGACATCATGGAGGGTGGTGCCGGCAACGATCAGTTCATCGGCGGCGATGGCGACGACATCCTGACCGACAGCTTCGGCGACGACGTCCTCAAGGGCGGCAACGGCCACGACGCCATGAGCTCCGGTCAGGGCTTCGACCTGAACCAGGGCGGTCTGGGCAATGACTTCATCGTCGGCGGTTCCGATCCCACCGAGACCTTCGGCGGCCCGGGTAACGACATCATCTTCGCCGGTGACTCCTTCGACACGGTATTCGGCGACGACGGCGACGACTGGATCGAGGGCGGCAACCAAGCCGACCTGCTGCAGGGCGACAACGGCGCCCCCTTCCAGAACGATCCGAACCAGCCGGGCCACGACGTCATCATCGGCGACGGCGGCGACGACGACTACGACTCCGAGGGCGGCGACGACATCATGGTCTCAGGTCCCGGGATCCAGCGCAGCGAAGGCATGCTCGGCTTCGACTGGGTCACCCACCGGGGCGATCCCCAGGCGGCCGATGCGGACTTGAACTTCACCGGTCTGCTGCCGCCCGACATCGAGAACATCCGCGACCGGTTCGACCTGGTCGAGGGCCTGTCGGGCTGGCAGTTCAACGACACCCTGCGCGGCGACGACGGCGACGCCACCACGATGGTCGGCCACGAGCTGAATGCGGCGGGCATTGCGCGGATCACCGGGCTGAGCACCCTGCTGCCGGCCGGCGCGACCTCCTTCACCGGCGGCAACATCATCATCGGCGGTGCCGGGAGTGACCTTATCGAGGGTCGCGGCGGCGACGACATCATTGACGGCGACGCCTGGCTGAACGTGCAGCTCGAGGCGCCGGTCGTTGGCCTGGTTGACAGCATGACCCAGCTTCGGACGGCCGTGTTCGCGGGCACCCTCAACCCCGGTTCAATCAGCATCGTGCGCAGCATCGTGACGACTGGGGCCTTGCCGGCAGACGTGGACACGGCCGTGTACTCCGAGGCCCGTGCCAACTACACCGTCACCAGCAATGCGGACGGCAGCGTCACCGTGGCACACACCGGCGGCACCTTGGCCGACGGGACCGACACGCTGCGGAACATGGAACTAATGGCGTTCCTCGACCAGACCATCCCGGTACCGAGCAACCTCCCGGCAACCGGCACGGTGACGATTGACATCACCACGCCCGCAGAGGACCAACTCCTGACGGTGACCAGCGTACTCGCTGATGCCGATGGCCTGGGCGCTATCACCCACACCTGGCAGGCCGAGACCGCCCCCGACGTCTGGGCCACCGCCGGAACGGGGGACACCTTCACCCCGACCGACCCGGTCGTGGGCCAGAGGCTGCGCGTGGTCGCCAGCTTCACCGACGGCGCCGGCAATCCGGAAAGCGTCACGTCCGACCCGACCGTCGCGGTCACGGCCGTAAACGATCCGGCAACCGGTGCTCCAACCCTCTCCGACACCACGCCCGAGGTGGGTGCCCCGGTCTCGGCCATTACCACAGGGATAGCGGATGTCGATGGCCTCGGACCCTTTAGCTACCAGTGGCGGGCCAATGGCGTAAACATCGCTGGCGCGACAGCGGCGACCTTCACACCCACACTTGCCGAGCTTGGCCTAAGGTTGAGGGTGGACGTGTCATTCACCGACGGTCAAGGCTTCGCGGAGTCGCTCACTTCGGCAGCCAGTGCCCCGGTTGGCGCCGGCGGGACCGGACCCATCGCCACCCTACCGGCAACCCTGGACTTCGGCGCCCGGCGCATTAACACCAACAGGACCCAGAATGTTAGGGTGACGAACACGGGCACCACCCCCCTCACCATCAGCTCGGTCACGACTACGGGAGCAGCGTTCATCAACCCCGTGCTCGGCACCTGCACGACGCCGGTCGCCGTGGGCAGGAGCTGCAGGCTCTCGGTGACCTTCCGGCCGACCGCGGTCCAGGCCTACTCCGGGACCCTGAGGGTGGTGAGCAACGCGACGAACAGCCCGGCGATTGTGGACCTTTCGGGGTCCGGGAGATAACGCGTATCGGGAGTTAGTCGAGCGCGCAGAGCAGGACGCAAGGGCCGTTGGGGGCCTCGGCCCCCGGCGGCCCTTGCCGTTGGGAGATGCATGGAGAAACGGAGAACTAACCTTGGGGTATCCCGGGGGATCGTTGGGCGCGGACAAGGGCCTTAGGATCCGGCTCACTGCGTTCACGCATCTTTAGGTGTGCCCGGTATGCCATCGGAACCTGTCAACCTGTTTCGGGCAGCAGGGCCTGTTCGCGCTCCGCACGGCATGGACATGACTCGTCTGGGTTCGCCGAACCGCCGTATACGGAGCCGTATTTAGGGCGGAAGGGGAGGTCGGCAATGGCCTCTCCGTCCCCCACATGCCGAGGATCGACGGGCAAGGTATATACTGCTCGACTCTCAACCAGCGTTATGACAGCAGGCGTTATGAAAGCAGGGCAGTTGCGATCGGGAACCCTGACCTCGGGAGCCGTGGAATCCGGCGCTCTGGCGACCCCCTTGGGGACCCTGGCCCTTGCCTGGGAGGAGGAGCGATTGGTGCGCCTGAACCTGGCCGCGGACCCGGACCCGAACGCCCCCGAGGGGCTGGCGCCATCCGATGACGCGAGCCTCGACGAGGCGGTACCCCTGACCATCCGCGTGGCCTTGGCGAGCTATTTTGACGCGGGTGCGACTGGCTTGAATTTACCCCTGGCCGCGCGGGGCACGGACTTCCAGCACCGAGTCTGGCGCGCCCTGCAAGCCATCCCCCCCGGTGAAACCCGGACTTATGGCGACCTCGCCCGGCAACTCGGCACCAGCGCCCGCGCCATCGGTGGTGCCTGTCGCGCCAACCCCTGCCTCATCGCCGTGCCTTGCCATCGCGTCATCGCCAAGAATGGGCTGGGGGGCTTCGCAGGGGATGTCTCGGGCCGCCGCTTGGAGGTCAAGCGCTGGCTGCTGCGCCATGAGGGCGCCCCCGCGGCCCTGGTGGGGGCGGGCGAGGGATGACGGGCTTGGGGACGGACGAGGAGGCCAGCCGCGCGGTGGCGGCCTCGCCCCTGAACCAGGGGCCGCCGCTGGACGAGGTCGGCGCCACCTATGCCATTGGCGATGTCCAGGGCTGCTTCGATGACCTGCTGCGCCTCCTCGATCGCATCGACTTCGATCCCGCCGTCGATCGCCTATGGTTTACGGGCGATCTGGTCAACCGCGGGCCTAACTCCCTGGGCCTGCTGCGCTTCGTGCGTGGTCTGGGTCACGCCGCCGTCTGTGTCCTGGGCAACCACGACCTGCATCTCCTGGCCGCGGCCTCCGGCGCCCTGACCTTCGGCAAAAAGGATACCCTGGCCAGTATCCTCGAGGCCCACGATCGCGAGGAACTCCTCTTCTGGCTGCGCCACCAGCCGCTGCTCTACCACGACGAACGACTTGGCTATGCCATGGTCCATGCCGGTCTGCCGCCCCAGTGGGACCTGGTGACCGCCAAGGCCCGCGCCGCCGAACTGGAGGCCCTGCTGCAAAATCCCGCCTACGGGGACCTGTTGCATCAGTTGGGGCCCCACAAACCCTGGCGCTGGAGCGATGACCTGGCCGGCTGGGATCGCCTGCGCTACATCGCCAACTGCTTCACCCAACTGCGCTGGTGCGATGGCGCGGGCCGCCTGGATCTCGACGGCGAGCGCCGCAAGCGCAAGGGCGCCCGGCGTTCCCAGCCCTGGTTCCAGGTCCCCGGCCGCGCCAGCCAGGGTCTCCCCATCCTTTTTGGTCACTGGGCCCGGCTCGATCGCGAGGGCCTGGGCCGCGCGGGCCCGGGCAAGCTGCTCGTCCATCCCCTGGATACCGGCTGCGCCAATCGCGGCCGGTTCACCGCCCTGCGTCTGGAGGACGGCCGTTACTATAGCGTCCGATGTCTCAACGAGGCCTTGCCTTGGGCGGAGGGGTGAAGGAGGCCCCGGTCGCCCCGGATAGCCTCATCGAAGGCTTCGCGGATGCCCTCTGGATGGAGCGGGGGCTGAGCGCCAATACCCTGGCGGCCTACCAGTCCGATCTGCGGGCCTTTGGCGCCTGGCTGGCCACGGAGCGCGGCCTGGGCCTGGCGGGGGCGACGCGGCTGGATCTGCTCGATTATCTGGCCCGGCTCTCGCTAGCAAGGGCTCAAGCCGCGCTCGGCGGCGCGGCGCTTGTCCTGCCTGCGCCAGTTTTACCAGTACCTGCTGCGCATCGGCACCCTGCGCGAGGACCCCAGCGCCCGGGTGGATGCCCCCCGGCTCGGTCGCCCCCTGCCCCGAATCCTGACGGAGGCGGAGGTGGAGCGGCTGCTGGGGGCCCCGGATACCGAAGATCCCCGAGGTCATCGCGACCGCACCATGCTGGAGGTCCTCTACGCCACTGGGCTGCGGGTTTCCGAACTGGTCGATCTCAAGCCGGGGGAAGTCAGTCTCAATCAGGGCCTGGTGCGGGTGTTGGGCAAGGGGGGCAAGGAACGCCTGGTGCCCTTGGGCGAGGAGGCCATCGCCTGGCTGGCGGATTTTACCCGCGGTCCGCGCCAGGATCTGCTGGGCGGCCGGCTCAGCGACTTCCTCTTTCCCACCCGACGCAGCGACCACATGACCCGCCAGGCCTTCTGGCAACTCATCAAGCGCCACGCCCTCGCCGCCGGTATCCAGAAGGAGCTGTCACCCCACACCCTGCGTCACGCCTTCGCCACCCATCTGCTCAATCACGGCGCCGACCTGCGGGTCGTGCAGATGCTGCTCGGCCACAGCGACCTCTCCACCACCCAGATCTACACCCACGTCGCCCGGGAGCGGCTCAAGCAACTCCACGCCAAGCACCATCCGCGGGGCTAAGACTGGCATTGCCGCAAGCCTTGCTCTAATGTAGCCAGCCTTCAGCAGTCGGGTAGGGGAGAAAAGATCGTTATGCCGTCTTTCGATGTGGTTTCGGAGGTGGACCTGCAGGAGGTCCGCAATGCGGTGGATCAGGCCAACCGCGAGGTGGGGACCCGATTCGATTTCAAGGGTATCAAAGCAAGTTTCGAGTTGGCCGGCGATGTCATCAAGCTGGCCTCGGAGCGGGATTTCCAGTTGCGGCAGATGATGGATATTTTGCGCCAGAAGTTGGTCAAACGCGGAGTCGATATCGGAAGCCTCGACCTCAAGGACCCCACAACCAGCCTGAGCGCGGCGCGTCAGGAGGTGGGCCTGAAGCAAGGGATCGATACCGAAACGGCCAAGAGCATGATCAAGGCCCTCAAGGCGGCCAAGCTCAAGGTCCAGGCCCAGATTCAGGGCGAGCAGTTACGGGTGTCGGGTAAGAACCGCGACGACCTGCAGGAGGCCATCGCGCATCTGCGCGAGGGTGATTGGGGCTTGCCCCTCAAATACATCAATTTCAGAGATTGAGGTTAACGTATGAATGTGATGATCAAGATGGGGCTTGCGGGCGCCATGCTGGCCCTGTTCTCGGCCCAGGCCGCGGCGGATGCCGCAGCCATCAAGAAGAGCCTGGCCAAGATACTGCCGGAGTACGAGGTCGATAGCGTCCACGAGACGCCGGTGCCGGGCCTGTTCGAGGTGCTGGTGGGTTCCGACGTCATCTACGTCAGCAAGGACGGCCGCTACATGGTCCAGGGCCGCATGATCGATCTGGTCAGCAAGGAGGACTTGACGGAGACCTCGCCGCGGCTGGCGGAGGCGCGCAAGAAGGAGGCCAAGGAGCGGGTGGCGGCCGTCAACAAGCTGGGCGAAGACAAGATGATCATCTTCTCGCCCCCGGGCAAGGCCGACCACACTATAACGGTCTTCACGGACATTGACTGCGGCTACTGCCGCAAGCTGCATGGCGAGATCGACGGCTACCTTGCCGAGGGCATCAAGGTCCGCTATCTCTTCTTTCCCCGCTCTGGGGTAGGCACCCCCTCCTTCGACAAGGCCATCTCCGTCTGGTGCGCCGATGATCGCAAGGCCGCCCTCACGGACGCTAAGGCCGGCAAGACGGTCCCGGACAAGAAGTGCGATAACCCGGTCAAGGAGCAAATGGAGCTTGGCGAAAAGCTGGGCGTCTCCGGCACCCCCGCCATCATCCTCGAAAACGGCGAGATGGTGCCTGGCTATGTCCCCCCCAAGCGCCTCGCGACCATGATCAAGGACGGCAAGAGCTGAGACCCCGCCCCGTGGCGGTTGCTGGCAGCGCCGCCCGTCAAAAGCCTTCGGTGGAGGTGAAGAGCCCCACCCGAAGGTCCTTCATGGTGTAAATCTCCCGGCCGTCCACCTTGACGCTGCCATCGGCGATGCCGAGGACCAGCTTGCGGCTGATGATGCGTTTCATATCAATCTGATAGGTGACCTTTTGGGCCGTGGGCAGCACCTGGCCCGTGAACTTGACCTCGCCGACACCCAGGGCGCGGCCCCGGCCCGGGTTCCCGATCCAGCCCAGAAAGAAACCGACCAATTGCCAGGTGGCGTCCAGGCCCAGGCAGCCGGGCATGACCGGGTCGCCGGGAAAGTGGCAGCCAAAAAACCAGAGATCCGGATGGATATCCAGTTCGGCGAGGATCTCGCCCTTGCCAAAGGTGCCGCCCTCGTCACTGATCTTGACGATGCGGTCCAGCATGAGCATGTTGGGCGTCGGCAGTTGGGCATTGCCCGGGCCAAACATTTCACCGCGACCGCATTGCAGTAGCTGGTCGTAGCTGAAGGCTTCCTGTCGCATGGCAAGGATTTCCTGGGTTATATGCCGCTCCCTGGCATGAGGAGGGGCGGCCGGGGGTGATGATCGGATCGGGGGCGAGAAATCAGGAGGCCTATTCAGGTCCGCCTTGGCCGGGGCGCGGCCCTGACGAAATCCGTCGCGCGGGTGTCAGGCGGCGGCCAGCGCTAGGCGTTCGCGCAGGAAGCCCAGGACCTCGCCGATGGGCACCAGGGTCATCTCCGCGTCCCGGCGACCCTTATATTCCAGCAGACCCTGGTCCAGCCCCTTGTCGCCGACGACCAGGCGATGGGGGATGCCGATGAGTTCCATGTCCGCGAACATGAAGCCGGGGCGTTCGTCCCGGTCGTCGAGGAGGACCTCGATGCCGGCGGCGGTCAGCTCCTGGTAGAGGGCCTCGGTGGCCTCGCGCACCCGGTAGGATTTGGCCAGCTTCATGGGCAGCAGGGCGACCTGGAAGGGGGCGATGGGCTCCGGCCAGATGATGCCGCGCTCGTCGTGGTGTTGCTCGATGGCGGCGGCCACCACCCGCGACACGCCGATGCCGTAGCAGCCCATCTCCAGGGTCAGGGCCCGGCCGCCCTCGTCCAGGACGGTGGCCTTGAGGGCCGCGCTGTACTTCTGTCCCAGCTGGAAGATATGTCCGACCTCGATGCCGCGGGCGATGGTGATCTGGCCCTGGCCGTCCGGGCTGGGGTCACCCTCGACGACACTGCGCAGGTCCGCCACCTCCGGCAGGGGCAGGTCGCGCCCCCAGTTGAGGCCGAACCAGTGATGGCCGTCCTGGTTGGCCCCGGCGCTGAAATCGGCGGTGACCGCCACGGTGCGATCCACCACGCAGGGGATAGTCAGGCCCAGGGGCCCCAGGGAGCCGGGGCCAGCGCCCAGGGTGGCGCGGATCTCCTCCTCCGTCGCCAGCCGCAGGGGCACGGCCACCTGGGGCAGCTTTTCGGCCTTGACGGGGTTGAGTTCGTGATCGCCGCGTACCAGCAGGGCCACCAGTTGGGCACCACTGCCCTCGGCCGCGGCCACCACCAGGGTCTTGACCGTGTGGGCGATGGGCTGGTCGAACTGGTCCACCAGTTCCTGGATGGTCCTGGCCCCGGGGGTGGGGACCAGGCGCTTGTCCTGGGTGGGCGCCGGCAGGCTGGCCGCCAGGGGCAGGGCCTCCGCCAACTCGATGTTGGCGGCATAGTCGCTCACCGTGGAGAAGGCGATGGCGTCCTCGCCGGCCTCCGCCAGGACATGAAACTCATGGGAGGCCCGGCCGCCGATGGCGCCCGTATCCGCCTGGACGGGGCGGAAATCCAGGCCGCAGCGCTGGAAGATGCGGCTGTAGGTAGCGTGCATCACCTGGTAGGTCTCGGCCAGGGAGTCGCGGTCCAGGTGGAAGGAGTAGGCGTCCTTCATGAGGAATTCCCGCGCCCGCATGACCCCGAAGCGGGGCCGGATCTCGTCGCGGAACTTGGTCTGGATCTGGTAGTAATTCACCGGTAACTGCTTGTAGCTGCGCAGTTCCCGGCGCGCCAGGTCGGTGATGATCTCCTCGTGGGTGGGGCCGAAGCAGAATTCCCGCTGGTGGCGGTCCTTGATGCGCAACAGCTCGGGACCGTATTGCTCCCAGCGCCCGGACTCCTGCCACAGCTCCGCCGGCTGCACCGCCGGCATCAGGACCTCCAGGGCCCCGGCCCGGTCCATCTCCTCCCGGACGATCCGCTCCACCTTGCGCAGGACCCTCAGCCCCAGGGGTAGCCAGGTATAGAGCCCCGCCGCCAGCTTGCGGATCATGCCCGCCCGCAGCATCAGCCGGTGACTGACCACCTCCGCGTCCGCGGGGGTCTCCTTGAGGGTCTGGAGGGGGAACCGAGATGTGCGCATGGGAGGGGCCCGGCGAAAAAGAGTTTCATTGTAGGGAGCCGCCCCCAGCGGGACAAGCCCCGGCGGTCCGAACCGGGTTTTTCCGGATTGACAGGCCGCCCATCGACACGCCGTCCTTGACCGATCCCGGTCCTATCCTGTAGCTTTTCGACCCTTTAATACATCTCCCACTTTTCTGTCTCGCCGCGCGGACCCGGGAACAGGCCGGCAAGGGCCTGCCCGGGGTGGTCATACAGATGGAGGTTAGCTGAATTGGAACTGAGTGGAGCCGAGATCATCGTTCAGGCGCTGATCGATGAGGGCGTGGAGTATGTCTTCGGGTACCCCGGGGGCGCGGTCCTTCATACCTACGATGCCTTGTTCAAGCAGGACAAGGTCAAGCACATCCTGGTCCGCCACGAGCAGGCCGCCACCCATGGCGCCGATGGCTATGCCCGCGCCACCGGTCGCTGTGGCGTCGCCTTGGTGACCTCCGGACCGGGCGCCACCAATGCCGTCACCGGTATCGCCACCGCCTACATGGACTCCATCCCCATGGTGATCCTGTCCGGGCAGGTGCCGACCCCCGTGATCGGCAGTGACGCCTTTCAGGAAGTGGACACGGTCGGCATCACCCGCCCCTGCGTCAAGCACAACTACCTGGTCAAGGATGTGCACGACCTGGCGCTGACCATCCGCAAGGCCTTCTACATTGCCACGTCGGGCCGGCCGGGGCCGGTGCTCGTGGATATCCCCAAGGATGTCACCGACCCCAACATCAAGATCCCCTACCACTACCCCAAGGACATCAAGCTGCGCTCCTACAGCCCGGCGCTGAAGGGGCACCCGGGGCAGATCAAGAAGGCGGTGGACGTGCTACTCCAGGCCAAGCGGCCGGTGCTCTATACGGGCGGTGGCGTCATCCTGGGCGAGGCCTCCCAGGCCCTGCGCGACCTGGTCGAGAAAACGGGTTTCCCCATCACCAGCACCCTCATGGGGCTGGGGGCCTTCCCCATGACGGACCCCAGGTTCCTGGGCATGCTCGGCATGCATGGCACCTACGAGGCCAACATGGCGATGCATGAGACGGATGTCCTCTTCGCCATCGGCGCCCGCTTTGATGACCGCGTCACCGGCAAGATCGAGCAATTTTGCCCCCACGCCACGATCATCCATCTGGATGTGGACCCCTCGTCCATCTCCAAGAACGTGCGGGTGGACATCCCCATCGTCGGCCCGGTGGGTAGCGTGCTGGCCGACATGGCGCGCCTTCTCCGGGAGCACAAGCAGGGTCCGGACCCGGTGGCCCTGGCGGAATGGTGGCGGCAGATCGAGGAGTGGCGCGGGGTCAAATGTCTGGCCTACGATCGCCACAGCCCGCTCATCAAGCCCCAGTTTGCCGTCGAGACCCTCTACAAGGTCACAGAAGGCGGTCTCTACCTGACCTCCGACGTGGGCCAGCACCAGATGTTCGCCGCCCAGTTCTACCCCTTCGACGAGCCGCGGCGCTGGATCAACTCCGGCGGCCTGGGCACCATGGGCTTCGGCCTGCCGGCGGCCATGGGCGTGCAGCTTGCGTTCCCCGACGCCACCGTGGCCTGCGTCTCTGGCGAGGCCAGCATCCTCATGTGCATCCAGGAGATGGCGACCTGCAAGCAGTATGACCTGCCCATCAAGGTCATTCTGCTCAACAACGGCTACATGGGCATGGTGCGCCAGTGGCAGGAGTTCTTCTACGAGAGCCGCTACTCCCACTCCTACGTCGATGCCCTGCCGGACTTCGTCAAGCTTAGCGAGAGCTTTGGCCACGTCGGGATGCGGGTGGAACAGCCGGGGGACCTGGAGGGCGCCATGCGCGAGGCCTTCGCCATGAAGGATCGCTTTGTCTTCATGGATATCGTGGTGGATCCCGCCGAGAACGTTTACCCCATGATCGAGGCGGGCAAGGGCCATCACGAGATGCACCTCTCGCCAGAAAGGGAGCTCGCCTGACATGAGACACATTATTTCCGTCCTGCTGGAAAACGAGGCCGGCGCTCTGTCCCGGGTTTCCGGGCTCTTCTCCGCCCGCGGCTACAACATCGAGTCCCTGACCGTGGCCCCCACGGATGATCCCACCCTGTCGCGCATGACCCTGGTCACCACCGGCAGCGAGGAGATCATCGAGCAGATCAAAAAGCAGCTCAACAAGCTGGTCGATACCGTCAAGCTCCTCGACCTCACCGAGGGCCGGCATATCGAGCGCGAGATGATGCTCATCAAGGTGCGGGCGGTAAAGGAGGGGCGCGAGGAACTCAAGCGTCTGACGGATATCTTCCGCGCCAAAATCATTGATGTTACCGAAACCAGCTATGTGGTGGAGCTGACCGGCACCTCCCAGAAGCTCGATGCCTTCATCCAGGCCGTGCCCGAGGGCCTGGTGGTGGAGGTGGTGCGTTCCGGACCCACCGGCATCGCCCGCGGCGAGAAGGGGCTCACCCTCTAGGCCGGTATCGCGGGCCGAGAGGGCAGGCACCCCCGCCCATTTGGCCCCTCAAGCCTCCGACCCGGGCATCCCGAGGCCTTCTTTTCGAATATTCGGTTCAGAACAATCAATCCGGCCAAGGGCCGGTACCAACTCAGGTTAATCCCATGGCCATCAACGTTTACTACGACAAAGACGCCGACCTCTCCCTCATCCAGTCCCGCCAGGTCGCCATCATCGGCTACGGCTCCCAGGGCCACGCCCACGCCAACAACCTCAAGGACTCCGGCGTCAAGGTCACCGTCGGCCTGCGCCCCGGCTCCGCCTCCGCGGTCAAGGCCACCCACGCCGGCCTCGACGTCAAGCCCATTGCCGAGGCCGTCGCCGCCGCCGATGTGGTCATGGTCCTGGCCCCGGACGAGCACCAGGCCCGCCTCTACCGCGAGGACATAGCCCCCCACATCAAGCCCGGCGCTGCACTGGCCTTCGCCCATGGCTTCAACATCCACTTCGGCGCCATCGAGCCCCGCGAGGACCTGGATGTCATCATGATCGCCCCCAAGGGCCCCGGTCACCTGGTGCGCTCCACCTACACCCAGGGCGGCGGCGTCCCGAGCCTGATCGCCGTCCATCAGGACGCCACCGGCCAGGCCCGCGACATCGCCCTAGCCTATGCCTCGGCCAACGGCGGTGGCCGCGCCGGTGTCATCGAGACCAGCTTCCGCGAGGAGTGCGAGACCGACCTCTTTGGCGAGCAGGTGGTCCTTTGTGGCGGCCTGACCTCCCTGATCCAGAACGGCTTCGAGACCCTGGTGGAGGCCGGCTACGCCCCCGAGATGGCCTACTTCGAGTGCCTGCACGAAGTCAAGCTGATCGTCGACCTCATCTACGAGGGCGGCATCGCCAACATGCGCTACTCCATCTCCAACACCGCCGAATACGGCGACCTGACCCGCGGCCCGCGCATCGTCACCGACCAGACCAAGGCGGAGATGAAGCGCATCCTGGCCGAGATCCAGTCCGGCGACTTCGCCAAGGAATTCATCCTCGAAAACCAGGCCGGCGCCCCCAAGCTCAAGGCCCTGCGCCGCCTGGGCCAGGAGCACCCCATCGAGGAAGTCGGCGAGCGCCTGCGCGAGATGATGCCCTGGATCAAGGCCGGCAAACTGGTGGACAAGAGCCGCAACTGATCGCCGGGAGGTCGTCTTGAGAGCGGCGTTAGGGCTTGGGTCAGCCGGGGCCAAGGGTGGCGCCCCGTGATCCTCATCCCCGCCCGCGACGAGGCCCATTCCATCGCCCAGGTCATCACCGAGGCCCGCCGCCTCTACCAGGCGCCCATCGTCGTCATCGACGATGGCAGCCAGGACGACACGGTGGCGATCGCGGCGGCGGCGGGGGCCCTGGTGCTGCGATTGCCCTTGCATCTCGGGGCCTGGGGGGCCATGCAGACCGGGCTCCGGTACGCCTATCGCCAGGGCTGGGACCTGGCCATCACCCTGGATGCCGACGGCCAGCACGATCCCGCCGATATCCAGGACCTGATCGCGCCCCTGTTGGCCGGCGAGGCGGACGTGGTCATCGGCGCCTGTCCCCTGCGGGTGAGTCGCGCGCGTCGGCATGGCCTGGCGCTATTTCCGCGGAATCACCGGGATTGCCGCTGGAGGACCTGACCTCCGGCTTTCCGGGCCTACAATCGGGCCGCCATGGATCGCCTCATCCGCCCCGACGCCACCCTGCTCGACTATCAGGATGTGGGCGTCCTCCTGATCCTGCGCCGCCAGGGTCTGCGCATTCGCGAGGTACCGGTGACCATGCGGGATCGTTACGACGGTAAATCCCGCATCTTTAACTCTTGGTGGACTGTCGCTGGTTATATGCTCCGCACCACCGTCCTTTGCCTGGCGGGCATCGGCGGCAACCGGCGGCACCTCGCCCCCGACCGGGATTGATCTCAACGCGTATGACCCCCCTGTGTCAGGATAGATGTCGCCTCCTCAAAGAGGAGGCGACTGTTACTTGCCATCTAAACTGACCCACTAACGGCCACACCTTTTAATCCATCCCGGAGTGTGTTTTTTAAGGTGTGCAGCCTCAGACTGTGCGGTTTTTTTGCCGGTCGGGGGTGTAAGTGCAGGAGTGGGTCATGATTCACAAGATCAAAGCCATGTACGACGAAGGGCGGGGGAGCTCGCTGCGGGCGATCGCGGCGGAGCTGAAGATTTCGCGCAATACGGTGCGCAAGTACCTGCGGATGAGTGCCGAGGAGCTCACGGCGTATCGGGAGGGGCAGCGCCGGGAGCGGCGTCTGGATGGGCATCGCGGGTACCTCGTGCACCTGCTGGAGACCTATCCACGCTTGAGTGCGGTGAAGGTGCTGCGCAAGCTGTGCGAGGCCCACGGGGAGTTGGCGGTCTCGGCGCGCATGGTGCGGCGCTACCTCCGCGAGCTGCAGGCAACGGTGACGCTCAAGCAGGAGCGCTACTACGAACCGGTGCTGGACATGGCGCCCGGCGTGCAATGCCAGGTCGATGGCGGGGAGCTGCGCGGGGTGATGATCGGCGGGGTCGCGACCACGGTGTATCTGATGGTCTTTGTCCTGTCCTACTCGCGGCTGCTGTACGTGGCGGCCAGTGCCCGGCCGATCAACACCGCCGAGCTGATCCGGATGCACGATGCGGCCTTCCGCGCGTTCGGCGGGCGTCCGCGCGAATGCGTCTACGACCAAACCCGTCTGGTGGTGATCGACGAGCAGTGCCGCGAGCTGGCGCTCAACGAACGCTTCGCCCGCTATGCGGCGACCGCGGGTTTTACAATCCGGGCTTGCCGTGGCTACGACCCCGAGAGCAAGGGTAAGGTCGAAGCCGGGGTGAAGTACGTCAAGTCCAATGGGCTCTACGGCGAGACCTTCGCGGGTTGGGCGGACGTCGTGGCCCACCTGCAGCGATGGCTCGCGGAGACGGCCAATGCCCGGACCCATGCCACCACCGGGGAGGCGCCGCGCGAGCGCTATAGGCGCGCGGAGCAGCCGCACATGGCGGCCTACCTGAGCCCGCCCGGCGTGCCGGAGCTCTCCGGCGAGGCACCCCTCACCCGGCACGCCGACAAGACCGGTCTGATCGCCTGGCAGGCCAACAAGTACTCCGTCCCCCTGGCCTATCAGCGCAGCCGGGTCGGCGTCGTGGAGACCGACGGGCAGTTGGTGATCAGCGACCCCGGCAGCGGCGCGGTCATCGCCCGCCATGGGCTGGCTCCCGGCAAGGGCGCGATCGTCAAAAACACCCACCATTACCGCGATCCCGCCGTGGCCATCGCCGACCTGGAGGCGGCCATCGCGCAGCGCTTGGGCGCGACGTCCGGACCGCGTCTGTGCGCCCTGATCAAGGCCACCGAGCCGAAGATCTACAAAGACCAACTGCAGGGCGTCAAACGGCTCCTCGGCGGCTATCCAACGCTGGATCCAGCCCTCGTCGCCGCGCTATGCGACAAACCCGCCATGAGCTACACCCGGCTGCGCGCCTACCTGGAAGCCTACAGCACGCATCCCGAGCGCTGCGGCGCACCGCCGCCGAGCGTAGCGTCGGACACCGGGGCATCCTCGCCGCTCGCACGCTACGCCGCTATTGCCGCTCAGAACGCTCCGGAGGGCGCTCATGACCATGACCACCCTTGATGCCGTCGCGCACAAGTACCGTGTCCTCAACTGCGGCCATCTGGCCCATGGCCTGGCCGCGCTGCTCGGCGCCGCCGAGGCCAATGCCCTGTCGTATTTGGAGCTGGTGGAGCAACTCGTCGACCTGGAACTGCAGGGGCGTGAGACCAACCGCTTGGCCGCGAACCTACGCAAGGCCGGCTTCCCCGTGATCAAGCGCCTGGAGGAGTTCGATTACCGCCACCAGACTACCATCACCAAACGCCAGGTCAGCCAGTTGCTGGACTTCCGCTTTCTCGAGGAGCGCGCCAATCTGGTGTTCATCGGACCGCCCGGCGTGGGCAAGACCCATCTGGCCGTCGGCATCGGTCTGAAAGCTCTGGAGACCGGCTACAAGGTGCTCTTCACCACGGCGCTGGCACTGGTGGAAACCCTCGAACTGGCTGAACTGCGCGGGGAGCTGAAGAAGAAGATCGCCTGCCTGCTCAAGTTCGATCTGCTGATCATCGACGAGTTGGGCTATCTGCCGATGAACCGCCAGGGCCTCTACAACTTCTTCCAGCTCATCAACGGTCTCTACGAATACCGCTCGGTGATCCTCACCACCAACAAGGACTTCACCAACTGGGGGGAGTTCTTCCGCGACGAGAACGTCGCCGTGCCCATCGTCGACCGTCTCATCCATCACTCGCACGTCTTTATGCTCGGAGGAGAAAGCTATCGACTGAAGCAGAAAATCGCTAACTGACGCTGATCCGGAACTCTGGGTGGGTCAATTTTCGTGGCCGAAACTGGTTCAGTTCTGGTGGCCATTGACAGCGACATCTATCCTGACACAGGGGGGGGCTGGCTCAGGTGGTCCTCTACCCCCTTTTGGGCGCAGTGATCCCGCAGGCGGCCAGTAAGGCCTTTTTGGCGATGATCAAATTCGCCAGGGCGAAGAGCACCTCATGCTGGGCACCGTTTTTCTTCAGTGCCTGGTAGCGCAGTTGGCGATGGTGAAAGCGGTCCTTGATGAGGTGAAAGACGTGCTCGACCCGGCTGCGGGTGTGCGCTTTGATCCGCTCGATCCGCTGGGTCAGGTCTTTTACCTCGCCTGCCGGCAAGGCGGCCACCTGGCCGCGCTGGGCGGCGATGTACCATTTCACCTGCCGGTACTTGAGCTCCGCGCGCTTCTCGGCGCCGGTATAGCCGGCATCGGCAAACACCGCCACCTCCTCACCGTGCAGCAGGTTGCCCGTCGCGGTGATATCCGCCACGTTGGCGGCCGTGGTGGTGACGCTATGCACCAACCCGGATGCGGCGTCGACCCCGATGTGAGCCTTGGCGCCAAAGTAGTATTGCTGGCCCTTATGGGTATGACCCATCTCGGCATCGCGGGCGTGGTCTTGGTTCTTAGTCGAGGATGGCGCCGCGATGAAGGTGGCATCCACCAAGGTGCCCTTGTTCATCAACAGGCGGCGCTCACGCAACAGCTGGTTGATGGTCTCAAAGATCGTCTTGGTCAGGCCCGCCGTTTCCAGCAAATGGCGAAACTTGAGCAGGGTGGTGGCATCCGGCACCGCTGCGCGGCCCAGATCCAGGCCCAGCAAGCCCCGAAACGCCTGGCTATCGTAGACGGCATCTTCCAGGGCCTCATCAGCCAGACCAAACCATTGCTGCAAGAAATAGAGACGCAACATCAGCTCCAAGCCGATGGGAGGCCGACCAGGTCCTTTGCCCGCCTCGGGATAGTAACGCATCCCCCGGCAGAGCCGGGGGCTTTTGATTGTGAGCCGCCAGAGGCGGCTAGGCGGGGGCGCTAACGCGGCCCCGCCGTTCTTGGGCCACCAGTCGGTGGCCGATCAGTCCCAAAGTTTGAGCTGAACGAGTCGCTGATCTTCTTGCTCTTGGTGGCGGATGTATGCCCGGATCACCGTCTCATCCCGACCGACGGTGGAAACGAAGTAGCCCCGCGCCCAAAAATTCATGCCCACAAAGTTGCGGCGGCGTTCACCATACACGCGGGCAAGATGGATGGCACTCTTGCCCTTGATGAAACCAACCACTTGCGATACGGCATATTTCGGTGGAATCGCGATCAACATGTGGACATGGTCGGCCATCAGATGGCCTTCCAGCACCAAACTCTCCTTCTGGGCGGCTAACTTGCGGAACACTTCGCCCAAATGGGGGCGTAACTGCTCGTACAAGGTCTTGCGACGGCACTTGGGGATAAAGACCACGTGGTATTTGCACTCCCATTTGGAGTGGCTTAGGCTCTCGGCTTCGTCCATCAGGGTTCCTCCTCAGTTGTTTGCTGGGCGGCTCACAACGGTGGAGTGTCCTTGATGGACGCCCGTATCTGTCAAACTGCTACTGTCTCCCCGGCAGAGCCGGGGGTTTTCCCATCATAATAATGAGGACGCAACTGTTCCAGCAGCCGCGACCAGGGTACCACGATCTCCATCTCCGTCAGGAAACGGTCCCGGCGGGTCGTCTTGCGCTTGGCGTCATACTCGGCTTGGGCGAAGGAGATCTGCTTAGGCATGGAGCTATTTCGTGGTCGAAGAGAAGATGGCAATGATTATATCACGTGCGATCAATATGGTTTGAATAAATCAGTGTCTCCTTAAGGGGTACTGTGTATGTCGCTGTTTATACGGCGTCCGGGTAAGACCATTGCCTCAAGATGGAGGAGGCAGCTTATGCGCACTTCCAGCAATCTCGATGAAGAACGCTCAGTATCAGGCTCGGCGTCTGAGTGGCTTGGGTCCGATGGGTGCTGATACACCACATGACCCACTCCAACCTCCCGAACCCCACCGATCTGGATGCCTGCCTCCTGGCCGACCGTCCTGGCCTGCGCCGTCGTTTGCGGGGTTTGCGACAGCGCCTGGATCGGGGTCAGCCCATCGATGAAGGGTTGGCAGGCCTGTGGCGGGAGATCGAGGCATCCCGGTCCGTCCTAGAGCGGCGGCGGGCGCAAGTGCCGGAGATCCAGTTTCCCCCCGAGTTACCCGTCAGCGAGCGCCGGGAGGAGGTGGCGGCGCTCATCGCCCGCCATCAGGTGGTGATCCTGTGCGGCGAGACGGGCTCGGGCAAGTCCACCCAGTTACCAAAGATCTGCCTGAAGCTGGGGCGGGGCCTGGCCGGGCGGATCGGCCACACCCAGCCGCGGCGCATCGCGGCGCGCACCCTGGCGAGCCGGGTGGCCCAGGAACTGGGCGGGGAGACCGGCGGATTGGTGGGCTACAAGGTGCGCTTTCATGACCGGGTGCGGCCCGAGACCTGCATCAAGCTGATGACGGACGGTATCCTGCTGGCGGAGTTGCAGCAGGATCGCTCGCTGCATGAATACGACACCCTCATCATTGACGAGGCCCACGAGCGGGGCCTCAATATCGACTTTCTGCTCGGCTATCTGCGTGGCCTGCTGCCGCGGCGGCCGGACCTCAAGGTCATCGTCACCTCCGCCACCATCGATCCCCAGCGGTTTGCCACCCATTTCGCGGACGCCGAGGGCCGGCCGGCGCCCATCCTGGAGATCAGCGGGCGCACCTATCCGGTGGAGGTGCGCTATCGCCCCCCGGAGGAGGAGAACGCGGGCGAGCGCGACGACGAGATGCAGGTCGCCATTTCCCAGGCGGTGGACGAACTGGCCCGGGAGGGGCGGGGCGATGTCCTGGTCTTTCTCTCCGGCGAGCGGGAGATCCGCGAGACCGCCGAGACCCTGCGCAAGCATCATCCGCCCTCGACCGAGATCCTGCCCCTCTATGCCCGCCAGAGTCCGGCGGAGCAGGCGCGGATCTTCCAGGCCCATGGCACCCGGCGGGTGGTACTGGCGACCAATGTCGCCGAGACCTCCCTGACGGTGCCCGGCATCCATTACGTCATCGACCCTGGCTTTGCCCGGATCAGCCGTTACAGTCATCGCAGCAAGGTCCAGCGTCTGCCGGTGGAGCGTGTCTCCCAGGCCTCCGCCAACCAGCGGCGGGGGCGCTGCGGTCGGGTGGCCGCGGGTATCTGTATCCGTCTTTATACCCAGGATAATTTCGAGTCGCGGACGGAGTTCACCGAGCCCGAGATCCATCGCGCCAACCTGGCCGCCGTCATCCTGCGGATGAAGCTGCTGGGGTTTGGCGAGATCGAGTCCTTCCCCTTCGTGGACCCGCCGGATGGCCGGCTTGTTGCCGATGGCTATCGCACCCTGGAGGAACTGGCGGCCCTGGATGGCCAGGGGCAGCTCACGCCCCTGGGCCAGCATCTGGCCCGCCTGCCCCTGGACCCGCGCATCGGCCGCATGTTGCTGGCCTCGGCGGAACTGGGCTGCCTGACGGAGATGCTGGTGATCGTGGCCGCCCTGAGCGTTCAGGACCCGCGGGAACGGCCCTTGGAGCAGCGTCAGGCCGCCGACGAGATTCACGCCACCTTCAATCATGAGGATTCGGACTTTCTCGCCTTCCTCAACCTCTGGCGGTTCCTGGAGGGCGAGCGCCCACACCTGACCCGGAACAAGTTCCGCAAGCTGTGCCAGCGCCATTTCCTGTCCTGGAACCGGGTTCTGGAGTGGCGCGACGTGCACATCCAGTTGCATGCCCAGATGGCGGAACTGGGCTTTAAGGTCAACGAGCAGCCGGCGAGCTACGAGGCCATCCATCAGGCCCTGCTGCCGGGCCTCTTGGGTCACATCGGCTTTAAGGACGAGGGGCGGGAGTACCAGGGGGCGCGCAACAGCCGCTTCATGATCCACCCCAGTTCGGGCCTCTATGACAAGATGCCCAAGTGGATCGTGGCGGCGGAGCGGGTCGAGACGACGCGCCAGTACGGGCGCATCGTCGCCCGGGTCCAGCCGGCCTGGATCGAGGAGGCCGGTCGCCACTTGATCCAGCGCAGCTACTCGGAGCCCCACTGGCAGGCCAGCTCGGGCCAGGTGGCGGCCTATGAGAAGCTGACCCTCTTCGGCATCACGATCGTCCCCAAGCGGCGCGTCAACTATGGCCCCATCAATCCGGCGGAGGCGCGCGCCATCTTCATCCGCTTCGCCCTGACGGAGGGTGACTTCGAGACCCGTGCCCCCTTCTGGCGCCACAACCGGGAGCTCATCGCCACTATCCAGCACCTGGAGGCCAAGTCGCGGCGGCGCGACATCCTGGTGGACGAGGAGGCCATCCAGGCCTTCTATGAACAGCGGGTGCCCGCTGGCATCTACTCGGCCCCCCTCTTCGAGCGCTGGCTGCGCCAGGCGAGCCGCAAGGACCCCAAGCTCCTCTATCTGCGCCTGGAGGATGCCATGCGCCATGAGGCGGCGGTGGTCACGGCCCAGGCCTTCCCCGACCACTTCCAGGTGGGGGCGACGGCCCTGCCCGCTGGAGTACCGTTTCGACCCTGGCCAGGATGACGACGGCATCACCCTGGTGGTGCCGGCGCCCCTGATCAATCAGGTCTCGCCGGACCGTTGCGAGTGGCTGGTTCCCGGCCTGCTCGCGGAACGGATCAGTGCCCTGCTGCGGGGCCTGCCCAAGACCTGGCGCAAGCTGCTGGTCCCGATTCCCGACACGGCGGAGCGCCTGGCGGCCCGGCTCAAGCCCTCGGACCGGCCCCTGATCCAGGCCCTGGGTGAGGAGATCAGGGCCATGACCGGTATCCAGGTGCCGGAGGATGCCTGGGACCCGGCGGAGATACCGGGGCACTTGCGGATGAAGTTTCGCCTGCTGGATGAGGCGGGGCACAGCCTGGCGGTGGGGGATGACTATCCGCGACTCCAGCGCCAGTTTGGCGGCAGCGGCCGTCAGGCCTTCGCCCAGATCCCCTCCCAGGGCCTGGAGCGGGACGGCATCACCCGCTGGGACTTCGGGGATTTGCCCGAGAGCCTGGATCTCGACCGCGGCGGTATCCGCCTGCGCGGCTATCCGGCCCTGGTCGATCGAGGGGATAGCGTCGCCCTGCGGGTGCTGGACTCGCGGGAGGGGGCGGACCTGGCGCAGCGGGCCGGCCTGCGGCGTTTGCTGATGCTCAATCTGGGTACCGAGGTGCGGCAGTTGCGCCGGAATCTGCCCGGGCTGGACCGGATGCGGTTGCAGTATGCCAAGGTGCCGGACGTGGAGGTTGGTTCCGCGGGTACTGGCACGGGTGGAACTGGGGCCGCGGGCGGAACGGGAGTGGTGACGGCGGGGTCGGGGCGGCAAGGCCGGCCGGGTGAAGCGGTCATCGCCGGTGCCCCCGGCGCGGCGCGGGGCCAGGCCAGCCCGCAGCCCAAGCCCCTGGATCTGGCGGACGAGGTCCTTGCCCTCATTTTCGACCTGACCTTCCACGAGGAGGCCCCCACCATCCGGGACCGGGCCAGCTTCGAGGCCCGCCTCGCTAGCCGCAAGTCCCAACTGACACGGGTCAGCACGGAGGTCATGGCCCTCGTCGGCCGTATCCTCGACGACTACCAGGCCCTCCGCCAGAGCCTGGCCGCCATCACCCAGAGCAACTGGATGCCCTCGGTCCTCGACCTCAAGGCCCAACTCGATGGCTTGATCTACCGCGGCTTCCTCTTGGCGGTGCCTTATGCCCACCTCAAGGACTACCCGCGCTACCTGAAGGCCGCTCGGGAACGCCTGGACAAGCTTTTCCATGCCGCCGGCAAGGACCAGCAGCATCTCCGGGAACTGACACCCCTGATTGAAAAGTGGCGTGAACGCACCGCCGCCGTCCGGGCCGCCGGTCGCCGCGATCCCCGCCTGGAGGAGATTCGCTGGATGCTGGAGGAGCTACGCATCTCCCTCTTCGCCCAACGCCTTGGCACTGCCTATCCCATCTCCCTCAAACGCATCGAGGCGCGGTGGCGGGAATTGGGTTTGTAATATTAACGAGGCCCTCGCCTTGGTCGAAGGCCTGCCACCGGGTGAGCCCTGGCAGAAGGAGTCCTGGGCGAAGTGGTGGACCTGACCTATCCCGGCTTCGAAAAGCGTCTCATGTTGGGCCTTTAGGGGGGACCGGCCGAGACGGTTCGCTGCGGGTAAGCCGACCCCTGGCCTCCGGCCTTTGGCAGCCCCTCTTAGTACAGGGCGCTAAGCATCTTGGCCCGGTAGGCGGAGACCAGGGGGCCCGCGCCGCCGAGAAGGTCGAAGATGAGGATCATGGCCTTGCGGGCGGCGTCGTCGCCATAGGTGCGGTCGCGCTTGAGGAGGGCGAGGAGCCTGGCCAGGGCGGCTTCGAGATTGCCGTTGACGGCCTGCCAGGCGGCGAGCAGGTAGCTGGCCTCGCTGTCCTTGGGGTTGGCGGCGAGACGGGCGGCCAATTCGGCTTCGGGCGGGGCGGTCGCGACCAGGTTGGCGAAGCGGAGTTGGCCCCGCAGGGCGAGTACCTCCGGGTCCTTGGCCAGATCGATGGGGACCCGATCGAGCAGAGCCTCGGCGCCCAGGGTGTCGCCCCCAGCGGCCTTGATCTGGACCTCGGCGAGGAAGAGGCGGGGATTGTCGGGGTCCTTGGCCCGGGCTTTGTCCAGCTCGGCCTGGGCGCCGGTCAGGTCTCCCAGGATCAGCCGGTCCGTGATCCCGTCAAGCAGGCTGTCGGACTCGCGCGGCAGGTGCGGCTCCAGGAAGGCCCGGATCTGGGCCTCGGGGAGGGCGCCCATGAATTGATCAACGGGGCGTCCATCCTTAAAAAGTTGGACCGTGGGCAGGCTGCGGATGCCAAACTGGGCGGCGAGGGCCTGTTCCTCCTCGGTATTAAGCTTGGCGACCATGAGGCGGCCGTCGTATTCGTCCGCCAGCTTGGCGAGGATGGGCATGAGGGCGCGGCAGGGGGCGCACCAGTCGGCCCAGAAATCCACCAGCACGGGGCGTTCATAGGAGCCCTCGAGCACGACCTCTTGGAAGTTTTGCGCCGTGACGGCGACCAGATAGGGTGAGTTGGCCATGGCGCCGTCCTCCTGAAATGAGCGGTTGGAATTGGTTCGGAAGCCCGTAAATAGGCCTGGAAACCGATCGATTCAAGCCGGCTGGGTCCAAGATCACCCGCCCAACGGCGCCAGAGGTCACATTTAGCCCTAGGAGCCTAGTCTAATGACCCAAGCTGTTCACGTTGTTTGTCCCCGTTGCGACGCGGTTAATCGGGTGCCCCCGGAGCGCCTGGCCGAGGATGCCAAGTGCGGTAAGTGCCGTGCCCCCCTCTTTGCCGGTGCCCCCCTGGCCTTGGACGAGGGGCGTTTCGCTAAGCATCTGGGGCGCAGTGATCTGCCGCTGGTGGTGGATTTCTGGGCGCCATGGTGCGCCCCTTGTCGCGCCATGGCGCCGGCCTTCGAGACCGTGGCCCGGCGGATCGAGCCTCAGGCGCGGCTGATCAAGGTCAACACGGAGGAGGCTCAGGCCCTGGCGGGGCGTTACGGTATCCGGAGCATTCCGACCCTGGTGGTCTTTCGCAGCGGCCGGGAGGTGGCGCGCACCTCGGGGGCCATGGACGCCGCGGCCCTGGAAAACTGGATTCGTCGCTCGCTGTGATTGACGGAATCCATCGGCGGAATGCTTGACGAAGAGGCCGTAATTTGCCCGGCCCCCTGGCAGCGGATGGACAGGGCAGGGGGAATCACTTAGAATTTCCCTCGTTCGAGGTGCCTGGCCCTAGTTGTTCTTGCCGCTCTCGTTCTCACGCATTCGTGCACCGCCGCACGAGCCTGGCCGCTTTCCCGCATCGCGCGTCCTTGTGAATTTAGCGCCCCCTGGCGCCTCATGTTCCCGCGGCCCTCCGGCCGGGACGCGGGCAGGCTGAACTCGGAGATGACCTTGAGAAAGCCCGCGGTTCTCGTTCTGGAAGACGGCTCTGTCTTTCGCGGCCTGTCCATCGGCGCCGAGACCCAGAGCGTCGGCGAGGTGGTCTTTAACACGGCCATGACCGGCTATCAGGAGATCATCACCGACCCCTCCTACCGGCGCCAATTGGTGACTCTGACCTACCCCCATATCGGCAACACCGGCGTCAATCCCGAGGACGAGGAATCTCCCGCCATTCAAGCCGCCGGGCTCGTAATTCGCGATCTGCCGCCCCTTGCCAGCAACTGGCGCTTGCGGGAGCGCCTGGATGACTACCTCCTGCGTCAGGGCGTGCCGGGTATCGCCGATATCGATACCCGCCGGCTGACCCGCATCCTGCGCGAGAAGGGTGCCCAGAATGGCTGTCTGCAGGCGGGTGAGGCGATCGACGAGGTAGCGGCCTTGGCGTTGGCCCGGGCCTTTGCCGGCCTCAAGGGCATGGACCTGGCCCAGGAGGTGACGACGGACCGGGCCTATGAATGGGATCAGGGTGTCTGGACCCTGGAGGGGGGCGCGGCGATCGCGAGCCCGGACCCGGATCGCTGCCCCTACTGGGTCGTGGCCTACGATTACGGCATCAAGCGCAACATCTTGCGCATGTTGGTGGAGCGCGGTTGTCGGGTGACCGTGGTGCCGGCCAGGACACCGGCGGCGGAGGTGCTGGCCCTCCAGCCCGATGGCGTTTTCCTCTCCAATGGCCCGGGTGATCCCGAGCCCTGCGATTACGCCATCCAGGCCATTGGCGAGCTGCTGGAGACCGGTATTCCGATCTTTGGGATCTGTCTGGGTCACCAATTGCTGGGGCTGGCCTGCGGGGCGCGCACCCTGAAGATGAAGTTCGGCCACCATGGCGCCAACCACCCGGTCCAGGACCTGGCCACCCGGCGGGTCATGATCAGCAGCCAGAATCATGGCTTTGCGGTGGACGAGGCGAGCCTGCCTCAGATCCTGGAGCCGACCCACAGGTCCCTCTTCGATGGCTCCCTGCAAGGCATCCATCACCGCGAGCGGCCGGCCTTTGGTTTCCAGGGGCATCCGGAGGCCAGTCCAGGACCCCATGACGTATCGCCCGTATTTGATCACTTCATTGACCTGCTCCGGGCCCATCGGGCCTAGGCCTTGGCCCGGTTGGTGCCCCCCTGCGGATAGGGCTGGACGGGGCGGATTTGGCCGCCCACCGGGTGAAGGCAATCGAGGGATGAACCTATGGCCCTGGGTCGGACCGCGTCTCGAGCACATTGGCCAAACCTGGGCCTAACGAGGCCAAGACGCTATCACTAGCCTGCTAAAGAATATGCCCAAGCGTACAGACATCCAGAGCATTCTCATCATCGGGGCCGGCCCCATCGTCATCGGTCAGGCCTGCGAGTTCGACTACTCGGGGGCCCAGGCCTGCAAGGCCCTGCGCGAGGAGGGCTACCGGGTCATCCTGGTCAATTCCAATCCGGCCACCATCATGACCGACCCGGAGATGGCCGATGCCACCTACATCGAGCCCATCACCTGGAAGACCCTGGAGCGCATCATCGAGCGGGAGCGCCCGGATGCCCTGCTGCCGACCATGGGCGGCCAGACGGCCCTCAACACCGCCCTGGACCTGGTGCGCCACGGGGTGCTGGAGCGTTACGGCATCGAGCTGATCGGCGCCTCCCGCGAGGCCATCGACATGGCCGAGGACCGCGATCTCTTCCGCAAGGCCATGCGTCGCATCGGCCTGGACATGCCGCGCTCGGCCATTGCCCACAGTCTGGAGGAGGCCATCCAGGTCCAGGCCCAGATCGGCTACCCCGCCATCATTCGCCCCTCCTTCACCATGGGCGGCAGCGGCGGCGGTATCGCCTACAACCAGGAGGAGTTCGAGACCATCTGCCTGCGCGGTCTGGACCTGTCCCCGACCAGCGAGCTGCTGATCGAGGAATCCGCCCTGGGCTGGAAGGAATTCGAGATGGAGGTGGTGCGCGACCGCGCCGACAACTGCATCATCGTCTGTTCCATCGAAAACCTTGACCCCATGGGGGTGCATACCGGCGATTCCATCACGGTGGCGCCGGCCCAGACCCTGACGGACAAGGAATACCAGATCATGCGCGATGCCTCCATCGCCGTGCTGCGGGAGATCGGCGTCGATACGGGCGGCTCCAACGTCCAGTTCGCCATCAACCCCGAGAACGGGCGCATGATCATCATCGAGATGAATCCGCGCGCGTCTCCCGCTCCTCGGCCCTGGCCTCCAAGGCCACCGGCTTCCCCATCGCCAAGGTCGCGGCCAAGCTGGCGGTGGGCTATACCCTCGATGAATTGAAGAACGACATCACGGGCGGCGCCACCCCGGCCTCCTTCGAGCCGAGCATCGACTATGTGGTGACCAAGGTCCCGCGCTTCACCTTCGAGAAGTTTCCCCTGGCGGACCCCCGCCTCACCACCCAGATGAAGTCGGTGGGCGAGGTCATGGCCATCGGCCGGACCTTCCAGGAATCCCTGCAGAAGGCCCTGCGCGGGCTGGAGACGGACAAGTACGGCCTGGACGAACTGCTGGATCTGACGGACCCCGACGCCCTGAGCCGGCTGCGCCAGGAGTTGCGCCAGCCCGGCGCCGAACGCATCTTCTACCTGGCCGATGGCTTTCGCGCCGGTTTCACGATCCAGGAACTCTTTGATATTACCGCCATCGATCCCTGGTTTCTGGCCCAGATCGAGGAGCTGGTGACCCTGGAGGCCGAGATTCGTGACCAGGGTTTCCCCAGTCTGACCTGCGAGCGCCTGCGCTTTCTCAAGCGCAAGGGCTTTGCCGACCGGCGCCTGGGCCAGTTGGCGGCCTGTGGCGAGCAGGCCATCCGCGAGCGGCGCCATGCCCTGGGTATCCGCCCCGTCTTCAAGCGGGTGGATACCTGCGCCGCCGAGTTTGCCTCCAGTACCGCCTATCTCTACTCCACCTACGAGGAGGAATGCGAGGCCAACCCCACGGACCGCCAGAAGATCATGGTCCTGGGCGGCGGACCCAACCGCATCGGCCAGGGTATCGAGTTCGACTATTGCTGCGTCCATGCCGCCCTGGCCCTGCGCGAGGATGGTTACGAGACCATCATGGTCAACTGCAATCCGGAGACGGTCTCCACCGACTACGACACCTCCGACCGCCTCTATTTCGAGCCCCTGACCCTGGAGGACGTGCTGGAGATCGTCGATAAGGAGAAACCCTTCGGCGTCATCGTCCAGTTCGGCGGTCAGACCCCCCTGAAACTGGCGCGGGCCCTGGAGGCCGCGGGGGTGCCCATCATCGGCACCAGCCCGGACTCCATCGACCTGGCGGAGGATCGGGAGCGCTTCCAGGGCATGGTTCAGCAACTGGGCCTGCTGCAGCCGCCCAATACCACCGCCCGCAGCGAGCATGACGCCATAGCGCAGGCGGCCAGCATCGGTTACCCCCTGGTGGTGCGCCCCTCCTACGTCCTGGGTGGCCGGGCCATGGAGATCGTCTATGACGCCGCCGATCTCAAGCGCTACATGCGTGACGCGGTCAGGGTCTCCCACGAGTCGCCGGTGCTGCTGGATCGCTTCCTGGACGATGCCATCGAGGTGGACGTGGATGCCATCTGCGACGGCGAGACCGTCCTCATTGGCGGCATCATGGAGCACATCGAACAGGCCGGCGTTCATTCCGGTGACTCCGCCTGCTCCCTGCCGCCCTACACCCTGTCCCCGGCGATTCAGGACCGGATGCGCCAGCAGATGACCCAGTTGGGTCATGCCCTCAAGGTGGTGGGCCTGATGAACGCCCAGTTCGCCATCAAGGACGACGATGTCTATATCCTGGAGGTCAATCCGCGCGCCTCGCGCACCGTGCCCTTCGTCTCCAAGGCCATCGGCGTTCCCCTGGCCAAGGTGGCGGCCCGCTGCATGGTGGGTCGCACCCTGACCCAGCAGGGCCACGCCAAGGAGTTGATGCCCAAGCACTATTTCGTCAAGGAGGCGGTGTTCCCCTTCATCAAGTTCCCGGGCGTGGATACGGTCCTGGGCCCGGAGATGAAATCGACGGGCGAGGTCATGGGCGTGGGCGAGACCTTCGGCGAGGCCTTCGGCAAGGCCCAGTTGGGTGCCGGGACCAAGCTGCCGGCCAAGGGCAAGGCCTTGTTGAGCGTGCGCGAGGCCGACAAGCGCCGCCTGGTACCCGTCGCCAGGGATCTGGTCGATCTGGGCTTCCAGCTTTACTGCACCCACGGCACGGCGGCGGTGGTGCGTGCGGCGGGGATCGCCTGTGTGCGGGTCAACAAGGTTTTCGAGGGCCGGCCCCACATCGTTGATATCATCAAAAACAACGAGATCAGCTTTATCGTCAACACGACCGAGGGGGCCAAGGCCATCGTCGATTCCGCCGCCATCCGCCGGGCCGCGCTCCAGCACAAGGTGAGCTACACCACCACCATTGCCGGCGCCGAGGCCACCTGCCTGGCCCTCAGGCACGGGGCCGCCTTGGCGGTGAATCGCTTGCAGGAACTTTACTGAGATTCCGGCGCTGGCCTGGGCCGGCAGCGGAACCGAACGAGAGGCCGCCGCGGGCGGCCCGGTTTTTTTGATGAGGACACCACCATGAGCAAAGTCCCCCTCACCGCCAGGGGCGCCGAGAAGCTGCGCGAGGAACTGGAGCGGCTCAAGCGCATCGAGCGCCCGCGCGTCATCGAGGCCATCTCGGAGGCCCGCGCGCACGGCGATCTCAAGGAGAACGCCGAATACCATGCCGCCCGCGAGCAGCAGAGCTTCATCGAGGGCCGCATCAAGGATATCGAGGGCAAGCTGTCCCACGCGCATATCATCGATGTCACCCAGCTCGCGACGGATGGCCGCGTCGTCTTCGGCGCCACGGCGATCGTGCTGGAGCTGGACAAGGACGAGACGGAGCACAGCTTCCAGATTGTCGGCGATGACGAGGCCGACCTGGCCCTCGGCATGATATCCATCAGTTCCCCCATCGCCCGGGCCCTGATTGGCAAGCGCGAGGGCGACACGGCCACCGTGGACGCCCCGGGGGGGCTGCGCGAGTTCGAGATCCTGGAAGTGCGTTACGGCTAACGGGGCCCGGCGGACGGCGAATTCTGGGTTTGCGCCCCATCCCAGGCCCCATTATTCTTTTGCGATTCGATTCGTTATGCGCGGAGGCCCCCCATGGCTGCCCAGACCCTTTATGACAAATTGTGGGACGAGCACCTCGTCCGCTATGACGAGGATGGCACGGCGCTCCTCTACATCGACCGCCAGTTGGTGCACGAGGTCACCTCGCCCCAGGCCTTCGCCGGGCTGCGTCTGACTGGGCGCCAGCCCTGGCGGGTCGCTGCCAACCTGGCGGTGCCCGATCACAATGTCCCCACCACGGATCGCGACAAGGGCATCATCGATCCCGTCTCCCGCCTCCAGGTCGAGACCCTGGGCCGCAACTGTATCGAGTTCGGCATCACCGAGTTCGGCATGGGGGATCCCCGCCAGGGCATCGTCCACGTCATGGGGCCGGAGCAGGGCTTCACCCAGCCGGGCATGACCATTGTCTGCGGTGACTCCCATACCTCGACCCATGGCGCCTTTGGGGCCCTGGCCTTTGGCATCGGCACCTCCGAGGTGGAGCATGTCCTGGCGACCCAGTGCCTGCTGCAGCGCAAGGCCAAGACCATGCTGGTCAGCGTCGATGGCCAGTTGGGCCGGGGCCTCACCGCCAAGGACATCGTCCTGGCCATCATTGGCGAGATCGGCACCGCGGGCGGCACCGGTTATGTCATCGAGTTCGGTGGCGAGGCCATCCGCGCCCTGTCCATGGAGGGCCGCATGACGGTCTGCAACATGACCATCGAGGCGGGGGCCCGCGCCGGCCTGGTGGCGGTGGACGAGAAGACCATCGAGTATGTCCGCGGCCGGCCCTTTGTCGCCCAGGGCGCACTCTTCGAACAGGCGGCCGCCCACTGGCGCACCCTGGTCAGCGACCCGGGCGCCCGGTTCGACCGGGTGGTTCACCTGGACGCGGCGGCCCTCAAGCCCCAGGTCACCTGGGGCACCTCGCCGGAAATGGTGGTGGCCATCGATGACCGGGTACCCAATCCCGCCGCCGAGCCCGATCCGACCAAGGCCGCGGGCATGCGTCGCGCCCTGGAGTACATGGGTCTGGAGGCCGGGACCCCGATCACCGAAATTCGGCCGGACAAGGTCTTCATCGGTTCCTGCACCAATTCCCGCATCGAGGACCTGCGCGCCGCCGCCGAGGTGGTTAAGGGCCGCCAGGTGGCCGCCAGCATCAAGCTGGCCATGGTGGTGCCGGGCTCGGGCCCGGTGAAGGAGCAGGCCGAGGCCGAGGGCCTGGATGCGATCTTCCGCGCCGCGGGCTTCGAGTGGCGCGACCCGGGCTGCTCCATGTGTCTGGCCATGAACGCCGACCGCCTGGAGCCGGGCGAGCGCTGTGCCTCCACCTCTAACCGTAATTTCGAGGGCCGGCAGGGGCAGGGTGGGCGCACCCATCTGGTGAGCCCCGCCATGGCCGCCGCCGCCGCCGTGACCGGCCACTTCGTCGACGTGCGGACGCTTTAAGAGGAGCCTGTCAATGGAAAAATTCGCCGATTTCACGGGCAAGGTCTGCCCCCTCGACCGTGCCAATGTCGATACGGACGCCATCATCCCCAAGCAGTTCCTCAAGAGCATCGAGCGGACCGGCTTCGGGCCCAACCTGTTCGACGAGTGGCGCTATCTGGATCAGGGCGAGCCCGGCCAGGATTGCACCAACCGTCCGTTGAACATGAACTTCGTCCTCAACGACCCGCGCTATGCCGGGGCCAGCATTCTGCTGGCGTGGGAGAATTTCGGCTGCGGCTCCTCCCGCGAGCATGCCCCCTGGGCCTTGATGGATTACGGATTCCGCGTCATCCTGGCCCCCAGCTTCGCCGATATTTTCTTCAACAACTGTTTCAAGAACGGCATCCTGCCGATTGTCCTGGATGCGGCTAGGATCGACTGGCTCTTCTCCCAGGCCAATGGCCCTCGGGCCCTGGAAATCGAGGTGGATCTCCTGGGCCAGACCCTGACGCCAGTTGGAGGTAAGGCCTTCCCCTTTGACATGGACCCCTTTCACAAGGAATGCCTGCACAAGGGCCTGGACGACATCGGCCTGACGCTCAATCACGTGGATGAGATTCGGACCTACGAGGAGCGGCGCCGGCGCGAGGCGCCCTGGTTGTTCGTCTAGGCGCGCCTCGCCAGCCTTACCCCGGCCATCCCATCCGCCCTTTAGCGATAACTCCATCATTTCACAAGGCAACGAGACACGTGAGCAAGAAGATTCTGATCCTGCCGGGCGACGGCATTGGTCCCGAGATCGTCGATGAGGCGGTCAAGGTCCTGGCCTGTCTGCGCGACAATTACGGCTTGGACATCGACATGGACGAGGCCCTGGTGGGCGGCGCGGCCATCGATGCCACCGGCGGCCCCTTGCCGGAGGCGACCCTGGAGCTGGCCCGGGAGGCCGATGCCGTCCTCCTCGGGGCCGTGGGCGGCCCCAAGTGGGAGCCCCTGCCCATTGCCATCCGGCCGGAAAAGGGCCTGCTGGGCCTGCGCGCGGGTCTGGGCCTCTTCGCCAACCTGCGCCCGGCCATCCTCTACCCGCAATTGGCCGCGGCCTCGTCCCTGCGTCCCGAGGTCGTCTCCGGGCTGGACATCGTCATCGTGCGTGAACTGACCGGCGACATCTATTTTGGCCAGCCGCGCGGCACCCATGTCCGCGAGGATGGTGAGCGCGTCGGCGTCAACACCATGATCTACAGCGAGTCGGAGATCCGTCGCATCTGTCGCGTCGCCTTCGACATCGCCCGCCAGCGCGGCAAGCGCCTCTGCTCGGTGGACAAGGCCAATGTGCTGGAATGCACCGAGCTCTGGCGCGAGGTGGCGACCGAGGTCGGCGCCGAGTACCCGGACGTGGCCCTGAGCCACATGTACGTCGATAACTGCGCCATGCAACTGGTGCGCAACCCCAAGCAGTTCGACGTCATCGTCACCGGCAACATCTTCGGCGACATCCTCTCGGACGAGGCCTCCATGCTGACGGGCTCCATCGGCATGTTGCCCTCGGCCTCCCTGGACGAGCACGGCAAGGGCATGTACGAGCCCATCCACGGCTCGGCCCCGGACATCGCCGGCCAGGGCGTGGCCAATCCGCTGGCCACCATCCTGTCCCTGGCCATGATGCTGCGTTACTCCCTGGGCGACGAGGCCGGGGCCAAGCGCATCGATCGGGCGGTGACGCGGGTCCTCGATCAGGGGTTGCGGACCGCGGACATCCTGTCCGCGGGCATGCGGCGGGTCAGCACGTCGGAAATGGGCGACGCCGTCGTGGCGGCCCTGGGTGGGGAGTAATTAGTCATGAATCGAGTTGGTTTTATTGGCTGGCGTGGCATGGTGGGTTCGGTCCTCATGGGCCGGATGCTGGAGGAAAATGACTTCGCGGTCATCCCGGAGCCCATCTTCTTCACCACCTCCCAGGTCGGCCAGCCCGGCCCGGACGTCGGCAAGGGCAGCGTGCCCCTGCGGGACGCCGCGGATCTCGAGGCCCTGGCGGCCATGGACGTCATCGTCACCTGTCAGGGTGGCGACTATACCAAGGCGGTCTATCCCAAGCTGCGCGCCGCCGGCTGGCGGGGCTACTGGATCGACGCCGCCTCCAGCCTGCGCATGGAGACAGGACAGCACCATCATCCTCGACCCGGTGAACCTGGACGTCATCGAGGCGGCGCTGGCGGCGGGCAAGCGCGACTTCATCGGCGGCAACTGCACCGTCAGCCTGATGCTGATGGCCATCGGCGGCCTCTTCCGCCATGACCTGGTGGAGTGGGTCACCTCCATGACCTACCAGGCCGCCTCCGGGGCGGGCGCCAAGAACATGCGCGAACTCCTCGCCCAGATGGGCGCCCTGCACGCCGGCTGCGCCGATCGGCTGGCGGACCCGGCCTCGGCCATCCTGGAGATCGACCGGGTGGTCACCGAGACCATGCGCGGGGGCGACTTCCCGACGGCAAACTTCGGCGCCCCCCTGGCGGGCAGTCTCATCCCCTGGATCGACACCCCGCTGGAGAACGGCCAGAGCCGCGAGGAGTGGAAGGGCCTGGTGGAGACCAACAAGATCCTCGGCCGCCAGGACAACCCCATCCCCATCGACGGCACCTGCGTGCGCATCGGCGCCATGCGCTGCCACAGCCAGGGCCTGGTCATCAAGCTGAAGCAGAAGGCCCCCCTGGACGAATTGGTCGAGATGATCGCCGGCGCCAACGACTGGGTGCAGGTCATCCCCAACGAGCGCCCGGCGACGGTCGCCGGTCTGTCCCCAGCCGCCGTCACCGGCACCCTGACGGTGCCCGTCGGCCGGCTGCGCAAGATGAACCTGGGCGACGACTATCTGAACGCCTTCACCGTCGGCGACCAGTTGCTCTGGGGCGCCGCCGAGCCGCTGCGCCGCATGCTGCGGCTCCTGCGGCGAGGCTGAGGTCGGTTTGGTCGCGGGTGGCGCGACATCAGGGACCGGCGGGGTTGCGCAACCCCGCCGGTCCCCGGTTTGTGACTGAGCCATGCCCATGCCGCGCCGCCTGAACTGGATCTCCGCCCTCGCCTTGGCCCTGCTGCCGGCCCTCGCCGGGGCCCTGGGGCTGGGCGGTATCCGCGGCGACTCGGCCCTCAACGAACCCTTCCTGGCGCGGATCGAGCTCAACGGCGTCGCCCCCCAGGAACTGGATGGGGTCAAGGTGGTCCTGGCCTCCGAGGCCGAGTTCACCAAGGTCGGCTCCCCCCGGTCCGATTTTCTGACCGGCCTGGTCTTCGTCCCCGAGGTCTCCCCGGAGGGCAAGGTCCAGGTGCGGGTCACCAGTACCAAGCCCATTCGCGAGCCCTACCTGGACTTTCTGGTTGAGGTCACCTGGCCCAAGGGCCGCCTGGTCAAGGGCTACACGGTCCTGCTCGATCCCCCGACGACCCTGGATCGGCCGGCGCCCAAGGTGACGCCCCCCAGGGCCCAGGCGCCCTTGCCAGCCATAGCCGCGCCTAGCGCCGCCACCGCCGCGCCGGTCATGCCACCGGCAACGCCCCAGGCCGCGTCTCCCACCAGGCCTTCCGTCGCCCCGCGGCCACCTGCCAGTCCGCGGCCTCCAGCCCCCGCGACCGCCCCGGGTCCGACCCTTCCGCCCCCGGCCGGCTATCCCCTGCTTTATGGCCCGGTACCCTCCGGGAGCAACCTCTCCAGCGTGGCCCGGCGCATGGCCCCCGAGGGCGCGAGCCAGGCCCAGACGGCCCTGGCCATCTATCGCGCCAACCCCCAGGCCTTCGGTGGCGGGAATATCAATAAGCTCAGGGCCGCCGCGCGCCTGGAGATACCGCATCCTCATCTGATTTTTGCCTATGACGCGGAAACGGCCAAACAACAATTCCTGGCCGCTCAGCGCGGACAACCGCTGCCCCCCTTGCCGGCGATTCCTCAAGACGGGGCCCCTGGCCCTGGTCTGGAGCCCATCCAGGATCGGCTGGAGATCGCCACGCGCGAGCCGGGGCCGGCTGGCGAGGGCATGGCTACCGCCAATGTCCCGGGGTCTCTGACACCCAGAACCCCAGCCGCGCCCCCCTCGCCGGCCGAACCGGATGCCGCCATCCCCGCAACCCTGGCTCCCGAGCTCGCCCTGGTCGAGCGTGAGATCCTGCTGGTGCGGGAGATGGCCGAGAGTGGTCACCAGGAGACGGCAGACCTGCGGGGGCGCATCAGCCGGCTGGAGGACCACCTCTCGGACATCAAGCGCCTGCTGGAGCTGAGCAATGCCCAACTGGCCCAACTTCAGGGTACGGGGGCCCGAAGCGAACCGGCGGTGCCTGTCCGGGAGTTGGAGATCGACCAGGGCGACAGGCTTCCGGTACCGAGCCCGGAGCCCGGGAGCCCGGCACCGACCCGCATGCTGGAACAAGAGGTTGCGGCCGGGATCGATGCCTCCGGGGAGGCGCCGGCGGATAAAGGGCCACTGCCGGCGGCGTCCGCCGTGACGGTCGCGACTCAGGCGCCAGCCCCAAGCCGCGATCAAACCGCGACCCAGACACTAGCCTCGGCGGTGCCAGCGGCAGCCCAGCCCCCAGCCACCGGCAATGAGCCATCTGGCGCCCCCGAGTCAGCACCCCCGCCGGCCGAGCCCGAGCATGAAACTCAGCCCAAGCCTGAACCAGAGCCTGCGGCCCAGAAATCCGCCCTACCGCGCCTGGCCGTGGAGCCCCCACCCCCGGAGCCTTCCTTCCTCGGAGACCTTTCGAGTTGGGCACTGGTGGCCGGTGGTCCCCTCCTCATCCTGCTGCTGGGTCTGCTGTTCCTGGTGAGACGGCAAAATCAGACCAAGGAGGCGGCGGGCCTGGTGGTCGCGGAAGCTACCGATAGAGAGGTATTGGCAGAGGCAGAGACAGAGACAGAGGAAAGGGCCGAGGAGGCCTTGGATCTGACCCGGATGAGGACCCCATCATCGTCACCCGTGTGGCCTGAAAGCCCTGACCTGGAGGTGCCGCTAGAACTCGCCCTGGATGCGACGGCCAAGCCGTCGCCGTCGGCACCGGCCAAGCCCAGCGAGGAGCCCTACGAACTGGACCTTTCGGATCGGGGGGGCTGGGACCTGGGCGTCCATTTACCCCCGAATGCGCCCGAGCCAGCACCGATAGCCCCCACTGCGCCCCAGGAGACCCTCGACCTCATGACCCCGTCCCTCGGAAACCTGATACTCGCCCCCCAGGCCCCCACCCCCGCGCCAGAGTCCGTCCTGGATCTGACCGCTGGTGATTTTGACCTGGATCTCGAAAGCTTGGGCAAGCTGGGTGCGGCCACGGGTCCCGCCGAGGGTGACCAGCCCCATGAACCCCTGGTTGATCTCGACCTGGACCTGGATGATCTCATGGATCTGGACCTGTCGGCCTTTGCCAGCGCGGACAAGCAGGCCGATCAAGCCCAGGCAGCCCCACCATCCAACCCTCCCCTGGATTGGGGGGCCTTGGGGATCGACCTGGAACTGGAAGAGGCTGAGCCAGAGGAACCCCCCCCGGGAAAATCCCCTCCCGTTACCGATTTCCCCGCGGACTTCCAGATGGACTCCGGCCCCTGGGACGAGGTGGGGATCAAACTGGACCTGGCTCGCGCCTATCTGCAGATGGATGACCCTGAGGCGGCTCGCGCCATCCTCGTCGAGGCCATCGCCGAGGGCACTGGCGATCAGATTGCCGAGGCCAAGGCCATGCTGGCGCGGCTGGAGTGAAGGCGGCGGCCATGGGCAGCGCCCACGTGGGTCCCGACACCCGCGCCCCGGCAGGCCTGATCCGTATCGCCATGGGGATCGAATACGACGGCAGCGCTTTCCATGGCTGGCAGCTCCAGGACGGGGCCCGCTCCGTCCAGGGCGAGGTAGAGGCGGCGGTGTCGCGGGTCGCCGATCAGCCCATCCGGGTCCATTGCGCCGGGCGCACGGACCGGGGCGTCCACGCCCTGGAGCAGGTAATCCATTTCGACACCCGGGCCCAACGCCCCGAGCGTTCCTGGGTCCTGGGGACCAATGTCAACCTGTCCCCCGATGTGGCCGTTGCCTGGGCCCGGCCCGTGGACCCGACCTTCCATGCCCGTTTCAGCGCCACCGCCCGCCATTACCGCTACCGCATCCTGTGCCGGCGGACGCGCTCGCCCCTGGACCGGGATCGGGCGGTCTGGCTGCACCAGGAATTGGACCTGGAATGGATGCGGGCAGCAGCCTCGCTTCTGGTCGGCGAGCATGATTTCTCCAGCTTCCGCGCCCAGGCCTGTCAGGCCAAGAGCCCGGTGCGCCAGATCCATTATTGCGATCTGGATCGGGAGGGGGAGCGTCTGGAACTGAGGATTGGCGCCAATGGCTTCCTGCACCACATGGTGCGCAACATCGTCGGCGTTTTGGTGGCCATCGGCCGGGGCGAGGCGGAGGTTGGCTGGGTCGAGGAACTACTGGCGATCCGTGACCGCGCACGTGGCGGGGTCACGGCGCCGCCCCAGGGCCTCTATTTCGTGCGGGCCGATTATCCGCAGGCATTCGATCTGCCCCAACGCCCTTATGGCGTTGGCGTCGAGCCTGGATGCGTTCAAACATGAAGACGTAGAATCCGCATGTCCAGCTCATGGTTATGACCGGGGTGACGAAATTCAGCAAAGTCAGCCTGTTTTCGGGATTGAACCAGTTGGAAGACCTGGTCTATTCGCCCTCGGACTGGTGTTAGATCGCCAGGGGCTTGACACAGGGCCTGGGCCGCCAGATTGGCACCGGTCCAGATAGCGGGATCACGGCTGCCATCGTGGTTTTACACTTGGGTGTAGCTGGCATCGGTAAAGTGTGCGGGCATGACGCCCCCGGCGGGTATCAGGCGCTGGCGCATCCAGAGGTCATGGCTCATCGCGCGGTTGAAGAGGGCTGGCGGACTGTCAACCGCCTCTGCGGTCCAGGACTCCGGGGGGTGGTCTTGGGATTCCAGCTCGCAGCCGATGGCTACCTCGGCAACGCCAGGCGAACAGGCGACGGCACTGCTGGCCAGGGGCTCGGCAGCGGTGAGGCTTCTCAAAAGACAGTACCGGCGATCAAAAGGGCGGTAATAGCTAACATCAAGCCTACCGGGAGATATTCAAGGCGTCCCCCACCAGCCGCTACCCCGCCCGGGAAACCTAAGAATCATGTGTGTTGGGTATAAAAGGCTTAGCCAAGATGCGAACACGGGTTAAAATCTGCGGGCTAACCCGCGAGGTCGATCTGAGGGCGGCGGCGGAACTGGGTGCCGATGCCATCGGGCTGGTCTTTCATACCCCCAGCCCCCGGGGGGTGGAAATCGAGCAGGCCCGGGCCCTGGGCGCCTGCCTGCCGCCCTTCGTCACCCGCGTGGGGCTCTTCGTGGACGCGGAGCCGGAGCGGGTGCGGGCGACGCTGGAGCGGGTCGCCCTCGACCTGCTGCAATTTCATGGCGAGGAGCCGCCGGAATACTGCGCCGCCTTTGGGCGGCCCTGGATCAAGGCCATCCGGATGCGTCCCGACGCGGACCTACGGGCCTTGCGCCAGCGCTACGCGCGCCGCCGCCGGCTTGTTGCTGGATGCCTATGACCCGGTCCGGGCCGGCGGCACCGGCCAATGCTTCGACTGGGACCTTGTCCCGGCGGACCTGGCGCCGCATATCGTGCTCGCCGGCGGCCTGGACCCGGATAACGTGGCCGAGGCCATCCGCCGCGTGCGGCCTTACGCGGTCGATGTGAGCGGCGGGGTAGAGGCGGGCAAGGGTATCAAGGATCGCCAGAAGATGGCGGCTTTCATGAAAGGTGTAAACGATGGCGACCAGATCCCGCTGAGGCCTACCACTGGCCGGATGCCCGAGGACATTTCGGGCCCTATGGTGGGCTCTTTGTCCCGGAGACCCTGATGCGGCCCCTGGACGAACTGTGCCAGGCCTATGAGCATTACCTCCAGCAACCGGAATTCCTCGCCGAACTGGACGCGGACCTGCGGGACTACGTGGGCCGGCCCTCGCCCATCTATCACGCCGAGCGCTGGAGCCGGGAACTGGGCGGGGCCCAGATCTACCTCAAGCGCGAGGACCTGAATCACACCGGCGCCCACAAGATCAACAACACCATCGGCCAGGCCCTGCTCGCCAAGCGCATGGGCAAGACCCGCATCATCGCCGAGACCGGCGCCGGTCAGCACGGCGTGGCCACCGCCACCGTGGCCGCCCGCCTGGGGCTGGAGTGCGTGGTCTACATGGGCGAGATCGACGTCGCCCGCCAGGAGGCCAACGTCTATCGCATGCGCCTCCTCGGCGCCGAGGTGGTGTCCGTCAAGTCCGGCTCCCGCACGCTCAAGGATGCCCTCAACGAGGCCATGCGCGACTGGGTCACCAACGTCGACAACACCTTCTACATCATCGGCACGGTCGCGGGCCCTCACCCCTACCCGGCCATGGTGCGCGACTTCCAGGCCGTGATCGGGCGCGAGTCCCGTGCCCAGATGCTGGAGCGCGTCGGGCCGGCTGCCCGATGCCCTGGTGGCCTGCGTCGGCGGTGGCTGCAACGCCATCGGCCTCTTCTACCCCTTCCTCGACGATCAGGTGGTGGCCGCTGATCGGCGTCGAGGCGGCGGGGGAGGGCATTGAGACCGGCCACCACGCGGCGCCCCTGTGCGCGGGCCGGCCCGGGGTGCTGCACGGTAACCGCACCTATCTGATGGAGGACGACGACGGCCAGATCATCGAGACCCACTCCGTCTCCGCCGGCCTCGACTACCCCGGCGTCGGGCCCGAGCATGCCTGGCTCAAGGACAGCGGCCGCGCCCAGTACGTCGCCGTCACCGACGACGAGGCCCTGGCCGCCTTCCATGTCCTGACCCGCACCGAGGGCATCATCCCGGCGCTGGAGTCCAGCCACGCCCTGGCCCAGGTCATCAAGCTGGCGCCGACCATGCGTCAGGACCAGATCATCCTCGTCAATCTTTCCGGGCGCGTGGCGACAAGGACATGCACACCGTCGCCGCTCATGAGGGCCTCCAGCTATGAGCCGCATCGCTGCCCGTTTCTCCGACCTCACCGCCCGGGGCCGCACCGCCCTCATCCCCTTCGTCACGGCGGGCGACCCGGACCTGGCGACCACGGTCCCCTTGATGCATGCCATGGTCGCCGCTGGCGCCGACCTCATCGAGCTGGGGGTGCCCTTTTCCGACCCCATGGCCGACGGCCCCGTGATCCAGCGCGCCAGCGAGCGCGCCCTGGCCCACCACACCCGGCTGCGGGACGTCCTCGACCTGGTGCGCCAGTTCCGGACCCAGGACGAGGCCACCCCGGTCATCCTCATGGGCTACCTCAATCCCGTCGAGAGTCATGGGCTATGCCGGCTTTGCCGAGGCGGCCAGCGCGGCGGGCGTGGACGGTATCCTCCTTGTCGATGTCCCCCCCGAGGAAAGCGGCGACCTGGTGACCATCCTCCGCCAGGCTGGCATCGACCTGGTCTATCTCCTGGCGCCCACCTCGGACGAGGATCGCATACGCAAGATTGGCGCCGTGGCCTGTGGCTTCGTCTACTACGTCGCGGTCAAGGGCGTCACCGGCGCCGGTCATCTGGACCTGGAGGACGTCAACGCTAAACTGACGGAGATCCGCCGCCTGATCCAGCTCCCGGTGGGCGTTGGCTTCGGCATCAAGGACGCGGAGACCGCGGGCAGGGTGGCGGGGATGGCGGATGCCGTCATCGTCGGGAGCGCCATCGTCGGACGTATCGAGGCCCTGACCATGAAGCCAGAGCATATTCCGGCGGCTATCGGTGACTTCCTCGCCGGATTGCGCGCCGCCATCGATGCCACGGATCGGTCCCGAGGCCTTAAGTAGTTGCCAGCGGAGATAGCGGTACCCATGAACTGGTTCGAAAAACTGATGCCTAGCCGCATCCGCACGGAACCCAACAGCAAGCGGGCGGTGCCCGAGGGCATTTGGGCCAAATGCCCTGGTTGCGCCGCCGTCCTTTACCGGGCGGAGTTGGAGCGAAACCTGGAGGTCTGCCCCAAGTGCGGCCATCACAACCGCCTGGGTGCCCGGCGCCGGCTGGACCATTTCCTCGACCCCGAGGGCCGCGAGGAGATCGGCGGGGAACTGGAGTCCCTGGACCCGCTCAAGTTCAAGGATCTCAAAAGTACAAGGACCGCCTGGTCCAGGCCCAGAAGGATACCAACGAGAAGGAGGCCTTGGTGGTTATGCGCGGCCGGCTCCGGGGGCTGGACCTCATCGCCGCCGCCTTTGAGTTCGAATTCATGGGCGGTTCCATGGGCTCGGTGGTGGGCGAGCGCTTCACCCGCGGGGTGGACGCGGCCCTGGCCAATGGCGCGAGCATGGTCTGCTTCGCCGCCAGCGGCGGGGCCCGCATGCAGGAGTCCCTCTTTTCCCTGATGCAGATGGCCAAGACCAGCGCCGCCATCGGCCGGCTGCGGCAGCGGGGACTGCCCTTCATCTCGGTGATGACGGACCCGACCATGGGCGGCGTCTCCGCCAGCCTGGCGATGCTGGGGGACATCAATATCGCCGAACCGAACGCCCTCATCGGCTTCGCCGGACCCCGCGTCATCGAGCAGACGGTGCGTGAAACCTTGCCGGAAGGCTTCCAGCGCAGCGAGTTCCTGCTGGAACATGGCGCCCTGGACATGATTCTGACCCGCCGCGAGATGCGCGAACGCATCGCCAATCTGATCGCCATCCTCACCCATCGCGGGCCGGTGTGAGCGGCTAGCCTTGCGCCATGCCCACCTTCAAGATTGGCTGACCTGGCAGGAGGGCCTGCACCCGGCCGCCATCGAACTGGGTCTTGACCGGGTGGGGCGTGTCTGGGACCGGCTGGGTCCGCGCGCCCTGCCGTTCCCGGTGATCACGGTGGCAGGGACCAACGGCAAGGGCTCCACGGTCGCCATGCTGGAGGCCATTTATGGCGCTGCCGGCTATCGGACCGCCGCCTACACCTCGCCGCACCTGCTCCGCTACAACGAGCGCATCCGCCTCGATGGCCAGGAGGTCTCGGACCCGGAGCTGTGTGCCGCCTTCGCCCGCGTCGATGCCGCCCGGGGCGCGGAATCCCTGACCTATTTCGAATTTGGTACCCTGGCCGCCCTGGATCTCTTCCTGCGCGCCCGTCCCGACCTGGCCATCCTGGAGGTGGGCCTGGGTGGCCGGCTGGACGCGGTCAACCTCTTCGACGCCGACCTGGCCATCATCACTAGCATTGGCCGCGACCATATGGCCTGGCTGGGGGAGACCCTGGAAGAGATCGCCCTGGAAAAGGCCGGCATCCTGCGTCCGGGGCGCCCGGTCCTGTTCGGACACCGCCAGCCCCTGCCGGTCCTGCTGGCCAGGGCCACGGAACTGGGCTGTCCGGCCCATGGGCTGGGCCGGGATTTCGACTGGACGGAGGAGCCGCCGGGCTGGCGCTGGACCAGCCCAGGCCTGCCCCCCTTGAGCCTGGCCATCCCGGCCCTGCGGGGCCCCATTCAATTCGACAACGCCGCGACCGTCATCATGGCCACCCGCCTCTTGAGCGATCGGCTGCCGGTTGCCGTGGCCCATCTGCGCCAGGGGCTGCAACGGGCGCGCCTACCCGGCCGCTTCCAGGTGCTGCCGGGCCAGCCGACCTGGATCCTGGATGTCGCCCACAATGGTCCGGCCGCCCAGGCCCTGGCCGCCCATCTCGCCAGCTTCCCCTGCCAGGGCCGCCGGCATGCCGTCCTCGGTCTGCTAGCCGACAAGGAGCCGGCGGCCGTGGCCGGTCCCCTCCTGGAGTGGGTGGATTGCTGGCATCTGGGCGCCGCGGCCAACCCCCGCGCCTTACCGGTGGCCGAATTGAGGGCCGCCCTTGAGGCCCTGGGGACGGAACGGGGGCTAACCTTGAATCTCAAGGAATATGGCGGGATCGAAGAGGCCATCGCCGGCGCGGGGGCTCGCGCCCTGACGGGGGATTGCATCCTGGCCTTTGGCTCCTTCACCACGGTGGAGGCGGTGCTGCGGGGGATGCCGGGGATGGTGCCCGACCTGGCCGCGCCGGGGCCCTGATGCGCGGCCTGGCTTGTCAGGATCGCCAATAGCGGTGGCGGCTAATTGCTATAATCTCCCCATAAGGTTGGCCGAGGTCTGTAACCTCGCGTCCTGAAATAGGCAATGTCTGACAAAAGGGCCAAGGCGCCCCAGGGAGAACGCGATGGAGGAAGGGTCCAAGCGACGTCTGATCGGGGCCACGGTTGTCGTGGTGCTGCTCGTTACCTTTGTGCCCATGGTGCTGGAGGAAGACCCCACGCCCCCGGTGCCCCCCCCGGCCTCGGATGTGGCGCCGAGGGATCAGGCTCGTCCGGAGATGGATGCCGAGTTTCGCCAGCCTGCTAAGCCGTCTCCCCTGGCGACCATCACTGAATTGCCGCCACCCGACCTCTTGACGTCCTCCGAGCGCGACATGGCGGGTCAGGGTTCGGCCTCTCGGGTCGATATGCCGGTGACCAAGCCGCCCAAGGGCCCCGAGGCCCAAAAGCCCAAGGAAGCCGCCAAGCCGGCGGCCAAGGAGGCTCCCAAGGAGACCAAGAAGGAGGTTACCAAGGATATCCCCAAGGAGACCAAGAAAGAGATCACCAAGGTAGCCCCCAAGGATGTCCCCAAGGAGCCCGCCAAGGAAAAGGAAGCCGCCAAGCCCGCCGATCCGGGGCCCAAGAAGACGGGTGCCGGCTGGGTCTTTCAGGTGGCCAGCCTCTCGGAACGCGCCAAGGCCGACGAGATGGCGGGGAATCTCAAGGCCAAGGGCTTTCCGGCCTTTGTTGAGGCGGCGGAGGTCAACGGCAAGACCTATTTTCGGGTTCGTGTTGGGCCCCGACAGGAACGTAAAGATATCGATGCCCTGGCCGCCTCCGTGCGCGACAAGACTGGCCAGTCCGGGCAGGTGCAGAGGTACTAGGCCTGGATTGTCAGGAAGACTGCGCCATGCCATGCCGACGCTAGCCTCCCGATGACCCTCAACTGGATCGACGCCGGCATTATGGGCCTCATCGCCCTCTCGGCCCTGATCGGCCTGGGGCGGGGCCTGGTGCGAGAGTTGCTGTCCCTGGTCATCTGGTCCCTGGCCCTGCTGCTGGCCTGGCGCCTTTATCCGCTCCTGGAACCCGAACTCGCCCCCTGGCTCCCCGGCGATACCAGCCGCGCCGCCGCGGCCTATCTGCTCACGGCCCTGGGCCTGGTGATGGTGGGAGGCCTAGTGGGCTATCTCCTGACCTCCCTGGTGGAACTGGGGGGCCTGGGTGGGACCAGCCGGCTGCTGGGCGCCCTTTTTGGCCTGGTACGCGGTGCCCTCATCATCGCCATGCTGGCCTTTCTCGGTGCCCTGACGCCGGTGGCGGATCAAGCCGTCTGGCAGGACTCCCGCTTGATCGGACGCTTCCAGGTCCTGGCGGAACGGGTGCTGGCGGAGGTGCCGCCTCAGGTGGAAGATCGCGTCCGGACCCTGTGACCCGGCTCCTGAAAAGCCAATGATTCTAACGCCCCAACAACGAGGTGGTTCATGTGCGGTATCGTCGGTATTGTTGGTAAGGGTCCCGTCAACCAATCCTTGTACGACGCCCTGCTGGTCCTCCAGCATCGGGGCCAGGACGCCGCCGGCATCGTGACCTGCGAGGGCGAAAAACTCCACTTACGCAAGGATATGGGCCTGGCGCGGGATGTCTTCCAAACCCGCCACATGATCCAGTTGCGGGGCAACATGGGGTTGGGTCATGTCCGCTATCCCACCGCCGGCGTCTCCTGTTCCGCCGAGGCCCAGCCCTTCTATGTCAATTCGCCCTACGGCATCGTCCTGGCCCATAACGGCAACCTGACCAACGCCGACGCCCTCAAGCACGACCTCTTCGCGGAGGATCTGCGCCACATCAATACCGAATCGGATTCGGAAATCCTCCTCAACGTCCTGGCCCACGAGTTACAGATCGAGGGCAAGCTGCGCATCGACGAGCAGGATGTCTTCCGCGCCATCACCCGCGTCCACCGGCGTTGCCAGGGCGGCTACGCGGCGGTGGCCATGATCCCCGGCTTTGGCGTCCTTGGCTTTCGCGACCCTCATGGCATCCGTCCCGTCGTCTATGGCAAGCGCGAGACCGCCCTGGGGGACGAGTACATGATCGCCTCGGAGAGCGTGGCCCTGGATACCCTCGGCTTCAAGCTGATCGCCGATATCGCCCCGGGCGAGGCCGTCTTCATCGACGTCAAGGGCCATCTCTACAAGCACCAGTGCGCCCCCCGGCCCGTCCTCTCGCCCTGCATCTTCGAGTTCGTCTATTTCGCCCGGCCCGACTCCTTCATCGACAACATCTCCGTCCACAAGGCCCGCTCGCGCATGGGGCGGCGGCTGGCGGCCAAGATCCGGCGGGAGTGGGGGGATGATCATGACATCGACGTCGTCATCCCCATCCCGGACACCAGCCGGACGGCGGCACTCCAACTCGCCCAGGCCCTGGAGGTGAGCTACGCCGAGGGCTTCATCAAGAATCGCTATATCGGCCGCACCTTCATCATGCCCGGCCAGCAGGTGCGCAAGAAATCGGTGCGCCAGAAGCTCAACGCCATCGGTCTGGAATTCCGCAACAAGAATGTCCTGCTGGTGGACGATTCCATCGTGCGGGGCACCACCTCCCAGCAGATCATCCAAATGGCGCGGGAGGCCGGCGCCCGCCGGGTCTATTTCGCCTCCGCCTCGCCACCGGTGCGCTATCCCAACGTCTATGGCATCGACATGCCCGCCGCCAGCGAGCTGGTCGCTCATGGCCGTAGCGAGGAGGAGATCCGCCTGGTCCTGGGCGCCGATCGCCTCATCTTCCAGGATCTGGAGGACCTGATCGACGCCGTCCAGAAAAAGGGCAAGAGCGACGTGGACCGCTTCGATACCTCGGTCTTCGATAGCGACTATGTCACGGGTGACGTGACCGAGGTCTATCTCCGGCAACTGGAGGCGATGCGCAATGATGTCGTCCAGGAAAGCCGGCACAGCCTCTGCGAGTCCGGCATCGAGCTCTATAACAATGCCTGATCCGAACCCCCTGGACAGCATGGGCTTCGCTACCCGGGCGATCCGCACCGGCCACCATCGCACGGCGGAAGGGGAGCACAGCGAGCCCATCTTCGCCACCTCCAGCTTCGTCTTCGCCAATGCCGCCGAGGCGGCGGCCCGCTTCGCCGGGGACGAGCCGGGCAACATCTACTCGCGCTTCACCAATCCCACGGTACGGGCCTTTGAGGAACGCCTGGCGGCTCTGGAAGGCGGCGAGACCTGCGTCGCCACCGCCTCCGGCATGGCTGCCATCCTCGCCACCTGCCTGGGCTTGCTCAAGGTCGGCGACCATGTCCTCTCCTCCCGCGCCATCTTTGGCAGCACCACGGTCCTGTTCAACAAGTACCTGGGCCGCTTCGGCGTCGCGACCAGCTACGTGGACCTGCCCGATCTGGACGCCTGGGCGGCGGCCATCCAGCCCAATACCCGGCTCCTGTTTCTGGAAACCCCCTCCAATCCCCTGACGGAGATGGCCGACATCCGCGCCCTGGCGGACCTGGCCCATGCCCATGGCTGCCTCCTGGTGGTGGACAACTGCTTCTGCACCCCCGCCCTGCAAAGGCCCCTGGGCCTGGGCGCCGACCTGGTCATCCACTCGGCCACCAAGTACCTGGATGGGCAGGGGCGGTGTCTCGGCGGGGCCGTGGTCGGCGATGCCCAACGGGTGGGCGAGGAGGTCCTCGGCGTCATCCGCACCGCCGGACCCAGCATGAGCCCCTTCAACGCCTGGGTCTTCCTCAAGGGCCTGGAGACCTTGGAACTGCGGATGCTGGCCCATGCCCGCGCCGCTCAGGCCCTGGCCGAGTGGCTGGTCGCGCACCCCGCCGTCGAGCGCGTTCATTACCCCGGTCTGGCCTCCCACCCCCAACATCACCTGGTCGGCCGCCAGCAGCGCACCGGTGGCGGTATTGTCGCCTTCGAGGTGCGCGGCGGCCGGGATGCCGCCTGGCGGGTCATCGACGCCACCCGCTTCCTGTCCATCACCGCCAACCTGGGTGACACCAAGTCCACCATCACCCACCCCGCCACCACCACCCACGGCCGCCTGAGCGCCGAGGAACGTGCCAGCGCCGGTATCCGCGAGGGTCTCATCCGCGTCGCCGTTGGGCTGGAGGACCTGGCCGATATCGCCGCCGACCTGGCCCTGGGTCTGGATCGGGAATAGGGGCCACTGTAGTTCCGTATCGCCGCGGTCGCGACCGTGACCCCCACGGGTTCCTCCAGCTTGCCCAGGTGAGGTGGACCCCATTTCAAGGACAATTTCAGGCGAAATAAAAGTTAGCCCGCTCGCCTTGATGGTAGCGGATTGGCGCTGCCCCGGTCGTGTCCAACCGAGGTTTCTCCTGCTGCCACGACCACGACCTCAGTGATCTCCCTCACGTCCTTGAAACGGTCCGCGATGACCGCTCCACCCCCTTGTCCGCCTCGGTGAATCTCTTTCGGTGTGCGGTTGTTCAGCGCTGGGTGTGGTCGCTCCTCGTGGTAGAACGTCGAAATAGTCGGTCAGCCCCATGTGCAGTTCCGCCATGCTCGCGTAGCCCTTGGGATCAATATCCTCATACTTGACCGTCCGCCACAGCCGCTCGACGAACACGTTATCCAGCGCCCGTCCCCGTCCTTCCTTGCTGATGGCGATGACGGCCTCACGCAGAACCCGCGTGAACGCCAGGCTGGTGGATGGCACGCCCTGATCGGAGTTGAAGATCTCCGCCCGACCCTGCACCCGTAGCGCCTCCTCCCAGCAGTCGATGCAGAAGCCCGCGCCGAGGGGGTGTTCGACAGCCGCCAGGCCAACACCCAGCGCGAGTACCCGTCGATGATGATCGCCACCCGATAGGCAAAGCCATGGGCTAGACGGACGTAGGTGATGTCCGTACTCCAGACCTGGTTCGGGCGCGTGATGGCCACGCCACGCAGCAGATGCGGATAAACCGAGTGCTCGGGATGGGGCGTGCTGGTGTGCTGCCTCGGCATCATGCCGGCCAGGCCGAGCGCGCGCATCAGCCGTTGCACCCGCTTGCGGTTGACCGCAAAGCCCAGCGCCCGCAGCGAGACCACCATGCGCCGGCTCCCGTAGCAGGGCCGACGGGTGTACTCGGCATCGATCAAACGCAGCAACTGCAGGTCTCGTTCATCGCGGACCGCACCTGGCGAGCGCACAGACACTCGCGAGCGGGTGACACTGGCCAGGGCGCCTTGGCGCCGCACCGACAGTCCGGCCGTTTCAGCACCTCCCGCCGCATCGATCCCGTCCCGAAGTGCGCTCAGGGGGTCAACCCGGACTTTTTTTCAGCCAGTCCAGTTCCACCTTCAACCGCCCGATTTCGCTGTAGAGCCGATCCGCATCCGGGATGTCCTCGGCCTTCTTGCGCCCACGCTTCGTCTCGAACAGCGTCCCGGCCTGCGCGGTGATCGCCTGCTGCCACTGCCCAACCTGGACAGGATGGACGCCGTAGTCCTGAGCAATCTCGTTGGCGGTCTTCACCCCGTGGATCGCTTCCAAACTCATCTTCGCCTTGAACGCCGGTGAAAAGGTCTTGCGTGTCCTCTCGGTCATCTCGATTCACCTGATCGTGCGGCGGCGTCTAACTTAAATTGTGGTCCTGTTTTCGGGATCCACTATAGAGGCTGTCTTTGAGCTCCCTCGAATAGGTCTTCATGTCGATCGCCTTGTCATGCCTCGGGGCGCATGCGCCGTGCCCGCCGGGGTCAGCCGTCCAGTCGCCCTTAGGGCTCCTTCCCGGCTGACCCCGCGGGCACGAGACCCCAGGTCGATGATGTCCCATCCTCACACAAATCCTCCCAAGGGGAGGCGACACAACTCGTTTAATTGCGAGAATCTACCCTTGCCCTGGTCCAGCCAGAAGAGCAGTCCGACGTATGTCAAGCTAACAAGCCAGAAGGCAGCTGCCGCATGGCGATTCCGGATATCAAGCATCAGCGGAACGACCAGTGTTTGTGGCCGAGGTAACTGGTAAACACCGGGAATGCTACCCCGACAGCGTGCGCGATTTCCGGAACGAAACGGCTAACCCCCATGGCGGGCAGCGCGTAATTAGCCAATACCATGCTGATTGCCCAGGTTTGCGCAACAGCAACCACGTTGACGAAGCTGAAATAAACCGCCGATCGCCTTATGCCATGGCTGGTCTCGGTAAAAACGAACATCCGTGCCAGCACGAATGCTGTGATCATGCCGGTCAGGTACGCAATCAATATGGATGTGGAGTAATCCAGCCAGAGGTTATAGACGATACGGCTGCCGAAATTAACGGCCGCAGCAATCCCGCCGGTAATCAAAAACAGCACAAACTGGCGCGAAAAAAAAACGCGCATCACGCCGTCGCCAATCGAGCCATGTTTCTGCCGAACGCTATGCTTTCCGATATTCCCCGGTCTTCCGGGTAGTAATACGAAGTGTCGGCCACCCACAAGCCCTTGACCGGCAACTGGACCGGCGGCAGACGATCCAGAAAGCCCGGTTCGCATATGGGCTGCGCAAAGGGGTAACGGCTGGCGCGCAGTTCGATAAAATCCGCATCACCCAGTTCCGGGTTGATCTTGCCCAGGTAGCGACGCACTTTTTCCAGGAAAACGCTATCCGGCTCCTGGTACTTGGGGTGCTCGGCAGGCATGTAGAAAGGCACATACACAATATGCTGATCCAGGGGCCGCAGATTGGTATATTCCACTAGGCCGGGGATGTCCATCTCGGGGTCATTGGTGTTCAGCCAGAAATTTTCGGTTACCGGCTTTTTCAGCTTGGCAATGACACAGACCACCGCGATGTTTTTTACCGAGCGATAGGCGTCCAGAAGCGATGCAGGCAGATCAGCCATTAGGCGCGGCACATAAGGGAGCGGCACGGTGCTGACCACCTTGTCAAAGGCCAGGAACTCACCACTTGCCTCAACACCCTTCACCCTCCCGTCTCCCAATACAACACGGGAAACGGGTGTGGACAGGCGGATTTCGCCGCCATGATTCTCGATGAACTCCTTCAAAGCCTGCAGCAGCGTTTCCGAGCCACCTTCCAGAGCCCCGAGTTTTTCCCGGAACAAGCTGTAACGTGATCGACCGATGCGCCGGATACGACTCCAGATCCAAGCTGCAGAAAGGTTACTGGTGTGGTCATAGAATTTGTAATCAAATAAACGACGCCAGAGCACTTCCCAGGCTTCTGCACCTACCCAGCGGCGAATCCAACCTGTGGCTTCAACATGATCCAAGGGTTTCCAATCATTGCGCTTGGTGCAGAGAAAAGCATGCAGGCCATAACGGAACTTGGCTACCAGGCTCAATCCGCGAAACTTCAGGAGTGCTAACGGGTTACCCCAAGGTTGAAGCTGATTCTGGTACCAATAACCCATTTTGGTTTCGACCCAATGCATTTTATCGGCTAGGCCTAACTCGTCCAGTACCGTCAGAAAGGCATGGTCGGAGATGCAATGAAAGTGGTAGTAACGCTCGATGCTCAAGCCCGAGAAATCGAACGCAGCGGTCATGCCACCCACTCGGTCGTCAGCCTCAAACACTACCGGTTGATGCCCATCTCGTGCCAGTTGATAAGCGACGGCCAATCCCATCGGCCCCGCACCCAAAACGGCAATACGCTGACCCATGCTTAAAACTCCAGGACCACTGTGCCGTACACAGGATGGTTGAAAGTTTCGTCAATAGCCGTGGCAAATGGCGTGTAACGCACTCCGAAAATGCCCGGCCAATCGATCACCTCGAACTCATCCTTGCCCACCAGAGCAGCCAGCTGCTGAGTTGTGAACGGCGGGTTGCGGTCAAACAGCGCCCAAACCCACAAAAGCACATAAAACAGCCCGTAAGGAATCTTCACAATCGCCGTGCGCGCCCGTGTCACGCGCTTGATCTCGCGGATCATGTCGATGTAATCAATCTGCTCGTGCCCGGAAATGTTGTACACTCCATCCTGCTTCCGGCTCTCGATGCAACTAATAATGATGTCGCAGAAATCCCCCACATACAAAGGCTGGCGCATGTAACGTCCATGGCCTGGCACCGGAAAAATTGGCACTTTTTTCATGAAGCGAGATAGCCAGCCCAAGTGCTTGCGGTCGAACCAGCCGAACATCAGGGTTGGGCGCAGCACCACGTTTGGAATGCCACTGGCCAGAACCATTTCTTCCTGCTGGCGCTTGGTGTTGGTATAGAAGTCGTCAGCCGCCGACTCCAGTACCGAGGAACTGATGTGCACCAGATACGGAACCTGATGCTGCTTTATCGCATCCAGCACCAGGCGGGTCGAGTCGATGTTGTTGCGCACAAACTCCTCGTACACCAGACCGCCGATTTGCGCCTGCAACATCACCACGGCATCCGCCCCTTCAAAATGCCGCTGCCAGTCGCCCGGTTCGGCCAAGTCGGCATATTCGGCCACGATATCCGGTTGCACCTGCTTAAGCACTGCGAGATTGGCGCGATGCTTGTCTAGTACGACGATATCAGTGTAGCCCTTGGCCTTGAGACGGGCCACGAGATTCTGTCCCACCAGGCCGGCACCACCGGGCAATACGATGCGTTTATACTTCATATTGAAACTATACTCGCTAAATTAATTACTTGCGATATTTTTTGATTTATGCGTCATAACTGAATGAACCGATATGCAGATATGAACTACGAGAAAGTACGGAGCTCTCCACCCTGCATCGTTGCCAATTTTCAACCGACGAGCAGCGTCAGATTTGGCACGTGCGTGCGTGATCATCCCGATCCGATCGTGCGCAAACGCATGGCAATCCTCTAGCATAAACGTTCTGGCCTACCGCATTATCAAATTGCTGAACTTTGTGATGCCACCCCGAACACCGTCACCGCCCGAAGCTTTCTCCGCACAACTCAAGATTGA
>CAWJBI010000043.1:0-122773 GCA_963841065.1 uncultured Gammaproteobacteria bacterium | reverse complement strand
TGTCTCAGCGCCAACACCAGAAGTCCCATCCGATTGGGAAATCGCCAAGACCGGCGAGGTTTGCGAGGTCGAAAATGGCTACGCTTTCAAGTCGGAGTTTTTCAACGACAAGAACTTAGGTCTTCCTCTCATCCGAATCCGCGATGTTCACTCTGGTCGAAGCGACACGTTCTACTCTGGCTCCTTCGACGAAAAGTATGTAGTAGCAGACGACGACCTCCTGATTGGGATGGACGGTGAATTTCGCGTGAGGAAGTGGCGTTCAGGTAAGGGGCTGCTGAATCAACGAGTCTGCCGCTTGGTGCCTAATGGTGGGCCCATGATCGCTGACTTCCTTTACTACTCTATTGGTAGGCCTCTGAAGCAAATTGAGGACTTCACACCCTTCACGACGGTAAAGCACATCTCGGCGGGGCAGATCAGAGCGATTGAACTCCCGCTTCCCCCACTCCCCGAGCAGAAGAAGATCGCGCACATCCTTTCGACGGTGCAGCGGGCGATCGAAGCGCAGGAGCGGATCATTCAGACCACCACCGAGCTGAAAAAGGCCCTCATGCACAAGCTCTTCACCGAAGGCCTCCGCAACGAACCCCAAAAACAAACCGAAATCGGCCCCGTCCCCGAAAGCTGGGAGGTGGTGGAGTTGGGCAAGTCTGCGAAGCTCGAGCGTCGGAATACGTCGTTCAGCCGACGCAACGACTACGTTCACGAAGGTGAGTATCCGCTTGCGTTCCAAACGTGTGCAACGTATCCAGTGCGACGGCTACGATTCGATGTCTACACGCGAGAGCCGAACGAGGCACGGGCTTGCAATCAGCAAGTTGGTTCAGCGAGGCGGCGTTCTCATTCAATTGCCGCGAACAGGCGGATATCCCGGGATCGTCTAGAGTTTGATTCCGCCATGCGACGGACATACCTGATCGGGATTCACGCCGAATCACGAATGTATCACACCGAGTTTCTCGAACTCGTACCGGATACCGCAGCAGCACGGAGCTGGGCTGATCGCTCCGAATCGGACTCAGCAGGAATTTCAACATCAGCCGCTGAAACGCTGCCAGCGTTCCGCTGCCTGCCGATCGACAGAACAAGAAGAGATTGCGGCAACATCTCAGCGACTCGAGCATCGACAGACAAGACCTGGCAAATCGCCGCAGCGAAAGCGACGACACTCCAAGACCTCTTCCGCACCCTCCTTCACGAACTGATGACCGCGAAGACCCGCGTTCACGAACTCGAATTCCCAACGGGAGGCAACGCCGTATGAGTTCTCTGAACATGCGAGAGAAACGGGTTCATCGAGGATTTTCCCGGCATGGGCTCGGGCTACGTCCTGAATTTTTCCGACCGCATCCACGGCAACCGGGGTTGGCTCATAAATCAGGCAGCATATATCGCAAGATATTGCGATAAAGAAAGATAAAAGTCATTAATTCGCCATTAATTGCGACTTGACTAAAATTGATTATTAGGCTACATATCGCAATATCTGACGATATATGGCTGTTTAACGGGTGTACTCGCAATAAATTACGACTATGAAAATCACTGGCCTGCTCACCGATGATGCCGTGCTCGCCGAACTGGGCGCACGGATTGCCGGTCGCCGGGTTGAATTGCAGCTCACCCAGGCGGCTGTGGCCGAACAGGCGGGTATCGCCAAGCGCACCCTCGAGCGCATGGAGGCCGGGCAAACCTCACAGTTGTCCACCCTGGTTCGTGTGCTGCGGGTGCTGGACGCCGCATCCGGGCTGGATAGCCTGATACCGGAGTCCGGGCCCAGACCGATGGATTTGTTGAAGCAAAAGGGCAAGGTCCGGCAACGGGCTTCGGGTAAACGTGCCGCAAAGGCGACCGGCAAACCCTGGCACTGGGATGAGAAGCCATGAGCACGCTGGCCGAAGTCAGGCTGTGGGGTAAAACCATCGGCGCGGTCTCGCTGCTGGACGGGGAGGACGTCGCCAGCTTTGAATACGATGCGGCATTCGCGCAGAGCGGCATTCAGGTCGCGCCGATGGTGATGCCGCTTTCCCGGCGCGTGTACCGCTTCCCCGAGCTTTCCCGCCCGACTTTTCTCGGACTGCCCGGCCTGCTGGCCGACTCGCTGCCGGACAAATTCGGCAACGCGCTGATCGATGCCTGGCTGGCTTCGCAGGGGCGGCAACCGGGTTCCTTCAACGCGGTTGAGCGGCTTTGCTATACCGGCGAACGCGGCATGGGGGCGCTGGAATTTGCCCCCGCCATCGGCCCCAGGGCGAAGCAGACCACACACATCGAAGTCGAGCAAGCTGGTCGAGCTGGCATCGGAGGTGTTGACCCACCGGAACGATCTGCAGGCGTCTTTTGCGGCTGAAGGCAGGGAAGAGGCGCTGAGGGACATTCTGCGCGTGGGCACCTCCGCCGGGGGCGCGCGGGCGAAGGCGGTCATCGCATGGAACCCGGAAACCAATGAAGTGCGGTCCGGCCAGGTCAAGGCCGGCAAGGGATTTGAATACTGGCTGCTGAAATTTGACGGTGTCAGCGGCAACAAGGACAAGGAACTGGATGACCCGAAAGGCTACGGGTTGATCGAGTATGCGTATTACCTGATGGCGCTCGACTGTGGCATTGATATCAGTGAATGCCGGCTGTTCAAGGAGAATGGCCGGTCGCATTTCATGACGCGCCGCTTTGATCGGCTGGCTACCGGCGAAAAACTTCACATGCAGTCGCTCTGCGCGCTGGCGCACTACGATTTCAACATGGCAGGCGCTTATAGCTACGAGCAGGCCTTGCTGGTGATGCGGCAACTGCAGTTGCCCATGCAGGCCATCGAGCAACTGTTCCGGCGCATGGTATTCAACATCGTGGCCCGCAATCAGGATGACCACGTGAAGAATATTGCCTTCCTGATGAACAAGGCCGGGGAGTGGTCGCTGTCGCCGGCCTTTGATATGACCTACAGCTTTAATCCTTCGGGTGCGTGGACGGCGAGCCATCAGATGACGATGAATGGAAAACGCGACCATTTCACGCTGGAGGACTTCAACGCCTGCGCCAAGACGGCTTCGATGAAGCGGGGGCGCGCCGCGAAAATCCTTGCCGAGGTGCAGGCGACGGTAGCGCAATGGCCATCGTTTGCAGAAACGGCCGGCGTGCCTGATGTCGTGCGCGAAAGAATTCAGCGCACGCTGAATCTGAAACCCTATTCATGAAGCCCTATCTATGAAACCGGGTGAGCACAAAACCGTCCAGGCGCGGATCATCGAATACGCCGAGGCCATCGGCTGGACCTTTGTGTCCCGCGAGGAAGCCGAGCAGCGGCGCGGGTTTGATCCGGACGTGCCGCCCGCCGACCGCGCCAAGAACCGCTCGCTCTTCTTCGACGACCTGCTCGACGCCAAGGTGCGGGAATTCAACCCGCGCTACGCCGAGGCCAAGGGTGCCTTGCTCGGGCGGTTCCGCCATCTGCACACCGACATCTACGGCAACCGGGAATTCGTCGAGCACCTGCGCAACCGGGGCAAGTTCTTCGACCACGAGGAGAAGCGCGAGCGCGACCTGATCCTGATCGATTACGACGATCCGGCGCGCAATGTTTACGAAGTCACCGAGGAGTGGGCCTTTCACAACGGCCACTACGGCACGCGGGCGGATATCGTCTTTCTCATCAACGGCATCCCGGTGCTGGTGATCGAGTGCAAGAACGCCGACAAGGACGAGGCGATTGCCCTGGGGGTGGACCAGATCCGCCGTTACCACCGCGAGACGCCCGAGCTGTTCGTGTCGCAGCAGTTGTTCACCGCCACCGACGCCATCGGCTTTTCCTACGGGGTGAGCTGGAACACGGTGCGGCGGAACATCTTCAACTGGAAGGACGGGGAGGTCGGCAAGCTGGAGGCCAAGGTGAAGAGCTTCTGCGCCATCCCGCAGGTGCTCGCCTTCCTGAAGGACTACATCGTCTTTGCCGAGAAGGACGAGGAGCTGAACAAGTACATCCTGCGCCAGCACCAGACCGGCGCGGTGGAGGCGGCCGTCGGCCGCGCCCTCGATCCCGGGCGCACGCGCGGCCTGGTCTGGCACACCCAGGGCAGCGGCAAGACCTTCACCATGATCAAGGCGGCCGAGCGGCTCTTCCGCGCGCCCGAGGCGGACAAGCCCACCGTCCTGCTGATGATCGACCGCAACGAGCTGGAAGACCAGATGCTCAAGAACCTCGCCGCGCTCGGCCTGGGCAACCTGGAGCACGCCAGCAGCATCGCCCGGCTCAACCAACTGCTGCGCGACGACTACCGGGGCATCATCGTGACGATGATCCACAAGTTCCGCGACATGCCGGCGAACCTGAACACGCGCTCGAACATCTACGTCCTCATCGACGAAGCCCACCGCACCACCGGCGGCGACCTCGGCAACTTCCTCATGGCCGGCCTGCCGAACGCGACCTTCCTCGGCTTCACCGGCACACCGGTGGACAAGACGGTGTATGGCAAGGGCACCTTCAAGACCTTCGGCTGCGAGGATGACCAGGGCTACCTGCACAAGTATTCCATCGCCGACAGCATCGAGGACGGCACCACGCTGCCGCTCTACTACCAGCTCGCCCCCAACGAAATGCTCGTCCCGCACGAGACGCTGGACAAGGAGTTTCTGTCGCTGGCCGAAGCCGAAGGCGTGGCCGACATCGAGGAACTGAACAAGATCCTTGAACGGGCGGTGAACCTGAAGAACTTCCTCAAGGGCAAGGAGCGCATCCAAAAGGTGGCGAAGTTCGTCGCCGACCACTACCGCGAGAACGTCGAGCCGCTCGGCTACAAGGCCTTCCTCGTCGGCGTGGACCGCGAAGCCTGCGCCCACTACAAGCACGCCCTCGATCAGTTCCTCCCGCCCGAGTATTCCGAGGTCGTCTACACCGGCAGCAACAACGACTCGGCCCTGCTCAAGGAATTCCACCTCGACCCCAAGAAGGAGCGGCAGATCCGCAAGAGCTTCGGCAAGCTCGACCAGATGCCGAAGATTCTCATCGTTACCGAGAAACTGCTCACCGGCTTCGACGCGCCCGTGCTCTACGCCATGTATCTCGACAAGCCGATGCGCGACCACACCCTGCTGCAGGCCATCGCCCGGGTGAACCGACCCTACGAGAACGAGGCGCAGGAGATGGTGAAGCCCCACGGCTTCGTCCTCGATTTCGTCGGCATTTTCGACAAGCTGGAGAAAGCCCTCGCCTTCGACAGCGACGAGATCAACGCCATCGTCAAGGACCTGAAGCTGCTGAAGGTGCTCTTCAAAAACAAGATGGAGTCCAAGGCACCGGAGTATCTCGGCCTGATCGAGCGCAACTTCAACGACAAGGACGTCGACACCCTCATCGAGCACTTCCGCGATCCCGAGCGGCGCAAGGAGTTCTTCAAGGAATACAAGGAGATCGAGATGCTCTACGAGATCATCTCGCCGGATGCCTTCCTGCGGCCCTTCATCGACGACTATGCGACGCTGAGCGCCATCTATCAGGTGGTTCGCAACGCCTACACGCGGCGAGTCTATGTGGACCGGGACTTCCAGAAGAAGACCAACGCGCTGGTGCAGAAGCACATCGGGGCATCCCTGGCCGATCGTGCGGCTGAATATGTGGTGATCGACCGCAGCACGATTGAGACCATCAAGCTCAGGGACGAAGGCAAGGCCACGAAAGTGATCAACCTGATCAAGGCCATCCAGAAAGAAGCCGAGGAAAGGAGCGACGATCCCTTCCTGCTCACCATGGCGGACCGGGCGAAAGCCGTGCAGGAGGCCTTCGAGGCCCGGCAAGACAGCACCGAGCAGGCGCTGGAGGAATTGTTTGCTGCAATCGCGCAGAACGAAGAACGCAAGAAGGCGCAGGCGGCCAAAGGACTGGACAGCCTGACCTATTTCATGATGTCCAAGTTCACCGACGAGGGTATCCCGAACGCCGAGAAGGTGGCCGGGAAGGTGCGGGAAGCCTTCGAGAAGCACCCGAACTGGAAGACGGGCGAGGCGGAGATGCGGGAAGCGCGCAAGCAGGTAACCTTCGCGATTTTCTCCGAAGAGGATGACCTGAACAAGGTGACTGCCACCGTGGATGCGCTGTTCACGTTGCTGCGAAGGAGCTACAAGGGGTGAAGCGCTGGCGCGACAGGGAGGAGTTCAAAGCCCGCGTGCTTGAATGGGCCGCCAAGCTCGACGTGAAAGCGCACGCCATCTACGTCCGCCCCATGCGCCGCAAGTGGGCCTCCTGCTCCATGGCTGGCACCTTGAGCTTCAACGATGAATTGATCGGCATGGACAAGAAGCTCGGCGATTACGTCATCGTCCACGAACTGCTCCACTTCGCCGTGCCGAACCACGGCAAGCTGTGGAAAATGTTGATGCGTGCGCACCTGGGGGATTATGAGACGCTGGAGCGGAGGTTGGCGGACGGAGCTGATTGACTCACCCCTGCAAGCAACGACCACCCCGCCGCCGCGACGTTGGATTTCCTATCCCCTATCCCCTCCCTATTCTCGGGTAGGGTGACTCCCTTAGCGCAGATTTTTCTTATAGGGTGGGATGGAGGCGTTGCGGGCCTTGGAGAAGTTGGCGAACTCCATGGTCACGCTGGCCAGTTCCACGGCGGAAAAGTCGGCGTCGGTGACGTTGGCGCGGTGGAGGATGGACCCGCCCAGCACGGCGCTGGTGAAGTTGACACCGGTCAGGTTGGCGTTACGCAGGTTGGTGTCCTGGGCCGAGATATTGCGGAGATCGGCCCCGCTCAGGTCCGCGCCCTCCAGATTGGCCAGGTTGATGACGCTGAAGCCGTCCTCATAGCGGCTGGAGAGGTCGGCCCCGCGTCAGATTGGCCTTGGCCAGGTTGGCATCATTGAGGTGGCTGTCGCGCAGATCCGCGCCCTCCAGATTGACCTCGCGCAGGTTCGCCTGGATGAAGAGGGTCTTGCGGGCCTTGATCCGCGTCAGGTCGGCACCCAGGAAATCGGCGCCACGCAGGTCGGCGCCATCGAGCGTCGCCTCGCGGAGATTGGCGCCGTGTGCCACTACCCGGCGTAGATCCGCCCCTTCCAACCTGGCCTGGGACAGGTCCGCGCGGCTCAGCTCGGCCGAGCGCGAGGGACTATCGGCACCCAGTCGGGCGCGACGCAGGTCGGCACCCCGCAGGCTGGCCCCCGCCAGATGGGCGGCCACCAGGTTGGCGCCCTGGAGCTGGGCCCCGCTCAGGTCGGCCCCGGTGAGGTCGCTATATTCCAGGTTGGCGCCGCTCAGGTCCTGGCCGCTCAGGTCGGCCCCCGCCAGGTCCATGTCCCGCAGGTCCTCGCCCGCCAGGCTGGTGCCCCCCAGTTCCGCCAGTACCGCGCCAGTTACCTTGTGTTTAATCAGGATCACGTCCGGGCTCTCCTCTTGTTTGGCTTGTTGACTGTTAGTCTAGTTCAGAATGGCCGGGATGGGCTGGCGTCCCGCCATCCCTTGACCCCGGCGTCAGCTCCTCCTGCCGGGGGACACCGCCCAGGGCCAGGAGCCACAAGTCCCCGTCCTGGCCGCCTACTACCGCCTCCTGGGTCGTTAGGGGCAGCACGAAGGGCCGCGCGGGCGCGGGCAGGCGGTAGCGGGCGATCTCCTCGCCCTGGCTCTGATCCAGGACATGCAGGACATGGGCGAGGTCCAGGGCATAAAGACGCCCGTCCCGGCTGGTCAATTCCGCCATCAGGGACGCCCAGTCCTGGGGGCTACCCCCATAGCCCGTGGTCCGATGGCGCCAGCGTACCTCGCCGGAATGAATGTCGATGGCGTAAAGCCAGCCCGTGGGTGACCAGAGGAAGGCCGTGTCGCCGGCGACATGGTGGGAATTAATGAAGTTGCCGGCGCCGAAGGACCAGAGGAGGGTGCCGCTGGTCAGATCGATGCCGTAGAGTTTCTCGGTGTAGCCGCCCGCGACCAGGATATGGCCGGCGACCTGGAGTTGACGCAGGTATTGCCAATCCTCGCTGCGATTCAGGACCCACCGGGGCTGGCCGTTCGTCCGGTCCAGGGCGTAGAGGCGCCCATCGCCGGGTCCGATCAGGACGGTGTCGTCCGTGGCGACTGGGGCATAGCTGATCTGGGTATCGGCGATGGCGGCGAAGCGCCAGCGCGGGGCGCCGCTGGCCAGGTCGAGGGCCAGCAGTTCGTGGCCATCGCCCAGGAAGAGGGCATCGCCATCCAGGCAGGGCACGCCCAGTTGGCGGAGGGCGGCGCGGCGCCAGATGGGCTCGCCCGTCTCCAGGTCCCAGGCCCCGACCTCGCGCCGGCCCGCGCAGATGGCGATATCCGCCGCGGCCCGGGGGCGAAAGACGGCCCCTTCCGGGAGTTGGTGGGGCCGGACCCAGAGCGGCGTCGCGGCGCTCGGATCTATCAGCCCCAGGGTCTCTTCACCGGCGAAGAGGATGCGACCCCCGATCTGGGCCGCCGGTGCCAGCTGTTGATTCCCGGTCGCCCAGCGCCGCAGGATTCGCGCCTCGCCCGAGGGCGGTACCCAGGGACGGTTGGCCCGCGCGAGGAAGGGGGCGCCGACTAACCCCAGGCCGAGGCCTTGCAGCCAGCGACGCCGGGTCAGTCGCAATTCGCCCCCTGCTCGATCCAGCGCAGCAGGATGAGGGTGTTAGGGTGATCGCGATCCGCAGTCGGAGGAATGCCGGGGGGCATGCGGTCCTCCACCAGGTGTTGGTAGATGCCGCTCTCCATGGGCTTGCCGGGGATGACGACCGGGGTGGCCTTATCCACGCCCTTGGCCACGGAATCGGCACCCAGCATGATGCCCTCGTAGCTGGTCAGGTCCAGTTCGTGAAAACTGGGCGGCTCCTGGTTGGACATGTGGCAGGTGGTGCAGGAGGGGGTGCCATCAGCGAAGGCGTTGTCGGTCTTGAACAGCGGCTGGACCTCCTTCTTGAAATGCTCGTCCTTTTTGGCCCCCGCGCTGATCCAGTTGAGGACGGTAGTGATATTTTGGTCATTGGGCTTGGCGCTGAAATGCACCCCGAGCGGCATGCGGTTGTTACGCATGCGGCGACCGAGAATGCTCTTCTTGGCGGGTTGGCCTGGCGCGAAGACGGGACGCACCGGCGGCTCGGTCGAGCCGGCCTTGATACCCTCGCAGGTCGAGAGGTTCAGACCGCGATAGCTCTTGGCGGGATCGCTCGATGAATGGCAGATGATGCAGGCGGCGCCTTGGCCGAAGGCATTCGGGGTGCGCATCAGGGTCGCGATGTAGTCGTAGGGGATGGGGATATTGCGGCTCAGGATCAGCATATCCACGGCGGCGTCGTCGCCTTCCAGGCGGATGCGGCCCTGGCGCAGGTCCTCGACCCATTGAGCGGATGCGGAGGCCTTGTGATGTTTGTCATGGTCTTCGTCATCATGGTCTTTGTCACCATGATCATTGGCAAGCAGGCCGGGGCTGGCAAGACCGGTCACCGCGGCTAACAGCAGGATGGCTAGGGGACGCCCGAGGCGGGCAAGCGAGGGGCGGGTGCTCGGTTTCATGTGTATATCCATTAGTCCTGATTTTTCTAGCATTGGGGTGGTGTCCAGGGAGCAAGCCACCCTCGATGGCCATTTTCCACTACCGCCCAGGGCTCTTCCTCGTCGCGGTCATGGCCCTATTCTAGTGGCAAGCTGCTGTCCTTGCCGATCAGGAGCAGGCAGATGTTCCAAAGCCCAAACACATCCGGGACCCGGCTCTCTCAAGCCCCCCGCATCCCCAATTGGAGGGCCAGGTAGGGGTCCAGCCATTCGACGGTCTGGTCCAGGGCTGGCATCTCGGCGCGCGGGCAGCGGATCAGGGTGATGACGCGCCGGCTGGATGCCGTGGTGCATTCCAGCAGGGCCAGATCATTGGCTGGCACCGTCGTGTGGGCCTCTTGCTTGATTCCCAGCCGGTCCACGCGCAACGCGGCCGGTGCCAGCCGCAACTGGTCCTCGGGCGTCGCGAAGGCGTCACGGACCTGTCCCAGTATGTCCTCCAGACGGAGCCGTGGACCGCCCAGCGCTACCAGGGCGCGCGCATTCTCCGCCAGAGCCAGTTCCACGGCCGCGATCCTGGCCTGGAGCTCGGCGTTCTCCGCCAACTCCTTGGATTGGGCGCGCAGGCTGCGTAACCGGACCTCCTGGATTTGGCGCTCCCGCTCCAGACTCTCGCGGTGGCCCTGACTTTTGGCCAGTTGTTCCCGCGCCAGGCCGATGAAGAGATGCAGGGCGCAGCGCTTGGCCTCCTCGCGCACTTCCGCCTCCGTTGCGGCTGGGCCCAGGATGAGGGGTTCGACAAAGCCGATGCTGGTCTGGGCGACATCCCGCCGCACCCGGTCTTCCTGGAGGCTGATGCCAAAAACCTGCTTCTCCTCGCGGGTCGAGGTCATGATGGCAAAGGCCTGGTTTAGCCCGGGCTGGCGTTTGAAAAACTCCTGGAGAACCCGCGCGCGCCCCAGGAAGGGCGGCAAGTCGGCGGCCGCGGCAAAGAAGGCATTGATATGGGGATCCCGCTGCCAGGCCGCCCGGCTCAACTCGACGGGGGGCGGCAAGCGGTCGATCAGGTCGGCGATGTAGGCGAGGGTGCGCTCCACCGCTGGCCCCAGTTCCCGGTCATATCCGCTCAGGGCGCGCAGCTTGGGCTCTGTCCCCGAGACGACCTCCTCGATCGCCTCGGCGCGGGACATGGCCCTCTCCTGTTCCCATGCCCGTGCCGCGCGCCGCTCCAGCCTCCAGCCGTTCAGTCGTTGCAACAGGCCCCGCAAGGGGTAGTCCGAGTCCTCTTTGCCATTCATCGGTCGATTGCTCCTCTTGGTGGTGTCAACCCTGGAATGGCGATACGACTTTACCAGTGGCAGGGGTCCTTACCTGTACAAGGTCAGGGGATATTATTATTTTTTAGTCGGGGTACTTGGGGGCTCTTGACGGCCCTTCTGTCTGCTATGCAAGCACAAAATTGCGAATTGTCATCAATAATTTTTTTTATGGCAGGACTGAGTTGTTTTGGGGAGCGGGGTCTCAACGGGAGGCCTTGTCAAAACTTGACCGCGACCTGGGCCGTAAAGCTATTGCGGGCCTTGCCAGTGCCGCCGACGGCCTCGTGGTAGTCCTGGTCCTGAGCCCATTCGAGCTGCAGGGTGGTGTATTGGTAAATGCCGAGATTGAAGGTCACCAGGGCGCGGATCTCCGGCAGTTTCAGGGCCAGGGCTTGGGCGCTGCCCTGGTAACCCAGGGCCAACTGCGCCTCCTTGCCCAGGAACCCGAAACCGTAATCGACCTCCATCATCCAGGCCGAGGGGCTTTGACCCACCAGGGCCGGGCCGGCGCCGGGCCCAAAGGGGCGGGTGGCGCTCACCAGTTCGCCGATGAAGGTCCAGGGGCCGGCCTCGAAGAGGGCGCTGAAGGCGAGCCCACCCACCTGGCTGCCCGCCGCGACGAGATACCTCAGGGTGTCGGAATTGCCGAGATCGCTGAGGTAACCCAGGGTCAGCCTCAGGGGGTGGCCCCCTGGCCGACTGGCGTAACCCAGTTCCGCACCCCAGGCATCCATCTTCCCGGTATCACCGCTCCGGTCTTGATGGCTGAAGGCATAGGCCGCCCCGAAGATGCCTGTCCCCTCGAAGCCCAGCGTGGCGGTGATGTCGCGGGTCTCGCCGAGGACCAGGGTGAGCGGATCGGACACCATGTGGGTTTCATAGCGGCCAAAGGGCAGGTACACCTGGCCGGCATCGATGAACCAGGCGCCTTGGGGTGGGCCAATGAGGAGGTGGGCCACGTCGAGGTAGGGAGGCGCGCGGCCGTTGGCCTCGTAGTCCGCGCTGACTTGGGCGGTTATCCAGGGATGCGGCTTGAGCGTGAGCATTAACTCGAAGGTGTAGAGGATCCATTCGCTCTGGGGCGGGCCCGCGAAGGGATCGAGACGGACCCAGCCGCCCTCGATCAAGCCGTTCAACGCCAGTGAGGGGTAGCTCGGGGTCTCCGCGGTCGGATCGCCCTCGGTCGGTGGTGCTAGGGGTAGCGGTTCGGCTTCCTGGTCAAAGGGGCGGTCATGCGTGGGGTCCGTGCCGAACCCCTGCTGTGCCTGGGCGGCGGGATCGGCCGACGCGGCGGTCGCGGTCTGGTCAGGTGCGGGGGGCTCGGGGAGGGCCAGTGTCTGGGTGGTCGTCAAGAGGGCAAGCGGCATCAGGAGGAGCGCGGCCAGTAGCGCCGGTCCAACCCGCTGGTGCCGGTGTTGGCCACTAAGAAATCCAGGCATCAGGTCGCTTTCCTTTAAGCCAGTCTTAAGGTGTTCCTGTCAGGCTAGGTTACATCAACCCTTGTCGAGAGGATGCCCCATGAAGATGACCCTTGCCATGCTGCTGGCCCTGTTTGCCCTGACCGCCATGGCCGTCGCGCCCACCGAGGCCGCCGCTATCCAGGCGCCGGAGCAGGCGGCCGGAATCGAGCGGGCGGAACCAGCCCCCCCGAGCAGCTACCGCAGCCGTTTTGGTAGTTCCGCCGCCTCCCGGAACGCCCGCCACCTCTCATCGGAACTGGAAGATCCGCCAACGGATGAGGCCAGGGGTAGTCCTGACCAAGACCGTCAAAACCCGAAAAAACCCACCTCCTCCGCCGCCTGCGTGAACCAGTTCCTGTAAGGCTACATCGGCGGTACTGGCGCGGCGGGGTCCCCAGACGCCCATCCCCTCCTTTAGCCAAGCCCCTGCCCTTGGGGGAGCCCTGGGGCGGCGACTGGGTGCGGGGCGAGGTGGGGCACCTCCAGGCCGTGCCGGCGCATCAGGGCCTCGTCAACCATGAGGGTCCGCGCGGGGCCATCGGCGACGAGGTCCCCCTTATCGAGCACGACCGCGCGTTCGCAGAGGGTCCAGGCGAGGTCCATGTCGTGGGTGGCGATGATGAGGGTCACGGCGAGCCCCGAGAGCAGTTTGATCATGGCCCGCCGGGAGCGGGGGTCGAGGTTCGAGGTCGGCTCATCCAGGATCAGTACCGCCGGCGCCATGGCGAGGATGGCGGCGAGGGCCGCCCGCTTCTTTTGGCCAAAAGACAGGTGCAGCCCGGGCTTGGCAGCCAGGTCCGTCAGTCCGACCTCGGCGAGGGCGCGGGTGACCCGCCGGGCCACCTCGGCCTCGGGCAATCCCATGTTGCGCGGGCCGAAGGCGATGTCATCCGCCAGACGAGTCATGAAGAGCATGTTGTCGGGGTCCTGAAAGACCACGCCGACCCTTTCCCGCACCCTGGCCACCGTCGCCTTCGAGATGAGGGTGCCCGCGATGGCGATCTCACCCTCCTGGGCCTGGGTGATGCCATTGAGGTGGCCGATCAGGGTGGACTTGCCGGCGCCGTTGGGGCCCAGCAGGGCTACGCGCTCGCCTTGGGCCACCCGCAGACTGATGCCGTTCAGGGCCTGGGTGCCGTCGGGGTAGCGGTGGACGAGGTCGCGGACCTCGATGGCGGGGGGGACGGGGGGCACGGTCAGGGTCCAGTCGCGGGGTAGGTGGCCAGCCCCTTAGTGGTAGAGGACCAGGGCGCCGGCGAACACCAGCCCGATGGCGAGGAAGCCGCTATCGGCGGCTCGCCAGCACAAGGGCGTCGCGGCGGGCAGGGTACCGGCGTAACCGCGGGCGAGCATGGCGTCGTAAACCTGCTCGCCCCGCTCGTAAGCGCGTACCAGGAGGTTGCCGCCGAGGGAACCATAAAGCATCAGCCGTCGCCAGCCACGCAGGCGCGGGGCCCGGCTGGCGATGGCGTCATGCAGGGCGGCCACCTGCGCCCGGAACAGATCCCGATAGCGCAGCAGGAAGGTGAAGAGGGTCAGGAAGATATCCGGTACCCCGAGGGCCTGCATACCGCGCAGGAGCTCGGGCACGGGGGTGGTGGCGGCGAGGGCGCCGGCGATAAGGACCGAGAGGTAGGCCTTGGCGAGCAGGGCGAGGATGAGCGGCCAACCCCGGGCATAGGCCGCCGCCACACCCGCCCAGGAGCCGGCCTCGAGGCTGGCCAGGGGCGCGAAGAGGGCGATGGCGCCGGCGAAGGGCAGGACCAGGAGCCCCCGCCGTAAGGCGGCGATGACGGATCCGTCGAGCAGGGCGACCACGGCGCCGACAAAGAGGATCACGACCAGGAACTCGGCCAGGTCCATGGGGGCGGTGAGGACGATGGCGGCAATGAGCACCAGGGCGGCGAGGATCTTGGCCCGGCTGTCGATGCCGGGCGCCATGGCCTGCCTTGGCGGCTGGGTGCCGGGCAGCCTAGACATGGCCCTGGCCGTGGCTATGGGAGTGGCTGTGCGAATGCGCGAAGCTGGAGGTATGGCTGTAGGAATGGGCATGGCTGTGTGAGTGCCCCTGGTCGCGAGCCTGGCCGTCGGCCGCCGTCTCGCCATCTCCGGTGGTGGTGGTCACCAGCTTGCCATGTTTCACCCCCTTGGTGCCGAGCAGGGTGTGGGCAATGGCCCGGATCCTGGCGTTGGCGCCGCGCAGCACGATGACCTCGAGACAGTAGCGGGCGTCCAGGTGGACATGCACCGTGGACACAATCTCGTGGATGTATTGGTGCTGGATATCGTTCAGTTTGTCCGAGAGATCGGATTCGTGATGGTCGAACACCATGGTGATGGTGCCCGCGATCTCGGCATCCGGGTCCGCGACCGCCTGTTCGACCAGGGCCTCCCGGACCAGGTCGCGGACGGCCTCGGAACGGTTGGTCTTGGTGCCGCGCCGGGCGACCAGGTCGTCGAAGCGTGCGAGCAGGTCCGCTTCCATGGTGATGCTGAAACGCACCAGGTCTTCCATTTTCCACTCCGTCGTTTTCATTCCAGGTAGTGGTCCAGTCTGCCATCCAGTCAGGCTGGAACCTCGATTTGCAATAGATATGCCCCGCCACCCGCCGCAACCCGGCCCGGGAAACCGAAAGCCCGGTATACCGCTAGCCTGCCAGGGCCTGCCGGCGCCGGCGGATGACGACGGCAACGAGGAGGGCGCCCACGATGGTTAGTCCAACCAGGCCGGCGAGCGCGCGGCCGAGGGCCTCGTTAGCCAGCCCCGCCACCTGGTAGTCGGCCAGGGGGCCGCCGTCGCCCAGGAGTTTGGGGGCCTGTGCCACCGCTTGGACATCGCCGATGCCCTGCTCGAAATAGACCCATTCCAGGCCGTCCGGGGCGGATGAGGCCATAAAAGACAGGCCGGTGGCCAGCAGGGCGATCGCCGCCAGGGTCACGGCCACCCCCCGGAGCGGGCGGGCCCCGGTGCCCTGGGCCTGGCCTGTCAGGAGATCGGGGCGAACCGCGCAGAGGTAGGCGATCAGGGCGGCGGTGATCAGGCCCTCGCCGATGCCAATCAGGGCGTGGGTACTGCCCATGGCGAGCGTGGCTATCCCCAGGTGCGCGGTGCCGGAGATGCCGAGCTCCGCCGCGACGGCGAGGGCCGCCAGCAGGGAGGAGAGCCAGGCACCCAGGAAGGCGCCGCCCATACGTCCGCCTCGCGTGTCCCGCCAGCGGGTGGCGGCCTGATAGAGGAGGTAACCGACGAGGGGGGCCAGGATGCCCAGGTTGAGGATGTTGGCCCCCAAGGCCATGACGCCGCCGTCCCCGAACAGGAAGGCCTGGACGCCGAGGACCGCGGTCATGACCAGCACGGCGGGCCAGGGTCCGAGCAGGATGCCGGCGAGGGCGCCCCCGGCGAAGTGACCGGAGGTACCAGCCTGGATAGGGAAGTTGAGCATTTGCAGGGCAAAAATAAGCGCGCCCAAGACCGCCATCAGGACCACCTTGCGGTCGTCCAGGTACCGGCGGACCCAGGAGACGGCGTAGGCGACCGTCGTGATCGCCACCAGGCCCGCCAGGCCGGTGACGGGGATTGAGAGCATGCCTTCCGGGATGTGCATGGTTCCTCTCCAAAGGAATCAGAGCGGTCGCCGGGATCCTGGGGGGCGCCGCGCTCGTGTTACCTATGGAAAAATAATAACACCGGGGAGAACCCCGGGCCAAATTTCTGTCCTGCGCATGACGCTACCCAGCGCCGAAGACGCTTCGGCCTAGCAGGCGGGCCGGGTGGCGGCGGGCGGGGGTGTCGACCGCAGGGATGCGGTCGCCAAGCCTACAGGGACGTATTCACGGCGTCCCCCGCCCGCCGCCACCCGGCCCGAGAACCGAGAACCTAGAACCAATGGTGTGTCGGGTATCACGATAAGCCCGCCTTAAGGTTCACCTGTCAGACTTGGCGCTACTGATTCACGCCACGGAGATTCCCAAGATGAGAACCGCCCCTTTCCCGATCCTGGTCCTGTTAGTGGCCCCCTTGATGGCGAGTGTCCAGGCAGCCACCCCCGCCGACCTGCTGAAGGGCTACAGTGCCGAGGCCAGGAGCCAACAAGCGGGCTTCACCCCCTCCGCGCAACGGGGAGCCGCCTTTTATGCGCGCACTTTCGGGGTTTCCGCCAAGATGCCTGCTTGTACGAGCTGCCACACGGATGACCCCGCCAAGGCGGGTCGCCATGTCGTCACCGACAAACCCATCAAGCCCCTGGCCCCCGCCGCCAATCCGGAGCGGTTCACCGACCTGGCCAAGGCGGATAAATGGTTTGGTCGCAACTGTAAGGAGGTGGTGGGCCGGGACTGCACGGCCGCCGAAAAGGCCGACTTCGTGGCCTTTCTGACCGGAGGACGCTGACATGAAGACCCCTTATCTGGTCGCCGCCTTGTTGGTACTGCCCTTGGCCGCTCGGGCGGACAAGCTGGTGATCCCCGCCAACGCCCCACCCGCCTTTGAGGCGGAATGCGGCGCCTGTCATCTGGCTTTTCCACCCGCCCTGCTCGATGCCAAGGGCTGGCGTCAGGTCATGACCCAGCTCGACAACCATTATGGCGATAATGCCGGCCTGGACGACAAGACTCGCCAGGCCATCGAGACCTTCCTGGTCCAAAACGCCGGTGGCGATAAAGTCAGCGGGGCTCCCCTGGCGAAAGGTGAACCGCCGCGCCTGACCGCCACGCCCTGGTTCAAGCGCAAGCATCACGAGGTGCCGGCCAAGGTCTGGCAAGACCCCAAGGTCAAGAGCCCCGCCAACTGCGCCGCCTGCCATACGCGCGCCGCCGCGGGCAGCTACCGCGAGCGGGAAATCGTCATGCCCGATGGCCGTCGCTGGGAGGAGAAGGAAGATGATTGACCAGCAAACGATCCTGGTCTGGGACTGGCCGGTGCGGGTCGGCCATTGGCTGCTGGTGATACTCTTCGCCCTGGCCTGGCTGACGGGCGACAGCGAGGAGTTGCGCCTGGTCCATGCGGCCTTGGGGGGTGGGCTGGTGGGTATCCTGCTATTTCGCCTGCTTTGGGGTCTGATTGGCACCTACCATGCCCGCTTTGCAAGCTTCGTGCGCGGGTGGCAAGCGGTATTGGGCTATGTCGCCAGCTTGCTTGTCCGTTCCTCCCGGAGCCAGGAACCGGAGTATGCGGGTCATAATGCCGCCGCTGGCTGGGCCATCCTCGCCTTACTGGGACTGGGGCTCCTGACGGGGGTTACCGGCTGGATTGCCTACCAGGGGGAAGCCTGGGAGGGGCTTGGAGAGGTTCATGAATTTCTGGCCTCAGCCATGCTGGGGGTCGCCTTGTTCCATGTCGCTGGCGTCGCGGTGAGTAGCCTGACTCATGGTGAAAATCTTACTTTGGCTATGTTTAGCGGCTATAAGCTCGGCCGTCCCGACGAGGCCATTGCCAATGCCCATCCGCTCTCGGTACCCCTCCTGCTGGCCTGGGTTGCCGCTTGTGCCTGGTGGTTCACCCTTTAACCCTTTAGGCCAGGAATCCCCATGCGCATCCTCCTGGTTGAAGACGATCCTCCCCTGGGCGATGGCCTCAGCATTGGCCTGCGCCAGGCAGGTCATGCGGTGGATTGGGTGCGGGACGGCGAGGCGGCGGATCTTGCCCTCAAGACCGAGGAGTTCGATCTCCTGGTGCTGGATCTGGGCCTGCCGCGCCTGGAGGGCATGGAGGTCCTGCGGCGGCTGCGAGGGCGAGGCCAGGCCCTGCCGGTGCTGATCCTGACCGCGCGCGATGCCACCCATGACAAGGTACAGGCCCTGGATGCCGGTGCCGACGACTATCTGGTCAAACCCTTCGATCTCGACGAGGTGGCGGCCCGCGTCCGCGCTCTGGCCCGGCGCTCTGCCGGCCATGCCGACCCCGTGTTGCGCCTCGGTGACCTGGAGATCGATCCGGCGGCCCGGGTGGCGCGCCTGGCGGAGGTCCCGGTGGAGTTGTCCAGCCGGGAGTTCGCGCTCCTGCTGGCGCTGGCGGAAAACGCGGGCCGGGCCATGACCCGCACCCAACTCGAGGGTGCCGTCTACGGCTGGCAAGACGAGCCGGGCAGCAATGCCATCGAGGTTCATGTGCATCACCTGCGCCGCAAGCTCGGCGTCGAGGTTATCCGCACCCTGCGCGGCATCGGGTATCTGATCCCCAAGCCATGAGCCAGGAGACGGCTGTGTCCACCACCCGTTGGTTCTCCCTGCGTCGGCGCCTGCTGGCCCTCCTGCTCGGGGGCGTCACCCTGGGCTGGGCCGCGTCCCTGGCCCTGTCCTACCATGATGCCCACCATGAGATTGATGAGATCTTCGATGCCAACCTGGTCCAGGTCGCCCAGATGCTCCTGGCCCTGGCCAGCGAGTATGACGATGACGACGACATCGCCCGCCTGCCCGCCGACGTCCATAAGTACCAGAAAAAAATCGTATTCCAACTTTGGACGGAGGACGGCTATCTGCTATTGAGGTCGCGGCATGCCCCCATGGCCCCCCTGACCCAGGAGGATGGCTTTTCCGAGGCCATCGGTGCCGATCAGGCGCGCTGGCGCTATTACAATCAATGGGACGTGGAGCGGGATTTACGGGCGGTGGTGGGCGAGAATCACGAGGTGCGCCAGGAATTGGCTGGCAACATCGCCAGCCGCCTGCTCGTCTCCGCCCTCCTCGGTCTGCCCCTGCTGGCGGCCTGGATCTGGTTCGCCACCCGCCGCGCCCTGGCCCCCATCGACGCCATCGCCGACCAGGTTCGACGGCGCGAACCCCAGCACCTGGGGCCCTTGACACCCCCTTCGGCGCCCACGGAGATCCGCCCCCTGCTCGGGGCCCTCAACGGCCTGCTCGCCCGCGTTGACCAGGCTCTGGAAAGCGAACGCCGCTTCACCGCCGATGCCGCTCATGAACTGCGCACCCCCCTGGCCGCCCTCGGGGTGCAGGCCAGCGTGGCCGCGCGGGCCCGTGACACTGCCGAACGCGATCACGCCCTGGCCCAAATCGCTGCGGGGACCAAACGCGCCAGCCATCTGGTTGAACAACTCCTCACCTTGGCTCGCCTTGATCCCAACCTGGGCATCACCAAGAGCCTGGTCCGCCTGGATGAATTGGCCGCCGAGGTCTGCGCCGACCAGGCAGGCGCCGCCTTGGCCAAGGGGATACAACTCGAACTGGATGCCGGGGCGGATGCCCGGGTCATGGCTAATGCCGACCTGTTGCGCATCCTGCTCCGCAATCTGGTGGACAACGCCTTGCGCTACAGCCCGGTCGGTGGGCAAGTCCTGATTGCGCTTGGGACGGTCGCGGGCAAGGTCCGTCTCACGGTCAGTGACAATGGCCCTGGCATACCAGATGCTCAGCGGGCTCGGGCCCTGGAGCGCTTCCACCGTCTCGTGGGGCAGGAAACCGAAGGGAGCGGACTCGGCCTCTCCATCGTTGCGCGCATCGCCGAGCAGCATGGCGCCTATCTGGAATTGGGCGAGGGCCTGGGGAGCGAGACGGGTGGAAGAGGTTTGCGAGTTGGGGTTGTCTTCGACGCAGCTCCATAAAGATCAAATTTCCATAGGTGAATATATCCCTGGGTTTTTGTCTTTAGCTGTTGAGTACTGGACGATTGCATAGACCCGAAACGTTGTGCATTGTTTGTCAGCCGTGACGTCATGCGCGGCCTGATGGACGAACTCCGGAGCGAATCGACATGAACATCCGCCTGCACTAGAACGCCACGACCACACCGGTCCGTCGAGCGCCGCGTGGACATAGGTCACCTGGCCGTTGGCGTGGCGGTGCGTCGAACCGTGTTCGCAGTGGATCGTCGGCGAGGAAAAATACGCGGTCCCATCCAAGGCAAGCAGCCGCGCGTGGCCGACCGCGCGGTGGGCATCGACCACACCAGCCTGCGCCAAGGCATTGAAGAAATTAGGCGTACATCGGCTCCAATGCGCTGGCGGGGGTGGCGTCGAGCAGGTCGCTGGCCTTCTCCAGCAGCGCTTTTTTCCAGTGGTCCTGGACCGGGTGACCCCATACGCTGGCCGATTTCGTTCAACGTCTTGGTCCGCGGACCGCTTCCAAGGCGACCTTCGCTTGAAGCCGGCACTGTGAACCGCGTTGTCGGTCATGTTCATCGCTTTTCCTTAGCCGTCGTCCAAGGTCAGAACAAAGGGGCCAAAGGGGACACTCATCAGGGGGCTTCCGGTAGCGACGGTCTGAACACCTTAACGGGCTACTGCCAAAATGAGAACTGCTGCTCAGCAAGGCATGGCCCTTGGGATTATCCTCGCTACCCTTGGGCGTGCAACGCCGGAATGGGCGCTTTCGGCCTGGGACCATCGATGGCCCGCACCGGGCACTCCCAGACCCGGTATGCCGGCCAGCCGATCGGCAGCACCGCTGACCAAGGCCGGCACCACGTCTCGTAAGCCCGCCGTCGGTGCCGTGGCATCGGACCAGGCCGAGCGGGCCGCGGCCGCCGCATGGCGCACCCGCGCCAGGGCCCGCGTGACGGGAGGTCGGCCAGGACGGTATGGTCAGTGAGGCGATGCATAGGTTCTTAGACGACGAACAGGGTGGGCTACCGTATATTGCTGTTTTGCAACATAAAATGCGAGCCCGTCGCGACCGCCTTGTCAAGTCCTTTTTTGCCCCGGTGAAAATAATGGGGCGTTCAGGGGGCGGCTGCAGCCGCCCCGTGGGTGGGTGGAAAAATCGCCTCATATCGTTTAGGCGTCGTCTCGGCACCACCAAAGCCCTCGGGCGAGATATTTTTGGGGCTGCCGGGTGGGGTGAACCGGACACCGTTGTCTGGCTTTACAGGTGATTCATGCGTGGTTATCAGGTGGAGATCTTATGAATCAGACGGGCGAAATCCCAGTGCGTCTTGGGCGTAACCAGGGTCAGGCTATCAATCAAGCCATGGTCAGTAAGATTCTGAACCAACTAAAGGAATTGCTTGTACGTTTCCTTGAGTCGGGAGAATCGGGTGTCGTCGATATGCGGCTATTGCCAAGGATGAATGCGGCTACCTACAAGCATATCAAGGATATTCTCTCCACTGGAGAAGTAACCGCCTTGATCGAGGCAGAGGTAAATGTCGAGATCAGGGAAACCCAATACGCCGGGGTTTGGTGGCTGACCCACCATAACGAACAGGGTGGAATCGTTACCGAGCTGATTGAAGTATCGAGGATTCCGGGAATATTGGCATCTCATGTCTCGGATATGCATGCCGGCTTGAAACGGCTTGAACAAGCGGTGGCAATCTAGCACTAAAAGAAGCCTACTCCTGAGCTAGGTCATCCTAAATCATAAAGTATCCAGGCGGGCATCCGCCACACATTTTCTGACTGAACGATGAGGGAAAACCATCATGGGTGCGGATTTGGGTAGTGAATTTAACCAGTCCAAGGACGGGTCACGCTTGACCACGGATATGGTGCTGGACGATGCCACCGTGACCGCGCTGCAAGGGCTTGGGATCAGTCGCCGACGATTCATGTCCTATTGTGCGGGGCTGGCCTCGCTGATGGCTTTGCCCCAAGCCATGGTACCGAGGTTGGCCCAGGCAGCGCTATCGCCGGCCAAGCCATCGGTTGTTTACATGTCCTTTCAGGAATGCACGGGTTGCCTGGAGTCCCTGGTTAACTCCTTTGCCTTCCAGGGCGGCACCACCATCAATAATCTGATTCTCAATCTGATTTCGCTGGATTACCAGGAAACCCTGATGGCGGCGGCGGGCGCTCAGGCGGAGGGGCTGCTCAAGACCCTCACCAGCAGGACGGGCTATGTGCTGATCGTGGATGGCTCTATTCCCTCCCGATGGGACAGCGGCTATTTCGTTAGTGGCGAAAGGAGCGGTGTTGCCCGTTTCCGGGATGCCGCCAAAAAGGCCGGTTTGATCATCGCGGTGGGAACCTGCGCGAGTTTTGGCGGCTTGCCTAAGGCCGATCCCAATCCGACCGGCGCGGTATCGATTGGTACCCTCATGACACAACTTAAGATCTCCAAACCCCTGATCAACATCTCTGGGTGTCCCCCGATTCCCGAGGTGATTACGGGCACCATTCTCTATTATCTGGCGAGCGGTATGCCCGAGCTCGACAAGCTGCGTCGGCCCAAGGTCTTCTATGGCGAAACCGTCCATGAAGACTGCTACCGCGAGGAATGCTTCGAGGATGGACCTTATGTACAGGCTTTCGATGACAATGCGTCACGTAAGGGCGGCTGCCTATACTGGATCGGCTGTAAGGGCCCAGTCACTTACAATGCCTGTTCGACTATTCGCTGGAACCAGGGCACCAGCAATCCCATCATGGCGGGTCATGGGTGTATCGGTTGCTCGGAGCCCGATTTCTGGGATCGCTTGAACCTGAATAATCAAAAGGGCTTCTATGTCCCGATTGCCGATGAAGCCTACGATGGCCATGGTGGTAGCCAGCCTTGTAGCAACTGTCACGATGATGACGATGACGATGAACCCTACGATGGCCATGGCGGTAGCCAGCCTTGTAGCAACTGTCACGATGACGATGATGATTGATGGCCAGATTGGCCGCCAACCGCGAACGCTGACTGACGCCGAACTCGCTGATCCCAGAGGGTTGGCCCTCGCCGTCAGGCCCTGACTTCGCCACCGACATCGCCTAGATTGAAAGTTTGGAGAATGCCCATGGCTACCACAAAAACCATCGTGATTGATCCCGTGACCCGCATCGAGGGTCACTTGCGAATTCAGGCCCATGCCGTTCCCGATGGGAAGGGCGGCGGTACTATCACTAATCCCGGGCTTAGCTCCAGTACCATGGTCAGGGGGGTCGAAACAATCCTTAAGGGCCGTGACCCTCGGGATGCCTGGGCCTTTACCCAACGCATCTGCGGCGTATGTACCGTGGTGCATGGTTTGACTTCGGTGCGCGCCGTGGAAAATGCCATTGGCATCAAGGTGTCGAAAAATGCCGACTACATCCGCAATATGATGATTGGCGCCCAGTATGTGCATGATCATGTCATGCACTTTTATCATCTTCATGCCCTCGACTGGGTGGATGTAGTGAGCGCGCTCAAGGGTGACCCCGTCAAAACCGGGGCTTTTGCCAAACTTAATTATCCTAGCTATAAACCCAATAACAACAAGCTACCAGATGCCGCTTATTTTCAAGGTATAATTGATAAACTCAATGGGTTGGTAAATAGGGGGCAGCTTGGTCTGTTCGCGAATGGCTATTGGGGGCACCCCGCCTATAAATTACGCCCCGAAGAGAATCTGCTCCTGGTGTCCCACTATCTGGAAGCGCTGGGCTGGGCCCGTGAAGTCGTCAAACTCCATGCGATATTTGGTGGCAAGGACCCTCACCCTAACCTGGTGGTGGGCGGCATGGCCTGTACCCTGAGCGACAATCAAGAGGCCATCAACGAAGATGCTGGTGGCACCTCCCTTAATACCGCGGGATTTGCGACCGTCAAAACTGTGGTCACCAAGATGAAGGCCTTCGTTGATCAGGTCTATCTCCCGGATGTCATCTTGCTGGCTAAAAAGTACCCGGAATGGGCCAATTTTGGCGCAACGGTCGGCAACTTTCTGTCCTTCGGTGAGTTTCCCGACCCCACACGGGTAAAAAAGGAGTTCGCGGATGGCGCAATTGATTATCCCAATAGCTATGTCTTCCCTCAGGGAGTCATCTGGGCGAACGCCATCAATACGCTGGTACCCTTCCACCAGGACCAGGTGACCGAGAATGTCGCTCATGCCTGGTATAGGGGTTCGAATGTAGGCGAGCATCCAGCGGTCAGCGTCACGAGTCTCAATTACACAGGTCCCAAGCCCGATCAGGGACTCAACCCCGATGGGACATCCAAGTACATGTTGGATGAAACCCAGAAATATTCCTGGATCAAGTCGCCCCGCTACCAGGATGAACCCATGGAAGTGGGCCCCTTGGCCCATGTCCTGATCATGCATGCCCGTGGCGGTACCACCAAGGCACAGCCAACTGACAAATTGGTCCGCAGTTATGTGCAGAGATTCTGGACGAATCCCGCAGCCAAGGGCGGACTGGGGCTGGCCTTTAACCAACTGAATTCGACCCTGGGTAGAATCTTCAGCCGTATGCTGGAGACCAAGATTATCGCCGACCAGATGGCGGGCAGACCCGCGGATCCGACCGCCGGGACCCAGGCCTATGCGGGGTGGTATCAGCTCTACTACAACAATAGGTCAGGCCGCTATTGGAATCCCGAAACCTTCAATCGGCTTGAAAACCCCGCGGCTTGGCCGACTAACCCGGTTGGGTTCGGGTTTACCGAGGCGCCCCGCGGTGCACTCGGACACTGGATCAAGATTGACCCGGCCACTAGCATGATCGAAAAATATGAGTGCGTGGTTGCCAGCCAATGGAATGCCGGTCCGCGTGATGTTGGCGGAACCCCTGGCCCTTATGAAGAGGCGCTCATGGGGCAGGTGCTAGCCGATCTCAACAGGCCCCTTGAGGTCCTCAGGACGATCCACAGTTTCGATCCCTGTATTGGTTGTGCCGTCCACATCCTCGATCCCGATGGCGAGCCCCTGTCCAGGGTCGAAGTCAATCACAGCTTCCGCTGCTAACCCCCCCCCAGGATCCTGTCTGGCGCTAAGCTTGAGGGCCCTGGTTGCAATGATCGGGGCCAAAAAGACTCCTGCGATTGGTACTCGGCTTTCGGGTTGAGTACACCCCGCCGCCAGGGCAACCCTGGGTAGCCCTGGCGGCGGGGGCTCTTACTTCCAATCTTAAATCTTACCCACCAGGTCAAGAGACGGCGCCAGGGTGGCATCCCCTTCCTTCCACTTGGCGGGGCAGACTTCACCCGGATGCGCCGCGACATACTGGGCGGCCTTGATCTTGCGCAGCAACTCGGCCGCGTCACGCCCGATACCGCCGGCGTTGATCTCGATGATCTGGATCTTGCCCTCGGGATCGATGACGAAGGTCCCCCGCTCCGCCAGGCCCGCCGCCTCGATCATGACCCCGAAGTTGCGGGTGATGACCCCGGTGGGGTCGCCAATCATGGGGTAATTGATCTTGCCGATGGTCTCGGAGCTGTCGTGCCAGGCCTTGTGGGTGAAATGGGTGTCGGTGGAGACGGAGTAAATCTCCACCCCCAACTGCTGGAAGGTCGCGTAGTGGTCGGCCAGGTCGCCCAGTTCGGTGGGGCAGACGAAGGTGAAGTCGGCCGGGTAGAAGAAGACCACGGACCACTTACCCCGCAGATCGGCATCGCTCACGGCGACGAACTTACCCTGATGGAAGGCGGTGGCGTTGAAGGGCTGGACTTCGGTATTGATGAGGGAGTGCATGGTGGCTACCTGTGGGTGAGGGGTTAATCAGAATCGATGGGTGCATGGTAGAGAGCCGCCAGCTCGGTAGCCAATTGATTGTTACGATACTGGCGATAGGGGTTGACTATGATGGCGCCCATGCCGGCTTGGCCCACCTTTTGCATTTCACCTGACGAGCGGGGCGAATGAGGCCCGAGTAGCCCTTGGGGCTCCCGGCCATACGTCCGCGCTCATTTGGCGCCCTCATCGACGGGACAGCGTCACCCTCCTCATGCCCCGGAGTCTAAGCACATGGTCCAGCCATCCAACCCGAACCCCACCCTGGAACCCGCCATCCTGACCCTGGGTGGCCAGAGCTACCGCCTGCCGGTGGTGGAAGGCAGCGAGGGCGAGCGCGCCATCGACATCTCCAATCTCCGTGCCCAGACCGGCCACATCACCCTCGATCCCGGCTACGGCAACACCGGCAGTTGCGATAGCGCCATCACCTTTATCGACGGCGATCAGGGCATCCTGCGCTACCGGGGTATCCCCATCGAGGAGTTTGCCGACAGCCCCACCTTCATCGACGTGGCCCTGCTGCTGATCTTTGGCCACCTGCCCAACCAGGCCGAATATGACGAGTTTTCCGCCGACCTGACGCGCTTCGCCTACCTCGACGAGGGCATGAAGCACCAGTTCGAGGGCTTCCCCCGCACCGCGCCGCCCATGGCTATCCTCTCGGCCATGATCAACTCTCTGTCATGTTTTCATCCGGAACTGCACGAGCTGGAGGATAAACGCCAGTTTCTCCACGCGGCGGCGCGCCTGATCAGTAAGATCCGCACCATCGCCGCCTACGCCTTTCGCCATTCCCGTGGCCTGCCTTACATCTACCCGGACCCGGCCCTGCGCTATGTGCCTAACTTTCTGCACATGATGTTTTCTCAACCCTACCAGCAGTATCTGTGCCCAAGCATCATTCGTAAGGCACTGAACTTAATATTTATTCTTCACGCCGACCATGAGCAGAACTGCTCGACCTCCACGGTGCGGGTGGTCGGTTCCAGCGGCGCCAACCTCTTTGCCTCCTGTGCCGCCGGGGTGTGTGCCCTGTGGGGACCCCTCCATGGCGGGGCCAATGTCGAGGTGCTGGAGATGCTGGAGCAGATCCACAAGGGCAACATGACCCCGGAGGAGTACGTCAAGCTGGCCAAGGACAAGAACAGCAAGGTGCGGCTGATGGGCTTCGGCCATCGGGTGTACAAGAACTTCGACCCTCGCGCCCAGATGCTGCAGAAGGTGGCGGAGGAACTGGTGCCCCAGTTGTGTGGCAATGATCCGCTCCTGGACATCGCCCGCCGGCTGGAGGAGATCGCCCGCTCCGACCCCTATTTCATCGAGCGCAACCTCTACCCCAACGTCGATTTCTATAGCGGCATCCTCCTGCGCGCCATCGGCATCCCCACCAACATGTTCACCGTCATCTTCGCGATCGGACGCCTGCCCGGCTGGATCGCCCAATGGTGGGAGCAGAACCAGGCCCCGACCAGTCGCATCGCCCGGCCGCGTCAGATCTATACGGGCCGGACCGAGGCCCACTATATCCCGATGGAGCAAAGGGATTAGCCAGGGGGGCCGCTGCACCAAGGCGGGCGAGGGGCCCCCGCGGCTGCACCGATTCGGTGCCGAGGGCCCCGCTCTTCTGTGTCCGCTACTCATGTCCAGGCCTTACCTTCTGTAATTCCGCGTAATTATTTGGTTGGCCTGGATTGTGCTCTAGTGTCATTGACACTTCATGTCACCTCCTAATCCCCGGGCCGAATAGCCCGGGAATCCATTCATGGAATTGGCCCCGCGGGCCAATCACGCTAACAACCGGAGAATGGCACCATGCACCTTTCCAAGGGTTATCGAAGGCTTATGTTGGCAACCGGCCTGGTTGCGACCCTGGCTGGTTCGGCGCTGGCGCAGGCCGCCGACACCATCAAGGTGGGTATCCTGCATTCCTTGTCTGGCACCATGGCCATCAGCGAGACCACGCTGAAGGACACCATGCTGATGCTGATCGAGGAGCAGAACAAGAAGGGCGGTCTGCTCGGCAAGCAGCTCGAGGCCGTAGTGGTGGACCCGGCCTCCAACTGGCCACTGTTTGCCGAAAAGGCCCGTGAACTGCTGACCAAGGATCAGGTGGCGGCGGTCTTTGGCTGCTGGACCTCGGTCTCGCGCAAGTCGGTATTGCCGGTCTTCGAGGAGTTGAATGGCCTCCTCTTCTATCCCGTCCAGTACGAGGGGGAGGAGTCCTCCAAAAACGTCTTCTACACCGGCGCTGCGCCCAATCAGCAGGCCATCCCGGCGGTGAATTACCTGATGGATCAGGGCGTCCAGCGTTGGGTGCTGGCGGGCACCGACTACGTCTATCCGCGTACCACCAATAAAATCCTGGAGGCCTACCTCAAGGCCAAGGGTGTGGCACCGGAGGACATCATGATCAACTACACCCCCTTCGGCCATTCCGACTGGCAGTCCATCGTCGCCGAGATCAAGAAGTTTGGCTCCGCTGGCAAGAAGACCGCGGTGGTATCCACCATCAATGGCGATGCCAATGTGCCCTTCTACAAGGAATTGGGCAATCAGGGCGTCTCCGCTCAGGACATCCCCGTGGTCGCCTTCTCGGTGGGCGAGGAGGAGCTTTCGGGTATCGACACCAAGCCCTTGGTGGGGCATCTTGCCGCCTGGAACTATTTCATGAGCGTGGATGCGCCGGAAAACACCGCCTTCATCAAGCAATGGCAGGGCTTTACCAAGAACCCCAAGCGGGTGAGCAACGACCCCATGGAGGCCCACTTCATCGGTTTCAATCTGTGGGTACAGGCGGTGGAGAAGGCCGGGACCACCGACACCGACAAGGTGGTGGCGGCCATGATCGGCCTGGAAACCCCCAACCTGACGGGCGGCATGGCCAAGATGCTGCCCAACCATCACATCACCAAGCCGGTGCTGATCGGCGAAATCCAGGACGATGGCCAGTTCTCCGTGGTCTGGGAGACCGTGGGCCTGGTGCCGGGGGATGCCTGGTCTGATTACCTGGAAGGCTCCAAGGACATCGAGGCCGATTGGGTGACCCTCAAGTGCGGTAACTACAACACCAAGACCAAGACCTGTTCCGGTCAGACCTATTGATTGGAAACGGCTGGTGATGACGAGCCAGGCCCCGGGCCTGGCTCGTCCCGTCCCTGATGCCCCGGGCATGCCGATGAATCGGGTGGCCCCTCGCTAGCGAGAATATCCAATGCCCATGCTTGCCAGGCTCATGCTTGTCCTCTTGTTGACGATCGCGACCGCTACCGCGGCGTCGGCCAGCGCGGCGAGCTTTGAAGAGGCCCTGCCCCTGCTGCTGGATGCCAAGTTTCCCGTCAAGGAGCAGGGCATCGAGCAACTCTCCCAAACCGGGGATGCCCGTCTCGAACAGCTATTCCCGGCCTTGCTCAATGGCGAGCTTTACCAGCTCAAATCCAACCCTAGCCTGGTGATTGGCCGCGGCAAGGATGCCGACCTGGAGGTGACCGAGGTCATCAGCGGCCAGGTGGTCAGGGATGTCGGCCCGCAGGATCTGAAAAAGATCACCCTCAACAATCGGATGCGTGGCCAGCTCAAGGCGGCCATGGCCCGTCTGAATTTCAGTCACGCCGATCCCGGCAAGCGTCTCGCCGCCGTCAACAGCCTGATCAACGACCCGGATCCCGCCAGCCGCGCCCTCTTGCTGGAGCAGCGCAACCGGGAGACCGACGCCGGGGTCCAGGAGGCCATGGCCCTGGTCCTGGCGCTGATGGACTTGAGCAGCGCGGAACCCGAGACGCGGGTGGCCGCCATCCAGGGCCTGGATGGCGCCTTGCACCCCCAGGTGCGCGGTGCCTTGACCAAGCTGCTGGAGCGGGAGACCGACCCCCGGGCCCGGAGCGCCGCGCAACGGGTCCTGGAAGGGACCGAGGCCCGTATTCGCTGGTATGCCACCCTCGAGACCCTCTTTTTTGGGCTCTCCCTGGGGTCGGTCCTGGTGCTGGCGGCCATCGGTCTGGCCATCACCTTCGGCGTCATGGGGGTCATCAACATGGCCCACGGCGAACTCATGATGCTGGGCGCCTATACCACCTACGTCATCCAGCAATGGCTGCCGGATCAGATCGGCATTTCGGTCTTCATCGCCATTCCCGCGGCCTTTGTCGTCGCCGGCCTGGTCGGCGTCCTGATCGAGCGCGGGGTGATCCGCTTCCTCTATGGCCGGCCCCTGGAGACCTTGCTGGCCACCTTCGGTATCAGTCTGATCCTGCAACAACTGGTCCGGTCGGTCTTCTCCCCCCTCAACCGTTCCGGTGGAGACACCGGCCTGGATGTCCGGCTCCTGGCAGGTCAACGAGGTCCTGTCCCTGACCCTGAACCGCATGTATATCATCCTCTTCTGTCTGCTGGTCTTTGCCCTCCTGTTTCTGATTCTGAATAAGACCCGGCTGGGCCTGCAGGTGCGGGCGGTATCGCAGAACCGGGCCATGGCCCGCGCCATGGGGGTGCGTTCCCAATGGGTGGACGCCATGACCTTTGGCCTGGGTTCGGGCATCGCCGGCATCGCCGGGGTGGCCCTGAGCCAACTCACCAACGTCGGCCCCAACCTGGGGCAGAGCTATATCATCGATAGCTTCATGGTGGTGGTCTTTGGCGGCGTCGGCAATCTCTGGGGCACCCTGGTGGCGGGACTGGGGCTGGGCGTGGCCAACAAGCTGCTGGAGCCCTGGGCCGGGGCGGTCCTGGCCAAGATCCTGGTGCTGGTCTTCATCATCCTCTTCATCCAGAAGCGCCCCAAGGGCCTCTTCCCGCAAAAGGGGAGGGCGGCGACATGATGCTGGCGCGACTGCTCGAAGGCGACCGGGGTGGCCAGGTCCTGCTGGGGGCCTTGCTCCTGTTGGCGATACTGGCCCCCATCCTGAATCTGGGACTGCCGCCGGAACATCCCCTGCATCTCTCCACCTATACCTTGACCCTCTTGGGCAAGTACCTCAGCTACGCCCTGCTGGCGGTGGCGGTGGATCTGGTCTGGGGCTACCTGGGCATTCTCTCCCTGGGGCATGGGGCCTTCTTTGCCCTGGGTGGCTATGCCATGGGCATGTACCTGATGCGCCAGATCGGTGACCGGGGTGTCTATGGCAATCCCGAATTGCCCGATTTCATGGTCTTTCTCAATTGGGAGGGACTGCCCTGGTACTGGTGGGGCTTCGACCATTTTGGCTTCGCCCTCCTGATGGTGGTGCTGGTCCCTGGCCTGCTGGCCTTCGTCTTCGGCTGGTTTGCCTTTCGTTCCCGGGTCACCGGGGTCTATCTGTCGATCATCACCCAGGCCCTCACCTATGCCCTCATGCTGGCCTTTTTCCGCAACGAGATGGGCTTTGGCGGCAACAATGGCCTCACCGATTTCAAGGACCTGCTGGGCTTCGACCTCCAGGCCGACAGCACCCGGGTCGGCCTCTTCCTGGCCTCGGCCCTGGCCCTGGCGCTGGGTTATCTGGCCTGTCGCGCCGTGGTCCTCTCCAAGCTCGGCCGGGTCGCCATGGCCATTCGGGACGCCGAGGAGCGGACCCGTTTCACCGGTTATCGGGTGGAGTATGTGATGCTCTGGATCTTCACCTTCTCCGCCGTGCTGGCGGGGATCGCCGGGGCCCTCTATGTCCCCCAGGTCGGCATCATCAACCCCGGCGAGTTCTCGCCCCTCTTCTCCATCGAGATCGTCATCTGGGTGGCGGTGGGCGGGCGCGCCACCCTCTATGGGGCGGTGGCCGGCGCCTTGCTGGTGAACTACTCCAAGACCTGGTTCACCGCCGCCCTGCCCGAGGTCTGGCTCTATGCCCTGGGCGCCATCTTCGTGGTGGTGACGCTCTTTCTGCCCAAGGGGCTCGCGGGCCTGGGGCGCTCCTCAAAACGGCTTGAGGAGGTCAGGCCATGAGACTCCTGGAAAAAACCCGCAAGCTGATGCGCGGTCAGGGTTTGGATTGGTTCAAGCCCGATGTCACCCCGGAACTGGACATCAGCCATCGCACCATCCTCCATGTCGAGGGGGTGTCGGTGAGTTTCGATGGCTTCAAGGCGATCAATAACCTCAACCTCTACATCGACGACGGCGAACTGCGCTGCATCATAGGTCCCAACGGTGCCGGCAAGACCACCATGATGGACATCATCACCGGTCGTACCCGGCCGGATTGCGGTAGCGTCTATTTCGGCCAGATCACCGATCTGCTCAAGCTCAGCGAGGCGGAAATCGCGAACGCGGGTATCGGCCGCAAGTTCCAGAAGCCGACCGTTTTCGAGAACCACAGTGTGTTCGGCAACCTGGAACTGGCCATGGCCGCCGACAAGCGGGTCTGGCCGACCCTCTTCGCCCGGATCACCCCGGAACAGCGGGATCTTATCGACCAGGTGCTGGAGACCGTTGGGCTGCTGAATCGGCGTGATCTCCCCGCCCGGGTCCTGTCCCACGGCCAAAAACAGTGGCTGGAGATCGGCATGCTGTTGGTGCAGCGGCCCCGGCTCCTCCTGGTGGACGAACCGGTGACGGGCATGACTCACCAGGAAATGGACCATACCGCGGCCTTGCTGACCTCCCTGGCGGGGGAGCATACGGTCGTGGTGGTGGAACATGACATGGAGTTCGTCCGCTCCATCGCCCGCAAGGTGACGGTCCTGCATCAGGGCAGCGTGCTGGCGGAGGGGACCATGGACAAGGTGCAAAACGACCCCAGGGTCATCGAGGTCTATCTGGGAGGGCAGGCGCTATGCTGAGCGTTAAGGGCATCAACCAGTATTATGGCGAGAGTCACGCCCTGCGAGATCTGGACCTGGAGGTCCCCGCGGGCCAGTGCACCGTGCTCATGGGGCGCAACGGCGTGGGCAAGACCACCTTGTTGCAGTGCCTGATGGGGCTCTTGCCGGTGCGTACCGGGACCCTGGACTTTGCCGGTGTCGACCTGCTCAAGACCACGGCGGAACGCCGCGCCAACCTGGGCATTGGCTATGTTCCTCAGGGTCGCCAGGTTTTCCCCATGCTGACGGTGGAGGAGAATCTGCGCATCGGCCTGCCGGCGCGGCGGGACCGGCTGCGCCAGGTGCCGGGCTTCATCTACGAGCTGTTTCCGGTTCTGAAGGAGATGCTGGGGCGGCGCGGCGGCGATCTCTCCGGTGGTCAGCAACAACAGCTCGCCATCGGCCGGGCCCTGGTGCTGGACCCCAAATTGCTGATCCTGGACGAGCCCACGGAGGGGATTCAGCCCAACATCGTCCAGGAAATCGGCGATATCCTGCGCCGGCTCAATCGCGAGTCCGGCCTGACCCTGTTGCTGGTCGAGCAGAAACTGCCCTTCGCCCGCAAGGTGGGGGACCGGTTCGCGATCCTCGACCGCGGGCGATCCATGGCCAGTGGCGCCATGGCGGATCTTAACGAGACCCTGGTGAAGGAGTATTTGACCGTATGAGCACGAACTCCTGCCCTTCCCCCATCCCCCCTCCGGGACAGCCCCGCCCTCGGCCCCTCTTCCTAGACCGGGGGGCGGGTGCTGGCCCCAACCTGGCGCCCAACGGCCGCGATGCCGCGAACAGTCCCGCCCATAAGTTCGGCCCCCCCATCGGGGGTCAGACGGAGAGCCCGGGCTGGCAAGCCAGCCTTGAACTGGGCTTGAGCCCCTGGCATGGCCGGACCTCGCTCACTTATCGCCGTCAACGCGGGCCCCTCTCGGTACAAAGGCCCTTCTATCCGGAAGGGGATGTCTGCCATCTGTATCTCTTGCACCCCCCCGGCGGGGTGGTAGGCGGCGATGGCCTGGAGATCCAGGTCAATCTGGAGGCCGACGCCCGGGCCCTGGTGACCACCCCCGGTGCGACTAAGTTTTATCGCAGCGCCGGTGACCGGGCGCATCAATTCACCACCCTGCGTCTGGGGTCCCATGCCACCCTGGAATGGCTGCCCCAGGAGAATATCCATTTCACGGGGGTCCGGGCCTCGCTCAAGACCCGGGTTGAATTGACCCCGAGCTCCCGCTTCCTGGGCTGGGAGTGTCAATGCCTGGGCCGGCCCGCGCTGGCCGAGGGCTTCGACAGCGGGGATCTGGATTGCCAGTTCCAACTCTGGATGGATGACCGCCCCCTCCTCCTGGAACGTCTGCGCGTCACGCCCCAAAGCCGGCGAGGCGCCGCGGGGCTGCGCGGCCTGCCGGTCACGGCTACCCTCCTGGCCACGCCGGCGGGGGCGGTCGAGTTGGACTGGGTGCGATCCCAGTTGGGCGAGGCCCTTACCAGCGGCGTCACACTCCTGGATAATCTCCTGGTGGTCCGTTATCTGGGCGATTCCACCGAGGAGTGCCGCAACCTCTTCACCCGGATCTGGGCCGGACTGCGTCCCCCGGTGCTGGGGCTGGAACCCTGTCCCCCCCGCATCTGGGCTACCTGAACCCTGATCCGCCCGAGCGCTGCCTTGCAGGAGAAGCCGTGGAACTGACCCCCCGCGAAAAAGACAAACTGCTGATTTTCACCGCCGGCCTCCTGGCCGAACGCCGCAAGGCGCGGGGACTCAAGCTCAACTACCCGGAGGCGGTGGCCTACATCAGCGCCGCCATTCTGGAGGGTGCCCGCGATGGCTGTAGCGTCGCCGAGCTGATGGACTTTGGCCGCACCCTGCTGAGCCGCGAGGAGGTGATGGCGGGCATCCCCGAGATGATCACGCGAGGTCCAGGTCGAGGCGACCTTTCCGGACGGCACCAAGCTGGTGACCGTGCATGACCCCATTGTCTGAGCCCAGCGGAGCTTGCCATGATCCCAGGTGAAATCCGGGTCCTGCCCGGCGCGATCGAACTCAATCCTGGCCGGCCAACCCTCCGGCTGCGGGTAGCCAATCACGGCGACCGGCCGATTCAGGTCGGTTCCCACTACCACTTCCAGGAGACCAATCCCGCCCTGGTCTTCGATCGCGCGGCCGCCCGCGGCTTCCGCCTCAATATCGCCGCCGGCACCGCGGTCCGCTTCGAGCCAGGTCAGACCCGCGAGGTCGAGTTGGTGGCCTACGCCGGTGACCGGATCGTCCAGGGCTTCAATGCCCAGGTCATGGGGAGGTTGGACTGATGGCGACGATCAGCCGGCGGGCCTATGCCGAGATGTACGGTCCCACCACGGGCGACCGGGTGCGCCTGGGGGATACCGAACTCTGGATTCAGGTGGAAAAGGATTACACCCTCTATGGCGAGGAGGTGAAATTCGGTGGCGGCAAGGTGATCCGCGACGGCATGGGCCAATGCCAGAGACCCGCCGCCGAGGTGGTGGACCTGGTCATCACCAATGCCCTGATCCTGGATTACTGGGGCATCGTCAAGGCCGACCTGGGCATCAAGGGGGGGCGCATCGCCGCCATCGGCAAGGCCGGCAACCCGGACGTGCAACCCGGGGTCACCATCCTGGTCGGGCCGGGCACCGAGGTCATTGCCGGCGAGGGCCAGATCCTGACCGCCGGGGGTATCGACAGCCACATCCATTTCATTTGCCCCCAGCAGGTGGAAGAGGCCCTGATGTCGGGCGTTACCACCATGCTCGGGGGTGGCACCGGGCCCGCCACCGGCACCAACGCCACCACCTGCACCCCGGGACCCTGGAACATCCACCGCATGCTCCAGGCCGCCGAGGCCCTGCCCATGAACCTGGGGTTCCTGGGCAAGGGTAACGCCAGCCTGCCCGAGCCCCTGGTGGAGCAGGTCGCCGCCGGCGCCATCGGGCTCAAGCTGCACGAGGATTGGGGCACGACCCCCGCCACCATCGACAACTGCCTCACGGTGGCCGAGGCGCTGGATGTCCAGGTGGCCATCCACACCGATACCCTCAACGAGTCCGGTTTCGTCGAGCAGAGCCTGGCGGCCATGAAGGGCCGCACCATCCACACCTACCACACCGAGGGCGCCGGTGGCGGCCATGCCCCCGACATCATCAAGGCCTGCGGCGAGTCCTGGGTGCTGCCCTCCTCGACCAACCCCACCCGCCCCTACACCGTCAATACGGTGGACGAGCATCTCGACATGCTGATGGTCTGCCATCATCTGGACCCGAGCATCGCCGAGGACGTGGCCTTCGCCGAGTCGCGCATCCGCCGCGAGACCATCGCCGCCGAGGATATCCTGCATGACCTGGGGGCCTTCTCCATGATCGCCTCCGACAGCCAGGCCATGGGGCGGGTGGGGGAGGTCATCTGCCGTACCTGGCAGACCGCCCACAAGATGAAGGTCCAGCGCGGCAGCCTGGCCGGCGACCCCGCCCACCACGACAACCGGCGGGCCAAACGCTACATCGCCAAGTACGGCATCAACCCGGCCATCACCCACGGCATCAGCCACGAGGTGGGTTCGGTCGAGGTCGGCAAACTGGCCGATCTGGTGCTGTGGCGGCCCGCCTTCTTTGGTGCCAAGCCCAGCCTCATCCTCAAGGGCGGCATGATCGTGGCCGCGCCCATGGGCGACCCCAATGCCAGCATTCCCACCCCCCAGCCCGTGCATTACCGGACCATGTTCGGCGCCCTCGGCGGTGCCCGCCTGGCGACCCGCATGACCTTCATTTCCCAAGCGGCGGCGGCCGCCGGGATTCCCGCCCAGTTGGGCCTCGGCAGCCTGATCGGGACCGTTGCCCATTGCCGGGGCCTGCGCAAGGCGGACATGCGCCTCAACGACTATCAGCCGCGCATCGAGGTGGATGCCCAGACCTACCAGGTGCGGGCCGATGGTGAATTACTGGTCTGCGAGCCGGCTACCGAACTCCCCCTGACCCAGCGTTATTTCCTGTTCTGAGCCAGGCTGAATCGAGCCGAACTATCCATGTACATTCCCCACCACTTCGCCGAGCCCAGGGTCGATATCCTGCACCAGTTGATCCAGGCCCGACCGCTCTGCACACTGGTCACGCCAACGCCAGGCGGGCTCGACGCGAACCACGTCCCCCTCCACCTGTCGGACGCGCCCGCCCCGTTCGGAACGCTGCGCGGTCATGTGGCCCGCGCCAATCCGATATGGCGTGAGGTCGTTCCCGGCAGCGAGGTTCTGGCCATCTTCCAGGGGCCGGAAGCCTACGTCACCCCCTCCTGGTATCCCACCAAGGCCGAGACGGGTAAGGTGGTGCCGACGTGGAACTACGCCGTCGCCCACGCCTACGGCATCCTGCGTGTGGTTGAGGATTCCACCTGGGTGCGCACCCAGCTCGAGGCGCTGACCGCCCATAACGAGGCAGCCTTTGCCGCTCCCTGGCAGGTGAGCGACGCGCCCCATGAGTACATCGACAAGCTGCTGGGGGCCGTGGTCGGGATCGAGATCGTCATCACCCGCCTCGTCGGCAAGTGGAAAACCAGCCAAAACCAGCCGGCGTCCAATCGGGAAGGGGTCGCGCATGGACTACGCGGATTGGGCGGGGAGGAGGCCATCGCAATGGCGGACTTGGTTGATGCCGCTCGCCCCTCGCGCTGATCCCACCATCCAGGTTCCGAAGCTGCCATCACACGACCCCCTTTACATGATCCGACTCACCCAAAAGCTCGACCACGCCCAGGCGGCGAACGCCACCCTCACCCTCCCCTATAACAGCCGTACCAAGAGCCGGCTGCGGGTGGTTTTGGACGACGGCCGGGAGGCGGGGCTTTTCCTGGAGCGTGGTGGCCTCGGTCTCAAGGATGGGGATCTGCTGGGCGACGAGGAGGGCAGGGTGGTCCAGGTGCGGGCGGCCCCCGAGACCCTGTCGGTGGCGGACTGCCCGGACCCCCTGCTGTTGGCGCGGGCCTGCTATCACCTGGGCAACCGTCACGTGCCGGTCTGCATTCGGGCCGATCGGCTGAGTTACCCCCACGACCCGGTGCTGGATGCCATGTTGCGGGGCCTGGGACTGGCGGTGCGGGTCGAGCTTGGCCCCTTCGAGCCCGAGCCCGGGGCCTATGCCAGTGGCGCCGGTCATGTCCACGGCCAGGCCCATGCCGGCGCGGTTGATGACGCCCATACCCATGACCCTGGCCACCCTCATACCCACTACCCATCCCCCTGACCCGTGAGTGAGTCCTGGCCGGAACCGGCCGATCTGGCCCTGATCCGTCTCCTGCAATTGTGCAGCGGCAGTCTGCCCATCGGCGCCTTCAGCTTCTCCCAGGGCATCGAGTGGGCGGTCGCGGCGGGCTGGATCCGGGATCAGGCCAGCCTGGGCGATTGGCTGAGTGACCTGGCCACCACCAATCTCGCCGCCGTGGAAATCCCCCTGCTGGCGCGGCTCTACCACGCGGTCGAGGCGGGCGATGTCCAGGCCCTGGACCAGGGGTGCCAGTGGCTCCTGGCGAGTCGGGAAACCAGCGAGTTGCGTGACGAGGAGCGCCACCGTGGCCGTGCCCTGGCCACCCTGCTGGTGGACCTGGATCTGCCCCGGGCCCGGGAGTGGCGGTCCAGCCTGGCCTCGTGCCAGAGCGCCGGTTTTGCCCTGGCGGCGGTCGGCTGGGGCATCCCCTTGCCTCAGGCCGCCCTGGGATTGGCCTGGGGCTGGCTGGAAAATCTCATCCTGGCCGGGGTCAAGCTGATCCCGCTGGGGCAGACCGCGGGCCAGCGGCTGCTGCGGGACCTGGGTCCCGTCCTGGTCGGCGCCGTGCAGCGGGGCCTGACCCTGACGGACGCCGAGGTGGGGGCCTCGGCCCCGGCCCTGGCCATCGCCAGCAGTCGTCATCCGCAGCAATACTGCCGGTTATTTCGATCCTGAGAGAGCAAACCATGAATCCTGACAAGCAACCCCTGCGCCTGGGCGTCGGTGGCCCGGTGGGCTCCGGCAAGACGGCCCTGCTGGAGGCCCTGTGCAAGGCCCTGCGTGACGACTTCAGCCTGGCGGTGGTCACCAACGACATCTACACCCAGGAGGACGCGCGCATCCTGACCCAGGCCGGGGCCCTGCCCGCGGAGCGCATCCTCGGCGTCGAGACGGGGGGCTGTCCCCATACCGCCATCCGCGAGGACGCCTCCATGAACCTGGCGGCCGTGGAGGATCTCTGTCTGCGCTTCCCGGACCTGGACCTGGTCTTCATCGAGAGCGGTGGCGATAACCTCGCGGCGACCTTCAGCCCGGAACTGGCGGACCTGACGATCTACGTCATCGATGTCGCCGAAGGTGAAAAGATCCCCCGCAAGGGTGGCCCGGGCATCACCGCCTCGGACCTGCTGGTGATCAACAAGATCGATCTGGCGCCTTATGTGGGTGCCTCTCTCGAAGTCATGGCCGTCGATAGCCGCCGGATGCGCGGTCCCCGGCCCTTTGTCTTTACCAATCTGAAAACGGGCGAGGGGCTGAATGAGGTGATTCGCTTCATCCGCCATCAGGGGATGCTGGATGTTCGCGCGGAGTTAGGCTGAACCCGGATGAACTTCAGAAGGCGGGCTGGCCATTGCCGATCAGGCGCCGGGCATCTCGAATATGTTGTCTCACTCCTCTCTTGATCAACCGATGGGGAGCAGTGGAACACCGCAGCCCGGGGCCGCCTCCGCAAGCCTGCGATCCAGGGTCGCGAGGTCCGCGGACAGGCGTTTCGCCAGTGCCAGATGCAGCGCGTCGCCGGCACGCAAACTGCCTGGCCCCTCGATCAGTGCCGCCGCCGACCTAAAATCGGCGGGTTCGATCTCGACGAGGATTAGATTAGACGAGGCGAAGCGATGAAACGTCGATAGCGCCTGCCTACGGGTGGCGTGATCAATCGCGCTCGTGCGCTCTTTGATGGCCCCAACACTCGCCATTTCCGTCAAGGTCCAGGCCGAAATAACCAATCCTCGCACCCGCGCGGCCTTCACCTGGCGGAAGACCAAGGCCCCGTTGGGCTCGCGGAAAAAGATCGCACCCAGCACCGAGGTATCAAGATAGATCACAGGCGGTCCTGCTCACGCAACTCCGCTACCGTTATGCCCGGTGTCGCAGGGCCGGACGCCACCCAAGCCTCCAGCGCATCCCAATTGCAGGCAGTCTCTGGTTCTGGGACCAGTCGCGCGATTGGCCGGCCGCGGCGGGTAAGTACGACGACCTCTCCCGCCTCTACGTCGGCGAGTAGGGAGGAGAGATGGGATTTGGCATTGGCAACGGTTGCGGTTTTCATGAAAGTATTCTAAGTGTTGATCATCTTTGGTGGACCGAAGTTTAGTTTATGAGCAGTTTGAAGATCCGTGTAAAAAAAGAGTGTGGTCTAACATGGCTGTGATCGGATCCGCCACGCACAGCACGGCGAGCACCGCCTCATCCCACCGCGCCATCCCCAGACCAACGGCCTGATCGCGGGCGGCAACGTCCGCATCAGCGCGGTCCTGGCGACCCGCCGCTGTTGCCCGGGGGCACACCTGGCGGAAACGCTCCAGCGCTAGGTCAACGTCTATCATCACCACCTGCCACAGCGGGCACTCGGTCATGTTTGGCCCGTGGCGGCCCTGCAACAGTGGCGGGTAAAGCAGCCTGATCTTTTCGTTTCGGAGATTAATAATCTCCCGGGGCTTGACAGGCAATCAGTAACAGCAAAAAGTGGCCGGCCTCCCTCCTGGCCTGAAATCAGCCGTCATTAAGGCGGTATGTCGGAATGACCCTTAGGCGGTGCCGGGATCAAGGCTGGACCGCCTTCATTCCGCCTCCAGTAGCGGCGCGAGGTCTTCCGGCAAGGGATACTGGGGGTGGACTTGTCGGAAGGTGGCCAATTGCCTGATGGCCTCCATGTGTTGTCCGCTTGACCAACTCTGGCGAATAGCTTCTATCCAGCGTTCAGGGTCGGCTTGAGGCATCTCGTCGGTAATCCGAGACTTGGGGTGACGATCCCCGGCACGGTCAGCCATTGGCATGGCCGAACGCCTTTCATCACCCTGGGCCTGATTGGCAGGAGGCAGGAGAGGGTACCCGTGACAGCCGGGCGGCAGCGGAGAGGCCAATTGCCGCTGCTCCGAGGCTTCCTTGGCCGCGACTTCCCGCTCCGGCTGCGATGGCGGGGATGACTGGGATGGCTGGTCATCAGCCGGGGGCGAGGGCGCCATGCCAGTTAATCCCTGCATCGCGCTCTGCTCCTCGAGTATCCGCAATCCCAAACCCAAAGTCAGCAACAGGGCAGCCGCCGACGACAAAGGGATGGCCAGTCGGCGCCAGTTCCCACGCCCGTCCCCCTTCAGAGGCCAACGCGGTAGCCAATTCCAACATCGGGACCAGCGCCAGCGCCGCGATTCCTTGCCCCGGGCACGGGTGACTGCATTCCCAGGACGGGGCCCGAGGGCCGCTTGCGCCTGGTCGAGGATGCGCCTATCCAGTTCCGCCGGTGGCGTTTGCGTCGCCCCTTGGCGATAGAGGGCGGACAAGCCCGGTTCATCCAGTTCGGGGTCGGATTGATCGGGATAGGGATTCACAGGCAATCCTCCAGGGCCACCCGCAAGGTCTTGAGGGCATAGCGTAGCCGGCTCTTGATGGTCTCCCGCCCAACCCCGGCGCAGACCCCGATCGCCTCCAGGCTCATGCCCGCCTCCTCGCGCAGGATAAAGGCCTCGCGCTGGGCGGCCGGCAAGCGGCCGAGGGCGACCTGCAGACGCTGCACACAATCGGCATCGTTGACGAGCTGATCATGGCCGGGGGCCGGATCCGGCACCGCCTCCAGGTCCTCGTCACCCACCCATGGCATCTGGCCGCGACGGTAGTGGTCCACCAATCGATTATGGGCAAGGCGATAGAGCCAGGTCTTGAAACTGGCCTCGACCCGGTAAGTGTCCCGGACCCTGATCAGATTTGTCCAGACGTCCTGGAACAGTTCCTCGGCGGTAGCGGGGTTGGCGCAACCATGGAGCAGATAGCGGTAGAGGGGGCCGCGATGGCGGTGGTAAAGGGTCGCGAAGGCCTCGGCATCGCCATCACGATAGCCCAGCATCAGTTGTTCGTCCGAGGGTTCGGGCACGATGGCTCTACCGGACGCCATTCAGGTTAGGTGATGCTCAACAAGTGATTGACCATATCGTCCAGGCCTCCCTTCTCCCCAACCCACCCCCCTCGGGGGGGAGATGGGCTAAAGCGTGCCAGTGGTCACTGAAGGGTTACAGGGTTACTTACGCCCTGCCGACCGCACCCAGGAATCTTGCGCCGGGCGAGACCAGCGATCAAGCGCCTTGGAGGGCCTGGGCCAGCTTGATCAGACCGATGAACTCGGCCCGGTAACCGGAGGCATCCTCGCCCTTGGCGCCGTTGGCCAGGTTGAGGATGTCCACCAGCGTGAAGCCGTTCAGGGCCGCGCCACCCCGCAGGTATTGGCCGAAGGCGGCCACGGCGGCGGCGAAGCGCAGGCGCTCGCTGGCGCTTTCCTGGCCAGACGGGGTGGCGATGGCCTGGCTGACCAGGGTGCTTTCCGCCTGCCCGGGCAGCTTGTAGCGCAGCTTGAGGAAGGCCAGTTCCGTGGCTGTGGGTACGGCGGTAGCGTTACTGGTCGCGATGCCGTTGGCGGTCGTGGCGTTGGTCATGGTCTCCCCTTCCCCAGCAGCAGCGGCTTCAGGCTTAGCGGAAGCCTCCCCCCTTACCGCCGGCGCGGCGCCATAGCGCAGGGGATCGATGCGCGGCGGACTGCCGACCAGGGTGATCTCGTAGAGGGCGGTGACGCGATGGCCGGCGCCCACTTCCCCGGCGTCCACCCGGTCATTGTTGAAGTCCTCCCGCGCCAGCAGGCGGTTCTCGTAGCCAATGAGGCGGTGCTCCGCCACCTGGGCCGGGTTGAACTCGACCTGGATCTTGACGTCCCCGGCGATGGTCTCCAGGGTCGAGGCCAGTTCGTCCACCAGCACCTTGCGTGCCTCCTGCAGGGTGTCGATGTAGGCGTAGTTGCCATTGCCCTTGTCCGCCAGTTGCTCCATCAACTGATCATTGTAGTTGCCGCCGCCGAAGCCCAGGGTGGTGAGGCTGATGCCCTTGGCCCTTTCCTGTTCGATGAGCTGAATCAGGGCCTCATGGTTGACCATGCCGACGTTGAAGTCACCGTCGGTGGCCAGGATGACGCGGTTGATGCCCTTCGGCAGGTGCGCCTGCTCGGCCAGGCGATAGGCGGTCTGGATGCCGGCGGCGCCATGGGTGGAACCGCCCGCCCGCAGTTGCTCCAGGGCGCCCAGGATCTTGGCCCGCTGATCACCGGGGGTGGGCTCCAGCACCACCCCGGCGTTACCGGCATAGGTCACCAGACTGACCCGGTCCCGGGCACCCAATTGGGCGGTCAGGAGTTTAAAGGCAGAGACCAACAAGGGCAGTTTGTTCGGCTCATCCATGGAACCAGAGACATCGATGAGGAACACCAGGTTGGCCGCCGGCCGCGCCGCCGGAACGTACCCCTGGAGGCCGACCAGCAGCAGCAAGGTGTTGGTGTTCCAGGGTGTGGGGGCGAGTTCCGAGTGCAGAGCCAGGGGCTGGCCCCGGTCCTGGGGCTGGGGATAGGCGTAATCAAAATAGTTGATCAGCTCCTCGGTGCGCACCGCGTCCTTGGGGGGCAACTGGCCCTGGTTGAGAAAACGGCGGACATTGGCATAGCTGCCGGTGTCCACGTCGATACTGAAGGTGGAGACAGGTTGCTCCCGGGTCAGCATGACACCGTTGTCGGTGAGCTTGGCATAGCGCTCGCGGTCCTCGGGCACCGGCAGCAGCGGGGGTGGCGGTGGGAATGCCTGCGCCTCCTGATGGGCGACCTTGCCCATAGGGGCTACGACCGACAGTTCGGGCAGCATCGCGGGATAGGCGTAGCGCAACTTGCTGACAGCTTTCCCCTTGGCCGGGTCGCCTTGAGCCTGGTCACCTTGGACTTGAACGCTCTGGCTTTGATCATTAGCCACGAGGGGCACGGGTTGCTCCTGATGGGGTGGCACAGCGCTCGAAGTGGTCTGGCCAGGGTCGGGGGCCTGGGTGCAGCCAAGGGACAAGCCCAGGACCAGTGCCGTGGCTAGGGTCAGGGCGCGGACATGGCGGTGGGTGAAGAGGAGGGTCGGGGTACGGGGGGATGGATACATGGTGGCGCTCCTGCCGGTTGGGGTTCAAGCCTATAAACGTCGGCAGGGGGCAGGCGGGGTTAAGGTGTGCGCAAATAAACCGGGCTTTGCTATAGTGGGTTACTACAAACGTGGTATCGAGGTACCCCATGGACGAACCCAGGACCGAATCCATCTCCGTTCGTATCCCGCGGCAGCTTTACGAACAGGCTAGGAGCGACGCCATCAGCGCACACCGGACCATCCCCGGGCAGATCGAATACTGGGCCCAGGTGGGGCGGGCGGCGCTCGACAATCCCGATCTGCCGGTGAGCTTCATCGCCGAGGCCCTGGCCGCGTTGGCCGAACCCCGCGCCGAGGCAACGCCCTTCGTACCCCGTAACGCCAAGCCATGAGTTACGCAGTCGTCCAGACGCGCCGCTTTGCGCGTGCCTACAAGAAGTTGCACGACAAGGTAGCTGGCGCCGTGGATACGGCGGTCGCCATCCTGGCCGCCGATCCGGGCCTGGGTGAGGCCAAGAAGGGCGATCTGGCGGCCCTGCGCGTCTACAAATTCCACGCCCTTGGCCAACTCTACCTGCTCGGCTATAGCGTCGACGATGGAGTCCGCCTCATCTACCTAGAAGCGATCGGACCCCATGAAAATTTCTATCGCGACTTGAAGCGTTAACCCGGCGGGCCGAGAAAACGGGACCCAAATTTACTATGCCATTGGTCGGGGCGTTGTCCCAGCAATTGCCCTTGCGGCTCATCGAGCAGACCCTGCCGTACGGCGCCAGTGCGCCTGGAACGCCTGACTGGCGTACGGGCTCCCCCGATCGGAAGGGTGGATCAGCCCCGGGGCCGGCTGGCGCCGCAACCAACCCCTGGTCAGCGCGGCGCCGACGCGGTCGGCCGTCATGCGCGGCTTCAGCGACCCGCCCACGACCTCGCGGTGGAATAGGTCCAGGACGATGGCCAAGTACCGCCAGCCTTCATCCGTCTACAGGTAGGTGATGTCGGCGCTCCAGACCCGATGCGGGCCGCTCGGGGTAACGTCGCGTGCGAGGTTTAAGATGTCGACCTCGCGCTTGAGCCGCGCGTTCTCCGCGCGCAGACGCGACAGCGCCATCGCCTCGGGCGTGACTTGCGCCGCGCCCGCACCGTTGAGCGTGCCGACGGCGAACGCCTTCACCCCGTTGCGCAGGGTCTGCTCGACCAGACCCATCTCCTTGGCCACCGCGCCGAGGCTCTTGCTGGCCTTGACCCGCTTGACCGCCTGTTCCTTGACCTCGGCGGTGTACGCTTGCTTCGGACTCTTCTGCATCATTGTCTCCCGTGTGACAGACAGTCTACGTCACCCTTGGAAGACTAAATTTCGGGGGAACCTCAGCATGCTGGATCTCCAGCAAAGGTTCTCCGTCGGGATGCCATGCTGTGAATAGGCTAGGCTAAGAAAGTACAAAACTCCAGATTATAAAGGGCGCTTGTCCCGCGACCGCTTGCGCCCCTGGAAGGCGGCGATCTGCTGGAGGATGGGCTGGAAGGGGACCTTGGCCAGGTCGCCGAAGCGGTGGCTGGCGGTGTCCAGGACCTGGTCGATGTCGGGGATCTGGACGGGCACCGGCTGGTCGGGCTCCAGGGCGGCATGGAGGCCGCGCAGGCCACCGACCTGCACGCGCATGGCCTGGGCGTGGGGGAGGGAGGGGCGCTGGTCGGTGGCCTTGAGGGCGAAGCGGGCGTTTTGGCGGACCAGGGCCAGGAAGGCCTCGCAGCGGGTCTGGGAGGCCGGGGCGCCACAGCGCACGCCTTCGCGCTCGGCGATGCAGAAGCGCTGGGCGTGACGGCAGTCGCCGTTGTGGGTGAGGAGGGTCTTCTCGTAGGGACAGCCCTGCTCCGTGATGGCCTGGTAGGCCTGGCGAAACATCTCTTGGTCCATGGACGGGCTCGGGCTCCTGGTCAGGTGCGTACCGGGGGCTGGGTCTCCCCCTGGTCGGTGAAGCGTTCGATCTGGCGCCGGTCACGCTTGGTGGGGCGGCCGGGGCGGTCGGCGAGGGTCCCTAGCTCCCGGCGTTCCCGCGCCAGGGCCTGGCGGCGCTCGCGGCTAGCCTCGCCTTCCTCGTAGAGGAGGGCGGCCTCGGCAGCGGGGCGGCGCTGGGGGGCGAGGGCTAGTACCTGAATATCCCAGACCAGGGAGTCCTTATGAATGATCAGGCGGGCACCGGGGCGGATGGGACGTCCGGGCTTGGCGCCTTGGCCCTCGACCTCGATCTTGCCGCCATTGATGGCCTCGGCGGCCAGTTGGCGGGTCTTGAAGAAGCGCGCGGCCCAGAGCCACTTGTCCAGGCGCTGCCCCTCGGCGGCGGGCGCCCCAGTGCCCGGACCCCCTGGCGAACGGGCGGCCTGGCTCATAGGCCGAGCCGGGGGTCGAGTTCGCCGCGGGCCTCCAGGGTCGCCAGGTCGTCGTAGCCACCGACGTGATAATCGTCGATGAAGATCTGGGGCACGGTCCGGCGTTGACTGCGCTGCATCATGAGGCGCATCTGCTTGTCATCCAGATCGACGCGGATCTCCTGGTAGTCGACGCCCTTGCGCTGCAAGAGGTGCTTGGCGCGGACGCAATAGGGACACATGAGGGTGGAATAAATCACTACGATGGGCATCTTGGTCGCCTGCGATTTTCGCGTATCAAGGTCGGATAAGGCCGGAGCGGTTGAAATTGGCGCCGCGGGCCGGAATTAAAGTCTTCTCTTTGGCACCTCGGGGTCCCCTTTGCCCTTGTAATGCCCGGTCCCCGCTCCGTCAAGGCGTTTCATCACTCGCGCGAGGAGTCCCATGCCCAGCACCGCCCCCACCGTCATCCGTCTCGCGGGCTACCGCCCCCCCGAGTTTCTCATTGACGCCGTGGCGCTGAGCTTCCAGCTGGCGGCGGCGGAGACCCAGGTGGCGGCCACCCTGGAACTGCGCCGCAACCCGGCGGCGACGCGGGGTGATGGCTCCCTGCGGCTGGACGGGGAGGGGCTCGCACTGGATGGGATCGCCTTGGACGGCCGGGACCTGGCGCCTCATGAATATGCCGTAGATGACGAAGCCCTGACCCTCTTTCAGGTGCCGGATCAGTTCCGCCTGGAGACGTGGGTGCGTATCCACCCCGACCAGAATACCGCCCTGGAGGGTCTGTATCTCTCCAATGGCATGCTCTGCACCCAATGCGAGGCGCAGGGCTTTCGCCGCATCACCTATTTCCTGGACCGCCCCGATGTCATGGCCCGCTTCGCCGTCAGCCTGGAGGCAGACCGGGGCCAGTATCCGGTCTTGCTCGCCAATGGCAACCCAGCCGGGACCGAGGATCTGCCGGATGGCCGTCACCGGGCCTGCTGGGATGATCCCTATCCCAAGCCCAGCTATCTCTTCGCCCTGGTGGCGGGGGATCTGAGTCGGGTATCGGATCGCTTTCGCACCGCCTCCGGGCGGAAGGTGGCGCTGAATATCTGGGTGGAGCCGGAAAACCTGGATAAGTGTGGTCACGCCATGCGGGCCCTCAAGAACGCCATGGGCTGGGACGAGGACCGCTACGGGCGGGAGTACGACCTGGATGTCTATAACATCGTCGCCGTCAGTCACTTCAACATGGGCGCCATGGAGAACAAGGGCCTCAATATTTTCAACGCCAAGGCCGTGCTGGCGAGCCCGGATACGGCCACGGATCAGGACTTTCAGTGGGTCGAGGGGGTCATTGCCCACGAATACTTCCACAACTGGTCCGGCAACCGCGTCACCTGCCGGGATTGGTTCCAGTTGAGCCTCAAGGAGGGCTTTACCGTCTTCCGGGATCAGGAGTTCTCCGCCGACCGGGGTTCCCGGGGCGTCAAGCGCATCGCCGACGTGCGGATGCTGCGCGCCCGCCAGTTCGCCGAGGACTCGGGCCCCCTGGCCCACCCGGTGCGGCCGGACTCCTATATCGAGATCAACAACTTCTACACCGCCACCGTCTATGAAAAGGGCGCGGAACTGGCGCGGATGTTGGCCCTGTTGCTGGGGCCCGCCCTATTTCGGCGCGCCACCGATCTCTATTTCAGCCGCCATGATGGCCAGGCGGTGACGACGGATGACTTTGTTGCCTGCATGGAGGCGGTGAGCGGGCGGGATCTTGGCCAGTTCAAGCGCTGGTACAGCCAGGCGGGGACCCCGGAACTGGAGATCGTCGGGACCCATGACCCCGCCGCCCAGACCTATGAACTGCGGGTGCGCCAGCAGACCCCGCCCACGCCGGGGCAGCCCCTCAAGGAGGCCCTGCATATCCCGCTGGCCCTGGGCCTGCTCGACCACCAGGGGCGGGATCTGCCCGCTACGACTGGCGGGGGAGAGCGGGGGTGATCCGGGCAGGCACCCGGCTGCTGGAGGTGCGGGAGCCGGAGCAGGTCTTCCGCTTTGTCGAGATGCCCGAGCCGCCCTTGCCCTCCTTGCTGCGCGGCTTCTCGGCCCCCGTCAAGGTCCATTTTGACTATAGCGATGCGGATCTCCTCTTCCTCATGGCCCATGACAGCGATGGCTTCAACCGCTGGGAGGCGGCCCAGACCCTGGCGCAGCGGCTCTTGCTGGCCTGGGTGGCGGAGCCAGGGCAGCCGCTCCCGGCGGGCTTTTTCGAGGCCGGTCGGCGCGCCCTGACGGATGCCCGGGCGGAGCCGGCCTTGATCGCCGAGATCCTGACCTTGCCCAGCGAGTCTTATCTGGGGGACCAGATGGCCCTGGTCGCCGTGGAGGCGATCCACCAGGCCCGGGAGGCCCTCCTGGCCGCGCCTGGGGCGGGAATTGAGCGGGGAGTTCCGGGCGGGCTATGACAGGCACCAGGATAGCGGGCCCTATGAACCCAGCCCCGAGGCCATGGGTCGGCGCGCCCTCAAGAATCTGTGTCTGGGCTACCTGGTGGCGGCGGGGGAGGGTGAGGCCCTGGGGCTCTGTCGTGACCAGTTCGCGGCTGGCCACAACATGACCGACCAGATCGCCGCCCTGCGGCTGCTGGTGGATGCGGGCGGCGCGGCCGGGGAGCAGGCCCTGACGGCCTTTTACGACCAGTGGGCCGATGATGCCCTGGTCCTTGATAAATGGTTTGCCATCCAGGCCAGCGCCAAGGGGCCGGGTACCCTGGAACGGGTGCGGGCCCTGCTGGGGCATCCCGCCTACAGCCCCACCAACCCGAACCGGGTGCGCAGCCTGGTGGCCAGCTTCTGCGCCAACCCCCTGCCCTTCCATGCCGCCGATGGCGCCGGCTATGCCTTCCTGCGCGAGCGGGTCCTCGAACTGGATCCCCTCAATCCCCAGATCGCCGCCCGTCTGCTCCAGTCCCTGGTCCGCTGGCGCCGCTACGACGCCCATCGTCAGGGCCTGATGCGGGCGGAACTGGAGAGCATCCTGGCCGTGCCCAAGCTGTCGAAGGATGTCTATGAAGTGGCCGCGAAGGGCCTGGCCTGAATTTGAGGAGAAGAAATTGGCGATGTGTAAGACGACTCCCGACTTGTCCCCTGTGACGCGGGTACAGCTTGATCCCGACCCACCTCTGGTGGATTACCGCGCCGCCATGGGGCTGGCGGATCGGGAGGCCAGGGCCCGCCTGGGGGATTGCATGCTCCTGTCCTGGTATGACCGGGACCGGGATTTCGAGTCGCCCCAGCATTCCAGCGAGTGCCACCTGGACAGCGCCACGCCCGGCTACGTGGACTATGGCATCCACCATGGCGCCACCCTGATGCTGGATGTCGAGGGCGGGCGTTTCGTTTTTTTCTACCTGCCGCTGGAGATGTAGACCTCAAACACCTGTGTTTTCGGTGTTCCGGGCCGGGTGGTGTCTGGCAGGGGACGCCGTGAATACGTCCCTGTAGGCTTGGCGACAGCATCCCTGCTGTCGACACCCCCGCCAGCCCCCACCCGACCCTCCCACCACCTGCCGATCTCCGCCTCCGCCCCGGCGTGACTCGCGCTGGCTATAAGTCCGGTCGGGGGTTGCCGCCAGGTCCCGGGCCTTCTCGGCGGACGCGCACCTCCAGGGGGTCGGAGGCGCGCAGGTGAATGTCGCGCTGGGGGAAGGCGAGGGAAATGCCGTGGGCGCGGAACTTGTCCAGGATTACTTGTTGCAGGTCCGAAATGACCGGCACCCGATCCTCCACCTCCGGGACGAAGCAGCGGGCCTGCAGGAGCAGGGCGCTGTCGCCAAAGCGTTCGAAGATGAAGCTGGGTGGGGGCTCCTTCAGCACCCGGTCATTGCCCGCCACCGCCTCCTCCATGAGCCGTATCGCCAGGCGCACGTCATCCTCGTACCCCACGCCCAGGCTGATGACGACCCGGTTGAGGGAATCGCTCAGGGTCCAGTTCAACAGGTGGTTGGTGATGAATTCCTTGTTCGGGACCAGGAGTTCCTGGCGGTCCCAGTTGCGTACCGTGGTGGCGCGGATGCGGATCTTGGTCACGGTGCCCGTGGTTTGGCCGATGGTCACCACGTCGCCGACCCGCACCGGGCGCTCGAACAGGATGATGATGCCGCTGATGAAGTTGGCCACGATCTCCTGCAAGCCGAAGCCAATACCCACGCTCAGGGCCGCCACCAGCCACTGGACCCGCCCCCAGGAAATGCCCAGGGTGCTGGACACCGTCATGGCGGCGATGGCGATGAGGGTGTAGGCGGTGAGGGTTTTGATGGCGTAGCGGGCGCCGGGCGAGACGGAGAAGCGATCCAGCAGGAGAATTTCCAGGAGCGCCGGCAGGTTGCGGACGGCGATGGTGGCCATGGCAATGGTGGCGAGGATGAAGGCCACGCTGGCCAGGGAAAAGGTCTTGAGCTTCTCCTCGCCGTCCACCAGGCCCATGTAGGTCCAGAGGGCGATGTCCTGGAGGCGGGTAAAGGCCGGAACCACATCGGACCAGATGGCCCAGAGGCCCAGCAGGGCCCCCACGAAGATGACGGCGTTGATCAGGCGCCGGGTCTGCTCATCCAGGCTGACCAGTTCCATCCGCCGCTCCGTGACCGGGTTGATGGCTCCCGTCGTTGCCTCCGGCTCTTGCCCTTCCGCGGTGTGATCCAAGGCGACCTGCAGGGCCAGGCGGCGGTGGGTGACGCCCAGCCAGCGCAGGATGGATTGCTGCAGGATGACCAGGGCCAAAATCAACCAGAGTTGCTGGACCAGGGAGCCCAGGAGGGTGGCGGCGGTAAAAACAAAGCCAAAAATGGCGAGCAGGGATAGCCCCAGCGGGATGGCGAGGATGCCGAAATACCAGACATGCCGTAGCCGGTAGGACCAGCCTTCGGGGTGCAGCGCGAGGTAATTCTTCAGGACGCCGTGGGTGGGATGCGCGAGCCTGCCGAGAAAGGCGGTCAGGCCCACCATGAGGACGATGAGGCTGATCCGTTGCAGCCCCAGCCCGAAGGTGGCATTGGGGTCGGCGAAGAGGAGGGCGACGACGAAGGAAATGGGCACCAGGGTCGCCGTCGCCCAGGTCACGTTACGCCGGATCAGGCCCATGATGGCCCCCGTCCACCGGAAGTGGCGGTCGGCCACGCCGCCGGGCATGCACAGCAGGTTAAAGAAGAGCAGGGAAAAAAAGCTGGTTGAAACGGCGATGATGGCAAAGCCGACGCCCTTGCTGAAGACCGTCGCCACCGTCGAGGCCTCGAGTCGCCAGCCGATGACGGCCATGAATAGAGGCCAGCGCAGCGCCAGCAGGAGGGTGAGGGCCAGCCCGACAAGGGTATGATGGAAGCTGTCGGTCTGGACGCGCCGCAGGGGTTCGGCACCCAGCAGAATGGCCCGCCGGATGGCCTTGCCCCGAAACAGCAGCCAGATGAGGGGCGCCAGGCTGAGCCAGAAGAGGGGGGAACTCGTGGCCTCGTAGAGCAGGACCTTCAGGACCTCTTGCCAATGGGAGGGTGCCAACAGCCAGGCCAGGCCGCGGGGCACCGAGGTGAAGGCGTCCATGCCCATGACGGGCGGCGCGCTGCGGGTCCACAAGAGATGCTGGGCCAGAAACCGCTGGTAGGCGTTGACGGTGCGCAGGAGTTCCTGGGCGGCGAAGTCCAGTTCGCCCAGGAGGCGCAGGTAAGCCTGGTTAGCCTCCTGAGCCTGGCCGAGGAGTTCCCGTTGACGTTCGAGTTGCTCCCGTACCTGGCCGCGCAACTCGCCGGTGACCTCTTCGGCGGGTAGCGCGGCCAGGCGTTCCTCGACCTGGCCATCCAGGTCGCGCAGGCGTTGCAGGTCCTCGTTGTAGCGAATCTCGCGCAGACTGGCGTCGGCGATGCGGTGTTCCCGGGCGCGGTTGGCCTGCTCGATCTCGGCGGGGTCCGGGAGTTGCTGACGGCTGTTGAGCAGCACCTGGCCCATGGCCTCGGTGATGCCCGAGATTTCCATCCGTTGGCGGGTGTTGCGGTATTCCTCCTCCAGCCGCTTGGCCTGGGCGCGGAGTTGGGTCAGTTCGGTGGTGATGGCCCCTTGGGCGCGGGTGGCCTCGCCGAGCTTTTCCGTCAGGTCCGCGTTCACCGCCGCGAGTTCCCCCACCAGGGCATGACGCCCCGACGCCTCGACCGTGGCGGCCTTGGCCTGTCGCTTGGCCTGCTCGGCCTCGGCGAGGCGCCGCGCGCTCATTGCCTCCCGGAGGAGACCGACGCGGGCCTGGGTACGTTTGAGTTCCAGTTGATTCTTGTCGCGTTCCGCCCGCAAGAGGTCTTCGCGCACGCCCTGGGACAGGATTTCCCGGTCCAGGCGCGCAAGCTCGGCGCGCAAGGCGCGTTGGCGCGTCTCCTGGGCCAGGAGACGGGCCTCCTTGGTGGCCGCTGTCTCGCCTTCCGGGGCCGGTTGCGCCACCTCCGTCGCGAGATCGTCCAGGGCCTTACGGGCGTCCTGGGTGCTTTGCCGCGCGGCGGCCAGGGTTTGGGGCCAGTCCGAGAGGCTCTTGTCCAGCTCGCCGAGGCGGGCGGTGAGGGCGGCCTCGTCGGCGCCCGCCTGGGTGAGCTGCTGCTCGAGTTCCGCGATCGGGATATCTTCCCTGGGCGCCTTCGGCTGATCCTCGGCCTGGGCTCGCAGGGCCTCGATCTCCTTGCGCAGGCGCTGGATCTCGGTCGGCGCATTCTCCAGGGTCTGGGCCAGGGCCGCCGATTTGGCCTCCTGGTTGCGCATGACCTCCATGTTGCTCAGGGCCTTGCGGTAGAGTTCGGTCAGGCGTTTGGCGGTGTCGGCGTCGCTGGCGCCCTCCAGTTCCTTGATGCGGGTCTCGATCAGGCGGATGGTGACCGCGGGATCCTCCTTGGCATCGAGGATGTCGCTGACGACCTGTCGCTTGTCCTCCTCCCGCGCGGCGTCGGGCTTGGACTTGCCCTCGGTCGCGGCCAGGGCATGGCCGGCAACCAGGCATAGCCAGGCCAGCAGGAAGATCAGGGAACCTAGGCGAATAAGGGGCAAGGGGCGACTCCGGTGGGGTTGACGGTCCTATGGTCCCGCCATGGCTCCCAGGAAGCAACCCAACGGGGCGGGATGGCTCTGGCTGGGACCCTGATTAGGCCCGCCAGTCGGGGTCTTGGCGGGGGATCTTCATGCTGGTGTGGTGCCAACGTGAAGATTGTGATCCTGGCATTGGAAATCCTTGTCAATTTTATCGCGGACTAGCTATAGTTTAGGGGGTGTGTCAGGTGTGCGTCGCTTGGGCGAGCGACGACTTTCGTATTTTTAGTTCCTCGTTTGGGGCGGGGGGGAGTAAGTGCTCATGTCATCGGCTGCCCGGTACCTATTTTTGGCGCTGTTGGCTTCAATTCTGACTTATTTATCCGGTTGCTCCAGCACCGGCGACTCCGAATACAAGTCTGTTCACCAGACTTCCTCGGACGCGACCTTCCCGATTCCGCCGGGCATCGAGGATAACGTCGAATTCTGGCGCAAGGTTTATGGGGAAATGGACCGTTCCCAGGTCGTCATTCACGACAATGAATACATGAGCATCATCTACGAGGTGGTCGAGGTCCCCGGCAGTGGCGAGAGCCGCCGGGCCTTCGTCAAGGGCAAGCAGCAGGAATATCGCGATCGCCTCGCTACCCTGGAGCGTAAGGTCACCTACGGCGAGTCCCTGACCTCGGCGGAGGAGGAGATGAAGGCCGAGCTCGAGGCCGTGGGCGGCAGGAACGCCATTTTTGGCGCTGCGGATCGGGTGCGCACCCAGCAGGGCATGCGCGAGCGTTTCCGCTCCGGCATGGAGATCAGCGGTCGTTACGACCAGGCCTTCCGCGAAATCTTCCGCAAGCACGGCGTCCCCGAGGACCTCGCCTTCCTGCCGCATGTGGAATCCTCCTTCCAGTCCAAGGCCCGCTCTGGTGTCGGCGCCGCGGGGCTCTGGCAATTCATGCCGGCCACGGGGCGCGTCTATGACCTGCAGGTCGATCACAAGCTCGACGAGCGTATGGACCCCCTACTGGCCTGCGAGGGGGCGGCCCGTTATCTGTCCGCGGCCCATCGCAAACTGGGTAGCTGGCCCCTGGCCATCACCTCCTACAACCACGGCCAGGGCGGCATCGCCAAGGCCAAGAGCCTCCATGGCAGCGACATCGGCAAGATCGTCGAGAATTACAAGGGCGACTCCTTTGGCTTCGATTCGCGCAATTTCTATTCGCAGTTCGTCGCCGCCCGCGAGGTCGCGGGCAATCCCAAAAAATACTTCCCCGACGGCGTTGCCTTTCACAAGGCGCACGACAACGATCGCTTGGTCCTTAAGCAACCCATGTCGGCCCAGCAACTTGCCGGTTATTACGGGCTCTCCGTTTATCAATTGGACGACCTGAATCCTTCCTGGAGCAACGCCATCGTCAAGGGCAACGCCAGCATTCCGGCGGGCGCCAGCGTCTGGCTGCCGGCCGGGACCACCGAACGCGTTTCGGGACAACCGGTTGCGTCGGCGCCGGCCATGATCGCCCGGCAGGAAAAGTACGAGCCCGAATTCGCATCCGAGCCGGAATCCGAGTTTGTCAGTGTCAGAACGGTCACCCGTCCCGAGCCGGTCCTCGCCAAGGCCAGCGTGAAACCCGAGCCTGTCAAGGCCGCACCCAGGGCCCAACCCACCATTGCCAGGGTCGAAATCTCGGACAAGCCCGATTTCGACAGAGTCGATTTCGATATGGTCGAACCCAAGGCCAGGACCGCCAATCGCAAGGCCGATACAAAAGCCAAGCCTGATTTCGACATGGCCGAACCCAAGGCCAATACACGTGTAGCCCTGGCCGATACCAAGGCTAAAACTGCCACTGGTAAGGGCGACCCCAAGGCCAACACCCGTGTCGCCCTTGCCGATACCAAGGCTAAGTCCGCCACCGGCAAGGCCGATCCCAAGGCAAATTCCGGCCCCGGTAAGGCCGACGCCAAGGCCAGCACCCGTGTCGCCCTTGCCGATCCCAAGGCAAAGTCCGCCACTGGTAAGTCCGATGCCAAAGCCAACAGCCGTGTTGCCCTGGCCGCTCCCAAGGTGGGCGCCGCCAAGGGCAAGGCGGATGCCAAGCCGACCCTGGCCAAGGCCGATCCCAAGTCTGGCAAGGATAAGTCCGACAAGGGCAAGGCCGAGCCGGAAAAAGCGCCATCCAAGACCCACGTGGTCAAGGCTAACGAGACCCTCTTCCGAGTGGCCGTCAAGTACGATACCAGCGTGGACGAGACTCAAGAAGCTCAACAAGATGACCGCCAAGGACAACACCATCAAGGCGGGCCAGAAACTCAAGGTCAAGGTGAGCGGCTGAGCCTGCGGGAGGGCCCTGGGCCATCCCATCCTTACCCGCAACCCCGGAGATCCAGCCTCCGGGGTTTTTCTTTGTTACGAACCCCCGTCAAGCCACCCGATCCACCCGCGTCAATCCGAGGCCCCCGTCATGAACTTCGTCGATCTCAAGACCCAATACGAGCGCATCCAGGCCGACGTCCAGGCCCGCATTCAGGCCGTCCTGGAGCATGGGCGCTATGTCATGGGTCCCGAGATCACCGAACTGGAAGAGCGCCTGGCGGCCCGGGTCGGCGTCCGACATGGCATCGCCGTTGCCTCGGGTACCGATGCCCTCCTGATCGCCTTGATGGCCCTGGACCTGGGACCCGGCGACGAGGTCATCACCACCCCCTTCACCTTCATCGCCACCGCCGAGGTCATCGCCCTGCTGGGCGCCCGGCCCGTCTTTGTGGACATCGACCCGCGCACCTATAACATCAGCCCCGCGGCCATCGCGGCCGCCATCGGTCCCCGGACCCGGGTCATCATGCCGGTCAGCCTCTATGGCCAGTGCGCGGATATGGACGCCATCAACGCCATCGCCGCGCGGCATGGGTTGCCCGTGATCGAGGATGCCGCCCAGAGTCTGGGCGCCACCTATAAGGGGCGGGCCTCCTGCGGCCTCTCCACCATCGGCTGCACCAGCTTCTTTCCCTCCAAGCCCCTCGGCGCCTACGGGGACGGTGGCGCCTGCTTCACCGATGACGAGGGCCTGGCCCTGGCCATGCGCCAGATCCGCGATCATGGCCAGGATCGGCGCTATCACCACGTTCGCATCGGCGTCAACGGGCGCCTGGATTCGCTCCAGGCCGCCATCCTCTTGGCCAAGCTCGCCATCTTCCCGGACGAGGTCGCCGCGCGCGCCCGCCTGGGTGCCCGTTACTCCGAACTCCTGGCGGACGCGCCCTGCGTGACGCCCTTCATCGAGGCCCACAACACCAGCGTCTTTGCCCAGTACACGGTGCATCTGGAGGACCGGGAGGCCGTCGTGGCCCGCCTCGGGGAGCAGGGCATTCCCACCTCGGTCCACTACCCCATCCCCCTCAACCTCCAGCCGGCCTTCGCCGACACCGGGCCCCCCGCGGGCGCCCTGCCCGAGGCCGAGCGCGCCGCCGCCGGGGTTCTCAGCCTACCCATGCACCCCTATCTCCAGGACGCCGAGCAGCGCCAGGTCGCCGAGGCCTTGCACGGGGCCCTGACGGCATGAATCCCCTGGAATAGCCAAGCCCCTCGGTTGGCGCTGGACAAGGACCTATTCGGCGTGAATCCTGGCGGGGGCTGGCGATCCGATCCGAGGTCAGGCTCGTCCCTGTCATCGGCAAGCCCTATCGAATAGAAAGAAACATTCGATTTTGAAGGCGCTCGGTTGCCCCCTATCCTGGTACCCAACAACCGATAGGAGGCAGCCGACATGATCAAGACCCTTACCTTCGCCCTCGTCCATTTCACCGTGGCCTTCACCGTGGCCTATGCCTTGAGCGGCAGTCTGGTCATCGGCGGCGCCATTGCCCTAGTGGAGCCCGTCATCAACACCATCGCCTACTTCTTCCACGAGAAAATCTGGGAGAGGATCCGGGCCAACCGCGAGGCGCTGGCGGCGGGCTTGCCCGCCTGAGCCCCTGCGTCCCTACCTGGAGGCCGCAATATTCGGCTTTTGGCGCGAGGGCCGGGTGGCGGCGGGTGGGGGTGTCGACAGCAGGGATGCTGTCGCCAAGCCTACAGGGATGTATTCACGGCGTCCCCCGCCCGCCGCCACCCGGCCCGCCTGCTAGCCGCCTCCCAGCCGCCTGCTAGCCGCCACCAGCCATCCGGCCCGGAAGACGGAAAACCCTAAATCCCGGAATCAATCCACCCCTGCCGGGTCCCCGCTCCTGGCGAAGGCCACCAGATGATCCACCGCGACCCGGATGCCGATGTGTTCGCCGATAGCATGGTTATGATGGCTCTGCACCAGGCACAGGAGGTCCTGGCCACTGGCCAGTCTCAGGGTGTAAAGGTATTCGGCGCCCCGGAAGGCGCGGTTGACGACCTCCGCCTGCAGGGGGCTGTCGTCATCGTGGAGAATGTCATCCGGCCTCAGCAGCACCTCGGCCTCTTCCCCCACGGCCAGACCGTGGGGGCGGCCCCCCGCGAGCAGACCCAACTCGGTCTCCACCTGGCGCTCGTTCCGCACCCGACCCGGCAGCATGACCCCCTGACCAATGAAGTTGGCGACAAATCGGTCCGCCGGCTCGTGATAAAGCGCGAAACCCGTCGCAACCTGGTGCAGGCGCCCGCCGAACAGGACGGCGATCTGGTCCGCCATGGCGAAGGCCTCGAACTGATCATGGGTCACCAGGATGGCGGTCACCCCGTCGCGCTTGAGCAACTCCCGCACCTCCCGAGCGAGTTGCTCGCGCAAGGCCACGTCCATGCTGGAGAAGGGTTCGTCCAGGAGCAGGATATCCGGGCGGGGCGCCATGGCGCGGGCCAGGGCGACGCGCTGCTGCTGGCCGCCGGACAGTTGATGCGGATATTTTTCCCCCGACCCCGGTAGGCCGATGAGGTCCAGCAGTTCCGTCACCCGCGCCTGGCGCTCCCGGCGGCCCTGGTGGCGCAGACCGAAGGCGATATTGCGCGCTACGCTCAAGTGGGGGAAGAGGGCGAAGTCCTGAAACACCATGCCCGCGCGGCGCTCCTCCGGTGGCAGACCGAAACCCGGCCGCGCCACCAGGCGGCCCTGCAACCAGATCTCGCCGGTGGCGACGGGCTCAAAACCGGCCACGGCCCGCAGCAGGGTGGTCTTGCCGCAGCCACTCGGCCCCAGCAGGCAGCCGATGTCGCCGCCCTCCAGGTGCAGGTCCACCCCCTGGACGATGGTGGTGTCGCCGTAGGCGACGGAGACGCCTTTGATTTCAAGTTGTTTGGGCATGGCGGGATTGGGTGATGGAGCGACTCAGCAGGATGACGGGCAGCAGACCGGTGAGGACGATGGCCAGGGCCGCGGGCGCCGCGTCGGCCAGCCGCTCGTCCGCGGCCAGTTCATAGACCCTGACCGCCAGCGTATTGAAGTTGAAGGGCCTCAGGATGAGGGTCGCCGGCAACTCCTTGAGGACATCGACGAAGACCAGCAGCAGGGCCGTCAGCAGGCTGCCCCGCAGCATGGGCAGGTGTACCCGTCGCAGCACCCCGCCCGGGCGCAGGCCCAGGGAGCGGGCCGATTCGTCCATGGCCGGGCGGATCTTGCCCAGCCCGCTCTCGACGGTTTGCAGGGCCACGGCCAGGAAGCGCACCAGGTAGGCGAAGAGGAGGGCGGCCAGGGTCCCGCTCAGCAGCAGGCCGGTGGAGAGGCCGAAGGTGGCGCGCATCCAGGCGTCCAGACTGTTGTCGAGCCAGGCGAAGGGGATGATGACGCCGACGGCGATGACGGTACCCGGCACGGCATAGCCCATGCCGGCGATGCGCACGGCGGCGGTGACCCCGCGGGTCGGGTGCAGGCGCCGGCCATAGCCCAGGATCAGGGCCAGCACCAGGGCCAGGAGTGCGGCGGTGGCCGCCAGACCCAGGCTATGGCCCATCAGCCCCAGGAAGGCGGCGTCGATACGGGTGTTGGCCACCTGCCAGGCCCAGGTCGTCAGCAGGCCGGCGGGGATCAGGAACCCGCAGGCCACCGGTAGCAGGCAGAAGGCGAGGGCCGCCAGCGCCCGCCCGCCCCGCAGGGGATAACGGCGGATGGACTGATGCCGCTGGCTGGTTTGATGGTAGCGGGCGCCGCGCCGGGACAGACGCTCCAGGGCGACCAGCAGGAAGACGAAACCCAGCAGGAGGGCCGAGAGTTGGGCCGCCGCTACCGTATTGTTGAGACCGTACCAGGTGCGAAAGATGCCGGTGGTGAAGGTGGCGACGCCAAAGTATTGGACGGTGCCGTAATCCGCCAGGGTCTCCATCAGGGCCAGGGACAGGCCGGCGACGATGGCGGGTCGCGCCAGGGGCAGGGCGACCGTAAAGAAGGTCCGCCAGGGCCCATTGCCCAGGGTCCGGCTCACGTCCAGGACGCAGAGGGACTGGCTCAGAAAGGCCGCGCGCGCCAGCAGATAGACGTAGGGATAGAGCACCAGGGACAGCATGAGGGCCGCCCCCTCCCGCGAGCGGATCTCGGGGAACCAATAATCGCCAAAACCCCAGCCGAACCAGGCGCGCAGCAGGGTCTGGACGGGTCCCGCGAAGTCCAGCAGGCCGGTGTAGGTGTAAGCGATGATGTAGGCCGGCATGGCCATGGGCAGCAGCAGGGCCCATTCGAACAGGCCCCGGCCGGGAAAACGGCACATGCTGGTGAGCCAGGCCGTGCCAACGCCGCCGATCAGGGTACCGATCGTCACCCCCAGCATGAGCCAGAGGGAATTGGCGACATAGTCCCGCAGCACCGTGTCCGCCAGGTGCCCCCAGACCTCCCCGGCGGGCACGAAGAGAAAACTCATCACCACCAGAACGGGCAAGGCCAGCAACAGGGCCAGGGCGGTCACGCCCACGCCCCAGAGGCCGGGCCTGGAGGGAGCGGGCCTGGATGCGGTGGACGGGGCGGTGGCGGTCATGGGGGGATGGAGTTGCCAGGGGGGCCAGGGCCCCGGTCGGGTCGGGAGGGGTGGGATTATCCTCGACCCTCCGGGGCCCGTCTATTTCCAGCCCGCGCGGTCCATCAGCCGCAAGGCCTCGCCATTGAGTTCTCCCAACCGTTCCAGGTTCAGGCTGTCGGCCTTGAACTCCCCCCAGGCGGCCAGGGTGGCGCCGACGGGAATACCCGGACGGATGGGATATTCGCCATTGGTCTGTGCGTACCAGGCCTGGGCCGGATCGCTCGCCAGGAACTCCAGCAGCTTGATGGCCTCCGCCGGGTGCTGGGCGGCGCGGGTGAGGGCCGCCCCGCTGATGTTGACATGCACGCCCCGCCCCGCCTGATTGGGCCAGAAGACCGCCATCTTGCTGGCGGCCTCGCGCTGGTCCGCCTCGGGGGCGGTCAACATGCCGGCGAGATAATAGCTGTTGGCGATGGCCAGGTCGCACTGGCCGGCGGCGGCCGCCAGGATCTGATCCCGGTCGCCGCCCTTGGGCGGGCGCGCCAGATTGGCGACCAGGCCCTTGGCCCAGGCCTCCGTCGCCTCGGCTCCATCGGCGGCGATGAGCGAGGCCACCAGGGATTGGTTATAGACGTTGTCCGAGGACCTAATGCAGATGCGCCCTTGCCATTGGGGGTCCGCCAGGTTCTCGTAGCTGGACAGTTGCGCCGGCTCGACCTTGTCCCGAACATAGAGGATGGGGCGCGCCCGCAGCGACAACCCGAACCAGTGGCCCGCCGGGTCCCGGTAGGTCGCGGGGATGGCCGCCTGGAGTTGCTCCGACGTCACCGCCTGGGTCACCCCCGCCGCCTTGGCCTGGAAAAGTCGCCCGGCGTCCGTGGTGATCAGCAGGTCCGCCGGGGAATTCACCCCCTCGCTCTGGAGCCGTTGCAGCAGGGCCTCCGCCTTGCCCGTGACCAGGTTGACCTGAATCCCCGTCTCCTGGGTGAAGCGGTCCAGCAAGGGCTTGATCAGCTCCTCCCCGCGGGCGGAGTAGATATTCACCTCCGCCGCCAGGGCTGGGAAGGGGAGGGCGGTCAGGGCTGCCAGGCCGATGGCCAGGAGGGAGCGGCGGGTAGGTGACATGGCGGTTGGTTCTCCAGGACCAGAAGTTGCAATGACTGAGGCGCGACGACGAGCGGTCATCCAGGTCGCCGAGTGGAACTATTAATAACGCGAACCATTCTCATTTGCAAGCGGCTTTCCCCTCTGATCGGTAAGGAAGCCTCCGGAACCCTTCCGCGCGGGATCGATCCCGTATATCCTTCCCTATCGCCGGGTCACGGGCGCGGACGACGTGGAGGCGCCTTGCCATCGCGTCAAGGTCCGTGGGCGATCGGCCTTGTCGCCAAGACGGAGCTAGAACGCCGATGCACCCATACTTATCGCAACCCAGCGAGTTTCGATGTCCAGCAGCCTCAAAATGAGCGCCTGTCCCCTGTTTATTCCGCTGCCCTCTGGCACCGCTTCGTACGCCCAGAAGGTGGGCCTGACCTGGAATCTCAATCACACCTTGATGTTGAGGGCCGAGTACTCCCGCCACAATGGCACCTGTCCCCTCCCGGCGCGGGAGAAAGACCCGGCCGATCTAGTGAAGGATTGGGACCCGATGACCCCGCAAGTCGCGGTCCGCTTCTAGGCGGTTACCCCCATGAATCCTCCACGCACGGGATCTGTTCGGCGGCAATTCCTGAGTCTGCGCTGGCAGGCCCTGTTTGCCCTGTCCCTAGTGCTCCTGGTGATCAATGGCACCCAGGCCGTCATGGCCTATCGCTATTCAAGGGCGCAATTCGAACTCCAGCAGTCGGGCATACGAGGGAATCAGGTCCGGCAGTTGCGCGGCCTGTTGGCCCATAACCTCGAGGATTTGACCAGGCTGGTGAAGTTGTTATCGCTCCTGGGCACCGAGGAGGGGGGCCTTGCCAAGCACGATTTGGGCGAACGTTTGGCGAGCGGACTGGCGCGCGAGGGGATCCTGCTGGGCCTGGAATGGGATCTCCAATCCATTTATTGGCTCACCCCGTCCGGCGGGCAGACCCTGGTCTGGCCTTCGGAGGCACCGGCCCTGGGGGATGACCTGATTGCCGAACTTACCCGCAAGGACGACAGCCTGATTCAAGTGCTGGCTTGCCATTCGGAATGCCTCCAGTACCTGGCCGCGCCCATCCTGTGGCGGGGGAAATTCGCGGGGACCCTGGTGGCGGGGCGTTCCCTGACCGATGCCTTGCTCGCTTTCAATCTCCTCACCGGGGCCGAGGTGGCGGTGTTCTCCGTGACCGAAGCCTCCGCCGGCGGAGTGGCGCCGCCGCGCTTTCCGGCGATGACCCATCCAAGCCTGACCGAGCCCATCATTCGCACCTTGGGGCCCGAGCTGGTGACGGTCTCCAATGCCACCTTTGACCCCGCTAACGGCATGAACCATCCGGCCCTCGGGGAGTTGGAGGGCCGGTGGTACGAGATCTTTCGCGTCGATGACCTGGTCCCTGGCGTCAGCGCCCTGGTGGTTAACGAAGTGACGGCGGAAAGCCAGGCGATACAGGCCACCACCCGCAACAGTGTGTTGTTGGGCCTGGTCGGTCTGGCCCTGTCGGGAGCCTTGCTGTTCTGGCTTGGCCACTTCTCGGTGGGACGCCTGCGCCGCATCGCCATCGCCCTGCCCCTCCTGGCGGAGAAACGTTACGCGGAATTGCGGGAGAGCCTGCCAGCCATTGGTGGCCGGCTGACTCCCGAGGATGAACTGGACCAGTTGAGTGAGACCGCCCAAGCCCTGACCGATCGTATGGAACTGCTCCAGATTGATCGCGAGGAGGCCGAGAACCGCCTGGTCTGGCTGGCTGATCATGACCCCTTAACGCAGCTATACAATCGACGGCGCTTTAGCGAGGATTTCGAAAGGGTCCTCGACCAAGCGCGGCGCTACGAGCACACGGGCGCCGTCTTGTTCCTGGATCTTGATCAGTTCAAGGATGTTAATGATGTGAGTGGCCACTCAGTGGGTGATGTCATGTTGCAACGGATCGCCGAACAGTTGATCAGGCTGGTCCGTCCGAGCGACACCCTGGCCCGCGTCGGCGGCGACGAATTTGCCTTGATCCTGCCGGAAAGTCGGGCCGCGGATGCACAGGCCTGCGCCGAGCGTATCCAGGCCGCGGTGCACTCCATTCAGGTGCGCGATCGGGAGCGTATCCACCGGGTTACGGTCAGCATCGGTATTGCCCTATTTCCGGACCAGGGCCAAGACCTTCAGGAATTGCTAGCCAATGCCGATATCGCCATGTTCCAGGCCAAGGAGAAGGGGGCGGGGCGCTTCCATCTGTTTTCCCTCGATGACCGGGCGCGGGCGCAGGTGGATGCCCGGCTCACCTGGCGGGATACGATCGCGGAGGGCCTCCGCGACGATCGTTTCGTACTGCACTTCCAGCCCATCGTGACCATCGCTACGGGTAGCATCCACCATTGGGAGGTCCTGCTACGGCTGCGTGACCGTCGGGGAAAATTGGTATATCCGGACCGTTTCATTCCGGTGGCGGAGAAAACGGGCCAGATTCAGGCCATCGATCACTGGGTCCTGGCCCACGCCATCCAATGTCTGGGTCGGGACTCATGCCTGCGGTTGGGGATCAATCTGTCTGGCCGCGCCATGGATGACCCGACCCTCCTGCCGGACATCGAACGGTTGCTTGGGGAGCATCGGGTTGAACCGACGCACCTGACCTTCGAGGTGACCGAGACCGCGGCAGTATCGAGCCTCCTCAGGGCCACCGAACTGATGAAGGCTGTCCAGCGCCTTGGTTGCAGTTTCGCCCTGGACGATTTTGGTACTGGCTATGCCTCCTATGCCTATTTACGGCGGCTCCCGGTGGATGAGGTCAAGATCGATGGCGCCTTCATCCGGGGCCTGGCCAAGAACCGGGAGGATCGGATCTTCGTCAAGGCTATCACCGACATGGCCCACGGCATGGGCAAGCGGGTGACGGCGGAATACGTCGAGACCGAGGCGATTTACGAGATCCTGGGCGAACTGGGTGTGGACTTTGCCCAGGGTTATTTTCTCGGTCGCCCCATGCCGGAAGCCGAACAGGGCCCCTGGCCCCGGGCCGGTGCACGGGACAATGGCTTCTGCATTCCCTAAGGGTGGTGACCGGTTGCTGCTCACTCACGCAAGCCAGATACGTTCCAGGGCCCCTCGGGACAGATTGCCGAGTCGGTCTTCCGCCTCGATGAAATAACGCACGTCACCAGCCCCAACCGGCAGGTTGGCGGTGAAGTAGTCCGCCGTCACCCGGGCCCCGGTCTGGCTGGGATAGGGGCCCTGGTTGCACATGACCAGGCGGCTTTCTCCCGCCGGGGTGCGCAGCACCAGTTCGACCCGTTTCAGCCCGGACACATCGGCGACAAAGGTGTGCGCAACGCCCTGGCGTGGGGCGTCCAGGAGGCAGCCCTGGCCCCAGCGTTTGCCGCCCGGATTCTCCGGCGTCACCCAGGGGGGAAAGATCGTCGGTCCGCCGTGGTCGTGGCCGGCCGCCACCAGGGCGTCGAGCGCCGGCTTGAGCAGGCCAAGCCCCAGGTTGGCGGCGTTGGTCACCTGCTGGTCCCAGACGTGCTGGCCGGTCCAGTACCAGTAGCAACTGGTCTCGGCGGTCAAGAGCAGGCGGATGGCCTCTGCCAGTTCCGGATGACCGGGCTCGCTGTATTCCAACGTATGGACGGCATTCTGGAAGGCGGTGAGCACGGCCCAGGAGTTCAGGTCCGGCGAATAGGGCTGGTCGTAGCGGCTGAACCACTTCATGAATTGCGGATCGCCGTTGTCGGCGCCGGCCCAGGAGCCTGGCTCGATGTGGCATACCTGGGTCGGGTCCGGCGGGAAGCGTTGCAGATAGTCCTCCACCGTAGTCAGCTCGAAGCGGCTGTCCTGTCGCAGCCATTCGACCAGGCGCGCCGTGTTGTGATGGTAATAACTGTCGGCACCCCCGCCGTGATTGTCGCCGTCCGAGTGCAGCAGGAAGAAGGGCGGATGGGCGGGGTCGTAGCCGCCGGTCTCCACGATGCGGTCATGGACCTGGCCGAGCACGTCCGCGTATTGCAGGGCGCCAAAGCCGCCGCGGGCGTCCTCGTTACCGATATAGCGCTCGGCGGGGACGGCGATGATCTTATGGAGCTTGCCGTCCGGGTCCTCGTAGCCCACGTATTCAGGCCGCAGCAGGCGCGGTGAAATTTTTGATCCGGCCCAGATGTTGTGCATCTGCAGCCAGTCGTCCACGGGCGGATTGACCTGTTCGGCGGCATTGGGCGGCAACATACCCTCGCCGATGCCGGCATAGGGGTAATCGCGACAGGCGCGGAAGCGGTGGATGGAGTCATAGACCACCGCCGTCACCCCCGCCTCGACCAGGGCCGGGATCATGCGCGCATGGAAGGCGGTCTCCGGCGGAAACAGCACCCGCGAGGCCGCGACGCCGAAGGCTCGCTGGATCAGGTCGCGGTGCCAGTGAATCTGGCGGACGATGTCCTGGTGGGGGATGAGTGGCATCAGGGGGTGGAAGAAGCCGAAGGCGGAAAAGGCGATGCGCGGGTTGCCGAGGCTGGTGGTGGCCCCGGCCAGTTGGCGCAGGGCCTTATTCCAGCCCGCGAAGCGGCCACCGCAGAGCCCCTCGTCGCCGCAGCGGTCCAGTTGCTCGATCAGGGATCCGCTCCAACTCGTGGACAGCCCCGCATGGGGGAGGCCGCCGTCGATGTATTGGCGCACGGCGGCCGGGATGAAATCGGTATAGTTGCCGCCCCGCGAGCCGAAGATCTGGTCCTTCTCGCCATCCCAATAGTTGCGGTCGGTGGTGTTGTAATAGGGCTGGTGCATGTGCTTGTGGATGCCGAAGTAGAGCTTGACCTCGGCGCCGCCGGACCCCTGGGCGCGGATGGCCGCCGGGCGTGGCGGGCGGATCAGGCGCAGGTCCCGGAAGGCCTTGATCCAGTCGTCGCCCCCGGCCAGGCCGATGTCTGCCTGGCGACAGCCCTCGATCTGGATGGCGACCCCTTCCCCCGTCAGCTTTCCCGCCGGCACCCGGGTGACGTAATGCCAGGTCCCGGCCACGGTCCGGCTGGACCGGATCGCCTCGCCCTTGAGCAAGAGGACCCGGCCCGGCGCATGCAGTATCACCTGGGGAAAGGGTATCTCGCCGTCCGCGGTGAAGCCGACATCGAAGGCCTCGTGCTCGCCATCGGACCCGCAGGGAATGGTCTCGGGGCAGTCGATCTGCGTGAAACGGGTAAAGGTGCCCATGGGTTATTCCTGGTCGTCGGTTGAGTGGATCAATCGGGGTTAATACGCCCCGCCGCGAGGCCCTACGCCATCGCATCAGGGCCAGGCCGGCAGCTATAGGGTGCTTGCCCGGGTGGGTGGCGGCGGGCGGGGGTGTCGACAGCCGGGATGCTGTCGCCGAGCCTACAGGCGATGTATTCACGGCGTCCCCGCCGCCCGCCGCCACCCGACCCGGGCCTTCCGCTACCCACCACCCGCCACCCACCACCACCCCGCCATCGGCCTTCCGCCACCCAAGCGTGACTAGCGCTGGGTATATGATGGCGCGATAGGGCTCCCTGCGCGCCCACGACCCACCTATTTTACGAGATCACCATGCGCTCTTCCTCCTCCGACCTCCCGCAGCGGCCCACCACCCGCAATCTCAAGCCCCTGATGCGCCTGCTGGGCTTCGTGCGACCCTACTTCGGGCGGGTGCTGCTGGCCGTGCTGGCCCTCCTGGTGGCCGCCGGGGCCGTGCTGGCCTTTGGCCAGGTGATCCGCGAGGTCGTGGACACCGGGCTCAAGGTAGGCTCCGAGGCCGCCCTCAACCGCTCCCTGCAACTCTTCCTCGCCGTGGTGCTGACCATGGCCGGGGCCATCCTGGCCCGGTCCTATCTGCTGAGCTGGATCGGCGAGCGGGTCATCGCCGATATCCGGGCGGCGGTCTTTGGCCGGGTCCTGGGGCTGGACGTGGGCTTCTTCGAGACGACGCGCACCGGGGAGATCATCTCGCGCCTGACCTCGGACACCACCCTGCTCCAGACCGTGGTGGGCTCGACCCTGGCCATGGCCCTGCGCGCCTCCCTGCTGGTCATCGGCGGGCTCGTCATGCTGGCCCTCACCAGCCCCCGCTTGACCGGACTGGTGCTGCTGGGCACGCCCCTGGTGATCTTGCCCCTCTGGCTGCTCGGCTCCCGCCTGCGGCGCCTGTCCCGGGCCAGCCAGGACCGCGTCGCCGATGTCGGGGCCTATGTGGACGAGGTGCTCCACGCCATCCGCACCGTCCAGGCCTTTTGCCACGAGGCCATCGACCGGGAGCGCTACCGCGAGCGGGTGGAGGCGGCCTTCGGCACCGCCCTACGCCGCGCCCTCCTGAGTGCCGCCCTGGGCGCCATCGCCACGGCCCTGACCTTCGGGGCCATCGGCGCCGTCCTCTGGGTCGGCGGGCGCGAGGTGCTGGCGGGCCAGATGAGCGGGGGCGAACTCTCCGCCTTCCTCTTCTATGCCGTGCTGGTGGCGAGTTCCATCGGCGGCCTGAGCGAGATCGTCGGCGAACTGCTGCGGGGTGCCGGCGCCAGCGAGCGGTTGATGGAACTCCTGGCCACCGAGAGCGGCATTCGCGCGCCGGCCCACCCCCGGTCCCTGCCCCGGCCGGCCCAGGGGCGGATCGAGATCCAGGATCTGGGCTTCGCCTATCCGGCTCATCCGGACCTCCCGGTCGTCAAGGACCTGTCCCTGCTGATCCAGCCGGGGGAAAAGGTGGCCCTGGTCGGTCCCTCGGGGGGCGGTAAGACCACCCTCTTTCAACTCCTGCTGCGTTTCTACGATCCCCAGACGGGCGCCCTGCGCTTCGACGGACTGGATCTGCGCGACCTGGAACCGGGGGAGTTGCGCCGCCAGATCGCCCTGGTCCCCCAGGACCCGGTGATCTTTGGCGCCGACGCCTGGGAGAATATCCGCTACGGCCTGGATCAGGTGCCCGACGCGGCGGTGCGCCGCGCCGCGGACGCCGCCCACGCCAGCGAGTTCCTGGACCGGCTCCCGGACGGTTTCAACACCTTCCTGGGCGAGCGGGGGGTGCGGCTCTCCGGCGGGCAGCGCCAGCGGCTCGCCATCGCCCGCGCCATCCTCCGGGACCCGGTCCTGCTCCTGCTGGACGAGGCCACCAGTGCCCTGGACGCCGAGAGCGAACGCCTGGTGCAACTGGCCCTGACGGAGCTGATGGTGGGCCGCACCAGCATCGTCATCGCCCATCGCCTGGCGACGGTGCGCCAGGTCGATCGCATCCTGGTGCTCGACCAGGGCTGCCTGGTGGCGGCCGGCACCCACGAGGCCCTGATGGCCCAGGGCGGACTCTATGCCCGTCTGGCATCCCTCCAGTTTCGGGAGCAGGCCCATGTCTAAGGACAAGGACACCGAAGCGGCTACATCTCTTGAGCCAGGGACTGAAGATCGGATCTGGACTTGGATTCTGGAGGGCAAGAAATCATTTCTATAGAATCAGCCCATGACGACCCAGCAGCTCTTTTGCCGCGACAAGTACCGCATCCCGATGCGCGAGCGCGACCCGAAAACACGCGCGCCTTTGCCCACTGGCGGGCACGGCATGGCCTGTCCCTAACCCAGGCGGCCCGCGCCCTGGGTCTGACCGCGCGCACCATCAGCGCCTATGGCACGGGGGCACGGCCGGTGCCGCGCTATATCGCCCTGGCCTGCAAGGGCTGGGAGGTGGAGCGGCAGGGGCGGGAATCTCCTCACCTCACCAGGTAGTCATCTCCCCGGAGAGCTGTTATGAACACCACTGAAAAGGCCCAGCCCACGGACACCACAACCCGGATGCCGACCTGGTTCATCCCCCATGGCGGTGGCCCCTGCTTTTTCATGGACTGGAATCCACCCCAGGCCTGGAACAAGATGGCGGCCTTCCTCAAGGGGGTGGCCGCCACCTTGCCTCAGCGTCCCGAGGCCATCCTCGTCGTTTCGGCACACTGGCTGGAGTCCGGCTTCCACGTCACCAGTGCTCCCAGGCCGGAGCTTATCTATGATTATTATGGCTTTCCGCCGCACACCTACGCCTTGCGGTATCCCGCCTCCGGGGAGCCCCGCTTGGCGTCACGCATCACCGAGCTGCTGGGGCAGGCCAATCTGGCTTCTCACGCCGACCCGAGCCGGGGCTTCGACCATGGGATGTTTATCCCGCTGATGCTGATGTTTCCCGACGCGGACATCCCGGTGGTACAAGTCTCGCTGCGCCGGGACCTTGACCCCGAACTCCATTGGCAGGCGGGTCGCGCCTTGGCGCCCCTGCGCGACGAAGGCGTCCTGATCCTGGGCAGTGGCATGAGCTTTCACAACATGCGGGGCTATGGCGATCCCCGCTTCGGTCCCATCTCCGACCAGTTCGACGCCTGGCTGACCGCCGCCGTGCAAGCGGAGGCGGGAGAGCGCCAGCGCTTGCTGGTCGATTGGGCGCAAGCGCCCGCGGCGCGGTTGTCCCACCCCCCGCGGGCGGAGGAGCATCTGCTGCCCTTGATGGTGGTTGCCGGTGCGGCCACCGATCAGCCTGGACAGCGCGTCTTCAGCGACCGGGTGATGGAAACCACCCTGTCCGCTTTCCGTTTTGGCTGAGACGACCAAGAGGCCCCGGACCGAGACGGCAGGGCGGTAACGCCTTGCTGTGAACCGAAGAAACCCGCCGCGCCCCGCGACAATTTGTCGCATACCCCTCCGCCAGTTGCTCCCTTGATAATAATCAATCGCTAATCACCAACCGATTAAGGGAGCATCTGATGGGGCATCGCCTTCACCCACTATCCACCGCCGTGGCGGTCGCCTGTGCTATGACGGCGACCTGGCATCACGCCGGCGCCGAAAGTGCGACCGAACTGAGTGAAATCGTCGTCAGTGCCGAGACGCCCGGGTCCTTCCCCAGTTCCAGTGTCGTGACGGGCCGTGCCCTGGAGGCCGCGCGGGTCGGCACCAGCGATACCGCCAAGCTGCTGCTCCAGGTACCGGGCGTCAGCCTCTATGGGGCCGGCGGCGTCTCCAGTCTGCCGGCCATTCATGGCCTGGCCGACGACCGGGTGCGCGTCAAGGTCGATGGCATGGACCTGATCGCCTCCTGCCCCAATCACATGAATCCCCCCCTGTCTTATCTCGACCCGACGGCGGTCGGCAGTCTCAAGGTCTATGCCGGCATCGTGCCCGTGAGCCTGGCGGGCGACAGCATTGGCGGCACCATCATCGCGGACTCGCCCGAGCCGGAATTCGCCGGCCCAGATCAAAAATATCTGCTCAAGGGTACGGCCGGCGGCTACTACCAGAGCAACGGCAACGGTTACAGCGCCAATATCGGGGCCAGCGCGGCCACCGATAGCTTTAGCATCGCCTACAGTGGCGCCTTGGCGAAGTCGCAGAACTACAAGGCCGGTGGCGACTTCAAGACCACGCGGGCCACGGGCCGCCTGGGGCATACCCTGCCCCTGAACGAGGTGGGATCGACGGCCTATGACACCCGCAACCAAACGCTGGATTTCGCGTGGAAGAGCGGTATTCATAAGATCGAGGCCGAGATCGGCTACCAGGATATCCCCGAGGAACTGTTCCCGAACCAGCGCATGGATATGCTTGGCAATGAGCAAACGAGCTTTAATCTGAATTACACCGGGGAGTTCGGCTGGGGCGATCTGGAGGCCCAGGCTTACTATCAGTATGTTGACCATTTCATGGATTTTGGCCCGGATAAACGCTTCTGGTATGGCCCCGCCTCCGGCAGGACGACCGTCGATGGCACGCCCTGTTGGCCTATCAGTAGCACCTGCGCCGCTGGTATGCCCATGAACACCGAGGCCAAGACCCTGGGCGCCAGCCTTCAGGCCGACATCGATCTGACCGCTACGCAGTTGTTGCGGCTGGGGGCCGAATACCAGGGCTATCGGCTCGATGACTGGTGGTCACCCTCCGGGGCCGGCATGTATCCCGGCACCTTTTGGAACATCAATGATGGCCAGCGGGACCGGGTGGCGCTTTACGGCGAATGGGAGGCGCGGCCAACCCCCCAATGGCTGACATTGCTGGGTGTTCGCTTCGAGCAGGTCGATATGAACACCGGGGATGTGCGGGGCTACAGCACGAGTCCAATGGCCATGGGGAATCAATACGCCGAAGCGAACCGCTTCAATGCCCAAGACCGTCAGGAAACCGACAACAATGTCAACCTGACCGCCCTGGCCCGTTATCGGCTGGACGAGACCAAGAACCTGGAATTCGGTTATGCCCACCTGGTGCGCTCCCCCAATCTTTACGAGCGCTACACCTGGTCCTCCTGGGCCATGGCCGCGAGCATGAACAACTCGGTGGGCGATGGTAATGGCTATGTCGGTGACATCAATCTGAAACCGGAACAGGCCAATACCTTCTCGGCGACCTTCGACTGGCATGCCCCGGAGCGTGACTGGGAAATTCAGGCGACGCCCTATTACACCTATGTCACCGATTACGTCGATGCCATCAAGACGGCGGTCTGGATTCCCGACGCCTTCAACGTCCTGCGCTATGCCAACCAGAAGGCGCAGCTCTACGGCATCGATATCTCGGGCAAGATGCCCCTCTTCAAGAATGACTTTGGCCGGTTTGGCCTCAAGGGCCTCCTGAACTATACCAAGGGCGAGAACCTGGATACGAATGATGGCCTTTACAACATCATGCCGCTCAATGTGGCCCTGTCGCTGACTCAGCAACTGGGCGGTTGGGATAATGGCATCGAGGTGGTCATGGTCGATGCCAAGGATGACCTGTCCGAGGTCCGTAACGAGATCGAAACCCCGGGCTACACCCTCTTCAATCTGCGGGGCAGTTATTCCTGGACCAAGGTCAGGCTCGACTTTGGCATCGAGAACCTGCTCGACCGCTTCTATTCCCTGCCGCTGGGTGGCGCCTATCTGGGGCAGGGTAAAACCATGGAACTCAACCCCCCCACCCCGGCCTGGGGCACTGCGGTTCCCGGCATGGGGCGGTCCTTCTATGTCGGGATGAATATCAAGTTCTGATCAGGGCCCGGGTCGCCCCCTCAGGAGGGGGTTGGTCGCGGGTCCTGGGGACGGCGTTTGGCCAGTTTTCGCTGCAGGGTGCGGCGATGCATGCCAAGGGCTTGGGCGGTGGCGGTGACGTTGCCGCCATGTTCCTCCCAGGTGCGCTGGATGTATTCCCACTCCAGGTGGCGCACGGTCAAACGTTGTTCATGGACGATTTCCCCGGTTTCCAGCCCCTCCTCGATCAGGGCGCGGATAATGTCCGCCACGTCGGCGGGCTTGGCCAGATATTGGATGGCCCCCAGCTTCATGGCGCTGACCACGGTCGGAATGCTGGCATAGCCGGTGAGGATGAGGATGCGGGCCTCGGGCGAGTGGGTCAGCAGGGGCTGGATGAGGTTGAGGCCCGATTGTCCGGCCAGATTAAGATCGAGGATGACGTAGTCGGGAGGCTGTTTCTGGCAGCAAATCAGGGCTTCCGCGGGCGTGGCCACGGCGGTGACCTGAAAACCCCGACGGGCGAGGGAACGGGCTAGCACGGCCCGATAGGGGTCGTCGTCATCGACCAGGAGCAGGTGTCTGGCTTCAGCCGGCATCAGAGGTCTCGCTCATCGCGACCAGGGGCAGGCACAAGTGGGCGGTGGCCCCGCCGGTGGCTGGCGAGAGGAAGCTCAGGCTGCCGCCCCGGCGCTCGACAGCGGCGCGCCCCAGGAGGAGACCCACGCCCATACCCTGGGTCGAGATGAGGGGTTGGTGCTGCTGGATAGCCTCCAGGGTCGCCGGGGGGATGCCGGAGCCGTTATCCGCTACCTGTATTTCGAGGGTGCTCGCCCTGGCCAGGGCCCTGACCTGGATCAGGCTGGCCTGGGCCTGGAGGGCGTTGTCGAGCAGGTTGGCCAGGGCGCGCTCGATGGCGAGGTCCGCGGGCAGACCGAAGCGGTCCAGGTCCGGGCTGATGTCCAGGCGCAGTTCGGCCTGGGGATGCTGGCTTTGCCAGGCGAAGAGCAGACGCTGTAACCATGCCCGGGCCGGTATATAGGGCGGCTCGGCCCCGTTGGCGTGGCCCGCCCGCGCCGCCAGTTGGCTCAGGGTCTCCTTGCAGCGCTGGATCGGCGCCTTCATGGCCTGGACATCGGGGACCAACGCGGCGGTCAAGCGGCTGTCGTCCAGAAGATCGTCAACCAGGATGTTGAGGGTGGCCAGGGGCGTGCTCAGTTCATGCGCCGCCCCGGCGGCCTGACTGCCCAGGGAAATCAGCCAGTCGTCGCGGATGGCGCGCTCGCGGGCGGCGGCGAGTTCCTGGTCGCGGCTGCGAATGCTGGCGGTGAGTTGCAGGATGAACCAGACGACCATGACCGCCGACAGGGTGAAGACCAGCCACATACCAACGAGGTGCAGGGTGCCGGCCATCTGGTAGTCGGCGATGTACAGGGGGACGTAAAAATTCCAGAGAAAGGAATAGATGAGGATGGCGGCCAGGGCGAAAAACCAGGCTTGGCGCTGGCCGAGCACCAGGGCGCCGATGGCGACCAGGGGCAGCAGGATGGAAATCAGGGGGTTGGTCGCCCCGCCGGAGATAAAGAGGTAGGCGCCCCAGGCCAGGAGATCAAAGGTCAACTGCACCAGGGGCGAGAAGAACCAGGGAACATCCAGGGCCGCGCCCAGGTACCTGGCGGCCAGCATGAAAACCAGGTTGATGGCGGCGATGACCCCGGTAAACACCAGCAGGCGGTCCATGAGTGCGGAGGGGCCAAGGATGTAGGGACTGACCAGGGCCGCCAAGGCCATGGCCATGACCGACAACCAGCGCAGTTGCAGCAGAGAGGCCTGGATGATGCGGGTCAGGGAGTCGATCATTGGCGGGGCGGGCGCTCGGCGGGCAGGGGCAGGGCGGGCATAGTGGGCCGGCGGCCCTGGGCGCGGCGGAGCCCCGTAAGGGGGCAAGCTGGACAGGATGGGACGGCGGGAGGATTGTAGCATTGCGCCCGGATGCCGGGAGCCCGCTGGGCCTGGTCCGCGCCGGCACTCCACCATCAATCATTGGGGGTAGTTACCTTGGAGTTGTTAAAGACCTACCTGGATGCCGGCTTGCTGGGGTTGCTTGGCTTCATGAGCTTTCTAACCCTGGCCTTCACCGTCGAGCGCTATCTCTATTTCGCGCGGGTGGATTTGGGGTCCTTCCGCCGGGTGGAAGATCTGGAGATCGCCCTGACTCGCCATCTCACGGTGATCGCCACCGTTGGCGCCAATGCCCCCTATGTGGGGCTGCTGGGCACCGTCCTCGGCATCCTCATCACCTTCCATGACATGGGCCAGGGGGGTGCTATCGACACCTCGACCATCATGGTCGGGCTGGCCCTGGCGCTCAAGGCCACGGCCTTGGGCCTGCTGGTCGCCATGCCCTCCATCGTCTTCTACAACGCCCTGCTGCGGCGCGTGGACGTACTCAAGGCCCGCTGGGGCCACCAGGCGAGCGCCTGAGGTTCGACCATGAAGCGCATGGATCAAATCAATGTCATTCCCTTCATCGACGTCATGCTGGTGCTGTTGGCCATCGTCCTGACCACCGCGACCTTCCTGATCGAGGGGCGCTTGCCGATCCGCCTGCCACCGGCGGAGACCCAGACCAGGCCCCTGGATGTCACGCCCATCGAGATTGCCATTGCCGCCGACGGCCAGATCTTCTGGGGTAACGAGACGGTGGGGGTGGGACCGGCGGCGCTCGCCGGCCTGGAGCCCAGATTCGACCAACTGGCCCCAGGGACTCCCGTCGTGCTGCGGGTGGATGCCCAGGCCCGCTTCGAGGCCTTCATCGGGGTCGTCGATCGCCTCAAGGCCCGCGGGATCGAACGGGTAAGCATCTTGACCCGCCGCTTGTAATGTCGTCCCTCTTCTGCCGCTCCTGCATCGGGCTGGGCCTCCTGGTCTCGGCCCTGGTGCATGGGCTGGCCCTGTCCCTGGTGCTGAATCTGGAGCCGCCCGTCCCGGTGTCTGGCGCGGAGGAGGTGACGGAACTGGATCTGACCCTGTTCGCCGCGCCAGTGGCGAATGAGCCCTTGGCCTCACTCGCGGAGCCTGCCGTTGCCATCCGAGCCCGAGCCGAGCCAGAAGCCGAGCCAGTTCCAGAATCAGAGCCCGAGCCAGAGCCAGTCGTCGCCCAGGAAGTCGTGCCACCCGAGGCGTTCACCCCTCCCCCGGTCGAGAAACCCAAGCCCAAGCCAAAGCCAAAATTACCGCCAAAACCGGAAAAGAAACCCGAACCTCGCCAGAAAGCGGCGCGCCCGGCCGCCCCAGCGCCGCGGGCGGCCCAGGCCCAACCCGGCGCCCCTGCGGGAACGGCCGCGGTCGCGAGGGAAGAGGGCTCCTCCCGGGAGCGAGCGCAGGCGGAAGGCGCCTACCTGGCCGAGTTGCAGCGGGCGATCAAACGGCAACAACGCTACCCGGAGGCGGCGCGTCACCGGGGCGCCGCTGGGACCACCACCCTGACCTTCGTCCTCCAGGCCGATGGACGCATCGACCGGGTGCAGGTGGCCCGGTCCGCCGGGGATACTGAGCTGGATCAGGCCGCCGTGGAGGCCATCAATCGGTTAGGGCGTTTCAAGCCCATCCCCTCGGTGATAGGTCGCGATAGCTGGACCCTCAGGATTCCCATTCGGTTCGATTTGCGTTAGTCAATCGCACCCCGCCCCGCCGCAGGCCTTGCTTTGGCAGCGCCAGCCCCGGGGGCTCCCCGAGGCCCTATCCTTGAGGGCCTCAGCCGGTTGGTCGGCGATCAAGACCCCGTCTTGTCCAGTAGCGCCTGCACGGCATCCCCGATGTCGTCGGCGTAGAGATCGCGGAAGAAATGATCGGCGCCGTCGAGGACGATCAACTGGACGCGCTGGCCATCGGCCAAGGGTTGCACCTTCTCAACCAGTCCCGCGACCACCTTGTCCTCGCTACCGGCGATGACCAGCACCGGGGCCTTGATCTCGGGAATCAGGCGGGGGGTGTCCATGCGCGGGTCCGGTGCATAGTAGGAGAGCAGGGCCGCGGCGGTCGCGGTGGTGTCCGGGCAATAGATGAAATCCAGATGCTCCATCATGACGCTGGCCCGGCCTTCGCCCGCAAGCTGGCGGGCCTGCGCGAGCCGGGGGGCCAGCTCCTTGCCGTAGCGCTGGCGATAGTCCTGCTCCGCGTCAGCCTCGTTCCAGGTCTGGGGGGCGATCAGGATGACGGCGTTGACCGGAACCTCGGGGTGCTCCACCGCGAACCGGGCGGACTGATTGCCGCCGCGCGAATGCCCCAGGAGCGCGACCTTGGCGGCGCCCTGGCCCTGGAGCCAGCCCAGCCAGGCGCCGATCTCCGCGACCGCGTCCGTATGTTGGTGGCTATGGGGTGTGGCGCATTCGTACATGCCGTGGCGATTGTCGAGCCCCAGGCTCAGGGTCATGGACAGGGAGCTGATGCCCCGGTCCTTGAGGGCCGACTGCAGGCCTTGCAGGGTCTCCATTCCGCCATGGGCCAGAGTGCCGTGGGTCATGAGGACGACGTGGCCTTGGGGCCAGTTGGCGCCGGTGGTCTCCAGGTTGGCGTTCAGGGTCAGGCCCTGGTGCTCCAGGGTGACCTCTTCGCCCTGGACCGGCGTTAGCGTGAGGGCCAGGAGCAGCGCCAGTCCGGTGGTGGGGAGCAAGGATTTCATGGGGTGGTCTCCGTGGTTCGATGGATGGCCGGTGCCTTGGGTGGCCCCGGCAAAGTGATATAGCCAACACATCCGACTTTTGGGTATTCCGGGCCGGGTGGTGTCTGGCGGGGGACGCCGTGAATAGGTCCCTGTAGGCTTGGCGACAGCATCCCTGCTGTCGACACCCCCGCCAGCCCCCACCCGGCCCTCCCGCTAGCTGCCGAATCTTGACCGGCGCTGGGTAGAGGTGCAAGCCTGCGGCGGGTCGGGTCCCGGTGTGCCTGGTGAAGTGGGTATCCTTAGGGCTTTTCGCCAGTATTTTCCCCATCCTTCATGTCCGTCAGCCGCTCTGGGGGCAATTCCCCGGACCGGCCAAGGACCTGGCCTAGTACCGCTCGGGAGCGATGGGCGATGAAATCCCGCGACAGGCGCCGCTCCCCAAACAAGAGCTGCCGATGGGCGACGCTATCCTGGTAAAGGATATCGGCCGGCTGGGGGGAAAAGGCCCGCTGGCGGGTGATGCGGGCAATGCGCCCCAGGTTGACGCCGCGCCCGTCATCAAGCAGCACCAGGTGTGGGGCGAGCCCCCGGCTGGGATCGGGACGGGGGAAGTCGATGAGCGCCAGCAGCACGAAGGGGGTGGCGGTTAGCCGCACCCCAAGCTGGACGGCGCTGTCATTCAGCTCCGCGAGGAAGATGGTCTCGCCGATGGCGGCCCGCAGCCGCTCGATCTGACGGCTATAGGCCGGGGAGGGCCAGAGCCCCTCGGGCCCCGCCTCGTCGTCCGCGCCCTGGCGATCCAGAGGGCCTGTGACCAGGGGCGCATCAGTCACGATGGGGGCCCCTATTGCCACTTGGTCAAGCCTGAACCAGCCAGTCTGATGGCGGCGCCCTCGGGTGCGATAGGCGTCTTGGCGTTGCAATCCAGATGGAGCGGCTCCTGGCTCGGCATCAGAGCAACCCCTTGATCAGGTTGACGATCAGCGGATCATCGAATTCACGACCCCCGATCGCTTTCAATGCCAGCCGCCCTTGTCGATCAACCAGGAAGGTGGTGGGCAAGCCCTTCACCGGCCAGGTCGCCATGGTCTGACTGTTTGTATCGAACAGCACCGGGAACTCTGGAGATCCCGCAAAGGAAAATACCGTCTCGGCTTCTTCGCCGACATTCACGGCGATCACCTCGAAGTCACTGGGACTGAAGAGGTGACGGACTCGTCCCAGTGAAGGGAATTCCGCGCGACAGGGCGGGCACCAGGTCGCCCAGAAGTTGACTAATACCACTCGTCCCCGGTAGCTGGCGAGGTCAACAACCTGGCCATCCAGGTCTTCCAGCCGCAAAGTCGGCGCTGAAGGGAGGGCGGGTATCGGCGACATGCCCGCGCCCTGTGCTTGCAGATTGGGGGCCACGGCCAGGGCGGCCAGTGTCATGAGGAAACGGCGGCGATCAATCATCGGCGCAGTGGAGCTTATCGAGTTGGAGTTCATGGTCCCCCTTGTTATCGCGGTAACGGGCTAGGATGCGGAAGGGGGGCTTGGGCGCCGACGTCAGCGTCGCCATCCCCATGATCCAGTCGCCCGGCTCAAAGGTGATTTCGGATTGGAATTGCGCCCAGCGAAAGGCGATACGGGCCGGTTCCGGGATATTGGCATCGAGCCAGTCGGCTTCCCATTCCTCCGGCGGACGAAGCGAAATCTCCTCGCCATCGGCGCCAATCGCCCGCCAGGATTTCAACTGGGTAACGATCGTCCCACTCCCTTCATTGAGCATGCCGAAAGAGAAACCACAGGCCTGGGCGTAGGGCTCAATGGCGCTACTGGCAAAGCCGCGCCCTTCGTAAAAGGAGATCCGAGAGGCCACGCCCAAGGGATTAGCCATCAGACTCACCGTATCGTGGACGGCACGGTGCCGCCACTCGATATCCGTAGCCAGCGAGCCTGTTGCGAATAGCCATATACCAAGCATCGAAAGGGTTCGCTGGCATCCGACCGAGGGCGGCGACTGGATGCCTCATTGCGTTTCGAACTCGGTAAAGGCGCGATTCATGTTGGCACGGTGGAGGCTGTCGTAGTTTTCCAGATGCCGGAAGGCGGGCAGGTCGGCATAACGGGACAAGGTGTCGTCCATGGGCTCCATTTCCTTGGCCGCCGCGCCTATGGTGTCCACCAGAAAGGCGTAGTAATCGCCGGTCTCGCGTTGGGCCTGATCGAGGTCGCAAACGCGACCGTGCCCCGGCACGATGCGCTTCGGCGCCAGGGTCGCCAGCGTCTTGAAGGCCTGATGCCCCTTATTGACGCTGGAGGACGGCAGGATGCCGAGCAAGCGGTCGACATAAACCAGATCGCCGGTGAACACCACGCCGTGCTTGGGCAGGAACACCATGGCATCGCCCGGATAGTGGGCATCGGTATATCTCAGTTCCAGGGTTTCTCCGCCGAGGTCGAGGGTAGCGGAATCCCCCGTGAGTAGCTTGGGGGCCGGCAACGGCGTCGTTCCCTGCAGGCGTTCGCCCAGGAAGCGTTCCAGCCCGGCTAATTGCTGGGCGCCCTGCTGTGATTGAGTGGCTCCCGTGCGCGCCATCGCCAGGATTTCGGCGCCCTGACTGGCGAAATAGGCGTTGCCCAGCCAGCGATGATCCTGACTACCCGTATTGACGACCCACCGCACCGGCTGGTCGGTAACCGTGCGGATGGCCGTATCCAGCTTCTCGGCGGCGATCCGACTGGCACCGGAATCGATCAAGATGACCCCGGTCGGCGTCACGATAAATCCGTAGTTGGCATTCAGGCCGTCATTCTCCTGGCTGCGTTGCCCGAGTGGGCCGACAATCGCGTAGACGCCAGTCGTCACGACTTCGACCTTCGGAACGTAGTCGGCGGCGTTTGCCGGTAGCGGCAAGCACAGCAAGATCACCAGCGCGGACAGGTAGCCCACCAGAGACTTTATGAAGTTCATTGCATCCTCTTGATACCCTAATGTCTAGGGGTAGATTGCCTGATCGAGGCGCCCAGGGACAGCCTTCGATAAGTCCGGAATAAAAAAATGCCTCCGGTCCAATATACCGGTGGCCGTACCGGCAAGCATGGCCAGGAGCGGCATTCAGAATACCAGCACCTTGTCGGCCCACAGGGTCCACTCGGTCAACTCGTCCAGCGTGCCCCGGTGAGCGCCCTTGATCAACTCGTCCGCGGCGATGCCCCGGGCATCCAAACAGGTACCACAGACGCCAATCTCGGCACCGGCGCGAGCCACCATGCCGAGCATGTCACCGATATTGTAGAAGCCGGTGGGCACCTTCTGGCCCGACTTGGCGCAGGAGGCGGCATCCCCCAGCAAGAAGACGCGGACCTCGAGGTTGCCTTCGCCCTTTTTTTGCAGGTTGCGCGCCAGTCGCAGCGCGTTGTAGCTTCTTTCGGTGCCATAAGGCGGGTCGTTGAGAATGAAGAGGGTGGCCATCGGGGACTACTCCGGTTGGGGTGATGGGGGGCGGCGCAGGCGCGCCACCAGGCGGGGCAGAAAGGCCAGCACCGCCAACAGGGCCAAGGCGATCAGGCCCTTCTGGATCAGGCCCTCGCCGCCCGCCATGGCCTCGCGGCCGGCATAGCCCAGCCAGGTAAAGGCGAAGGCGGCAGGCAGCATGCAGATGACGGTGGCCAGCAGGTAATGGCGGAAGGGGATGCGCGTCAGCCCCAGGGCATAGTTCAGCAGGTTGAAGGGAAACACCGGCACTAACCCGCCGCGGTTGCCGCCAGCCCCACGGCCGCGGCCGGGAACAGCAGGCGCAGCAGGACCGAGTTGAGCACCACCAGCCCCAGGTTGCTGCCCCAGCGTAGGGCTTTGGAAACAGTCAGGGCCCGCCGTGGCGCGCGCAGCTCCCACAGGGCCATGAGAGCGAAGATGCCGAAGAAGGCGCCGAGGCGGATGGGGGCCTCGTGGGTCAGGATGAAGCTGTTCAAGGGGGGGCTGCCGCCAGTCGCGGGACCGGCTGTTGGGATAAGGTGACCCAATGCTGGCAGATCCGTCGCGTTTATTCAACTACTGAGTTGAATGTTCTGGGCCGCGCCCGTGATACTCCGCCCGCGCCGGCTTGCCAACGCGCCGCGCGCACCAGGACGAAGCGGCTGAATCCCTACACGAGAGCATTGCCAAGCATATCAGGGCGCCGGCGAGCCGTGAGGTCGAGTGGGGGTAAACCCCGGTAGAAGTTCGCCTTGGCGTCGTCCGGGGTGAGTCCGCGGATGTTGAGGGCGGGATAGGCGCGCTGGCTGATGCCGAATTTGGTGACCCCGCCGGGATCTTTGGGGTCGTTGACGAGGCCGCCCTCGGCGGCGAGGACGTGGGCGATGCAGTCGGGGAAGGTTTGCATGAGTGGCTCCGTGGTAATGGGAGCCATCTTTCATGAGATGGGCGGGGCGGTCGGGCGGGTTATGGACGGATTGGACGGTAGGGAGGAGAATCCGCCAGATGGTGAGGCGCGCGCCTTCCCCAACGACTTTCACCCCCACTCTGGAGCCGCTGATGCCCCAAGTCGTCTACATGATGCCCAAACGGACCCGCCTCTTCTGGGACCCCCGCCTCGAACCCTTGGGGCTGGAGGATGAACCCGGGATCGAGGTGCCCTTGTTGGGGTACGTGAGTGCGGGCCGACCGGTGGAAACGCCCGAAGAGCAGGAAACCATCCGGGTCCCGAGCCACATGACCCGCAAAGCCAGCTATGCCCTGCGGGTGCGCGGCCATTCCATGATCGATGACCAGATCCAGGACGGGGACATTATCGTCATCGAGCAACGCCAGACCGCCGAGAATGGCGAGACCGTGGTGGCCTTGATCAACGGTCACCAGGTGACGCTCAAGCGCTTTTATGTGGAAGCGGAGGGGGTCCGCCTCCAACCGGCCAATCCCGAGATGGCGCCGCTGTACCTCCGGCACGATGAGATCGAGATCCTCGGGATCGTCTCCGGAGTGGTGCGGATGACGACCTGAAGAGCGGCCACGGGGCCCAAGGGCGGACGCCCAGGGCCCGGGCAAGCACTGCGGATGGGTCAACCAGGTTAAGGGATCGTCCCTGATCGTGGGCAACTCCGGTGACGCATCAGGTAGCGTCATGGTACGGAGGGTCTGAACGACAACTCAAGTTCCTAACGGGTGCGGCCAACAAAGCCCGGAAGACCTGCCGCCTCGGGGGAGCTTGCCAGGTACCTCGCGTAGTCAACCTTTTCCCCGTAGTCCTCCGGGTCGGCCTTCTGGATGTCGGCGAGGGTCAGGTTCCCGGGAGCGTTGCCCTTATAGGTAAGTTGTTGATCGAAGATTACACGGGTGCGGAAGAAGCTGCCCCATTTGAACTCAGCAAAAATGGCGTTGTTGGGGTCTTTGACGTAGCCGTATTGTTGCCGCACTACCCAGGACAGGCTCCGGTAGATGTCGTTGTCGAGATCATTCACATGCTGCTTAAGGGTGTTTGGGTTGAAGGGACCCGCGCCCATGGCGTCGAAGGGATAGACCCAATTATTGCTGGCCATCTCCTTCCAGAACCGATTCCCCTCAATGGTGCTCCAGTTGCGCACCACCTCGACCGGGATTTCCACCTCCGGGTCCTTCAGGGCCCGCCACAGGGATATGGTCAGGTGATGATGATCAATAAGGTAGAACCTGCCACCGTTGCCGATGATGATAGGAACCGCGCGCGGCAGGAGATAATCTACCAACTGGTCTTTGTCCTTTTCCTTGATCTTGGTGACCTTGGCGTTGACCTCGTCCATACCGACAGCGTTCTGGGTTGGCTTAAGCTCGCCGAGCTTGAGGCGCCCCAGGACACCTTGTGGGCTTTGCGCATCAATTTTCGGCAGAAAACGGAAAAGGTCATCATTTTTCTTGGCCATTTAGTCTTTCCTCTTTGGGTGGGTAACCCTTTGAAGGCCCCGATTCATGATGAGACCAGGTTCGAGGCCTGCTACGGGGGGTTAGCGTGAATTGAAATCCACCTATTTGGTTGGGTTGCAACCTGGTGCGTTACTTGACTTAAGTTGCTGTGATTGGGCAGTTCTTAAGTTAAGTACTAACGGAGGGAAGGTCGGGTCTAGCAAATCCCACCGCACGTCGGGTGGGGTCAGGCTGGGGTCGGGGAGGAACATAGCATCGAAGAAAGGAGCTCTGCAAGGGCAGGATGGGAGCCGAGGGTGGAAAAGGGGTGGAGATGCGGAGAGCAGGCCGCCGTTCGGGAGGGCACCGTGCGGGCCCTTTCGCGACTATTCTCGCATGTCTTCCGTGAAGGATGATGTAAGCGACACGATGACGCCGTCGGACGGCGTGATGAGCACGTCACCGACGAGCATCGCGGGGGGCGGTACGGCGGCATTGCCGTCGCAATAACGCACCTCGGGCTGATAACCCACGGCCTCGCGCAGGCCCTCTGCGTAACGCAGGTAGAGCGAGCAGCGCCCTCCGGGTGGATCTTTGGACAGGATTGTGACAATGGACATTGATGGGCTCTCCGCGGTCGGTTGCGGCGGCGGCATGGCCGCCGCTCTCGGTTGTTGTGTGGTGTCAGAAGACGAGCACCTGGTCCGCCGCCAGGGTGCGCTTCAGCCAGCTCGTCCAGGGTGCTGCGTTGCGCCCCCTCCACCAACTCGGCATCGGTGATGCCGCGGGCGTCCATGCAGGTCCCGCACAGCAGGACCTCGCCGCCGCGGCAGATCGCCTTGGTCATCAGTTCCAGGTTGTAGTAGCCCTGGGGGACCTTCTGGCCGGTCTTGGCGCAGGCCACGGCGTCGGCCATCAGAAAGACGGTGACCTCGGCGCCCTTGCCGACCAGGGCCTTGGCCAGGCGCAGGCCGTTGAAGCTGCGCTCGGTGCCGTAGGGGGGGTCATTGAGGATGAACAGGGTCTTCATGGGGAGTTACTCCGGTTGGGTGGGATGCGATTCGACGGGCCAGCCGTTGGTCGAGCCAGGCGGTCATGCCGCCCTGGACCACCTGGACCCGGGCAAAGCCGCGCTGCGCCAGCAGGGCGGCGGCCTTGGCGGAGCGGCGGTCGGTGCGGCAGATCAGTGCGATGGGACGCTCGGGGTCGGTGCCCAGCGCGTCCAGGCGGCTGGGTAGATCCTCCAAGGGAGGTTCAGCGCCCCGCTGATATGCCCTTGATCGCCGTCGAAGTCGGCGGCGGTGCGCACGTCGAGCACCAGCAGGGGCGCGCCCGCGTCCAGGCTGGACTTGAGCTCGGTCACCTGCATCATGGGCCCCTGGCGCAGGCGGGCGATCAGCCGCGGCAGGAAGGCCAGCCCGGCCAGCAGGGCCAGGGCGATCAGACCCTTCTGGATCAGCCCCTCGCCGCCGCCCGCCGCCTCGCGCCCGGCGTAGCCGAGCCAGGTGTAGGCGAGGGCCCCGGGCACCATGCAGACGATAGGTCGCGATGAGGTAATGCAGGAAGGGGATGCGGGTGAGCCCCAGGGCGTAGTTCAGCAGGTTGAAGGGAAAGAGCGGCACCAGGCGGGTGAAGGCGACGAAGCGCCAGCCCTCGGCCTCCACGCCCTGCACCAGGCGCTTGCCGATGCCGCCGGCCCGGGCCTGGACCCAATCGGCGGCCAGATAGCGGGCGATGAGGAAGGCGAGCGCTGCCCCGAGGGTGGCCCCGGTCAAGTTGTAGAGGGTCCCCCACACCGGGCCGAAGAGTGCCCCGCCGGCCAGGGTCAGGAGCGAGCCGGGCAGAAACAGCACGGTGGCGAGCGCATAGACCGCCATGAAGACCAGGGGGCCGGCCGCCCCGGCGGCGGCGACCCAGTCCGTCAGGGCGGCGGCGTCCAGGTGCTCGCGGTAGACCAGGGCCAGGGCGATGCCGGCGGCCAGGGCCAGGGCCAGCAGCAGGCGTGCCGCGCCCTTCACGACCGGCCCCCAGGCCCATCCTCAGCGTTACCCCAGGTCCGGCGGTTGATGGCATAGCCCGTGACCGCCCCCCGGAAGGGCAGGGCCAGCATCCCCGGCAGGCTGGTCCACCTCCCGCGGGTCGCGGTGGTCGTCGATGCCGATGGTCATGCCCAGCTGCCCGGCGCGGGGGGCCTCGCGATAGGTCCCGAACAGCCGGTCCCAGGCGGAGAGGTTGAAGCCGAAGTTGGAATTGGTCTCGTCCTCCGCCACCGAGTGATGGACCCGGTGCATGTCCGGGGTGACGACGAACCAGCGCAGCCGCCGGTCCAGCCGGTCGGGCAGGCCGACGTTGCCGTGATTGAACATGGCCATGCCGTTCAGGATGACCTCGAAGAGGATCACCGCCACCACCGGCGGCCCCAGGGCCAGGATGACCGCGAACTTGATCAGCATGGACAGGATGATCTCGATGGGGTGGAAGCGCGCCCCGGTGGTCAGGTCGTAGTCCAGGTCGGCATGGTGGACCCGGTGCAGCCGCCACAGGGCGGGCACGGCGTGGAAAAAGACGTGCTGGGCCCAGATCGCCAGGTCCAGGGCGATCACCGCCAGGGGGATCGCCAGCCAGGTTGGGAGGGCGAAGTGATTGAGCAGGCCCCAGCCCTGGGCGGTGGCCGTCGCCGCCAGCCCCACGGCCGCGACGGGGAAGAGCAGCCGCAGCAGCAGGGTATTGAGCACCACCAACCCCAGATTACTGGACCAGCGCCGGACCTTGGAGACCGTCAAGGCGCGCCGCGGGGCGCGCCACTCCCACAGGGCCATGGCGGCGAAGATGCCAAAAAAGGCGCCGAGACGGATGACCGCCTCATGGGTCTGGACGAAGCTATCCACGGTCGTCTGCCTCCGATTCCCGGTCTTGATAGGACTAGGATCTCAGTCTGGCAGATCGCCGGGATTCATTCAACCAGAAAGTTGAATGTTACCGCATCGCCGTGCGGATGGACTCGCCACGCGCCTCGGAGTCATGATCAGCGGGACCGGGCGGCACGGGCTATCTTGATGGCCAGCAGGAGCCAAGGCGTGGCGTGCAGGATGAGGTCGAAGATGTCGATTGGGCGTGCCAATTCCCCATTGGCCAGCATCCTAAGCTTTTCCCAGAGGTGGGGTTCGGGCACGAAGGGCGCGAGCCCCAGGGTCAGGGCAGCGACGACGAAGAGGGTGAGGGGCAGGCGGTCGATCCAGGCGAACATAGGGTAATGCCGATGATAATGGGATGAGAGGGCTGGACCCCGTTGGCGACAGGAGCCAGGTCGCTACGCTCGGCCGCGCACCGGCGATTGAAGCCGTTATACTGAGCGTCCCGTCGTTATTCAACAAGGACGTTGATTGTTCCGGCGCCATTCCAGCGAGTCCCACCCATGCCCCTAGCCTCGAGCCCCAAGCACGCCCTGTTCGACCATCTGGCGGTCGTAGCCCGCGCCCTGGGCCATGGGGCGCGCCTCGAATTGCTGGATTTTCTCGCCCAGGGGGAGCGGAGTGTCGAGGATCTGGCCAGGGTCGCCGGCCTCTCCCTCGCCAATACCTCCAAGCACCTGCAGCAGCTCAAGGCCGCCGGGCTGGTCCAGGCGCGACGAGACGGCAAGCATATCCGCTACATGCTGGGGGATGAGCGGGTCCTGGACGCCATGGCGGTGCTGAGGGCGATCGCGGCGGCTCATATCAGCGCGGTGGAAGACCTGGTGGCCAGCTACCTCAAGGGTCGCGATGCCCTGGAACCGGTGCCCGCCCAGGAACTGCTGGACCGGGTGCGGGATGGCCTGGTGACCCTGCTCGATGTGCGCCCCCCGGAGGAGTATGACCAGGCCCACGTGGCCGGGGCCCTGAACGTCCCCCTGGAACATCTGCGGGAAAGACTCGGGGAGTTGCCGAGGGACCGGGAGGTGGTGGCTTATTGCCGGGGCCCCTGGTGTGTCTTGTCCTTCGAGGCCGTGGCGAAACTGCGTGAGGCAGGGTTTGTCGCGCGGCGCCTCCAGGACGGCCTGCCCGAGTGGCGCCGGGCCGGGCTGCCGGTGGTCGGTCATTGACCGCCCCCCTCTTTGGCCATCCCCCGGCCCCCGATGAGCCGCCAGATACCTTGATGCCCCTCCCGAAGGAGAGGTAACTCATGCATAAACCCGGATCACAAACCGCTGGCCTCCCGGTGCCGCGGGGGCGACTGAGCCGCTTCTGGCATCTGGGGCGCGCGAGTGCCGATCTGGTTTGAGTTTGGCCTGGCCCAGACCGATCCAAATTTTGGCAACTTTCTCTACGATGCCAGCAGCGGTCGCATTGTGCTGCTCGATTTCGGCGCCGCCCAAGGCATTCCCCCCGCCATGGCGGCCCAGTACCGGGCATCCTCGGTCATGTTTCTGCATCGCAAGTTCGTCGGCATCCTCATGCTCTGTCGCCGCTTGCGCACCCGCGTGGATCTGGCGGGGATGTTGCGACCCTATCCCCGGCTAATCCCGGGACGAGGGTTAATCAAAAAGATGTCGGCATGGTCCTGCTGGGCCGCGGCTGTCCATAGAACCCTCATCCGCCCTTGTTCCCGGTGTTGTTCAGCACCTCGGCGCGGAGAGCGGCAAAGCGAGCCTCGACTTCTTCGTTGCTGGCATATTGCCCATTGACGATCTGCTCACGCGCTAGATCCACCTTGCCACGCACAAAATCCTCATACTCCCGCGCCTGCTTTTGGCGCTGTACGAAGTCCCGCATCAGCTCGCGTAAGAGCTGCGAGGCTGGCCGATGGCTGGCCTTGGCTTCGGCCATAAAGTCGGCGCGCAACTCGGGCTCCAGTTTCATGGTGAAGACGGCTTCTTTAGGCATGGCGAGCACTCCGGATATAAGATACTAACGAAGTATATTCTTCGTATTCACTGTTGGCGATGTGCGGATGTTGGCCCTAGCCAATAGGGCCCGGCCTTTATCCCGTGATCAGCCTATGGATCCCCGCTAGACTCAGGATTGATCGAAACACCGACGCCAGTCATGCGTAGCTACCCCCGAGGGAGACATTACCTGAGTCTTTAGGCTCGGACTATGACGACCACACCTTCGCGACGGCCAGTCGATCGAGACCCTGCGGGTCGATGCCGGGGTGGACGAGGAGCGCATCATTCGCGGCATGGTCGGCCGCGCCCTGGGGGCGCGCTTCCCGGAGCGGCCCCCGATTATTGGCGCGCCCTTCTTCGAGGTCCGGGACTGGCGGGTGCGTCATCCCCAGATCCTCGCCGCGGCGGGACCTATGCCGACAACATCGGCCTGGATTTCGACCTCGATCTGGACCGGCTCTGACAACGCCCTGGTGATAGGCGCCAAGGTCACCATCCAGTTCTGATGGACTCCGCCCCCAGACCCTCACCCGGAAAATCGGGACGAGGGCCTTTGCAGTTGTCTTCTCCCTCGACTCGCGGACGTGGTACAACTTTGCCCCACGCCGGTTTCAAGCCATCAGCACCATGAAGCTTCATCAAGCCAGTTTCGCCATCTCCACCCGCGGTCGCGGTCCCCTCGCCATCACCGGCCAAGTGGTGAACATTCTGCGGGATTCGGGCGTGCAAACCGGGCTGTGCCAGGTCTTCTGTCAGCATACCAGCGCGTCCTTGGTCATCACTGAAAATGCCGATCCCCTGGTCCTGCGGGATATGGAGGGTTATTTCACCCGCCATATTCCCGATGGCGATCCCCGCTATGAGCATGACCAGGAGGGACCCGATGACATGTCCGCGCATATTCGCAGTGTCTTGACCGATACGGGCCTCACGGTGCCCATCAGCCACGGCAGATTGGCCCTGGGGACCTGGCAAGGCATCTTTCTTTGGGAACACCGCGCTCGTGGCCAGGTCCGGAACCTGGTCGTGACCTGCCTTGGGCTATGAGTGCACAGGCTTTGTGCCGGTGCCGGTCGGGGGCAAGAAGGATAACTTACCGTTAATCATCCTCTTTCAGCCCGACAGCGGGGCAGGTGATTTGGCTTTGTTTCGTAATTTGGCCTTTTTGAGGCCTGGTCCCGCGGAATGACCGGTGCCGCCCACGGCGCTCGCAAGCTGCCTCTGACCGCGCATCCAGGGTAAAGCCGTGCTCTGCCAGCAGAGAGACTTGGGGCTCCTGATGTGGCGCCAGCCCGCCCTGGTGCGGGTCGCCATAGCGCGGCGCCAGGCAGGTGGGCAGGTGCAGGCGCCAGAGATCACCATCCCAGACGCCTAGCAGGGCGTAGCGTTAGTTGAATTCCGCCGTCTGCCCGGCAACAGGTTACCGATGTTGACGGATTTGGGTGACCTGCGACCTGGGCGAGGAGGATGCCCAGGCCAAACTAAGCCCCATTTTTTTCCGAAAGCATGGCCCGCCAATCCCTGAGTGCCCGCTCGCGTTGCTCCGGTGACTGGAAGCCGAACGGCAGTCCGGCCAGCAGCAACCGCACGCGGCGGCGACCGGCTGCCACGGTGGCGACGGTGGTCAGCGGCCGGTCCTCGTCCCCCAGCAGGGGGTAAGCCAGCAGGGTGTCGCATTGGTCAGTATCACCGAGGGCGGTATAGGCCAGCGCCTGGTGCAAGTCGGCGCGGTGGGCGTCGCGCACGGCGTCGGTGAGCCCGTGCCAGCCGTGACGAGCGAGTAAGGACAAATGGGCCTTGTACTTGGCATCGACCCACACCACCCGCTGGGCACCCCGCAAGCCGGTATCGGGGATGAGTGCCCCCATGGATGCCAGGTTGCCCTGCCAGTTGAGGCGGTGGCGGGCCTCGCCCTGTCCGAGCCAGGTCAGTCCCAATTGCGGCGCCAGATCCCGCACGAAGGTAGCCACCCAGGCCTCCCAGATCTCATCAGCCTCGAGATCCCAGGCCAGGCCATCGAGACTGCGGGCACCACCCAGCCCACGCTCCTCGGCCACCCAACCCATGGCCTGCATGGCATCAGCCAGCCAACTCCCGGCCCCCGGCTGATCCCAGGGGCCTGGGCGGAGGCTCGCCCCGGGGCCGATGTCATGGCTCAAGAGTTGAATGCGTTCCTGCAGCGCGCGACTGGGCAAGGAGTCGCGTTGGGGGGCGAGTTCCTCGTCCAGCCGGCTCAGGGTCCAACGCATGGCAGCGAGGATGTCGGGATCCTTGTCCAGATCGGGAAAGGTGCAAGGGAGGCGCGTCCAGGCGCCTCGGCCCAGGTCTCGGCGGGCCCACTGGGCCCATTCGACCCGCCCGCGCGGGCTAGTCCGCGCTTCGGTCCGCTCGACGAAACCCCGCTTGAGGTGATGTAGCAAGGCCTCCAAGCGGTGCAGGACGGGGCCCGCCAGCAACCCGGGCTGGCCGGTCGGCCAGGTCCAGGTCCGGGCGGGGATCGAGGAAATAGGCATGGCCGGGGATCAGGCGCAGGGTCTCTTCGTCGGCAAACTCGGCGAAGGTGTGGATGGTGTCGGCAAAAAGCTGCACGGCAACCGCTACGCCCTCGGCCATCACCGCCGTTAGATCGGGCCAGACTTCGAGGAAGGCGAAGCGGCGGCGGATGGCGATGTCCATGCGCGCGATGGTGCGATCGGCGGTATTGCGGGTACCGAGGACCATCAGGTTGGGATGCAGGGCCAATGTCGGGGGGTGACCCGCTGGGACCTGAGGCAGAAGCACCTCTCGGGGGGCTTCACCGACCTCGAACAGCATCACCGCTTCACCCAGGACCCGCCCCAAGTCGGCTCGGTTGATTTCGTCGAGCAACAGGACATGGGGACCGGTGGCGGCGGCCTGATTGGCCAGGAGCAGGTCACCGGGCCGAACCTCAAAGGCCAGCCCGTTCGTCGCCGGGCGTGGGAAGAGGCCGACGACAAAGTCTTCGTAGGTGCGCGCCGGATGGAACTGTACGGTTGTCACCGTGCCGACTTGCTGCGCCAGTCGCAAGGCCCACATGGTCTTGCCCGTGCCGGGTGGGCCCTCCAGGATCACGAAACGCCGCTCGCGCAGCAGGGCCAACACCGCCGTGGCATTGAAGCGGGGGAAGATGGCGCCGGCGATGGCGGTTTGTCGGGCGTCCCAGCGGTCCCGTGCCTTACTCGTGAGGGGGGTGCCGTGCTCGGCGAAGAAGAGATCCAGCAGGTCCTCCACGGCGGTAGCATCCGCGGGGCCGCGTACCGGCACGGCGGCATAGATGACATGCCCGTAGGTTTTCAACGCGGATTCAGCCCCGGGCCAGTTTTCGATGATCGTCTCGGGTACCCGGCTGGTGAGATCGAGCAGGTCCGGCTTCACCCAGACCCGGCCTTGGTGAAGTGTACGCAGGGCGCGCAGCCGGCGTCCGTGACCCGGGCGGCCAAGGATGTGACTGTCTTGGCCGAAACCGTCGGTGCCGATGACGAGGACGGCGATGCTACCGCCCGTACCCGGAAACCAGACGAAGGAGGTGCCTTGATAGGCGCCGGAAGTCGGATTGTCGGCAGTGATCCACCCGGCATAGGCGGCGACGTCGTCTTTCTTCTGCAAATTGGCGCGCAGTTGGTAACGGTCCCGGTGGTGGGCTGCACTATGACACCGCTCCGCGTAGACCCTGGCCATGAGTTCGCGCGCCTGATCGTGGTTCCCCATGCCGGTCCAGTCCCGTCCCATGATCATGGCGGAGAGGAGTTCATTGAAGGCAGTCATGGGAGGGTGCTCCGGCAGCGGGTGGGGCCTTCGCCTTGCCCCATCACCCCATCTGCCCCTACACTCGCCTGCAACCAAACCCGCCCAGGCGATGCCCCGGCGTGGGCCTGAAACGCGGGGAATCCTGGGCCGATCGCCAGGCGATCATGGCCTGACCCACGCTCTACCACAACACGGGAGTGCCTCGTATGACCGAGCCCCTGTTTGAACTTGGCCAGGTCGTCATGACCCGGACCGCGCAACTGGCCTTGGATAAGCGCGGGCAACTGCACATCGTCCAGACCATGCTCAACCGCCACGCCCTGGGTGACTGGGGCGACCTGGACAAGGAGGATATTCAGGCCAACAACGCGGCCCTCCGGGATGGGGACCGGCTGCTGAGCGCCTACCAGTTCGACGATGGCTTCAAGGTGTGGATCATCACCGAGGCCGACCGCTCCGCCACCACGGTCCTCCTGCCCGAGGATTACTGAGCCGCAAGGCATCAACACATGGGAGGTAATGTCGGACCCGTCCCAGAAGATCATAATCTAAAGTTGCAAGGCGTGTTGCTGGCGGCCCTGATGTTCGTCATTGTGAGAACCCAACATGTGCTCGACAATCTTCTCCACGCCATCCCAGCAATAGGTCATGGGTCGCCAGTGATCATGACGAACTGTGCGCTGATGGTGTCGGTGTAAATCGGCCCGACTTCTGGTCGGGGTCCCTTTTTTTGACCATCAGGACAGAGGCTTATGAAAGAATTGGTATGGGACAGGACGCTGAGTGTCGATGTTCCTGAAATCGATGAAGATCACCGCAGACTGGTGGACCTGTTTAATCTTCTCAACCGTGCTGTCGCGGAAGGGGAGTCCAGAGACTACACCGAAGCCCTGATGGATGAGCTAATTGCCTGTACTGTATGGCATTTCAAGCACGAGGAGCGACTGATGCTGAAGTATGGCTACAAGGGTCTTGCGGAGCACCAGTCCGAACATGCGGGACTGATCGACAGCGCCAAGGCACTCCAACAGAAGTTCCTGAGCGGGGGGAGTCCGGCTTCGAGTGAAGACATCGAATTTGTAGAGCATTGGTTGACCGGGCATATCTACGGTGCTGATATGGATCTGGGCGCGTATCTCGGTGAGGTGATGTGAGGGCTGTTTGAGCCAGCGGGCAGCGAATGCCGACCGATCAGCCATTAGAAAAGGCCCGTCGATATTCGATGGATTGCGGTTGCCGTGTTCCCAACCTGGTCCAGCCCGAGGATGGCCCCACCGCCATCGCCGCTTTTTCCTTGCAGATGGCGATGCTGGATTATCTGCACGGGGTCTATCCCGGAGTTCCTATCGCCCTGTATGCCATCGAGATCCGCACGGAGCCTGCCCGGCTCACGGCCGCTGGCGATTAGACCCGCACCAGCTTGAGCTTTCCATCGGTGCCTGCGGTCCGAGTCGGAATGACGGACCGATCGACGTCTCCAATGAGCGTTTCGAAGAGGTCGCGTGCGAAAATCCAGTTGCCGATGTGCCAGGAGTGATCGAACGAGCCGAAGACGGTCCCCTGGTCTGCCTGCTTGATCTCCGAGCTCGAGCTCAGTGCTGCGAAATAATCGCTACAGTCGATGTTGACGGCCTTCGATGGCGCGTCTCCCGGCAACCCGATGCGCCCGACCCGCGCGGCCACACCGAGCCGCTTTGTGTTCGACAGCTTTAGCACCGAGTCGTACAGATTGGAGTAGTTCGTCAGTCGGACACAGTGCCGATACAAGGAATCCGTCGTGTCGTTTCCCTCACTCATGGACGAGGACGAAATGTCGCCGCCGATAAACACGACCTGACTGACGGCCCAGGCGTTATTCGCCAGACGAGCGTCGTCGGCATCGTCGAAGGCTTCCCGTATCACATACACGCCCGTCGAGTGACCCAGCAAATGGATATTGATCGTGCAGTCCGGGGTCTGTTGCTCCGCCAAGGCGCGAATGCCGTCCGTGACAAGCTGCATGGCCGTTCTCTTGGCATCGTGTCTGTCCTCCACGTAGTTCAGCGCCTTGTCGTCGCTCGGCCAGTCGAACGACAAGACCTCGCCCTTGAACCCGGCGGCACCTAAATCCGTCTTGAGCTGTGTGTGGCGGTCCATGACGATGTCTTGGTCGTTGTTATAGCCGTGGACGAATATCAGCAGGTCGCCTCGATCCAGGCTGCGATCGCGGGAATCCTTGCCCCAGGTTGCCGCCTTGCGGAGCTTCTTGAACCACTGATCCGTTTTCTTCACGGCGTGTTTCGGCGACGGGGATTCGCCTTCCGGAACGAGTAAAAAGAGCGACGGCCCCGGCTCCGCCGTAAAGCTCCCGTCTTCAACCGCGCGGGCACACATAACAAATCGGTCGGACATAGCTATTTCCCCCAGTTGTCATGCTTGACTGATCGGCTCGATCGGCTCGATGTCGCGAGCCGGAAACCCCGTTACACCCAGATCGGGCGCGCAGCCAGACAATACACTACCTGTAAGCGCGATAGCGGTGTCAAGCGGAGCGCTTCCAGGGGACAGACATGGCCGGGTGCCCGCTGCGGAAGGTAGGCATTATAGACGTCGACATAGCGCTGAAGGGTGCCCGCCAGGTGTTCCCCGGAGCGGCAGCGGTAGGTGCCAGGACCTTACGGATGCGGCCTTGCAGGCAACGGTCGAGGCCGGAGCGCGAGACCCCTCATGGACGAATTCCCGGGTCACCGCCAACCGGTCATCCCGGGGCAGCAGCAGCGACTGACGCGGGGCCCCCACGATGGCCTCCTGGGCGGGCGAGCGGGTGGCTGCAGGTGGTGCGGGCGGGGGGAACGGTCGGCGCTATCCTCCCGCTGCCGCCGCTGGCGCACCGTCTCTGGTGGGTTGCCATCATCGCATCCCGCATGAGGCCTTGGTGGAGTGGCTGGGAAGGAACCAGCAATATGAGCAGGAGATCGCGTGATAAAGAGGGCGCCAGCGGGTGCGTAAAGCGGGCGCGCGTATCCGTGGCGGACGGCAAGGTTTTCTGGGGGTTGGGTCACTCGACGCCAGATGCAGGGCGATGGGCACCTGGCGGCTCCAGAATAAAGGGTCAATTTCCTCGCGGTTTGACAGGTTCGGGGGCCTGGGCTAATGTCCAAGAAACTGAGTCGCTAGCGAGGCGGCCGGGAAAGCCCCGGAGTCCTGCCCACGGGCCAGGTTAGCAACCAGGCTGATTCTGTCTGGTATGGCCAACATGGATTCTGTCTGGCGCTATCATTAGGGAATCTGTCTAATTCACTATACGGAGTAGTTCGTATGAGAATTTACACGGCAATTATCGAGCGTTGTCAAGACACTGGTCTTTTTGTGGGGTTCATCCCGGGATTCCCGGGCGCGCATACACAAGGAGAAACCTTGGATGAACTGAATCAAAACCTACGAGAAGTCGTTGAAATGCTTCTTGAAGATGGAGAGCCAATGCTAGAAGCGGAATTTATTGGCACTCAGAATATCGCTGTGGCGTAACTATGGGAAACTTGCCTGTTCTCAAACCCCGGGAGATCGTCGCATTGCTTGAAGCACTGGGGTTTAGTGAAATCCGGCAACGGGGTTCTCACAAACAATTTCGCCACACTGACGGCAGATGTACGACAGTGCCTTTTCACGCTGGACGTGACGTTTCGCCGATTTTGTTTCGGCAAATTGCAAAAGATATTGGCTTGACAGTTGACGAGCTTCTTAACGCCAAAGCCTAAACTTGCGCTCCAGCCTACCCCTGGACTATTCCGGCTACCCGGACTGCCGGCTCGAGTACCCCGGGCCAGGGCGGTCTGCACCTTCTGCGACACCGAGTTTCGGGGTACTGACGGGGTCGGGGGGGCGGCCGGTTTGCCGGCGCTGAATCTCGAAGGCCTTGGGCGCCGTGGAAAGGGGTCGTTGCCGCTAACTTACTATAGCCATGGTGTTTTTCATGCGTTCGCGTAAACCGCCCCTCGATGCCTGTCCGTGTGGCGCCCCTCACTCCTATGCCGCCTGCTGTGGGCGCTATCTGGATGCGGGCCAATTGCCGCCTACGGCCGAGGCCCTGATGCGGTCGCGGTACGTGGCCTATGTCCGGAAGCGCTCCGACTACTTGCTGCGGACTTGGCACCCCTCCACCCGGCCCGCCCATCTCGATCTCGAGACGGAATCGGTGCCTTGGCTGGGCTTGAAAGTCGTCCGCGCGGTAGCCGGTGGGCCCGACGACGTCCGGGGCACCGTGGAATTTGTCGCCCGCTACAAAATCGCCGGCCGGGCCCATCGGCTGCATGAGATCAGCCGCTTCACGCGGGAGGATGGCCAGTGGTTTTATCTGGATGCCCAGGACTGACGCCCGGTGACCGCCTGCGCGGGGCCTTGTGGGGCCTGTTCGTTGGCGATGCGCTGGCGATGCCGGTCCATTGGTATTACGACATCGCCGCCCTGCGGCGGGATTTTGGGACCATCCGCGACTATCAGGCCCCCAAGGCTCGCCATCCCAACTCCATCATGCCCCTGGCCAGCACCGGTCGCGCTGGACGTGGCTCCCAGGAGGGCGAGGTGGTGGGTGGCGTCATTCTGAAGGGTAAGAAGCAGTACTGGGGCCAACCCCATACCCATTACCACCAGGGGCTGCGACCGGGTGACAACACCCTGAATCTGCTCTGTGTCCGGGTGCTGCTGCGGACCCTGAACGCCGCCGGTCGCTATGATCCAGCGGCCTTTTTGCGCGACTATCTGGCCTTCATGACGGCCCCGGATAGTCACAATGACCTCTACGCCGAGTCCTACCACCGGGATTTCTTCGCGAATTTTGCGCGGGGCCTGCCACCGGAGCGCTGCGCCGGCGCGGAAGGGCACGATACCGCCTCGATCGGCGGCCTGGTGGGGTTGCCACCGGTGATTTTTGCCACCTGGCTGGCGGGCGCCGACCCGGCGGCGGTGCATACCGCCCTCCTGACCCATCTGCGCCTGACCCACCGTTCCCAGACCCTCGAACGCTATGCCCTGGCCTTGGGCGACTTGCTGGTAAGCCTGCTGCGGGAGCCTTCCGCCCCGGTGGCGCCGCTGGCCTGCACCCTGGCCCAGGGGTTGGGCTTCCGCTTGGGGGACCTCCTCCAGAAGGTCCAGCGCAACCGGTTGGGGGATCTGGACGTCATCGGGGGCCTGCTGAGCCCGGCCTGTTACATTGATCAGTCGTTCCCGGCCGTCCTCTACCTGGCGGCCCGCTACGCCGATGATTTCGAGGCCGCGCTGGTGGCCAATACCAACGTCGGCGGTGACAATTGCCATCGGGGCGCCGTGTTGGGGGCGATTCTGGGCGCGGCCCTGGGCTACGCGGCAATCCCGGAGCGCTGGATTCAGGGACTGACGGCGCGGGCCGAACTGGCGGTGGAGATCGAGACCTTCATCGCCCGGTTCGAGCCCCGGGAGGGGTCGCGGCTGTGATCGGCGACCAGGCAGCGACAGCGAGGGGCTTTTGCAAGCCCTTGACCAGGCCTAATCCGGCAAGATGGCCACGCCTTGCTCGACGATCGGGGGTGTGCGTGACGCCCTATCCCCCGACCTCGCTTGGGTGCTTACCCCTGCCCCTTGCTACCGGGGTCCGCGTTAGTCCCTTCTGAAGAGGGGCCCTCGGCCGCGCCGCGCTGACAGGCGGGCAGGTTGCGCGTCTCCCAGGGATGGCTGGCGCAGTATTCCGCGCGCTGGCGGCGAAAATCGTTCAGATGCTGTTCGATGGTCGCCCCGGTCAGATCGACGCCGAAATCCGTATCGCTGGGCGGCGGGCTGGCGGGCAGCAGGGTCTCCAGGATCTCCTTGCCGGCCTCGGCGGAGTAGTGGGAATACTCCCAGTAGTAGCGCATCTCATCCTTGCCCGTGACCTGGGGCACGGGTTCGGTGGTGATGCGGTTGAAGCCGGTGAAGTCCCGGAAGCGAATGTCGCAGCCCTCCTGGCGACGCTGGTCGAAGATCTTGACCAGATCGCGCTTCCATTGCTCGTGAGCCGGCAGGACGTCCTGCCAGTAGGACAGCTCCGCCAGGGCGTGGACCGGGCTGAGGAAGAAGCGGAAGGCGACCCCCTGCCGGCAATAGTCCTGGGTGAGCTGGTCCAGGGCCGCCAGGGTCCCGGCGGTATCCTTGGGGATGTCCGAGGCGTCGCCCTGGGTCATGATCTTGTCGAAGGCGAAGGCCGTACCCCCTTCATCCGCCATGATGATCTTGAGGCACTCGTTCGATTTATGGCCACGGCTGGCCAGGATCGGCAGGCATTGTTGCTCATTGATACCGAGGAGGATCTTCCAGGTCTCCACCGTCTGGGTCCAGGAGGCGGCGCGCTTGAGATTGAGCAGGAAGCGCTTGACGGGATAGAAGTCCGAGGTGGCGATCAGCGCCTCGTCGAAATCGCTGTTGCCGCCCTTGAGACCGAAGAGCCAGCCGAAGTCCAGGCCCCAGACCACCACCTTGGGCCGATGCGCGTAGCTGGTGTGGCGCAGCATCTTCATGGCGTCCTTTAGCGAGGCGCCGCTGATGGCCAGGTTCAGCACCCGCTGGTCGGCTAACTGGGGCAGTGCCGTGGGCAGGCCGATTTCGGTGCGGGAGCTGCCAATGAAGACGATGTCCGGCTGGTAGCGGTAGGCGGCGTAGGTCTTGCCCCAGGGGACGATCTTCTGCTGGGCGATGGTCAGTCGCTGCAAGAGGGGGGAGTCCCACTGGTGAATCAGGTAGGGGTCCACCTGGTAGTTGATGGTCACCACCAACCCCAGCAGGCCGAGAAGGGTCAGGCCGAGGTAGGCGAGGTAGCGAGGGTAAGTGGCCATGGTCGGTGCGTATTCCTGGGCTGGGGCTGAAGGGCGCGACAGGTGGTCGGGATCAGAACTGGGCATAGATGAAGTCGGCGGTCTTATCCATATTGAGGATGCCGATCACCAGCAGGATGCCCATCGCCAGGGCCCAGCCCAGATTGGGCCGCCATTGGGGGCGGATGAGGCAGAAGGCCGCCAGGGCCTGCGGGAAGCGGTTACCGACATACAGGACAATCTGATTGGTATTAGGCATGAGGAAGGCGATGAAGGCGCCGACGGCGACCATGGCCAGCTCTCCGGGACCGATGGCCGGATTGACCGCCAGGCCGTTCAGCCCGATCAAGCCCCGGAGGACCTCCAGGGCGGACCCCAGATCAGTGGCGCGGAAAAAGACCCAGGTCACCAGTATGGCCAGGAAGGTCAGGACCTGGCTGAAGAGCCTGACCGCCCGGGTCGGTGCCGGCCGCCCCTCGCCACGCCAGGTCTGCCAGCCATGCTGCACGCAGAGGTAGAGGCCGTGCAGGCCGCCCCAGATGACGAAGGTCCAGTTGGAGCCATGCCAGAGTCCACCCAGCAGCATGGTCAGCATGAGGTTGCGGTAACGCTTGAACTGGCCGTGGCGGTTGCCACCCAGGGGGATATAGAGATAGTTGCGCAGAAAGCGTGACAGGGAGATGTGCCAGCGGGTCCAGAACTCGCTGACATTGGTCGCCTTGTAGGGGGAATCGAAGTTGAAGGGGATCTGGAAGCCCAGCATGCGTGACACGCCGATGGCCATGTCGGAGTAGCCGGAGAAATCGAAATAGATCTGGAGGCTGTAGGCCAGGATGCCGATCCAGGCGGCCAGGAGCTGAGGGTCATTACCACCCAGGCCGAGACTGACCACGGGCACCAGGTTGTCGGCGATCAGGACCTTCTTGGCCAGGCCGAAAGTGAACAGGCTGAGGCCCACCGCCAGGTTTTCGGCGCTGAAGGCATAGTTCTGGCGGTCGGCGAACTGGGGCAGCATGTCCTTGTGATTGAGCACCGGTCCCGCGACGATGTAGGGGAAGTAGGAGGCGAAGAGGGCATAGCGCCAGAGACCGACGTCCGCCGCCCGGTCATGGCGGGCATCGACCAGGAAGGCGATCTGGGTGAAGGTGAAAAAGGAGATGCCAATGGGTAGGAGCACGTCCAGCGGGTGGATACCGGCCCCGGTGAGGTCGTTGACGGACTGGATGAAGAAATTGGCGTATTTGAAATAGCCCAGCAGCAGCAGGTTGCCGGTGACGGCGAGGATCAGCCAGGCTTTTTTGCGCGCCTCCGCCGCTTGTAGGATTCCTCGGTAAGCCAGGTAATTGCCGACGATCGAAATCGCCAGGATGGGCAGGTAGGCAAGATTCCAGGAGACGTAAAAGGCCAGGGAGGCCAGCAGCAGCCAGGAGGCCGCCCAGTGCTCATCCCGGCGTCCCAGGATGAAAAAGCCCACCAAGGTGACAGGCAGAAAGAGGAAAAAAAAGTTGAAGGAGCTGAAGACCATGGCGATACCTGGCGGAAAGCGGCTGAAGGCATGCGTATCTTACCCCTTCAATTTGGCGCCGGCCCCATCTCTGCTAACATCCGGCAGGTCTCGGCCCCCTATCGACCCTGATCCAGGGCCCGGAGAGGCCTGGTGGAGACACCTCGGTCCCAAACTCGGTCAGCCGGGGCTGGGGGAGGCCTTTTGACACGGGAGCAACCGGGCATGCCTGCCAAAGCCAGCGCGACTTTGAGGTCGCTGATCGTCGCCGGGGCCTTGATGGCCCTGGTCCAACCCGCCGCCTGGGGTGAAGCCACGGCGCCCGCGCACCCTGACCACGCGGGGCATGACCAGGCGGGGCATGACCACCCGGAGGAGGCCGCCCAGGAGGATAGCTGGCATCGCCTGCAGGATTGGGTGATCGGCATCTTGGGGGGCGTCCATCCCCACGCCACCGATCACGACGCAGAGGGGCATCTGGAGCCCCTGGCGGTGACCCTCTTCAGCGATCAGACGGAGCTCTTCGCGGAACTGCCGCCCCTGGTGGTGGGTGAAACCGCCGAGTTTCTGGTGCATCTGACCCGCCTCGCGGATTTCAAGCCCATCGAGGTGGGCGAGGTCCGGGTGACCCTCGCGGGCGGCGATGCCCCGGACGAGACCTTCATCGCCCCGTCCCCCTCCCGCCCTGGGTTATTCCGGGTCGCGGTGTCCCCATCGGCGGCGGGTGAGCGGCGGGTGCGCATCAGCCTCGCGAGTCCGGAGCTTCAGGATACGCACGACCTGGGCAAGCTTCCCGTCTATCCCGACCACCTGGCCGCCGAGCGCGCGGCTGGCGAGGATGTTGCGGAGGACAGTGGCGTGGTCCTGCTCAAGGAGCAGCAATGGCGGTCGGACTTCGCCACCGCGGTCGCCACGCCGCGCCGGTTGCGCGGGTCCGTGCCCGCCACGGGCCTGCTGCGGCCGAGCGCGGATGGCGAGGCCCAGGTCACCTCCCCGATCGACGGCCACCTGCGGCCGGCGCCCGGGGGCTTTCCCTACACGGGGATGCCGGTGGAGGAGGGCCAGGTCATGGCCTATCTGGTGCCCCAGCTCGGGGGTGACACCGATGTGGCGGGCCTGGAGTTGGGGGTCACGCGGGCGGCTTCGGCCCGGGATCTGGCCCGTCAGGAGCGCGAGCGCCTGGATGCCCTCTGGCAACAGCGTTCCGTCCCCAATCGGGAGGTGCTCCAGGCGCGCAGTGCCGAGGAGGTGGCGGAGGCGGAACTCGCGGCCGCCAGCAAGCGCCTGGCGCAGGTCACGCGGACCCCGGAGGGCGAGGCGGCGGGGGTGCCGGTGCGGGCACCCATCGGGGGCCTGGTGGCCCAGGTCCAGGTTGCCCCGGGTGGCTTCGTGGAGGAGGGCGCACGGCTCTTTCATTTCGTGAACCCCGAGCGGTTCTGGCTCGAGGCCCGTGTCGCCGAGGCGGACATCGGCGCCATTCGCCAGCCCCAGGGTGCCTGGTTCCAGGTGCCAGGGTTCGACACGGCATTCGAGGTCTCCGCGGACAAGGGGGCGCGCCTGGTGGCCTTCGGGGCCCTGGTGGACGCGGAGAGCCGCACCGTACCCGTCATCTTCGAGTTTCCGCGACCGGATGCCCGGCTGCGGGTCGGTCAGGCGGTCAACGCCCGGGTCTTCACCGGCGAGGAAGAGGAGGCCCTGGCCGTGCCGGCCGGTGCCCTGATCAACGATGCGGGGGGTGATGTCGTCTATGTGCAAACCGGCGGCGAGCGCTTCGCGCGGCGGTTGGTGCGCACCGGGCTGCGCGATGGCGATTACGTGGCCATTACCGAGGGCTTGGCCCCGGGGGAGCGGGTGGTGAGTCGTGGCGCCTATCTGGTGCATCTGGCCGCCGGGGCCCCCGCCGAGGCGGGTCATGGCCATGCCCACTGAGAGCCCATCATGATTGCCGCCCTCATTCGCTGGTCCCTGAAGGACCGACTCTTCGTGCTCGCCGCCGCCCTGCTGCTGCTGGGTTACGGCCTTGACCGCGCCCTGACCATGCCGGTGGATGTGTTTCCAGATCTCACCGCGCCCACGGTCACGGTACTCGCCGAGGCCCCGGGGCTGGCGCCCACCGAGATGGAGACCCTGGTCACCCTGCCCATCGAGGCCGCCCTTAACGGGGCCTCCGGGGTGCGGCGCATCCGCTCCTCCACGGGTATCGGCACGGCCATGGTCTGGGTGGAGTTTGACTGGGGGACCGATATCCCGCGGGCGCGCCAGGTCGTGGCGGAGCACCTCCAGACCGCCCGCGCCTCCCTCCCCCCGGATATGCCGGCGCCGGTCCTGGCCCCGGTGACCTCCATCATGGGCGAGGTGATGTTCATCGCCCTGCGTGCGGCGGGGGGCGCCCCTTATGACCTCATGACCCTCAAGACGGTCGCGGACGGGAACCTGCGCCGGCAACTGCTGGCCGTTCCCGGGGTGGCCCAGGTGGTCATCACGGGTGGCGAGACCCGCCAATATCAGGTGCTGGTCGATCCGGTGAAGCTGGCCAACTATCGCATCGGCCTCGATCAGGTCAGCGCGGCCCTGAGCGAGACCAATGAGAACACCTCCGCCGGTTTTCTGGTCGAGAACGGGCAGGAGTATTTGATCAATGGCCTGGGGCGGGTGCACAGCCCGGACGATATCGCCGCGACGGTCGTGGATCTGCGCGATGGCGTGCCGGTCCGCATCGCCGACCTCGCGCGGGTGCGCATCGGTCCCGCCATCACCCGTGGCACGGCCGCGGCCAACGGCCACCCGGCGGTGGTGCTCGCCATTCAGAAGCAGCCCGGGGCCAACACCCTGGCCCTGACCGAACGCCTCGACGCCCGCATGACCGAGCTCCAGGCCGGCCTGCCGGCGGGCATGCTGATCGAAACGGGGCTCTTCCGCCAGGCGGATTTCATCCAGGCGGCGGTCACCCATGTGCGGGTGGCCCTGCGCGACGGCGCCCTCATGGTCCTGGTGATCGTCTTCGCCTTCCTGGGGAGTGCCGCGGCTACGGCCATCACGGTCCTGGCTATCCCCTTGTCCCTGCTGGCCGCCGTCCTGGTCCTGGATGCCTTGGGGGCCAGCATCAACACCATGACCCTCGGTGGCATGGCCATTGCCGTCGGCGCCCTGGTGGACGATGCCATCATCGATGTGGAGAACATCGCCCGGCGCCTGCGCGAGGATGCGGCGCGCGCCCCCCAGGATCGGCGGGGGGTGATGCGGGTGGTCTTCGCCGCCACCCTGGAGATTCAATCCTCCATCGTTTTTGCCACCCTCATCATCATCCTGGTGTTTCTGCCGCTCTTTTTCCTCTCCGGGGTGGAGGGGCGCCTCTTGCAGCCCCTGGGTCTTGCCTATGTGGTGGCGCTCGCCGCCTCCCTCCTGATCGCCATTACCCTGACGCCCGTCCTCTGCTACTACCTCTTGCCCCGCACCCGAGCGGTGCGGGCGGGACACGAGCCCCTGCTGGTGGGCTGGCTCAAACGGCTCTATGCCCCCCTGCTGGCGCGCACCCTGTCCCATTGGCGTCCCGTGGCCGCGAGTTCCCTGGTGCTGGTCGCCCTGGCCCTGGTGGCCCTGAGCCAGGCCGGCCAGGCCTTTCTGCCGCCCTTTAACGAGGGCAGTCTCACCCTGCTCGCCAACACGCCACCGGGGACATCCCTGGAGCAGTCCGATGCCCTGGCGGCGCAACTCGAGGACGCCCTGCTGGCACAGCCGGAGGTCCTCGGCACGGCCCGGCGGACGGGCCGCTCCGATCTGGCCGAGCACAGCATGGAGGTCAACAGCACGGAAATCGAGGTGACCCTGAGGGATACCGGTCGGGATATGGAGGCCATCCTGGCCGAACTGCGCGAGCGGGTGGCGGGGATTCCCGGCATGAACGTCACGATCGGCCAACCCATCTCCCACCGGGTGGATCACATGCTCTCGGGTACCCGCGCCAGTATCGCGGTGAAGGTCTTCGGCGATGACCTCTATGAGCTGCGCCGCATCGCCAAGGCCATCGAGTCGCGGATGGCCGAGATCCCCGGCGTGGTGGATCTCATGGTCGAGCAGCAGGCGGATATCCCCTTCGTGACCATTGCGATTCGCCGCGAGGCGATCGCGCGCCATGGGCTGCGGGTGCGTGACGTCGCCAATACCATCGAGACGGCCTTCTATGGGCGGGTCCTGTCCAAGGTCCTGGAGGGGCAGACCAGTTTTGATCTGGTCTTGCGCTATGGGGACGAGGCCCGCGAGGACATCCAGCGGGTGCGCGAGACCCTGGTGACCACGCCCTCGGGGGCGCGCCTGCCGCTGCATGCCCTGGCGGAGGTGCGCCGCGACCGGGGCCCGAATACCGTCAGCCGCGAGAATGTCCAGCGCAAGATCGTGGTGTCCGCCAACGCGGCGGGGCGGGATCTGCATACCCTGGTGGACGAAATCCGCGGGGCCGTCTCGGACGCTGTCCCGCTGCCCGCCGGCTACCGCGTCGAGTATGGCGGCCAGTTCGAAAGCGCGGCGCAGGCGACCCGGACCCTCTTGATCCTGGGCATCGGCGTGGTGATCGGGATCTTCCTGCTCCTCTATGTCGCCTTTAAATCCGGTCGTGACGCCGCCCTGGTGATGCTCAACCTCCCCTTGGCGCTCATTGGCGGGGTGGCGGGCGTCTTTGCCGCCGGTGGGGTCGTGTCGGTTGCCTCCCTGGTGGGATTCATCACCCTCTTCGGGATCGCCGCGCGCAACGGCGTCATGTTGATCGCCCACATCCGTCACCTGATCGAGGAAGAGGGCGTGGTCGATTTCCGGGAGGCGGTCCGGCGGGGGGCCATGGAGCGGCTGGCGCCCATCCTCATGACCGCCCTGGCCGCGGGCCTGGCCCTGGTCCCGCTGGCGCTGGCCGGCGGCGAGCCTGGCAGCGAGATCCAGACGCCCATGGCCATCGTCATCCTGTGGGGGCTGGTGTCCTCGACGGCCTTGAACATGGTCGTGGTCCCGGCCTTGTATTTGCGCTTTGGGGCCCTGCGGCGGGGCAGCCGCGCGGAGGACCGGGACGGGGACCTGGGGTGATCGGCCGCCTCTTCTTCGGTGGCGGCGAAAATATACCCAGCGCTGGTCACTCGCCGGCAAATCGCAGGAGGGCCGGGTGGGGGCTGGCGGGGGTGTCGACAGCAGGGATGCTGTCGCCAAGCCTACAGGGATGTATTCACGGCGTCCCCCGCCAGACACCACCCGGCCCGGGACACCGAAAACTCAGGTGTGTTGGGTATTCCTGCCTCCCCGGGGAAGGCGGAAGAGGACGGGGTTATCGGGTGCGGTGCTGCTCGCGCAGCATGAACAGATAGAGACTTTCCACCTTGGTGCGCGCCCAGGGCGTCTTGCGGAGGAATTTCAGGCTCGAGGAGATGCTCGGGTCCTGGGTGAAGCAGCGCATGGGGAGGCGCTCTCCCAGGCCCGGCCAGCCGTAATGCGCGACCAGGGCGGTCACGATGGCCTCCAGGGTCAGGCCATGCAGGGGATTGCGGGGTTGGACCGGCCAGGGCGATGGCGTTGAGGGTGGCTTGGTCATGACTAGCCCCCCAACATCCGGGCCAGTTCCTGGTCGCGGGGCAGGTTGACGACCGCCACCAACTGATTTTTGGGCACCAGCAGGACCGCCTGGCTCTCCCAGCCCATGTCCGCCGGGGTACCGCCAATCCGGCGCGCCCGGTAGTAGCGCGCCAGGGTGATGACGCCCGGGAAGTCGCCGACCAGCCCGGTGATGGCCACCCGCAAGCCCGTCTCCTCGAAGGTCTCCTTGATGGCCGTGACCTGCAGGGACAGGCCTTCGTCGGCGCGGCCCTTGGGGAAGCTGGCCGCGCAGCCCGCGAAGCGGTTGGTGGGGCAGACGATCCAGATGCGCCCGTCGGTCTCTTCGATGATGAGTCCCGCCGCCGGCTGCTTGTCCTGGGGGTCAAAGGGTGGCTCCACCAGATCCGGTTGCTGGCCAGGGACCCGGGACCAGTCATGCAGGGTGGTGGGCGCCTCCCGCCAGGTCGCGAAGGGGATGCCGTTCAGGGCCGCCGGGACTGGGCCCTCGGGGAGGAAGGTGCCGATCTGGTCCGCCAGGTGCCAATAGGCCTCGGGCCCTGAGCTATGGGGGCTCGTGATGACCAGATGCTGGCCCCTGCCATTGGGTTTGGGGTGAATCATGGTGGCTCGGCCAGGTTACCGGCCAGGGACAAGGGTCTTAGCGACTCAGCAATTCCAGAACCTGCTCCAGTTCATGGCGGAGCTGGTGAACGATCTGTTGGCTCTGGGAGGCGTCATACTTGGCGTTATCCCCAGCAAGCTGCTGACGGGCGCCGCTGATGGTAAAACCCTGATCATAAAGGAGGTTGCGTATCTGGCGGACCATGAGGACATCATGGCGCTGATAGTAGCGGCGATTGCCGCGCCGCTTGACGGGACTGAGTTGGGGAAATTCCTGTTCCCAATAGCGCAGGACATGCGGCTTGACGCCGCAGAGCTCACTGACTTCGCCGATGGTGAAGTAGCGCTTGCCAGGGATCGGCGGCAGTTCGCCGCCCGTCTCGCCCTCGCTCGCGTTACTGTTCGCTTCCAACATAAGCTTCCACCCGCGACTTGAGTTTCTGGCCGGGGCGGAAGGTCACGACGCGACGAGCCGTGATGGGGATTTCCTCCCCCGTCTTGGGATTGCGGCCGGGGCGCTGCTTCTTTTCACGGAGATCGAAATTGCCGAAACCGGACAGTTTGACCTGCTCGCCTCTCTCCAGGGCGACCCGGATCTCCTCAAAGAACAACTCGACCATATCCTTGGCCTCGCGCTTATTGAGGCCTAATTGTTCATAGAGGTATTCGGCCATATCGGCCTTTGTCAGTGCCATCGCGTCAATCTCTTAGTTTAGCCCCAAGTTCAACACTCAGCCGCTCCAGAACACGGCCGATGGTCGCTTCAACTTCCTGATCGGTAAGTGTCTGAGAAGTAGCTTGTAAAATCAATCCCAGAGCGAAACTTTTTGTACCCTGGGGGATTCTCTCGCCCTCATAGACATCGAAAAGGATCAGGTCTCGCAGCAGGTCGGAGGCCGCCGCCGCCACGCAGTCACGGACGCGCTGGAAGGGCAGGTCGCGATCGACCAGGATGGCCAGGTCGCGGCGGATGGCGGGGAAGCGGGAGATGGGCGCGAAGGCGGGCAGGGTGCCCTCCCGCAGCCCCGAGAGCGCCAGTTCGAAGAGGTAGGCGTTGGCGTCGATATCCAGTTCCGCGGCCAGGGCCGGGTGCAACATGCCCATGAGGCCGATGGCCCGACCCTGGCGCTCGATGCGTGCCGTCTGGCCCGGATGCAAGGCCGGGTGCTCGCTGGGGACGAAGCGGAAGTCGCCGGCCGCGCCGGTCAGGGTCAGCAAGGCCTCCAGGTCGGCCTTGAGGTCGAAGAAGTCGGCGGCGTGGGCCGCCGCGCCCCACTGTTCGGGGAGGGACTTGCCCAGCAGCAGGCCGGCGAGCATGCCCTCCTGGCGCAGGCCCGCCGGCTCCTGCTGGAAGCGCAGGCCACTCTCGAAGAGGCGCAGCCGCTCCTGCTGACGGGCCAGATTGCCCCGGGCGGCCTGGATGAGGCCGGGCCAGAGGCTGGTGCGCATGGCGGACATCTCGGGGGAGAGGGGGTTGGCGAGCAGGAGGGGTGTCTGCTCCGGGTCCAGTCGCCGCTGCAGCTCGGGATTGACGAAGCTGTAGGTGATGACCTCGTGGTAGCCGCGATCAACCAGGGCCAACCGGGCGCGGTCGAGATCGAAGGCGGTCTCGGGTGGGGCCTTGGTGGCGGAGGAGGCGGAGGCATGGCTGGCGGGGATGCGGGTATAGCCATGGATGCGGCCGATCTCCGCGATGAGGTCCACCTCATGCACCAGGTCGAAGCGGCTGCTGGGGGCGGTGACCTCCCAGCCATCGGGGGTGGGGGTCAGCGTCATGCCCAGGCGCGTCAGGATGTCGACGAGGGTGGCGTCGTCCAGGCTCAGGCCCAGCAGACGGCGGATGCGCTCGCGCCGCAGGGCCAGTTGGGAGCGGGCCGGCACCTGAGCCGCGGCGACGGCCTCGACGATGGGGCCGGGTTCGCCCCCGGCGATGGCGATCAGGAGGGCGGTGGCCCGTTCCAGGGCGCGGACCTGGAGCTGGGGATCGACGCCGCGCTCGAAGCGGTGGGAGGCATCGGTGTGGAGGCCATGGGCGCGGGCCTTGCCGCTGATGTGGGCCGGGGCGAAGAAGGCGCTTTCGAAGAGGATGTCGCGGGTCTCGGCGCCGACGGCGGTCTCGGCGCCGCCCATGATGCCGGCCAGGGCGACGGCCTTGGCGGTGTCGGCGATGACCAGGGTGCCGGCGTTCAGGCCGATGGTGTCGCCGTTGAGCAGGGCCAGGCGCTCGCCGGGGTGGGCGAGGCGGACCTGGATGCCGCCCTCCAGCTTGGCCAGGTCGAAACCATGCAGGGGCTGGCCGAGTTCCAGGAGCACATAGTTGGTGACGTCCACCACGGGGCTGATGGCGCGCAGACCCGAGCGGCGCAGGCGCTCGCGCAACCAGAGGGGCGTCTCGGCGCTGGGGTCGATGGCGCGGATGACGCGGCAGGCGTAGCGCGGGCAGGCCTCCGGGGCCAGGAGTTCCACGGGGAAGCGATCGTCACGGCTGGGCGGGACCGCGGGGATGGGGGGGACGCACACCGGGCAACGGTTGATGACGCCCACCTCGCGCGCCACGCCGGCGAGGCTCAGGCAGTCGCTGCGGTCCGGGGTCAGGTCCAGCTCGATGCAGGTGTCGTCGAGGGTCAGCCAGGCGCGGAAGTCGGCGCCGATGGGGGCATCGTCGGGCAGGGGGAGTATGCCATCCGAGGTCTCCGCCAGGCCTAATTCCGCCGCGGAGCAGATCATGCCGTGGGATTCGATACCGCGCAGCTTGGCGCGCTTGATCTTGAGGCCGCCCGGGAGGATGGCGCCCAGGGTGGCCACGGGTACCCGCTGCCCGGCGGCGACGTTGGGGGCGCCGCAGATGATTTGCAGTGGCTCGCCCTGGCCAAGGTCCACCCGGCAGACGCGGAGCTTGGCGGCGTCAGGATGCGGCTCCACCGCCTGGACCAGCCCGATGCTGACCCCCGTAAAGGCGGGCGCCGCGGGGATCAGGGCGTCCACCTCCAGGCCGGCCATGCTCAATTGATCCGCGAGGGTGGCGGTGTCCACGGCGGGATTCACCCACTCACGCAACCAGGCTTCACTGAATCTCATCTGTTCCTACCTGGCGGGCGACCCAGGGTGCCAGCCCGCTACCAATAAAAGGGATGTCGGCCCGCGTCGGGTCACGCAAACTGCCGGAGAAATCTCAGGTCATTCTCGAAATAGAGGCGGATATCGTTGATGCCGTACCGCAACATGGCCAGGCGCTCGACGCCCATGCCGAAGGCATAGCCGAGATACCGCTCCGGGTCTATGCCCACGTGGCGGAAGACCTCGGGATAGACCATGCCGCAGCCCAGCACCTCCAGCCAGCCGCTTTGTTTGCAGACCCGGCAGCCGGCGCCGTTGCACATGACGCACTGGATATCCACCTCCGCCGAGGGTTCCGTGAAGGGGAAATAGGAGGGGCGGAAGCGTAACTCCAGGTCGCGCTCGAAGAAGTTGGTGAGGAAGTCGTAGAGCACGCCCTTGAGATCGGCGAAGCTGACCTCCTCGTCCACCAGCAGCCCTTCCACCTGATGAAACATGGGGGTGTGGGTCAGGTCCGAGTCGCAGCGATAGACGCGCCCGGGGGCGATGATTTTGAGCGGGGGCCCCTGGTTTTCCATGACCCGGATCTGCACCGGCGAGGTGTGGGTGCGCAACAGCCGGTGCTGGTCGAAATAGAAGGTGTCGTGCATGGCCCGCGCCGGGTGATGGGCGGGGATGTTGAGGGCCTCGAAGTTGTGGTAGTCGTCCTCCACCTCCGGGCCTTCCGCCACCTCGAAGCCGGCATTGGCGAACAGGCGCTCGATGCGCCGCAGGGCGCGGGTGACGGGATGCAGGCCGCCAGGTTGTTGTCCCCGGCCCGGCAGACTGACGTCGATGCGTTCGCCGGCAAGTCGCAACCCCAGGGCCACTTGTTCCAGGATACCCTTGCGGGCATCGATGGCCTCCTGGACCTGAACCTTGGCCTGGTTGATGGCCTGGCCCGCGCTGGGGCGCTGTTCCGGTGGCAGCCGGCCGAGTTGCTTGAGTTGGGCGGTCAGCAGGCCGGCCTTGCCCAGGTAATGCACCCGAACCCGATCCAGGGCGGGCAAGTCGGCGGCCGCGGCGATCTCGCCCAGGGCCTCCGCTTGAAGCGGCTCGATGCCGAGCCTGATTTCTTCGCTCATGGTTGTTGCCCGGAATGATGATCCCTGGGGGGAATGGCTAATCTGGAATAAAAAAGGGGAAAGACCATGGCCTTTCCCCTCCCTAGCGGCTTAGCGCCCTACGCCTGGCTGGGGGGCAAGCCACCCCAGTTACGCACGCCCTTGGCTGGGCCAAGGGCGCGGTCAGGCAGCGGCGGGCGGCAAGGCGTCCTTGGCCTGAGCGGCCAGGGCGGCGAAGGCCTCGCTGTCGTGATAAGCGATCTCGGCCAGGACCTTGCGGTCGAGTTCGACCCCCGCCAGCTTCAAGCCATTGATGAGTCGGCTGTAGGACAGGCCACACTCGCGCGCGGCGGCGTTGATGCGGGCGATCCAGAGGGCGCGGAACATGCGCTTCTTCTGGCGACGGTCGCGATAGGCGTACTGGCCGGCCTTGATAACGGCCTGCTTGGCGACGCGAAAGACTTTGCTGCGGGCACCGTAATAGCCTTTAGCTTCGTCCAGGATCTTCTTGTGGCGTGCATGCGCAATGACGCCGCGTTTTACGCGTGGCATGGAATGCTTCTCCGGAAATAATTCATCATATTAGGACTGTCGATGGCTCACCAAACCCGCAAGGGTTCGGGAAGGGGCTCAGCAGTAGGGCATCATCCTCATGGCCATCTTCATATCGGCCTTGTGGAGCATGGCGGGATCGCGCAGGTGGCGCTTCCGCTTGGTCGGCTTCTTGGTGAGGATGTGCCGCCGATGGGAGGCATTCCGTTTGATTTTTCCGGAACCGGTAAACGAAAAACGCTTGGCGGCCCCGCGATTGGTTTTGATCTTGGGCATTTTTCAACACTCCGCTATTGATCATTGCTGATGGCGGCGATCGGTATCGGGGAATGCCAACAGGGCCATCCACCTGACGGCCCGCGGGCATCCCCGATTGCGAGGGTCCCGACATCGGGACCCGCCTTGCCGCACCCGCGCTGGCACTGGCCAGGCGGGGCGGAGTTCGCCGCTATTTTTTCTTGGGGCCCAGTACCATCACCATCTGGCGTCCTTCCATCTGGGGTTGTTGCTCGATGATACTGATGCTGGCCAGGTCCTTTTCCACGCGCTGGAGCAATTCGAGCCCCAGATCGCGGTGGGCGTGTTCACGCCCGCGGAAACGCATCGTGACCTTGGCCTTGTCCCCTTCGTTGAGGAAACGCGTCAGGTTGCGCAGTTTGACCTGATAGTCTCCTTCCTCCGTCCCTGGACGAAATTTGATTTCCTTGATTTCGACCTGCTTCTGATTCTTTCTCGCCTCGGCCCTCTTCTTCTTCTGGTCGAAGAGGAAGCGCCCGAAGTCCATGAGGCGGCAGACCGGCGGTTCCACGTTGGGAACGATCTCGACCAAGTCCAGACCTTCTTCCGCCGCCCGGTCCAAGGCCTCGCGAGTCCTTAGAATACCAACCTGTTGACCTTCCGCGTCAATGAGTCGTACCTCGGGTACGTTGATTTCCTTGTTAACGCGGTTTCTCTTTGGCGCAGCTATCGCAGGTTCCTCCAGTCAGGGAAAAAAACAGCCGGCGAAACCTAAGGCCCTGAACTGGCAGGGCCAGGTGTCCGCCGGCCTTGATTAAATTTTTTGGACCACTTCCTCGCCGAGACGGGCGATAACCTCGTCCAGGCTCAGGGTACCCAGGTCCTGACCCTTGCGGTTGCGTACCGAAAGGGTGCGAGTCTCGACCTCGCGATCGCCTGCTACCAGCAGGTACGGCACCCTTTGCAGGGTGTGCTCGCGGATTTTAAAGCCGATCTTCTCGTTTCTCAAGTCCAGATGGGTCCGGAAGCCCTTATCCGTCAAAGTGCTAGCTACTTCCCGTGCCCAGTCCGCCTGGCGGTCGGTGATATTGAGTACCACGGCCTGCAAGGGCGACAGCCAGAGGGGCAGGGCGCCGGCGTAGTGTTCGATCAGAATGCCGATGAATCGCTCCAGGGAACCCAGTACCGCGCGGTGCAGCATGACCGGGGTCTGGCGGCTGTTATCAACGGCGATGTAATGGGCACCCAGGCGCTCCGGCATGGAGAAGTCGAGCTGGATGGTACCAAGTTGCCAGACCCGTTGCAGGCAGTCCCGCAGGGAGAATTCGATTTTGGGGCCGTAGAAGGCGCCTTCGCCGGGCTGCAGGTCGAAGGCCAGGCCCTTCTTGAGAAGGGCATTTTCCAGGGCCTGCTCCGCCTTGTCCCAGGTGGCGTCGGAACCCACGCGCTTGGGCGGGCGGGTGGAAAACTTCACCAGCACCTCGTCGAAGCCGAAATCCCGGTAGATGCCGTAGAGCAGGTCGATGAAATCCAGGACCTCGGAGAGGATCTGGTCCTCGGTGCAAAAGATGTGGGCGTCATCCTGGACGAAGTTACGCACCCGCATCAGGCCGTGCAGGGTCCCGGAGGGCTCGTTGCGGTGGCAGGAGCCAAATTCCGCCAGGCGCAGGGGCAAGTCGCGGTAGCTCTTGAGCCCGTGATTGAAAATCTGGATGTGGGCCGGGCAGTTCATCGGCTTGATGGCGAAGACCCGCTCCTCGGCCTCGGTGACGAACATATCGTCGCGAAACTTTTCCCAGTGGCCAGACCGCTCCCAGAGGCTGCGATCGATGATCTGAGGGGTATGCACCTCGAGATAACCATGCATCCGGAGTTTGGACCGGATGTAGTCCTCCAGGATCAGGTAGATGGTCCAGCCCTTGTCATGCCAGAAGACCATGCCCGGCGCCTCTTCCTGGGTATGGAAGAGATCCAGGGCCTTGCCAAGCTTGCGATGGTCGCGCTTCTCCGCCTCCGCCAGGCGCGTGAGGTAATCCTTGAGTTCCTTGCGGTCACGCCAGGCGGTGCCATAGATGCGCTGCAACATGGGCTGGGTGGAATCGCCCCGCCAGTAGGCGCCGGCCACCTTCATCAGCTTGAAGCCATTGCCGAGCTTGCCCGTGCTGGGCAGATGCGGGCCGCGGCAGACGTCAAACCAGTCGCCCTGGCGATAGATGGAGACCTCTTCCCCCTCGGGGATGATGTTCTCGATGATCTGAACCTTGAAGTCCTCGCCGATGCCGGCAAAGAGGGTCTTGGCGTCCTCGCGGTCCCAGACCTCGCGCTCCAGGGGCAGGTCGCGGGCGACGATCTCGTGCATGCGCTGCTCGATCGCACCCAGGTCTTCCGGGGTGAAGGGCTCCGCGCGGGCAAAGTCGTAATAGAAGCCGTTTTCGATGGCAGGGCCTATGGTCACCTGGGTGCCGGGATAGAGTTCCTGGACGGCCTGGGCCATGACATGGGCGGCGTCATGACGCAGCAGTTCCAAGGCCTCCTCGTCCCGGGCGGTGACGATGGCCAGACTGGCGTCCTGGGCGATGAGATACGAGGTATCGACGAGGCGGCCATCGACCCGGCCGGCGAGGGCGGCACGGGCCAGACCCTGGCCTATGCTGGCCGCGACCTGGGCCACGGACAGCGGGGCGTCAAAAGACTTAACGGAACCGTCGGGGAGGGTGATCCGGGGCATGGGCACTCTGCCTGCTCAGTGGTGATCGGTACGAGGGATCACGTGATTCAGCTCATGGCCAACAACATGACGCCGGCCGCCGAAAAACATCAAGCTACCCGGCAACGCCCACGGCCCCTGATGGGGTTAGTCGCTGAACGGGTAGCCTAGGAATTGGTAGGCGCGATTGGGCTCGAACCAACGACCCCCACCATGTCAAGGTGGTGCTCTAACCAACTGAGCTACGCGCCTGTCGTCTGAGGGGCGGGATGATACAGAGCCCTGGGGGAGGGTGCAAGGACCAATTTTGGGCTGGGATGCGCCTGGCCGGGCACCTTCCTTCGATGCCAAGCCTCAGCCACCTGTCGGCAGCTGAACGTAGATTACTTTTCGGACTGGCGCAACTGCGTGGGGGCTGGGGTCATCAGTACCAGCAGGAAGCGCTCCGGCGTGATGTCCTGGTCGACTGCAGCCTGCACAGTGCGATTGATGCCCGAGATCGGCCTCAATTCCAACTCGCCCGTCTCGGGCTCCCGAACCTCACGTGTCCGATTGAGCAGCGCTTGCAATGCCTCAACGCTGCGTGGCATCAAAAAATTGGCCAGCGGCTGACCCAGCAGTTCTTGGCCCGGCGCGCCGAGCAGTCGCGCGCCAGCCAGGTTGATCTCGCACAACAGGGTTCTTGCGTCGATGGTCATGTAGCCGACGGGCGCCCGCTCGACCAGGACGGCCTGGCGCCTCAGCGCCGTCTCCAGCTCGGACTGTGAGCGAAGAAGTTCTTCTTGCTGAAGATCCAGCTCGACCTGGTGAACCTGCAGTTCGTGAAGCAGCGCAATGGCGTCCCCCGCTGTCGCTGGCGATGATGCCAGCTGGTGCAGCACTGCCAAAGCGTCGATCTGGCTGGCCCGCTTACCAGTTGCCGGGCTACTGCCGCCTAATTTGTCTGCGGCGCGCTGGCGTAGGCTCGTCAAACCGTACGCCTCTTTTACTGCATCTGACATTTTGAGTTCCTCTTGGATGGGTATTCGTGGACTGAATAAACTTACCCGGCGGTACCTTCTAAGCCTTGCGCAGGCGGGATTCAAGTTCTTTGGAAGCGGTGATGTCGATGAAGGTGATCACCACACCCTGAATCACGTTGGAGAGCGTTCGGTAGGGCTTGATTCGGACCATGAACCAGAGTCCGTCAGTGGTGGTGATCTGCTTTTCGGTGAACGTCAGGGTGCGCAGGGTCTCCTTTGCATCGTCATTGAGCTGCGGATAGATCAGCGTGCTGGCCAGTTCCGTCAGGGGTCTGCCGATATCGCCCTCGCGCAGGTGGACGATGCGCGCGATCTGGTCGGTATAGCGTCTCACGTTCAGGGCGCTGTCCAGGAACAGCGTGGCGATGTCGGTGCTGTTGAGCAGGTTCTGCATGTCGCTCTGCGCCAGGGCCAGATCATCGAGCTTGGATTGCAGCTCGCCGTTGAGCGTCTGCAATTCCTCGTTCATCGACTGCGACTCTTCTTTGGAGGTGGTCAGTTCCTCGTTGGCCGACTGCAGTTCTTCGTTCGTCGATTGCAGTTCCTCGTTGGCCGCCTGCAGTTCCTCCGCCGATGCGCCCATCTCCTGCCGCAACGCCTGTATCTCGTCCTTGCAGCGTTGCAGTTCCTCGGCAGTGACCGCGTCGATTGCGCCGGCTTTCCCGCGCCTGCGCTTCGCAGGCTCGATGACATCGCGGAAGACGATCATGACCAGGCCGGCCAGAGACTTCGGCTCCTGCATGGCCTTGACCGTCACATTGACTGTGAACTGTGCGTCATCGCCCAACCGCAGGCCTCTCAACTCGACGGTGCTCCGGGCCTGCAGCACCTGGCGCAGTCCCGCCGAGATCTGCGCCCGTATGGCCGGGCGTGCCATCACATGAATATTCCAGTTGGCCTTGCCCGATGCCGGCTCCATATATTTGCTGACGCTGCCGTTGATGTACACGACATCGCCCTGTTCATTGACCAGTACCGCGGGAGGAGAGAACTCCTGAAGGAGTGCTTGTTCTGCATGGGTCTGGAGGTTGGGGGATGGGCTGGCCGGTTGAGACACTTTCGACTCCTTGGGAAGCCGGCTCGGGAGCGGGCGAGAGATGATGGGAAATTCCACCGGCCCGACACTGAGCGCTGACTCGTTGCGCCAATAGAGCTTGGATTTCTGACTGAGCGGCGTGAACTGGGCGGGCGAGCCGCCGACGGTCTCGGAGCTGCCCAGAAGCAGAGCGCCCCCGGGGCGCAGGCTGTAGCTGTAAAGGAGCATCAAACGCCTCTGCAAGTTGGCGTTGAAATAGATCAGCAGGTTGCGACAGCTGAGCAGGTCCAGCTTGGTGAAGGGCGGATCCAGAATCACGTCGTGTTGAGCGAACAGGACCATCTCGCGGATCTGCTTGTCGATAAGGTAGCCATCGCCCTGGGTCGAAAAGAACTTCGCCAAGCGTGCCGGGTCCATGTCGGCCGCGATCTTGGCCGGGTAGCGGCCCTTGCGAGCGGCGCTGATCGCATCGGCGCTCAAGTCGCTGGCGAAGATCTGGACCGATTTGCCCGCCGCCGCCGGCAACTCGGCGATCACCTCCCTGAAGATCATCGCCAGAGAGTAGGCCTCTTCACCCGTCGAGCAGCCGACGACCCAGGCACGTAAGCGGTTGTCTTCGGGGCCGCGCGTGAGCAAGACCGGGAGGACGGATTCCTTGAGCTCCTGCCAGACCTCGGGATCGCGAAAGAAGCTGGTCACGCCGATCAGCATTTCCTTGAAGAGCAGATCCAACTCCTGCGGGTTCTTTCTGACGAAGCCATCGTAGTCGGCTGTGGTCGCCAGGCCATGCACGCTCATGCGGCGCTGGATGCGTCGGCTCAGGGTGCTGGGCTTGTAGTCTGAGAGATCGTGTTTGCTGCGGCCGCGAACCATGTGCAGGATCGACGACAGTGCTTGCGCGTTGCTTGCGTCACTGCCAGGGGGCAACAGCGCCACGGCCTGCCGATCGGCCGTGACGCGAAGGATGTGACTGGGCAGTTCGGCTGGCAAGCCGACGATGTCGACGCAACCTGCGGCGATGGCGCTCTTGGGCATCGAGTCGAACTGCGCCGATTCGGGCGACTGCGCCAAGGTCAGACCGCCCTGGGACTTGATGGCCTGCAAGCCAAGCGTGCCGTCCGAGCCCATCCCCGACAGCACCACACCGATGGCCCGCTCGCCCTGGTCGCGCGCCAGCGAGGAAAACAGCAGATCGATCGGCAAACGCAAGCCGCGGGGCTGAATGGGCGGCGCAAGGTGCAACATGCCGGACGCCACGGTCAAGTCACGATTGGGGGGGATGACGTAGACGACATCCGGCTCCAAACACATCGCCTCAGCGGCTTCGACTACTTGCATGGCGGTGTTCCGCTGCAGCAGTTCGACCAGCATTGCCTTGTGCGTTGGATCCAGATGCTGGACTACCACGTAGGCCAGGCCGCTGTCTGCGGGGATCTGCGCAAGGAACTGCTCCAGCACGGCCAGCCCGCCCGCCGAGGCGCCAATGCCGACAGCCTGGACCGCGTTGTCCGCGCCGGCGTTGCTGCGAGTGGTCGGGGTGGGGCTCATGGTGGAGTATGGCCGCGGGGCCCGAGGTCACAACCCACCAGGCACCCTCCCAAACGGCGGCTTGCTCCCCGCATCTCCTCCTGTCGGCCACCGTCAGATCGCACTTTTTTGCCCTTGCAGAGCCCCCGTCGTTCGATGCTAAGGTCCCACGACAACAGCCGCCGTGCGGTTGGATTTCCCATCCCCATCCCCATCCCCTGGAGATGCCTTACCGGCGCTCTGCCTTCGGTAGGCTCGCAGAGATGAGGTCGTACATGAGTACGTCGCGGCTGCGGGCCGACTCTGCACCCATGACCACGGCGACCAGGGCGCGGCCATCTTGGCGGACCGAGGTCGCGAGGTTGAATCCCGCAGCGCGCGTGAAGCCGGTCTTGATGCCGTCAGCGCCATCGATCATGTCCATCGCCCGGTTGTGTCCCTTGAAGATCTGACCGTTACGCTCGAAGTGACGCAGGGAGAAATAGCCAAACTCGCCAGGGAAGTCCCGCTTCAGAGCCATGCCGAGGGTGGCCATGTCGCGCGCCGTGGTCCGCATTCCGGAATCCGGTAGGCCGGAGGCATTCCTGAAAGTCGTGTCGCTCATGCCCAGCATCCGGGCTCTGGCCGTCATCTGCACGCTGAAATTCGCCTCGCTCCCGCCCAGGTGCTCGGCGACGGCCGTGGCAACGTCGTTCGCGGACTTGACGACCAAGGCGCGGATTGCGGTATCGACATCAATGGAGTCGGCTGGTTTCAGGTCAAGCTTGGACGCCGGCTGGGCGGCGGCGCGCGCAGAGATCGGGATGCGTGTGTTTTTGCTGATTCGCCCCGAGTCTAGCGCCTCGAAGACCAGATAGAGCGTCATCATCTTGGCCAGCGAAGCGGGAAACCGCGTCTGCTTGTCGGCCACGGCGTAGATGAGTTTGCCCGAATGGGCGTCGACTACAACGGCAGAGTAAGGCGTCGCGGCCGGCGTCCGCAGCGGCAGTGCGGGCCGCACCGGCGTCGTCACCTCTGGTGGGCGCGGCGTCGCGCAGGCTGTCAAGAGGAGCGCGCCGCACAGGCATAGGCACGTCGCAAGGATGCGACGCGGACGCACAAAGGGCAGTGGATTCATACTGTCAGCTCCCAGCCGGCGGTAATAGAGAGTAGGGCGACGATGGTAACCCCGCATCAGGTCATGGGCAAACCTCCGGACCCTGGCTCGCTGTTTGGTCAGCCAGCGGAGACAAAGGCTTTGGGCCTGGGATGCGCCTGGCCTGGGCGTGACGCCGGCAAGTCAGGCCGGGACTCTATTATAATGGCCCCCTCTACCGCGCCCCCACCAAAGGCTCACCCATAATGACAAGTATCCGCCAAGAAGACCTGATCGCCAGCATCGCCGACGCCCTCCAGTTCATCTCCTACTACCACCCCCTGGACTATATTCGCGCCCTGGGCGCGGCCTATGAAAGGGAGGAATCCCCCGCGGCCCGCGACGCCATGGCCCAGATCCTCTATAACTCGCGGCTCTGCGCCGAGGGCCACCGGCCCATCTGTCAGGACACCGGCATGGTGGTTGCTTTCCTGGAAGTAGGCATGGCGGTGCACTGGGAGGCCGCCTTGGGTCTGCAGGAGATGGTGGATGAGGGGGTGCGTCGTGCCTACCTGCATCCGGACAATCGGCTGCGGGCCTCCATGGTCGCGCCGCCCTACGGCGAGCGGCGCAATACCCGCGATAACACCCCGGCGGTAGTCCATGTCAGCCTGGTGCCGGGGGACAAGGTCCACGTTAAGCTGGCGGCCAAGGGCGGCGGCTCGGAGAACAAATCCAAGTTCGTCATCCTCAACCCCAGCGACAGCCTGGTCGATTGGGTGTTGCGCACCGTCCCCCTCATGGGTGCCGGCTGGTGTCCGCCGGGCATGCTGGGCATCGGCATTGGCGGCTCGGCCGAAAAGGCCATGCTGCTGGCCAAGGAGGCCCTCATGGAGGAGATCGATATCCACGAACTCAAGGCCCATGGCCCGCGTAACCCCCTGGAGGAGTTGCGCCTGGAGCTCTACGAAAAGGTCAATGCCCTCGGCATCGGCGCCCAGGGCCTGGGCGGCCTGACCACGGTCCTCGACGTCAAGATCAAGGACTATCCAACCCACGCCGCCTCCCTGCCGGTGGCCATGATCCCCAACTGCGCCGCCACCCGCCATGTCGAATTCACCCTGGACGGCAGCGGCCCGGCCGAGCTGACCCCGCCGCGCCTGGAAGACTGGCCGGATGTCGTCTGGCAGGCGGATGCCAAGGCCATCCGCGTCAACCTGGACGAAATGACCAAGGAGACGATCGCCCAATGGCAGCCCGGCGACCGCCTGCTGCTCAGCGGCAAGCTCCTGACCGGCCGCGACGCCGCCCACAAGCGCCTGACGGATCTGCTCAGCCGGGGCGAAGGCCTGCCGGAGGGCGTGGATCTCACCAACCGCTTTATTTACTACGTCGGGCCCGTCGATCCCGTCCGCGACGAGGTGGTCGGCCCCGCCGGCCCCACCACCGCCACCCGCATGGATAAATTCACCGAGCAGATGCTGGCCCAAACCGGCCTCATCGGCATGGTGGGCAAGGCCGAGCGCGGTCCGGTCGCCATCGAGGCCATCAAGAAACACGGCGCCGTCTATCTCATGGCCGTCGGCGGCGCGGCCTATCTGGTCTCAAAGGCCATTAGGGGTTCGCGCCTGGTGGCCTTCGAGGACCTGGGGATGGAGGCCATCCGCGAGTTCGACGTCGTCGACATGCCGGTCACCGTCGCCGTGGACAGCCGTGGTGGCTCGGTGCATCAGACCGGCCCCGCCGAATGGCAGGCACGGATCGGCAAGATAGCGGTCGTGGTTGGCGGCTAGCAGGGGCCCAGGCTGGCTGGGGATGGCGATGCGAGGTTTGACAGGCCGTTCCCTGACGGCCAGCCTCGACTCCATCTAAATTCGGTCCGAATCGGGTCTTTGCGATGAGCGAAACAATGCTGAGCCTCAGCGAATTCAAGGCCGACGCCAGCCGCTTGTTGGACAAAATCCGCTGGAGCCGACTAGGCTGGTGCTGACCCAGAACGGGCGTGCACGTGCCGTGGTCGAGGACTACGAGCAGCACCGGGAACGGCAGCGGGCCCTGGTGATGCTGAAGCTGATGGTGCAGGGCGAGCGCGACGTCGAGGATGGCCGGGTTGTGCCCCAGGAGCAGGTGTTCGCCGACCTGCGACGTCGGTTGGCCGGGAACAGGTCAACGCAGACCGGATCGTCTAGCGTCTGCCGGAGCCACGGCGCGACGGACGCATCGCGCTGTCCCTCACCCCGCTGGCGTTCATTGACCACCTCGCCGCCCTGATCCCGCCGCCGCGCCTGCACCGCCACCCCTACCATGGGGTGCTGGCACCCCATGCGCCCCTACGCCTGGTCGCCACCGCCTACGGGTGCGATGCGGACCTCACTCACCCGCCGCGTGGCGGTAGGATTTCCTATCCCCTATACCATTCCAAAGCACTGGACCGGGCCAGTTGAGGCAACCGCGCCGACTTGAGAATTGGCTTGTTCTGATGTGCATTAATTTCAAGGCTGCTAACCTGCCACCGATCCCAGCCTCAGCCAAAACCAGCACCAGCCATGTCTCACACCCTCTATGTCCTGCTGCGTACCGGCTTGAGCCTCGGTCTGGTGCTGGCCCTGATGCTGCACGCCAGCGGCTACTCCACCTTGCCCCTGCTGACGCAGCTTGAACTGTTTGCCTACGATGCCCGCTTGCGCCTGACGCTGCCGGGCGATGTTGATACACGGATCGTGATTGTTGACGTTGACGAAGCCAGCCTGGCACGCGAAGGCCGCTGGCCCTGGCCGCGCCAGCGCGTGGCACAGCTGGTGGACACGCTGTTTTCCCACTACCAGGTGCGCTTGGTGGCCTTTGACATGGTGTTTGCCGAAGCACAGACCGACCCGACCCTGATCGCCGTGGATCGGCTGGCCCAGGGTGTGTTGCGCGATGATGCTGCCTTCATGCAGCAGTGGATCAGCCTGCGGCCCCAGTTGGATGATGACACGCTGCTGGCTGACAGTTTTCGTGACCGTGACGTGGTCACTGGCTACTACTTCGCCAGCTACGGGCAAAACAGCGGTGATCTCAAAATCGGCCGACTGCCAGCCCCGGCAGCAAGCCTGAGTACGCTTGCCCCCTGCGTCAGGATAGATGTCGCCTCCCCCTGGGGAGTTTTGTGTGAGTCTGGGGCATCTTGGGAGCCGGGGCCATCGCGCCCTCGGGAGGTGACCGGGAAGGAGCCCGTAGGGCGACTGGAGGGTCACCTCCCGAGGGCGCGGCGCGAGCCAGCCGGGTCCCTCATAGTGCGAGAACAAAGCAATGGCGACAACCTATTCCCCTGAATTCAAGGCCAGCATCATTGCCAAGATGCTGCCACCGAACAACGTCCCCGTGCCGCAGCTGATGGCGGAGACGAACATCCCGAAGGACACCCTCTACGCTTGGCGTGCCAAGGCCCGCCAGGACGCCCTGGGGGCGGCGGTGAGTGGCGGAACGAGCCAAAGACTGAGCAGCGAGGAGAAATTCGCGGTGGTCGTGGAGAGCAGCGCGCTCAACGAGGTCGAGATGGGTGAGTACTGCCGGCGCAAGGGGCTCTATCCCCAGGAGATCGCGGCCTGGCGCGAGAGCTGCCTGCAGGCCAATCGCGCCATCTCGGCTCGCCGTGAGCGCGCCGAGGTGCGTGCCTACAAGCAGGAGATCCAGACGCTGGAGCGCGAGCTGCTGCGCAAGGAGAAGGCCCTCGCGGAGGCCGCCGCGCTGCTGGTGCTCGAAAAAAAAGTCCGGACGCTGTTCGGGGACAGCGCGGACGTAAGATCGCCCTCGAGCAGCGCGAGCACATCAACGCGATGATCGAGGAGGCCTGTCACGCCGGCGCGCGTCTGGAGTCAGCCTGCGAGGTGGTGGGCATCTCCGCGCGCACCCTGCAGCGCTGGCGCGATGAGGCGGGCATCCGCGAAGACGCCCGCACCGCCGCCGCCCAGGAGCGCATTCCCGCCAACCGTCTTAGTGACGCCGAGCGCGAGGAGATTCTCAGCGTGGTCAACCAGCCCGCATTCGCCCATTGGCCACCGAGCCAGATCGTCCCGGCACTGGCCGATCAAGGCCGCTATCTCGCCTCGGAATCGAGCTTCTACCGCGTGCTACGTGAGAACGATCAGCTCAAGGCGCGGGGCAAGAGCCGTGCTCCTTGCCATCAGCGCCCACCACCCTTCGTGGCCACGGCGCCCAATCAGGTCTGGAGCTGGGACATCACCTATCTGGCGACGAACGTCAAAGGCGTCTTCTGCTTTCTGTACCTGATCATGGATGTCTTCAGCCGCAAGATCGTCGGCTGGGAAATCTACGCCAGCGAGAGCGCCGAGCAGGCTTCCAGCGTCTTGCACAAAGCCTATCTGCGCGAAGGTGTTGCGGCCAAGGATCTGGTCCTGCACTCCGACAACGGCGCTCCCATGAAGGGCGCTACCATGCTCGCCACACTCCAACGCCTGGGGGTGGTGCCCTCGTTTAGCCGACCCTCGGTGAGCGACGACAACCCCTACTCGGAGGCGCTGTTCAAGACCCTCAAGTACTGCCCGCAATTCCCGACCAAGCCGTTCGAAAGCCTCGAAGAGGCCCGTCAGTGGGTTCAGAGCTTCGCGCACTGGTACAACGAGCAGCATCTGCACAGTGCCCTGAAGTTCGTCACCCCGGGACAACGACACCGTGGCGAGGACCAGGCGATCCTGCAACAACGCGCGCAGCTCTACGCCGCCGCCAGAGTCCAACACCCTGAGCGTTGGCGTGGATCAACGCGCAACTGGACCCCCGAATCCACCGTCCTGCTCAACCCAG
>CAWJBI010000042.1:0-204210 GCA_963841065.1 uncultured Gammaproteobacteria bacterium | reverse complement strand
CGCTCAAGCATGCGGCAAGAAACTGTCGCTCCAACTCTCGTAATGCACCAGCCCATTCGGTCTCAGTTACCAGGGAAAGTCCTGGGCGAAGCTATCCAGCCGGCCGGCGGCGATGGCCGCCCTCAGGTCGGCCATCAGGGTCTGGTAATAGTGGAGGTTGTGGAGGGTGTTGAGCCGGGCGCCCAGGATCTCGTGGCAGCGGTCCAGGTGGTGCAGGTAGGCGCGGCTGTAGTTCCGGCAGGTGTAGCAGTCGCAGGCCGGGTCGAGGGGGCCCGTCTCGGTGCGATGGCGGGCGTTGCGGATGCGCACCACCCCGGTGTGGGTGAAGAGGTGGCCGTTGCGGGCGTTGCGGGTGGGCAGGACGCAATCGAACATGTCGACGCCGCGCAGCACCGCCTGCGACGATGTCCTGCCGGGGTGCCGACGCCCATCAGATAGCGCGGCCGGTCCGCCGGCAGGCGGTCGGCGAGGTAAGTCCAGGACCCGCAGCCGGTCGGCCTCCGGCTCGCCCACGGACAGGCCGCCGATGGCGTAGCCGTCGAAGCCGATCTCCAGTCAGGCCCGCCAGGGACGCGTGCGCGCAGCGCCTCGTACATGCCGCCCTGGACGATGCCGAAGAGGGCCGCCGGGTTGTCGCCATGGGCCGCCTGGCTGCGCGCCGCCCAGCGCAGGGAGCGCTCCACGGAGGCCCGCGCCTGCTCCGGGGTCGCCGGTTAGGGGGTGCAATCGTCGAAGACCATGACGATGTCCGAGCCGAGCGCGCGCTGGATGGCCATGGACTCCTCGGGCCCCAGGAAGAGCAGGCTGCCGTCGATGGGGGAGCGGAACTCGACGCCCTCCTCCTTGATCCGGCGCATGCCTGCCAGGCTGAAGACCTGGAAGCCGCCGGAGTCGGTCAGGATGGGCCGCGGCCAGTGCATGAAGCGGTGCAGGCCGCCGAGGCGCGCGATGATCTCGGTCCCGGGGCGCAGCTTGAGGTGAAAGGTGTTGCCGAGGATGATCTGGGCGCCGATCTCCCGCAGCTCGTCCGGGGTCATGGCCTTGACGGTGCCGTAGGTGCCCACGGGCATGAAGGCCGGCGTCTCCACCACCCCGCGGGCGAAGGTCAGGCGCCCGCGGCGGGCCTGGCCATCGCTGGCCAATCGCTGAAATTCCATCCTATTTCATCTCCTCGGTCGAGCCATAGCCAGCGCCTTGCCGCCCGCCCTCGTCACTCCCCTGCCCTCTGCCCTGCCCCACCGCCTGTCCCCTCAGCCAGCGCGCCAGGCCATGCAGGTCGGGGATTTCCACCAGGGGCGGCTCCAGATCCACCGGCCAGGTCTGACCGTAGCGATTGACCCAGAGGACCGCCATACCGTGATCCCGCGCCGCCTGGACATCGTAAACCGGGTGATCGCCAATGTGCAGGGCCTGATGCGGCGCCAGCCCCGCCCAGTCCAGGGCCGCCTGGAAGAGGGCGGGGTCGGGCCGCGCCGCCCCCACCTCGGCGGCGGTCAGCGACAGGTGGAAGAGGCCGCGCAGGGGGGTGCGGCCGATGTCCGAGTTGCCGTTGGTCACGGAGACCAGCCGGTAGTCCGCCGCGAGGGCGCGCAGGATCGGGATGACGTCCGGATAGGGCTCGACCTGATTACGGTGCTCGAGAAACAGCGCCATGCCCTCCACCGCCAGGGCGGGATCATGACCGAATGCCTCCAGCAGGATCTCCAGGGAGGTGCGCCGCACCACCGTCACGTCGTGGGCGATGGCCGGGCATTGCGTCATCAGGTCGCGCCGATGGGCCCGCAAAGCCTCCAGATCCATGGCTTGCGCCAGGGCGGGCGCCCGGGCAGCAAGCCAGGCGACCATGGCGGCCTCGGCGCGCTGAATAGGCTCCAGACAGGGCCAGAGGGTATCGTCCAGGTCCAGGGTGATGAGTTCGATGGGGTGCGGGGTCACGGGCAAGCCTGTGCATGCTGAAGGTGCCGCCATTTTGCCCCAGGCGGGCGGTTGCGGGAATCGGGAAGGGCTAACTGGGTGTCTCAAGCCACACCACGCCAGCCAGATCCAAGTTAAAACCCTATAGCATCGACGACTTGGAGGAACTGCCAGCTCTTGAGGCTGGGGCTGCGACCCAGATCGGCCAGTTATTGATCCACGTCCGCGGCCCCTGCTCGGTAGAGCGATGGCTCGGGTGGGCCGCAAGATATTATTCCGCGCGCATAAACATCCGCGGTCAAAAGGGGGCCTGAAGCCTGATTCATGGAGTTTTTGTAGGTAGCGATCCCAGAGGGAACAGGGCTTTTCCTCCTTGTTTGACGGGGTTGAGGGCATCGGCTAGACTCCGGCAAAAGGCAATGAGTTAAGGACGAATTTTGCTACCCGGGTAAGATCAAATGGACAAGGGGCAAGGGCTGAAAGGATCGCCCCGGGAGGTGGTTTAGAGACTAGACGAAATCTTTATTATAAACATACTGTTAGTATAATAATATGGAGAACGGGTTTCAGTGCCTCCTAAAGTTCGTGAGTTGATCGCTAGGCTAGAAAAGGCCGGGTTTGCTGATCGCGGTGGGAAAGGAAGTCACCGCAACTATGTTCACTCAAAGGTAACGAAACCAATAACCATATCCGGAAAGCCCGGAGACGATGCGCAACAATACCTCGTTAGAGCGGTCCAAATGGCAATTGAGGAATCGCAGAAGTGAAAGATAGCGCGCGATACGCAAAAATAGTCAAATGGTCAGACGAAGACGCCTGCTATGTGGGTAGCTGTCCTAGCTTGATGTTTGGCGGTTGTCATGGCGACGACGAAGAAGCGGTATTTGCGGAACTCTGCCAAATCGTCGAGGAAATTGTCGAATTATACAAGAGTGACAACAAGCCGCTGCCTCGACCGCTACCCAGTCGAGATCTTGCCGACGCGCTCCAAGAAGTTGCATGACGTCCCGCTTTGGGACACCACCCATCGACGCAGCCGATCCGAAGGTGCGTGAGGTCCTTCGGACATTCGGATGTTTTTACGACACCGACAAACACAAGGTCCCGCACATCCAGGCGGAATGACTCCATACCTGAAGGGGACCTTTGGCCGGCCAGCGTCTGTGGCAGGGTGAAAGTCTCCGTCGGGCTTGATTTCTCATCGCTACCACCGAGATGGGATAAATTTTCCTCCCCATCCCCCGAGGTTCAGATGTTCGCTTTCATTTCTCATCGCTACCACCGAGATGGGGATAAATTTTTCTCCTCACCCCCCGAGGTTCAGATGTTCGCTTTTCGGCGCCAGATTCAGTTACCTGCCCCCGGCGAGGCCCTGCCCGGCCGCGACCAGGTCATGACGGTGACCAACCGCCACTGGGTGCACGGGCGCCCTCTGCTGCCGCCTTTCCCGGAGGGACTGGAGCTGGCCCTGCTGGGCCTCGGCTGTTTTTGGGGGGCGGAGCGGCGATTTTGGCAACTCGAGGGCGTCTGGACCACGGCCGTGGGTTATGCGGCGGGCCTCACCCCCAACCCCAGCTATGAGGAGGTCTGCACCGGCATGACCGGCCATAACGAGGTGGTGCGGGTGGTCTTCGACCCGGCCAGGATCGGCTACGAGCAGGTGCTCAAAACCTTCTGGGAGTCCCACAATCCCACCCAGGGCATGCGCCAGGGCAATGACGTCGGCACTCAGTACCGGTCCGGCATCTATTACACGAGCGAGGCTCAGCGCCTGGCCGCCGAGGCCAGCCGGGAGCGCTTTGCCAGGGCCCTGGCCGCCAACCGGCGGGGCACCATCACCACCGAGATCCTGCCCGCGCCGGAGTTTTACTATGCGGAGGATTACCACCAGCAGTACCTGGCCAAGAATCCGGGCGGTTACTGCGGTCTGGGTGGCTGCGGCGTGGCCTATCCGGGCTGAAAAAGTTTAAGCTTTACCCCGTTTGGCGAGATCACACGCAACGACCTTGGGTTTTCGGCTTGCGCCGGCCGTACAATGGCGACTTCAGGATTCTTGCCCTTAATGACCACCGCGAACTGACCAGCGACCAAGACAACCTGGTGGCACCTGGCTAAATGAGCCGAGCCGACACCCACCATAAAGGCCGGGTCTTGGCGGATCACTGCCCTCCATTACTAACCTCCGCAACCACAGACGCGCCCATGAACGACACCAACGATTTCGCGGCCCTCCTGGCCGAGTTCGACCAGACCCATAAAACGGCCGCCGAGAAGGGCGCCAAGCCCGGCGATCAGGTCAAGGGCCGGGTGGTGGCCATCACCGAGGACCAGGTCTTTATCAATCTGGGCGGCAAGGCCGAGGGCATCATGGACGCCGCCTCCTTGCGCGACCCGGAGGGTCAACTGACCGTCGCGGTGGGCGACGAGGTGACGGCGACGGTGGCGGGCATCGAGGAGGACGGTACCCTGCGCCTGGGCAATCAGCAGGCCCGTCAACTCCATGGCGTGGCCGAACTGGAACAGGCCTATCGCGAGCAATTGCCCGTCCATGGCCGGGTGACGGCCGTGGTCAAGGGTGGCGTCGAGGTCCAGATCGCTGGCCAGCGCGCCTTTTGCCCGGCCTCCCAAATGGATCTGCGCTTCATCGAGGACCTGTCGGAGTTCATCGACCAGCACCTGGACTTTCGCATCACCAAATACGAGGGCGGACGCCACATCAACTTGGTAGTCTCCCGCCGGATGCTGCTCGAAGAGGAACAACGCCTGCGTGCCGAGGCCATCCGCGCCAATCTCAAGGAGGGCGCCGTGCTCCAGGGCACCGTCACCTCCCTCCAGGACTATGGTGCCTTCGTCGATCTGGGCGGCCTGGAGGGCATGATCCACATCAGCGAGTTGGCCTTCCACCGGGTTAAGCACCCCAGCGAGATCCTGAGCGTCGGCCAACCGCTGGAGGTCACGGTGCTGCGGGTCGATAAGACCGACAATCCCAAGCGCCCGGAAAAGATCGCCCTCTCCATCCGCGCCCTGTCCCAGGACCCCTGGAACGAGGTGGCCCAGCAATTCCCCGTCGGCTCCCGGGTCCAGGGCCACGTCACCCGGCTGCAGCCCTTCGGTGCCTTCATCGAACTGGCCCCTGGCGTGGAGGGCCTGGTCCACATCAGCGAACTGGGCGCCGGCAAGCGCATCGGTCATCCCCAGGAGGTGCTGAGCCCCGGCCAGAAGGTCGAGGCCAGCGTCCTCGCCATCGACCGGGAGCAGCGCCGCATCAGCCTGACCCTGGACGAGGCCAAGGCCGCCGAGGCCGCGCCGGACCTGGCCAGTTACGCGCCCGGCGCCAAGACCACGACCGGCGATCTGGGTAGCTTTGGCGCCCTGCTCAAGCAGAGCATGGCCAAGCCGCGCTGATTCCCAGGCCCTGGCTTTAATCCCTCTGGCTAGCCCTGACGCCCTGGCGTCGGGGCCATTGCCGGCGGCAGGCGCTACAACCATCCCCCAAAGAATCTCGCCTCATGCCGCCAAAATTTTTTGGCGGTCACCCCTTGACGCTCGCCGATCCGGTACTATTTTTCATAGCGAGGACGCTCCCCGGAGGTCCTCACAACCGCGTGATCCAATCTGGATACGCTCACTGAAAACATATTGCTCATTGAGGATATGACCATGTCAAACATCGACTTCTCCCCCCTCTTCCGCTCCATGATCGGTTTTGATCGGCTTTCGTCCGCCCTGGAGAACGCCTATCGCTCCGAGCCGGGCGGTTATCCTCCCTACAACGTGGAGGTCAGCGGCGAGAGCGACTACCGCATCACCATGGCCGTCGCCGGCTTCTCTCCGGGCGAACTCGCTCTGGAGGTCAAGGAGAACATCCTGACGGTCTCCGGCTCCCGTGCCGAGGATGAAAAGGAAAGCCGTTTCCTCTACCGGGGAATCGCCAATCGGGGCTTCGAGCGCAAGTTCCAGCTTGCGGATTATGTCCGGGTGGTGGATGCCCGGCTCGAGAATGGCTTGCTCCATATCGAGCTGCGCCGTGAAATCCCCGAGGCCATGAAGCCCCGCAAGATCGAGATCCGTGGTGAAGGTGGACCCCTCTTGGAAGGTGAGAAGCTCAGGGCCGTCGCCTGAGCGACGCGACACCGGACCTGACGTCCGGTAAACTCTGAAGACAGGCCGGGTATCCCCCGGCCTTTTTATTGATTTCCATCCCGATTCAGGTTGCCCCCCATGAAAGCCATCGGTTATCAAGAGTGCCTGCCGATCCAAGACCCCTCCTCCCTGCTGGACATTGACCTGCCCGTGCCCGCGCCCGGCCCGCGTGATCTGCTGGTGGAGGTCCAGGCCATCTCGGTCAACCCCGTGGATACCAAGATCCGCCAGCGTGCGGCCCCACCCCCGGGCGAATATCGGGTCCTGGGCTGGGACGCCTCCGGACGGGTGCGCGCCGTGGGCGCCGAGGTGACCCTCTTTAAACCGGGCGATGAGGTCTGGTATGCCGGGGCTCGCGACCGGCCCGGCAGCAACGCCCAATTGCAATTGGTGGACGAGCGCATCGTCGGCCACAAACCCCGGAGCCTGCCCCACGCCGAGGCGGCGGCCCTGCCCTTGACCCTGGTGACGGCCTGGGAACTGCTCTTCGACCGACTCCAGGTCGCGCGACTGACGCCGGACGAGACCGCCGGCGGTGGGGAGGATGCCCTCCTGATCATCGGCGCCGGGGGTGGGGTAGGTTCCATCCTCACCCAACTGGCTCGCCAACTGACCGGCCTGACCGTCATCGGCACCGCCGCCCGGCCCGAGACGCGACAGTGGGTCGAGGACTTGGGTGCCCACTTCATTGTCGATCATGCCCAACCCCTGGCGCCCCAGTTGGCGGCCATCGGCCATCCCCAGATCCGCTATATCGCGGGCCTGACCCAGACGGAGCAACATCTGGCGGCCATCATCGCGGTCATCGCCCCCCAGGGCCGCTTCGCCCTCATCGACGACCCGCGCCAACTGGATGTCATGCCCTTCAAACAGAAGTCCGTCTCTATCCATTGGGAATTCATGTTTACCCGCAGCCTGTTCGCGACCCCCGATCTGCAGGTCCAGCACCAGATCCTGGAAGAGGCGGCCGGCCTGGTCGATCAAGGTCAGCTCAAGACGACCCTGGCCAGCCACTACGGGCCCATTAACGCTAGCAACCTGCGGCGGGCCCATGCCCTGATCGAGAGCGGCCAGTCCCGGGGTAAGATTGTTCTGGAAGGCTTTCCGGCCTGATGGTTCAGCGGGCACGCCCACCGCGCCCAACCATCAAGGGAACCCCCACCAGGAAGCGGGACCCTACTTTGGGCCGTCGCAAAGGCCTGTTGGCGGGTCCGCGCTGGGCGAAGAGGGCAGCACAGGAAAAAAGCGAAGGAAAAAATCTTGCGGAATTATTCAAGATTCGGCATCATAACCCGGTGCAGTGTTGTCTTGTAGTGTTCCGGTAGTACCTCCTCCCCGTAGTGCGTGGCAGATTCTTCCGTAATTACCCAACAGTTGTCTGCATATACACACGTTTAGTTCAATCCAGAGATTTACCGTAATGGCTATAGGCACAGTTAAGTGGTTCAGTGACGAAAAGGGCTTTGGCTTCATCGCCCCTTCCGACGGCAGCAAGGACGTTTTCGTCCATCACAGCGCCGTTCAGGGTAGTGGCTTCAAGTCGCTGGCCGAGGGTCAAACCGTTTCTTATAACGTTGAGCAAGGGCAGAAAGGCCCGAGCGCGACTAACGTCATACCCCAATAAATCCAGGGGGGCCTAGGCCCGCTACCTGGTAAGAAGAAAGCCCCGCCCTCAAGCGGGGCTTTTGCATTTCAGGGTCTTCACATCAAAAGGGAACTGCCCCCCAGGCCAGACTGGACCGAGCCCCAGCCTGCCTCGCGCCTAAGCCCCGCGTCCACTGATTGGCTTATGTGCTGCCCCACCAGCAACCAGTACGGCCCTGCCGCGGCTCTCAACGCGATAATGGTGGATGTCCAGGAGGGGCTTCAGCGCATCCAACTCCCGGATGGCATCGTCGCCCGCCTTGCCCGTATCATGGCCGCAGTTCCATCTCAGGTTTTGCGAATCGCCGTCGCGATTCTCCTCGCCATTGGCCAGGTTATGTTTGTCCTCATAACCGACCAGGTCGGCCAGGATGAAGCCGTCGTGGCTGGTAACAAAATTGATGCCATGACCGGGTTCACGATCACTCTAGAGAAAGAAAGGCAGCCATCTCGACCTCGCTGCCCGGCAGGAATAGCAGCAGGGTGGCGGCGGTGGCATGACGGGAGAAGATCGCAAAATTGATGCCGCCTCGCGCAACGGTGGCCCCAGAAAGCGGGGATGACCACGTTCGAAGCCAAAGTCTTCGCTAATGACTGAAAGCAGGTCCTGGCTGACTGGGTAAGGCATGTCCGTCATCTCGAGATGGCCGTTTTTCGCCTCGGGCCCTCGGCAAAGGCAAAGGCAGGGCCTCATGGTTGGAGATCCCCTACTATAGGTTCGCATGAAGGGGCGGGCCTGGGGCGTGGATATCCACACAAAGGGTCGCCAATCCCGTGACGAGGAAGGTCCTGGGGCTTGACATAGGTCCGATGGATGATTATTGTGCACTGCAACAATTGCTGCATCGCAACAATTGCCCCTTAACCACATCCTTTGGAGATTGAACATGACCACGACCGAGACCCTGAACACCGTCAAGGACTTTTCCATCAAGGGCATGGAGCGGATGAACAGCCTGAATGAGCTGAATATGAGCCTGTTCGACCGCCTGGCCGCCCAGCAGATGGAAGCCCTGAACATGCTGATGGAGCACGGCAACCGCACCCTAACCCTGGCCTCCGATGCCAAGGGCTACAACACCTTTCTGAACGGCCAGATCGAGGCCGCCAAGGACCTGAGCGGGCAGGTGATGGCCAAGTCCAAGTCCAGCCTGACCCTGGCCGGTCAGGCCAGCGAGGATTACCGGGCCTGGTACATGCGTAACCTGGCCGAGGTCAGCGCCGACCTGCGCAAGGCCATCCCCGCCGCCTAAGTGGTTGCTGGAAAACCCACAGGGTCCAGGGAGGGACCCTTCCCCCACTCAAGCATCAATGCGAAGAGGCGAGCTTCAGCCCGAGAATCCCAACCATGATGAGGCCGACGAAGAAGAAGCGCGCCAGGGTCGCCGGCTCACTGAACAGCCAGATGCCCAGCAGAAAAGTGCCTACCGCGCCGATGCCGGTCCAGACCGCATAGGCCGTCCCCATGGGAATGGTCCTTTGCGCCAGGAGGAGCAAGACCCCGCTCGCCACCATGCAGAGGACGGCGAAGCCGATCCAACACCAGCGCGGACCCGCCTCGGTCATCCCATACTTGAGACCGACGGGCCAGCCCCATTCAAAGATCCCCGCCACGACCAGATAGACCCAAGCCATACTTTCGCCTTTTGATGTCAGGCAGGATGCGCACAATGCTTGGCGACATCATACCCACCCACTCGATCAATCCCTAGGATAGCCGTAAGGGCTACTCGTGCGGCTGGTGCCGGAGGGGTTAGCTACCGGTCAAAAAAGCAGCTTCTATCCCCATTAATATATTAGTACTTGCTTATATACCGAATTTCTCCCATACTGTAGTCAGTCCCAATGAAGATGTCGTTAGGTAACCCTTTCTTCAGGCGGAAATTTTAGGAGATGAATCACATGAACTTTGACACTTTGACTCTCGGTGGCTTTGTGCTCACCTTCGTGGTGGCTGGCCTTATGATCGCCATAGAGCGCGGTAACGAGAAGCTATCGGAACTGCATCGCCGTATGCGTGGGTGCGGGGCCTGTTAGTCGCCCGTTCCCAATCCACTAACTGAAGCCCTCTGGGTAGTCACGATACCCCGACGGGCTCCCTGCCCTCCAACCGCCTGAATGGTAATCATCGTTCTGGCGGTTTTTTATGCGCGGCCCGCAACCGTTCGAGTTCGTTGAGCTTCCCGATCAGCTCTCCGTAGAGAACCTGTTGGCGAAGCGAGGTGGGTGACAATCCTTGAACGCCTTGCCAAATGGCCTCCAATGCCAGGTTGACTGGCGAGGTGTTTGGTGACAATTAACTTGGCCGGTTGACGACAACTATCTTGGCCGCCTTTCGAGGCTAGGGTAGCGGACATTTTCGCAACAATAAGGCGCGCGAATGTCTGGCAAGTCGATCACCATGCAACAGGTCAGGTTATACATGAGCAACAGAAAGCAAGGGCAGACGCAGGAGCAAGCCAGCGCCAAGGCGAGTGTTCATACGCGACTCGGAATACTGCTCCCAGACCACGATCACGACGAACGCGAGTAGCACCCCATACATGTGTCGCGGCCGACCTGAAACTGGCCTAAATCTGCCGGGGTGAAACTGGCCCTTCCTGCCCGTCTTCTTCCTCCTCGGAACGATATCGACCTGGCGTCTTCTTCTCTGGTGGGGTTTTCTTCGGTGTTCTTCCTGGAGTGTCCTCAAGCCAGATCGGCGATCTGGCGGGGGACACGACATGGGGCAAGAACGACGGCGGACCTGTGCGAGCTGCGGGGAGAGCTTCACGCCCGACCCTCGCAATGCCCGCCACCAGCGCTACTGCGGGCAGCCCGCCTGTCGGGCGGCCAGCAAGCGCGCCAGCCAGGCCAAGTGGTTGGCCAAGCCGGAGAATCGCAACTACCACCGGGGAGCGGCCGCGGTCGCCCGCGTCCAGGCGTGGCGCCAGGCGCATCCCGGCTACAGCCGGGGCAAGAGCGGGGTGCCGCTCCCCGCCCCGGCGGCGCCCGTCTCGCCCGAGCGGCCCCCGGCGGCGGCGTCGGGCTTGCTGGTCGCTTGTAACGCCCCGCCGTCGCGGCCCCGCTGGGGTCGTTGCCGCCGTGCTCGCAGGCACCGTTACAAGATGTCTCGGGGTCGCCGTTACAAGAGATCTTGGCTGCTCAACCCTATGTTCTGATTGGCCTAATCGGCCATCTGTGGGACTGTGCGTTACAAGAGGACATCGCCTGCGCCGGGGCCCGGTTGCTACAACTGGGCCGCGACATCTGTGGAGGCGACCATGTCCATACTTAAGCGAGTTTTGAATCCCGAGCGGCTGCGCCAGGTCCCCGAGCACTTCAGTTGGCTCGACCATCGCCTGGTGCGCGAGCACTACATCGAGCGTGCCGACGTGTGCGCCTGGGCGCTGTACCTGTTTCTGCTCGGCGTGGCCGATGTCCACGGCCTGAGCTATTACAGCGACCCGACGCTGGCGCAGCGCCTGCGCCTGACGCCCGCGCGGCTGGCCCAGGCACGGCGCGATCTGCTCGCCTTGGACCTGATCGCCTACGACCCGCCGCTCTATCAGGTCCTGAGCCTGCCCGGTACGGCCACGGCGGCGCTGTCCCTGGCGCGGATGCGCGCGACCCTGGGGGCACGGCCATGATCGACTACGCGACCTGGTGCGCGATCCGCGACGGCTTGGCCAAACACCTGGGCGTGCGCCAAGTGGCCCGGGATCTGGGGCTGAACGTCAAGACCGTGCGCCGCTGGCGCGCCCGCCCCTATGCCCCGCGCGCCGCCGTGCCCCGCCCCAGCAAGCTCGACCCCTTCAAGGGACGCATCGTCGGCTTGGCTCGATGCCCATCCGCTCAGCGCCCAGCAGGTCTTTCAGCGCCTGTGCGAGGCGGGCTATGACGGGGGCGTGAGCATCGTCAAGGACTACGTCCGGCGCATCCGCCCGCGCCCGCGCGAGGCCTTCCTGACCCTGGCCTTCGCCCCCGGCGAGGTGGCTCAGGTGGACTGGGGGGAGTGGGGCAGCATCGCCGTGGGGGAGACGCGCCGGCGACTGTCGTTCTTCGTCATGGTGCTGGCCTACAGCCGCAAACTCTATGTGGAGTTCACCCTGTCCCAGAGCATGGAGCACTTCCTGGAGGCCCACATCCATGCCTTCGACGCCTTGGGCGTTCCGCGCAAGATCATGGTCGATAACCTGCGCACGGCGGTGCTCGCTCACGTGCGCGGCGAGCCGCCCCAGTTCAATCCCCGCTATCTGGATTTCGCCCGTCACTACGGCTTCGAGGTGGTGGCCTGCAACGTCGCCAAGGGCAACGAGAAGGGGCGCGTGGAGCGCGCCGTGGGCTATGTGAAGGCCAACTTCCTCAACGGCCAGGAGCTGCCGGACTTCGCCGCCCTCAACCCGGCGGTGCGGGTGTGGCTGGAGACGCGTGGCCAATGTCCGGCTGCACCGCGAAACCCAGCGCCGGCCGGTGGATCTGTGGGCCGAGGAGCGCCCCCACCTGCAGCCGGTCAATCCCCGCCGCTACGATGTCGCTCGGGTCCTGGCGGTGCGCGCCGATCGCCAGTTCCGGGTGACCTTCGAGGCCAACCGCTATTCCGTCCCGGCCCGCTTCGCCGGCGCCCAACTGACGCTGAAGGCCTACCCCGAGCATCTGTGCCTGTACCACGACCAGGACCTGATCGCCCGCCATGTCCGCTGCTGGGAGCGCCACCGCGACATCGCCGATCCGGATCATGCCAAGGCGCTGGTGGCGCAACGCCGCCACGCCCAGGATGCCCACGTGCTCGCGCGCTTCCTCGCCCTCTGCCCGCAGGCGCCCAAGTACCACGAGGGCTTGCTGGAGCGGCGCGGCAATGCCCTGTCCCATGTGCGCAAGATCCTCGCCCTGGCCGATATCCACGGAACCGAGACGGTCGCCCGGGCGATGGCCGATGCCCTCGACTTCGCGGCCTTCAGCAGCGAGTACATCGCCCACCTGATCCAGGCCCGCGGGCGCCAACTCCCCCAACCCAGCGCGCTGGTCTTGATGCGCCGCCAGGATGTCTTGGAGCTGGACCTGCCGCCGGCGGATCTGTCGCTCTACGCGATCCCCGGCGAGGAGGGCGACAGCCATGACCGCCGTTGACCAGGTCCTCGCCCAGCAGCTGCAACGCCTGCAGCTGCACTACATCCTCCAACACTATCCGGCCTTGGCGGAACAAGCGGCACGCGAGTCCTGGACCCATGGCCGCTTTCTTCAACAACTGGTGGCCGGGGAGGCGGCCCGCCGTGACGAGGCCCTCGTGCGCCGCCGCCTGAAGGCCGCCCGCCTGCCGGGTATCAAGACCCTCGACGGGTTCGATTGGAGCTGGCCGAAGAAGATCAACCGCGCCCAGATCCAGCAGCTGTTCCGCCTGGACTTCCTCCCCCAGCACGGCAACGTCGTCCTGCTCGGCGGGGTCGGCGTGGGCAAGACCCACCTGGCCATCGCCCTGGCCCACACCGCCTGCCTCCAGGGTCACACGGCCCTGTTTACCAGCGCCGTCGATATCGTCAATACCCTGGCCGCCGCCCAGGCCACCGGCGGCATCAAGCGCGAGCTGGCGCGCCTGCTCAAACCGACACTGCTCGTGGTCGATGAACTCGGCTATCTGCCGATCGACAAGTTCGGCGCCGATGCCCTGTTCCAGGTCATCAGTCAACGCTACGAGCGCGGCTCCACCGTCATCACCACCAACCGCGCCTTCAAGCAGTGGCCGGAGGTCTTCAACAACGACAGCACCCTGACCTCCGCCTTACTCGACCGCCTGCTCCACCACGCCGAGTCTGTCGTCATCGAGGCGCGCAGCTATCGCATGCGCGACCACATCGAAACCTGATTCGCACTCGTCCCCCTCACCCTTGACCGCCGCCGGTCGCCCCGAGCGACCGGCGCTGCCCGTCTCTTGCGCCACCTCAACCCCACCCTCGGGCCCCAATCGGTCCAGTTTTCCGTCGGCTGTTCTGAGCCACTTTCACGCTGGCGCCGACACGGGGCTGTCGATGTCGAGCAGCACAGCCTTGACGTTGGCGTTGTCGAAGGCGGAACGCAGGGCCTTGAGGGCATGCTTGGCGCTGGCGGTGGCTTGGGCACCGATGGGTCCCTCCAGCTTCACCAGGGCTGCGTGCGGGCCGCGGGAGAACCACAGGCTGTCCCAACTCGACGCCAGATAGAGCGCCAGGAACAGCCCGAAGTAGAAGGCCACGACACCGCGCCAGATCCCGGCCCAGCGCCGGGCGCGGCGTTGCTCGGTGAGCCAACGCTCGGCGATCCCCACGAGGGCGTCGGAGACCAGGGCAGAGGACGGAGATGGGTTCATGGATCAGGCTCCGGGCTTGACGAAGGCGAGTGACGCGCCGCGGTTGAGGATCAGAGGGGACTGGAGGAAACCCAGGTCCTTGCCCAGCGCCACCGGGTTGCCAGGCACCGGATAGAGGAACACCCCCTCCGGCAGGCGCTTGCTCATGGCCTGGTCAATCACGGGGCCCCCGCAGGCAGGGCTTCGGTGGGTAGATTGGTCAACGCACCCGGCCACAACTCCGCCTCGGCGTCCGTGCGCTGCTGCTCGGCATCGAGCCCGTCGGTGCGCTCCAGGGTGCGGGCGCTGGCATTCGGCCGGGCTTCTCCCCCGGCCAGCAGGCTGCCGCTGCCGGTCAGATCCTCGATGTTCAGCGTCGCGGCGGTCGGGAAGTGGCCGGTCTCAAACAGGATCGCCAGCCACTCGTCGAGGTTGACCTGGCTCCAATCGATCCGGGAAAAGTCCTGCACGTCGATCCCCGCACAGTTCGGATGTTTGGCGTCCCCCCAGTCGCGCCCGAGTTGCGGACGGATCTGCTCGTTTAAGATGCGCGCCAACGGGGTATTGAAGCAGCAGTAAGCATCACGCTTCTCGATGCACTAGCCGAGGACCTTTTTCTTACAGTAGCCGCCGACCTTGTGACACGCCTTGAGTTCGCGCTTGGCCCCCAGCTCGAATTCGGCCTGCTCGCACGTCCAGATCAGCTTGATGAGGATCATGGCCACCGTATAGAGGGTGTAGGCCCACATGACCCAGACCATGACAGTGCCCAGCCAAGCGGCCCCACCGCCGAGCTGCAAGACACCGTTCGCCGCCCCGTTGGTGACCGCCGCGTCCCCAAAGGTCTGCACCGCCCCGACTATGGGCTCCGGATCGTCAGTTCTTGGTACTCGGCCTGTTGGAAAGCGTGGACGTCGAGTTGCACGCTCCGTTTCACCGTTCGGTCTTGGAGTATGTTCGCCCTGATCTCTCCGAACGGGTCCCGGATGGCTCGGACGAATGGAGCAGCCTCGAGGTCAGCCCGGAGATTGCCCACCAGATAGAGGAAGCGCGGCCATCAGAGCATCCTCATCACCGGTCCCACCGGTGTGGGCAAGACCTATCTTGCCTGCGCCCTGGCCAATGCCGCCTGCCGTCAGGGCTACACCGCCCTGTACCAGCGCCTGCCCCGCCTGTTGGAGGAACTGACCATCGCCCACGCCGACGGGCGCTTCCTCAAGCTCATGGCCGCCCTGGCCAAGGTCGATGTCCTGATCCTCGACGACTGGGGGCTGGCCATCCTCGACGGCGAACGCCGCCGGGACTTACTCGAACTGCTCGACGAGCGTTATCAGACCCGCTCGACCCTGGTCACCAGCCAGTTACCGGTGGCCCACTGGCACGACGCCCTGGGCGATCCGACCCTGGCCGACGCCATCCTCGACCGTCTGGTCCACCACGCCCATCCCCTCAACCTCGCCGGGGAATCCCTGCGCAAAATCCAACCCAGATTGACGGAGGAACCCACCCCAGCGTAAACAGCATCCACCCCGCGCGTCGCTTCGCTCCGACTGTCCAGGTTGGCGTGGAACGGGTGTCCAGCTTGCGCTGGAATGGGTGTCCAGTATGCGTGGAATAGGCAACCCTGTGCCCGTCGAGCAGGTACCTGATCTCGCCCTCCAGGCGGAACATCGCCTCCAGGTAAGCGAAGACCTGGCGACGAAGACGTTCTTCAGCCCCTGCGCCTTCGCCAGTCATGCCGCATCTGCCGCCAGATCGTAGAAGGTGGTGGTGGGGGTGTACGCGATCGTACGCGCACCGCTGTCGAGGGCGGCCCGCATGATCTATGCGAGGGTCACCGGCTCGCCGGGGATCTCCGCCGCGAGGCTGGCGAGTCTGGGACAGTGCGGCCTGGCAGTGCCGCGTGTTCTAGCGGGTGTGAGTCCCGCCTGGGTAATCGTGTGCCACAAGCCCAGTATCGAGCCTTGCGGCGCGGCTGGTAACAGACGAGTCCATGCGTAGGCACGAAAGCAGGCGAGGTGCAAAGGTAACGGGTGGAGCCGACCTTGAAGGTTCCGCCGACGTGGGCTGCCTGATCCCTGAAGCAGCGGGCGGTATCCGGCCATTATGTGCCGCACCCAGTCATCGGTAGTTACTGGCTTTGAGGATGGACCGAGCCGGCAACGCCGACAGGTGCATGGACGGGAACAGGCGCGGAGCTATCCATATTTTTCGCCGCCTTCCTGCCACGTGACTTAGTCCGCTCGGTCGTCTAGCCCCCGCTGGTGTGGGCACTGGCCGCGGCCAGGGTGCGACGCAGCCCCGCCTCCATCTGCTGCAGCTCGGCACCCGCCGCGGCGCGGGCCCGCTTGCCCTCGTCGGCGATCCTCAAGCTCTCCTCGATGGTCTCGATCAGGGCCTGGTTGGCAGCCTTGACGGTCTCGATGTCGAAGACGCCGCGCTCGATCTGGCGGCGGGCCTCGGCGTTGGCCTGCTTCAGGTTCTCCGCGTTGGCCCGCAGCAGATCGTTGGTGAGATCGGTGGCGGCGCGCACCGTCTCGGCGGCGCGGCCCGAGCGGTAGATGGTGACCGCCTGGGCGAGCTGCTGGCGCCACAGGGGCACGGTATTGACCAGGGTGGAGTTGATCTTGTTGACCAGACCCTTGTCGTTCTCCTGCACCAGCCGGATGCTGGGCAGGGCCTGCATGGCCACCTGGCGGGTGAGGCGCAGGTCATGGACGCGCCGTTCGAGGTCGTCCCGGGCACCGCGCAGGTCCCGCAGGTTCTGGGCCTGGACCATGTCGGCCTCGGACTCGACCCGGGCGGCCAGCGCCGGGATGGTCTCCCGGTCCAGCTCGGCGAGCTTGGCCTCACCGGCGGCGATGTAGTGCTCCAGCTCCCGGAAGTAGCTCAGGTTGGCGTCGTAGAGCCTGTCCAGGGAGGTCACGTCGGTGAGCAGCCGGGTCTTGTGGCGCTCCAGGTCCAGGCTGATGCGGTCGATGTGGTCCCGCACCTCCTCGTATTGCTGCAGGAACTTGACGATGGGCTTGCCGGCCCCGAAGAGCCGGGCGAGAAAGCCGGGCTTGGCGTTGGGGTCCAGGGCCTCGACATTGAATCCCCGCAGGGTGCCGACCATCTCGCTGAGCGCCCCCCCGGCCCCTCCGGTGTCCTTGGCCCGCACCCCCTCCAGCATCTGATCCGAGACCTGGGTGAGCTGTTGCTGGGCCTTGACCCCGAAGTGCACGACGGAGCTGGAGTCGGTGAGGTCGATCTCGGCCAGCAGGGACCGGATCTCGGCCTGTTCGGGGGGGCTCGCCTCGGTCAGGGGGACGATGTCGCGGGCGGGCGCCGGGGCGGCTACCCGCTCCAGGGAATGGATCTCTGACTCGGTCATGGGCGGACTCCTGATCGGAAATCGAATCTGTGTGCCATGGGTCGCGGGCCCCGAGGCCGTCAACGGAGCCCTTCCTGCTCCAACTGCTTCTTCAGCACCTCGATCTGCACGTCGAGGTCGAGCACGTCGGTCTGGCGCAGGCGCTCCCGCTGGCGGATGAACTGGTCCTCGATGCTCACCAGGACGTTGCGGAAGCTCTGCTCCAGCTCCGGGGAGGCGGCATGGTGATGGGTGCGGACATAGCCGTCGCTGACCTGTTCGGTGCCCTCCAGGAACACCGTCAGGAAGCGCCGGGCACGCCTGAGGTCCGACGGGCGCTCGGCGATCTGCTCCAGCATGCCGCGCCCCTGGCCGGCGATGCGGGTGAGCCGTGCCTTAAGCTCCGGGTTGCCGATGGCCGCAGCGGCGCGCTCGACGTTGATCAGGCGGCCCTCGGCCTCCGCCAGGGCATCGGCCAAGGCGCGGGCCTCCTTGTCGCTGGCGGGAAGGCGCCCGCCCACGCGCAGTGGCTCCAGACCATAGGCGAGGTGATAGCCGAGCACGGCGATGGCTCCGAAGGCGATGCCGACCGGGACGGCGTGTCCGGCCCCGGCGATCGCCGCGACCGCGGTGCCGAGCCCCAGGGCCGCTGCCGCCAGGTTCTTGAGCGGCAGCCGCCAGCCCCGGGAGAAGCGCCTTTCCCGCTCGGCGCCCTGGTCGGCGACGCCTCGCCGGGTGAGCACAGCCGCCCCGGCGATCAGGGCCCAGCCCAGGGCATCGCCGAGGAAGCCCGAGAATCGCCCCGCCCCCAAGGCGCTGACCGCGCCGATCAGCAGCGGCGCCGAGAGGACCCAGAGCAGCCAGGCGCGCGGCGGGCGCTGCGCCGCGGGTAACGCGCGCCTGGCCGAGGCGACAGATTGCCTCGCGATCTCCCGCGCACGGGCCAGGGCCGCCCGAAGGTCCTGCGATGGGTGGCTCCGGTCTCTCTGGTCTCGCCCTGTCACAGGAGTCAAGCTCACAAGACGAACAAGGACTGGCAGGAAACCAGGCCCACGCTTGCCGTCAAGAGCGTCCAGCCGAGCAGGCGCAGCCCTAGACCCGGGCGCCGCGGCAAGCCTGCTCCCCGGGTCGGCTCGACGGAACTACCGGCGGCTGGGCCTGGGGTGTCGTGTCCAAGGCGTTCGTTCATAGCTTCTGAATTCAGGGCATCGCAAGGCATGGCCAGGGTCGGCGTGGAAACCTCCGTGTCGCCCCGCAGCAGCGATCTTGGAGGGGCCCAATGTTACTGTGAAACTCCTGGTCGAAGACAGGCTCCGATGACAGCTCCGCCAGGGCCGCCCAGCTCGGTGTGGCGGCGACCAGCGGGCTCTCCCAGGCCGGGGCCCGCGTGCTCGGGCGACTCGGTATACTGTTGTCGTTGGTGATCGTCGTTGTTGCGGTGCACTCTAGTCCCATTCGAAACGCCCCGCCTCGAAGGTCCCTTGCGTGCCTGTCCCGGCCCCAGCTAATGCGCGAGCAACGACACCGTTGAACAGCTCCTCTTCTATGCCGTTTGCTACAGCAACGGCTTTCACCCATTGCACTTCCTTCTCGTGCACTTCCCCGTCGGCGATGGCGATTCTGAGTGCGTCAAGTACAAAATGGCTGGCGACATCCGCATTGGAAAAATGGGGCGGCTCGTCAACAACATACTTGTTATAGAGGATGTCATCGATGGCTTTTTCACAGAATCCATTATCAAACCCAAGCATTTTCCCGATGCAGAGCATCACATTTCTTTCTTCATCCCGGATTTCCCGATCCTTGCGGATGAGCAACATCAGTCCTTTGAGATAGAGACTACGGTCAATCAGCGATATTTTCATGTCGTCGCCTCCACCATTCGTGCGCTGAGTCTGCCCTGCCCCATCAATTGGCCCCCCGACCCAAAGGCATGGGCACCAACGGGCGGCTCAAGCCCAAGGTACCTCCTCACTGCCGTGTGGATCTCAACAACAACGACCACGCTGATTGCAATTACACCAAGGAGCTCACACTCTGACGGGTTCAGAGCGTCCGCCCCGCAGACCCCTTGGAGGGGCGGGGCCTAGATCACCGCCACCTGGGCAAGAAACGCAGCAATCAGGCTTTAGGGTGGGAACACGCTGGCCGGTTGGCCGAACGGTTCGACAGCGGGGATTGGCTGTAGTTCGGAACGAGATTCCACGCCTGAGAAAACCATAACGGGACCATCATGGCGAGGCAATGGCCCGCGTCTCCGCGAGGGCTGGGGGGCGGTGCTGCCGGACGCGGCAGGCTGCCAGGCGATCGTGCCGATCGCGGCTTTGTCTATTCCCGCTGCCGTCGCAGGGCCTCGTCAATCAAGCGGCGGTCGCGCGCATCCTGGCGGCGGTTGTAGACCACCGCGACAGACCAGATCACGGCGATCAGCCAAGCGGCCTGACCGGCCACGAAGGGCAGCAGGATGAACAGCAGCCCGCCGAGCCACAGGAGGCCGTTGAAGATTGCCTGTAACGGGCGGCCCTGCATCAGGATCGCCAGCGGCGGGACTATGATCGCGAGCAGGTAGGACATGCACGGCAGTTGGGGATAGGGGATAGGCATTTCAACCGCACCGGCGACCGCACGGGCGGCGGGGCGGAGCCAAAAACTAGCATCGCCGGGGCGCGCGTGGCAAGTGTCAGCCGCACGGGAGCCGACGGGGACGGACGGGGATGAGGTGGGTGTCACGGAGGGGGGCCGGGCGGCAGGGTAAGGACCAGCCCATGAACACCGCCCACCGGCAGTGAGCCCAGGCTTGCCGTCCTGGCGCCGTGGTCGTGGGTGAAGCAGTGGTCTCGGTCGCCAGCGGCGCGCAACGGCGCCTTGGGTGCCAGCACGCCGCGGTAGCCACTCGGGATTCAAGGCGATGGAAACCGCGCTTACCGGCCGAGCGCACGTGCGAGTTCACGTTCGAGCGCCTCATCGTCCAAGTCGTCGTTCTCGATCAGGGCCGCATTCAGGTAGCGGGTCGCCAGCTCCACCAGACAACGCTCGATGTGTTCGGCGCGGTCCGGGTCGGCGAGCATGTAGCGGTCGAACGGATCGACGGTGCCGGATCGAATTCGAGCGGCGATCCGCTGGCGGCGGGTGGCGGGGGCGACGTCGAGCACTACGACCGTCGTTCCGGGCGGTGGCGTCGCGCGCAAGGTACGTTCCAGAGCCGGGCGCCGAGCGAGGACGGCCCATCCCTCGCGGTGCTGGCCCAGGACCAGCGCCAGCAGCCGCAGCGCGGTGTGGCTAACCACCACCAGCGGGACGGCCGACGGCCGAAACCGGCGCCGATCCCGCGCCAGGAGCAGCCGGGCCACGGCCGGCAGTACGGGGCGCAGCAGCGGGAACAGGCCCAAGAATGCCCGCTCCTGAAAGCGGCCCCAGCGCCCCTTGCGTTCGCTGCTGGAGCGTGCATCGGCGGCCGGCGCCGCCAACTTGCCGGTGCGTTTCTCGACGCGATGGCCGGCCGCTCGCCAGCGGCCGATCAGGAACTCGGCGATGTAGTCTTTGCCCGCGGCATCCGTGCCGAGAATCAGGAGGACGGGCGGTGGCGGGGGTAGCATTGGGGACTCGTTTATGGCCGTTGGATTGCCGCCGTTCTTGTTCACTAGGCCAGCGTCCGCTCCGGGTCGATAGTTCCCCGGGGCAACGGCGATGCACCCCAGGACCCAGCCGGCGACCTATTGAGTGGACATTTGTTCGCCCACAGGATGGGTAAAGCGCACCGACACCCAGCGTTTGGGTGGCGCACCGATGATGGGTTTCGGTGCGTTACTGCCAGCTACAGGCTTGGCGGCCTTCGCGCAACGGTTGCTCTGGCGGCGCCCACGCCTTCCTCCTTCCGCTGGTCGGTTCGTGCTCGAGTATCGCCTTAGCCCCGTCTGGAAAGGCCGAGCAGAGCCAGTTTCCGCACCTCTTCGATCCACAGGACCGAGGAGGCGATGGCCAGGGCAAGCCCCCAGTCTTTCACGCTCAAGTCCACGGTAGCGAAGATGGCCTGAGCCGGCCCCCAATGCACGACGACAACCTGCAACACAAGCACCGCGGCGAGCGCCAGCCACAGCTTGCCGTTGGCGAACAGTTGGCGGTTGAAGGCGCTGCCGGTCTCGTTGCGGGCATTCATGACGTTGAAGAATTGGAACAGCACGAAGGTGGTGAAGGCCAAGGTCAGCGCGTGGCCCTCGCCACCTTCGTGCAGCGCCCACCAGAACACCCCCAGGGTGCCGGCGGCCATGGTCAGGCCGTACTGGACCAGCCGCCCGATGCGCGCGCCGGAGAGGATCGCCTGGCCAGGCAGCCTCGGGGCCGCGTCCATGACACCAACGCGCGGCGGGTCCAGGCCCAGGGTCATGGCCGGCGGGCCGTCCATGATGATGTTGATCCACAAGATCTGGATCGCAGTGAACGGCGCGGGCAGGCCCATGAAGGTGGCGCTGGCGACGGTGAGCACGGCGCCGATGTTTGTGGAAAGCTGGAAGCGCACGAACTTGACGATGTTCTCGAAGATGGTCCGGCCTTCGCGCACCGCCCGCACGATGGTGGCGAAGTTGTCGTCGGCGAGCACCATCGCCGCCGCCTCCCGGGTCACTTCCGTGCCGGTAATGCCCATGGCCACGCCGATGTCGGCGGTCTTGAGCGCGGGCGCGTCGTTAACCCCATCGCCGGTCATGGCCACGACATGACCACGTTCCTTCAACGCCGCCACGATCTTGACCTTGTGCTCGGGCGCCACGCGGGCGAACACGGCGACCCGTTCGATGGTTTCGGAAAGCGCATGGGCGCTCACCGCATCCAATTCCGCGCCGCTCATCACCTCGCCGTGCAGCCCCAGTTCGTGGGCGATAGCGGCCGCGGTGATCCTGTGGTCGCCGGTGATCATCTTGACCTGGATGCCGGCGCGGTGGCACAGGGCGATGGCCGCCTTCGCCTCGGGTCGCGGCGGGTCCTGGATGCCAATGAGACCCTGAAAGGCAAGGCCGTCCACCCAGGGCATGAGTTCGCCGCCGGGGTCGAAGTCGCGCGCCGGGATGGTCTTCGAGGCCACCGCCAGTACCCGGTAGGCGAGCGTAGCCAAGCGCCCGTTTTCCGCCAGCAGCGCCGCACGCGCCGCCTCGTCCAGATCGACCTGGCCCTCCGGCCCCGTCCAGCGGCTGGAACGTGCCAGCAGCACGTCGGGTGCCCCCTTGACCAGCAGCAGGACCGCTTCCCCGGCATGGTGGAACGTGGCCATGAACTTGTGCGCAGAATCGAAGGGGATCTCGGCGATGCGCGGTCGATGTTCCAGGGCGGCCTCCGGTTCGATGCCGCCCTTGGCGGCCAACGCCAGCAGAGCCCCCTCGGTGGGATCGCCGATGAGTTTCCCATCGGCGATGCGGCTCTCGCTGCACAGGGCCATGGGCAGGAGCAGCGGCGCCAGGTCCGGGATGTCGGCACCGTCCTCGGACCGGATCTCGCCCGCCGCCGCATAGCCCTCGCCGAACACCGTGAACCGCCGCCCGCGATGATGGAAGGCGCGTGCGGTCATCTGGTTCAGGGTCAGGGTGCCGGTCTTGTCGGAACAGATGATGGTGGTCGAGCCTAGGGTCTCGACGGCGGCGAGTTTCTTGACGATGGCCTTTTGCCGGGCCATGCGGTACATGCCCACCGCCAGGGTCACCGTCACCACCGCCGGCAGACCCTCGGGAATCGCCGCGACCGCCAGCGCGACGGCATTGAGGACCGCCTTGATCAAGTCCTGGCCGTAGCCGATGCCGACCAAAAGGATGACGGCGATGACCGCCACGGCAATGGTGGCCAGGCGCTTGCCGACGCGATCCAGTTCCTTCTGCAAGGGGGTCTCGCCCACCTCCGCCGCCTCCAGCATGGCCGCCAGCCGTCCCATCTCGGTCGCCATACCGGTGGCGGTGACGAGCAGCTCCGCCCGGCCGCGCGTGACCGTGGTATTCATGAAGCCCATGTTCACCCGCTCCGCCAGCGGCGCATCCGCCGCCACGGCCTCCGTCTGCTTGCCCACGGCGAGGGATTCGCCGGTCAGCGCCGCCTCGTCCACCTCGACGTTGTGTGCAGCCAGGAAGCGACCATCGGCGGGAATGCGGTCGCCGGCCTCCAACAGGGCCAGGTCGCCGGGCACCAGGGCGGCCACATCCACCTCGATGACCTGCCCGTCGCGCCGCACCCGCGCACGGCGCGCGAGCATGCCCTTGAGGGCAGCCAGGGTCTTCTCGGCGCGGTATTCCTGATGGAAGCCCAGGGCGGCATTCACGACCACCACGACCAGGATCACCACCGCGTCCTTCAGATCCCCGATGGCCCCGGCGAGCAGCGCCGCGCCGATCAGAACAAAGGTGAGCACGTTGCGGAACTGATCGAGGAACTTGAGCCAGACCGGGCGTGGCTTGGCCGTGGCCAGTTGGTTCGCGCCGAAACGCAGCAAGCGCTCGGCCGCCTGCGCCTGAGTGAGGCCCGTGCGTGCGTCTACCTCGAGGCGTGCGACAGCCTCCACGGTTGCGAGCGCGTGCCAGGGCGGCTCTGCGGACATGGGTCTCGAAGCGGAATTCATGGGGATTCCACGACCGGTGTGGCATGGGTGACGGAGGCAAAGTCGATGCTGATGTTGACCAGGGGCATGTTCCGTTCTTCTCGGGTCACCGTGATGGCGGTTCGGCTGTGGGCCGATGATCAGCGCAGACGAACCTTCAGGAATCGGGCAGGCGCGACGCCGGCGTCTGCGCCAGCCCCCCTTGCGACAGCAGCGCCTTCAGTTCCCGGATGTCTTCACGCAACGCCTGCACCTCGCCATGCAGATCCGCTTCGAGATGCTCACTGACCTGCGCCACTGCCGCGACCGTCTCCCGATGTTCCGTCTCGCTATAGCTCTGCATGGCGTTGACGATGATGGCGATGAACAAGTTGAGCATGGTGAAGGTGGCCACCAGGATGAAAGGCACGAAAAAGGCCCAGGCATAGGGGAAGCCTTCCATCACCGGCCGGGCTATGCCCATCGACCAGCTCTCCAAGGTCATGATCTGGAACAGAGTATAGAGCGAGCGCCCCAGGTGGCCGAACCATTCCGGGTAGGCGGCGCCGAACAGATTGGTGGCGATCACCGCAAACACGTAATAGACGATCGCCAGCAGTAACGCGATGGAAAAGAGCCCCGGGATGGCCCCAAGCAGGGCGCTCACCACGCGCCGCATGGAGGGCACCAGGGTCAGTAGCCGCAGCACGCGCAAGACGCGCAAGGCGCGCAGCACGGCGAGCGGGCCCGCTGCCGGGACCAGGGCGATGGCGACGACAGCGAAATCGAACAGGCTCCAGGGGTCACGCCAGAAGGCACCCCGATGCACATAAAGCCGCAGGGCGATCTCCACCACGAACACGCCCAGGATCGCTTGATCCAGCGCCCGAATCGGCCCGCCCGCTGCCGCCATGGCGGCGGGCCAGGTCTCCAGTCCGAGCAAGACCGCATTGATCAGGATCAGGGCGATGATGACGCCCTGCACGCGGGCGTGGGCAATGAAGGCGCCCAGTTGGGTGCGCAGGCTTGCTGGGCCGGGCGTTACGACGCGATACGTCATCTGCGATACCTCACCAGGGGAGCCGGGTGACCAGCCATGCCCGCCCCCTGTAGCGGTCGGCTGTTGCCAACTTAACGACAAACAATCAGTGGGATGGCTGGTTGCGCGTGGCGATCAGGCTGGCGATGACGCTCGCCCCGATCAGCACCGCGACGATGGCCAGCGAGGCCGCACCGGCACGTGATACCAGGGCGCGATCAGCATCTTGGCGCCGATGAAGGTCAGCACCATGGCCAGGCCGTATTTCAGCAGGTGGAAGCGATCCGCCACGTCGGCGAGCAGGAAATACAGCGCGCGCAGGCCCATGATGGCGAAGATGTTGGAGGTGAAGACGATGAAGGGGTCGGTGGTGATGGCGAAGATGGCCGGGATGGAATCCACCGCGAACACCAGGTCGGAGACCTCGATCAGGATCAGCACCAGAAACAGCGGCGTGAAATAGCGCACGCCGTCCTTCATCACGGTGAATTTCTCGCCGTGATGGTCCTCGGTGATGCGCAGATGCCGGCGCGCGAATTTCAGCACCGGGTTCTTCTCCAGATCGGGCTTCTTTTCCGCCATGACCAGCATGCGCATGCCGGTGACCACCAGGAAGACGCCGAAGAGATAGAGCACCCAGCTGAATACTCGCGCACCACCCAGGCCCCGGCCAGGATCATGATGGCGCGCATGACGATGGCGCCCAGCACGCCGTAGATCAGCACCCGGCGCTGGTATTCGGCGGCGACGTGGAAGGACGAGAAGATCAGCAGGAAGATGAACACGTTGTCCACCGACAGCGACTTCTCGATCAGATAGCCGGTGAGGAATTCCAGCGCCTTGCGGTCGGCGATCTCCGGCCCACCGTGCCATTCAGATACCACCACAGACCGGCGTTGAACAAGAGCGCCAGGCTCACCCATACCAGCGACCAGAGTGCGGCCTCCTTGACGCTGACCTTGTGCGCCTTACTGCCGCCGAACACGAACAGGTCCAGCGCCAGCATGACCAGCACGAAGGCGATGAAGGCGGCCCACATCCAGGGTTCGCCGATGGAGACTGCGTTAGTCATAGGTGTGTCCATTGATTTTTCCACAGGCCGCTAGGCCCTCGATTTCATTCATCGCGAATACCCAGTGCCGCACGCGCCGCCATGGCGGTCTCGCGCAATGCATCCAGGTCCGCGCCGAGCAGTGTGAAATGGCCCATCTTGCGGCCCGGTCGGGCGCCCCGCTTGCCATAGAGGTGGAGCTTGAGGTTGGGCAGCGCAAGCAGCTTGCCCCAGTCCGGCTCTTGTTCCCTGCCAGCGGCGCCGTCGGGATACCAGAGGTCGCCCAGAAGATTGACCATCAGGGCGGCGCAATGGGCGCGGGTATCGCCCAGCGGCAAGCCGCAGAGCGCGCGCACCTGCTGTTCGAACTGATTGGTGACGCAGGCATCCAGGCTGTAATGGCCGGAATTGTGGGGCCGGGGCGCGATTTCATTCACATAGAGCCGACCCGCGACGACGAAGAACTCGACGCACAAGGCGCCGACATAACCCATCCGCTCCGCAATCCCTTCGGCAATCTCCCTGGCCTCGGCGCCCAGATTGCCGGGGGCCGGGGCGATCGAGAGGTCCAGGATGCCCTGGCGATGGCGGCTCTCGCTGGCGGGAAAGCACCCGATCCGGCCCGCCGCGTCGCGCGCCAGCACCACCGAGATCTCACCCTCGAGGGCCATCCGACGTTCCAGCACGCAGGGCTCGTCCTCGAGCTGGCGATAGGCCGCCAGCGCCTCTGCCCTCCCCCTCACCCATGTCTGCCCCTTGCCGTCGTAGCCACCGCGGGCGACCTTGAGAATGCCGGGAAAGAGACCGTCTTGGACCCTCTCGATGTCGTCCGCGCCACGGATATCGGCATAGGGCGCATGCGGAAAGCCATGCGCCTTGAGAAAACCCTTCTCCGCGCTGCGATCCTGGCAGATGCGCAAGGCCTCGGCGTCCGGCCGCACGGGCAGGAATCTGGCCAGATAGGCCAGGGAGTCCGCCGGTACGTTCTCGAACTCGGTGGTGACGGCGGCGCAGGCCGCTGCCATCCGCTCGATGGTATGGCGGTCGTCGTAGTCGGCCAGCAGATGCACGTCAGCAATGCGTCCGGCGGGGCTGTCGCGATCTGGATCGACGACCATGACCCGATACCCCAGCTCGTGGGCCGCCATGACGAAGTAGCGGCCCAACTGACCACCGCCGAACACGCCCAGCATGGCGGGGGGCAGGATCACAGAGGCCCAGTCAACTGCATGGCCAGCGCCTTGTCGGTCTGGCGTTGGCGGAAATCGTCGAGCCTGCCGAGTAGTGTGCAGCCAAACTCATCGCTCCGGGTCGCCAGCATGGCAACGGCGAACAAGGCGGCATTGGCGGCCCCGGCCTCGCCGACGGCGAAGGTCGCCACCGGGACCCCCCTCGGCATCTGGACGATGGAGAGGAGCGAATCCAGGCCCGACAAGTGCTTGGATGGCACCGGTACGCCCAGTACGGGTACGGGGGTCTTGGCGGCCAGCATGCCCGGCAGGTGCGCCGCGCCGCCCGCGCCGGCAACGATGGCGGCAAGTCCCCGCTCGCGCGCCCTCTCGGCATAGTCGAACAACAGATCCGGCGTGCGGTGGGCCGAGACGACTCGGGCCTCGTAGGGAACACCCAATTCGTCGAAGATCCTGGCGGCGGCCTGCATCACCGGCCAGTCCGAATCCGAGCCCATGAGGATGGCAACTAGGGGGCGGGTCTCGCTCGCAACCTTCATGTCCGCTCCGGCGTCAGGCCGTCCGACTCAGGGACGCCTTCCCCGCCTCGGGCGGGGGGTGTGAATTCGCCGCGCCGCCCCAGACGGCGCATGAGCGCGCGTCCGGCACGTTCGGTGGCACGGTCGATGGCCACATAGAGATCGGTCTGGGTGTCCTCGATCACCACATCTGGTATACCCCGCAACCGCACCTCGATGTGACAGCGCTTGTCCTCGCCACCGCGGGGGCCGTTGACGTCGGAAAGCCGCACCATCACCCGCCCGATCGCGGCATCACCGGCAGTCAGGCCGTAGGCCAGGCGCTTCGTCAGGTAGTCGCGCAGGCCGTTCGTAAGCGTTAAATCCCGACTCTGGATATCGACTTGCATGGGCGTTTGCCTCTGCATGGTTGAACGAGGCCCCATCCTACGGCGAGTTCTCAAGAAGAGAAACTCGATTTACTATGATGCTATATTCGTATAACTCGATTCGTGACGAGGCCGCCATGCTCAATTTCAAGCACCTGCACTACTTCTTCACCGTGGCTAAGGCAGGGGCGGTCAACCGTGCGGCGGAGAGGCTTCACCTCGCACCGCAGACCCTGTCGGGCCAGTTGACGCAATTCGAGGCCCGACTCGGCGTCGCGCTGTTTCGGCGCGCCGGGCGCCGTTTGGAGCTGACCGAAACCGGGCGAGTGGTGCTGTCCTATGCGGAGGAACTCTTCCAGGTCAGCGCGGAGCTGGAGGAAATCCTGCGCGGGGGCAAGGACGAAAGGGTTTTTCCGTTCCGGGTGGGCGTCGCCGACGTGGTGCCCAAGTCCATCGCCCATCGGCTGCTGGCGCCGGCGCTTGCGCTGCCGGAACCCCTGCGCCTGGTGTGCCGGGAAGACCGGCTCGACCGCCTGCTGGCAGAACTGGCCATCCATCGTCTGGACATGGTGCTGGCCGACCGGCCGATGCCGCCCGGTATGGACGTGAAGGGCTACAGCCATCCCCTGGGCGAATGCAGCGTGGCCTTCTTCGCCGCGCCGGACCTCGCCGTCCGCCTGACGGGTGGTTTCCCGGACAGGCTGAACGGCGCGCCCCTGCTCATCCCCGGCGAGGACAGCGCCCTGCGCGCACCGCTCACCCGCTGGTTGGAGCGCCAAGGCTTGCGGCCGCGCATCGTCGGCGAGTTCGACGACAGCGCGCTGATGAAGGCCTTCGGCAAAGCGGGCGCCGGGATCTTTCCCGCGCCCGCCGCCACCGGCCAGGAGACGGAAGGCCAGTACGGCGTGATCCGGCTGGGTGAAACGAGCGAACTGCGGGAACGCTTCTTCGCCATCTCGGTGGAACGTCGGCTGACCCACCCGGCCGTGCGGGCGGTGAGCGAGGGCGCGCGGGCAGGGTTATTCGCCGGGGATGGGACCTGACCGCCGGGTGGATGGGCTTTCAAAGGGCCAGAGTTACTGCCACTTAGGCCGCAGAGAGTTCTGAACCAGGGGTGGCGACAGAGACGACGCCCCTGGGGATACCGTAAGGACGCTGTCGCTACGACCGGCGCGATCAGGAAGGTCAGTTGGAGCCGCAAAGACGAAGGCGCGCCCCGCTTTGCGCCGTTCCAGCAAACCGAGGTCCGCCAGCGCCATGAGGTCCTGTGGATGGCTGCGGAAACACGCGGGTCAGCGTGTTTGGGCACGAGAGAATTCGTCAATCTTTTGACCAGGGTCAGCTCAATGGTGAACCCTCCTGGCCCGGGGCCCCAGCAGCCTGTCGGACTTGCTCCTCAAAGTAGCCCCTTGAGGGCCACCCGAAGGCCGTTTGTTGCATAAACGAGACGCTTTTCGGCCAAAAGCGCACGTTTCTCTGGTTTTTCCCTTACTGCGGACGCAATACGGCCATGCGTTTTAGATTCCACGCCAGGCACACCAGAGTCCATTCGCCCTGGACGTTGTCCAGTCCGCGGGTGAGGAATTGGCGGAAGCCCATTACGGATTTGATGATGCCAAAGACCGGCTCGACGGTGCGCTTGCGCAGCGCATAGGCGGCCCTGCCGGCCCCGGTCTTGAGGCGGCGCGTCATGCGTTGCACCGGGGTCGGGTTGGCGGGCAGTTCGGGTGGTTCGTCGCAGCGCTCTGAGACAGGGGGATGGTGTTCATCGCGCTTGACCGCCATCAGCGGCTCGATGCCGGCGGCCTCGCAGGCGTCCACGTTGGCTGCGCTGAAGTACCCGGCGTCGGCGAGCAATTGCTCGGGTTGGTTCAGGCCCTCGGGGAGCGCCTGGAGCTTCTCGACCATGGGCACGACCTGTTGCTTGTCGTTGGCCGCCTGAGTCACCTGGGGAACGAGCACCAGCAGGGTCTCGGTATCGACGATGGCTTGGGCGTTGTCGCACTGCTCGAAGCCACCGCCGGCCACCGACATGATCCGCGACGCTTCGTCGGTGAGGTTGATCTGGTCTTTGGCGCGCGGGCCGGGCTCCGGTGGCTTGGGTGCCTTGCCGCCAGGGTTCTTGCCGCTGGCCGCTGGCCTTGGCCTCGCGGGCGGCGAGCTTGGCCTCATAGTCGCCCTGCTCACGGGCAAAGCGCTCGGCCGCCCGCGCCTCGATCTTGCCCTTGGCCGCGGCGATGGCCGCCAAGCGGTCCTCGCGGCGCTGGAGTTCCGCGGGCACGCTCATCCCGTCGGGGACATTGGCGCCGTCGGCCTCCGCGGCCAACGCCAGGAGTTCCTGGACCTCGGCCTGGAGTTGCGCCTCGATGGCCTCGGCATGCCCATAGGACAGGGCGCTGTGGCGGCTGGCGTTGGCGTGGATCTTGGTGCCGTCGAGGCTGACGCGGCCGAACCGGCTTAACGGGTTCTCGCGGGCGACCTGGAGCACCTCGACAAACACCGCCTCGAACTCCTTGCCGAAGCGCTGGCGAAAGGTGGCCAGGGTGTCGTGGTCGGGGTGACGGTTGCAGGCCATGTAACGAAACGCCAGCGAGTCGTAGGTCGCCTGCTCAATCTTGCGGCTGGAGTAACAGCCGGTGGCGTAGCCGTAGATCAACAACGACAGCAGTAACGCCGGGTGATACGCGGCACTGCCCTTGCCGGCATAGGCCCGCTCCAAGTCGCCCAGATCCAGACTTTCCACCACCTCGACCACGTAGCGCGCCAGGTGCCCCTCGGGCAGCCACTCCTGCACCGACGGCGGCAGGAGAAAGTCGATGTCGCGGTCGATCAGGTGGAACTTGCTCATCGTCGCTGGCCCTCAGAGTTGACCCAGCCATGTTACCGGACCTACGGCGTCAGGTCAGCGGCTAAGTCCGACAGGCTGCTAGGAACCAGGCTGTCCGCGTGGCGTGCCCACCCACACGGTACTAACTCCCCAGCAGACCGGTCAGCACACCCGTCGGCAGGAATAGCGCCGTGTACAGGGACAATAGATAGAGGGCATTGTTCATCCGCTGGGATTGCAGATCCGCCAGGGCTTCCTGCAAGGCTCCACAATGCTCTCGCAGTCCCTCCAGACGTTCCAACCGGTCATCGACTCGCCCCGATGCCTCCCCCAGCGTCGAGAGGGTTTCCTCCGCGCCTAACCGATGGCTGCCATGCTCCTGGAGCTACTCGTGGAGCAGCGTGCGCTGTGGGGATAGGTGGCGGTGTAGGCGCAGCAGGTTGAGCCGGATCGTATTCAGCTCCCGCCCAAGGTGATCCACTTGGAGTAGTGAGGATGCGTGTTTCCAGAAGATCCAGGGCCCCGCTGTTGTCGTCGAGCGAGGGGCCGAGGTCGCGGATGAGAAGCAAGGCCAGACGCCCAAGAAAATCGGCAGGCCCCTTGGGTCCGGCGCCGGCCATCAGATCGGAGTAGATCTCCCTAATGGCCGCCGGAACGGATGACGCCGACGTAACCACCCGATTGCGCCCAATCCAGACCTGGATGGAGGGCAACTCGGCCGGGAGCCCAGCGGGTGGCTGGTCCACGCCCCGCAGGGTCATCAGGAGACCGTCCGCCACGGCGATCAGCCTTGCCTGTTCCGCCGGCTGTGCGAAATACTCCGCTACCTTGGGCGGAAGCACCTCTCCCTGGCTTAAGAGGAAATTGGCGGAGTCCCCTTTATGAAGGTGAACCCAGGTCAGCGGACCGATCGCCGTGGCGCCATCCACCGTTTCGAGGGGCGCCTGCTGGGCACCACCCTTGGTATCGAAAACCCCCGACCAGGGCGCTTTTAGCTGGGAGGGTTACGCTACTGCCGGATCAGGCACGGCGACCCCTGCGGCCCGCCGGTCAGATTGGCCCCGGGAGGGGGACCGGGGGCGGCGCCGCAGTCCTCGGCCCCGCCCCCGAGTTCAGGCATGCCCCTGTGCCACGGGGACATCAGTCCTGGTTGCCGCCGCCGAACATCTTCATCGGGTTCGGCATGTTCTTCATGGGATTGAATCCGCTGCCGCTATCGGAACGGCCGCGGTCATCCCGGTCGTCCGCGCCATATGGTCTTCGGGGCCACCGTAGCACGGGCCATAACCGGCGCCGCGGGGACCACCTTAGCCTGGGCCGAAACCGCAGCTCTGGGGGGCTTCGTAGCCCGGACCATAGCCGCCGCTCTGGGGAGCGCCGTAACCTGGGCCATAACCGACGCCCCGGGGACCACCGTAACCTGGGACGTAACCGGCGCCCCGGGGACCACCGTAACCTGGGCCGTAACCGGCGCCCCGGGGACCACCGTAACCTGGGCCATAACCGGCGCCCCGGGGACCACCGTAACCCGGGCCATAACCGGCGCCGCGGGGACCAGCGTAACCCGGGCCGTAACCGGCGCCCCGGGGACCACCGTAACCCGGGCCATAGCCGCTACCCTGGGGGGCGCCGTAGCCGCCACTCTGGGGTGGGCCATAGCCCGGGCCGCCGGCACCCGGGGGGCCGCCGTAGTTGGAGCCGGCGTAGGTGGGACCACCATAGGCACCCCAGGGGCCGGCGCCGTAGCCCGGATCGCCCCGACCTGGATTCCCATCGCCGCCGAAACCCCCGGCGTTCCCCAGGGTTGCGACCCCCATACCGAGGGCGACCAGTAGCGCCGTCAAGGCTGAACCTGTGTACTTCATGAGTCCTCCATCTTTCTATATATTGACCTGGAACATCCAGGCCAGGTCATGGTAGCCGATTCCCCAGGGCTCCGATACACCAGCCCGGCACGGGCCCGCGCTACCAGAAGTCGGTGAGCGCTCGGCCATCTCTCCTTCCTCGGCCTGCTCCGGACCCTCGAATTCGTCCGCCCCCCCGGTGGACCTCTACGCCACCCGGCGGGACTGGATGATCGGCGTCCAGACCCTGCTGACCGCCCTGCTGGCGGCCCTTACCCCGACTCCGGATCAACGGATCCTGAAAAGCGGCTGCCGCATCGAAGACCGCCGCCTCGCCTCGCCTCGCGGAAAATTGCAGAACATCACAATATTCTGAATTGCATTTGAATCCCTCCTGGAACTCCGGCTAAGTTCCCTCGCCGCAGCAACCAAAAAAGTAACGGATGGAGTCCGGTCGTCGACCGGTCCTAGGACAGGCCCCCGGGCATGTCGCCGCCCGCCATTTTTCCCGTTGATTTTTCTGTGACTACCAGACATCGAGAGGGTTATTATGGCCATGCGTATTGTGCGAAGTACTATTTTTTGCATCCTTGCAATTACCTTAAGCTCGGCTCGGTCGGCCGACGCCGCGAATGCCTCCTTCGAGACCACGCACTTCTCCGGCTCCGGCAACTGCGCCTTATGCCACAACAGACTGGTCGACGCGAAGCGGAAGGATGTTTCCATAGAGACCGAGTGGAGCGCCACAATGATGGCGAACGCCTCTAGGGATCCCTTATGGCAGGCCAAGTTCGCCAGCGAGCTGATCCGCAACCCACAGCTCGCGGAGGTACTGAACGACAAGTGCACCCGCTGTCACGCACCGATGGCGAACGAGGAGGCATCCTACTCTCCTGCCCCGGGTGACACCCAGTTCTTCGACGTCGGCTTTATCAACCCGAGCAATGTCTACCACGACGCCGCCATGGATAGCGTGAGCTGCACCCTTTGCCACCAGATCGCCGACGACAGCACCCTGGGCACCCCGGCGGGGTTCTCGGGCAGCTTCACGATCAACCCCGACGTTCGCCTCGCCTATGGCCAGTACGCTAACCCTAGGGTGAACCCGATGCAGGGAGACACCGGCTTCACCCCCCGGTATGCGCCCCATGTCTCCGACTCCGCGCTCTGCGCCACCTGTCACAACCTCATGACGCCGGTACTGGACAGCAGCGGCAAGGTCATTGACGGTATGGAGTTTCCGGAGCAAGCCGTCTACACGGAGTGGGAGAACAGCGCCTTCGCGGACGGCAGGGCGGAGGCGAACTCCTGCCAGGAATGCCACATGGCCCGTACGGACGGGGTCAAAATCGCCAACCGGCCTCAGAACCTACCCCGGCGCAACAACTTCGCCCGCCACGGCTTTTATGGTGGCAACACCCTGATGCTCGACATCCTGAGCGCCAACCGGGCCGAGCTCGAGGTCGGTGACGGTGACTTCGCCGCCAGTATGGAGGCCACCCGTGCCACACTCCGCCGCTCCGCCGATCTCGCGATCGAACAGGCGTCGTTTGACCCGAGCACGAAACAACTGCTGGTACGCGTCCGCGTGACCAACAACTCCGGCCACAAACTGCCCACCAGCTACCCCTCCCGGCGCGTCTACATCCATCTCACCGTCTCCGATCCCGCAGGCAGGACCCTGTTCGAGTCGGGTCGATTGAAACCAGCCACGGGTGTGGTCGCCGGCGTCGAGGCCGATACCAGCACCGGTTTCGAGCCCCATTACAGCGGGGAGATCACCCGCGCGGGCCAGGTCCAGGTCTACGAGGCGATCATGGGCGACTCGGACGGCAACCTCACCTACACGCTGCTGCGCGCCGCGGATTACCTCAAGGACAACCGAATCCCGCCGCGGGGGTTCAATGATCAGGTCGTACCGGACACAGTCGCCGTCGTAGGTGTCGTCGACGACCCGGATTTCGGCGCCGGTAGCGACCTAGTGACCTACCGCATTGACCTTGATCCCAAGATCACCCTTGTGAAGGTCGCAGCGGAGCTAAACTACCAGACCATCGCCTACGGTTACCTGCGCGACCTGCAGAAGGATGCCGCCGATCCCACGGTCGCGCGCTTCCTCGATATGTACAACGCATCCAAGGTGCGCGCAGAGACCATCGCCTCGGCCACCGCCCAGGTGCAGCGTTAAACGACGGCGCAGTAACCACTACCTCGACAGACCCCGCCACAACCGGCAGGAACCGGCCCCAGGCGGCACCACCCCGCCGCCCGGGCCCGGGCGGCGGGGTGATGCCCCTAATGAAAGCATCAGAGGCGCGCGTAACGGACCATGTCCTCAGCGCAAATGATGGCGGCCTCAAGGCTGCAGGTATCGCCCAAGCCTATTCCGGCCAGGTCCAGGTCAGACACAAGTAACTACTCAGGTCCCGCGAAACCCCCGCACATGTTTTGCTTGGACAGGCGGCCCGGCAGCGGATAATCAAGACATTGGAACCGCTGCCCGGTCTTAGGCATCTGAGCGCTGCCGAGCAAGACGCCCTGATCGGGGCGTTGTGGGCGCGCGTCGCCGCGCTGACGGCGATGGTGGCGGGCATGCCCCGGCGAGCCATTGCCCTGCCTGTCCTTGGCCGCGGCGGGGCACCCGGTAGCCCTGGCCCCGGCCCCTGATGCCGGAGGCGCCGGGCTCCACCAGGCCCTGGAGGAGCCGGTGCCGCTGCCTACCTGGGACGCAGCCTCGCGCGTTACCTTGCCCTGGGTGATGCCTGGGTCGCGGAGTTGAGCGACAGCGCCCGGGTCCCCTTCGACCACACCCTCTCCGCCGTGGGTCTGGCCCCGCGCACCGGCACCGCCGCCGAGGCCGGCCGCAAGGTGTGCGTCGGCATCCTCACCGATCGCATCCTATGCACCTCGGACCCGGCAATCTTTACCCTGAGCGACTGCAGCGAGCCCCCGCCGGCCCTTGGCCCTATGTCTCGCCGCTCCTGGCCCAGGCCCTCGCCCTAGCCCTAGCCGAGACGCTGACGGAGGAGCCGACACCGCTGCAACTGCCTGCCCTACCCGTGGCGGTCAAAACACCGGCCCTACCCCTGGTGGTCGGCCAGCCTCCCCCCGGAGCCCGAGGGGTTTGGGAATTGGAACCGGGAGACGCCGAGGCCCAGGCCGTCTTCCGCACCTCCGGCGGCACCGAGCTGGGGTTCGCCCTGGCCGATACCAGGACCACCGAGCAAAAGGCACTGGCCAAGCGGATGCCCGATCTGCTGCCACCCGCCGAGACCTCGGCTGTGGCCGGATTACCGCCAAACTCGGCCCCGTGGCGCTACGTCGGCGCCACCTGCGCCCACTTCTACGACCCCGTGACCGGGGACCCGGACGGCGGCATACTCCCTGGCATCCCCTGGGACGATGTGCCGGACGACTGGGTCTGCCCGATCTGTGGAGCCGGAAAGGGGGCCTTGTCGGCGGCCTCACAGATCCCCTCAGAGGTCCGGTTCAAGGGGTCGTCACCCGGCTGAGAACCGAATGGGGGGCTGGGCCCCCAGTCTAGGCACCGGACCAGGTTCAGAGTCCCTTCAGGCGATTGATCTCGGCGTTGCGCCAGGCGGTGATGGGCGCCCAGGGACCGTACAGAATGTCCTGGTCGGTGAAGGGCTCGCCGGGGTAGCCGCAACCCACCAACCAGGCGGCGGGCTTGCGCAAGGCACCGGGGATGCCATCACTCTCGGTGTGGCAGAACATCTGGTTTGCCATACCGCTGGGCCGCGGCTGATCATTGATGTAGACGGCAATGTCCAGGGACTGTTGGGCCGTGAGGGTCTGGGCATCGCCCAAGGGCATGTGCTGCTTGATGTAACCGGCGAGGTTCTGGCTGTTATAGAAGGCCGCGCCGCGGGAGTAGCCGTCATTGCCCCAGAGGGCCGGAACGCGCGGGCGGCCCTCGCCGCGACGGTACTCGCCCCGCCCTGGGCCGTCCTTACTGTGGCAACTGCCGCACTCGGCGTTATAGAGGTTGCGTCCGGTGACGGGATCACCGGTCATGTTGGCGACGTCCGGGTCCACCACGGGGAGGCCGTTGCCCGGCAGATTGACCCAGCCCGGGCCCTGCATATTCGGGTCGGTCACGCCATCGGCCAGCCACTGGATGTAGGCGACCATGTCGCGCATCACCGAGTCGGTCTTGCTGGGGGCCTGGGCGGCGTTCATGCAGTTGCGGAAGCAGTCGATGATCGAGTCTTCCAGATCGCGCTTGTAGTCCAGGGGACGAAAGTAAGGCAGCCCGGCGTACTTGTCCGGGGATTGGTACATAGGGGTACCGAAGGGCACATGACCTCCGGTGAAGTGACAGCTCGAACAGGCGATGGTGGTGGTGGAATAGGGGGTGCCGTTCGGATACTTCTTGTTGCCGTCCGGGCCCAGAGTCTTACTGGTGTGGTGGATGTACTCATAGCCGCGCTTCGCGTCGGCCGGGGCGGTACTGATCTTGCGGCAGTCGAACCAAGCGCCCATGGCGTCGCAGTCGGGTTCGACGATCTTGCCGTCGAAGCCGAGGTTATCGGCGAGGGCCAGGGGTGTCAGAAGGGTCAGGGAATAGGCCAGGGGTATAATCGTCTTCATCTTGAGTCTCCGCATCCGCTTTGGGTGGTGGTCTTTGGCCGCTCCGGGGTCCATGGCCCCGGATGCCTCAGGCGGTCTTAAGCCGTCTTGCAGGTCTTGATGCCGAACAGGGTGTAGGCGGGGCACCAGCCCAGAAGGCCAGTGGCCAGAGGCACGACCCCGATCCAGCCCCAAACACCGACGGTGCCGGTGGCGGCCAGGGCGATCAGGACGATCCCGGCGGCGATGCGCAGGCCGCGGTCAAGGGTTCCGGTATTGGTTTGCATGGGTATTCCTCTACGACGGTTGTAGGCCCCAGGTGCGGGGACTGGGGTATAGCTTGCCCGTCGCGTCTACGGAATTCAGTGACAAAGTCACACAGGATCATCCAGCAGGCGCCGCAGCCGCTCCGGGTCACGGACCTCCAGGCTGGAACGGCCCAGACGGACCAGGCCCACCGCCTCCAGGCGCTTGAGGTGCCGGGAGACCACCTCGCGGGCACTGCCCAGTTCCACGGCGATCTCCTGGTGGGTGGCTGAGACAGGCCCAGCCCCGGCCTGACCCAGGAGCCAGGCCACAAGGCGCCGCTCCACCGGGCGGAAGGCGACCTCCTCCATCCGGGCTATGACCTCGGCCATACGGCTGCCCAGATTGGCAAAGACAAAACGGCGGAAGGCCGGGGCCACCTCCAGGCCCTGATCGAAGGCAGGCTTGGGGATGGCCAGGGCAGACACCGGCGCCTCGGTGAAGCCCTCGGCGGGATAAGCGTCGGCAGCCAGGATGCAGCAGGTGGTCAGGACGCAGGACTGACCTGGCAGGACTCGATAGAGGACCGCCTCACGGCCGCCCTCCCCGATGATCTGCACCCGTACCCGGCCGGCGAGGAGCAGGACATAGTTCAGACAGGGCGAACCAGCCCGGAAGACCGGCTGGTCCAGCGGCAGGGTCAGTTGATGGGCGGCATCCATGATCGCCCGTGTCTGGGCGTCGCCCCCGGCCAGGGTGGGGAACAGGTCGCGCCAGCCGACACCGACCGGGGTCATGGCAGAACCTGCTTGGAAGGTGCCGGGGGCGGAACCCTGGCTCCTCGCCGCGCACTGGGGACCCCAGTAAATCGAGGTAAACGGATGGCTTGGGGCATAGGGAGACCTCTCGGCTGTGGGTAGGGTGCTTACTTGGCCTGCCCCCACATTATCCACCGTGGGACGGCCCGGCTATGCGTGGGAGTCCCCCTCCTGCCCTCCATGTGGAGTCCCGATGCCATCGCACCGCACGGACGAGGCACAGGGGATGGGGATAGGAAATCCAACCGCACGGCGGCTGGAACGAAGGGAACTTAGCATCGAAGAAAGATGCCCTGCAAGGGCACGGTGCGATCCGACGGGGGCCGGCGGGGAGCAAACCGCAGTTTGGGCGGGCACCGGGCAGGCTTGTCAGCCTAGCTAGACCGGGAAGCAGATGCGCCACCTGGCCCGAGGGGGGGGCTGGGTGACATTGAGGTGGGGGACACGAAAAGAAAAAGGGCCTGGACTATAAGTCTAGGCCCTTGTTTTCATTGGTCGGGGTGAGAGGATTTGAACCTCCGACCACCTGAACCCCATTCAGGTGCGCTACCAGGCTGCGCTACACCCCGGAAAAGAAAGCATGGTAGGGACTGACCCTTTCTCTGTCAACCTTACGTTGACCCAGCAAATCCCTTCATTGGGGAACCAGGTCCTCCAGTCCGGCCGCTCCCGAGCCACGGAACGGCGGCGCTGCTGGAAGAAGCGGCGCAGCAGGTCACCGCATTCCTGGCCCAGAACATCCCCCTGACATTCGAGACGATGATTGAAGCGCTGGTCCGGGGGCAGCAGGTGGAAGACGCTGCCGCAGGCACCGCCCTTGGGGTCGCGGGCGCCGTAAACGACGCGGGCGACGCGGGCATGGATGAGGGCACTGGCGCACATGGGGCAGGGTTCGAGGGTGACGTAGAGGGTGGTGGCGGGGAGGCGATAGTTGCCGGCGCGCTGGCCGGCGGCGCGCAGGGCGCGAATCTCGGCGTGGGCGCTGGGGTCATGGGTGGCGATGGGGCAGTTCCAGCCCTCGCCCAGGACCTGGCCGGCGGCGACCAGCACCGCCCCGACCGGCACCTCGCCCAAGGCCCCCGCCCGCTCCGCCAGGGCGATCGCCTGGCGCATCCAGTGGCTATCGTCTAGCGCGGTGGACTCGCAGGGCTCGGGCATGGCCTGGCGGTGGAACCGCGCCCCTCACTCCCACTCGATGGTCCCCGGGGGCTTGCCGGTGATGTCGTACACGACCCGGGAGACGTCGCGGACCTCATTGACGATGCGGCGGCAGACGTGGTCGAGAAAGTCATAGGGCAGATGGGCCCAGCGGGCGGTCATGAAGTCGATGGTCTCGACGGCGCGCAGGGCGATGACGTGGGCGTACTGGCGGTTGTCGCCGACGACGCCCACGGACTTGATGGGCAGGAAGACGGCGAAGGCCTGGGAGACCTGGTCATAGAGGCCGGCACGGCGTAACTCCTCGATGAAGATGTGATCGGCCTGGCGCAGGGTGTCGGCGAAGGCGGCGTGGACCTCCCCCAGGATACGCACCCCCAGGCCGGGGCCGGGGAAGGGGTGGCGATAGACCATGTCCGAGGGCAGGCCGAGTTCGATGCCGATCTTGCGCACCTCGTCCTTGAAGAGTTCGCGCAGGGGCTCCACCAGAGCCAGCTTCATGGTCTCCGGCAGGCCGCCGACATTGTGATGGGACTTGATGACCTTGGCCTTGCCGGTCTTGGCGCCGGCGGATTCGATGACATCAGGGTAGATGGTGCCCTGGGCCAGCCACTTGACGTTGGGCAGTCGCTCCGCCTCGGCCTCAAAGATGTCGATAAAGGTGTTGCCGATGATCTTGCGCTTGTGCTCCGGGTCCGCGACCCCGGCCAGGCGCTCGAAGAAGCGCGCCCCGGCATCGACGCGAATGACCTTGACCCCCATGTGGCGGGCGAAGGTGCTCATGACCTGGTCACCCTCCCCGAGGCGCAGCAGGCCGTTATCGACGAAGACGCAGGTGAGGCGGTCGCCAATGGCCCGGTGCAACAGGGCCGCCACCACGGAGGAATCCACGCCACCGGAGAGGCCGAGCAGGACATCATCCTGACCCACCTGCTGGCGGATCTGGGCGATGGCCTCATCGATGATATTTTTGGGCGTCCAGAGCCCACCACAGCCGCAGATGTCGTGGACGAAACGCTCCAGGATGCGCTGGCCCTGGCGGGTGTGGGTCACCTCGGGGTGGAACTGGAGACCGTAGATGCACCGCGCCTCGTCGGCGATACCCGCCAGGGGGGCATTATCGGTGGTGCAGATGGCCACGAAACCGGGCGGCAGGGTATCAACCCGGTCGCCGTGGCTCATCCAGACGTCGAGCAGACCATAGCCCTCGGGGCTGGCGTGGTCCTCGATGTCCCGCAGCAGCCGCGAATGGCCGCGGGCGCGGACCTGGGCATAGCCGTATTCACGATGGGTCGCCGGGGCGACCTGGCCCCCCAACTGGGCGGCGAGGGTCTGCATGCCGTAACAGATGCCAAGAATCGGGCACGCCAGCGGCGAAGACGGCGGCATCGGCCCGGGGCGTCTGCTCCTCGTGGACGGACTGGGGGCCGCCGGAGAGGATGATGCCCTTGGCGCCGAAGCCGGCAATCCCCGTGGCGTCCAGGTCCCAGGGGTGGATTTCGCAATAGACCCCGGCCTCGCGCACCCGCCGGGCGATGAGCTGGGTGTACTGGGAGCCGAAATCGAGGATCAGGATCCGATCGGCGTGGATGGCGCTGGGGTTGAGGCTCATGAGGTTTCTCGGGGAACTCAGATTTCGATGCGGTAATTCGGCGCTTCCTTGGTGATCTGCACATCATGGACATGGGACTCGCGCATCCCCGCCGTACTGACGCGCACAAACTCCGGCTTGGAGCGCATCTCCTCGATATCGGCGCAGCCGGTGTAACCCATGCTGGAGCGCAGGCCGCCCATGAGCTGATGGATGACGTTGAGCACGCTGCCCTTGTAGGGCACCCGGCCCTCGATGCCCTCGGGCACCAGCTTCTCCTTGTCCTCGTTTTCCTGGAAATAGCGATCGCTCGAGCCCTCCTTGGCGCCCATGGCCCCCAGTGAGCCCATGCCGCGATAGGATTTGTAGGAGCGGCCCTGATAGATCTCGATTTCCCCGGGCGACTCATCGGTACCGGCGAAGAGGCCACCGATCATGACGGAGTGGGCCCCGGCGGCGATGATCTTGGCGATGTCGCCCGAGTAGCGCAGGCCGCCATCGGCGATGAGGGGCACCCCGGTCCCGGCCAGGGCCTCGGCGACATTGGCCACCGCCGTGACCTGGGGCATGCCGACCCCGGCGACGATGCGGGTGGTGCAGATGGAGCCCGGCCCGATGCCGACCTTGACCGCGTCGGCCCCGGCGGCCAGGAGGTCCCGTGCCGCCGCGCCGGTGGCGATGTTGCCGCCGATGACCTGGAGCTCCGGAAACTGACGCTTACACCAGGCAACGCGATCCAGCACGCCCTGGGAGTGGCCGTGGGCGGTATCCACCACGATCACATCCACCCCCGCGGCGACCAGGGCCGCGACCCGCTCATCGGTGCCGACGCCGACGCCCACGGCGGCGCCCACCCGCAGCCGCTGCTGGTCGTCGCGCGAGGCATTGGGGAAGTCCTTGGCCTTCTGGATGTCCTTGACCGTGATCAGGCCGCGCAACTCGAAGGCGTCATTGACCACCAGCACCTTCTCGATCCGGTGCTTATGGAGCAGGCCCAGCACCTCCTCGCGGCTGGCGCCCTCCCGCACCGTCACCAGACGGTCGTGCCGGGTCATGATGTTGCGCACGGGGTCGCCAGGGCGGGTCTCGAAGCGCAGGTCGCGCCCGGTGACGATGCCCGTGAGGTGGCCGTCCTCGGTCACCACCGGCACGCCCGAGATATTGTTCTCCCGGGTCAGCCGCATGACCTCGCCAATGCTGGTCTCGGGGGTGACCGTGATGGGGTTGCGGATAATGCCGCTCTCGTACTTCTTGACCGTCAGCACCTCCTTGGCCTGGCGCTCGGCGGACATGTTCTTGTGGACGATACCAATGCCGCCCTCCAGGGCCAGGGCAATGGCCAGCCGGGCCTCGGACACCGTATCCATGGCCGCCGAGACCAGGGGGATCTTGAGTTCGATGCCCCGGGTCAGCCGGGTGCTCAGGTCCACCTGATTGGGCAGCACGGTGGAATGGGCGGGGACGAGGAGGACATCGTCGAAGGTGAGGGCTTCCTGGATCAGACGCATGGGGGCCTCGCTCGCTGTAATCCGAATAGGTATCGTGAAGGACCGGGAAGTATAGTTTTCCTGGCCAGGTCGGTAAACTGGCAAGACCCACCCTCGTTCGCAATCCCTGGCCCGCGGAACGGGAGCCGCCACCCTGCATGCCCACCGACTTCGACCTCTCCCGCGACATCTGGACCATCTCCCGCCTCGCCCGCGAGGCCCGGGCCGTGCTGGAGGGCAGCTTCCCCCTGCTCTGGGTGGAGGGAGAAATCTCCAACCTGTCCCAGCCCGCCTCCGGGCACCTCTACTTTGCCCTCAAGGACCCGGCGGCCCAGATCCGGTGCGCCCTGTTCCGCAACAAGCGCCTGCTGCTGGGCTTCCGCCCGGCCAATGGCCAGCAGGTCCTGGCGCGGGTCCGGGTGACCCTTTACGAGGGCCGGGGCGACTTTCAACTGGTGGTGGAGCACCTGGAACCCGCCGGCGAGGGGGCCCTGCGCCTGGAGTTCGAGCGGCTCAAGCGCAAGCTGGCGGCGGAGGGGCTCTTCGACGCGGCCCTCAAGCGGCCCCTGCCGGCCTTTCCCCGCCGGGTGGGCCTCATCACCTCCCCCAGCGGCGCCGCCGTGCGGGACCTCATCAGCGTCCTGGGCCGGCGCTTTCCGGCCCTGCCCCTGGTGGTCTATCCCGCCCGGGTCCAGGGCGAGGGCGCGGCGGCGGAACTGGTGGCGATGCTGGCCCTGGCCAACCAGCGCGCCGAGTGCGACGTCCTCATCCTGGCGCGGGGCGGCGGCGCCCTGGAAGACCTCATGGCCTTCAACGACGAGGACCTGGCCCGGGCCATCCGCGCCTCCGCCATTCCGGTCGTCACCGGCGTGGGCCACGAGATCGACTTCACCATCGCCGACCTGGCGGCGGACCAGCGCGGCGCCACGCCCTCCGCGGCGGCGGAACTGGTCAGCCCCTCCGCCCCCCATCTGCGCCAGCGCCTGGCCGCCTACGAGCAACGCCTGATCCAGGCCCAGGCGCGGCGCCTGGAGGGCCTGCGTCGCCACTGGCTGGCGGCGGAGCGCCACCTGCGCTTGCTGCACCCCCTGGCCGAGCTGGAGCGCCGCCAACAGCGCACCGACGACCTGGAGCGGCGGCTGAGCGAGGCCATGGAGCGGCGGCTGCGGGCCCTGCGTCACCGCCGGGACCTGGCCTGGAGCCGCTTGCACCACCTGAGCCCCGCCCATCGCCTGGCGGGACTCGCTCAACGCCTGGCCAACCTGGAAGGCCGCTTGCGGCGCCTCCCGACCCGGCTGATCGCCCTGCGGCGCGAGCACCTGGCCGGCCTCGCCCTTGCCCTGGATGCCCTGAGCCCCCTGGGGACCCTGGCCCGAGGCTATGCCATCCTGCGGCGAGCGCCAGAGGGCGAGGTCATTCGCGATGCGGCCCAGGTGGCGGAAGGTGATCTCGTCGAGGCGCGCCTGGGACGAGGAGGTTTTACGGCTCGGGTGGAGGGTGTTGAGGGCGTCCAAGCGGCCCGACCTCGAAGGGTCTGACACGAGATGCTCTTGTTACTCAAGCGCCATTCGCCACGTACTCCGCGAGGCTAAGCCTGGCGACGGCCATGACCTCAGGCCAGGCCGAATCTAGCCTTGGCCTCGGCGAGGGAAACCTCGTGGCCGGCATCCAGATCGGCCATGCCAACGACCACCGCGCGCATGAAGGCGCGCTCCTCCGCAGCCTGCTCGAAATCGGACACGGACTGCATGACGGCGACCCCGCGGCCTCGGCGGGTGAGCAGCACGGGCCGATGGGCCTCGGCAGCGTGTCTGACCACACGACCAGGATTGACCCTGAGATCAGTCAGCGGGACCACGTCTTCGGAGAATTTCACGCTCATGGGCACCTACCTTTGGGCTTATGTGGCCCGACAATAGCACCTGTAAGTGGTCTGCCAACAAGCTGACAACGCGAGTAAATCGAACCACTCACTCGTCACCCCACGTCGCGCGTTCGGTTGCGACCCGCTCGACGGCCTGAGCGTGGGAAATACCCCCCGCAGCGTTGATAGGCAGCCGGTCCAGGAAGTTATCCAGGTTGCCCCCCGTGCGCGCCCCCTCGGCAGACTCGAACAAGACGACAACGCGGACGGAGCCCGTGGCCGTATCGGCCGGCAGGGTGATGCGCAATTCATGGTCCGGGCCGATGTGGGCGCTCAACTCAATGGCTTGCATGGCGGCGATCTCCAAGGGTCAGGGTCTCGATGCAGGGCTCAGTCCTTGCGCTTGACGAATTTCTTCAGTCGCTGCCGCTGCTTGACCTGCTGGGGGGTCGGGGGCTTCTGGCGACCCTCGTAGGGATTCTCCCCGGTGCGCAATTCCAGCCGCAGGGGGGTGCCGTGCAGTTTCAGGATCTGGCGGAAGCGGTTGATGAGGTAGCGGCGGTAGCTATCCGGCAAGGCGTCGGTCTGCTTGCCGTGGATGACGATGATGGGGGGATTGCGGCCCCCCTGGTGGGCATAGCGCAGCTTGATGCGGCGACCATTGACCAGGGGTGGCTGATGTTCCTGAACGAGATCCATGAGCAGGCGGGTCAGTTCCGGGGTCGGCAGGTGCCGCACGGCATTGGCGAAGACCCGGTCCACCTCGTCCAGGATGAGGCCGACGCCGCTGCCGTGGAGGGCGGAGATGTAGTGGACGGCGGCGAAGTCCAGGAACCCCAGCTTGCGCGCAAAGGACTCGCGAATGGCCTCCCGGGCCTCCTTGCTCAGGCCATCCCACTTGTTGACGGCCACCACCAGGGCGCGGCCGCTCTCGACCACATGGCTGGCCAGGTTGGCGTCCTGCTCGCCGATGCCCTGGTGGGCATCGAGCATCAGGATCACCACGTTGCTGGCCTCGATGGCCTGGAGGGTCTTGATGGCGCTGAATTTCTCGATGAAGTCATGCACCTTGGCGCGGCGCCGCATGCCGGCGGTGTCGATCAGGGTGTAGCGGCGGTCGGCGTGGGTGAAGGGGACGAAGATGCTGTCGCGGGTAGTGCCGGGCTGATCGCAGGCCACCATGCGCTCCTCGCCCAGGATGCGGTTGATGAGGGTCGATTTGCCGGCATTGGGGCGCCCAACCACGGCGACCTTGATGCCCGCCTCCTCATCCCGCTCCGCGCCAGCCTCCTCCAGGGTCTCGGGCAGGGTCGCGAAGACCCGGTGCATCAGGCTGCCGACCCCCCGGCCCTGGACGGCGGCGATGGCGACGGGTTCGCCCAGGCCAAGCTGGTGGAAATCCACCATCGCCATCTCGGGTTCCAGCCGGTCCGTCTTGTTCACCACCAGGGTGACGGGTTTGCCGGTGCGGCGCAGGCGTTCGGCGATGTCCAGGTCGTGGCCGCTGCAGCCCTCGCGGGCATCGACCATGAAGAGCAACTGGTCCGCCTCCTGGATGGCCACGGCGACCTGCCGCTCCATCAGGCTCTCGACCCCGTCGGTCGCGCCGCTCAGGCCACCGGTATCCACGATGATGTAGGGAGCCGGTCCGATGCGCCCGATGCCGTACTGGCGATCCCGGGTGAGACCCGGAAAGTCCGCCACCAGGGCGTCGCGTGTCCGGGTCAGCCGATTGAAGAGGGTCGATTTGCCGACATTGGGCCGGCCGATGATAGTGAAAACGGGAAGCATGAGGGGCCTTGGGAGCTGAGGGAGGACCGCGCCGGGGCGCGGCCAGGGTCGAAACGGACGGGTCGGGATCAGAACGCCGGGGTTGGCGTCTTGGTCGCGGTCGGCATCGGGGTGGGTGACTTGGTCGTGGCCGGGGACACGGCGCCGAGCGAGAGGGCGGCGAGGGTGCCATCGGCGCCGAGGACAAAGACGCGCCCGCCGGCGACCAGGGGCTGGGCCTGGATGCCGCCCTTCGCCACGCGCTGCCGGCCCAGGATGCGGCCATCGTTCCGGGCCAGCAGGTGGACATAGCCCTCCAGGTCACCCACCACCAGGCTGTTACCCACCACGGCCGGGGCCGTCAGGTTGCGGTAGCGCAGGGCCTCCTGCTTCCAGAGACCGGCGCCATCCTCGGGCTTGGCGGCCCAGACCAGGTCGTTGGAGTCGGTCACGTAGAGGGTCCCATCCGCCTCCGTCAGGCCCGCATAGGACGAGAGGGCGCGGCGCCAGAGGACGGCGCCGCTGGTCAGATCCAGGGCCGCCAGGTCACCGTTGTAGGCCGCGACGTAGAGGGTCTCCCCAACCACCAGGGGGGTGGCGTTGAGATCGGCGATGCGCTCCAGTTCGGAGCGGCCCCGCGGCGGGGTCACGGTGGTGATCCACTCCGGCAGGCCCGAGGCCAGCTCGATCTTGGCCAGGCGACCACCGGAGACGCCGACGACGGCATACTTGCCCACGATCAGGGGGGTGCTGCTGCCGCGCAGGGTCAGGGTCGGGGCCTGAAAATCATAGTTCCAGAGCTTCTCGCCCTTGGCGGCATCAAAGCCGAAGACACTGTCGTTGAGGGTGTGCAGCACCACCAGATCGCCGGCGAACCGGGGGACCGAGAGGATTTCGCTGCCCACCTGGGTCCGCCACAGCTCGGTGCCATCCGTGGTCGAGAGGGCCAGGAGTTCGCCATTGGTGGAACCGACGACCAGCCGGGTGCCCGCCACCTCCGGGCCACCGCTCAGGGCCAGGCCGGTTTCACGCTGCCAGAGCTGACGGCCATCGGCGGCGTTCACCGCCATGACCAGGCCCTTGGCGTCCGCGACGTAGAGGCGGCCATCCTGGAGGGCCGGGGTCAGGCTCAGGCGACGACCCTCCGTACCCTTGCCGGTGCTGACGGACCAGAGGGTGGTTAAGCCAGCCTCCCCCGCCGCCGCGGTCAGTTCCGTGGGTGGGCGCGGGTCCACCTCCCCCGCCAACCAGGGGATATAGCTACAACCGCTCAAGAGCGCGAGGGCGAACAGAGCGGGCGCGAAGCGGAGCATGGGTCTCATGGGCCTATCCCCTGGCGGGTGTGGGGCCGGGCGCCGGTCAAGTGGCGGGCGGCAGGTTTTCGACTTTGAGTTGCAACAGGGCCGCATTGGCGGCGCCCAGGGCGATGGCCTGGTCATAGGCGGCGCGGGCCTCGGCGGGGCGGCCAGCCGCCAGGGCCAGATCGCCCCGCAGGGCGGCGAAATCGCCCTTGAAGGCCTCGCCCTTGTCCTGTTGGGCGATGAGGGTCGCGGCGGCATCCATCTCACCCTGGGCCATGAGCAACCGCGCCAGGCGCAGGGCGGCAACCCGGGCCAGACCGGGATCGGGGGCCTTGGCCATGGCCTGTTCCAGGGCCTTGCGGGCCGCCTCGGGCTGTTTCGCATCCATCTCCACCCGGGCCAGCATCAGGTTGGCCAGGGCGCCATAGGCGGAATCCCCATGCTTCTCCAGCAGGAGGGCGGCCTGGGTCCGGGCGGCCTCGGGGTTACCCGTCTCGACGGTGGCGACGAGTTGCTCGAAGGCCGAGGATGCCTGCTGGGCCATGTCCTCCTGGTGATCCACCCAAGCCCGCCAGCCAAAGACGGCCGCCAGACCAAGGGCCAGGCCACCAACCACCGAGATCCCATTCTCCTTCCACCAGCCCTTGATGGCTTCAACTTTTTCTTCGTCGGTTTCGTAGGCGTTCAATCCGCTTACCTCATTGATGAACTTAAAACAATCGATTTGTCATCGGCTCGATCCTGGTCAGGGGCGCTCACCCCGGCCAGCCGATCCGGAGAAGAAGATGCCCCGCGATCAGCAGGGGGTATCAGCGCCTCCCCGCCAACAGGAAGGGTCCCAGCTCCTCGTAGCTCAGGTCGCGCTGCTCACCTTCCTCGCGCAGGGGCTTGACGCCGAGGACGCCACGCTCCAGTTCACCCTCGCCCAGGACCAGGGCGTAGCGGGCGCCGCTGCGGTCCGCCTTCTTGAACTGGCTTTTGAAGCTGCCGCCGCCGCAGTGACATTGCAAGCGGAGGCCGGGAGCGGCGTCGCGAAGGCGCTCCCCCAAGGCCGGGGCGGCGCCCTGGGCAGCCGCGCCGACGGCGACCAGATAGGCGTCGAGGGCGTTGGTATCGGCGGTCGCCTCCCCGGCAATCAGCCGGGACTCCATGAGGGACACCAATCGCTCCAGCCCCATGGCGAAGCCCACCGCCGGGGTCGGGCGGCCACCGAGCTGGGCCACCAGGCCGTCGTAGCGTCCACCGGCGCAGACCGTGCCCTGGGCCCCCAGGTCATCGGTGATCCACTCGAAGACGGTGCGATTATAGTAATCCAGACCGCGCACCAGGCGCGGATTGACCTGATAGGGGATGCCAGCGGCGGCGAGCCCGGCGCAAAAGTGCTCGAAGTGGCGCCGGGACGCCTCCCCGAGATGATCGAGGATGACGGGGGCGCCAGCGATGACGGCGCTCAGGTCCGGGTTCTTGGAGTCCAGCACCCGCAGGGGATTGGTCTCCAGGCGGCGCAGACTGTCCTCGTCCAGGTCCTCGGCGTAGGCCCGCAGGTAGGAGACCAACTCGGCGCGATAGGCGGCCCGCTCCTCGCCCTCGCCCAGGCTATTGATCTCCAGGCGTAAGCCGTCCAGGCCCAGGGTCCGCCAGATGCGGTGGGTCAGGAAGAGAACCTCCTGATCGATGTCCGGCCCCTCCAGGCCGAAGACCTCGACGCCGATCTGGTGGAACTGGCGATAGCGACCCTTCTGGGGCCGCTCGTGGCGGAACATGGGGCCGCGATACCAGAGGCGGCGGGGCTGGTCGAGGAGGCCATTCTCGATGGCGGCGCGCACGCAACTCGCCGTGCCCTCGGGGCGCAGGCTGAGGCTGTCGCCATTGCGGTCCGGAAAGGAGTACATCTCCTTCTCGACGATGTCGGTGACCTCGCCGATGGAGCGCTTGAACAGCTCCGTCACCTCCACCAGGGGGGTGCGGATCTCGCTGTAGCCGTAGGACTCCAGCACCTGGCGGGCGCCATCCTCCAACCGCTGCCAGAGGCCGATGCGGTCGGGCAGGAGATCGTGCATGCCACGGATGGCCTGGATATTTTTTGCCATGGGGATTCAGCGCTTGGGAGCCGGGTCCAGAATGAAGCGGGCGACATTGCCGCGCACCACGGATTGGAAGTCGAAGGGCTGACCACCGACCTGGATGCGGGTCGCGGCGGCATTGCCAATAATCAGGGAATAGGGCGGCTTGCCCCCCAGCAAATGCTGGTCGCCCTGGTCCATTTCGCCAATCAAGCCGTAATTCATGGTGCTGTCGCGGATGTCCACGGAGGTGGGCCCGGTAAAGGAGATCACCACGTCAAGCTTTTCCACGACCTGGGCCACGTCCGCCTCGTGCTGGCTTCGGGACGGGCTGGCGGGGGTGGCCGCCGGGAGGTCTCCCGTGGGTGCGTTAGCGGCCGCGCCCTCTTCCTCCACGATCACCTCCGTCTCCTCCGGCGGTTCGTCCAGGGGCTCCATCGCAGACTCGTCCAGGGAGGTATCCGCGCCGGCTTCGTCCTCGGCGGCCTCGCCCACCCGGGCCTGGGGCTGGGTCAAGGCATCCGCAACCGGCTTTTCGGCCACCTGGGGGGGCGTGGTGGCCTGATCCGCGGGTCTTTGCAGCCACCATGCCAGTGCCAGGATGAGGACGAGGAGCAGGGCGGTGGTACCCGCCCAGTGAGATTCGTTGGGGCCGGGGTTGGCGCCGGGTTTCGAGGGCCGGTTCGAAGGCTGGGTTGCCGGCCGGGCCGCCTGACGCTCCGGCGCGACGGGGGGTACGCTGGCCTTGCGGGCCGACGGCGCGAGGGCGGCGCGATAGGCCTCCCCCAAGGCCTCCGGGTCCAGGTCCAGCAGACGGGCATAGGACTTGACATAGCCGACAACGAAGACCGCATCCGGCAGTCGCGGGTAATCTTCGTTCTCGATGGCCTTGACCCGTTCCGGCGTCAGGCGCAGGTCGCGGGCTACCTGGGTGAGGTCATAACCCCGCCGCAGGCGGGCTTGGCGCAGGCGTTGGCCAGGGCCTGGGGCGGGTTCGGCCCCGGTTGCCTCGACCGCATCCTCGTCGGGGCGTGGTTCGGATGGATCAGTCATCATGGCCCTCAAAGGGATTGAACTTCCGGGGCATCCGGATAATTTTCGCGCAGCAACTTCTCATACCGGCTGGCGGCTGGGCGAGCGCCCAGGGCGCGCTCGATCCGCACCCCCAACAGCAGGGCCTTGGGGCCTCGCCCCCCCGCCGCGAGATAGCGCTCCAGATAGGACTTGGCGGAAGGATTGCGACCCTGGGCATGCTCCAATTCCGCCATCTCGATCAGGGCCGGGGCATAGCCGGGGTTGGCGGAGAGGGCGCGGCGCAGGGCCTGCTCGGCGCTGGCGGTCTGGCCGGCGCGGCGGCCGCAGATGCCAGCACGGGTCTCGGCCATCCAGGGGGCATTGAAGAGGGGGTTGGCCAGGGCCTGCTGGTACTGGGCCGCCGCCCCGGCGTAATCGCCCCGGTCGCAGAGGAAGTTGCCCCACGCCATCAGCAGATAGGGATCGTTCGGGGCCAGGCCCAGGGCGGTCCGGAAATGCTTTTCCGCCAGTTCCGGCTGCCGCAACTGCTGGTAGATGGTGGCGATGACATTGTGGGCCTGGGCATTATTGGGGTCCTCCTCCAGGGCCTTCTGGGCATTCTTGAGGGCCGGCTCGACCTCGCCCAGCCGGTAATACTCGGCGGCGATCTGGACATAGAGATCACCCGGGCTAGCCTGGGGGCCATCGGATTTGACCCCCTTGTCGCCCCCGCAGGCGGCCAGGAAAAGGGTCATGGTCAGGGCGGCCCAAGGGCGCGACAGGGTCATGTCGCGACGATCGGCAGGGGCCAAGCCGGGGGGGCCGGGACCCGACGGCCGCGATCCCGCACCCGACCGACCAACTGGCCGCAGGCGGCGGAGATCTCGTCACCCCGGGTCTTGCGGGTGGTGGTAAAGAGGCCAGAGCGGATCAGGCGGTCGCGGAAGGCGAGAATGCGTTCGCTGGGCGAGGTGCGATAGTCGCTGCCGGGGAAGGGGTTGAAGGGGATCAGGTTGACCTTGGAACGGGTCCCTTCCAGCAGGCGAATCAGTTGCTTGGCGTGGGTCGGGCTGTCATTGACGCCATCGAGCATGACGTATTCCCAGGTCACGCGCCGGCGCCGCTCATCACCGATATAGTTGCGGCAGGCGGGAATCAGCACCTCCAGGGGGTACTTGCGGTTGATGGGCACCAGCTCGTCCCGCAGGGCGTCGTTGGGGGCGTGGAGGGAGACCGCCAGGGAGACATCGCTGACCTCCGCCAGGCGATAGATATTGGGCACGATGCCCGAGGTACTGACCGTCACCCGCTGCTTGGCGGCCATGTAGGCCAGGTCGTCCTGCATGATGGAGAGGGCGGTGACCAGGTTGTCGAAATTGGCCAGGGGCTCGCCCATGCCCATCAGCACCACATTGGAGGGCGGCACCCCGAGCCAGCGCGTGGCGTGCCAGACCTGGCCGATGATCTCCCCCGGGGTCAGATTGCGGTTGAAACCCTGCCGCGCCGTGGCGCAGAAGCTGCAGTTGAGGGCGCAGCCGACCTGAGAGGAGACGCAGAGGGTGTTGCGCCGCTCCTGGGGGATCAGCAAGGGGATCAAGACCGTCTCCACCCGCTGGCCATCCGCCAGTTCCATCATCCACTTGCGGGTGCCGTCGGCGGAGGGCCACTCCTCGGCCAGGCGGGGCGGGCGGATCTCGGTGGTGTCATGGAGCTGGGTCCTGAGCCCGAGGGACAGGTCCGTCATGGCCTCGAAATCCAGGACGCCGTGCTTGTGGATCCACTTAAAGAGGTTACGACCATTAAAGGCCTTGTGGCCCAGGGACGTCACCAGTGCCTCGCAACCCTTCAGGTCCAGGTCGAGCAGATTGGGGCGCGCGGTCGCCAGGCCACCGGGAAGCGGGGTAGCGGCAAGATTCGTCAAGGGAATGGAAATGACGGCCATGCGTGGCAATAGGATCTGGGTTGGGCTTATGAGTGGAGGGCCTAGGGCCAATCCCGCGCCCGATACCTGGGCCTGGATGGTCCAGCAGGGCGGGGCGGACGGGAAATAAACCCATGGAGTAACGGCGAAAGTTTAACCAGTCCGGCGGCGGGTGGCAATCGGGCCGGACCCTTGGGGGACCCTGCCAATACCCTCCTTGCTGGATAAAGCGCGGGCCGCTAGACTCCGGCGCTCAGTGGTAAGCGGCGAGGAAGCCTCCCATGACCTGTTTTGATGTCTTCAACGGCGATGCCGACGGCCTCTGCGCCCTGCAACAACTGCGCCTGGAGGACCCGCGCGATGCGGTCCTGGTGACCGGGGTCAAGCGGGATATCGGCCTCCTGGCACGGGTGGCGGCCGCGGCCGGGGATGAGGTCTGGGCGCTGGACATCGCCTTGGAAAAGAACCGGCGGGCCCTCGATGATCTGCTGGCCAGGGGTGCCCGGGTGCGTTATTTCGATCACCACTTCCCGGGCGAGATCCCCACGCACCCCCTGTTCGAGGCCCACATCGACACCACCCCGGATCGCGGCACCAGTCTGCTGGTGGATGACTATCTGGGCGGTAGCCAGCGCGCCTGGGCGGTGGTGGGCACCTTCGGCGACAACTTCGACGAATCCGCGCGCCGGGCCGCTCAGCCCCTGGGCCTGACCAGCGGCCAGATGGAGGCCCTGCGCGACCTGGGCATCTATCTGAATTACAACGGCTATGGGGCCGAGGTGGCCGATCTGCACTTCCCGCCGGACGCCCTCTTCCGCCGGCTGCGGCCTTATGCCAACCCCCTGGATTTTATCGCCCTGGACCCGGCCTTTGGGCAACTGCGGGATGGCTTCCAGGACGACATGAGCCGGGCGCGGGCCGTCGCGCCCGAGATCGATGACCCTGGGCACCGGCTTCACCTGCTGCCGGCGGCGCCCTGGGCGCGTCGGGCTGGGGGCGTGCTGGCTAACGAGCTGGCGCGGGCGGCCCCGGATCAGGCCCATGCCTTGCTCACGCGGCTGCCGGCGGGGGGCTTCGTCGTCAGCGTCCGGGCGCCCCTGACCCGGCGCCAGGGGGCGGATGATCTCTGCCGGGGCTTCCCCGGTGGTGGCGGGCGTCCGGCGGCGGCGGGCATCAATGAGCTTGCCGACGGCGACTATGAGGCCTTTGTGGCGGCCTTTCTCGCGGCCTTTTGATCGGCTCGGCCGTGGGATGGTGGGCCGTGCGGCGGCGAGCGCTGCACCGCCGCCGCGACCCTTACCTTGACTCGTCAAGAGTCAGCAAGCACATCCTCGGCATCGGCGGCAGGCTCGCTGAGCCGTCGAATCGTCAGGGCACAGCGCTGCTCAATCAGGGCCAGGATGCGCTCGACCACCCACTGCCAACAAAGCCCTGTCCCGGACTGGATTGGAGCTTGCGCGCAGTGGGTGGCAGCGATCTTCGCCAACTCCAGAATGCGCCTTTTGGCCTGCGCCCTGGCAAGGCCTACGCCTTCCGAAAATTGCAGCCAATGCCGCGCTTGAAGCTCGCTGAACTTGTATTTGCTACCGATTTTCATCGCCATCCTGGGCGTCAGTGTCGGGTACACCGCCGTCGACAGCGTGTCGTATAAAGGCGCCAGGACGGGGGTCTTGCCCGGTACAGCAGCGAGAAATTCTTGGCGTGCGCGTCGTGATTGCCAATCAAGGCGTTAAAGATCACGTAGTCGAGCAAGCGCAGGATCTGCGGCGCACTCGGGCGCGTGACACGGCGTACCAGTTCGAAACATTGCGCCAGATCCGGCCCACCTTCGTTCTGGTATTTCATTTCAGGAATCACGCCCAAGGCCTGGCAGAAGTCCTCCTGATGAAGGCGCTGCCGGTGCCCTTGTGCATCCACGACCCGGTCGTAGCGCTCGACCAGCAGGAATGGACGACTCAGGACGGAGTGAACTTTTGACTTGTGCCGGTTTGAGCCGCATGGCCTCGGCCAGCGCCATGCAGAAACCTTCGTTGGTCACGCTGTCTTCAACGGTCATGGATGGCGGGCTTCAAGATGTGGGAGCTGGGCGTGCCATTGCGAGGCAAACCCAATACGGGCGCCATCAAAAACCACCGGCAATTTGTCTTGTGCGCCCGCCAGCGAAAGCCGCAAACCGTCCTTGCCCGCCAGCATCGGGCGATGCGGCAATTCATCCAGGATGGCGACGACTTCCTCGTCGCTCAGCCATTGAACATCGTCACCCTGGTTAGGGGTAGGCAAAGCCTGTCCGGGCTCCAGGAAGGTCACCGCCCCGGCACATTCCCCACCGATGTGGTCCAACAGGGCAAAGTCGTTCTGACCCGACACTTGGAATTGCCGTGCGATCAGGCGGCGCATCTGCCCCTCGGGCAAGAGACCGGCAAAGAAGGGCCGGGTTTTGTGATCGTCGAACGGCTCTGTTTGCAAAGGCAGGGAACTGGACAAGGTCACGGCGTTGGGTCGGGACAGCCAAGCGGGGGTGTAACGAAAATTCAGCCGCCCTTCGACCAGCGCCAAGGTGCCGACGCGGTCAGCGAACAGCCAGACTTCCAGCTCAGGCGCCATGGTCGTTGCCCTCAGGTTGATCTTCGGCGACCGGGGATGGCAACCCGCTGAGTTGGAGTTCTCCGCCCAAGGCATCGATGACCCGCAGGACGTTTTCCAGTCGCACGGTCGGCTTGCCTGCTTCAAGATCGACAATGAAGCGCACGCCAACCCCTGCCGCCAGGCCCAACTGGGGTTGCGTCAGCCCGAGCTGTTTACGGGCAGCACGAAGTGCGGCGCCGAGTTGTTGAGGTGATCGAATGGATGTCATGGCCTGCTCAATTTCCCGTTCGGGGCATTTTATGCCAGGACTCACCTCGGCTCTATATATATTTCCCGATCGGGAATTTCACCCTCGCCAACGGGCAGACGCGGCCTGCGTTCACCAAGCGGTTCGCACCGGATAGTCCTGGATATGGCCGTCCGGTGTCAGGAGGGTCAGGCTGTGGGCAATCGCCTGGCAGATCAGCATCCGGTCGAAGGGATCCTGGTGGTGAGGCGGTAGCCGCCGTAATTCCAGAACCGCTGCTTCCGTCAGATCGAGAGCGGCGATACCGTGCTTGGCGCGTTCGTTCGGAACATATTGATGCGGTGGTTCAGCGAGCGGTAACCGTCCCAGGTGATGCTTGACCGTGATCTCCCAAGCCGATACGGCGCTCAAGTAGACGGTATGGCGGGGGTCGCTGAACAGGGTGCGGGCTGTCGCCGAGAGTTGTGGGGCGTCCCGCACGATCCACGGGAAGGTGCAGGTATCGAGCAAAATATTCACTGATCAGCGCCGTTGAAGGCGGCTAACAGTTCATCAGGCAGGGGCTCGAAGAATTCCGCGGGCAGTTCGATCCCAAAGTCGGCGGCAAGTCCGAACGGGCGCGGCTGAGCCGGCGTCTTCGGTAATGGACGGATTTCGGCAATTGGCACGTCATGTTTGCACAGCAGGATAGTTTCGCCGTGTTCCAGCGCGGGCAGGTAACGGGATAGATGCGTTTTAGCTTCGTGAATGTTAAGTCGCAACATAATTTAAGTTCCTGGTTTATTGATGAATTCGATTATTGACTGAACCTGTTCAGGACGCAACAGGCCACTCGTCTCCCCGAGGCGCGGGTACGGCGGCGAGCGCCCTTACTCCGCTGACGCTACCACGCCGGGTTAGCGAATCAGCCCTCGGGCCGCGCCGCCCAGGATGCGGTGCCGAACGGCCAGATCCTCCCGGGACAGCCGTTGGCGTATCCGACTGGGAAGTACCTCCACATCGCCCGCCCTCACCCAAGGGCCCACCCTCGAAGGGGCGTTATTGGGTAACTCGGCATTGATCAAGCCTGAGTGGTGAGTTCGGCGACGAGGGCGGCGAGGAGATTCGCGGCGGTGGCGCGGGAGGCGGCGAGCTGCGTTTCCAACTGGTCCACCAAGGCCATCAGTTGATCCACTTTGGCCACGATCCGGCGTTGTTCGGCGAGGGGTGGGAGTGGGAATCGCGTAAGTCGCACATGTCCCAGTTGAGATGCGGCTGGGCATTGCCAGCCTGTCGGCGCAGATCTCGATTCGCAACGTGCCAATGCGCGCGCTGAAGCGACGCTGCAAATCGAAGGTGCGAACTCGGATCAGCTCGTCGGCAGGTGAGAATCGCGAATGATGTCGCTGACGCAAACTGCCGATCGTCGGCTTCGCCAGATGGATGCGCGACCGCATGTCCAGTCGCCGATCCTCGGTGACAAGGATGTCGCCGTCTTCTGGCGCATCTTCGGCAGATTCCTCGATCGTCAGTCCTTCGAACGTAGGCAGGATTCGAATCGATCCGTCCGGTTTGACGATGCTTCGCGGTGATCGACTGCGAACGCCGCATTCGATCGCTTCGGCGTGCATGCGAGCTCCATCGGTCGATCAGCATCGCAGATGCTCAAGACGCATCCACGCCCAAGAGTCGGGAATGCGAAACGGTACCTTCACCAGTGACCAGGCAGTCTGCTGGCGTCGATATTGCTTCGCTTGCGCAGCGCTGCCGCTCGCTTTTCAGTCCGCGCGACAGCAACTCCTCCGCCGGTTCGTCGTTGGGGTCTTGGGGGACGAGTTTGCCTTGGACGGCGAGGGTGAGGATGGATTTACGGAGGTCGGCGGGGGTGATGGTGTAGGACGAGTGGAAAAGGAACTGGAGGTTGGCCGGGGTGGGCGCGTCGGCGAAGCGGGCCAGCGACGCGCGGGCGAGCGCGGCGTGCCGCGTCTCCCGTTCCTGCTGCTGCGCCTCCAGCCGATCACACAACGCCATCAACTCATCCACCTTCGCCACGATCCGCTTCTGCTCGGCGAGGGGTGGGAGGGCGATGGCGATCGCTATAGATCGCTTCTCGAGCAGTCTGATCGTGCGACGCCATGCCGATAACGCTCGCCTTCAGCAGTAGCGTGACGGGCAGCACCGTACAGCGAATAACATGCGTCAGAGTGGCGATCGGTTGAATCGCAGGCTCAAGAACGCGCGCCGAATCGGTTCGCATCCACGAATCTGCGTTCTGGACGCATGAGCGTGATGCGCCGACTGCGACCTAGCAGTTCGGCGCATCGTAGTCGATGACGTCTCATCGAGCGTCGACTCGAGTTCCGTGCGATGCCGTGCATGCTCTGGATGCAGAACGATACGTTCGCCATGAATGTCGCCTGACTTTGGACGGTTCATCGCTGCCGACACTCATATGTCGGCGAGTGCCGATTGCGACCGAGTCCGAATTCGCCAGTGACATCGCACGAAGCGTCGATGTCCAGCTTATCGCCGAATGATCGGCTGCTTCGTCTGCCTCGATGAGCGTCTGGCCGCAGTTTCGAGTCTTCGACGCGCTGTTCAGCTCGGACTCGATTTCAGGACGAGCGCTGCGCTCATTCGTTCGGATCTTGGCCGACAAGCCTTCCCGTCACCGCCAAGTTCCAGCACCAACTCCCGCATCTTCGCCACCGCGTCGGGCGCGTCGGCGAACAGGTCGAACTTCTCGAAAAAGGTTTCCAGCTTCATGATGCCAGCTCATTTCCGGTTTCCTCGCTGTCCCACATGTCCCGGTAGGCGTGGACGTAGCCGGCGGTGGCGGCGGGGTTGATGGCGTAGTAGTAGCGGCAGAGGGCTTTGAAGAGAGCAAGGCCTTCCGGAATGCAGGCGCAGTCGAGCAGGTGATCCAGGGTGTGCTCGATTTCCTGAGCCTCCCGGGACTGGGATTGGATGAGGTCTTGCGCGATGGGAGTGAGCGCCGCGACTCGTTGCCGATGGAGATCGTGCAGCCTGGCTGCGAGGGCACTGATTTGTGCGAAGTCGGGGGCCACAGGGGCAGGTGCAGGCTTGCGGATCGCTTTAGCCTTCATGGTCGATCTCCCTTCCGAGTTGTTTGAGGAAGGCTTCCATTTCCTGCTTCTTCGGCATCTCCACGGCGTAGCGGGAGACGAAGAGCTTGTTCGGCAGATCGCCGAGGGCGAATTCGACGAGGGCTTCGTTCTTGCGGGTGCAGAGGAGGATGCCGACGGGCGGCTGGTCGCCGGGCGTCATTTCGTGCTTCTTGTAGTAGGCGACGTAGGTGTTGAGCTGGCCGAGGTGCTCGTGGGAAAAGGCGGTGGTCTTCAGCTCCACGAGGACGTGGCACTTGAGCACGCGGTGGTAGAAGACGAGGTCCACGAAGAAGTGCTCTTCGCCGATGAGGAGGCGCTTTTGCCGGGCTTCGAAGCAGAAGCCGTGGCCCATTTCGAGGAGGAAGTCCTGGAGGCGATCGAGCAGAGCGTCTTCGAGGTCGGTCTCGCCCATGACGTCGCGGGAGCGGAGGCCGAGGAACTCGAAGATGTAGGGATCGCGGATGATCTGGGCGGGCTGGAGGGTTTCGGCCCTGGCGTGGGCCGGTGGCGGAGAGCTTGGCTTTGTTCTTTGAAAGGCCGCTGCGCTGGTAATAGAGGCTGTCGATCTGGCGGCGCAGCTCGCGGACGGACCAGTTGCCGCGGATGCACTCGATTTCATAGAAGCGGCGTTGGGTGTCGTCGGGGAGTTCCAGCAGCTCGGCGAGGTGGGAAAAAGAGAGGCGGTGGAGGAGGTCGGAACTGGCCGGTAAAGATTGTGGGGTCACTGTCTCCACAATCTGAGATTCGGGAGACACTGTCTCCCGTTTTGCCAGCGGAGCGAAATGCAGCAGGGGTTGAAGTGCTGAGGCACCGGCGCGGGCGAGCAATTCGGGAGTCACTGTCTCCCGAATTTGCGGATAGACGGTGTAGAGGAGGCGGAAGCGGCGAAGCTCCCGCGTGTCCACCCGCTTGAGTCCCGCCGCCATGAGCCGTTTCGCCAGTTCCGGCAACAAGCGCTCGCCGTAAGCAGCCCGGTCGCGCCCCTGTTGCTCAAACTCTACGATGCGGTGTCCGATGAACCAGTTCCGCAGCGTGAGACCGACGTTGACGGCCTTGGTGGCGAAATCCTGGGCTTGCTGGTGGATCTGGACAATCGTCACCACCAGGGATTCGAAGTCGCTCCCTTGGGCGGGTTTTGGTGTTCCCTGCCTTTTCATCGGCTCAATGCCTCCATGAGCTGGGTCTTGAGAGCGTTCCGAGTCTCGGCGATCTGGGCGAGGAGCTTTTCGTATTCGGGCAGGAGGTGATCCAGGTCCCCCGGCCCGGTGTCCGGGTTGTGCGGGTTCTTGAGGTCGAGGTTGAAGTTGCCGGCCTTGATCTGGTCGATGGAGACGCGCCAGGCCCGCTCGTTTTCCACGCGGGCGGCGAAGCCGTCCTCTTCCGAGCCCCACCAGGCGCGCTCGCCTCGAACTCCTCGATGCGGATGGGCTTGCCCTTGTTGTAGCTCTTGGCGCCGGGCGGATAGGGGTGCTCGTAATACCAGACCTCCGTCGTCGGCCGGCCCTTGGTGAAGAAGAGGAGGTTGGTGCGGATGCCGGTGTAGGGATTGAAGACGCCGTTGGGCAGGCGGACGATGGTGTGCAGGTTGCAGTCGGTGAGCAGGGCCTCCTTGATGCGGGTCTTGACGCCCTCGCCGAAGAGGGTGCCGTCGGGCAGCACCAGACCGGCGCGGCCGCCGGGCTTGAGGATCTTCATCAGCAGCACGAGGAAGAGATCGGCGGTCTCGCGGGTGCGGAACTCGGCGGGGAAGTTGGCCTCGATGCCGTCCTCCTCCATGCCGCCGAAGGGCGGGTTGGTGACGATGACGTCCACCCGCTCCTTCGGCCGCCAGTCCCGCAGGGGACGGGCGAGGGTGTTGTCGTGGCGGACGTTGGAGGGCACCTCGATGCCGTGCAGGAGCAGGTTGGTCATGCAGAGCACATGGGGCAGGTGCTTCTTCTCGATGCCGGCGAAGCAGTCCTGGATGCCGCGCTCGTCGGCCTCGGTCTTGGCCTGCTTGCGCAGGTGCTCGATGGCGCAGGTCGAGGAAACCGCCGGTGCCGCAGGCGGGGTCGAGGAGGGTCTCGCCGAGGCGGGGATCGACCTGCTCGACGATGAATTGGGTGACGGCGCGCGGGGTGTAGAACTCGCCGGCATTGCCGGCGGACTGCAGGTCCTTGAGCAGCTTCTCGTAGATGTCGCCGAAGAGGTGGCGGTCATCGGAGGCGTTGAAGTCGATGCCGTTGATCTTGTTGATGACCTGCCGCATCAGGGTGCCGTTCTTCATGTAGTTGTTGGCATCCTCGAAGCTCATGCGGATGAGCCCGGCGATCTTGTCGCCGCCGCCGGTCAGGGCCTTGAGCCGGGGCAGCAGGTGGTTGTTGACGAAGTCGAGCAGGGCGTCGCCGGTGATGCCCTCGTCGTCCGCCGCCCAACTGGACCAGCGCAGGTGCGCGGGGAGCGGCGAGCGGTAGTCGTCGCGCAACAGCTCCAGCTCCTTTTCCCGGTCGTCGAAGATCTTGAGGAAGAAGAGCCAGCCGAGTTGTTCGAGCCGCTGGGCGTCGCCGTAGGTCCCGGCGTCCTTGCGCATGATGTCCTGGATGGTCTTGACGAGGTTGGAGACATTCGGCATGGGCTAGGCGGCCTTCTGGTACAGGGCGGTTTCGAGTTGGCGCACGGCGGCGAGATAGGCGGCCTTGCCGCCGAAGAGTTTGACGATCTCCACCGGGGTGCCGAGGGTGGGCAGGGGGTCCACCTTGAGAATCTCCAGGGACTCGACGCTGCGGAGGCCGGCGTCGGCGTATTTCTGGAGCAGGGCATCGAGGACGGCGCGGGCCTGGTCGCCATAGGTGGCGAAGACGTTGCGCTTGCGCACCTTGTCGGCCCGCTCCCGGCGCGTCAGGGGTGGCTGGTCGAAGGCGACATGGCAGACGAGATCGAAGGCGTCGTAGTCGCGGCCCACCTGCTCGGCCAACTCGTCGAGAAAGACGCCCTTGGCGGCCAGCTCCTCCAGGATGGCCTGTTTGCGGTCGGCGTCGTTCCAGGCGTTGAGGAAGGCGTCCAGGGAGGCGTAGGTCTTGCGCAGGGTCTTGCGGGAATAATCCCGTGAGCGATTCGGTGATGAGCCGCCCGTCCGCATCCAGATACTGGACGCGCTCGGTGACGACGCGGACCGCGACGTCGTCCACGTAGTAGCGGGTGGCGCCGGGGCCAGGCGGGTCTTGCCCGTCCCCGAAGGGATCGACGTCGCCCTCGCCGCCGATCCCGTCTTCTCCTGCTTGCGGGTCATCGTCGGGCGGGACAGGCGACTGACCGGGACCTGGCTCGTAGATCTGAACGGGATCGCCGTCGAAGTCCGGGTCGGCGAAGAGCGCCGTGGCCCCCCGGAAATCCATGATGGTGAAATACAGCTTGTTGTAGTCCTCGTTGATGCGGGTGCCGCGCCCGATGATCTGCTTGAACTCGGTCATGGACTTGATCTGTTTGTCGAGCACGATCAGGTGGCAGGTCTGGGCATCGACGCCGGTGGACATGAGCTGGGAGGTCACGGCGATGACCGGAAAGGTCGATTCCGGATCGATGAAGTTGTCGAGCTGGGCCTTGCCCTCGTCGTTGTCGCCGGTGATGCGCATCACGTACCGGCTGTTGGCGGCGGCCAGATCCTGATTGGCATTGACCAGGGCCTGGCGCATGCGCTCCGCATGGTCGATGTTCTGGCAGAAGACGATGGTCTTGGCGAAGCGATCCGTCGCCTTGAGAAACTCGGTGATCTTGGCGGCGACCAGGACCGTGCGCTTGTTCGAGTATCAGGTTGCGGTCGATAGTCGCTGTCGTTGTATTCGCGGTCCTCGATGGCATGACCAAACTTGTCGGTCTGCCCCAACGCCGGTCGCCAGCCGTCCAGATCCCGGTCCAGCCCGATCCGCACCACCTTATAGGGCGCCAGAAAGCCGTCGGCGATGCCCTGCCGCAGGGAGTAGGTGTAGAGGGGCTCGCCGAAGTAGTCGATGTTGGAGACGTCCTTGGTTTCCTTGGGGGTGGCCGTCATCCCGATCTGGGTGGCCGCGGAGAAGTATTCGAGCACCTTGCGCCAGGCGGCATCGTCCGCGGCACTGCCCCGGTGACACTCGTCCACGAAGACCAGATCGAAGAAGTCCGGGGAGAACTGCCTGTAGATGTTCTGCTCCTCCTCGGTGCCGGTCACCGCCTGATAGAGGCAGAGATAGATCTCGAACGCCTTGTCCACCCGTGCGGTTGGTGATCTTGGTCATGGCCTGGCCGAAGGGCTTGAAGTCGTTGGTCTTGGTCTGGTCGGCCAGGATATTGCGATCCACCAGGAAGAGGATGCGTTTCTTGGCGCCGGATCGCCATAGCCGCCAGATGATCTGAAAGGCGGTGTAGGTCTTGCCCGTACCCGTGGCCATGACCAGCAGGATGCGGTTCTGGCCCCGCGCGATCGCCTCTACCGTGCGATTGATGGCGATGAGCTGGTAATAGCGCGGCGTCTTACCCGAGCCATCGTCAAAGTAATCCTGGGTAGCGACGAGGGCTTGCGATCCGCGTCAACCCCTTGGCCTGGCAGTAGCGCGTCCAGAGTTCTTCCGGGGAGGGAAATTGATCCAGCGGTATCTCGCGGGTCACGGCCCCGCTGGTCACCGTGCGGTCATGCTCCAGGAAGGCGTCGCCGTTGGAGCTGTAGACGAAGGGGATATCCAGCATTTCGGCGCAATCCAGCGCCTGCTGCATGCCGTCGCCGACGGCGTGATGGTTGTCCTTCGCCTCGATGAGGGCCAGAGGGATGTTGGGCTTGTAATCGAGGATGTAGTCGGCCCTTCTGGCGACGCCACGCCTCACCGATTTACCGCGAACCATGACCCGGCCCTTGGTGAAATAGACCTCCTCGCGCACCTGCGTCATGAGGTCCCACTTGTCCCCGTTCGCCCCGACCAGAGCGGGCGTGATGAACTTGGTCCGAATGTCCGCCTCGGTCAGTGCCTTCTTATTCATGGGTCCTTCTCCTGTCGATCCGCCGTGTTCACCAAGGGCCATGCCCTCTTCTTGTTGCATCGCGACAGGGTAACCTGATGAGCCATCAGGGGCGCTCCAACCCTCGAACGGATCGCGACAGGTCTTCCCTGGCGGCGTTCCTTCGCGTCAGGGAAATCCAGTCGACACCCCCCGCCCTGGGGTTAGGGTGCCGGCTTCGATGGCAAGGATTCGTCGAAACCGGCGGCGGGCGAGGCGGGAGCGGCGGCCGGAGGAGCCTGACGCGAGGACTGGATGGGGGCCGGTGCCGGCCTGGCCGGTTGCTTGGTGGGCTTGAAGGGGGCCTGGGCCTGCTCCATCGTATCGGTGGTGGCCTCCTTGGCGGCCTCCCATTTCTCCTGAGTGTAGGACTGGGTCGCCTCCCAGCCCTGGGTGGTAAAGTCCTTCGTCGCCTGCCAACCCCGTTGGGTATGCGCCTTGGTCGCCTCCCAAACGCTGCTGGACTGCTGCTTGGTGGCCTCCCAGCCCTGGGTAGCGGTTTCGGTGGTGGCCGCACCCACGGCGCCGGCGGCCTCCTGCACCTGGGTACCGGCCTTGGACCAGATGCTGGGGCTGGGGCTGGCACTCGACTTGGAGTCGGACCCGGACTGGGCCAGCAGGGGTGAAAAGGCCAGGGCCAGTCCCACACCCAGGAACGCCTGATGGAATCTCATGGACTTTATCTCCTGATCGCAAAAATCTCAGCCTTGGTTGGCCCGCCTAGCGCCGCCAGCCGGCCAGCAGGTCCAGGCACTGGCGATTCATTTCCCAGGCCCGCTCCAGGCTGTCGGCCTCGGTGTAGGCACGCAGTTCCGGGGCGTTGCCGGAGGGACGCAGGTGGGCGATCTCGCCACTGGCGAAGGTGATGCGCACGCCATCGGTGTTGTCGATGGTGACCACGGGCCCAAAGCGCCCCCCGAACAGGACCTCCGCCGCCTTGAGGTCATTTTGGCTATTACCGCTGGTCAGGGCGCCCAGATGCTCCCGACTGAGTTCCGTCGGAAAATCCTTGAGGCGATCGCTGGCGGTGTAGCGAGGGGGCAGGCCCGCGGCCAGGGCGGAGAGGGGGATGCCCTGCTCCCGGGCTGCCAGCAAGAGGGCGATGGCGACCAGGAGGGCGTCCCGGGTGGGCAGGGCTGGCAAGCGACGGCCCGCCCTCATCAGATCGGTGGCGGTGAGGAAGCCGCCATTGGCCTCGTAACCGACAACGCTGGTCAAACCTTCCCCCACCAGGGTCGTCATGCTGGCAATGACATAGGGCGAGCCGATGCGCGTGCGCCGGATGGCCGGAAACCAGCCGCTCTTCTCCAGGGCGGTGTTGCAACTGACGGGGGTGGCCACGCCATCGGCGCCGAGATAGCGGGCACAGAGAATACCCGTGACATCGCCACGCAGCCATTCCCCCCGCTCGTCGGACACCAGGGGCCGGTCGCCATCGCCATCCGTGGAGACCAGGGCCTGGTAACGACCGGTGGCCGCCCAGGCACGCCCCAGGCTGACATCCTCGGGGCGGATGGCCTCGGTATCGACGGGGATGAAGACCTCCGAGCGGCCCAGCCGGTCCACCTGGGCCCCCAGTCCGGTGAGGACCTCGAAGAAGGCATCGCGGGCGACACTGGAGTGTTCGTAGAGGCCGATACTCAGGCCAGCCAGGCATCCCGCCGGGAAGAAGTCCAGATAGCGGGCCACGTAGGCCTGGTAACCGGCGGCCTCCTCCGGGGGCAGATCCCGGGCGGCGCCGGGGACCCAGGCCCCATCCGCAGTGAAGGCACCCACGGGCAGCTCGACCACCTGGGCGCGGATGCCGGCCTCGTCCTCCTTCATGATCTCCCCGGTGGGCAGATTGAACTTGATGCCGTTACGATCGTCGGGGATATGGCTGCCGGTGACCATGAGGCTCGGCATCCCCTGGGCCATGCCAAAGGCGGCGACGGCCGGGCTGGGGATGCGACCGACATAGCGCGGTCGGTAGCCCAGATCGCCCACCGCCTGGGCACAGGCGGCAAGGATGCGGCCGGTACTGGGGCGATAGTCCCCGGCCAGGGCCACCTCGCCGTCCGGCCGGAGCGCGCCGATGGCGGCGACATACTGGAGGAAGCCGAGTGTATAGGCGTAACAGACGCGGTCGGTCATCTCCACCGCCAGTCCGCGTGCCCCGCTGGTGCCGAACTGGACCCCGCTTTGCACCATCAGATCACCGATTTGCATCCTCTGTCCCCTGGCTGAGATTGATCCTGGAACGCCCCGCGCCTGGCTCAGGGCCGCAAGCCCTTGGCATCCCCCGAGACGGGATTCTAAAGGTTGGATCGGCTGGCGTCAGGGGGGCACACGAAATTGTTGGGCCTGGGGCAGACCCGCCCAACCATGCACGGGGTTAGAGCGTCAAGGTGGCGAGGTCCAGCGCGGCTAGCCCCCCAACCTCACGCACCGGGGAGGGGCCATGTCCCGATAGTCGGGGCCTGGAGCGCCGCTATTCCACTCGGGAGGGGACGACAAGCCGGGCAACCAATACTAGAATGAAATAGTCCCTGTGCCCATCCATGTCGGATCGGTCGGGCGCCTTGCATTACCAAAATCCCAGGAGGAACTAACCCATGCATGACAAGACCCCCTATCTGCTGTTCGCCTCGGCCGCGGCCCTGAGCTTGGCCCTGAGCCAGGCGGCCATGGCGCAGACCAGCACCACCCCCGCCGGTCAAGACGCGGCGGTGGTCGCACCCCCGGCACCCGCAGCCGCGGCGACCGCCCCCGCCCCGGTCCCGCCGGCACCCGAGGCAGCGGCTCCCAGCCCGGCCCCGGTGGCCGCGACCGAGGCGCCGGCTGGCGCCGCGGGTGCGCCTGGCGCCAGCGCGGCGGCGGCCCATGCCGATGCCGCCGCCAAGCGAATGGAGGAGCGTCGCGCCGAAATGATGGCCAAGCGCAAACAGCGCTACGAGGAACTCCGCAAGCGCGCCGAGACGGCGGGCCTGAACCTGCCCGAGTCGCCACCCTGGGACGAGGCGGGCTTCACGCCCCCCGAGATGCCCGAAATGCCCGAGATGCCGGCCTGGGCCAGCCCCTCCGGCATGGAAGGCATGGATCAGGAATGGATGGCCCGCCGCGAGCAGGCCATGCAGGCCATGCGTGAGCGGGCCAAGCAGCGCGCCTCCGCCGAGGGTCCGGATCAGGCCCCCTGGAACCTGGAGACCGCCGAGGAGCGTCGCGCCCAAATGGAGAAGATGCGCAATGCCACCCCGGAGGAGCGGGCGGCCCTGCGTGATCAGCACTGGGCGGAAATGCGCGAGCGGGCCGCCACCCAAGGCATAACCATGCCCGAGACGCCGCCCTGGAAGGAGGCCGAGCAACGCCGCGAGGCCAGAAAGGCGAAGTGGGAGAACTACCGCAAGATCGTCGATCAGATGTCGGCCGAGGAGCGCGAGGCCGCCGAGGCCATGTTTGGTCAGCCGCCCATGCCCCCATGCCCCTGCCCCCCATGGGCCGGGAAATGAGCCCGCCCATGCCACCCATGGATCGCGACATGAACCCGCCCATGCCCTATGGCCAGGATTTTGGCGCCCCCCCGGCCAGGCCCTACCCGCCCGCCAACCCAGGTTTTGGTGGCCCCGGCTACCAAGGCCAAGGCCAGACCATGCCCTGGTCCGGCGGCTATCCCGCCCAAATGCCAGCGCCCATGATGATGCCCAACAGCGGTTATAACCGCTGGTAGCCTTCGGCTTGGACATCCCCCCGGATGGGTCTGGCTCCCCAGGGAGCCAGACCCATCCGGGTCTCATTAAAACGATAACGGGGACACCACTGGGAGAGCATTCGTCATGAAGATCATCCGCAATCTGCTGGCCCTGATCGGGTTAGCCAGCCTCATCGGCCTCGGCTACGCCTATGTGCGGCTGGCGCCGGCCCTGTCCGAGTTCGACAGCGATTTTCCACGCGTCTATGGCGAATTGGGCCAGCGTCTATTGGAGACTGGCGACCCGGGCGTCGCCATGATGTGGGCCGAGCAGGTGGAAGAGGGACTGACCCCGGAGGAAGTGATCGAATCCCTCAAGAGCCTCGCCACCAGTCGTAATTTCCTCTTTGTCGGCGAGTCGCCTTTTTACAAGCAGATCAAGGCCATCACCGGGGAAGACTACCGCTACGTCAACTTCCTGTCCTTCTGCGACGCCGGAGTTGGCAAGCTCATGCTGGAATACCGCGACCAATACAGCGGCTTCATGCCCTGCCGCATCGCCTTGGTCGAGGACAAGCAGGGACGCCTCTGGCTCTATTCCCTGAATCTGGAACTCATGATCCATGGGGGTAAGGCCCTACCGCCGGATCTCAAGGCGGCCGCCCAACGGATCAGCACCACCATCCAGGAGATCATGCGGGGAGCAGCCAAGGGCGAGTTCTGATGGCGACCCCGGGATATATCTGAGTTTTCGGTTTCCCGGGCCGGGTGGTGTCTGGCGGGGGACACCGTGAATACGTCCCTGTTGGCTTGGCGACAGCATCCCTGCTGTCGACACCCCCGCCAGCCCCCACCCGGCCCTCCGGCGAGAGGCGCGGCGTGAAGTCGTTAGCCCGCCACGCCTAACCACTGGTCGAGTACCTCATGCACCGGCGCGACCCCCTGGCGATCGAAGGAGGAAAAACGTTCGACGCGGATGCGATCGCCCTCCTTTGCCACCGCCCGCCGCACCAGCTCCGCCTGGGCCATGCCGGCCCCCCGCTTGAGCTTATCGCTCTTGGTCAGGAGCAATAGCAGGGGCAGACTGGATTCGCGGCTCCAGTCCAGCATACGCAAATCGAAATCCGTCAGGGGATGGCGAATATCCATGACCACCACCAAGCCAATCAGGGATTGACGATGGCGCAAATAATCGGCCATCAGGTCCTGCCACTGGAGCTTGATGGCCTCCGAGACCCGGGCGTAACCGTAACCGGGCAGATCCACCAGGCGACGGCCCTCGCCGGTTTCAAAGAAGACGATCTGTTGGGTGCGCCCCGGCGTCTTACTGGTGCGCGCCAACTGACGTTGATCACAAATCGTGTTGATGGCGCTGGACTTGCCGGCATTGGAACGTCCGGCGAAGGCAACCTCGCGCCCCGCGTCGTCGGGGGCCTGATCCAGGCGCGCCACGGCACGGAGAAAGGTGGCTTGTCGATAGAGGGTATTCATGCGCCTTGGGTCCCGGCCAGGGCCTGGTTATCGCGACGCCAATGGCCCGACCTGCCACCCAACTTCTCCACCAGCCGTACCGTTTCGATAACCATACCCTTATCCACCGCCTTACACATATCATAAATCGTCAGGAGGGCGACCTGGACCGCGCACAGGGCCTCCATTTCCACGCCGGTCTGGCCCAGGGTCTCGACCCGCGCGCGGCAGCGCACCCGCGCGGTCTCCACCTCCGGCTCCAGATCAACCCGAATGTGCGTCAGCGCCAGGGGGTGGCAGAGGGGCACCAGATCGGCGGTGCGTTTGGCCCCCATGATGCCGGCGACGCGGGCGATGCCCAGCACGTCCCCCTTCTTGTGACCACCGGTCAGGATCAGCTCCAGGGTGGCGGGCAGGAGGCGGATCCAGCCCTCGGCGATGGCGCGGCGGCGGGTCGCGGCCTTGGCGCCCACATCGACCATTCGCGCCTCGCCGGCCTCGTTGAAGTGGGTCAGTCCCGTCATGGCTGGGCTGGCGCTCCTGCCGCCGCGGGCGCGTGAGCCCTGCGCTCCAGGGATTTATCGAGTTCGTGGGCCTCGCATTCCAGGGTCTCGAGATCGACCAGGAACCAGGTGGCCGCGGCCTGCCCCACGCCCCCGACGGTCCCCGGATTGAGCAGTAGGGTCTGGCCGCCCTTCAGATGGGGCACCCACTGCTGGGCGGGATGGTGGCTGTGGCCGCAGCAGACCAGGTCCCAATCGCCGGTAGCCGCCAGGGCGCGGGCATAGTGGGGATAATGGACGAGGAAGATGCGCCGGCCGCCGAGTTCGATGCCGGCGTCCATGCCATGATATTCCACAACACTATTGGGGTCCGCCGCCAGGCGCCCGAGAGTGAACATGTCGCCCGTATTGTTGCCGTGGATCATATGCACTGGCAGCCCGATATTTCTCCAGGCAGCGCAAGGTACTGGGGGCAACCAGGTCGCCACAATGCAGCACTGCCTCGGCCCCCAGGGCCTTGGCCTCGGCGACGGCGGCGTCCAGCAGGGGAATATGGTCGTGGCTATCCGAGAGGAGGCAGATTTTCATGGAGAAAGGCTTCCAGCCTGAATGACAAGTGATGGGCGAGAGAGGATCGGGAGTAGGCACGAATAGGCCGAGGCCCTGACTCGCCGGGCGCCTGCTCCCTCGGGAAGAGGCGCGCCGGGCCTAGAAGTTGGGCTTCTTGGGCGCGTCCTCGTACATCTTGACGCTGGCCAGGATCTCGGCCTTGGCCTCGTCCGGGCCGCCCCAGCCGGCGATGCGCACCCACTTACCCTCGTCCAGGTCCTTGTAATGCTGAAAGAAGTGGGAGATCTGATCGAGAACGACCTCGGGCAGATCGCGGAAGTCCTGGACGGAGCGGTATTGGCGAGACACCTTGTCGATGGGCACGGCCAGGATCTTGGCGTCGTCGCCGGACTCATCGGTCATTTTGAGCACGCCCACCGGGCGGCACTTGATGACGGAACCGGGGATCAGGGGATAGTTCGTCAACACCAGGACGTCCACCGGATCGCCGTCGTTGGACAGGGTGTGGGGCACATAACCGTAGTTGCAGGGGTAGTGCATGGCCGTATTCATGAAACGATCCACGAACATGGCGCCGGTTTCCTTGTCAAGCTCGTACTTGACGGGGTCCGAGTGAGCCGGGATCTCGATGACCACGTTGATCTCGTTAGGGACGTGATCGCCCGAGTTGACTCTGTCCAGGTTCATTTGTTTGATTCTCCGCGGGCGCCACACCTTGGCGCCAACAACAAAAAAGGGGCCAGCGTAGCCACGCCAACCCCAGAAATTTCCTGCAGCGCGGTGCCAGGCGCAAACCGGGCACGGCCTTGATGGTGGCCTTGGCGCCGGTGCGAGACCGGCGCCAGGAGCGCGCTACAGAATTGGCACAATCATCAGGGCGACGATGTTGATGATCTTGATCAGCGGGTTGATCGCGGGCCCGGCGGTGTCCTTGTAGGGGTCGCCGACGGTGTCGCCAGTGACCGCCGCCTTGTGCGCCTCGGACCCCTTGCCACCCAGGTTGCCATCCTCGATGTACTTCTTGGCATTGTCCCAGGCGCCACCACCAGTGGTCATGGAGATGGCGACGAAGAGCCCGGTGACGATGGTGCCGAACAGTACGCCGCCGAGAGCCTGCGGCCCCAGTAGCAGGCCGACCACCACTGGTACCAGGACGGGCAGCAGGGAGGGGATCATCATCTCCTTGATGGCCGCCTTGGTCAGCATGTCCACCGCCCTGGAGTAATCCGGCTTTGGCGGTGCCCTCCATGATGCCCTTGCATCTCGCGGAACTGGCGACGCACCTCCACTACCACGGATGCCGGCCGCGCGGCCGACCGCCTCCATCGCCATGGCGCCGAACAGGTAAGGGACCAGACCACCGATGAACAGGCCGATGATGACCATGTGATTGGACAGGTCGAAGGTCATTGCCGCGGCGGCGGGATCGATGAGACGCGCCTTAGCATCGAGCGCATGGGTGTAGTCGGCGAACAGCACCAGGGCGGCGAGGCCCGCGGAGCCGATGGCGTAGCCCTTGGTCACGGCCTTGGTGGTGTTGCCCACGGCGTCCAGGGGGTCGGTGATATTGCGCACCTCCTTGGGTAGCCCGGCCATCTCGGCGATGCCGCCCGCGTTGTCCGTAATGGGGCCGTAGGCGTCCAGGGCCACCACCATGCCGGTCATGGACAGCATGGAGGTCGCCGCGACCGCGATGCCATACAGCCCGCCAGCTCGTAGGCGCCCCAGATGGCGGCGCAGACCGCCAGCACCGGCGCGGCGGTGGCCTTCATGGAGACACCCAGCCCGGCGATGATGTTAGTGCCATGGCCGGTGGTCGATGCCTCGGCGATATGGCGAACCGGGCTGTACTCGGTGGCGGTGTAATACTCGGTGATGAAGACCATCAGGGCGGTGAGCACCAGGCCGATCAGGGCCGCGCCGTAGATGCCGAGCCAGGTGTAACCCGCGATGCCGCCCATCATCTTCCAGGTGACGGGCAGGAAGGCGATGGCGGCGATGACCCCGGAGACCATCACGCCCTTGTACAGGGCGTTCATGATCTTCTTGCCCTCCACGTGCTTGACGAAGAAGGTGCCGATCACGGAGGCAAGGATGGAGATGCCCCCCAGTACCAGGGGATAGATGATGGCGTTCTCAGCGCCCCCCAGCAGCAGGTAGCCCAGCAACATGGTGGCGATGGTGGTGACGGCGTAGGTCTCGAACAGGTCGGCGGCCATGCCGGCGCAGTCGCCCACGTTGTCGCCCACGTTGTCGGCGATGACCGCCGGGTTGCGTGGGTCGTCTTCCGGAATGCCGGCCTCGACCTTGCCCACCAGGTCGGCGCCAACGTCCGCGCCCTTGGTGAAGATGCCGCCGCCGAGTCGGGCGAAGATGGAGATCAGCGAACCGCCGAAGCCCAGGCCCACCAAGGCGGCCAGGGCATCCTTGGGCATCAGGCCCATACCGGCGGTCAGCACGGCGTAGTAGCCCGCCACCCCAAGCAGGCCCAGACCCACCACCAGCAGGCCGGTGATGGCCCCGCCGCGGAAGGCCACCTGCAGGGCGGCGTCGATACCGCCCCGAGCGGCCTCCGCGGTACGCACGTTGGCGCGCACCGAGATGTTCATGCCGATGAAGCCGGTGAGCCCCGAGAGTATGGCACCAATAGCGAAGCCGATGGCGGTGGGCCAGTTCAGGGCATAGCCGATGATCAGGAACAGCACGACACCGACAATACCGATAGTCATGTACTGGCGGTTCAGGTACGCCTTGGCGCCCTCCTGAACGGCCGCGGCGATCTCGCGCATCCGATCGTTGCCATCTGGCAGCGCAAGGATCCACTTCACCGACCAGACGCCGTATCCCAGCGCCACCAAGGCGCACAGGAGGGCAAAGATTGAGCCAGCAGACATATTGAATTACTCCTCTTATTCGTCAAAAAACATCGGGAAAACCGATGACCTCAGGACCCGAACCAAGCCGTAAGCCCCATGACCAGGGGAGGATCGCGGCCAGGGCATGATACTGGCATCCGCGCCCTCTCGCACCAGCTACGCGAGAGCCGAGCGGCAACCCCCCACGAGACGCGCGAGCTGGCGTTTCCTCGACACCGCAAACAAAACCGAACGAAAGCCGCTCTAGCGGCCGATACCGGAAAAGTCGGTACCGGGCCGCAGGCCGAAGGCCCGCCCCAGATCAAGCTCGCCAATCAGCCCGTCCACCGCTCGCTGCCCGTGCTCGCGCTGGACCTCGCCTAGCAGGAGCCGCACAGCGTTTCGATTGTAACCGCTACCGAATATAACTTGCTCGGTAATGATCTCTCGGGCGCGGTCAAGGGTCATGGTCGTTCCTTCATTCCAAAAGGGATGGGCATTGCGGCTAAGGGCCCGATCGGGAAGGGGCAGTGCGTTCACTGAGCATCCGCCCCTGGCCAGCACGCTCAGAGGCTGAAGGGGGCCAGCTTCTTGGGCACCGCCACATTGTCCAAGGTGACGTACTGGGGCAGGCCGTTCTCGTAGGGAGGATAGTCCTCGCCCTGGATCAGGGGATAGAGGTAGTCACGGCACTTGTCGGTGATACCAAAGCCATCCGCGGCTGATGAAGTCCTTGGGCATGAACTTCTCGACGTTCGCCACCTCCGACAGGGGCGCCATGCCGATCTCCCAGACGTAGGGCGAGGAGGACTTGCGCACCACGGTCGGCATGATGGCGCTGTGGCCGGCGATGGCGTACTCGACACCCGCCTTGCCCAGGGCATAGGCCTGCTCCACGTCGGACTTGGAGGCCAGGTGGCGGGCGGCGCGCTGCAGATAGTCCGCCACCGCCCAATGGAACTTGTAGCCCAGGGCTTCCTTGATCATGTTGGCCACCACTGGGGCGGCCCCACCGAGCTGGGCGTGACCGAAGGCGTCGCGGGTCCCCTGCTCGGCCAGGAAGCGGCCGTCCGGCCAATGGCAGCCCTCGGAGACGCAGATGGTGCAGTAGCCGTACTGCTCGACCTTGGCCTTGACCGCCGCCAGGAACCGATCCTGGTCGAACTCCACCTCGGGGAACAGGGTGATGACGGGCATGCCCTGATCCGCCACCAAGGCACCGGCGGCGGCGATCCAACCCGCGTGACGCCCCATCACCTCGATGACGAAGACCTTGGTGGAGGTGGCGCACATGGAGCGCACATCGAAGGAGGCCTCCAGGGTGGAGGTGGCGATGTACTTGGCCACCGAGCCGAAGCCCGGGCAGTTGTCGGTGATCGGCAGGTCGTTGTCCACGGTCTTGGGGACGTGGATGGCCTGGACCGGATAACCCAGGGCCTCGGAGAGTTGGGAGACCTTGTAGCAGGTGTCGGCGGAGTCGCCGCCGCCGTTATAGAAGAAGTAGCCGATATCGTGGGCCTTGAAGACCTCGATCAGGCGATCGTACTCGCGCTTGTTGGCCTCCAGGCTCTTGAGCTTGTAGCGGCAGGAACCGAAGCCGCCGGAGGGCGTATGGCGCAGGGCGGCGATGTGCGCGGCGGACTCCTTGCCGGTGTCGATCAGATCCTCGGTCAGGGCGCCGATAATGCCATTGCGGCCGGCATAAACATTGGCGATCTTGTCCGGGTGCTGGCGTGCCGTCTCGATGACCCCGCAGGCCGAGGCATTGATTACGGCGGTGACGCCACCGGACTGGGCATAAAAGGCATTCTTCGCGGTCATGATTTCCCCTCGTTGTTGCTCGTCTCGTTATGAACTTGCCCTTCGTCACGACGCGGGGCAATGAAAATTATAGGCGCAGCCCGCCGGGCTGGCGTCAGCGTCGGCGGCCGGGCGACGACTGGCCTGGCAGGTCCCCCCGCTGCTCGGCGGTATAATCCGCCTGGGCCTGGAGCAGGGAGACGGCGCATTCGGACAGGTCATCGTACTCGTCCACCCCCGTCCCCATCTGCTGGTGGACCCGGTAGAAAAACTGGCATCGGTAGCGGCGATCACCGGATTTAAAGATGACGAAATTGCAGCCGTCATCCGTGTTCCAGAACATGACCGGACAGGAGGTCAGCTCGCGGTCCGAGGCATGGAGGCGGATCTCGGCATCCGCCATCTTGATCTCCATCTCGCGGCCATACCGTTCCCGCAGCGTGGTCTGGACCATCCAGCGTTCGGATTCGGTGATGTCGGGGATCTCGGCCATAAGCGTGTTTTCCGTGATCGATATGTTTAGCCGGGGCTCGGTCCCGGCACAGGGTTCAAAGGTTATCGGAAGCGGGCCAGGGCTCCCAATCCAAAACTTGGATGCCGGAATGGAATCTCCTGATCATGCCAGCCTCCGCGGTCAGCGCCGCGCCAACCGCGGCAAATCCTCCCCCAGGCCCAGGGCCTGCTCGATGAAGGCCCGCTTGAGGGCCGGCGAGCGGTCGGCGACGGCCAGGCCCACGCTGCGGGCCGCCACCAGCAGGGGGTTGCGGTTGCCGAAGAGCCGCTTGAAGGCCGTCCATGACCCCCAGCATGCGCATATTCTCGCCCCGGCGGGCGCGTTCATAGCGGCGCAGGGTCCAGAGACCGCCGATATCCCGGCCCTTGGCCAGGGCCTCGGCGAGATTGTCCGCCAGTTGGGCGGCATCCAGAAAGCCGAGATTCACGCCCTGGCCCGCCAGGGGATGAATGGCATGGGCGGCGTCGCCGATGAGGGCGAGGCGGGGCCTGACATACTGATCCGCGTGCTGGAGGCGCAGGGGGAAGGCCGCGCGGCGGCCAATGGCGGTGACGGCACCCAACCGCCCCTCGAAGGCCGTCTCCAGCTCCGCCAGGAAGGCGCTATCGTCGAGGGCCATCAGTTGTCGCGCCCGCACCTCGGTCGCCGACCAGACGATGGAGCAGCGCCCATCGCGCCAGGGGCAGAAAGGCCAGGGGCCCGGTGGGCAGGAAGCGTTGCCAGGCCGTCTCGCCATGGGGCTCGGTGACCCGGACATTGGCGACGATGGCCTGTTGGTCGTAATCCCAGCCCGAGGTCGTGATGCCCGCCTGAGCGCGCACCCAGGAGTCGCGCCCGTCCGCGCCCACCAGCAGGCGGGCGGCGACGCGACGGCCGTCGGTCAGATCGAGCAGGGCCCGGTCCGGGGTCAGGATCAGACGGAGGCCGCGAGCGGGGCAGAGCAGCCGGATATCCGGCGCCGCCTCCAACCGCTCCCAGAGGGCGAGCTGGGTGACGCGATTCTCCACGATGTGGCCCAGGTCCGGCTCGCCGAGGTCGGCGCTGTCGAAATGGATGCTGGCGCCGCCCACGGCGTCCCAGACCCGCATCTCCCGATAGGGGCTGACGCCCAGTTCCTGGATGCGCTCCCAGACCGTCGGGCCTGCCCAGGCGCGCCAGGAGGCGCTGACTGGCGCGGCTCAGGGCCGAGACACGCAGGTCCAGCTCCCCCGGTGGCCAGTCGCGGCAGGGCTCCCGCGCCTCCACGACGGCGATCGTCAGGCCCTGGCCGGAACAGGCCGCGGCCAGGGCCGCGCCCACCATGCCACCCCCGACCACAAGGAGATCACATTCGAGATCCGGGGTTTTCATAGGGGCAGACCTCGGGCCAGCCGGGGCAGATGCCCGGCGGTGCCCATGAATCGCTGGGCGAGGCCATGGCGCGCCCCGGGCAACAGATCCAGGGCCAGCAGCCCCAGGTCACGCCCCAGGCGCAGGGGCGGCCCAGGGGTTGACGAAGAGATGGGCCAGAAAATCCGTCGCCAGGCCCGTCCGGTCCTGGTCGTCGCCCCGCAAGCGCCGGTAGGCCTCCAGGGCCTCCGGGGCGCCGGGATCGGCGCCGGCGCGCACCCGGTCGGTGACGATCTGCGCCAGGGCCGCCAGGTCGCGCAGGCCGAGATTGAGGCCCTGGCCCGCCACCGGGTGCAGGGTGTGGGCGGCATTGCCGATGAGGACCAGGCGCTGGCGCACCGGATTACGGGTCAGCAGCAACTTGAGGGGGTAGGCCAACCGCCGCCCGGGGCGGGCGAGGCCGCCGAGCCGGTAGCCAAAGCGGGCCTGGAGGCGGTCGAGAAAGGCCCGGTCATCCAGCCCGAGAATGGCCGCCGTCTCGGTCTCCCGGGCGGTCCAGACCACGGAATAGCGGCCCTTCGGTCATGGGCAGCAGGGCCAGGGGGCCCGTGTCCGTGAAGCGCTCGAAGGCGACGCCGGGCTGGGGCCGGTCCGGGGTGACGGTGGTGATGATGGCGTCATGGCCATAGCCGCGCTCCAGGGCCTCGAATCCCAGGCGCTGGCGGATGGCGGAATCGCCGCCGTCCGCCGCCACCAGCAAGGCGGCGCTCAGGAGCTGGGATTCGCCGCCACTCGCCACCTCCACCTCGACGCGGTCCTCCTGGAGATGAAAGCCCAGCAAGCGGGCCGGGCAGAAGACCGTCGACGCCATCCATCCGGGCTCTGGATGGCCTGGGCGATGAGGCGGGCCGGGGCCACGTAACCCAGGGCCGGGACCCCCTCCTCGGCCGCGTCCAGGTGGGCAAAGCCGAAGTGGCCCCGATCCGAGACGTGGACGCGATGAATGGGCTCGGCGCCCGGGGCCAGGTCACCCCACAGGCCCATGGCCTCCAGGATGCGTCGGCTGCCCCAGGACAGGGCCAGGACCCGCTCGTCATAGCTGGGCTGGCTCCGGGCGGCGGTGGCCAGCGGCCTCCACCAGGGCCACCCGCAGGCCGGCCCGCCCCAGGGCGCAGGCCAGACTGCCCCCCACGAGCCCACCGCCGACGATGATCAGATCGTATTTTGTCGCTGACATCTCGCTTACCGATCGCCTTCCTTACCCAGGCCTGAGTCGAGCCGGGCCTAACCGCCCATCCAGGCCTCGATCTCCGCCACCGATTTGGGGGCATCGCGGGACAGGACCTCGTGGCCCTCCGCCGTCACCACCAGGTCGTCCTCGATGCGGATGCCGATGCCCCGGAAGCGCTTGGGCGCCTCCTTGGCGGGTCGGGGCGACATAGAGCCCGGGCTCCACCGTCAGGGCCATGCCGGGCTCGAAGCGCCGCCAGTCGCCATCGCGCTTGTAATCGCCGACGTCATGCACGTCCATGCCCAGCCAGTGGCCGGTCCGGTGCATGAAGTAGGGCTTGTAGGCCTCGCTCGCGGATGAGCTTGGGCACCGCCTTGCGCCCCCCCGCCAGTAGGCCCAGATCCACCAGGCCCCGCGTCAGGGTCTTGACGGCGGCCTCGTGGGGCTCGATCCAGCGATTGCCGGGCACCACCTTGGCGATGGCCGCCGCCTGGGCGGCCAGGACCAGTTCGTAAAGCTCCCGTTGCGGCGGGCTGAAGCGACCATTGACCGGGATAGGTGCGGGTAATGTCCGAGGCATAGCCGTCCAGTCTCGCCGCCGGCATCGATCAGTACCAGGTCCCCGTCCCGCAGGCGCTCGGCGTTGTCCGCCATAGTGGAGGACGCAGGCGTTGGCGCCGCCGCCGACGATGGGCGAGTAGGCCTGGAAGCGAGCACCGCCCTCGGCGCAGGCGTGGGTGAATTCGGCCTCCAGCTCGAATTCCCAGCGCCCCGGCTGGCAGAAGCGCATCACCCGGCGGTGGGCCGCGGCGGAGACCCGCGCGGCGCGGCGCATGAGTCTTGATCTCGGTCTTGTCCTTGATGAGGCGCTGCTCGTGGAGCAGGGCCTCGAGACTGACCAGGGCCCGCGGGGCGCTCACCCCGGCGCGCGCCTGGGCCCGCAACTGCTGGATCCAGCCCATGACCTTGAGATCCAGGTCGGCGTCTCGGGCCAGGGGATAGTGGAGCTGGTCGCGATCCGCGATCAGCCTGGGCAGCTCCTCGTCCAGGGCGGCGATAGGATGGGCCTGATCGGCTCCGTAGATACTCGATGGCACCCTCGACCCCGGCCCGGGCACCCTCCCAGACCTCCTTCTCCGGGTCGCGGGGCCGGCAAAAGAGCACCACCTCGCCCTCCTTGCGGCCGGGGATCAGGGCCAGGAGGGCCTCGGGCTCGGGAAAGCCGGTCAAATAGGTAAAATCGCTGGCCTGGCGATAGGGGTAATGGGTGTGACCGTTACGCACCTGCTCCGGGGCCGTGGTCAGGATGGCCACCCCTTCCCGGCCGATGGCGGCAAGCAGGCGACGTCGACGGCGCTGATATTCCGCCGGGGGGATAAGGGGCGCCATGGCCGGTGACTCGGCCGTCGCCTGGGCGGCAGACTTCTCGCTAGCCATGGCTTCAGCCCCTTGCGCGTCCGGTTTCTTCATGGAGCAGGCGGGCGGCGACCCAGAGGAACTCATGCAGCTCCATCAGGGCGCTCTCTTCTTCGTTCCCGTCCACGCTCCCCTCCAGGCCTTCCAGATCCATGCGGGTGATCTCCATCAGGTCGCCGAGGATCTCGCGGGCCTGGTCCGACAGCTCCTCGGCCTTGAGGCCCGCCAGGCCCAGGCCGAGAATGAAGCCCCGAGCCCAGTCGTAGAGGCCCTCGGCCCGCTCGCGCAGGGAGCATTCCTCATCCGGCAACACCAGGGTCAGGGCCAGATCCTCGCCCTCGATCTCGGCGCGAGCCAACGCCGCCAGGGTCCGCAACTGGGGCGGGAGATCCACCGGCCGGGGACCCTTCTCGCCCTGGGCAAAAAGTTCGCTTCCCCAGAGGACCTCGGCCTCGGGCGTCCCGGCGCAAAGGAGGCCACATAACAGGCCGTGCGCCTCGGCGGGGGAGGCGTTCAGGGTCGATTCCTCGAGGCCCTGGACAAGCTCGCTATAGGCGTAATCCGAGGTTGCGGACATGGGGATGGCGGCGATTAGGGCTAATGGTGCAGGCCAGTGCATCATAACATGACCCGACCAGCATCTGGCCGGGATCGGAGCAGGGGGTTCTATGGACGGATGCCCGATTGACCCTGGCGGTTGAGCCTTTTATAGTGCGCCGATCCCATCCCGGAAGCTAAACCGTGAGCCATTTCGATATCAAAACCCTTGAACGGCAAGTGGATGAACTCATTCAGATCTGCAACCGCTTGCGCGAGGAAAATACCTGGCTGCGTGCCCGTCAGGTCACCCTGGGGGAAGATCGCGCCCAACTCGTCGAGAAGACGGAACTCGCCCGCAGCAAGGTCGAGTCCATAATCTCTCGCCTCAAAACCATGGAGGAAGATTTGTGAAACAAGAACAAGTCCCGGTCACGGTGCGCATCCTCGACAAGGAATATCGGGTCGCCTGTAGCCCCCAGGAGGAGGAAGGGCTGCTGGAATCCGCGCGCCTGGTGGATCGTCGCATGCGCGAGATGCGCCAGTCGGGTCGCATCGTGGGCCCCGACCGCATTGCCGTCATGGCCGCCCTCAATATTGCTCACGAATTGATCCAGTTTCGTCAGCATCAGGCCGTTCCCGGGGCCAACGCCGACACGAGCCGGCTGCAGATCATGCAGCAGCGCCTGGCCGGCACTCTGGATACGCAAAGGGGGCTAGACCTGGAGTCAGAAAGCGTATAGCCTTGCAGTTAGACATTCCCTGCGGTGTTCGAAGATGGCCTGGGTATTTTCTTGAGCCTATTCATTACCCTGGGGGCATGACCGCAGAGCCGTTGTGCATGTCCGCCTCGAGCGGGAAGCCTGAAGCAAAGCCGACTGTCCCCACTTGAACCTACCGGTTCAAGAACAAAGGTCTTGGCGGCACAGGTGGGGAATGTCCCCCTTTTACTCCTTCATAATGATCGCCATTCCGGAATTGCGACGGCGGTTGCGAGCCGAGCGCCTTCGCCTCTCATCCGCCACCCAGAGGCAGCACGCTCAACAACTTGCCCTGATCTTGGGCAGGCACCCAGTTTTTTTGCGCGCCCGGAAAATAGGCGGCTACTGGGCCGCCGATGGCGAAATCGACCCGCGCCCCTTGCTGAAATTAGCCCAGGCCCGTCACAAACCCTGTCTCCTACCGGTGCTCAGGCCCCACCCCAGGCGCAAACTCTGGTTTGTGCGCCATGCCGCCGGCGACCCCTTGCAGGCCAACCGCTACGGCATCCCCGAGCCCAGCCTGCGCAACGGCCGGATTCGTCCCCCCTGGGCCCTCGACCTGCTCCTCCTCCCCCTGGTCGGCTTTGACGCCGACTGCAACCGCCTCGGCATGGGGGGCGGCTACTATGATCAGACGCTCGCCTACCTGAGCAGCCGTACCCACTGGCGCCGTCCCCTCCTCGTTGGCTTGGCTCACGAATGCCAGCGGGTCGAACGGCTTGAGGTCCGCCCCTGGGACATCCGGCTGGACATGGTCGTGACGGAGAGGCGAATCTACGCCTGGCATTAGTTCCCGCCCCCGCTGGCCCCCGCGAAGATACGGCAGGCGGGGTTGTCCGTCTCGTCCCAGTAGCGATAGCCCAGGCCATCCAGCCGCTGGAGGAGTTCGGGACGTTCCGGGGAGGCAACCTGCAACCCCATCAGCACCCGCCCGTAGGCGGCGCCATGATTGCGGTAATGAAAGAGGCTGATATTCCAGCGCCGCCCCAGCCCGGTCAGAAAATTCAGCAGGGCACCGGGGCGCTCGGGAAATTCAAAGCGCACCAGCATCTCGTCGGCGAGGCCCTGAGCGTGACCGCCGACCATGAAACGGATGTGGAGCTTGGCGGTCTCGTTCTCCGTCATGTCCACCACCCCAAAACCCTTATCCCCCAGCCGGGCGAGGAGTTCCCTGCGCTCCTCGTCGCCCCGCCCCAACTCGACGCCCACGAAGACCTGGGCCCGCCGCCGGTCGGCATAGCGGTAATTGAATTCGGTGATCTGGCGCTTGCCCAGGGCGCGGCAGAATTCCAGGAAGCTGCCGGGCCGCTCCGGGATCTCCACCGCCAGCAAGGCCTCCCGACGCTCGCCGAGTTCGGCGCGCTCGGCGACATGGCGTAACCGGTCGAAATTGATATTGGCCCCACTCTCGATGGCCACCAGGTTCTGGCCCTGGATGCCCGTCGCCTGGACATGGCGCTTGAGCCCCGCCAGGGCCAGGGCCCCGGCGGGCTCGGCGATACCGCGGGTATCGTCAAAAATATCCTTGATGGCGGCACAGATCTCGTCCGTGCTCACCAGAATCACCTCATCCACCCGCCCCCGGGCGACGCGGAAGGTCTCCTCTCCAATCAGCCGCACCGCCACGCCGTCGGCGAAGAGCCCGACCTGGGGCAATTCCACCCGGTGGCCGGCGGCCAGGGCGCTATGGAGGGTCGGGGCATCCTCGGGCTCCACCCCAATCACCTTCACCTCGGGCCGCACGTATTTGATGTAGGCCGCTATCCCCGCGATCAGGCCCCCGCCGCCCACGGGCACATAGACGGCATGGAGCGGCTGGGGGTGCTGGCGCAGGATCTCCATGGCAATGGTGCCCTGGCCGGCGATGACATCCGGGTCGTCGAAGGGATGGATGAAGGCCAGGTTGCGCTCTGCCGCCCAGATCAGCGCCTGGGCATAGGCCTCGTCGTAGGAATCGCCATGGAGCACGGCCTTGGCACCGAAGCCGCGCACAGCCTGGACCTTGATGGCGGGCGTGGTCCGGGGCATGAGGATGGTGGCCTGGACCCCTAGCCGCGCCGCGCCCATGGCGACTCCCTGGGCATGATTGCCTGCCGAGGCGGCGATAACACCGCGGTTCAGGGTCTCTTTGTCCAGGTTGATCAGCTTGTTATAGGCGCCGCGCAGCTTGAAGGAAAAGACCGGTTGCAAGTCCTCGCGCTTCAGCAGTACCTGATTGCCCAGGCGCCGCGACAGGCCCTCCGCCTTGGTCAGGGGTGTCTCCCGGGCCAGGTCATAGACCCGTGCCCGCAGGATCCGTTCGATATAGTTATCAGCCATCTTGCCATCTTACCCGCAAGCCGACGGCCTGGGGAGGACTTGCTATCATGGCGAGGTTTTCAACAAGCAGACGAGGAGAATAAATGATGACCCAAGACGAGATGAAACGCCTGGCCGCCGAGGCCGCCCTCGACTATGTGCAGGGAGGCCTGGTGGGCGTGGGCACCGGCAGTACCGTCAACCACTTTATTGACTTTCTGGCCAAGATCAAGGAACGGATCGAGGGGGCCGTCTCGAGTTCCGAGGCCTCTACCCAACGCATGGAGGCCTTGGGCATCCGGGTATTCGATCTCAACGAGGTCGGCGGTCTGTCCCTCTATGTGGATGGCGCCGACGAGTCCAACCATCGCCTCGAACTAATCAAGGGCGGGGGCGGGGCCCTGACGCGGGAAAAGATCGTCGCCGCCGCCAGCGACAAGTTCGTCTGCATCGCCGATGAGAGCAAACTCGTGGAGGTCATGGGCCGCTTCCCCTTGCCGGTGGAGGTCATCCCCATGGCCCGGAGCTACGTCGCCCGGGAATTGATCAAGCTGGGAGGCACCCCGGTCTGGCGCCAGGGCCTGGTGACCGACAATGGTAACGTCATCCTGGATGTGGAAGGCCTGGCCATCCATCAGCCCCGGGAACTGGAGCAACTCATCAACAACATCCCCGGCGTGGTCACCGTGGGCCTCTTTGCCCTGCGCGGGGCGGATGTCTTGATTCTGGGAACGGCGGCAGGGGCGCGGCGGCTAGAGCCGGTTTAGAGCCGACATTTTCAGCACCACGGAAAACGGGGCCCGAAGGCCCCGTTCTTTGACCCCGATGGGATCAAGCCAGGCTTAGAAGCTGTGCATCATGCCAAGCTGGAAGCCCTGCCAATCGAGGCTGTAGTTCTCCACGCCAATGCCGTAAATGTCACCGTTCGCGTCGTATCTACCGTAGGCCAAGCCCACCTCATCCTGGTCATTACCGGAATAAAGCATGAAGGCCTTGGTACGCTTGCTGAAGTTGTAGTCAGCACCAACGGCCCAAGTCTGCCATTCATACCCATCGAAAGGAGCGGCCAAACCATCCACTTCCGCCTGGCCATACATGGCTTTCAGGCCCACGTTGCCAAAGTTATAGCCCGCTTGAACCTGCCAGAGATCATTCTGAACGTCGTCAACGAAGTAGCCACCATCCCAGTTCTCGTAGATACCGGTCAGGCTGAAGCCGTTCCAGTCGAGAATGCCCAAGCCAACGCGAACCTTGTTCCATGCGGAACCACTATAACCAGGGGCGTCGATCTGTGCGTCAGTGTACCCAGCGAGCGCCTCGCCCAGGCTTTCGTAGGCCAGACCAGCATACCAAGGGCCGTTCTTATAGATGGCCGCCAGGGAATAAGCTTCCGCTATGCTGTCGGCATCGTCATTGAAGGTACCAACGGCCGTCGCACCGCCGCCAGCATGCACCGCACCCGCGAACTGAAAGCCCGAGAAGCTGGGGCTGATGTAAGCAATGACATTGTCGGCGCGGAGATCCTGGAAGCCAACCGTGTTGTTGTAGTCAGCCATGGTGTCGGCGAAGAGGTCCAGGGGTCCCGTGGAGATCTTCAGCGGGGTGTCGTGACGACCAGCCAGGACAGTACCGAAGTTACCGGCCAGACCGATAAAGCTATTACGCATGGTAATAGGCTCGTTGCCAGTGACAGCCGTATTCTGGGTGTCCGTCAGGGAAATACCGAACTCAACCTGGTAGATCGCCTTGATACCGTTGCCAAGGTCCTCGGAACCCTTAACACCAATACGGCTGGCCGGGCCCTGGGGGGAAGGAATGAAGGGGTTGGAAGTAAAACCCCTGGTGCCGTTGGTTGCCGCTCAGACCCCAACCCTCGAAGCCTGGTTTAAGGGGGGACGGAAACCCTATGACATCCATTCTTTGGACCAGCATCCGCTGAAACTCAACCGGAGTGATCTTGCCGGTCAGAAGGTCATTTCCATACTGGTCCGTTAGGGCCCTAAGGGTTCCCCGGTACGCAGCATCGTAAGACTGGAGACTTACGACATTGCCCATACTCATGGTATGGTCCTGATCCATGTAATCGATGGCGACATTCAACTTGCCGTAAAGGATAGCGTCGGCAGAGGCGATGGCGGGCGCGGCCAGGGCGGCGGCGACGGCCAGGGTAACGAGTTTCTTGTTCATGGTGTTCTCCACTGTTGCTGATTTGCCAGTATTGACTGCTGAAAAGCGATACGCGTTATGCGTGTGAGGAGAATGATAGACCACGGAGGGACAGGGCGCAACAGTTTTTTCGAAAAAGATACAGTTCGGGCATCTGTTGCGTTTTTAGCACAAGACGCGGGTACCAAGCGCTTAGTCTATTGTTTTTATACCAGATTATATTCGTTGACAGGCCCAGGGCAGGCCCCGGAAGGACGCGACAGGGGAAATTTTTTTATCGTGGAGGCCGAAAGTTGGGCCCCGGAGGGGGGAAAATCGCCTTGAGACGTTGCGTGGACGCCACGACCCCATTTTTGTCCGTCGGCGCCCACCAGCGCCTCCCGGGACAGGGGGGGCCAGAATCCTGGAACCCCAGACACAAAAAGGCCCGCTACTATAGGAGCGGGCCTGGGTTTGGCTGGGGGACGAGGATTTGAACCTCGGTTAACGGAGTCAGAGTCCGCTGTCCTGCCGCTAGACGATCCCCCAAAGGGCGACGGCGGGGGGTTGTTCTTATAAGGAGCAACCCACTTTGGCAGTCGCTGAAACTTAACGCTTGCTGTACTGAGGACGCTTACGCGCCTTGCGCAGACCCACCTTTTTACGCTCAACCTCGCGGGCATCGCGGGTGAGGAAGCCGGCTTGGCGCAGGGGACGACGCATGTTCTCGTCGAAATCGACCAAGGCGCGGGCGATGCCGTGACGGATGGCGCCGGCCTGCCCGGTGTTGCCACCGCCGGTAACGCTGACCTTGACATCGATCCGATTCAGCATGGAGACCGTCTCCAGGGGCTGACGTACCACCATGCGGGAGGTCTCGCGGCCAAAAAAGGTATCGAGCGGGCGGTCGTTAACGGTGATCTTGCCAGAGCCAAGGCTCAGATAGACGCGCGCGGCGGAACTTTTGCGGCGGCCGGTGGCGTAATGAATTTGCGACATGGGCTAATCCTGATCCTTTAGAAGTCGAGCGGCTTGGGCTGCTGAGCGGCATGCGCATGCTCGGGACCCGCATAGACACGGAGTTTGGTGAGCATGGCGCGCCCCAGGGGCCCACGCGGCATCATGCCCTTGACGGCATGATTGATGACCCGCTCCGGCGCCTTGGCCAGCAACTTCCCAAGATTGATGGACTTGAGGTTGCCGATGTACCCGGTGTGGTGGTAATACATCTTGTCCGCGAGTTTGTTACCCGTCACGCGGATCTTCTCGGCATTGACGACCACGAGGTAGTCACCGGTGTCCACATGGGGGGTGTAGCAAGGCTTATGCTTGCCGCGCAGCCGGCGCGCCAACTCGGTGGCGAGACGCCCGAGGGTCTTGCCTTCGGCGTCGATCAGGTACCACTCGCGGCGGACCTCCGCGGGCTTGGCACTCACAGTCGTCATGTCCGTTGCTCCAGGGCCTGGAAAAGGGTCGGTTCGAGAAAGACGGCGGATGTTACAGGACGCCGCCCCGGATGGCAAGGGGCCGAGATGACTGATCAGGAAGCCGGGCCCGGCTGGCCCGGAAACCCAGCTCTAAATGAGCGAGCCAGGGGTCGACAATCGGGCCCTCATCCCGGCAGCCGCAAGCGCTCGACGACCTGGCCGCCGATGAGGTGGCGCTGCAGGATCTCCTCCAGGTCCTCGCGATCGACGTAGCTATACCAGACCGCGTCCGGATAGACGACGATCACGGGGCCCGAGTCGCACCGCGCCAGACAGCCCGCGCTGTTGATCCGGACGCCACCCTCCCCGGCGATGCCGAGTTCCTTGGTCCGCCCCTTGAGGTAATGGCGCAGATCCTCGGCGCCATACTGGGCGCAACACTGACTGCCGTCCTCGCGACGGTTGAGACACATGAAGACGTGATAACGGTAGTAGGACATGATGGACCTCGCCTCCCCGGCTGAACCCTGAACCGGCGAACAGGTTACCATTAGCGGCCGGCGAAGGAACCTCTCATGGCGCCCCCTAGCCCGCGCCGCGGTACGCCAACCTGCCCGCAACCGGAAACGCCCAGCATCAGCCAATCTCACCCTCGCCACCAGACCCCGCCTTGAACCCAGCCGATATCGCCAGGCATCTGTCCCAAACCGCCGACCGCTGCGTTCGCTGCGGCCTCTGCCTGCCCCATTGCCCCACCTATCGGGAGGCGCGCCAAGAGGCCGAGTCCCCGCGTGGGCGCATTGCCCTGATCCAGGGCTGGGCCGAGGGCGGCCTGGACGCCTCGCCGCGCCTCCTCGATCACCTGGACAATTGCCTGGAATGCCTGGCCTGCGAGCGGGCTTGCCCCACCCTGGTTCCCTTCGGCGACTTGATGGACGAGGCCCGCGCGGCCACCAGGCGCTTGGCCCCCGCCTGGCGGCGCATCCCGCAGGCCGCTTGGCTCACGGTCCTCGCCAGCAGTGCCGGTGCGACCCTCGCCGTCGGGTGGGGACGCCTCTATCGCGGCTCCGGTCTGGCGCGCCTGGCGACCTGGGGCGGTATCCGCCGCTGGCCAATCCTGGCGGCCCTGCATCGCCTGGCCATCCAGTTCGAGCGACTACCACGTCTGCCGGCCTCCCAAGCGGCGCGACCCGCGACGGGGGACCGCTTCGGGCTTTTCCTCGGCTGTATCGCCCGCGCCGCCCAGCCTGGGGCCATCGAGGCCAGCATGAGGGTCTTGGGCGGCCTTGGCCTCGAGATCGAGGTGCCGGATGACCAGACCTGTTGCGGCGCCCTGCACCGCCACAACGGCCTGCCCGAGGGGGCCGACCAGCGGCTGAGGCGCAACGCGGCGGCCTTTGCCGGCTTGACACCCGTGGGTCTCGCCAGCGCCTGCGTGGCGGAACTGCGCGGCCATCCGCCCCTCGGCGCCACCCATGACCTCTGCCGCTTGTTGGCCGACCGGGACTGGCCCGCGAGGGTGCATCTGGCCCCCTTGCCGCAACGGGTCGCGGTCCACGTCCCCTGTTCCCAACGCAACCGGCTGGGGGATGAAGACGCGGCCTTCGCCCTGCTGCGCCGCATCCCCGGCATCAGCCTGGTACCACTGCCCGACAACGCCTTTTGCTGTGGCGCCGCCGGGACCTACCTCCTGCAACGCCCCGTCCTGTCCCGCGTCCTGCTGGCACCCAAGATCGCCAGCCTGGCCGCCATCCAGGCCCCGATCCTGGTCACGACCAACACCGGCTGCGCCCTCCACCTGGCCGCGGGCGCCCAGGAGGCCGGTTTACAGGTCGAGGTGCTGCACCCGGTGGAACTGATCGACCGTCAGATGCGATTTACCTGATCGGGGCGCTCTGCCCGAGGGGGGAAGCAAGGCGCCCGTGTATCAGCCGACCCGGACCCCACGCCAGGCCGGAGGCGGGTGCCAGCCCCCCACGGGCCGGCAGGATGCGGTAGGCTATGGTCCATAACCGCCGGGGCCCAAGGTCCGCCCATGGCGCACCCCTTGCCGAGAGACGCCATCGCCGCCATGAAAAACCGTGATTACACCCCTCTGGATCAATTTGTGATGGGCCTCGACCAGGGATTACGCACCCTCTTCGGGCCGCCTCAGGTCACGGAGCGCCCCAGTCCGGCCGCCGGTCTCCCGGATACGGAACTGGGTGAGCGGGAACGGCGCCACGTGGCGCGCCTGATGCGCATCAATCACACGGGGGAGGTCTGTGCCCAAGGCCTCTATCAGGGCCAGGCCCTTACCGCCCGCCTGGCGGAGACGCGCGCCAGCATGGCCCGCTCGGCCCAGGAGGAAAACGATCACCTGGACTGGTGCGAGCACCGCATCAAGGAGTTGGGGGACCGAAAAAGTCTGCTCAATCCCCTCTGGTATGTCAGCTCCCTGGCTATCGGCGCCGCCGCCGGTCTGGCGGGGGACAAGTGGAGCCTCGGCTTCGTGGTGGAGACGGAACGTCAGGTGGAGAACCATCTCGACGGGCACCTGGCCGAGGTGCCGACCGACGACCTCAGGACCCGGGCCATCCTGCAGCAGATGAAGGCGGACGAGATCCACCATGCCGAACTGGCCCAGGCCTCCGGCGGCGTCGAATTGCCGGCCCCGGTCAAGCTCGCCATGAAGCTGACGGCCAAGGTCATGACCGGCACGGTTTACTGGGTTTGACGGGGCCGGCCCGGGGCCAGCCGAGGGGAATCCCGGCCCTCAGACCCGGTAGGGTAGCACCGCCCGCCCGGAGGACGGCTGACAATTTGGCCGCGTAAGGGATGATCGGCCGCGGCGGCACCGCCCGCCAGGGGGACGGGCTCGGCGCTCAGGCCGCGCGGATTTCGAAGTCGTGGGTGATTAGGGCGGTAGCCCCCAGCATGATGGAGGCGGAGCAATATTTCTCGGCGCTCAGGGCGATGGCCCGCTCGACGTGTTTTTCGCTCAGATTCCTGCCGGTCAGGACGAAGTGGACATGGATGCGGGTGAAGACCTTGGGGTCCTCCTCGGCCCGTTCGGCTGCCAATTCCACCTCGCAGCCGGTCACCTCCTGACGCGCCTTGCGCAGGATGGAGAGGACATCGAACTCGGTGCAGCCCCCCATACCGAGCAGGAGCAACTCCATGGGCCTGGGACCCAGATTGCGGCCACCATGATCCGGGGGACCATCCATGACCAGGGCATGGCCGCTGGGAGATTCCCCGACCATGGTCACCCCATCCAGCCATTTAACACGTGCTTTCATGTCAGCCTCTTGGGATTGAGGGTGGAAGGGCCGCGCCCGCCCCGCCCGGTTGCTTTCCGTCTCCCCCCCCCCTCTTGCCGTGACGGCCGGGCGAGACCGGGTCTTGACCGCCGCCGAGCAGCCCCCTCAGGGCCCCGCGAACAGGCGGCGCAATTCCGCCCCGGGGTCGTCCGCGCGCATGAAGGCCTCGCCGACCAGGAAGGCATTGACGCCTTGGGCGCGCATCCGGGCCACGTGGGCGCGGTCGAGAATGCCGCTCTCGGTGACCAGGAGCCTCCCGGGCGGGATGGCGTCGATCAGGCCCAGGGTGGTATCCAGACTGACCTGGAAGCTGCGCAGATCGCGGTTGTTGATGCCGATCAGCCGCCCGGGCAGGGGCAGGGCCCGCTCCAGTTCCGCGCGGTCGTGGACCTCGATCAGGACATCCAGACCCAGGGACAGCGCCAGGGCGTTCAGGTCCCGCATCTGGGCATCGGTCAGGCAGGCGGCGATCAGCAGGATGCAATCCGCCCCCAGGACCCGGGCCTCCAGCACCTGGTAGGGGTCCAGGATGAAGTCCTTGCGGATGACCGGCAGGGCGCAGGCGGCGCGGGCCTCCCGCAGGTAGTCGTCACAGCCCTGGAAAAAATCCACGTCGGTGAGGACCGAGAGACAGGCCGCCCCGCCGCGCTCGTAGCTCAGGGCAATCTCGGCCGGATGGAAATCCGCCCGCAGTATGCCCTTACTCGGCGAGGCCTTCTTGATCTCGGCAATCACCGCCGGCAGCCCGGCGTCCACCTTGGCCACCAGTGCAGCGGCAAAGCCCCGGGTGGGGGAGGCGCCAGCCAGCTCCGCCTCCAAGCTGTGTAGGGACCGGCGCTGGCGGCGCTCGGCCACCTCCACCGCCTTGCGGTCCATGATCTTCCTGAGGATGTCCGGGATCTCGGCCATGCTTGTCGCGTCCACCCGGGGCTTAGGCAAAACCTTGGGTCAGGGACACCAGCCGCTCGAAGCGGTGGCGGGCCTCACCGCTGTCGATGGCCGCTCCCGCCCAGCGCACCCCCTCCGCCAGGCTGTCAGTGACACCAGACACATAGATTGCCGCCCCGGCATTGAGGAGCACGATATCCCGGGCCGGGCCGGGCTGGCCATCCAGGACGGCCTTGAGCAGCATCAGGCTATCGGCGGGGCCCGTCACCCGGATGGCGTCCAGAGGAGTACGCGCCAGGCCATAGTCCTCGGGACGCAGGGTGAAGCGCAGGATCTCCCCACCCTTGAGCTCGGCGACCTCAGTGTTATCGCCAATGCTGATTTCGTCCAGGCCATCGCGGGAATGAACGACCATGACATGATGGCTGCCCAGGCGTTGCAGGACCTCCGCCAGGGGGATCAGCAGCTCCTCGCCGAAGACGCCGAGGACCTGGTTGGGTACGCCCGCGGGGTTGGTCAAGGGCCCCAGAATATTGAAGAGGGTCCGCACCCCCAGCTCCCGGCGGGGGGCAATGGCGTGTTTCATAGCGCCATGATGGCCCGGGGCAAACATGAAGCCGACCCCGCAGTCGCGCACGCACTGGGCGACCTGGGCGGGGGTCAGGTCCAGCCGGACGCCTGCCGCCTCCAGGACGTCGGCGCTGCCGGACCGGCTGGAGACCGAGCGGTTGCCGTGTTTGGCCACGTGACAGCCCGCCGCCGCCGCCACGAACATGCTGGCGGTGGAGACATTGAAGGTACCCGCGCCATCACCGCCGGTGCCGACGATGTCCACGGTCCGGCCCAGGCTGGCGGGGCCCTGGCGCGGCCTCTCCAGATCGAGGGTGCCATCGACGATGTCCACCGCGTCCTCGAAGTCGTGCAGGTCCACCGGCGTGGCCAGGGCCCGCATCACGGCGGCGGCGGCGGTGATCTCGGTGACCGTCTCGCCCTTCATGCGCAGGGCCACCAGGAAGCCGGCGATCTGCGCCGGTGTCGCCCCGCCGGTCATGATGAGCTGCATGACGGCGGTCATCTCGGGGTACGTCAGGTCATGGCGCTCTATGACCTTGGCGATCGCCTGCTTGATATCCACGGCTGTCATCCTCCTAAAGTTGTCGCGAGTGGTCGCCGCGCGGTCACGGGGCCGAGCGGCCATCACCAAGGGTCAAGGCGGGGCCAGGACAGGGCCGGGCGCGCCGCAGTTACCGATCTTCCAGGAAATTGCGCAGCAACTCATGGCCTTGCCGCGTAAGAATGGATTCTGGATGGAACTGCACCCCCTGCACCGGCAGTTCGCGATGGCGCAACCCCATGATCTCGTCGCGCTCGCCCGCCGGGGTACGGGTCCAGGCCGTCACCTCCAGGCAAACAGGCAAGGTTGCGGCCTCCACCACCAGGGAATGATAGCGCGTGGCCTGGAAGGGCTGGTCGAGCCCGGAAAAGACCCCCGTATCGGCATGATAGATGGGGGAGGTCTTGCCGTGCATGACCTGGCGCGCCTTGACGACCTGGCCCCCAAAGGCATGGCCGATGGACTGATGCCCCAGGCAAACGCCCAGGATGGGCACCCGCCCGGCGAACTCGCGGATCAGCGGCACCGATATACCCGCCTCCATCGGGGTGCAGGGCCCCGGGGAGACCACGATGCGCTCCGGTGCCAAGGCCGCCACGCCCGCCAGGTCGATCTCGTCGTTACGATAAACCCGTACCTCGACCCCCAGCTCCCCCAGATACTGAACCAGGTTATAGGTAAAGGAATCGTAGTTATCGATCATTAGCAGCATTCAGCGCCCAACCTTTTGTTTTTGCTTGCAGGATAAGAACTCTTGATTGGATAATGCCCCCAGAGGCATCCCCAATTTCCTGGGGTGCCCGCTTGCCGGGACCAGCCTGACAGGCAGGATCGACATTCTCTCGCAGTTCTGGCGTTCAAGGAACTTCCATCTTGCCGACGGCACCCGCCACGGGTGGGCAACGCCTTTTCTTTCCCTCCGACCACGGGTCAGGCCGCGCCGAAGTTCCGGATCGGCTCGCGCCAGTTGATTTCCGGAAATCCTCGGGGCCATGATAGCCCCATCGTTACGGCCGGATCTCCCGGCGGTTGGCACCATGGCCTGGGTTGGTCGAGCATAGAGGGCTCTTGTTGATGACGGAATTTATTCAGGAGATGCTGGCCTGGATCTCGGCTAATCCCCATTGGGCTTATCTGATCATCTTCCTGGTAGCCATGACCGAATCCCTGGCGGTGATCGGCATGTTCATACCCGGCGCCGTCATGATGGTGGGGGCCGGACCGCCGATTGCCGCCGGGGTGCTCGGCTTCTGGCCCGTGATGGCCTGGGCCGCGGGCGGGGCCATCGTAGGGGACGGCATCAGCTATTGGCTTGGGCATCATTACCGGGAGCGGCTGCGCCTCATCTGGCCCTTCTCCCGCTACCCGGACAGCCTGGCTCGGGGGGAGCGCTTCTTCGAACAGTACGGCGGCAAGAGCGTGGCCTTCGGCCGCTTCGTCGGGCCGGTCCGGGCGGTGATCCCGGTGGTGGCGGGCATGATGGGCATGGACACCAAGCGCTTCCTGGCCGCCAACGTCCTCTCCGCCCTCGCCTGGGCGCCGGCCTATATCGTGCCCGGCATCGTCCTGGGTGCCTCGCTGGAGCTGGCGGCGGAGGCGACGGCGCGGCTGGGCGTCCTGGCCCTGGCCCTGATCCTGACCCTGTGGCTCGTCTTCTGGGGCGTGCATCGCCTCTTTCTGCTCTACAGCCCCCGCGCCGGGCGCTGGGTCCAGGCCCTGCTGGGCTGGGCGGATGTCCATCCCCGCCTCGGCGAGATCGCCCGCGCCCTGGCCGACCCCCATCACCCCGACGCCCGCGCCCTGGCGGGTCTGGCCGGGCTCCTGCTGTTGGGGGCCCTGGCCTTCGCGCTCATGATGGGACTGGCCATCGCCGAGGCGCCGGAACTGCGCCTCAACCAGATGGTGCTGAATCTGGCGCTGAGCCTGCACACCCCCGGCGCGAATCACCTCATGGTCGCCGCCAGCCGTCTGGGGGACCTGGCGGTCATCCTGCCCCTGGGGATCGCCGTCCTTGTCTGGCTGCTGGCTCGGGGCCAACGGCGGCAGGCGGGCTACTGGATCGCCGCCCTTGCCTTCGGTCTCCTGGCCCCGCCCCTCCTCAAGTGGCTGCTCCAGGTGCCGCGCCCGGATATTGGCCTCGCGGGGCTGACCAGCTGGGCCTTTCCCAGCGGCCACGTGCTCCGCGCCACCGTTACCTACGGCTTTCTCGCCGTCTGCCTGGCCGGGGCGGGCGCCATGCCCCAGGCCTGGCGCTGGCTCCCCTACGCCCTCGCGGCCATGCTGGCTACGGCGGTGGCGATCTCGCGCCTCTACCTGGGGGCTCACTGGCTCACGGACGTCATCGGCGGTCTGGCCCTGGGCCTGGCCTGGATCGCCGCCCTCGGGCTCTCCTTCCGCCGCCACACCCGGCCGGCGCCCTCCTGGCATGGACTGGCCGCCCTGTCCAGCGCTGCCCTGGTCCTGGCCTATGGCGGGGCCAGCCTGAGTTTCCATGCCGCCGACCTGGCCCTTTATCAGCCTAGACGGGATAGCATCAGTCTCTCCGCGCCCCAGTGGCGGGCCCAGGAGTGGCGCGCGCTCCCCCAATGGCGCGAGGACATCCAGGGCATGAATGGTCAACCCCTGAACCTGCAATACGCCGGTGATCCCCGGATACTGACCCAGGCCCTGGCGGCCCGGGGTTGGCGGGCGGCCGATACCCTGTCCTTCGAAAATGCCCTTCGGCTCCTGTCGCCCTCCCTGCCCCTGATGGAGCTGCCCCTCATCCCCCACGTCCATGACGGCCATCACGAGGATCTTGGCCTGATCAAGCAGGACGGCGAGGACGGTCGCCGGGTGCTGAGGCTTTGGGCCACGCCCTACCTCATCGACGGCCGCCAGCCCCTCTGGGTCGGGAATGTCACCACCCAGCATAAGCGCCTCATCCTCAATCTGCTGGCCATCCCCGCGACGGGCAAGGACACGACCGAGGCCTTGAGCGCCTCCGTGCCGGACTTCGCGGCGCTGAACCCGCAACGACCCGCGGCGGATGGTCCCTGGCTGTTGGAGGGGGTGGATTGAGGCGAAGCCGCGGCAGTGGCGTGGCTGCGGCGCGGCAGGGGCGCGGGCGAACGGGCGAACGGGCGAACGGGCGAACGGGCGAACGGGACCAGGATCGCACCGCGTTACCGGCGAGGAGCCTCCTCACCCTTAGCCGCCCAGAGCCGCAACCTGAGTCCGGGCTCGGTGCTAAGGCCGACCGTGGCCGAGGCGATACGACCCTCGGGGTCGATCACGAAGCTCGCGGGCACCCCACGCACGCCCCAGTGGCGGGCGATACCCCCATCGGGATCTGACACCACCGGAAAATCCAGGTCCGCTGCCTCAAGGTAGGACAAAATCTCGCCCGCCTCCCCGGATTGCAGGGCGACGGTCAGCACCCGATGATCCCGGGCAATGGCATCGACAAAGCCGTCCATAGCGCGACAGACCGGACACCAGCTCGCCCAAAAATGCACCAGGACCGGCTCGCCCCCTAAGTCCCGCAGATCCACCCAGACCCCGGTCTGATCCAGGCCTGCGAGGGGTGGCGCCTCCCCCTTCGCGAGGGGTCGGGCCTGCCACCACTGCACCCCGCCCAGGATCAGGATCGCCAGGCCGATATTGACCAGCCAAGGGCGCCAACGCGAGGGGCGCGGAAGACGGGCCCTGGGTTGGCCTACGGGTTCAGTGGTCGGCATCGAGGGCCGCCAACAGGCGCTCATGAATGCCCTGGAAGCCGCCATTGCTCATGACCAGTACCTGGTCCCCTGCCCGGCCCTGGTGGGCGACGTCGGCGACGATGTCCTCGATCCGGGAGTAAATCGCCGCCCGTGCCCCCAGGGGCGCAAAGACAGAGCCGGCATCCCAGCCGAGATCGGGCGGGGCCAAGACAAAGACCTGGTCCGCTGCCTCCAGCGATGCGGCCAGGGTGGCGTTGTGGACGCCCAGGCGCATGGTATTGGAGCGTGGTTCCAGGACGGCGAGGATGCGCCCCCCCACCCCTCCCGCCTCGGCATGGCGGCGCAGGCCCTCCAGGGTGGTGGCGATGGCGGTGGGGTGATGGGCAAAGTCGTCATAGACGGGGATGCCCCGGGCCACGCCACGCAGTTCCATGCGACGCTTGACGCCCTGGAAGCACCCCAGGGCCTCCAGCCCCAGGGCCAGGGGCACCCCGGCATGGCGGGCGGCGGCAAGGACGGCCAGGGCGTTGGCGACATTGTGGTGACCGGTCTGACTCCAGCTCACCTCCCCCTTGTCGCGCCCCTGGTGATGCACCCTGAACCGCGAGCCATCCGGCGCTAGCAAGGTCGCCGACCAGTCACCGCCCACCCCCACTGCTTCCCGGGGGGTCCAGCAGCCCATGGCCAGGACCTGATCCAGGGCCGCCTCCCCCTGGGGGTGGATGATGAGGCCGCTGCCCGGCACGATGCGCACCAGATGGTGGAACTGGCGCTGGATCATGGCCAGGTCGTCGAAGATGTCGGCGTGGTCGAATTCCAGATTGTTGAGGATGAGGGTCCGCGGCAGGTAGTGGACGAACTTGGAGCGCTTGTCGAAAAAGGCGGTGTCATACTCGTCCGCCTCCACCACAAAAAAGGGGGCTGCCCCCAGGCGGGCGGAGAGGCCGAAATCCCGGGGCACGCCGCCGATGAGAAAGCCCGGGTTGAGCCCGGCGTAGTCCAGCACCCAGGCCAACATGCTCGAGGCCGTGGTCTTGCCGTGAGTCCCGGCCACCGCCAGGACCCAACGGTCCCGCAGCAGATTCACCTTGAGCCATTCCGGCCCCGAGACATAGGGCAGGCCCCGGTCGAGCAGGTATTCGACCACCGGCAGGCCGCGCTTCATGGCATTGCCCACCACTACCAGATCCGGCGCGGGATCGAGATGGCTGGCGGAGTAACCCTCCATGAGACCAATGCCCGCCGCCTCCAGTTGGGTACTCATGGGGGGATAGACGTTGGCGTCGGAACCGGTGACGCGGTGGCCGAGGGCGCGCGCCAGGAGGGCGATGCCGCCCATGAAGGTGCCGCAGATACCGAGGATGTGCAGGTGCATGTCAGGAACCGGGAAAAAGGCTGTTGACGAGGGCCGAGGCCAGGAGGTTGTAGGCCACCGCGATCAGGACGCCCTGACCGAGGCGCAGATCGAAGCCATGGCGCAGGATATGTCCCGTCACCAGCAGGCTCCAGAAGAGCAGGACGAGGAGCGGCAGCCCCGCCAGCGAGGTCTCCCCCCGGGATTCGGCACCCGCCACCAGGCCCAGGGGCGCCAGGGCGAAAAGGCCCAGCAGGGCGCCGGCGCCAAAGAGGGCCGTGGCGACCTGCAGAAACCGGGGCCGGCGATCCGTGACCCGCAGGGCCAGTAACAGCAGACCCAGGGTCAGGAGGGCATCCGCCAGCCCCTGGCCCACGGCGATGGGGCCCGTCAGACCTGCCGCCAGGCCCACCAGCACGGCGCTGACCAGATGCACCGCCAGGACCAGGCCCAGCAAGGCGCTGGAGCCTGGCAAGTCCTGGGGCCCCCGGCGCAAGAGGCAGAGTTCCACGAAAAACCGGATCAGGGTGCTCATGTCGCGAGTCTCCACCAGGGGATCAAGGCCGGCGCCTCGTCGGTAACAGCCGGATCAGGGCCCATCCCAGCATAACCCAGGCCAGGCCGATGGCCAGGCCGTTGCCCAAGCGGGCGAAGGGGGTGAGCCCGGCGCGGGGTTGGATCTCGGCGCTGAAGAGGCCCCGCTCGAAGGCAGGCACCCGACCCTGGACCTGGCCCCGGTGATCGATGATGGCGGAGATGCCAGTGTTGGTGGCGCGCAGCAGGGGGCGGCCATTCTCCAGGGCACGCATGCGGGCGATGCCCAGATGCTGATGGGGCGCCAGGGAGTCGCCAAACCAAGCGTCGTTGCTGACGTTGATCAGGTAGGCCGCGTCCGGCAGGGCCTGGACCACCTCGGCGGCGAAGGCATCCTCGTAGCAAATGGAGACCCCGACGCGATGGGGACCAACCTGGAGCAGAGGCCGCTCGGCCGCGCCAGAACTGAAGTCCGACATGGGTACCTGGAAGGCCTTGGCCAGGGGCCCCAGGAGGGCAGCGCAATGGCATGAACTCGCCGAAGGGGACCAGGTGGCGTTTCTGGTAGAGGTCCTCCTCGCCCTTGCCCAGGCTGATGAGGCTGTTGTAGTAGGTCTGGTGCTCGTGATCCAGCACCGGCAGGCCAATGACGAGCTGGGCGCCCTCCTGGCGCGCCTCCGCGGCCAGGGGCTCCAGCAGGGGCTTGCGCACCCGGTCGAGAAATTCCGGGATGGCCGTCTCCGGCCAGACGATGACATCGTTACCGAAGGCCTCGCGGGTCAACTCCACATAGGCGCGCAGGGTGGGAAAGAGAGATTCCTGGTTCCACTTGAGGGACTGGGGAATGTTGGCCTGGAGCACGGCGGCGCGGATGGGCGCGCCCTCGGGCTGGGTCCATTCCAGGCGCGCCAGACCCAGGCCGGCGAGCCAGAGGAGGGTGAGGGCGAGGGCGGCAACCAGGCGGGCGCGGCCCCGCCCGGCCACCAGGCCCCAGAGCAGCACCGCGGACAGGGCGATCAGCAGGCTGACCCCATAGACCCCGAGGACTGGGACAAAACCCGCCAGGGGGCCATCCACCTGGGTGTCGCCGGCATTGAGCCAGGGAAAGCCGGTCAAGAACCAGCCCCGCAGCCACTCCAGCAGGACCCAGAGGGCGGGAAAGGCCAGGAGGGGACCGGCCCAGTCGCGGGTTGCGGGTCGCGGGGCGGCCGGGTCCTCGGTGGGGGCCGGGCGCGGAGGGCATAGCCAGGCGGTGAGGGCACCGAGGAGGCCGTGATAGAGGGCCATGGCCAGGATGAAGAGCAGGGTCAGGGCATGGGCCAGCCAGGTCCCCATGTTGCCAAACTCGTCCAGGCTGATGCGGATCCAGAAGACGCCCACCCCCAGCAGGCCGATACCAAAGGCCCAGCCGATGAGCAGGCCCTCCCGGGGCCCCCGGCCCACCAGCAGGCCCAGCAGCACCGCCAGTGCCACCACCAGCGCAGGGGCCAGGCCAAAGGGCGGGAAGGCCAGTACCGCCAGGGCGCCGACCGCCGCGGCCAGGAGGGCCGCCAGCGGGGTGCGGAGCCGAAGGGGGCTGGGGTCCGCGAGCAGGTCGGGCCTCAAGACGGGGTGCCCGGGGGGTCGTCGGCCTGATCGCCGGCCGGCTCGAAGTCGAGGGAGGCGGAGTTGATACAGTAACGCAGACCCGTGGGCTCTGGCCCGTCCTCGAAGACATGGCCCAGGTGCGAGCCACAGCGGTCGCAATGGACCTCGACCCGCGCCATGCCCAGGCTCATATCCCGCTCGCTGGCCACCGGGGCGCTGGCCAGGGGCTGCCAAAAGCTGGGCCAGCCACTGCCGGAGTCGTATTTATGCCGGGCGTCGAACAGCGCGGCACCACAGCCGGCACAGTGGTAGATGCCGGCGGCCTTGTTGGCGTAATGCTGGCCGGTAAAGGCCCGCTCGGTGCCCTTTTCGCGGCAGATCCGATATTGGTCCGGGCTCAAGCGGGCCCGCCATTCCTCGTCCGTCCTGTCGATTTTATCGCTCATCGTCAACCCCGATAGTGGCCAGGCGCCTGGCCGACGCCAAATTGAGTTAGTATTTTGCCAGCTTGGCAACCGCCAGTCCCAATTCCGTCCATCCCCTGCCCATCACCCCCAGGATGCACCCCTCTCACCATGTCTGAATCCGTACCGCAAACCCAGGTACCCCGGAGGCGGCGCGGCCCGCGCGGGGCCCTGGTCCGCCTCCTGCTCATGGCCTGTGCCATCGGGATCTTCATCCTCGGCTACCAGTGGGGCAACCAGCGGCACTTCAGCCAACCCCCCGCCATCGAGGGGGTGCTCCTGGCGCCGGCCATGCCCCTGCCCGCCTTTGCCCTGGTGGATACCGAGGGGCAGCCCTTTGGCCGGGACCAGCTCGCCGACCACTGGACCTTGCTCGCCTTTGGCGACCTGGCCCAGCCCCGGGGCCAATTGGCCATCCAGCGCCTGCTGGACGTTTACCACCGCCTGGGGACCCAGGTCGAACCGCGCCAGCGTCCCTGGCTGGTCCTCGCCGCCTCCAGCCAACCGGCCGATCTGGCGCGGGACTTCGTCCGCCTGTCCCCCGCCCTGCGCCTGGTGTCGGGGGAGGCCGGGGACCTGAGTCAACTGGCGAAGCTGCTCGGCGAACCGCCCTACCCGGAACGGGACAGCCGCGCCACCCTCTACCTCATCGCCCCGAACGCCAAGGTACTGGCCTTCTTCCCCGCCAGCCAGGCCGCCCAAGCGGTGGCCGCTGACTTGACCCTCCTGGCCGCATGGCCCCTGGACGCACTGGAGAACCTCTCCCATGAATGAATTATCGCCCACCTGGTCCGACCGGCTCTTCGTGGGCTTGCAGTACCTGCTGCCCCAGCACCTGCTCTCGGCCCTCATGTATCGCCTGGCCCGCGTTCGCTGGCGCCCCCTGAGCGCGCCCATGATCCGGGTCTTCGTCCGCCACTACCAGGTCGATATGACCGAGACCCTGGAGCCGAACCTGGCGGCCTATACCAGCTTCAATGCCTTTTTCACCCGCGCCCTGCGGCGGTCGGCGCGCCCCCAGCCCGAGGGACCCCAGGCCCTGGCCTGCCCGGCGGACGGGGGCCTGAGCCAGTTGGGCGCCATCGAGGCGGGCCGCCTCTTCCAGGCCAAGGGGCTGGATTACGCCTTGGAGGACCTGGTGGTTGACCCCGACTGGGCGAAACGCTTCCTGGGCGGCAGCTTCGCGACCATCTATCTGTCGCCCCGCGACTATCACCGGGTCCACATGCCGGCGGCGGGACGGCTGCGAGAGATGATCCACGTCCCCGGTCGCCTCTTCAGCGTCAACCGGGCCACCGCCAGCCTGGTGCCGCGCCTCTTCGCCAGCAACGAACGGGTCGTTTGCCTGTTCGAGGGCGAGGCGGGACCCTTCGCGGTCATTCTGGTCGGCGCCATCTTTGTCGGCGGCATAGAGACGGTCTGGGCCGGCGAGGTGACCCCCGCCCGCGGCACCCCGCCCCGGCGCCGTTACGACGAGGGCGCGGCCGTGAAGCTGGCCCAGGGCGCCGAGATGGGTCGTTTCAACATGGGCTCCACCGTCATCCTCCTCTTCCCCCCGGGGGCGGTGGCCTGGGCAGCGGGTCTGGCGCCCGGAGCCCCCCTGCGGGTGGGCCAGCGGCTCGGCAGTCTGAACCCGGGTTCTGATTCACAGGATGGGCTCCTCGGGGAGGGGACCCCCAAGACGGATCAGGGGGCCGGCAATTTCGAGGGCCGCTTGCCCTCGGCCTTGAGCATCTCAAAGGGGTCCGGCCCCAGGCGCTCGCGGCCGGCGTCCCGCAGGCGGCCCAGGTAATCCAGCCAGAGGGGCTGCCAGGCGCGGCCAAGTTTGTAGAGATAGCCCCAGTCGTAGAGCCCGGACTTGTGACCATCGTCAAAAAAAATTTTCAGGGCATAGCGGCCGATCTGTTGCAGGTCCCGGATATTGACCCCCTCCTTGCCAAACTGGAGAACAGCCTCGTCCGGGGAATGACCGCGCACCTCCGCCGAGGGTGAATAAACGCGCAGATACTCGACGGGCAGCAAAAACCGGGCCCCATCGTCATAGGTGATTTCCAGCAGGCGTGACTGCTGGTGGAGCTGAATGTCGGTCGGGAGCGGGTGGGATTCCATAATATCTTGGCCGGGTCGCGGGCTGGAGTCTGATTGACCCCCAGAGGTGGGGCCAAGCGAGGGTAGAGATCAAGCCCGAGGCGTCAATTATCCGGATGCCGCGGCCAGTCCCGACAAGTGGGGAAGGCTGCGGTGCGCCTCATGGCGCGAAGGACCCGGACCCGCGCCCCGCCGGCATCCCGGAACTCGTCGGGCCAAGCTCCTGGACCAGAATCCAGGGCTTGACGACCAGGGTCCAGAGGTGGGCATCGGCGGCGAGCCAGGCCTTGGCCTGCCCATCCGTGGCCAGGGCGACCTGGCCAACCGCCAGCCAGTCCTGGAAGAGGGCGGCCCGATCCCGGGACATGGCCAGGCCGACCTCGACGAGGTCGAGACCCGGCGCCACGGCTACCACCGCTCCCTGGGCAAAGAAGCGCTGCAACTCGCGCCAGGGGGCGGTCGCCGTCTCGCCAATGAGTTTGGCGCGCAGCCGTAAGTCCTCCGCGCGGCCAGCCGGCGGGTCCTGGCCCTCGGCAAACATGGCATCAGGTCCGGTGGCGCAGGTAGTACTCGAGGAGGGCTGCGGTGGAGGCGTCGTGATCGGCGCCCACCTCGCTCCGCTCCAGTTCGCCCAAGATGACCCCCGCCAGTTGCTTGCCCAACTCGACCCCCCACTGATCGAAGGAGTTGAGGCCCCAGATGATGCCCTGAACGAAGATGCGGTGCTCGTAGAGGGCGATCAGGGCACCCAATGCCCGGGGGGTGAGCTTCTCGACCAGGATCGTATTGGTCGGCCGATTGCCGGGGAAGCTACGGTGCGGGGCCAGGGCCTCGACCTGGTCCGGCGCCATGCCCGCCGTCAGCATCTCGGCCCGCGCCTCCTCGCAGGTCCGGCCCCGCATCAGGGCCTCGGTCTGGGCAAAAAAGTTTGCCATCAGTTGGGTTTGATGATCCCCCAGGGGGTTGTGGCTCTTGATGGCGGCGATGAAGTCCGCCGGGATCATCTGGGTACCCTGGTGGATGAGCTGGAAGAAGGCGTGCTGGCCATCCGTGCCCGGTTCGCCCCAGACCACGGGGCCGGTGGTGTATTCGACCGCCACGCCATCACGGGTCACGCCCTTGCCGTTGCTCTCCATATCCGCCTGCTGCAGGTAGGCCGGCAGGTACTTGAGGTACTGGTCGTAGGGCAGCACCGCATGGGTCCGGGCCCCGGCAAAGTTGGCGTACCAGACCCCGAGGAGGGCCAGGATGACGGGTACGTTATCCTTGAGATCCCGCGACTGGAAATGATCGTCCATCTCATGGGCGCCCATCAGCAACTGGCGAAAGCGGTCCATGCCCACCGCCAGGGCGATGGGGACGCCGATGACGGACCAGAGGGAATAGCGGCCGCCAACCCAGTCCCAGAAGCGGAACATGTTGCGGGTATCGATACCAAATTCAGCCACCTGGGCGGCATTGGTGGAGACGGCGACAAAGTGGTCGCGGACCGCCGCCTCCCCCAGCCGGGTCACCAGCCAATCCCGGGCGCTACGGGCATTGGTCATGGTCTCCTGGGTGGTGAAGGTCTTGGAGGCGATGATAAAGAGCGTCTGGTCCGCCTCCAGGTCGCGCAGGGTCTCGCTCAGATGGGTGCCATCCACGTTGGACACGAAGTGGACCCGCAGGTCGTTGGTCTGGTAGTGACGCAGGGCCTCGCACACCATGAGGGGCCCCAGGTTGGAGCCCCCGATGCCGATGTTGACCACGTCGCGGATGGGTTTGCCGGTAAAGCCGTGCCAATCGCCACTGCGGACCCCGGTGACAAAGAGGTCAATCTTTTCCAGTTCCGCGTTGATGGCCGGCATGACGTCCTCGCCATCGACCATGACCGGGCGGTTGGAGCGATTGCGCAGGGCGACATGCAGGACGGCGCGATTCTCCGTGTTATTGATGTGGTCGCCCCGGAACATCTTGCGAATCCAGCCACTCAGATCCACGGCTCTGGCAAGATCGAGCAGGAGACGCAGGGTCTCCTCGGTGGCGATGTTCTTGGAGAAATCGACGAAGAGGTTGGGCGCCCGCAACGACAGGCGCCTGGCGCGGTCGGGATCGGAGGCGAAGAGATCGCTCATGCGAACCGCGGACATTTGCTTCCAGTGCGCTTCGAGGGCCTTCCACTGGGCGGTCTCGTTCACTAAGGCCATGACGGCGGACTCCTGATGAAAACTGGCGGTGGTCGCCCCTTGACGGCAGGGGCGATCCGATCCGCCGTGCGAGGGCCCAAAGACGCTCCCAAAAGCTCGCGCCGCGATGACCGCATGGGCCAATGTGTGCTAGTTTGTCTCGCTTGCGGACAGGGACGCCAAATATTACCACTTGGCATCATCGAAGGGCGGATTGCCTTACGCTGACAGGACGGCCTTTGTAGTTGCACTGGCCGGATAGAACGAGGTTGGGGGCCTAACCGGCGACCCCTCCTCGGCGAATCCGCCTATCATGGGAGCGCCTTGCCATAGCCGCGCCAACGCCCGAAAACCAGCGCCGCCTCCTCTTCGCCAGCAGCGAGGCCCATCCCCTGATCAAGACCGGCGGCCTGGCCGATGTCGCCGGGGCCTTGCCCGCCGCCCTACGCGAACTGGGCTATGACGCGCGTCTCATCATCCCCGCCTATCCCCGGGCCGTGAAGCAGTTGCGTGAACTCCGGACCCTGGGCGACTTACGCCTCCCCGGCTCGGGGCGCACCGTGCGTATCCTCGGCGGGCGCCTTCCGGACAGTGAACTGCCGACCTACCTGGTGGATGCCCCGGATCACTTCGCCCGGGAGGGCAACCCCTACACCGACACCAGCGGCAAGGACTGGGGTGACAACGCCGATCGCTTCATGCTCTTTTGCGAGGTCGTGGCCCGCATCGGCATGGGCTGTCAGGTGCTGGACTGGCGCCCGGAGCTCATTCACTGCAATGACTGGCAGACGGGCCTGGTGCCCGCCCTGCTCCACGGTCAGCCGGATCGCCCCGCCACCGTCTTCACCATCCATAACCTGGCCTACCAGGGGCTGTTCGACCGCGCCACCTTCGAGCGGCTGCGTCTGCCGGAGGTCTTCTGGACCCTTCACAGCCTGGAATTTCACAAGCAGCTGTCCTTCATCAAGGGCGGAATCGTCTTCTCCGACCGGGTCAATACCGTCAGCCCGACTTACGCGCGCGAGATCAGGACGCGGGAATTCGGCTGCGGCCTGGATGGACTCCTGACGGGGCTGGGGCGACGCTTCTCGGGCATTCTCAACGGTATCGACTACCGGGCCTGGAATCCGGCCGAGGACACCCAGATCGCCCAGCCCTACGACAGCGCCACCTTCAGCCTCAAGGCGGAAAACAAGCTGGCATTGCAACGGGAATTCGGCCTGCCGCGCAACGAGGAGGCACTGGTCTTCGGCCATATCGGGCGGCTGGTGCAACAGAAGGGGGCGGACCTGATCCTGGGCATACTGCCGCGCCTGCTGGCGCACCCCAATACCCAGTTCATTCTCCAGGGTTCCGGGGAGAAGGCGACGGAGAATGCCTTGCTCGCCGCCGCCCGCGCCCACCCGGATCGGGTAGGCATCTTCATCGGCTATGACGAAGACCGCGCCCACCGCGTCGAGGCCGGCAGCGATGCCTTTCTCATGCCCTCGCGGTTCGAGCCCTGTGGGCTGAACCAGCTCTACAGCCTGCGTTACGGGGCCGTACCCCTGGTGCGCCGCACCGGCGGTCTCGCGGACACCGTGATCGATGCCGGTCTCGCGGGTATCGAGCGCGGTGAATCCACGGGATTCTGCTTCGACCAGGCCAGTTCCGACAGCCTCTGGCAGGCCATGGATCGCTGCCTGAAGGTCTTTCGGGACAGCCCCGAACTGTGGCGACGCCTGGCCCTCAACGGCATGGGCCAGGACTTCAGTTGGTCAGCCAGCGCCCGGCATTACGATGAGCTCTATGTCGAGGCACTGGGGGCTTAGGGGTGCCCAGGGGCGATGGATTCCGTGCATCCCCGCCCCCAACTAGCTGAATCCCTTAAAGCAAGTCCGCGACTACCTCGCGCTCCTCGAGCAGTTCCTTCTCGGTCACCTTCATCCGGGTCTTGCCGAAGTCCGTGACCTCCAGGCCCTGGACGATCTGGTAGTCGCCCTTCTTGCAGGTCACCGGGAAGGAGTAGACCAGACCCTCGGTGATGCCATAGCTGCCATCCGAGTGGACCGACATGCTTACCCAGTCATCCTCGGGGGTGCCGAGGAACCAGTCGCGCACGTGATCGACCACCGAACCCGCCGCCGAGGCCGCCGAGGAGGCGCCGCGCGCCTCGATGACAGCGGCGCCGCGACGCTGGACGGTGGGGATCATGTGGTCGATGGCCCAATCCAGGGACACCAGATCCAGGGCCGGGGTGCCACCGACGGTGCAGTGGGTCAGGTCCGGATGCATGGTCGGGGAGTGGTTGCCCCAGACGATCATGCGGCGGACGTCGGCAGCCAGGCGGTTGGTCTTCTTGGCCAGCATGCCGATGGCGCGGTTATGGTCCAGGCGCGCCATGGCCGTAAAGCGTTCCTTGGGCAGATCCGGGGCATTGGCGGCGGCAATCATGGCGTTGGTGTTGGCGGGGTTACCGACCACCATGACGCGCACATCCCGGGCGGCATGCTCGTTGATCGCCCGGCCCTGGGTCGAGAAGATGCGGGCGTTCTCGGTGATCAGGTCCTTACGCTCCATGCCCTTGGTCCGCGGCTTGGCGCCGACCAGGAGGACATAGTTGGTGTCCCGGAAACCAATCTTGGGGTCGTCCGTCAGGACGACATCATGCACCAGGGGAAAGGCGCAGTCTTCCATCTCCATGCCGACCCCACCGAGGGGTCCCATGGTCATGGGCAGTTCCATCAGTCGCAGGATCACGGGCTGATCGGGGCCGAACACATCGCCGGCGGCGACACGGAAGGCCAGGGCATAGCCAATGTTACCGGCGGCGCCGGTGATGGTCACTTTGATGGGTTTTTTCATTATCGTTTCAATCCTCTCATGCACGCGTTGAGTACAAGGATCAGGGCGGCGGTTAGCCGGGTTATCGCGGAGGCGATTCCAGGGTGACGAGGGCACCCGCTCGCGATCGGGTAAGCCTGGGAGGGCCCCAGCTTGCTGGCCTGGGAATCAGGACCCAGATGGCTCACCTCGGCCAGGCCAGGGTCAGGGCCCCATGCCCATGGGCCTGATGGCCAGGCCAGCGGATAGGGGTTCAGGGGGGTTCAGGGGGGTTCAGGCCGCTTGGGCGGGAATTGCGTGACCCGTACGGGTCACCCGATTGCTTTCGTCCAGATAGACCAGGCTGGGACTGAAGGCATTGGCCTCGGCGTCATCCATGGCCGCATAGGCACAGATGATGACCCGGTCGCCGGGGGCGGCCTTGTGCGCGGCGGCGCCATTGACCGAAATGATACGGGAATGACTGTCGGCACGAATGGCATAGGTTGTAAAACGCTCACCGTTGGTGACGTTGTAGATCTGGATTTGTTCGTACTCGCGAATCCCCGCTAAGGCCATCAGATATTCGTCGATGGCGCAGGAACCCTCATAGTCGAGCTCGGCGTGCGTGACGCATGCGCGATGCAGCTTGCACTTAAGTAAAGTCAGTTGCATATGGGAAACCCTCTGGCGAACCTAAAGCCGGAGCATGAGGAAAGGAGTGGGAGCATTTTATTTCAAAATGGAAAGCATTGCTGCATTTTCTGCTGCGCCGCAGCATTATCCCTGTTCCGGCCAGGAGCGGCGCTGTAAGGAGGGTGAAGGTTAGCCTGTTGCGCGTTTCATCTCAATGGGATGCCGCCGCGATCCTAGCGCCGGACGCAAAGATTGTCGATCAGCCGCGCCCGACCCAGGCGGGCCGCGGCCAGCACCACCAGATCCCGGTCCTCGCTCCCCGCCGGAGCCAGGTCCCCGGCCCGGCGGACGCTGAAATAATCCGGGCCGCAACCGGCGGTGGCGATCTCCCCCGCCGCCAGGCGCTCGACCTCGGAGATGGCCACCCCGGCTCGAAGCCGCTCGCCAGCGCGCAGCAGGGTCTGGTAGAGGGAGGGTGCCCGAGCGCGCTCTTCCTGGGTCAAATAGCCGTTGCGGGAACTCATGGCCAGGCCATCGGGCTCCCGCACCGTGGCCAGGCCATGGATCCCGACCGGCAGGCTCAGGTCCTGGGTCATGAGGCGGATGACCAATAGCTGCTGGAAGTCTTTCTCGCCAAAGACGGCTAGGTCGGGCTGAACCATGTTGAACAGCTTGCAGACCACGGTCGCCACGCCCACGAAGTGACCCGGCCGGCTGGCACCGCACAGGATGTCCGAGATACCTGGCACCTCCACCCGCGTCTGCTCGGCCTGGCCACGGGGATAGACGGCGGCGACCGGGGGGGCGAAAAGCAGATGGGTCCCCACCTCTTCCAGCAGGGCGCGGTCCTGCTCCAGGGTACGGGGATAGGCGCCGAAATCCTCCTTGGGCCCAAACTGGAGGGGATTGACGAAGACACTGACCACGACCCGATCCGCCAGACGTAGCGCCTCCCGGACCAGGGCCAGATGCCCCGCGTGCAGATTGCCCATGGTGGGGACGAGAGCCACCCGCTGGCCCGCTCGGCGCCAGGTGGCGATGCGCGCGCGCAGGGTCGGGACCTGTTCGATGAGTTCCATGGGCATGAGCTTGGACCAGGGCGGAGCGGGGGGACAAGGCCGTTAGTAGGCGGTTTGCTCGGGGCCGGGAAAGTCCCCGCTGCGTACCGCCTCGGCATAGGCGGCAACGGCCGCGCCCAGGCTGCCGCGTCCGGTCAGGAAATCCTTGCTGAAGCGCGGCGCCCCTCGGGGATTCAGGCCCAGCAAGTCATGCAGCACCAGGACCTGGCCATCGCAACCATTGCCGGCGCCGATGCCGATGACCGGTATCCGCAAGGCGCAGACGATCTCCCGCGCCAGGTCCGCCGGGACGCATTCGAGGACCAGGAGCCCCGCGCCCGCGTCCTGCAGGGCCACGGCATCTTCCAGCATGGCGAGGGCGGAGGCCCTATCCCGCCCCTGGTAGCGATAGCCGCCCAGGCGATGGATGGATTGGGGCAAGAGCCCCAGATGGGCGCAGACCGGGACCCCGTTGGCGGTGAGCCGGCGCACGGTTTCCACGAAGGGTGCGCCCCCTTCCAACTTGACCATCTGGGCGCCGCCCTCGCGCATCAGACGGCCGGCACTGGCCAGGGCCAGATCGGGGGTGGCGTAGGTCAGGAAGGGCATGTCCACCAGGATGAGCGCCTGGCGGCGGGCCCGCGCCACACAGGCACTGTGATAGACCATGTCATCCAGGGTCACCGGCACCGTGGTTTCCTGGCCCTGGATCACCATACCGAGGGAATCGCCCACTAGGAGCACTTGCACGCCGGCCTCCTCGAGGAGGCGGCAAAAGCTGGCGTCATAACAGGTCAGGGAGACAATGCGTTCGCCCCGCTGCTTCATGGCGGCCAGGGTGGAGAGGGTGACGGGCTTGGTGTTCATGCAGGCATCTCGGTGAATGAAGGCGGGCCAGCTCCGGCGCCCGGCTCAAGCTGGCAGCGATTCTGCCAGCGAAAACGCGCCCTCACAAGCGCGGGCCTAGGCCAGGAGTTGGATGCCATCCCGGGGGCAGGCCGCCAAGAGCTCGGCCAGGCAGCGGCCCTGACCCGGAATGGCGAGATCGCCGGGGGCTATATCCGCGAGAGGGGCGAGCACAAAGGCGCGTCGGGGCATCTCCGGATGGGGTACGCGCAGATCCGGCTCGTCGATGCGGTCCCGGTCGTACAAGAGAATATCCAGGTCCAGGGGACGCGGACCCCAACGCCCTGGCTCGCGTACCCGACCATGGGCATTCTCGATGGCCTGCAAGGCCAGGAGCAAGTCCCGGGGCGAGAGCCGCGTCTCCAGGCTGACGACCGCGTTGACATAATCAGGCTGATCCGCGGAGCCCAGGGGCTTGGTCAAATAAAGCGGGGAGGCCCTCAGCATCCGACTGCCGGGCAACTGGTCCATTTCGACCAGGGCCCGCCGCACCTGTCCCTCGGGCCCCGCCAGATTGGCGCCAATAGCGACATAGACAAGATGGGCAGCCTGCTCAGCCCCCATCCCCACCCCCACTCGGGGGTTTGCCCCGGGTCTCGACGGCTTCCCCCCCCTGGCCCGCACGGGGACGGCGCCGGCGGCGCTTCTTCCGGGCCGGGCCCGTCATCCCGTCCCGGTCCAGGCCCGTGGCCTCCTGGAAACGCGTCCACCAGTCCGCCAGTTCCTGGTCCGCCTCGCCACAGTCGGCCCGTAACACCAGGAAGTCGTAGGCCGCGCGAAAACGGGGATGGGCTGCCAGGCGATGGGGCTGCTTGCCATCCAGTTGCTCGAAGCGCGGCTGCAACTCCCAGACCTCGCGCATGGGCAGGCTGAACCGCTTGGGGATGCTCACCCGCGAGAGTTGGGCCGAAAGCTCCTCGCCCCCGGCCTGGACCATGGCGTCATGGGGATCCATGCCCCGATCCACCAGGGTGAAGAAGCGGCGGCGTACCGGCTCCCATAGGAGCAAGGCGAACAGGAAGGCCGGGGTCACCGGCTTATCCTCCTGGATACGCCGATCGGTGTTGGCCAGGCCGCGACTGACAAAGGTGATGGGGAAGGCGTGATCCTCATGGGCCAGACACTCCTCCGTCGCCGGGAAGAGTTGCCCAAACAAATCATAGTGCCGCAGCTTTTCGAAGCCCACCAGCCCGGCGCCGGAGTGTAAAAGCTTGAGGACCTCTTCGAAGAGACGCGCCGCCGGCACCCCGCCGAGAAGGCTGCTCCAGGTCTTCAGGGGGCGCTCGCAGTCGGGATCGATATTGAAGCCCAGCTTGGCGGCGAAGCGGACGGCCCTCAGCATGCGCACCGGGTCCTCCCGGTAACGGCGCTCCGGGTCATCGCCAATGAGGCGCAGGCGGCCGGCCTGCAGATCCTCTAGGCCACCGGCGTAGTCGATGACGGTAAAGTCGGCGATGTTGTAATAGAGGGCGTTGACGGTGAAATCGCGCCGCAGGGCGTCTTCCTCCCGGGTGCCGTAGAGGTTGTCGCGCACGATCATGCCGTTTTCGAGGTGGCGTTCGCCATCATCCTCCAGCTCCCCGCCGCCACCCCGGAAGGTCGCTACCTCGATGATCTCGGGACCGAAATGGACATGGGCGAGGCGGAAACGTCGCCCAATGAGACGGCAGTTGCGGAAAACCCGGCGCACATCCTCGGGCCTGGCATCGGTGGCCACGTCAAAGTCCTTGGGCTCGCGGCCGAGCAGCAGATCGCGCACCCCGCCCCCCACCAGCAGGGCCTGATAGCCCTCCTGCTTGAGGCGATAGAGCACCTTGAGGGCGTTCTCACTGATATTGGCGCGGGAGATGCCGTGCTGGTCGCGCGGTACGATACGACAGGAATCGGAGTCTGGGTACAAGCTGGCGTCTTTCCTGGCGGGGCCTCGTCCTGGGACTGGCACCCACTAGCCTTGGTGTTCACTTAAAAAGAAAGCCCTTGGCCATCTTGCATGGCCAGGGAGGAGAATTTTCACCAGCCGGCTTGAGAACCTCTGGCGCCCGCGTATAATACGCCTTCTTCGCTATTTCTTCTCGCTCCTATCGTCTAGTGGTTAGGACGCTGGCCTCTCACGCCGGTAACAGGGGTTCAAATCCCCTTGGGAGTACCAATCAAAAAAAGGGACTGGTCGAACCCATTGACCAGTCCCTTTTTGTTTGAGCCAATCCGACCAACTTCGCTACCCCACCTCCGCCAGTCGACGCGGACGCGCCCATCGGGATCGGGACCCCCACAGCGGGTAAATCAACTTCATGGGGACTGGCTACCTGATCATTCACATCTCCGCCACTGGTATCGAAAAGGCGGACGCCGGGGCCTATCTCCAGGCCATCGTCTTGGCAGCGCTAGATAAGGCCTTTGGCACTGGCTGCCAGGTCAAGGCGCGTCAGGGCCTGGCCTGGCCCCGCAATCTCTCCAGGCGCGACAGGATGGGCCCCAGCACCGGGTCAAGCTTACGTCGCATGAGACTGCCAGTGGCCGTGGTGTCGCGGAGCAAGGGGCGCAGGACGCCATAACCAAGACCCGAGAGCAACCTCAGTGCTACCAGGTCATCGCGCAGACTGGGAACCGCGTCGAGACAGGCGCGCGAGGGGGCGGGGCCCTGGGTGGGATCGACACAGGCCTCGGCCTCGGCGATCAGGTCCGCTAACGTCACATCCGGCGCGCCTTCGGGGCGCAAGGGGGCGAAATAGCCGGCCACCGTTTCCAGGGTGGTCAAGGTCAGATCCTGGGTCGGAGGCTTGGCGAGGATCTGGGCGACCGTCTTCAGCCAGGTCTGGCCGGGGCGCGGACAGGACTCTTGCCATGGCCTGGGCCCAGGCATTGCCCGCGCTGATCAGGGCCCCAAGCCCGGGGGCATGGGCAGCAAAATCGGCGCGAGCGGCTACCGGGTCCGGGAGGGTGTCGGGCCTGGCCTGGAGAAAACCGAGGGCATAGGCAGGCTTGCGCGCGGCCTTATGCCAGATCTCCAGGCACCGCTGCTCGGCGAGGAGCCCTGGCTGCAGCACCAGCCGCACGGATTCCGCCATCTTCTCCATTTCCGTCTCGAAGGGCAGAAATTCCACCAGGTATTCCGCCAGGATTGGCCCCATCCGCGCCTTGGACGATGGCGGCATTCCCTAACATGCGCCGCGCATTCTCGGCGTCCTCCATGGCCCACCAGGCGCGACGCCCCAGTTCGTCCGTCAGACCTGGCGAACAGACGGCGGCCACCACGGCCTCGGGCTCCCCCAGGAGCAGCAGTTGGGCGAGGCTCTCGTCACGCATCTGGCCCATGCGGGTCCAGCGGCGCAAATAGGTGGGATAGCCCCCGGGGGAACCGAGAACATGGCCCGAGATGAGTTCCCGCACGGCGCGCACATAGGCCTCGGGGCGGGCGGTCGGGTTAAGGGTGATACAGGCCTCGCCCCGCTCCGACAGGCCATGGACCCGCAATCGCGACTCGTCGATGCGGATCGCCTGGGGTTGGTTGGCCAGCAAGACGTTGAGCCTCAGGCTGTCCTCACCAGAGAGTTCAATCATAACTGGGGATGGATCGGAGGGTGTGAAGCCGCCTGCTTGGTTCAGTCCGTCGTGGGCGGGGAGTAGCCGCTATCCTTGGGATTGAGGAAGATAAAATGGAACTGGCCAGGTTCCATCTCGATGTAATCCAGGGTCGCCTGGTCGAGCAGGGGAACGTACTCCGGGGCCATGACCACTGGGACCCCCTCGCAGTCGATTTGAATATCGTCCTCGGTGCCCTCGTCGAACCCCATGCGGTAGTCGATACCGCCATCGGGTTTTTGGTGGGCCGCCAGGCGCAGGGCCAGGCCCTCGGCGCCCCCCTGACGGGCAGCCTCATGGACCTGCCCCACGGCGGATGCGGTCAGTCTGAACATACCCCTGTCCTCATGTCTGTTTTGTGAGCGATTCAAAGCACGGTCGTCCCGCGCAATCCTTAAGGGTCATTTTATCAGCGATCCTGCCAGGCCGGGAATTCAGCCTGAGCGGCGACACCGACGGACCTGGGCAATGAAGCGCGCCGGCCATCCCACGCCACCGACATGGCGCAGGTGGGCATAGCTAGCCAGAAGATTTTTATAGATGATGCCGTCATGGCACCCATCCACGCCACTGCCCCGCAGGACCTCGTAACCGTAAACCCAGGCTGGATCCGGATCGACGATGGCGGAGTGATGGAATTCATGGGCATGGATCTCGGGGGCCTGATCGGGGAGCCTGGGCCAGGGGAAGGCATCTCGTTCGCGCAGATGGATGTAGCCTCGGCCTTGAGGCCGCTCGTGCATGGCCACGTCGGCCTGAAGGACGCCACACATGGGGGCGATTTCATCCCGCCAGCGCAGCCCCCGGCAGAGATACATGAGGCCACCGCACTCGGCGTAAGCCGGGCCACCGCCCTCAATGAAGGCTCGTATCGCCTCGCGCATGGCCCTATTGGCGGCCAGTTCCCGCATGCGGTACTCGGGGAAGCCGCCGCCGATGAGGAGGCCATCCACCTCTGGCAAAACCAGGTCATGGACGGGACTAAAGGGGATCAACTCAGCCCCCGCCGCCCGCAGGGCCTCAAGGTCATCGGGGTAATAAAATCCGAAGGCCTCGTCCCGGGCGATGCCGATCCGCAAATCTCGGCCCCGGGGCACAAAACCAGGGATGGGGGGAAAAGGCGCCAGGGGTGGGGCCGAGGCGCTGATCCGCAGCAGGGCATCCAGGTCCACCTGATCCGCGATCATGCGGCGGATACCCTCGATCTGGGCCTCGGCCTCCCGGCTCTCGTTACTGGGCATCAGGCCCAGATGGCGCTCGTCGATGAGGGGCTGGGATTCGCGATGGATAGCGCCCAGCAGGGGCAGATCCGTGTAATGCTCAACGACCCTGCGCAGATTGCCTTCGTGGCGCTTGCCGCCAACCTTGTTAAGGATGATCCCGGCGATACTCAAGCTGGGATCAAAGGCCTGGTAGCCCAGGAGCAGGGGCGCCAGACCCCGCGACATACCCTGGACATCCACCAGCAGGATGACTGGCGCCTCTAGCAACTTGGCCAGTTCCGCGTTGCTGTTGCTACCCGCCAGATCCGTGGCATCGAAGAGGCCCACATTACCCTCAATCAGGCCCAGGTCCGCATCTCCCATGGCCCGCGCGAAGGTCTCGCGGATCTCTCCCATACCCATGGTATTGTAATCCAGATTCAGACAATCTCGGCCCGCCGCCTGGCTCAGCCAGAGGGGATCGATATAATCAGGCCCCTTCTTGAAAGGTCGAACCCGTTGTCCTCTTTGGGCAAAGTTTCGGCACAAACCGATGGACAAGGTCGTCTTACCGGAGGATTTAAGGGTGGCTGATATATAGAGGCGGGACATGGTGAAGGGACGTTGAAATTTTGGAAAAGCAAACGGGGATGACACCTAGGGCATCATCCCCGTTCTTGACACCGACTACTCGGACCCCCAATGGGGCTCGGTTCAGGCCTTGACCGCAGCGTGGGGATCCACGTCCTTGTCAGCCAGAGATTCGGGAAGGAACTGCAACGCCCGGATCCCAACAGCGGTGATGATCAGGGCCACCGCCACGCCACCCATGCCGAGCAGAAACTCCGGCATGCTGGGGGCATAGGCCGCGATCTGGCCGCCAACGCCATCGTGGAATCCAGACTCCAGGATCGTCTTGCCCGGGAAGATGGCCATGGGGAAGGCCTGACCCCCGATGACGATCACATAGATGCTCGCCAGCCCCCCCAAGACCACCAGACCGCAAGCCCCCGCGATCCAGCGTCGATCCCGGCCGAGGACTGGATGTAAGAGGATGCCAAAGGGCGCCAGCAGGCCCAGGATCACCCAGCCAAACCAGAATGCCAGGGTATAGCGGCCACCGCTGACCAGATAAAAGGTCACCAGATCGTAATTCTGGGCGCCGTAGAGCTTGGTCAGGAAATAGATGAGGATGAAAAGCAGGACGGCGGCGATGAAGATACCCATGAGGCCCTTGAGTCGGCTGATAATATAGGGGCCAATGGTGCGTTGGTCCTGCGCGAAGGCGAACATGAGCACCAGCATGAAAATTGCCAGGCCATAAAGGAAGGACATGACGATGAACATGGGTGCCAGCACGGCGGTGTCGAAGGCCTGACGGGCGACGATGAAACCGAAGATCGATCCCGTACCCGTAGTCAGCAGAAGACGCCAGACGAAGGCGAAAGTGCCGGCGGCCTTGTAGTAACCCCGAAACCCGCGATCCACCATGGTCACCAAATAGGCGACGACGATGGCCACAAAGCCCGAATAGAGAATGACGTTCCAGGCAAAGATGGAGCGAAAGTTATAGCTGGTCATGGCCACGATCAGGCGGTCGGGGCGACCCAAATCGAGGACCAGTACCATGAGCCCCCCGATCAGCAGCGCCACCGCCAAAAGGGCGGAGAAGCGGCCCAGGGGCTGATAGGTCGATTTCCCGAAGACGGTGCCGATACTGGCGATGTTGAGGGCACCGGAGGCGGCGACGATGAGGAAGACGGCAAAGATATGGGGCATGCCCCAGACCACCTCATTGTTCATGCCGGTCACCCAGTGGCCCTGGTGCTCCATGTACCAGAAGGCCAGGCCGCCAATGCCCGCGACGGCGGCGAGGCTGGCAAGCAGGCCCCAGTAGCGCTGTGGTGCCAGCCGCCATTCGCGATAAACGATTCTTTTCATGTCTGGATCTCCCCCGGCGTCACACGCCCGAATAGCGGACGCCCGTGTTCAGGGCGAGGTTCTCGCGGATCTGACGACTGGGCATGGCCGCCAGGGCCTTGCTCAACGGACTTTCCGGGTTCTTGAGGTCACCAAAGATGATGGCATGGTGACCTTGGGCGGCGCAGGCATCGGCGCAAGCGGTCGAGGTCTCGCCATTGTCGCGGCGATGGACGCAGAGATTGCAGCTCTCCACGCAACCCTTGCCACGCGGCGCGAGGGTCAGCTTCTCCTCGACCTCCGCATGGATGAAGGACCGCGCCTTGTAGGGGCAGGCCATCATGCAATAGCGACAGCCGATACAGAGGTGGCGGTCCACCATGACGATGCCATCCGCCCGCTTGAAGGAGGCCGCCGTGGGACAGACATCCACGCAAGGCGGATGCTCGCAATGCTGGCACATCATGGGCAGGTTGGTGACCCGGCCCGTCAGGTTGTCCTCGAGCTTGACCTTGCGGATCCAGCGCGCCTCCTGACGATCCCACTTCTCGGGGTCCATGCCCGCCGGCATCCGCTGAAGGTCAAGACCGTTTTCCAGGTTGCAGGCGCTCACGCAGGCGGTACAGCCCTCGGCACACCGGGTGGTGTCGATCAGCATGCCGTAGCGCACGGCATCCGTGACCCGCTCGGAGCGCGGCTCGGCGCTCGCGATCGTATGGAGCAGAACGCCGGGGGCCAGGGTCATGGTTGCGACGCCCGCCGCCGCGCCGAGAAAGCCTCGGCGGCCCTGGTCAATCTCTTCGCTGGGATTATTCATCGTGACTCCCCATTCTCAGCGCAAGGCCGGCTGGGAATGCCCAGGCGGTAACTTAGTGCCAGGTGCCGGTACGCCAAGACCCGAGGCACGGCCGCTACCCATGTTGGATTGGGCCGCCTTCCGGGCGGTGGGTACCGTGGCGTGGCAATCAAAGCAGTTCAGCCGCACCGCCGCGAAGTGGTGACAGGCACCGCAAAACTGCTTTTCGTCGTTGACGGGCAACAAGTCGCCGGTCGGGCCCTTGGCACCATGGCAGGCAATACAGCCCGCCAGACTGTGTTTCGTTGAACGGATCCCGCCATGTACCGTCTCGTCCCGCTGATGCTTGATCACCTCCATGTGATTCCGGCGCATGAAATCCGTCGGCTCCACGCAGCTTTTCTCATTCGCGGCCTGGGAACCCGTCACCACGAAGTTGTTTCCGGCGGCCTGAACGGCCAGGGCCAGTAGGGCCCCGGCCAGGCCGAGGGAGATGAAGCTGCCTCTGAGAAGGGCATTCGCCATCGTCCTCTCCCGAGTGATTATTCGCCAAGCCCCATCTTGATGTAGCCCGTGGGACAAACATCGGCGCAGATATGACACCCAATGCACCGCATATAGTCGGTGGCCACATAGCGCCCGGTGGTGTTCTCGCCCTTCTTGACCCGATAGACGGCGTCTTGGGGGCAGAAGATGACGCAGTTGTCGCACTCGAAACACATGCCACAGCTCATGCAGCGCTTGGCCTCGTCGATGGCCTCGGTCTCCGACAGACCGATGACGCGTTCCTTGAAATGTCCCAGCACCTCCTCGGCGGTGGGCACCTCTTCCTTGCGCAGGTTGCGGGCATGATAGCCAAAGTGGCCGAGGAAGAGCTCGTTGTGGGGAATGACCTCGGCGGCGGAACGGTCCTCGTAGTTGTGAATGGCCCAGTTACCGTCGGAGGTGCCGCGCATGTCACCGCGCTCGCTGGGATCAAACTTCTCGGGGGCCAGGTGCGCCTCCTCCATCTTCCGCAGCAGATCGAAGTGATGAACGTCAACCTTGGGCCGGCGGCTGAATTCCTCCTGCCTGAGATACTCATCAATGGAGTCGGCGGCCACCGAGGCCTGACCGATGGCGGTCGTCAACAAATGCGGACGGATGATGTCGCCGGCGACAAAGTGCCCGGGCCGGTTGGGAACCTGATGGAACTTGTCGGCATTGATGAGGCCCCGGCCATTATCCATGACCTCGAGACCGGTAAGATCACCCCCCTGGCCGATGGCGGAAACGATCAGGTCGGCCTCGAGAATGCGCTCGGTGCCCTCGACGGGGATGGGCCGCATACCGTCCATCTTGCAGTCACAAACCTTAAGGCCAGTGGCCCGGCCTTCCGCGTTCTTGATGAGAGCCAGGGGCATAACGCCATCCAGGACGGTGACGCCCTCGGTCAGGGCATCATGGACTTCATGCTCGGCGGCGGTCATCTTGTCGCGGGTGAAGAGGGAGGTGAGGGTGACCTCCGCGCCCTGGGCAGCCGCGCTGACGGCGGCGTCATGGGCCACATAACCATCGTGGATGACCGTTTCGGGGAGGTCGGAGGGCTTGGCGTGCTTGATGTGGCCGATGCGGCGGGCCACTGAGACGACGTCGACGGAGGTGTCACCACCACCCACGCATACCACCTTATCGGTGGTGACCTTCATGCGGCCCTCGTTGAAGGCCTTGAGGAAGGCGACGCCGGAGACGCAATTGGGCGTTCCGGCCCAGCCCTCGACGGGCAGACCGCGACCACTCTGGCAACCGATGGCCCAGAGAATGGCGTCGTAGTCCTTTTCCAATTGTTCGATGGTAACGTCCTGGCCGACCCGCACGCCAAATTTCACCTCGACCTGGCCCATGTCGAGGATGCGCTGAATCTCGGCATCAAGCTTGTCGCGCGGAACACGATACCCCGGAATGCCGTACTTGAACATGCCACCCAAGCCCTGGTTGGCCTCGAAAATGGTGCAACCATGGCCCTTGCGGCGCAATTGATAGGCCGCCGCCAGACCCGCCGGGCCACCACCGATGATGGCGACCCTGCGGCCGGTGCTGGCACCGGCGGTGAAGCCGTAACCATTGGCGATGGCTGTATCACCAATATATTGCTCGACGGAGTTGATGCCGACGAAGTCTTCCAGTTCATTACGGTTGCAGCCATCCTGGCAGGGTGCCGGGCAAACGCGACCCATCATGGAAGGAAAGGGATTCGCATCGGTGGAACGCCGGAAGGCATACTCTTGCCACTCGACTCCAACTGGCGGCTTTTCCTGCTGGCGAACAATGGCCAACCACCCACGGATGTCCTCGCCCGAGGGGCAGGAACCCTGGCAAGGAGGCGTCTTGTGCACATAGGTGGGACACTTGTGCGTGGTGTCCTGAACAAAGATCTTCTGGGTCAGATTGCCCCATTCCTGCTGGCCGTCTTGATACCGTCGCCAGGAAACCTTGCTCTTCATTTCGTTGCTGGAAGTCGCCATGTGTTGTTCTCCTTACCAGTGGGAACCCGTGTTTTGATCCGATTGCCGGAGCGGTATGGGTCGCTCCGGCGCAGTATTTAGTGCCGATCAGTCCTCGTCGTCCTCGGACTCATCGTCTTCCTCCTCAAGGTCATCATCCTCCCCCGGGGTCAGAATGATGGCGTTGGAAACCAGTTGGTGGACGCTGACGATCTGCTCCATCTCCATGCCGTAGTAAGGCAGGACCTTGGTGAACTGACTCTTGCAGATGGCGCAGATGGCTGCCATGTGGGTCACGCCCTTCTCTTGAATGACGTTGTTCAGGGCCGTCATGCGCGGCAGCGCGCCCTTGACCCGCAACTCCATGAGGTCATCGGTCAAGAGACCGCCACCGCCACCGCAGCAGAAGGTGCGCTCGCGGATGGTGTCTTCGTCCATGTCATGGTAGTGGTTGCAGACGGCCTTAATGACGGCGCGGGGAATATCGAACTGCCCCCCCGGCGTCGGACCCATGCGGCTGGCGCGCGCCACGTTGCAGGAGTCGTGAAAGGTCAGCACCATGTCGTCATTTTGCGACTTATCCAGGTTTAACTTATCCCGTTGGATCAGGTCGTTAGTGAACTCGCATATGTGCTGCGGCACTGGGTAGTTCGGATCCAGGAAGTCCCAAGGGCCCGCCAGCGTATTGAGGAAGCTGTAGGCGACGCGCCAGGCATGACCACATTCTCCGAAGACGATACGCTTAACCTTGAGGGCGATGGCCGCCTCGCGGATACGTAAAGAGATCCGACGCATGTTGTCGTAGGAGCCAATGAACATGCCAAAATTGGCCGCCTCGGAGGCGATGGTGCTCAGGGTCCAGGAGACGCCTGCCTCATGAAAGACCTTGCCGTAACCGATCAGGCCATCGACATGGGGCTCGGCAAAAAAGTCAGCCGAAGGGGTCACCAGCAGTATATCGGCACCGACCACATCGATGGGATAGCGCACCTTTACCCCGGTGTCATCAAAAACGTCCTCCTCCAGCCCTTCGAGGGTGTCGCGAAGGGCGGGACCCGGGAGCCCCAGGTTGTTCCCGATCTTGTAGACCTTGGCAATGATCTCATTGCAGTATTTCTGACCCACACCGATGTGGTCCATGATCTCCCGCGCGGCCATGGAGATTTCGGCGGTGTCGATCCCATAGGGGCAGAAGACTGAGCAGCGACGACACTGGGAGCACTGGTGGAAATAACTGTACCAGTCATCCAGCACCTCTTGGGTCAGGTCCTCGGCACCCACCAACTTGGGGAAGAACTTTCCGGCCAGGGTGAAATACCGCCGATAGACCTTGCGCAGCAAGTCCTGGCGGGCGACCGGCATGTTCTTGGGATCACCAGTCCCGATGAAATAGTGGCACTTGTCTGTACAGGAGCCACATTTCACACAGGAGTCCAGATAGACCCGCAGGGAGCGATAGCGGCCCAGAAGATCGCCCATCTTATCGATGGCCTTCTCTTGCCAGTTGTCCACCAGGACCCCCGGGAAGCCCAAGGGTTCTTGATGCTCCGGCTTGGCCACGTAGGGCCGGGAATGGGCCATAACCCCTGGCGTAACGGCGGGGATTTCGAGATAGGGCTGGAGTTCGGGAACCTCCAGTTTAACCTTAGCCATGATTCGACCTCGTCCGCGTATCGTGTCTTGTCTTGCCTTCGGCCAGGACGGCGGGCGCTGCCCGATCCGACCTGCCAGCCAAACTATTGTTCGAGCCGCTTGGCCCAGGGTGCCAGATGCCTCTGTTCGCGCGGGTTGTCGACCTGGTTGCGCGACGGGCTGAAAAAGAGCCCGGGTGCATGAAGTAATTTGCTGAAAGGGAAGACGATCATGAGAATGACAACCAGCAGCAGATGCAACAGCAGCAAGGGATCCGCAGGCAAGGGCTGAACATGGAACCGCATAAGCCCCAGGAAGAATTGCTTGACCGAGATGACATCGACATGAATGACAAAGCTCATGCCCAGTCCCGTCAGGCCTATGCCGATCAAGAGGGCAAGAATCAGGTGGTCCGAGGGTCCGGTGATGTAGCGGACGCGATCCACCAGAAAGCGCCGGGACCAGAGACCGGCGAGACCGGCAGCCATCGCCATCCCCCCATAGATGCCGAAAGGCTGTATCAACTGAATAGGCAGCCAAACCGGATCCATAAAATAGCGAAGATGCCGCAAGGTAACCAGGAAGAGGCCCAAGTGAAAAATCCAGCCGAAAATCCAGGTCCACTTATTGCCCTTGAAAAGGCTTTCGAAGAGTACAACTTCACGGACTATGCGAAAAATAACGCCGCTTTGGGTAACGGGAGCCGGCGTCGTCGGGATCTTGAGAGGCGCTGGAGTGCGCGCATACTGCAAGACCTTGTTCGCTAGGCCAACCAGGAGCACCAGGGTGGCAAAGTAGAACAGCGAGGCGTATACAAGTGTCAGGAACGACATGCTACCGCTACCTTCGGTGAATCCGTCGGAGACTCGGGGACATTGTCCGCCCCGGTCTGGTTATCTTCCGACTCCGCCTAGGCCTAACTTGGTAAGACGGAGCAGAATTCGGGATGCCTGGTCCTGGATCCCCTAACCCACCGGCCCGCGGTGTCTATGAGCCACCGCAGTCCGTTTAGGCCGATTCGGGATCAGACGCAGCCGGTCGGCTTCGGCAGGCCGGCGTAGCGGCAAGCCTGCTTGGACGGGCCATAAGGGAACAAGCCATAGAGATACTTGCTCGTGCCCTTGTCCTTGCCCAACTTCTTGCCAACGGCCTTGGTCAGGACGCGAACGGCGGGAGCGATCTGATACTCCTCGTAGTATTCGCGCAAGAAGTTGATGATATCCCAGTGCTCATCGGTCAGTTCCAGGTCATCCTCCTTGGCCATGACACCCGCAACGCCGGGAACCCAGTCGTTGATATTGGCCAGATAACCTTCTTCGTCGGTTTCAAAAGTCTTGCCGTCGACTACGATTGGCATGATGAAAATCTCCTCGATTAGTCACAAAACAGGGGTTACAACCAGGCCTGAACTTTGTCGTTTTCCACGGCCAGATCCACGAAACCGGCATAGTCCACGACCTTGATACCAGCGATCAGACGATCCTCGTGGAAACCGCGGGCCTTGATGTCCGGGCCAAGAACGTAGACCGACACCTTGCCGAGCCCAGCCTTGAGCTGTGACTCGGCGCTCGAACCTGCCAAGGCCGCGTAAACACCATCCTCCATGAGGAGAACGGAGGCCCCTTGGGAGGCAAACTTGAGGCAGGACTCCAGAGAGTTGCGCTCGAAGGGGGACTTGTTGACAGTGTGCAAGATACTCATAGGAACCCTCCTTAGAAGCTGAAGACCACGTCGGATTCGTCCATGAGTTCGGTCACGCGGGCGGCGTCCACCACCTCGACGATGTTTTCGATCTCCTCTTCCGTATCCATGTCCTCATAGGCGATCGCCACCAGATCGTCCTGGGTAAGGCCACGGGCCGCGAGGGAATCCGCGATCCACGAAGATGTTCTTGACTTCGTAATCGCCCAGAGTGCGGTAGGTGGGCGAGAAATTCTTCATGCCGATGCCCGCGGTATCCTGGCCCTTGACCAGTTGAAAGACCCCGTCATCGACGAACATAAGATTGACTTCCTGATCGAAGGCCGCCCCGATCAGAACCACTTCCAGGGACTCCCAGGCATAGATGGTGCCATAGGGGGCCCTGCGGTTGAGGTACATGAATTTCTTCACGACTTCGGACATGACGCTTACCCCTGTTAGTCACCAAAGACGACGAGACGATCCGACTGGATAGCCGCCTCGACCAATTGCCCGAGCCCAGAGATGCGGAACCTGGGATGAATGTTGGTGGCGTCCTTCCGATTACGCTGGGCCTCGCCATCGTCCACGATACCTCGGCGCTGAGCCGCGGCCACGCAGACGACCATATCCAGGTCGTATTTTTCGGCCAGGTCCGCCCAACGATTGACAACGTGGCGATCGTCCTGGGGCGGAGTCGTCAGGCGCGTCGCATTGTTAACCCCGTCGTGATAGAAAAAGACCCGAAAGACCTCATGCCCCTTCTCCAGGACGTTCTTGGTGAAGAAGTAGGCAGAGTCGGAGGCCTGGTGTTGATAGGGTCCTTCGTTGATCTGAATTGCGAACTTCATTGCGACCTCGATCTGATTCGGCCCTCCGGCCCTTAGGGCTAGAGGGCCTTCGCCCTAGAAGCGGATGTAGTTGGAGGCGTTGAAGCTGGCCCGCGCACCGCGCCAGGTATCGATGTGATACTTGGTGAAGGGCAACTCGACCTCTTCAAAGAAACGCGGCCAGCCGATGCGCTCAATCCATTCGTTGACGCGTTCCCAATCCTGGGCACCCTCCTTATAGGCCTTGAGGATGCGCTTGACGATAGCGGTCGCCTCGGGCCAACGCGGCGGGTTGTTGGGTATACCGGCGGCCACCAGCTTCTGGAAGGTGGGCTTGCCACGTGCATTGGAGTGATTGCCACCGACCCAGATCGCCAGCTTGGAGTGCTCGGCGTCGTTGATCTGCATGGGCGGACAGGGGGGAAACAGGCGCCGCAGCAGATGCACTTGCGCTCGTCCACTTCCAGGGAGGGCTTGCCGTTGACGATGGCCGGACGGATGGCCGCTACGGGGCAACGGGCGACCACGGAGGGGCGCTCGCAGACATTGGCCACCAGGTCGTGGTTGATCTTGGGCGGCTTGGTGTGCTGGATATTGATGGCGATATCACCCTGCCCACCACAGTTGATCTGGCAGCAGGAGGTGGTGATATGCACCCGGTTCGGCATATTAGCATTTTTGAACTCATCAATGAGTTCGTCCATCATGGACTTAACGACCCCAGAGGCATCGGTGCCAGGGATGTCGCAATGCAGCCAGCCCTGGGTGTGGGAGATCATGGCCACCGAGTTCTGGGTACCGCCCACGATGAAGCCCGCATCTTCGACGGCCTTGATCAGGGGCTCGACCTTGGCGGCATCGGCCACCATGTACTCCAGATTGGAGCGCAAGGTGAAGTGGACGAAGCCATCACCAAACTGCTCGCCAATGTCACAAAGCTTGCGCAGGGAGAAAAGGTCCAGGATACGCTGAGTACCCACCTTCACGGTCCAGATCTCGTCCCCGCTATAAGCCACATGACGCAGGACGCCAGGCTTGGGGTGCTCATGGTACTTCCACATACCAAAGTTCTTGCGCTGCACGGGGTGCATATACTGCCAGGGATCGGGACATCCGGTTTCGATCGGCTCACGCATGTCGGCTGCTGCCATCGCCTTTCCTCCAAGAATGCTGTTAGGTCTTAAAACGGTACTGGGCGCAGCGCCCATGGAGGGCGCCGGCCGCGATTGGGTCTTAGCCGGCCTCGGCCTTGCGCTCGAACCAGGCCTCGGCGGCCTCGTCCCAGCCATCCATGCGGATGTAGGAACTCTGGCGCGGATGGCTGAGCATGTTGGGATCTGGCTCGACACCGATGCCTTCGAGGAAGTTGGCCAGACCGATGCGCTCGATCATCTCACCGCAGCGCTCGTGCTCCAGACCATTCTCGGCCCAGAAGTCGATGATGGTGGCGCCCAGTTCGACCATGGATTCCCAGTCTTCCTCGGTCTCCAGCTTCTTGAAGGGCACGAGCACGGTGCCCATGAGATCGCCGATCTTCAGGGTGCGCTTGCCGCCGATCAGGATGGTGACGCCCTTGTCATCGCCGGGATGCAGAGCCTTGGGCATGACGTTCAGGCAGTGCATGCAGCGCACGCAGTCGCGATTGTTCACCGACAGGGTATCGTCGTCGTTAAGAGACAGGGCCTTGGTTGGGCAGCGGGTGATCACGTTGTCGATGTAGTACTGACGCCCCTTGTCGGCGACGTAGGCCTTGACCTCGGCCTGATCGACCTTCATGTCGTCGCGCCAGGTACCGATGACGGCAAAGTCGGCGCGTTCGATGGCGTTTTGACAATCGTTGCCGCAGCCAGAGACCTTGAACTTGAATTTATAGGGCAGGGCCGGACGGTGGACATCGTCAACGAAGTTATTGACCAGCAGGCGATGAGCCTTGAGTTCGTTGACGCAGGACATTTCGCAGCGAGCCGCACCCACGCACGACATGGCGGTGCGCACACAGGGCCCGGCGCCACCCAGATCCCAGCCGTACTCGTTGATTTCATCAAAGAAATGCTGGGTTTTGGCGGTGTCGGTGCCAATGAACATGATGTTGCCGGTCTGACCATGGAAGGTCACCAGGCCCGAGCCATACTTCTCCCAGCTATCGGCGAGCTGGCGCAGCATGGCGGTTGAGTAATGGTTGCCTGCCGGCGGCTGCACACGCAGTGTGTGGAATTCCTTGGATTTTGGGAAGGCCTTGCCGACCTCGGAGAAGCGAGGAATGATGCCACCGCCATAGCCATAGACGGAAACGGTGCCGCCCTTCCAATAACCCTTGCGGGTCTCGTAGGAGTGCTCGAGCTGGCCGAGCAGGTCATTGGTGACCTCATTGATGCGCGATTCCGGATGCTCGTCGCGGAGACGCTTGATGCCGCTGATGAAGCTCGGCCAGGGGCCGGTCTCCAACTGGTCGAGCATCGGAGTATTGTGCTTTTCGATAGCCATTGCGCTGTCTCTCCTGTCTTTCTAAAGCGGAAAGGTTGGAAGCCTTATTGTCACGGTCTCGCGGCTTGATAAGGGCTGCGGGACCCCATAATTTGGAACTAACGAGCGGCGGGTGAGCCGCCGAGCCTTGCGGTCCTGTCCCCTGCTTCGGGCAGGTACAGCCTGTGTCGTCCTCTAATATACCCTTGAGTTCAGAACCGGGCTATTCCACTGACGGGGAGATATTCCGGCCCGACATCTATCTCTTAGGGGATAGCCAGGACCCAAGGTTTTCGATCGCCTCACCGAAACCACCCTCCCAAAGTTCCATAGCCGTTTGGACCCAGGCTACTGGACTCGAATAGGTCAGAAATGTTACGGCATTAGTTTCAGCAGGTCAATGATCGATAATATAACCTTATGCTAATCAACTTAGGCGACATAGTGTCCTTGGCTACCCTTCCCCGCCCTCATCAACCGCCCATTTTAGCCCCTGCCCGCCGACTTTCATTGCAGGCAGCCCCCGTTGCATTCCCCTTCAATGGCTGCATATCCGTGCCCAGACTTCAATCCTAGCGGAAATCCAAACGCATGTTGAAACTCAGCGACATTCTGGTAGCGAACAAGGAAATTGAATCCTTTGAGGAACTTGCACCCATCATTCAGGATATAGCCCGAAGCGGGGAGCGCTTCTTCCGAATCGATCTCAAACCTCCCTACCCGGATACCCCAGATAACTGGGAGGATCGTCTCGAGGCTGCCTTTAGCGGCCTGATCCGCTAGACCGACACAAGCTACCAGGATAACGCCATGGACCTTAACCCCTTGGAAATCAATAGCCGTCGGCTGGCTGACACTGCCGCGGACGCCGTCATCAACCTGGCCACCGAGCAGGCGGCCCTTGAATCTCATCTGGAGGCCTTGCGGGAGCGGCTGGATGACCTCACCCGAACGGGGGCCGACGCCGCCGAACTCGCGGATGCCCGCCTGCAAATGGCCCGCGCCCTGGTTGGCCTGGAGCGGGGGGCAGAGGCCTGGCCCTTGGGCCGGGAGGTTCTGGATGTCTTCATCGCCCACGAGGACTTCGAGTCCGCCGCAGATGCCTGCGACGTCCTCTTCCAAGCCGACCAACCCCAATCCCTGGCCGCCCTTGGTCAAGGCATCTGGCTGGCGGTCACCTATCCCATGGACCCGGACCTATCCGTAGAACTCCTGACCCACATCGTCGAGGAGACCCCGGATGACGCGGATGGCGCCGCCGTGGCCGCCACCACCGCCCTCTTCCTGGCCGATATCCGCGCCGAGGGGACTCAGCGGGAAAACCTGATGTTTTTCGCCAACCAGATCCTCGGCCAGGTGGCACGCCGGCACGGCGGCGTGGATAGCCAGGAGGCCTTTGATTACTGGATGGAGAAGCTGGAACTCAAACAACCCGAGAAATTCCTGGTCCGACTGCGTAACGTGGTCGATGTCCTGGTTCAGGATGACTGGTGGTTCGACCGCGAGGCCCTACGCGAGCGGCTGCCTGTAAATTAACGGGAAAACACCATGTTTTGGCAAGAAAATCCCAGCGAACAAGACTGTGAGGTAACGGAAGAGGTTGTCGATATCCTCTTCGACCTCGACTGCAAACGGCTACCCGTGGACCATGCCCATGCCCTTGCCAGCGCCATCATTGAGGCGCTGCCCTGGTTTGGCGACGAGGCCGATGCTGGCGTGCACAGCATTCACGTCGCCGGCTCCCAAAATGGTTGGGAACGGCCAACTCACGGCACTGAAAGCCATCTCTTGCTCTCGCGCCGAACCAAGCTGGCGATACGCTTGCGTCAGCAGCGACTGGATGACCTGATTCAGGGGCTGCGCGGGCGCACCCTGGACGTAGGCGGCTGCCCTCTCACCATCGGAGCCGCCAAGCCGAGACCCCTGAGCAAGGAGACCACCCTCCTGGCTCGTTATGTCGTCAGCGTGGACGGGGAGGATGAAGAGGCCTTTCTGACGCGCATGGCCCGGGAACTTCATCACCTTAATATCGGCGTTCGCAAGGCCCTGTGCGGCAAAACCACCACCCTCACCATTCCCGGCGGGGGCTTGCAAACCCGCAGCCTCTTGCTTGCCGATCTGTCCCCCGCGGAATCCATCCGCCTCCAGGTCACTGGATTGGGACCCTACCGGAGCATGGGGTGTGGCCTCTTCATTCCGCACAAGGGCATAGACTCGGTGCGCAAATAGGCTGGCACCGCCTTGGGTTCGAGGTCGCGAGAATCGTCAACTAACCTTTAGCTTCAGCAAAGCCGCCGCCTTGAGGGACTAGCCGGCACTCAGTCAAGCGGTGGCAAACCCAACAGGTGGGGACCAATCCCTGGTCCCCTCACTGACCAGGACAAATCAGACGCCCAGCAGCAAACGCGACGGGTCCTCAAGCATCTCCTTGATGGTGACCAGGAACTGAACGGCATCGCGGCCGTCGATGATGCGGTGGTCGTAGGAGAGGGCCAGATACATCATGGGTCTGGCCACGATCTGGCCCTGTACCACCATGGGACGCTCCTGAATCTTGTGCATGCCAAGGATGGCGCTCTGCGGCGGATTGAGGATGGGGGTCGAGAGCAGGGAGCCAAAGACACCGCCATTGGTGATGGTGAAGGTACCGCCGGTCAGGTCCTCGAAGCTCAGGCTGCCATCCTTGGCCTTGCGACCGAAGTCGGTGATGCCCTGCTCCACGTCGGCCATGGTGAGTTGATCGCAATTGCGCAGAATGGGGACCACCAGGCCGCGCGGGCTGCTGACGGCGATGCCGATGTCATAGTAGCCGTGGTAAATGATGTCGGCGCCATCCACAGAGGCGTTCACGATAGGGAAGCGCCGCAGGGCTTCCACCGCACCCTTGACGAAGAAGGACATGAAGCCCATGCGCACGCCATGGGCCTTCTCGAACTGATCCTTGTACCGGTTACGCAGCTCCATGATGGGCTGCATGTCCACCTCGTTGAAGGTGGTCAGGATGGCGGCGGTCTGCTGGGCCTGGACCAGGCGCTCGGCGACGCGGGTACGCAGGCGCGTCATGGGCACGCGCTGCTCGGGACGGCCCGCCTCGCCGCTCAGAGCCGGGGCTTGGGTGACCCGCGGGGGCGTATCGGCATCGGCGACGGGGCGGCTGGCCTCGCGCTGGTCAAGATGCGCCACGACATCGCTCTTGTGGATACGCCCATCCTTGCCACTACCAGCGATCTCGGCGGGATTGAGCTCGAGTTCCTTGACCAGGCGGCGGGCGGCGGGGGCCAGCACGGCACCGGCCTCCGGCAGCGCGCCCGCGGGGGCACTGGCGACGGCCGCGGGCTTGGCAGCCTCGGCCCGGCCACCGGCGCGAGCGCCGACGGCGCCGATGCGGCCCAGGACGGTAGCGGCGGTCACCACTTCACCGACCGGCACGAGAATCTCGGACAACTGACCATCGGCGGGTGCGGGCACCTCCAGGACCACCTTGTCCGTCTCCAGATCGACCAGGCTTTCGTCCTTCTTGACCAGGTCGCCAGGTTTCTTATGCCAAGCGAGGACGGTGGCATCGGCGACGGACTCCGGGAGGGCGGGAACGAGGACTTCTGTAGTGGTTGTCATAGCGGGATCCTGCGATTCTGTTTTTCGTTGAGCTGGCCAGTGAGGGCCTCGTCGATAAGGCGCTCCTGCTGTTCGACATGGACGTTACGGTGGCCAACCGCCGGAGCGGCGGAGATGGCCCGCCCCGCGTAGCACACGTGTCGATTATCCGCCAGCAGGCGGTGGAAACGGTGCTTGATCTGGTCCCAGGCACCTTGGTTCTGGGGCTCCTCCTGACACCAGATGAACTGGGTCGCGGCGGTGTAGGGGGCCAGGGCGGCGGCGAACTGATCCCTGGGGAAGGGATAGATCTGCTCCAGGCGCAGAATGGCCACATCCGTGAGACCCCGCGCGCGCCGCGCCTCCAGCAGGTCGTAATAGACCTTGCCGCCACACATGACCACCCGCTTCACCCCCGCCAGATCCAGGGGATCGCTCTCGCCGATCACCGGCTGAAAACGGCCATGCTCCAGGTCGTCCAGGCTGGAGGTCGCCAGACGATGCCGCAGCAAGCTCTTGGGCGTCATGACGATCAGGGGCCGACGGTAGTTCCGCAGCATCTGGCGGCGCAGCAGATGGAACATCTGGGCCGGGGTGCTGGGGACACAGACCTGAATGTTATCCTCGGCGCAAAGTTGCAGGTAACGTTCCAGGCGGGCCGAGGAGTGTTCCGCCCCCTGCCCCTCCAGGCCATGGGGTAGCAGCATTACCAGACCGCAATCCAGATTCCACTTGGTACCAGCGGAGGTGATGAACTGGTCGATCACCACCTGGGCACCATTGGCGAAATCACCAAACTGGGCCTCCCAGAGGGTGAGGTCATTGGGTTCGGCCAGGGCATAGCCATATTCATAAGCCAATACCGCCTCCTCCGACAGGATGGAGTCGATGGCGATGAAGGGCCCCTGGTTCTCGCTCATGTGCTGCAAGGGGGTGTAGCTCTCCCCCGTCAGTTGGTCGTGGATCTTGGCATGGCGATGGAAGAAGGTCCCGCGGCCGCAATCCTGTCCCGAGAGGCGCACGGGAAAACCGGCGTCAACCAGACTCGCGTAGGCCAGGTTCTCGCAGAACCCCCAGTCGGCCAACTGATCGCCCTTGGCCATCTTGCGCCGCTCGTTCCAGATCTTACTGACCCGGGGATGGAGCTCGAAGCCCGCGGGTAGCCGCAGCAATCGCTGGGCCAGGTCTTGAAGCTTGGCGCGCGATAATCCCGTATCCACATCCTGGTCCCAGCCCTTGCCGGCAAAGGCCCGCCAGGAAACCCGATAGGCGTTGTCCAGTCCGCACATGACGGGGCGGGCCATCACCACCCCATGCTCGATGGAGTTGCGATACTTCTCGACCAAGGCTTCCGCATCCTCCTTGCCCAGAATACCCAGCTCATCCAGTCGCTGGGCGTAGACCTCCCGGGCCGTGGGATGGGCGCGGATCTTCTTATACATCATCGGCTGGGTCACGGCGGGCTCGTCCGCCTCGTTGTGACCCAGACGGCGGTAACAGATCAGATCGATGACGACATCCTTGTGGAACTCGTTGCGGTAGTCCAGGGCCATGCGGGTGACGAAGATGACCGCCTCCGGGTCATCACCGTTGACGTGGAAGACCGGGGCCTGGACCATCTTGGCCACGTCGGTGCAGTAGGGCGTGGAACGGACGTCCAGGGGGTGGCTGGTGGTAAAGCCAATCTGGTTGTTGACCACCACATGCAGGGTCCCGCCGGTGCCGTAACTGCGGGTCTGGGAGAGCTGCAGGGTCTCGGGCACCACGCCCTGACCGGCGAAGGCCGAGTCACCGTGGATAAGGAGGGGGAGGACCTGGTCACCGGTGCGGTCGCGGCGGCGGCGCTGGCGGGCACGCACCGAGCCTTCGATGACCGGATTGACGATCTCCAGGTGGGAGGGGTTAAAGCCCAGAACCAGGTGGACGCCGCCGCCAGGGGTCTCCACGTCGGAGGAGAAGCCCAGGTGGTACTTGACGTCCCCAGCCTTGTCGCCCACGTGGGGGACGCGGCCCTCGAATTCGTCAAAGAGAGTCTTGGGTGGCTTGCCCAGGAGGTTGATGAGGACATTGAGTCGGCCGCGATGGGCCATGCCAATGACGACCTCCTTGATACCCTTGCGCCCGGCGCGCTGGATCAACTCATCCATCAGGGGGATCATGGCCTCGCCACCTTCCAGAGAAAAGCGTTTCTGGCCAACATAGCGGGCGTGGAGATAACGTTCCAGACCCTCCGCCGCCGTCAGCAGGGTCAACAGCCAGCGGCGATCCTCGGACTCCAATTCCGGCTTAGCCCGGTAGCCTTCCAACCGCTTCTGAATCCAGCGTTTTTCCTCAACGCTGGTGATGTGCATGTACTCCGAGCCCACGGACCCGCAGTAAATCTCCCGCAAGAGGGCGACAATATCGCTCAGGCGCATGCGGTCGGGGGCGTAGAGGGAGCCGGTATGGAAAACCTGATCCAGATCCGCCTCCCCCAACTGATAAAAAGCCGGGTCCAGGTCCTGGACCGGAGGCTGCTCACGCAGATGGATGGGGTCCAGGTCGGCGGCCTGATGACCTCGATAACGATAGGCATTGATGAGCCGCAGGACCGCGGACTGCTTCTCCGCCGCCGCCGGCTCCAGTCGATCCGCGGAACGGACCAAGGGCCGGACATGACTCTCCCGCGCCAGGCGCAGGAAATTTTCCTTGACGGGACCATGGGGTATATCATTCGCGGCCCCGCCGCGCATGATGTCGAAGCGTTGCCGCCAGGCCAGATCCACGCTCTCGGGATCGGCGAGGTAACGCTCGTACAAGTCTTCGATGAAGGCCGCGTTGCCTCCATACAGCGCGCTCGAGGCGCGAAACATCTCGATCAAAGCGCTCATGGTGGTTATAAACTCCGCAGGTTGAGCCTGTCTTTATCGATGCGCCTCTGGCGGGCGCTTGGATTCAGTCGTGACCTTGCCAATCCTGGTCTCCCAGGCTGGCAAGGCCAGGCCGATGACAAATGTCAATAAATCGACTGTATACCATAACAAGGTGATTCATGGACAAGAGATTGCCGCACCCCCTCGGCGACTTCCAGCCGCTGCTGGAGCCCGTTGAGCAGGCCCAGGCGCGCCTGACCCGCCGCGGTCAAGTTATAGGAATCATTCAATCTTCACTTCACAAATCCCGGCGCTAGGTTATACTCACCCCTAAATAATAGCGCTACCCGATTCGCGCCCACACCCCCCAGGCACGCTTCCTCTGCACACCCATTTTCGCTCAGACCAGGCCAGTGCCCACTGGGTGGTCCCCATTTCACCCCCTTCTCCCCCTGTCGTCCCCTTGCGACGACGCCCGGAGTCCCTGGGATGTACGGCCTTTGGCGCATCCCATCCAGGAGTTTTCATGCCCTTTTCCTCCCTCGGCCTCAGGGCCGAATTGCTGCGGGCGATTGACGCCCAAGGCTATGATGTCCCCACCCCTATTCAGGCCCAAGCCATCCCGACGGTCCTCGCCGGTGGCGACATTCTGGCCGGCGCCCAGACAGGCACCGGCAAGACCGCCGCCTTCGCCCTGCCCATTCTCCAGCTTCTGCATGGCCGGCCCAGATCCGGCCGTCAACCCCGCGCCCTGGTGCTGACGCCCACCCGCGAACTGGCGGCCCAGGTTGAGGAGAGTGTCCGCACCTATGGTCAATTTCTGCCCCTGCGCACGGCCGTTATCTTTGGCGGCGTCGGCATCCAGCCCCAAGTGGAGCGGTTGCGGGTTGGCGTTGATCTGGTGGTAGCCACGCCCGGTCGCCTGCTCGACCATGCGGGTCAGGGCACCATCGACCTGTCCCGCATCGAGATCCTGGTCCTGGATGAGGCCGACCGCATGCTTGACATGGGCTTTATCCACGACATTCGCCGCGTGTTGAGACTCCTGCCAACGCGCCGCCAGAACCTGCTTTTCTCCGCCACCTATTCCGCCGAGATCGAGCAGCTCGCCACCGGCATCCTGCGTTCGCCCACCTTCATCGAGGTCGCGCGGCGCAACGATACCGCCGACCTGGTGCGGCAACTGGCCCACCCGGTAGACAAGACACGCAAGCGCGAACTGCTATCCCACCTTATCCACGCCGGCGGCTGGGAGCAGGTACTGGTCTTCACGCGCACCAAGCATGGCGCCAACCGACTGTCCGACCAGTTAGCAACCGATGGGATCAGCTCCGCCGCCATCCATGGGAACAAGAGCCAGAGCGCCCGCACCCGGGCCCTGCTTGGCTTCAAGCAGGGCGAAGTCCGCGCCTTGGTAGCGACCGACATCGCCGCCCGGGGTCTGGATATCGACCGGCTGCCCCATGTGGTCAACTACGAACTGCCCAATGTCCCGGAGGACTATGTCCACCGCATCGGGCGCACCGGCCGCGCCGGCTCCGAGGGTACCGCCCTGTCGCTGGTCAGCCCCGACGAGCATAAGCTGCTGGCCGACATTCAGCGGTTGCTGAAGCGCAAAATCCCCTTGCATACCATCCTGGGCTTTGAGCCCTTGCCCGCGGGTGCCACCCCCCCGGATCCGGAACCCGTGCGCTTTCAGCGCCCGCGCCCGGCGACGAACGCCAGGCCCCAGGGTCCCAATCCGCATCGGCAAGGCCCACCGCGCCAGGGCACGACCGGGCACAGAATGCGCCAGGCGGGTTGATCAGGATGCTAACAGCCCGGCATTCCCTTCTTCTCGGGCTTGCGCAAGCGGCCCGGAATCCGACCGTCGATTAAGTTGTGTATTGATTATTCGACCGTTCTTCTTTTGCCAATACACATAAGATCTATCGAGACAGAAGAGACATGAACATTTACGTTGGCAACCTCTCATACGGCGTCACCGAGGACGAACTACGCGAGGCCTTTGGGGCTTACGGCGAAATCTCCAGCGTCAGCCTAATTAGCGACAAGTTCTCTGGCCAGTCTAAGGGCTTTGGCTTCGTGGAGATGCCCAACAACTCCGAGGCGGATGCCGCCATCAAGGCCCTCAACGAGACCCCCCTCAAGGGGCGCAACATGCGCGTCAACCAGGCCAAGCCCCGCACTGACCGTCCCCAGCGCAGTGGCGGCGGTGGTGGCGGCCCTGGCGGTGGGCGCCGCTACTAAGCGGCGACCCCAGGCGGCGGGCCTGCACCGTCGCCTAGCCTCTAAGGCCGGTAGTTCCCCTACCGGCCTTTTTTATGCAGCCGGGAGAGAGCCCCCAGCTCCCCCCTTGGGGAGCGGCCTGGCATCAACGGTAGGGCCGCAGATACCACCACTCGAAGGCGCGCTTCAGCCAATGAAAAAGCCGGCTAGAGGGCAGCATCAGGTTGTGCTTCTCGGTGCGGGCCACCAACATGCCTCGATCCATGGCATCGACGATGCAAACCAGCTCGACCTTGAAGGTCCCACGGGGTGCCTCGCCCCGGAACTCCGCTAGCAGGTTCCCGACGGCCGCCCTGGCCTGGAGGTCCGCCATGTGGGCCTGCTTGGGCATCCAGTCCGGTCCTGGAAAGCTGCCGGAATCGCCCGCGACATAGACCCGCTCCAGGCCTGCAACCCGGCACTGGGCATCCGCCTGGATCAGACCGCCCGGGGATCGCGGCAGGTGGGTGTTGTCAAACCAGGCGTTGCCGGTCATGCCGGGCATGAAGAGGATCAGATCGGCGGCGAAATCGCCCCCCTCCGTGCTCACCCCGGTCGCACTGAAGCCCTTCAGCTTGTGCCCCAGATGGGTCTCGATATCGCGCTTACGCATTTCGGCCATCAGGCCCGCGACGGCCTTAGGGCCCAGCCGATTACCCGGCTTGTCCGCCGGGCTGAAAAAGATCAGCTTGAACTTGTCCCGACGTCCCTCCTGGCGCAACTGGCGATCGATGCCAAAGAGGAACTCGAACATGGGCCCACCCCGCATGGCCTGGGGCTCGAGCGGGTTACCGGCGAACCCCAGGGCGATGACACCTGCCGTCATCTCCCGGAGGCGATCGCGGATGTGCTCGGCGGCGGCGATACCCTCGCAGGGGGTAATGGCGTGCTCGATGCCGGGCAACTTCTTGATGAAGCGCCCGCCAGAGGCGATGATGAGGCCATCATTCTCGAGGGGGCCGGCGCTGGTTTCCAGCACCCGGCCATCAGCGCTCAGGCTCAGGGCCTCCGCCGCCCGGTGCTCGACCCCCAGGCGGCGAAAAAAGGGGTCAAGAGGCAAACGCAGATCCTCGGCGCGACGGCGACCCGAGGGGATCCAGATGAGGCCGGGCAGATAGACGAATTCGGCCTTGGGGCTCACCACCGAGATCTGAATACCACCGGCCTTGTGCAGGGCGCGGACGGCGGTCAGGGCGGCGAAGCCGGCACCAACGACGGTGACGCGAGGCATGGGGATCTCCTGGTGGGATACTTGTTTGATCATGGGACGTGAAGCGATGCCAGAAGCAGCAGAGGGCGGAAACACCCCGCGGCTCTGGCGGGCCACTTTAGGATAAGGGGGAAGTGTACAGATGAAGCCAAGAACCTTCGACACCATCATCATCGGCACCGGACCGGCGGGTGAAGGCGCCGCCATGAAGCTCTGCAAGGCGGGCCAGAAAGTCGCCGTGATCGAGGCCCACGACAAGGTGGGGGGTGGCTGCACGCACTGGGGCACCATCCCCAGCAAGGCCTTACGCCACTCCATCCAGATGCTCGCCGACTACCGGCGCAACCCCTTGTTTCAACACACCCTCGACCAGGTGGAAGTAGAGTTCCCCGACCTGATCAGGGCCGCGGACCACGTCATCGAGGCCCAGGTCCGCACCCGTTACCGCTACTATCACCGCAACCGGGTGGATGTCATCTTTGGTCAGGCACGCTTCGTCGATGACCACCATATCCAGGTGCCACGACCAGAAGGCAGCGCCGAGGTTCTTGCCGCGGAACACTTCGTCATCGCCACCGGCTCCCGCCCCTACCATCCCCCGGATATTGACTTCAGCCATCCACGCATCCTCGACAGTGATTCGGTGCTGCGGCTCGGCCACACCCCACGTTCCATCACCATCTATGGGGCCGGCGTCATCGGCTGTGAATACGCCTCCATTTTCGCCAATCTCGACGTCAAGGTGAACCTGGTCGATACCCGCGACCGTCTCCTCTCCTTCCTCGACGATGAAATCACCGACGCCCTCAGCTACCACCTGCGCCACCAAGGCGTCATCATCCGCCACGACGAAGCCTACGCCGCCGTGGAGGCCAATGCGGATGGGGTGGTACTTCACTGCCAGTCTGGCAAGAAGTTCAAGACCGATTTGCTGCTGTGGGCCAATGGCCGCACCGGCAATACCGCCAACATGGGCCTGGAGGAGATCGGCCTAACCCCTAACCGGCGTGGCCAACTCGACGTCAACGACAGCTACCAGACCGCCCTGCCGCATATCTACGCCGTCGGCGACGTGGCCGGCCCACCCGCCCTGGCCAGCGCCAGCTATGATCAGGGCCGCTTCGTCGGCGCACACATCGCCGAAGGCGAGTGCGACTGGTCCCTGATCGAGGAATTCCCCACCGGCATCTACACGGTCCCGGAGATCAGCTCCCTAGGCCGGAATGAGCGCGAGCTTACCGCCGCCCAGATCCCCTACGAGGTCGCCCACGCCAACTTCCGCACCCTGGCCCGCGCCCAGATCACGGGGCACACGGTCGGCATGCTCAAGATCCTCTTTCACCGCGAAACCCTGGCGATCCTCGGCATCCACTGCTTCGGCGAACAGGCCTCCGAAATCGTCCACATCGGCCAGGCTATCATGTCCCAGAAGGGGGAGGCCAATAGCCTGCGCTACTTCGTCAACACCACCTTCAACTACCCCACCATGGCCGAGGCCTACCGGGTGGCGGCATTAAATGGGCTCAATCGCCTATTTTAAAAGCGGCTATTTGGTAACTGGAGGCAGGGAGCACCGCATAAGGGCGCGAGCACAGGGGGATTGGTGCCCTCGACAGGATTCGAACCTGTGACCTACCGCTTAGGAGGCGATCGCTCTATCCTACTGAGCTACGAGGGCGAAAGGCAACTATTTCCAGGGCCACCTCTGGCGGCGCCGCGAAGCGCCTCTGTGATGATAAGATTTTATGTCGCTGGGCGAGCCAGTGTCACGCCCGGCCCGCGAACATCACTTGGACCTCTTACCCTTGCCTGCCGTCTTGTGGGTGTTGACCTTCTTCGCCTTATTCTCGACCTGGGCCTCCGTTGGCTCCTGGACCTTCTTTTCTTTAGATTTAATGTCCTTAGCCTTCTTTTCGGGCTTTGCCAGGCTTATCAGCGACCTCCAGGGGCTGCGTTGCTATCTCGGCCTTGGGGACCTTGGGGGCTTTAGGCGTCTTCACTTTGGGCATTTTGTCCACGATCATCTTGTCATCCTGAGTCTTCTTTTCGGGCTTGGCCGGCTTAACCGCGTCCTCCAGGGGCTGCGCTGCTGTCTCGGCCTTGGGGGCTTTGGGGGCTTTGGGCGTCTTCATTTTGGGCATTTCGTCCACGATCATCTTGGCGACCTTGGCAGGCTTCCCCTTGACATCGACGACAACGGGTGCCTCGTCCTTGGGGGGCGTAAGGGACTTGGGGGCTTTGACTTTGGGGGGTTTAGCCCCTGACATTTCGGCCTTGGACGCCTCGGCATGAACGACAGGCTTAGCCCGCGGCGACTTCCTGACCTCGGTGGTCTTGACAGCCTGTTCTTCGGCCAGGATGGCCCGGGCGGCCGCTATAATCTTGGCCGCGCGGCTGGCTCGGAAACCTGGTACGGCGGACAAGGCCTCGGGGCTGGCGTTGGCGATATCCTCGACAACGCGGAAGCCATGCTTGTTCAGGATGGCGGCCGTGGCCCCGCCGACACCTGGTAGCGAAGTGATGAACTTAGCCATGCAATCCTCTCAAAGGTAGTGTTGGTTATTGGTGGGCAAAGTGAGCAACATAGGCGATATGACGGACCTTGACAATCCCATGTCGCCGATGTTTGATCGAAATGAAGGCCAAATAAGGACGAATCGCGCGAAATTCCGGCTTAAGGGGAGCTCTGGCCTCCTAGCAATGAGATCACCGAGGTTAAAAGAAAATCACCATGACCGCCAGTCAAACCACATCACCCAGACTCTGGACCAGCACCCCCATCCACGGGAGCCAGTTGCCGGGAGCCGAGGACATTAACCGCCGCATCCTGGGGGCCTTTCGCGAGTTGGATGTGGCTGACTTCTCTTCCCGCACCCACTTTTTTGGCGGGCGCTTCGAGAACCTCTATCTGGAACGTCAGCGCATCCCGGAACTGGATCTGGTCCTTGGCCATGCCGAGTCCTGCGCCCGCGTCATCCTGAATTATGGCCACAAACCCCTGCGATTGGGCTTCTGGTTCAACGCCCAAGGGCCTGGACAGGGCACCAGCGTCCATAATCATGACGAGAACGACGAACTCCTCTCCGGCGTCTACTACATCCAGGTGCCTGACCAATCGGGCGAACTCGTCCTGCTGGACGGGCAACTGACGACGCGCCTGATGCCCAAGGCCGGAAATTTCCTCTTCTTCCCGCCCTCCCTGCCTCACCGGGTAGAGGTGAACCGGAGCCAGGAACAGCGCCTGTCGCTGGCCTTCAACCTCGGACCAATGGCAACGGATTGAGGCCGTCCGGCGAATAGCCGGGCCACTCTCACTCCAGCACCAGGCGCTCCACCTCGGCCAGCACGACCTGGCGGCCATCCAGGGTGGTGAAATGACGACCCGCCACATCCGCGCGGCGGGCCTGGTAAATGACGATAGCCCCGGTATTGGCGTTGATCACCTGGACCGAAACCACCCCGCGACCCGCTTCCCAGTCCCAATAGAGCCACAGCAGACTGCCTGTGACCATGGCGACCAGCAAGCCATAGGCCAAGGCCCGGACCCTCGCCAGAGGGATCAGCGGGGGTTGAGGAGGGGATTGGCGACCCGGGGTCGGCCCACCACCCCGCAGGCGGGCGCGTATCACCCAGTAGATGCCGAGAATGACCGCCAGGGTGAGGAAGATCTTGCTGAACATGGTGGGCAAAGGTAGCACATTTGGCCAGGTTTCGCGGTTGCGGGCCTGGAAGGGGGGGCTTAAGATCCTTTCCCATGAACATCCAGCCGACCTTGGCCCTCCATCATTTTTCCCGCCTGAGTTGTCTATGCCTGGCGGCGATGCTGGTCATGGCCTGCGGCCAGCCGCCCGAACCCACCATCAACCTCTACCGCGCCATCCACGTCGGGGATCTGGATCAGATCAAGCGCCACCTGCACTGGGGCACGGATATCAATCAGGCGGGGGCGGATGGGGACTATCCCCTGCATGTGGCAGCCAAGCGTGGCCACCTGGTGGTAGTCGAGGAGCTCCTCAAGCATGGCGCGGCCACAGATGTCAGGGGCGCCAGCCATCACACCCCCCTACAAGCCGCCTTGCTGGCCGGCAAGGTCCAGACCGCCCGCGTCCTTTTCCGATGGGGCGGCCAAGAGGACCCTCAGGCCCTGCTAGCGCAACTCGTGGAAGAGGGCGTGTCGGATCGCGATGTCCTGGCCCTAGTCGTTGCCCAGGGGGCCGACGTCAACGCCGCGGATGCCTCCGGGGGGCGACTCCTGCATCATGCCGTGACCGGCGGCCAGATCCTGGTCGTCAAGCGCCTGATCACCCTGGGTGCCGAGGTCAACCTGACCGATGCCCAGGGACGTACGCCCCTGGCCCTTGCCAACGCCAGCCGCCGGCGCGACATTGCCGCCCTCCTGGAATCCTTCGGCGCAAGTTCGTCGCCGGCCCATTAACCTCCTGCAGAACCATAGAGACCCACCCATGGCGGAATCCATCGACGAATTGACGGTGAGCTACACGGACGACGGCATAGAGATCGTCCAGGAACTTGGCAAGGCCATCCTCTCCCGGGGGGCCTGGACCACCATCCTCTTTCGCTATCGGGATTGGGACCGGGCCAAGGAGGCTTATGGCCCCGAGAAATACAGCATCCGCCGCTATCAGAAACGCAACGGTCAATATCAGCAGCAGTCTAAATTCAATATTTCCAGCCGTGCCCAGGCCCAAACCTTGATCACCGCCCTGCAGCAGTGGGTGGACGAGAGCTGAGGAAGGCTTGGAAAGGCTGGTCAGCCTATCTGACCGGAACCTGGACACCACCCTCGGGTGACCCCTCGGGATATGGCTCGACGGGTGGCTCCGGCGCCGGTATCACCTCTTCGGGCTCGGGCTCGACTCCCTGCTCCGCGCCCTGCCCCCCTTCCGGGGCCCCCTCGGCCACTACTGATCCAGGCGGGCCGGGCTTGGCGCCCCCCTTGGTATCCAAGGTCAGGCGGCCAGCCTTGTCGTCGATGGTGAGGGTGTAACGGCTGAGGACACTCATGCCCAGCAGTCCGCTATTGCCCAGCTTGGCGTCTTCAAGAAAGGCGACGCGAATATTTTCGAGGCGGCTTTGACCGAGCCAGATGGCGGGTAGGCTGCCGATACGCGCCTGAACTTTACCATTGGCGGTATGCATCTCACTGGGGCGCAGGCCATCGGTGGGGATACCCAGCGCCCCCAGCAGGGAGGCGGGCAGGACCACGAAATCCGCCCCCGTATCCACCAGTAGCTCCCGCGACACCCGCTTGCCGCCCTCACCCTCCAGGGAGACCTGGACTGCGTGCTGGGTCCCGCGACGGGAAGTCTTGAGCTCGATGTGGCCCGACCCGGTGGCCCCGCCAGCGGTGACTGGCGGGGAAGGGGGTACATAGGCCGTCTTTTCTCCCAGGATAATGACGCGCTCAATACCTCCCCCAGGTGCCTGGACGATGATGTGATCGAAGTCCACCAACAGCTTGCGCAGACGGGGGTAAATATCCTCCGTGCTCGCCCGGCCGACGGCCTCACCCGTGACCCCCAACCCGACCACGGTGAAACCATGGGCCGCGGACAGTCGCTCCAACTCGGCCCCGATGGGAACCTTCGTCTGAGCCCAACCGGGCGCGGATACCAGGTGGATTAACACCAAAATCCAGCGCAAGCTTCCAGGGGGGGACGGGATCATGCCAGGCAGCGCCTCGGTCTGAAGAGGGAGAGGAGAATGCTCAGTATGGCAAGCCTGGCCGAATTCTCCAAGTCCGCCACCATCAATCGGCCTTACCGGCCTGGCGGGGCCAGTTCCGTCTACCATTATGTTGCCCCTCATTCCCCAGCCGCCCGGGTGAGCCCAATGATGGTGACAAGGGGGCGCCAGGCCCAGAGGGCGTAGTGGTTCAACTCGGGTAGATACATACCGGAGATTTGACCATCGAGATAGAGGGCGTTGGGGCAGTCGAGGCGGTCCCTGAACAAGGTGCCAAAGTCATGGAAATTGACTTCCCCGTCGGAGATCGCAAAGACCACCCGACCCGCTCGATCCACACCCACCCCATTGCGCACATAGCGGCTTTCGTAGCCGGGGATGAAACGCGGATGTAGTTCGCCCTTGATGACGAGCATGGGCCCTGACTGGATGGCCTGAAGCACCCGGCCCTCGGGCTGATAGGTATCCGCCGGCACCACCTGGGCACCCTGGTTGGTGATGAAAAAGACGCCGTTGGGCTTGAGAAAGAAGTTACCCCCTCCCCCACCCCGGTTGAGGGGAGCCAGGGTCTCGCCGTCCTGGATGTAGAGGCCCAGGGGCGTCATTTCTCGCGAATAGATACCGCCGTTTACCGCGAATTCCAGTTGCTGCCCCCGCGCCTCCAGGTCCTGGCGGAGGGCGTACAGGCTGGCGTAGGGGGTGCCATCGGGACGCTTCCAGAAGAGGCGCAGGGCCTGCTCCTCGCCTTTTTCCAGACGATAAACGTCGAATTGGGTCTCCCGATGTTCGATGGAGAAGGCGGTGGCCGCCAAAACCGGAACCGACATCAGCACCGTCATCAGCGCTCCTAGCCAGCAAGGCAGGAGCCGGTGCCCCTGAGCCGCCAGGGGCCCGAGCACCCGGCGCCCCCGTCTCCTTCGACTTATCATGGCCCTCATACCCGAATGCCCTCCACCGCCTGGTCTGGACTCAGGTGCTCATGCTACTCGCCCACCCCCCCTTTGGCATCCTGAGCCGGGCTCCCGGCCTGTTTCTCCAGCGCCGATTCCTTGCGAGCCGCCACCCGGCCCCTTATGCTTGGCCACAATTTTTATCAGGCCCAAGACCATGCCGACATCACCGGACCTTTATCCCCCGAGCGAGCCCTACGCCAACCAGCGACTGCTGGTGGAGGGCCATGATATTTACCTGGAGGAATGCGGCAACCCCCAAGGCCTGCCCGCCGTCTTCCTGCATGGCGGCCCCGGCGCGGGGTGCGATCCAGTCCATCGGCGTTTCTTCGATCCAGAACGCTACCGCATCATTCTTTTCGACCAGCGCGGCTCGGGGCGATCGCGGCCCCACGCCGAATTAGCCAACAACAGCACCTGGCATCTGGTCGCGGACATGGAGCGCATTCGCGAGCGCCTGGGCATTGCCTCCTGGCTGGTCTTTGGCGGCTCCTGGGGCTCGACCCTCGCGCTGGCCTATGCCGAGACCCACCCCGAGCGGGTCTCCGCCTTGATTGTGCGTGGCGTCTTTCTTTGCCGGCCGGAGGAGATCGCCTGGTTCTATCAGGATGGCGCCCGGTGGGTCTTCCCGGACTGGTGGCAGGATTTTCTGGCCCCCATTCCACCGGAGGAGCGCCAGGATCTCCTCCACGCCTATCACCGGCGCCTTACCGGGGATAACGAGATCGCCCGCCTGGCCGCCGCCAAGGCCTGGTCCCTCTGGGAGGGCCGAACCGCTACCCTGCTGGAAAATCCCCACCTGCAACATCAGTTCGCCGGCGCCCACTTTGCCCTCGCCCTGGCGCGCATCGAGTGCCATTACTTCGTCAACCAGGCCTTCCTGGAGCCGGCGCAACTCTTGCGGGATGCCCAGCGCCTCGCCGGGATCCCCGGGGTCATCGTCCAGGGGCGCTATGACCTCATCTGCCCCATGCGCTCGGCCTGGGAACTCCACCAGGCCTGGCCCGGCGCGGAACTGGTCGTGGTGCCGGACGCGGGCCATTCGGCCTTCGAGGCCGGCACCCGCGCCGCCCTCGTCGCGGCTACCGACCGCTTTGCCCAGGCCCTGAACCCCTGCCGAGTTCCCTGTCACACACTCCCCGGTGAACCCAGAACCAGGCTGGATAGCGCCATGATCGGACTGCTGCAACGCGTGACCGAGGCGCGCGTCGAGGTCGCCAACGAGACAGTGGGGGCCATTGGTCAGGGGCTGCTGGTACTGGTCGGGGTGCAACAAGGGGATGACGCCCGCCGGGCCGAGCGCCTCCTCGAACGCCTGCTGGGCTATCGGGTCTTTCCCGACGCCACGGGCCGCATGAACCTGAGCCTGAAGGACCTGGGCGGAGGTCTGCTGCTGGTCCCCCAGTTCACCCTGGCAGCAGATACCCGCAAGGGTACCCGCGCCAGCTTCACCGCCGCCGCGCCACCGGATGAGGGTCGCCGCCTCTTCGATCTGCTCCTGGCGTCGGCCCGTGCTCGCCATGCCCGGGTCGAGGCCGGGCGCTTTGGTGCCGACATGCGGGTGAGCCTGGTCAACGATGGACCCGTGACCTTTTGGCTGGAAACCTGACCGGTCGGTTGCGGGCAGCGCCATGCCACTGCGGCGGGGCCCGGCCCCGGCGACGGAACAGCCGGAGGCCGCCCGCCTATGGTTTAATAGGCGTCCCTTGCCACCCCTTCGCCGAAGGATATTCCGTGCCAGCAGCCATTCCCGACCGCCGCGCCCTCGTCGAACGTCATACCCTGGAGACCCGCATCCGGGTCAGTGTCGATCTGGATGGGACCGGCCTGTCGCGGTTCAAGACGGGCCTGCCCTTCCTGGAGCACATGCTCGACCAGGTAGCGCGTCACGGACTGATCGATCTGGAGATCGAGGCCGAGGGCGACTTGCACATCGACGCCCACCACACGGCCGAGGACATCGGCATCACCCTCGGCCAGGCCCTGGCCCGCGCGGTCGGCGACAAGCAGGGCATCCGCCGCTACGGCCATGCCTATGTGCCCCTGGACGAGGCGCTCTCCCGGGTGGTGGTGGACCTCTCCGGGCGTCCTGGCTTGAGCTATCAGGTCCAGTTCACCCGCGCCATGATCGGCGCCTTCGACGTGGACCTGTTCCAGGAATTCTTTCAGGGCCTAGTCAACCACGCGGCCCTGACCCTGCACATTGACAACCTGCGTGGGCACAATGCCCATCACCAGGCCGAAACCATCTTTAAGGCCTTTGGCCGCGCCCTACGCATGGCCCTGGAACCGGACCCGCGCATGAGCGGCATCACGCCCTCCACCAAGGGGTCGCTGTGAGGCTCCGCTATCGGCCCCCGCCACGAGGTAACACCCCTTGCTCCTGATCCCCGCCATTGACCTCAAGGATGGCCGCTGCGTGCGTCTGCGCCAGGGCCGCATGGAAGACGAGACCATCTTCTCCGACGATCCTGTCCAGATTGCCGGCCGTTGGGTAAACGCCGGCGCTCGGCGCCTGCACCTGGTGGACCTCAACGGTGCCTTTGCCGGCGAACCGGTCAACGGCACCGCCATCCGCGCCATCGCCGCCGCCTATCCGGACCTGCCGATCCAGGTCGGCGGCGGCATCCGCGACGAGGCCACCATCGCCGCCTACCTGGAGGCCGGGGTCAGCTACTGCATCATCGGCACTCAAGCGGTCAAGGATCCAGCCTTCGTCGCCCGCGCCTGCCGGGCCTTCCCCGGCCACGTCATCGTCGGTCTGGACGCCCGGGAAGGTCAGGTCGCCATCAAGGGCTGGGCCGAGATCACCGATCATCGGGTGGAAGAACTGGCGGGGCGCTTCGAGGGCGACGGCGTCACCGCCATCGTCTATACCGACATCGGCCGCGACGGCATGATGACCGGACCCAACGTGGCCGCCACCCGCGCCCTGGCGGAGGCCATCCGCATCCCGGTCATCGCCTCCGGGGGCATCACCAACCTGGATGACATTCGCGCCCTCTGCGCCGTGGCCGCCAGCGGTATCGGCGCCGCCATCACCGGCCGGGCCATCTACGAAGGCACCCTGGACTTCGCCGAAGGCCAGCGCCTGGCCGATGCCCTGGCGGGCGGCTGAACCAGCCCCTTGCGTCCCTGGGCTTTCCTGAAAACCTCACTGAAAAACCATCGGTATTCGCCATGACGACAGACTGGCTCGACGCCATCAAATGGAACGACCAGGGCCTGGTCCCCGCCATCGCCCAGGAGACCGGCACTGGCAAGATCCTCATGATGGCCTGGATGAACCGCGAGGCCCTGGCGGCGACCCAGGCCAGCGGCCACGCCGTCTATTGGTCCCGCTCCCGGGGCAAGCTCTGGCACAAGGGGGAATCCTCCGGCCACGAGCAGCTCGTCAAGGCCCTGCGCCTCGATTGTGACGCCGATGTCATCCTGCTGGAGGTGGAACAAAAGGGCGGCATTGCCTGCCACACCGGCCGCCATAACTGCTTCTACCGCGAGTTACGGGACGGCGCCTGGGCGGAGGTCGAGCCGGTGCTCAAGGACCCCAGCGCCATCTACGGCCATTAGTGCATGAGCGACATCCTCGAACGTCTGGCCCTGGTGCTGGAGGAACGCAAGCAGGCCGAGCCAGACAGCTCCTACGTCGCCCGCCTCTACGCCAAGGGCCTGGACGCCATCCTCAAGAAAATCGGTGAGGAGGCCACCGAGACCGTCATGGCGGCCAAGGATGGCGATCCCGCCCGGATCACCGCCGAGGTCGCCGACCTCTGGTTTCACTGCCTGGTTCTGCTGGCGCAGCAAGGCCTTGGCCCGGACCATGTCCTCGCGGAACTCGACCGGCGCTTCGGGCTGTCGGGGATAACGGAGAAGGCGTCCCGAACCTAGCCTGGAACCCAGGCTCCATCCGGGGCGGTTCAGGTCCGATATTCGGCGTTGATCTTGACGTAATCGTAAGAGAGGTCGCAGGTCAGGACCTGGATGCTGGCCTGGCCTCGGCCAAGAGCGACACGGATGCCAATCTCGGGGCCCGCCATGGCGGCCCGACCCGCTTGCTCGGTGTAGCCAGGATCGCGGCCACCGTCGCGGACGACCAGCGTATCCCCGAGCCAGATGCGCACCCGGTCGATGTCGAGCCCCTCCAGACCCGATCGCCCCACGGCGGCCAGAATGCGACCCCAGTTGGGGTCCGAGGCAAAGAGGGCCGTCTTGACCAGGGGCGAATGGGCAATGGTATCGGCGACGCGGCGGGCCTCCCCGCGATCGGCGGCCTCTTCAACCACCAGGGTCACCAGTTTGGTTGCCCCCTCCCCATCGCGCACGATGGCGGTGGCCAGTTCCTGGCACAGCTCCCCTACCGCGCCACACAAGGCACGATAATCCGCCGAGCTCGCCTCCAGTATAGGGGCATTGCCCAGGGCGCCGGTGGCGGCCAGGACACAGGCGTCATTGGTGGAGGTGTCGCCATCGACGGTGATCGCATTAAAGGAGGTCTCCACCGCCTCCGTCAGGCAGGCCTGCAAGAGTACCCCCTCTACCGCCACATCAGTCGCCAGAAAGGCGAGCATGGTCGCCATGTCGGGGCGGATCATGCCCGAACCCTTGGCGATGCCGGTCACCACGGCCCTGCGTCCCTCGATCACGAAGGTGCGCGAGACCAGTTTGGGCCGGGTATCCGTGGTCATGATGGCGCGCGCGGCCAGGGGCCAGGCCTCCGCATCCAGGCCGGCCAGAGCGGCGGGCAGGGCCGCCGCGAGGCGATCGATGGGCAAGGGTTCGCCGATCACGCCGGTTGAAAAGGGCAGCACCTCCCCGGGGCTACAGGCCGCCAGGGCGGCGAGGGCGGCGCAACTGGCCTCGGCATCGGCCAGGCCCCGGTGACCCGTGCCCGCGTTGGCGTTGCCGGAATTGATCAGCAGATAGCGGGGGGTGGCTGCCGCCAGATGGCGGCGCGCCAGGATCACGGGCGCGGCACAGAAGGCATTGCGAGTAAAGACCGCAGCGCATTGGGCCTCGGGGGCCAGTTCCATGAGACAGAGGTCCTTACGGTTCTGGTAGCGAATGCCGGCGGCCACCGCTGCCAGTCGCACCCCCGGTACGCCTTCAAAGGGAATAGGCTCTTCGCTCATCACCGCCACCCACCTGGCCAATGGACCTCAATACTCAATTGTGTTCGGGAGCCCCGGCCGAACTCCACCAGGCGGGATGTCGCTGGCGGACGCCGGATGCGGCCGGCTCAACTCGCCTTGCCGTGGCAGTGCTTGTATTTCCTTCCCGAACCGCAGGGGCAAGGCTCGTTGCGACCGACCTTGCGATCCTCGCGCACATAGGGTTGCTCATGCTCACGTCCCCCACCGGCATGGGCTCCGGCGGGCTCCTCCGGGGCGTCTAGACCATGAAATTCCTCGTGCTTGAACTCGAACTCCCGCTCCGGGACCTGACGCGGTTGTTGGGGGACGGCCCCGCCCTCGGTAGCCAGTTGCAGCCGCGACAGGGTACCCACCACCTCCGACTTGATGCTGTCGAGCATGGCGGAGAACATCTCGAAGGCCTCGCGCTTGTATTCCTGCTTGGGATTCTTCTGGGCATAGCCGCGCAGGTGAATGCCCTGGCGCAGATAGTCCATGGCGGCGAGGTGGTCCTTCCACTGGGTATCCAGGGTCTGAATCATGACGGCCTTCTCGACCTGGCGCATGACCTCGGGTCCGACCTGCCGTTCCTTGTCCGCGTAGCGCTCCCCCAGGTCGTCCAGAACGCGCTGGCGCAGGGTCTCCTCATGCAGCGAATCATCGCTCTCCAGCCATTGGCGCAGGGGCCAGTCGCCGCCGACGAGGTCGGCCAAGGCCCTTTCGGCGCCAGGCAGATCCCACTGCTCCTCCAGACTCTGGGGCGGGATATGGCGATCCAGGAGGGCGCCCAGGACATCGGCCCGCCAGACCGCGATGGTATCGGAGATGTCCAGGGCATCCATCAACTCGCGTCTTTGCTGATAGATGACCTTGCGCTGATCGTTGGCGACATCATCAAACTCCAGCAACTGCTTGCGGATATCGAAGTTGCGGCCCTCGACCTTGCGTTGGGCATTCTCGATGGCCTTGGTCACCCAGGGGTGCTCGATTGCCTCGCCCTCCTGCATCCCAAGCTTCTGCATCATGGCCCCGACTTTCTCGGAGGCAAAGATACGCATCAGGCTATCTTCCAGGGATAGGTAGAAGCGGCTGGACCCTGGATCGCCCTGACGGCCGGAACGGCCACGCAACTGGTTGTCAATGCGGCGGGATTCGTGGCGTTCGGTACCCACGACATGCAGACCGCCCGAGGCGAGCACCTGGGCGTGGCGTAGCTTCCAGACCTCCCGGGCCGCCTGGCGCTGGGCCTCGTCCTTGATCTCCTCCAACTCAGCATCCAGGCTCCCACCCAGCACGATGTCCGTGCCACGGCCCGCCATGTTGGTGGCGATGGTAACGGCCCCAGGGCGTCCGGCCTGGGCGATAATGCCCGCCTCGCGCTCGTGCTGCTTGGCATTGAGAACCTCGTGAGGTATTTTTTCCGCCTTAAGCAGGCCGGAGATGAGCTCGGAGGTCTCGATGGAGGCCGTACCGACCAGGGCCGGCTGGCCGCTCTTCACGCAGTCGCGGATGTCCTCGATGATGGCCTGATACTTCTCCTTGGCGGTGAGAAAGACCAGATCGCCACGGTCGTCGCGGATCATGGGCTGGTTGGTGGGGATGACTACCACCTCCAGGCCGTAGATCTGCTGGAATTCATAGGCCTCGGTATCGGCGGTCCCGGTCATGCCCGCCAGCTTGGGGTAGAGGCGGAAGAGGTTCTGGAAGGTGATGGAGGCGAGGGTCTGATTTTCCTGCTGGATGGCGACCCCCTCCTTGGCCTCCACCGCCTGGTGCAGGCCCTCGGACCAACGCCGCCCCGGCATGGTGCGGCCGGTGAATTCGTCCACGATGACGATCTGGCCATCACGAACGATGTATTCGACGTTCTTGTGAAAGAGGACGTGGGCGCGCAGAGCGGCATAGACATGGTGCATAAGGGCGATGTTGGCCGGATCGTAAAGGCTCTCACCCTCGCCGAGCAGGCCCATGTCCGACAACATCTCCTCGACATGCTGGTGGCCTTCCTCGCTCAGGAAGGCCTGGCGGGCCTTCTCGTCCACCGAGTAGTCGCCGGGGCCGAAGTCCGGCTTGCCTTCCTCGTTGGTGATCGGGTCCTGGCGAGTCAGGTGCGGGATGATGCCGTCGATTTTCTTGTAGAGGTCCGTGTTGCCCTCGGAGGGACCCGAGATGATGAGCGGGGTCCGGGCCTCATCGATGAGGATGGAGTCTACCTCGTCCACGATGGCATAGAAGGGATCACGCTGGACTCGCTGCTCGGGCGTGAAGGCCATATTGTCGCGCAGGTAATCGAAGCCGAATTCGTTGTTGGTGCCGTAGGTAATATCGGCGGCATAGGCCTCGCGACGGGTAACGGCAGGCAGATACCGGTAACCCTGGCCGGCGGTGGTCGGCTCATAATCGAAATCCAGGGCATAGGAAGCGGAGTCGGGGCCCATGCCGCCCGAGGAGTTGATGACGCCGACCGAGAGCCCCAGAAAGGTATAGATACGTCCCATCCAGGCCGCGTCGCGGCGGGCCAGGTAGTCGTTAACCGTGACCACGTGCACGCCCTTGGCGGGCAAGGCATTGAGATAAGCCGCCAGGGTCGCCACCAGGGTCTTACCCTCGCCGGTACGCATCTCGGCGATGCGGCCGTCGTTGAGAACCATGCCGCCGATCATCTGGACGTCAAAGTGGCGCATGCCCAACACCCGGCGTCCGGCCTCGCGCACGACGGCGAAGGCCTCGCCCATCAGGGTATCAAGGTGGGCGCCCGCCGCCAATCGGCTCCGGAACTCGGCGGTCTTGGCCCGTAAGGCCTCGTCGGAGAGTTTTTCCACCGCCGGTTCCAGGGCGGTAATCTCCGCGACCGTCTTGGACATCTTCTTCACAAGCCGATCATTGCGGCTGCCGAAGACCTTTTTGAGCAGATTAGTGACCATGCGAGGAATTGTCCGAAGTAGGAAAATCTAGGGAAATAATACCGCAACAGCGGTTACGAAGCCGTACCCGATTGCCCCGCGGGCCTATCGCCGGGGCTGAGTCGGGTCGGAAGGGAGGTGCCGTCGCGGCCAGGACAAGCCCAAGGGGGCTCAATATTCCTACTTGGGGAGATCAAGACCCGCCAATCGCAAGGGATTCATGGCCACGCCATCCCTGAGCACCTCGAAATGGAGGTGGGGGCCCGTGGAGCGACCGCTATTGCCCAAGGTGGCTATAACCTGGCCCTTGGTCACCAGATCGCCCACCTCGACCAGCAGCTTCTTGCAGTGGGCATAGCGGGTCACCAGACCATTTGCGTGGCGTATTTCCACCGTTCGCCCATAGCCGCTGGCTGACTCACTGAAAATCACCAGCCCATCGGCAACGGCCAAAATGTCGCTACCCATCTTGCCGGCGTAGTCGATGCCACTATGGAAGCTGCTGCCACCATGGATGGGGTCCTTGCGCACACCAAAGTAGGAAGACACATAACCGGATCGGACGGGGAGGCCCGTGACCAGACCCCCTTCCCCCAATTCCCGCTCCATGGTTAACTGATCGAGCAACCTCAGCTTGCGGCCTCGATCCAGCAATTGACCGGACAGGCGGGCCATCTCCAGGGCGAATTCATCGGCCGAGGAGGCCAGGGTCTCATGGGGTTCGGGACCACCCTGGGGAGGGGTATACTGAAAGTCGAACTCCTCCGGGCTGAGACCAGCCTTTTCGACCAGTCGCTCGCCAAGCGCATTGAGGCGGAGGATTTCCGCCTGCATCTGACCGAGCTTGAGGCTCAGAGCATTGAGCTCACTGGAGGATTCCAACTCACTGATAGCGAGATCATCGCTTTTCTTCTGGACCAGGGAGGCCAAAAGCAGGGAACTCCGATCGCCGCGTGCCTCGCTCGCTAAGTGGATTCGACCGTACCAATAGCCGGCGGCACCCGCGCCAGTAACCACCAGGGCAAGGACCAGGACACTGAGCCAAAGCTGCGTCCGGGGCCCAATGCCAACATGACATCGGTGCGAAAAGCAGTTTTTCATCCAGTAATTCCGTTGCAAAAAACTCGGTTATCTTACCGGACGACTGCCCCCCCGCCAAGCAAAAAATGGTTAAAATTCCCTCCAGGCCTGCCTGCGTAGCAAGCTAATCGTTATAAATCAATTTATTAAAACCACCTTTGGACCACTTTCCGCCATGGCCCTCAAACCCCTCCGCCACGCCCTCCGCTGCCTGAGCGACAGCGAGACCCAGGGCGCGCTGCTAGCCCTCATCGACCGGCGGCACCAGTTATTGCAAGCCATCCGCGCTCGCCTGTCGCCCCCGCTCGACGCCCATTGCCTTTACGCCACCCTGGAAGAGGGTAAGCTGACCCTGGTCACGGACTCACCGGCCTGGGCCTCGCGCCTCCGCTTTCAGACCCCGGAGTTGATGGCCGAACTGGTAAGCACCCATGGGGAAATCGAGGCATGCCGGGTCCGCGTCCAACCCTTGGCGGTTGCCAGGCGGGCATTGGACGTGGAAAGACCTAGGGCGCGGATATCTCCGGCCACGGTGTCCCTATTAAGGCAGGCGGCGGAGGCTCAGGGCGATACGGAACTTGGGCGGGCGCTGTGCCGGCTGGCACAAGCCGGCGCCGGGGATATTTAACCCGGCACGGCTTAGGTCATGGGAGAAAAAGGAAAGGATCAGGCGATGGCCAACTGCAGGCGGCGGACTCGCGCCGAAGCGGCGCCATCCTCCTCGAAAGTGACCTCTTCCCAGGCGGACCTGTCGGCGATCAGGGCGCGCAGGAGCTGATTGTTAAGCCCATGACCCGATTTGTAGCCCCGGAAGGCGCCAATCAGGGAATGACCCAGGAGATAGAGGTCGCCGATGGCATCGAGGATCTTATGGCGAACAAACTCGTCCTCGTAGCGCAGCCCTTCCTCGTTAAGCACCCGGTAGTCATCCACTACCACCGCATTATCCATGCTACCGCCCAGGACCAGGTTTTGTTGGCGCAGGGCCTCGATGTCGCGCAGGAACCCGAAGGTACGGGCCCGGCTGACCTCCTTGACGAAAGAGGTAGCGGACAGATCGACGGTCGCCGCACGGGTACGGGAGGGGAAGGCCGGGTGATCGAAATCGATGGCGAACTCCACCTTGAAGCCATCATAGGGCTCGAACATGGCGTACTTGTCGCCGTCCTCCACCCTGACCCGGCGTTTGATGCGCACAAAGCGCTTGGCACGATTTTGCTCCTCGATGCCCGCCGACTGGATCAGGAAGACGAAGGGGCCGGCGCTGCCATCCATGATGGGCACTTCCGCCGCGCTGACATCCACGTAGGCATTGTCGATGCCGAGGCCGGCGAAGGCCGAGAGCAGATGCTCCACGGTCGAGATGCGCACGCCGTCCTTAACCAGGGTGGTGGATAGTCGGGTATCGCCAACATTCAGCGGACAGGCGGGGATTTCCATCGGCACCGCGAGATCGGTGCGGCGAAAGACGATGCCCGTGTCCGGGGCCGCGGGGCGCAGGGTCAGAAAGACCTTGTCACCGGTGTGCAAGCCGACGCCAGTGGCGCGGATGACATTTTTGAGCGTACGCTGCCTGATCATCGCCCCACTCCTCTTGGTGCCCGTTGCTTACCGGATATGGCCCGGGTCTATCCCCGTTTGGCCTAATTTATTGGGATGGCGCCCTTTTTTCGCTCACGACGAAAAACCGCGCTCCAACCCCTAAGGGTTTTCCCGCATTATTATCCCGAGCCGGGTTTTGTTGCAAGAAAATCGTATTGATTTTCTTCTCGAAGGACAGTGATGACGAAAACGCGAGGGGGAGAGGCAAGCCACGAAAGGAGCCATCGGTGCCCCCGGGCCACGGCGGCAGGTCTCCTGCACTCCTCCAGGATGGGCCTGCCCGACCGAGGCAAGCCCATCCTGGATCTCAGTCCGCCTGGCGACGCAGGAAGGCGGGGATGTCCAGATAATCCAGGTCGGGCTGCGTATCGGCGGCGGAGGACTTAGATTTACGGCCAAAGGGATCCGCGTAGCTGGAGGCCTTGGGTGTGGTGCGATCATTGGCCACCACGTGCAGCCGGGGGCTATCGGCGCGCGCCTGGGAACTCCCGCGGCCACGGTTGCCCCCGAGGCCGGTGGCGACCACGGTGACCCGCATCTCGTCGTCCAGGTCGGGGTCGATGACGGTGCCCACCACCACGGTGGCATCCTCGTCGGCGAAGTCACGGACCGTGTTACCCACCTCGTCGAACTCACCGATGGTGAGATCCATGCCGGCGGTGATGTTGACCAGGATACCCTTGGCGCCCGAGAGGTCGATATCGCCCAGGAGCGGGCTGTTGATGGCCGCCTCCGCCGCCTCGCGCGCCCGGTTCACCCCCGTCGCCGCACCCATGCCCATCATCGCCTCGCCCATCTCGGACATGACGGTCTTGACGTCGGCGAAGTCCACGTTGATGAGGCCGTGACGGGTGATGAGTTCGGCGACACCCCGGGTAGCATTGAGCAGGACGTCGTTGGCGGCCTTGAAGGCATTGAGCAGGCTCATTTCCTTGCCCAGCACCGCCAGCAGTTTCTCGTTGGGAATGGTGATGAGGGAATCGACCCGGCTCGCGAGGGCCTCGATACCCTCCTCGGCGATCTTCATGCGCTTGCCGCCCTCGAAGGGGAAGGGCTTGGTCACCACCGCCACCGTCAGGATGCCCAGCTCCTTGGCCACTTCGGCAACCACGGGCGTGGCCCCCGTGCCGGTGCCACCGCCCATGCCGGCGGTGATGAAGACCATATCGGCCCCTTCCAGGGCATCGCGAATCCGATCGCGATCCTCCTCGGCCGCCTGACGGCCCACGAGGGGACTGGCGCCGGCACCTAGCCCCTTGGTGATGGCCGCGCCCAATTGCAGGATGGTCTTGACACTGGAATGCTTCAGCGCCTGGGCATCCGTGTTGGCGCAGATAAATTCCACGCCTTCGATGGAGGACTCCATCATGTGGTTAACGGCATTGCCGCCACCGCCACCAACGCCGATGACCTTGATGACGGCGTTCTGGGTATGGGTATCCATCAGCTCGAACATAAATTGACTCCTATCGTAATTATTTGATATCTAAAGGATTGACTCTTGGGCCGCCCAGAACTTCTAATCTGATGGCCACGATCCACATCTTGGCGTCCCCGACCAGGGCGACGCCGGCCACGACCCCTGCAGGCCGTGAAAAAAATCAGAAATTCCCCTGGAACCAGTTCCGCATCCGCCCCAGTACTCCCTTGAGACCCTGACTCTCTTTCGGCAGGGAACGGAAAGCGAAACGGTTTTGGCGGGCATACAGGAGCAGGCCGACCCCGGTGGCGTGGATGGGATTACTCATCACCTCCTCCAATCCCACGGCATTCTGGGGGTGCCCCAGGCGGACGGGCATATGGAAGACCTCCTCCGCCAAGTCCATGAGCCCAGCCATCTTGGAACTGCCACCGGTCATGACGACACCGCTGGCGACCTTGGCCTCCAGACCGGTGCGGCGCAGCTCCGCCAGTGCCAGGTTCAGCAGCTCCTCGTAGCGCGGCTCCACCACCTCGGCTAAGGTCTGACGCGAAAGGCGGCGGGGCGGGCGCTCGCCAATACTCGGCACCTCGATCATTTCGCCCCCTCCCGCGAGTTGGGCCAGGGCGCAGGCATGGCGGACCTTGATCCGTTCCGCATACTGGGTCGGGGTGCGCAGGGCCACGGCAATATCATTGGTAACCTGATCCCCGGCGATGGGAATGACCGCCGTGTGCTGGATGGCGCCATCGGTAAAGATCGCCAGGTCCGTAGTACCCCCGCCAATATCGATGAGACAGACGCCCAACTCCTTCTCGTCTTCCCCCAGCACCGCATAGCTCGAACCGAGCTGTTCCAGCACCAGATCATCCACCTCCAGGCCGCAGCGGCGGATGCACTTGACGATGTTCTGTGCGGCGCTAACAGCACCCGTAACGAGATGCACCCGCGCCTCCAAGCGGACACCGCACATGCCGATGGGCTCGCGGATACCCTCCTGGCCGTCGATGATGAATTCCTGGGGCAAAACATGGAGGATCCTCTGGTCCGCGGGAATCGCGACCGCCCGGGCGGCGTCGATGACCCGATCCATGTCGGCCTGACTCACCTCCCGATCCTTGATGGCGGTGATGCCGTGGGAACTCAGGCTACGGATATGGCTGCCGGCGATGCCCGCGTGGACCGAGTGGATCTCGCAGCCTGCCATCAGCTCCGCCTCTTCGACGGCGCGCTGTATGGACTGAACCGTGGACTCGATATCCACCACCACGCCGCGCTTGAGGCCCCTGGAGGGATGGGTGCCGACCCCCACGATCTCGATCAGGCCATCCTCCCGTTCCTCGCCCACCAGGCAGGCGATCTTGGAGGTGCCAATATCCAGCCCCACTAATAAATTTTTATCGCCGCGTCGCGACATCTGGGCTAACTCCGGGACGACCGTCGGTTCTCGACCGGCAGTCCTAGGTGGGGAACAGGTGTTTGATGGGGCGCGGGGTCCGAGAAATGGCCAGAGGGGCCGGTCTGGACGATCCGCATGGGGCTCGGGTCAGTTTCCCGAGCAATCCTGGCGCCGGACCAGCTTACGGCTAAACCATTACTATATCGCATATCCACGCGTGCTGGACGCCCTGCCGCCAGGATGTTGGGATAGGCGCGCAGGAAGCGCTCCAGACGTGAATCGACATCCGTCTTGCCCAGCAAGAGGTTGAAGCCGGCATCCATCGTCAGGGTCCAAGCCCCCCGCGGATCATCCTCGAGGGCCAGGATGGACAGGCCCTGGGACTTGAGCAAGGGCTGCCAGGCCCGGAAGCGCGCGACCACTTGCGGCGCCTGATCATCGGGACCCGCCAGACGCGGCAGGCCATGGGGTATTTCGTGTCGGTCTGGCCGAAACACCCGGCCCTCGGCCGTCACCAGGCCATCATCGCCCCAACGGGCCAAGGGTTTATGCTCCCGGACCGAGATCACCAGCCGATCCGGCCAGGCGCGGCGCACCCCAGCGCTACTAACCCAAGGCAGCTCCTTGATCGCGGCCTGAATAGCCGCCAGGTCCTGGGTGAGAATACCCGCATCCAGCGTCTGGCCGACCCGGTCCTGGATCTGCTGCAACGTCATTTGCCGCACCTCGCCCTCGATACTGACCACCCGCACCGGCAGATACTGGGACTCCAGGCGCAACAGCCAGTGGCCACCACCGATCAGGATGGCGATCAGAAACAGGCCAGAGAAGCCCTTGAACAACCGCCAGGCCACCTTGGGATCAAACCTCGGTACCGGCGGGGGGGAGGGATGCTTCGCCATCGGGTGGACCATCCTATGCAAGGCTCGTCTCCAGGATCCGCCTGACCAATTCATCAAAGCCAATACCTCGGGCATTAGCCGCCATGGGCACCAGGCTATGATCGGTCATGCCTGGCACCGTGTTGATCTCCAACAGATTGGGTACCCCCTCCCCATCCAACATCAGGTCCACCCTACCCCAGCCTCTGGCGCCGACGGTCTCGAAGGCCGAGAGGGCCAGGGCTTGCAGTTGCTTCTCCTGCTCCGGGGACAGTCCGCAGGGACAGAGGTAACGGGTGTCATCGGCGAAGTATTTGGCCTGATAGTCATAAAAGACGTGGGGCGTCTCCAGCCGGATCATGGGCAAGGCCTCGTCGCCGAGGATGGCGCAGGTAAATTCGGGGCCACTGATCCAACGCTCGGCGATCACCAGGCGGTCATAACGCGCCGCCTCGCCCCAGGCCGACGACAGTTGATCCTCATCCTCCACCCGCGCCATGCCAATACTGGAGCCCTCGTGGGCCGGTTTGATCATAAGGGGAAAGCCCAGGGCCGCCGCTCGCGGCAGGTCACCGCCCCCGCGGAGCGGAACGAAGTCCGCCGTGGGCAGGCCGGCGCCCTGCCAGGCCAGCTTGCAGCGATATTTGTCCATGCCCAGGGCCGAGCCCAGGACGCCCGAACCCGTGTAGGGCAGGCCCAGGGTCTCCAGGGCACCCTGAATTTGACCATCCTCGCCACCCCGGCCGTGGAGCATGATGAAGACGCGGTGGTAACCCCCCCGCCGCAGCCGCTCCAAGACACTGGCATCCGGGTCCAGGGGCTCTACATCCACCCCTTGGCGCCGCAGGGCGGCGAGCACCGCATGGCCGCTCTTGAGCGAGATCTCGCGCTCCGCCGAGGTGCCTCCCAGGAGCAAGGCCACCTTGCCGAAATGGGCCACGTCCGGATTCATGCCGTCTCTCCTCCGATGAAATGGACCTCGGTCCGCAGCGTCACGCCGCTTTGGCTGGCCACCCGCGCCCGCACCCGCTCGATCAGCCGCAGGATGTCATGGGCACTGGCGCCGCCGGTGTTGATGATGAAATTCGCGTGCCGGGTCGATACCTGGGCACCGCCCTCGCACTCACCCTTCAGACCCGCGGCCTCGATCAGGCGCGCGGCGTAATCCCCGGGAGGATTGCGAAAGACGGACCCGCAACTCGGCTGACCTATGGGCTGGGACTGGTTGCGTCGCTCCAGGAGGTCACGAATACGGGCCTGGCAAGCCGCGGGCTCGCCTGCCTCCAGGGCTAGTTCAACCGCGAGAAACCACTCCTCCCTGGGCCCCTCGACCTGGCGATAGTCAACCCGGAAGTCCGCGGGGAGTCGCTCCCGGACCCGACCCGCGCGGTCCACCGTCATGACCTTGCTCACCCGCTCCCAGGTCTCGCCGCCGTGGGCCCCGGCATTCAGGGCCAGGGCCCCGCCCAGGGTGCCCGGGATGCCGGCCAGGAACTCGATCCCGGCCAGGCCCGTGCGGGCGGCGAAGCGCGCGGCGCTGGCACAGGAGACACCGCATTCCGCCCTCAGCCCCAGGTCGCCCAGCCGCTCCAGGGCCCCCAGTCGGCCCTGCGTCTGGATGACCGTGCCGGCAAAGCCCTCGTCACTGACCAGGAGGTTGCTCCCCAAACCCAGCCAAAGGAGCGGCTCCTCGGCATCCAGGGTGCCCAAAAAGTCGACCAGATCCGCTGCGTCCGCCGGGCGATAGAAACGCTTGGCCGGTCCGCCCACCCGCCAACTGGTATGGCGCGCCAAGGGCTCGTCCAGGCGGAGCTCGCCGCGGGGGGGGGAAGTGGCGCCAATCATCGGTCGCCACCCCCGGCAAGCGCGGGGTCCCGCGCCCTAATCCCGGCCATCGTCCCCATCTCCCCGCCGCAGCATCCCGGGCAGACGCGCGGCCAGCCCGCCAATGTCCCCCGCCCCGGAGAGCAGCACCAGGTCACCGTCCTCCAGGAGATGGCCCAGTACCGCGGGCACCTCGTCAAGCTGCTGGCAGAAGACGGGATCGACCTGTGCACGGGCGCGGATAGCGCGACTGAGGGCGCGGCCATCGGCCCCCGGGATGGGCGCCTCCCCGGCGGGATAGACCTCGCAGAGCACCAGGCGGTCCACGCCGGAAAGGACCTGAACGAAGTCATCGAATTGCTCCTGGGTGCGGCTGTAACGGTGGGGCTGGAAGACCAACACCAGCCGCCGGCCGGGCCAGCCCTGCCGCGCCGCCTCCAGGGTCGCCGCCACCTCGCGGGGGTGATGGCCATAGTCGTCGATGAGGATCAAGCCACGACCCGCGGCATCCTGGACCTGGCTCACCACGAAGCGCCGGCCTATGCCCTGGAAACCCGACAGGGCCCGGCGGATGGCATCCACCGGCACCCCCAATTCCAGACCAACGGCGATTGCCGCCAGGGCATTGAGGACATTGTGTCGGCCGGGGAGGTTGAGTTCCACCGGGAAACGGCCGCCCGCATGCTGAACCTCGAAGTACATCCGCAGCCCTTCCTGGCGGACCTGATCGGCCCGCACGTCCGCCTCCGCCCGGGTGCCATAGGTCCGCACGGGACGCGGGACCTCGGGTACCAGGTCGCGCACCTCCTTGTCATCGATACAGAGCACCGCCAGCCCGTAGAAGGGCAGATGGTGCAGAAATTCCATGAAGGTATTGCGCAGCCGGCCAAAGTCGTTGCCATAGGTCACCATGTGGTCGGCGTCGATGTTGGTGATGACCGACAGCATGGGCTGCAAATAGAGGAAGGAGGCGTCGCTCTCGTCGGCCTCCGCCACCAGGTAGTGGTGGCTGCCAAGCCGGGCGTTGGCGCCGGCGCTGTTCAAGAGGCCACCGATAATAAAGGTGGGGTCCAGGCCACCCTCCGCCAGGACGCTCGCCACCAGACTGGTGGTGGTGGTCTTGCCGTGGGTACCGGCGACCGCCACGCCATAGTAGAAGCGCATGAGTTCCGCCAGCATCTCGGCGCGCCGCACCAGGGGCGCGCGGACCGCGCGCGCGGCGATGATCTCGGGGTTGGCCTCGTCGATGGCGCTGGAAACGACGACGGCATCCACCCCCTGGACCTGTTCCGCCGCGTGGCCAATGAAGACCCGGGCGCCCAGCTTTTCCAGCCGGTGGGTCGCCGCGTTGGCACGCTTGTCGGAGCCGGATACCTCGTAGCCCAGGTCCAGCATGATCTCGGCGATACCGCTCATGCCCGCGCCGCCGATGCCGATGAAGTGCAGGCGGCGGATACGGCCCATGCGACCGGCATGATGCCCAGGCAAGAGAAGGGAGGGGTTATTCATGGGGCAACCTCGGCGAGGCAAGCAGCGGCGATACGTCTCGCGGCATCCGGCATGGCCCGGGCGCGGGCCGCCTCGGCCATGGCCAGGAGACGGGCGCGGTCACCGAGTAACCGGGTCAGAATGGCGCCTAGTCTCGCGGCGTTTAATTGGGATTGGGGCAGAATCTCGGCCCCGCCAGGGTCCGCCAGGTAGGCGGCGTTAGCGGTCTGATGATCATCCACCGCCGAGGGGTAGGGGACCAGAATCGCGCCCAGCCCCGCGGCGGCCAGTTCCGACACCGTCAGGGCGCCGGCGCGACATATTACCAGATCCGCCCAGCCATAGGCCTCCGCCATGTCCCGGATAAAAGGCGTCACCTCGGCCTCGACCCTGGCGCTGGCGTAAGCCTGGCGAGCGACCTCCAGGGTCCGTTCACCGGCCTGGTGGCGGATCAGGGGGCGGGCCTCGGTCGGCAGGAGCGCGACGGCGGGAGCGACCTGCTCGTTCAGGGCCTGGGCACCCAGTGAGCCCCCGACCACCAACAGGCGAGCCCGGCCCTGGCGCCGGCCCAGACGCTCCCCCGGTGCGGCCAGGGCGCTAATCTCGGGGCGCACCGGATTGCCGCAGGTCTCGGCCCCACGGCTCGCGGGAAAGCTGTTGGGAAAGGCCTGGAAGACGCGCCGGGCGATCCGGGACAGCCACTGGTTGGTCAGACCCGGCACCTGATTTTGTTCATGGATAACCAGGGGAATACCCAGCATGCGGGCCACGAGACCGCCGGGGCCCGAGGCGAATCCCCCCATGCCCAGCACCAGGTCCGGACGCCGGCGGCGCAGGATGCTGGCCGCCTGGGACATGGCCACCGTCAGCTTCCAAGGGGCCGTCAGTAGGGCCAGCCCACCCTTGCCGCGCAGGCCCTCGATGCCGATCCATTCAATGTCAAAGCCATGCTCGGGCACCAGCCGCGCCTCCATCTTCTGGCGGGTCCCCATCCAGAAGACCTCCTGGCCCTGGTCCCGCAACAGCTCGGCAACCGCCAGGGCCGGGAAGACATGACCGCCGGTCCCGCCGGCCATGACGGCTAGGCGCGCACCCATGACACCCTACCCACGATTGGTTTCTGAACCTGGGTCACGCTTGGCTTCCAGGTCGATGCGCAACAGCACGGCGATGATCATGCTGGCGACGATGAGGCTGTTGCTGCCATAGCTCATAAAGGGCAGGGTCAAGCCCTTGGTTGGCAGCAGGCCGACGTTGACCCCAATATTGATGAGCCCCTGGAGACCCAGGCCCAAACCAAAACCCTGGGCCAGATAGGCCTCGAAATGCCGTCCCGCGCGCCGGGCGCAAAAGCCGATGCGAAAGGCGCGCCAGACGATGAAGGCAAAGGCGACCAGGACCAACAGTACCCCCGCCAACCCCAACTCCTCGCCGACGACGGCAATGATGAAGTCGGTGTGCGCCTCGGGGAGATAAAACTGTTTCTGGATGCCGTTCCCCAGCCCAACCCCCGCCCATTCCCCCCGCCCAAAGGCGATCAGGGCCTGGCTTAACTGGAAGCCGGTATCGAAGGGGTCCGCCCAGGGATCCCGGTAGGAGATGACTCGCTGCATCCGGTAGGGCGAGGTGATCACCAGGGCCACCCCCGCCAGGACCACGGTGCCGACCAGGGCGCCAAAGTAGGCGATATGTACCCCCCCCAGAAAGAGCATCGCCAGGACGGTGGCCATCAGCACCACCGTGGTGCCAAAGTCGGGCTCCGCCATGATGAGGGTGGCGGCGATGACGATCAGCACCATGGGCTTGAAAAAGCCAATAAAGCGGGTCTCGACCTCCTCCCGCCGCCGCACCAGGTACCCGGCAATGAAGATGACGGCGAAGAATTTCATGAACTCGGAGCTTTGGAGGTTGATCGGCCCCAGAGGTATCCAGCGGGTGGCCCCATTGACGTTGCGTCCCAGGCCAGGGATGAGCACCATCACCAACATGAGAATGCCCACGAAAAAGAGCAGGGTCCCGTAACGCTCCCAGAAGCGGATAGGCACCGCCAGGACCCCCAAGGCGGCCGCCAGGGCCAATGCCAGGGCCGCCGCATGGCGCCAGATGAAATGGAAGGGATCATGGAACTGGCGATCGGCAATGGGCATGGAGGCCGAGGCCACCATGACGAAGCCCAACCCGATCAGCGCCGCCGCGGCGATCAGCAGGGTCCAATCCATCTCGGGCAGGCGTGGCGCCTGTTGCCGGCGGGACAGGGGCCTGCCGTTTTCCAATGCCTCGCTCATACCCCGAGCCCCTTCACCGCCGCCACGAAGACGCGGCCGCGATGTTCGTAATTGTCGAACATATCGAAACTGGCGCAGGCCGGTGACAGCAATACCGAGTCGCCGGGCAGGGCGACCACCGCCGCCAGCCGCACCGCCTCCTCCATATCCCGGGCCTGTTGGGTGGGGACCCGGCCCGCGAGGGCGCCATCGATCCGGGGACCATCGCGGCCGATCAGGATGACGGCGCGGGCGGTGTGCCCGATCGTCTCCGCCAGCTCGCCAAAGTCGGCACCCTTGCCGTCGCCACCGGCGATGAGCACGGCCCGGGCCGGCCCGGCCGGGTCGATCAGGCCCCGCAGGGCCGCCACCGTGGCCCCCGGATTGGTGCCTTTGGAATCGTCGAACCAGCGCACGCCCCGGCGCTCCGCCACCAGCACGGTCCGATGGGCCAGGCCCTGGAAGACCCGCAGCGCCCCCAGGCAGGGCGCCAGCGGCAGGCCAGCCACCTCGGCGAGGGCCAGGGCCGCCAGGGCATTGGCCAGATTGTGGCCGCCAGCCAGGGGCATGTCGTCCGTCCGCATCAGGGGCTGATCGCCCCGCGCTAGCCAGGTCGCGCCCTCGCGCTCCAGCAGGCCATAATCCGCCGCCGACCGGGGTGCCCCCAGGCTAAAGCCGATATCCCGCCCCGCCAACCCCGCCATGGCCGCGACCCTGGGGTCATCGCGATTGAGCAGAGCCACCTCGGCGCCGCGCAAGAGACTGGCCTTGGTGGCCGCGTAGGCGTCCAGACTCGGATAGCGATCCAGGTGATCGGCGGAGATGTTCAGGACCGTGGCCACCCGCGGTCGCAAGTGACCAGGTCGTCTCCAACTGGAAGCTGGAGAGTTCCAGGACGTAAAGCTCGACCCGGGGATCCAGCAGATCCAGGGCGGGCTCCCCCAGGTTGCCACCCACCGCCGTCCTCAGCCCACTCGCCCGCGCCATCTCGCCGACCAGGGTCGTGACCGTGCTCTTACCGTTGGAGCCGGTGATGGCGACGATGGGGGCCTGGGCGGCGCGGGCAAAGAGTTCGATGTCGCCCACCACCTCCAAACCGCGCCCCAGGGCTACCGCCAGGCGTTGGTCGCTCACGGGAATGCCCGGGCTGATGACCAGGCGTTCGGCCGCCGCCAGGGCCGCCGCATCGAAGTCGCCCAAGAAGAGCGGCAGGTCCGGCATCTCCTCCCGCGCCGCCTCCAGACCTGGGGGCTTGGGCCGGGTGTCGGTCACCGCCACGGGTACGCCTTGAGCCCGAAGATAGCGGGCGCAGGACAGGCCCGTCTTGCCGAGCCCCAGGACCAGGGTCTTGGGCTGGGCCGGCGTCCCCAGGGAGTCAACTTGTGGGTGGAGGAAGCTATTCATCAGCGGATCTTGAGGCTCGCCAGCCCCACCAGGACCAGAATGACGCTCAGGATCCAGAAGCGCACGATGACCCGTGGCTCGGGCCAGCCCTTGAGTTCGAAGTGATGGTGCAGGGGCGCCATGCGAAAGATGCGCTTGCCCGTCATCTTGAAGGAGGCGACCTGGAGCATCACGGACAAGGTCTCGGCGACGAAGATACCGCCCATGATGAGTAGCACTAGTTCCTGCCGGACGACCACGGCCACCACCCCGAGGGCCGCGCCCAAGGCCAGGGCCCCCACATCGCCCATGAAGACCTGGGCCGGGTAGGTGTTGAACCAGAGAAACCCCAGGCCAGCCCCGACCAGCGCCGAGCAAAAGACGACCACCTCGCCCACGCCGGGGACGCTGGGTATAAGCAGATACTCCGCGAACTTAACGTGACCCGAGGCATAGACGAAAATGCCCAGGGCACCCGTCACCAGCACCACCGGCATGACCGCCAGCCCGTCCAGACCATCCGTCAGGTTGACCGCGTTGCTCGACCCGACGATGACCAAATAGGTCAGCAGGATGTACCAGGGCCCGAGTTGCAGGGACACATCCTTGAGATAGGGGATCAGCAGGGCCGTCTCCGCCGGCGTCTTGGCGATCCAGAAGAGCCAGACGGCGGCGATCAGCCCCACCACCGACTGCCAGAAATACTTGTAGCGCGCCGCCAGGCCGCGAGGATTGCGCAGCACCAGCTTCTTATAGTCATCCACCAGGCCGATGGCGCCGAAGGCCAGGGTCACCAGCAACACTACCCAGACATAGATATTTGCCAGGTTTGACCACAGCAGGGTGGAGATCCCCACTGCCACCAGCATGAGGGCGCCGCCCATGGTGGGGGTACCGGCCTTGCAGAGGTGGGACTGGGGGCCATCATCGCGCACCGTCTGGCCAATCTTGTATTGGCGGAGACGGCGGATCATGGCCGGGCCCAGGATAAAGGAGATGGCCAGGGCCGTCAGCACCCCCAGGATGGCGCGCAGGGTCAGATAGCGGAAAACGCCGAAGCCGCTATTGAATTGGGTGAGCCAGTCGATCAGGTAGAGCAACATACTTCAGCCCTCCGGCTGGGCGCAGAGGGCATCCGCGACCCGGTCCAGGGCCGCGCGTCGCGAGCCCTTGACGAGAACCAGGTCGCCACTGTCCAGGTCCTGGCGCAGGGTGGCGATGAGTTCGGCCTGAACCGGAAAATGCCGGGCCCCCGGGCCAAAACCGGCCGCCGCCTCGGCACTCAGGGTGCCAACCGTGTAGAGGACCTCGATCCCGGCCTCCCGGGCCGCACGACCCAGACGATGATGGAGTGCGGGCGGCCTCGGGTCCCAGTTCGCCCAGATCCCCCAGGACCAGCAGATGACGTCCAGGCAGGGACATGAGGACGGCGATGGCCGCCTCCACCGAGTCCGGGTTGGCATTGTAGCTATCGTCGATGAGACGCGCCCCCCCGGGAACCCGGCGGGGAAACAGGCGGCCAGGGACTGGCCGCATGGCGGCCAGCCCCGCGGCGATGGCCTCGGGGGCTATCCCCAGGGCGTGGGCCATCGCCACCGCTACTAGGGCATTGCGCACGTTGTGGGTGCCGGCCAGGGCCAATTCCAGGTCCAGGACCTGGCCGGTTGCCGTCACCTGAAAAGAGGTGCGGAAGCCCGCCTCATCCCAACGCGTCTCCACCGCCGTCAAATCGACACTCAGGTCCGCCGCTCCAGCCGGGCCGCAGGTGAGGCAGGTCCGGGCGCCGGCCAGTTCCCGCCATAACCCGGTCCAGGGCGAATCGGCGGGGAAGATAAAGATGCCATCCTGGCGCAGGCCCGCGACGATCTCGCCCTTGGCCCGGGCCACCCCTGCCAGGCTACCGAAACCCTCCAGATGGGCGCGGCCGGCATTGGTGATGGCCGCGACCTCGGGACGGGCGATGCCGGTCAGATAGGCAATCTCCCCCGGATGGTTGGCGCCCATCTCCAGGACCAGAAAATCCTCTTCTCCCGCCTCCAGCAGGGTCAGGGGCAGACCGATGTCGTTGTTCAAGTTACCCCGCGTCGCCCGCACCCGGCCCACCTGGCCGAGGATGGCGGCGATCATCTCCTTGGTCGTGGTCTTGCCGTTGCTGCCAGTCAGGGCGACGACGCGGCCGGCGAAGCGGTCGCGATGGGCGGCGGCCAGTTGGCCGAGAGCCAGGCGGGTGTCCTCGACCTGCCACTGGGGCAGATCGATGGCCAGGGGTCGTTGGACCATGAGGGCAGCGGCGCCCTGGTCACGGGCGCTGGCGGCGAAGTCATGGCCATCGTGGCGCTCGCCCGGCAAGGCCACGAAGAGACGGCCGTTCAGGTCCTGGCGGCTGTCGATACCCACGCCACGAGAAGCCTGCGTCGGCACCCAGCAGTCGGCCACCCACCCGGGTGACGGCCTGGTCCAGGGTCCAGGGCAGGGAAGACGCCGTCACGCCGCAGCCTCCAGGTAACGAGCCCCCATCCGCTCGGCGAGGGCCTGCTGGACCTGGGCGCGATCGCTGAAATGGACCTGGCGGTCCCCGAGGTCCTGCAGGGTCTCGTGGCCTTTGCCCGCCACCAGCACCACGTCATCCCTGCCGGCGGTGGCAATGGCGCGCCGGATGGCCAGGCCGCGCCGACGCTCGATGGCGGCCCGGGCCGGCTGTTTCATGCCGCCCAGAATCTGGTCGATGATGTCATGACCCTCCTCCCGGCGCGGGTTGTCATCGGTGAGGAGCACCTGGTCGGCCAGGCGTTCGGCCACCGCCCCCATGAGGGGCCGCTTGTCGGCATCCCGGTCGCCGCCACAGCCGAAGACGCAGATCAAGCGGCCCCGGGCATGGGGACGCAGGTTGAGCAGGGTCTGCTCCAGGGCGTCTGGGGTGTGGGCATGGTCCACCACCACCAGGGGGGCGCCGGCGCCACCGAAAGGCTCCAGGCGCCCGGGCACGCCACGCACCTTGGCCAGGGCCCGCAGCGCCCGGTCCAGGTCCAGGCCCCGGGAGAGCAGCACGAGCAGCACGGCCATGACATTGGTGGCATTGAAGCGACCGATCAGCCCCAGTTCCAGGATCGCCGCGCCGGCGCTGGTCTCCAGGTCCAGCCGCATACCCCCGGGGGAGGGGGCGAGGTCGCGCAGACGGGCCCAGACCTCGCAGGCCTTGGGGACTTGCAACTCGGCATTCAGACTATAGCCGCCGACCTTAACACCCGCCGCCAGCTCCCCCAGAATGCAGGGGCTCAGGGCATCGTCGAGATTGAGGATGGCCCACTCAAGCCCGGGGACCTGAAAGAGGCTGCGCTTGGCCAAGCCGTGGCTGGCCATGTCGCCGTGATCGTCGAGATGATCCCGGCTCAAATGGGTGAAGATGGCGTGGTGGAAGTGCACGCCCGCCGCCCGGCCCTGGTCCAGGGCATGGGAGGAAACCTCCATGGCCACGGCCCGGGCCCCGCGCTCGCGCAGCCAGGCCAGGGTCTCCTGGAGACTTACCGGGTCCGGGGTCCCGTGGCTGGCGGGCTCCAGATCATCGGTAAAGCCGACCCCCAGGGTGCCGATCAAACCACAGGAGATCTCCCCGGCCAGGGCCTGAGCCAGGTAGTGGGTGACGCTGGTCTTGCCGTGGGTGCCGGTGACGCCCAGCACCTGAAGGTGGGCGCTCGGCTCGCCCAGGAAGCGACCGGCCAAGAGGCTAGCCTGGTGGCGCAGATCCGGCACGGGTATGACTGGCAGGCCCAGGTAGGCGCCGAGGCCGGCCAGGGTCTCCGCGGCCCAAGGATCTCGCGGCTCGGCGGCGATTGCGGCCGCGCCCCGCGCCTGGGCCTGAGCGGCGAAGTCGAGCCCATGACCCTGACCACCCTGACAGGCGAGAAAGAGCCAGCCTGGCTGGATATGGCGGCTGTCCAGGGCCAGACCGGAGATGGCCACATCCTCGCCCGCCGCCAGGTCCGCCACGGCAAAGCCCGCGAGCAGATCGCTCAATCGCCACAGGGGTCGCGGGGCTAGGGCTCGGCCCTGGCGCGCCATCATCGAGCCGTGTCCGTGCTGGCCATCAGCATCTTCACCTCCGGATGGTCCGGCGGCACATTGAAGAGGCGCAGGGCGCCCTGCATGATACGGGCGAAAGCGGGGGCCGCCACCAGGCCGCCATAGTACTTGCCGGCGCCCGGTTCATCGACCATGACCACCAGGACGAAGCGCGGATCCTTGGCCGGGGCCATGCCGGCGAAGACGGCCTGATAGCGCCCGGCGGCATAACCCCGCCGGCCGGAGGACTTCTTGGCCGTGCCCGTCTTACCGGCGACGCCATAGCCCTCGATCATGGCCTGCTTAGCGGTACCCTTCGGGGAGACCACCGTCTCCATCATGGCGCGGACCTGTTGCGCCGTCTTGACACTCAACACCTGCTCACCCGCCGGGGCCTGGTCCACCTTGAGCAGGCTCATCGGCCGCAGCACGCCATCGGCGGCCAGCACCGAATAGGCCCGGGCCAGTTGCAGGGGCGTGACCGAGAGCCCATAGCCGAAGGCCTGGGTGGCGTACTCGAAATCTGACCAGCGCTTGTAGTTGCGGAAGCGGCCGGTCTCCTCGCCGGGGAACTGAATCCCAGTAGGCCTGCCGAAACCCACCTTGTCGTACAGGTTCCAGAGGCTCTCGCGTTTCATGCGCAGGGCCATCTTGACCACGCCAACATTGCTGGACTTGGTGATCACGGAGGTGGTGTCCAGGCGCCCGTAGTTGTGGATGTCCTTGACCGTATTACTACCCACCGCGAGGGAGCCGGGGCTGGTGTCGATAGGCGTGGTCGGCGTCAGCAGACCCTGTTCCAGGGCGGCGGCGACGACAAAGGGTTTGATGGTGGAGCCCGGCTCCATGACATCGGTGACGGCGCGGTTGCGGCGGGTGCTCTCGTCACCGTCCTTGTCACCGTTGGGGTTGTAGGCCGGCTGGTTGACCATGGCCAGCACCTCCCCGGTACGGACATCCAGCACCACCGCCGAGGCGGACTTGGCCTTGTGCTCCCGAACCGTGCGCATAAGCTCTCGGTAGGCGAGGTATTGCAAGCGGCGGTCAATGCTCAGCTCCAGGTCCTTGCCATGACGCGGCGGGCGGACCCGCTCCACCTCGGCGACCAGTTGCTGGCGCCCATCCTTGATGACCCGCCGCAGCCCGGGCTCGGCGCCCAGCCAGCCGTTGAAGGCCAGTTCCATACCCTCGATACCCTTATCGTCCACATCGGTGAAGCCGATGATGTGGCCGAAGATCTCCCCGCCGGGATAGAAGCGCTTGTACTCGGTCTCCATGCCGAGCTCGTGAATCTGGTACTGCGCCTTGATCCGCTCCACATCCTGAGCCTGATCCGGATCAATACGCCGCTTGAGGTAGATGAAGCCCTTGGTCTGGCGGTCCGCGACCCGCTGCTTCAGGTCCTTCTTGGCGATCCCCATGGCATCCGCCAACTCTCCCATGGCCTCGGGGTAATCCTTAAGCTTGCGGGGGTCGGTCCAGACGCTGGCAACGGGAGAACTCACCGCCAGGGGCTCGCCGTTGCGGTCCAGGATCATGCCGCGCCGCGCCGGGATCTCCCAGTCACGGAGATAGCGGGCCTCGCCCTCCTCGCGCAGGAATTCCCGTTCCAGGACCTGGCGCTGGAAAGCACTCACCACCACCGCCACCAGCAAGGTGCCCAAAAACCCCAGCAGCACCAGGCTGCGCCTGTTGAAATTGAAGGTGAGGCCCTTGCCGCTCCTATCGCGTTTGCGCCTCACCAAATCATTGCCGAACATGACCCAATCCCCCAATGGTCCTGACATCCACCCCCCGCGGCATAAACATATCCAGCCGCGTCCGCGCCGCCGTTTCCACCCGTGGGTGGGTACCTAGCGCCGCCTCCTCTAGCCGCAGCACGCCCCACTCCTCCTCCAGACCCTGGACTTCCCGGGTGAGCGACTGCAACGCAATAAATTCGACTCGTGTTTGATATTTGGCGTAAACGACTCCAATCCCGGAGGCCACGACGGCCAGGCCGAGCAGGGCAACGAAAATAAGATCCCGCATGGTCATGTTAAGCGCTCCGCGACCCGCATCACGGCACTCCGCGCCCTGGGATTGGCCGCGACCTCGGCTGGGGAGGCATGCACCGCCTTGCCTATCGGGCGCAGCCAGGACTGGGTCTCCCGAGCCCTGACCGGAACGCCTCGTGGAAATTGTTGGCCCCTGGCCTCGTCGCGAATGAAGCGCTTGACGATACGGTCCTCCAGCGAATGAAAGCTGATGACCACCAGGCGTCCGCCCAGGGCCAGCAGGTCCCGCGCCCCGGCCAGGCAGAGACGCAGTTCGTCGAGTTCGCGGTTGACCTGGATGCGGATGGCCTGGAAGGTCCGGGTCGCCGGGTGCTTGCCCGGCTCGCGGGTCGGGGCGGCGGCGGCCACCAGGCTCGCCAGGCGCTGGGTGGTCAGGATGGGTGCCTCGGCCCGGGCGGCGACCAGGGCGTGGGCGATGCGGCGGCTGAAACGCTCTTCGCCATATTCGTGGAGGACCTGGGCGATCTCCGTCTCCTTGGCCCGCGCCAGCCACTGGGCGGCCGTCTCGCCGGCACTGTTGTCCATGCGCATATCCAGCGGGCCTTCGGCGGCGAAACTGAAACCGCGCCCGGCCTCGTCCAACTGGGGCGAGGAGACGCCGATGTCCAGCAGGAGGCCATCAATGACGCCCAGCAAACCATGATGCTTCGCCACTGCCGCTACCGCGGAGAAGGGGGCCTGCTCGACCATCAGGCGCGAGTCCTGGTCCGCCAGAGCGCGCGCGACGGCCACCGCATCCGGGTCCCGGTCAAGAACAAGCAGGCGTCCGCTGGCCCCCAGCCTGGCCAGCAGGGCGCGCGCATGCCCGCCGCGGCCAAAAGTGCCGTCGAGATAGATCCCATCGGGACGAATCGCCAAGGCCTCCAAGCTTTCCTCCAGCAAAACGGGCCTATGCCCATGAATGGCCATGAGATTGAATATGGATTAAATGGAAAGGGAAGCGAATTCGGCCGAGGACTCGAGTTGGGCCAGATCCTCTTCGTTCAACCATTGATCACGGCGCGCCGCCCAAGTGTCCTCATCCCACAGCTCGAACTTATTGCTCTGCCCGACCAAGGCCACCCGCTTGTCCAGATTCGCGAACTGGCGCAATTCGGTGGGCAACTGCAGCCGGCCCTGGGCATCCATGTCCACGTCATGGGCATGGCCTATGTAGAGACGCTGCAACTTACGAGCCGTGGGATTAAAGGAGGGCAGCCTCTCCAGCTTGCGCTCGATCTCCTTCCAGTTGGGTTCCGGGTAGATAAGAAGGCAACGATCGGGGTCGATCGTGACCACCAAATGCGAGGCGCAACAACTCTGGAGCTGCTCGCGATAACGAGCGGGCATTACCAGCCGGCCCTTGGGATCCAGACTAAGGGTAGAAACCCCGCGAAACACCGCCGCCCCCCGTTTTGGCGAAATTATTCCCTTTTAATCCACTTCACTCCACTTTCATCCTCATACTAGGCAACAGCGCCTCCCTCGTCAAGCCGCAATCACATGTTTCCTCCAGCGTGTCAGCAAGTTAGGGCACACATTGACCCTAAGGGCACCATTAAGACAAGAATTGTCAATTATCAATGGGATGCTGATTGCGGCCCGGGCGACCCCCGATGGACCAGCGCCAGCAAGGCTAAGGCGAATGATGAGGTTTATGAATTTAACCTATTGATGGATAGATCGAATTCACCCCAAAAGACGAGGCAAGTGCGATTCTTGGCTGGAGATTCGCCCGCCTGAGGAAAGCCCGTGCCCTAGGGCGTAGACGGAGCTGCGGGGAAAGGGCCTGGGCCCTGCTGATTCCTCGATAAAAGGCTGACCACAGGGCCCGGGGCAGCCGGAAGGACTAGCCCCGGGACGCGGCATCAAGGCGGGAAATGAGGAGGGAGTCGGCCTATAAGCCGGGTTCTGTCGGGGACAGCCATTCATCTAGGGCGTGCGTCACCGCACGCCTCCAGCGACCTACCCGGGGACACGCGCGGGCCGCGCGTTGCGGTACGAAGCCGCTCGCCCCCCTATTTGGTCTTGCTCCGGGTGGGGTTTACCCTGCCACCGGCGTTGCCGTCGGCGCGGTGCGCTCTTACCGCACCATTTCACCCTTACCGATCCGCCGAGGCGGATTGAGGCGGTATCTTTTCTGTGGCACTTGCCGTGGGCTCGCGCCCCCCAGGCGTTACCTGGCACCCTGCCCTGTGGAGCCCGGACTTTCCTCTCCTCGCGCGCCAAGGCGGGCGAGCAGCGACTGTCCAGCCGACTCCCTGATTTCAGAATAGCACGGAAGCCAGGCTCCCGAGGTGATAAACCCAAGGCCAAGGACCCAAGGGGATGGAGGTTCGGTCAGGGATGTCCCCATAAATTGCCCTCGGCGCCCGTCTCGATCCTGGGCTGATCCGGGTAGACCATCCATCCTCAGCCGCTTTTGGGATAGAGGACTGGCAAGGGGTCCGCCGCCGTCCTTACCGACCGCGCCTCCTTCGCCACCACGCCCAAGACCGGCTGGAGATAGCGCCAAGCGGCTGGACCATCCCAGCTCATGACCCCGGGGGCATAGAGACTTTGGTCCAGAAGCCTGAGACTGCTAGCGGCCTCGCCAACGCCTGCCCCGTGGCAAGCCGCCAGGCGATCGGCTAGGGTCTCGATCCGCTTTGGGGGGTCATCCCGCCAGCAGGCCTGACCCCAGGCCAGCAGGGCCGTGCGGGCGGCGCGGGGATCCCCAGAGTCGCAGGCCTCGCGGACAGACTCCAGGGCAGCGGCGAGATTTGCGCTTGGCCGCTCACCCACCAGCTCCTGCACAGGACTGGCGCGGGGGAAACGACGGCGCTCAAGCCACCAGAGCAGGAGGGTTAGCAGCCAGACCAGACCCAGCCCGAGGCCGAGCCAAGGCCAGTAACCGGCGGGTAGGGGCCAAGCCGTCGCGGCCTGTTCGACGGCCGACATAGGCAGGGCCTCGGCAGCCCTCACCTCGCCGGTGGGCGCGGAACTGGATGACAGAGAGGCTGGGGCCTTGGAGGGCGCCGAGGCCGGCGCGGCGCGGTCCGCCTTGGGCGAGTCCCCGACATGGCCGCTGGCCGCCTGGACTTCCAGGATCCGTTCCGGCAGCACGGCCACCTTCTCTTTATTTTCCCGAGTATCCCACCAGGCCAGCCGCACCTCGGGCAGGATCAGCTTGCCCGCCACCGCCGGCACCAGGGCCTGCTTGACCTCTTTCACCGCCACCAGGGTATCCCCCTCGGCACGCGTCTCGGTCCTGGGCTTATCGGGGTAGAGCTTGACCCCAGCCGGGACGGCGCTGGTCAGATCGGGGAGTTGGGTGGCGCTCAAGCCCTGGGCGGTGATGGCCAGGGTGCGGGTAATGGGTTCCCCGACCCGGGCCTGGGCGGGGTCCGGTGTCCAGGTCTCCGCCAGGTGCAGATCCTCGGCGGGCAGCCAGGGCGAGGGGGCGCCGGCCGGCTGGGGCTTGACGTCCAGGGTCAGAGTCGGACCGCGCACCTGAATGGGCCGGGCGCGCTGGATCAGGCCATCCATGTCCGCGAAGGGATCCCGGCCGAAGAAGCGCTCAAAAGGGCTCTCCCCCGGGCCGAAGGGTGAACCCGAGGGCGGGCCGCCAGACCGCCCCCCCCGTTGACGGGTCTCGGGCACGGCGGCGGACAAGACCGGGGCCTGGATCTCGATAGGGCCACTATGCTGAGGCAAGAGGGCGTAGCGCCGTTCGATGAGATGGTAACGCTGGCCGTCACGCTGTATCTCGGAGATGCGATCCTCGCCCAGCCGTTCGAACTGGACACCCTCGGCCTTGGGGTCCTCCAGACTCGCATTCTGGACTTGGGGCCGCAGCAGGATGCGCAGGCTATAGACCGCCTGGCCTTGTACATAGACGGCATCGCGATCCAGCTCGGCCTCTAGCCGCGCGGCCTGAACCTCCCCAACCTGGGCGGCCTGGGAGGCGGGCAGTACCTCGATGGGGATGGGCACACTCTCCAGGTCGCCAAGTTTGAGGGCCGGAATAGTCAGACGGCCGACGGATTTGGGGGAGAGCAGCAGACGCCACTCCCGGGTGGTGGTGACCCGGCCGTTGGTCATGACCGTGCTGGTGCCCTGGCCTTGATTCTGGACCCCAAAATCACGGCCGAGGGGCCCGGTATCCGGCGTGCCCCAGACATCGCCAGGACCCGAGAGGGTCAGGAGCAAGGATTCTCCCTCGACCAGGCGGGTCCGGTCCACGCTGGCCTCGAGACCGGCGGCGCCCACCTGGCCGGCGAGGGTCCAGAGGAGCAGGATAATGCCGAGCTCCAGTATCCGCTGGATGATTCGGGATGGGCAAAAAGACCCTCCATGGCCTCCAGACCCTGGACAGGCGGCCGAACCTTGGCTGCGATGATAAGGCGTTGGGATCGGATTCACGTTCGCGACCTCCTTAGGCGCAAGTGCGCAATCAGGGTTTTTCTTGGGCTTGGGCTGGAGCTTCGCATGGGATTTTCAACCAGCCGCGGTGGATTCCTGGCCGATAAAAAGTCGCCGCCCAAGCGCCGGCCTCCCATGAGCCCAAGTGTTATGGCGACCCCTGATCTTGACCCACGGATTTCGAGAGAGGGCCTCGCGGGTGGATGTGCCAACAGATCTGGCCATGGTCATGGCAATTGGCCCTGGCGACGCAGATGCTGGAGCATAAAACGCTGGCGCAGCAGACCACCCGGATCATCCGGGACGCGACGCAATTGATGCTCCATGGCCTGCTCGCCCTCGCTCAAGGGTGCCTGGGCCTGCGAATTGGGCTTGCCAGCGGGGAGAGTTCCGGGCTCCTGGCCACCGAGCAGGTCCTGTTTGCTCGGCTCGGCGCCCGGCTGCCGAGCCTGATCGGGCTGCGGAGCCTGCTGGCCGTCCTTTTCGCTCGGCGCGGGGGATGCCTGGGATTGGCCCTGGCTTTGCGGCTCCGGGCCGGCTTCTTCCGGCGATGCAGTCGCCGCGTCCCCTTGGGGCTTGTCGCCGTCCTGGTACTCGGGTTGGGCGGACCGACCCGCTTGCGGTTCGTCCTGGCCAGATTCCCCCTCTTGCGGGTCACCTTGCCCGGATGGCTCCGGTGGCGCCCCCCCCTGCCCCTGGCCTGACGCCTCCTTCCCCGCTCCGCCGGCCGGGTCCTGGGCATGGGACTGTCCGCCCTGGGCATCCTGCTCTTGACCACCGCTGTCTTGCCCCCCCGCCGAACCCTCTGACGGGTCTTGCTTTCCGGGCTGATCTTGCGGTTCCTGGGCGCCCGGATCACCTTGCTGGCCTTGCTCGCCCTGATCACCGGACTGCTGGCCCTCTTGACCCTGCTGATTTTGGCTATCGCCACCCGCTTGCCCATCCTGGGATTGACCGCCCTCCTTGGACTCGGACTCTGATGAGGGCGGCGGCGGTTGTTGCTGGTCCCGCAGCCTCTGCAGCAGTTCCCGATTGTGCTGGGCATCGGCATGACCCGGGACCTCCGCCAGGGCCCGGTCATACTCCGCGATGGCCTCTTGCAGTTTGCCGGCACGGGCCAGGGCGTTGCCGCGGTTGTAAGCGGCCTCGGCACCCGCCTGGTCCTTCAGGGTCTCCAGGGTGTGGTCGTACTCGCCGGACTCGTACTGAGCTGCGGCGCGCCAGTCCGGGCGACTGAAGCGTTCGGCGGCCTGGCGGGGATCGCCGGCGGCCAGGGCCCGGGCGCCCTGCTGGTCGGCGCGCCACCAGAGATCCTCCCAGCCCAGGGCCTCCGCCGGCGGTGGCGGCAGCAAGAAGACCAGCAGGACCAGGGGGCTCAGCCAGCCACGGCGAAAGGCCAGGGCCGCCAAGGGGAGCAGGGCCAAAAGGAGCCAGGGGCCTTCCTCGCGCCACTGATCCCCCTGGGCATCGGGACGGGCATCCACCTCCAACTCCCGCCCCGCGACATCAAGCCGGGCCTCTGGCAGCAGGGCGCGGGTATCGCTATCGTCGGCGGCGAGGGAGACATAGCGCCCACCACCCGCGGTGGCAATGTCTTGCAAGAGGTCGGGCTTCAGCCGCGTCAGACGGATGCCGCCTTGATCATCGGCCTGCAATCCACCCTCCGCCCGGGGCACCGGTGCCCCCTTCTCGGTCCCCAGACCCAGGACCGAGGTGCGATAGCCCTGGTCACGCAACCTGGCCACCTGGGCTCGGACCGCCTCCGGGCGCTCGGGGTCCGCCGTCACCAGGATGATGTCTCCCTCGGGGCTGCCGGAGCGCTTGAGCAGGCCGCCGGCCGCCTCCAGCGCCAAGTCGGTCCGCTTGGGGCCCCGCACCGGCAGGAGGGCCGTCTCCAGGTCCGGGACCTGGGCGGCGATGGTGGCGGCGTCCTGGGTCAGGGGCGAGACCACGAAGGGCTCGGCGCCATAAGCCAGCAGGGCCGTTTCCCCCTCGGCCGCCGCGGCCAGCAGGTCCAGAATCTCGAAGCGGGCGCGCGCCAGGCGCGAAGGGGTCAGGTCCTGGGCATCCATGTCGGGCGAGAGGTCGAGGATGATGACGCGCTGGGCCTGGGCCTGGTAGAGGGGTGCGGGCAGTCGCTCCCAAACCGGGCCCGCCAGGGCCGTCACCCCCAGCAGCCAGCCCAGGGTCAGCAGGACCCGGGGCAGACGGCGCGCGCGGGCGCCCTCCTCCACCAGCAGGTGCGCCAGGAGGTGGGCGTCCACCAGGCCGCGCCAGGCCTCGGCCCCGGGGTTGACGCGCGCCAGTCGCCACAGTAGCCAAGGCAAGGGCAGCAGGGCCAGAAACCAGAGGGGGCGCAAAAAATAGAGGTCGAAGGGCATCTCAGGAGTTCCCCTGGCCGCGCCCGACGCCCAGCAGGGCGATCAGAAACGCCAGCAGCAAGGCCGCGCCCGCAGGCCAGAAATAGAGTGACCGCAGCGGGCGATAGGTGCGGGCATCGCGCTCGCTCGGCTCCAGGCGGTCCAGTTCGTCATAGATGGCCTCCAGTTGGGCCGTGTCCGTGGCCTGGAAATAACGCCCCCCCGTGGCCTTGGCGATGGCCTCCAGGGTCGCCGGGTCCAGATCGCTGGCCTGGCGGCGCAGCATACCAAAGGGAGACTGGACCCCCAGGGCGCCGCCACCGATGCCGATCGTATAGACCCGCACCCCGGCCTCGGCGGCAAGCTTGGCCGCCTCCAGGGGGGCCAGGGCCCCGGCCGTTTGGGTACCATCGGTGAGCAGGATCAGCACCCGGTTGTCATCCTCCCGGTCCCGCAGTCGCTTCACCGCCAGCCCAATGGCATCGCCGACGGCCGTCTCCCGCCCGGCCAGGCCAATCACCGACTCCGTCAGCATGGCCTGGACCGTGGCGCGGTCGTGGGTCAGGGGCGTCTGCAGATAGGCCCGGCTGCCGAAGAGGATGAGCCCCAGGCGGTCGCCCTGGCGCCGTTCGATGAAAGGCCCCGCCACGGACTTGACCACATCCAGCCGGTTCGCCGGCCGACCGCCGAGCAGATAATCCTCATTCTCCATGGAGCCGGACACATCCACCGCCAGCATGAGGTCGCGCCCGGCCAGGGGCAGGGTGACGGGATCGCCTAGCCATTCGGGACGCGCCGTGGCCAGCACCAGCAGGGCCCAGGCGATCCAGGCCAACATCAACCCCAGCCGCCGGTGGCGGGGCGCGCCGGCCAGATCCAGGGCGCCCTCGGCCTGGAGCGAAGGCAGGCGCAGGGCCGCTCCCGACCCGGGCCCGACCGCTGGCAGGAAGCGGGCCAGCAAGGGCAGGGGCAGGGCCGCCAGGGCCCAGGGCCAGGCCAGGATGATCATGACCGGCGTCCCCCCAAGCGCTGATTGCGCCGAATCCAGTCCTCGACCAGGCTGGCCAGTTCCGCGACAGGGAAGTCCTGGGGCGGCTGGTAGGGGGCATCCAGGAGCAGGCGCCCCGGCCCCGACTGGAAGCGCCCGCCCCCGCCCTGGGCATCGAGAAAGGCCAGCCACGCCTCACCGCTCAAGCCAGCCACCACGCGACGGGGAAAGCGCACCAGGGCGAAGCGCCGCAGCAGGCGTGACAGGCCCCGGGCGCAGGCGGCGGCATCGCCATCCTGGGCCAGAGTGGCACGCAGGGCCGTCAATTCGGCCTGGGCGGCGCGCGCCGCGGCCCCGCGCCGATGGCGCCGCACCAGCCACCCGGCCAGCAAAATCAGGAGGGACAGACCCAACAGGGCCAGCAGCCACCAGCCCGGGGCCGGCGGCCACCAGGAGACGGGATCGGGCAGGTGATAGCCCCGCAGGTCGGCCAGGGGATCCGGGGCCGCCATGGCACCGGGATTCAAGCCGCTGGCCAGAGGCCCACCCCCGGGCCCGGCAGGAGTCGCCACCAAGGGCAGGGTCCCGGCTGGCGATGAGGGCGGTGTCATCGCACGCCTACCACGGGGCGGGAACCCAGGCCAAGCGCCACCAACTCCAGATCTAGCTCCAACGCGGACACGCCGGCAGCCGGGGTATTCGGCCCAATAAAGGGAAATGTGGCCAAGCCGGGATCGATCATCGCCCGCCTCCCGCGCGACGCGGATTGAGGCCGCGCGCCAGGGCCGGCCCCACCGGCTCCGCGGTGCTCAGCCACAGCAGGTGGGCGCGGTGCTGGCGGGCCAATCCCTCCAGGGTATCCAGGTGATCGCGAAAGCGTTGTTGCCAGGCGGAGCGCCGCGCCTCGACCCCGGTATCCAGCAGGCCCCGGCGCTGGCCATCCGTGACCGGATAGAGGCCGGGGGGCGGGGCCAGTTCCTCCAGGGGATCGCGGACATGCACCAACACCACCTCACTGGCTCGCCCCAGTCGCGCCAGCCAGGTCGAGCGCTCCGGGGTCAGATGATTGAAGTCGCTCAGGATAAAAATCAGGCTGCCGGGACGCGCCAGATGCACCAACTGATCCGCCGCCGCCGAGACATCCCCCAGCCCCGCCACCCCGAGAGCACGGCCCCCGCCCGCCAGGGCCTGGAGGAGGGGCAGCAGGCCCTGGGTGCGGGCCGCGGGTCGGTGCTCGAAGCGCCCCTGCTCGTCGAAGACCAGGCCGCCGACCCGGTCACCACGATCCGCCGCTGCCCAGGCCAGCAGGGCCGCCGCCTGGGCGGCCACCACCGATTTGAAGGCGACGCGGGTGCCAAAGCGCATGGAGAGCCCTTGATCGACCAGCAGCCAGAGTGGCCGCTCCCGCTCCTCGCGGAAGAGCTTGACGTGGGGCGTCCCGGCGCGGGCCGTGACCCGCCAGTCCATGTTGCGGGCGTCGTCCCCGGGCTGATAGACCCGCGACTCGTCAAACTCCATGCCCCGGCCACGAAAGCGGGAGAGATGACCCCCACTGCGCGTGGCCACAATCTTGCCACGCGTTACCAGGTCCAGCCTTCCCGCCTCGCCACGCAGGGCGAGCAGGTCTTGCAGGGAAACGCTGACCCCGGACGAGTGCTCCCGCCTTGCCAACGCCGCTGTCGTTGCCGTCGCCATCAAGCCATTAACCCCTTCCAGTCGCCTTACACATCGCAGGGCCGGTCGAAAAAGCCGCCGTGCCGGGATGCCGGTCGCAAACCCCCGCCCGCCCAAACCCTCAAGGCACGGGCACCAGGGCCAGCAGCTCGGTAACATACTGATCCGCCGTCCGGCCCTCCGCCTCGGCCTCGTAGGAGAGGAGGACGCGGTGGCGCAGGACGTCGGGGGCCAGATCCTGGATATCCTCGGGGGAGACGTAATCGCGGCCGGCCAGCCAGGCGCGGGCGCGGGCGCAGCGGTCCAGGGCCAAGGTAGCGCGGGGACTGGCCCCAAATCGCAGCCAGCCACTGAGCCCAGCCCCCAGCGGTTGGGGGTCGCGGGTGGCCAGGACCAGATGGATCAGATAGTCCTCCACGTCCGGGGACATATAGAGATCGAGAATGGCGCGACGGGCGGCGAAGATGGCGCGCTGGCTCAGGCGCGGCCCCTCCTCCACCGCCAGCGGGACCCGGGCCTCATCGCGATTGAGCCGCAGGATCGCCTTCTCCGAGGCCAGATCGGGATAATCGACCCGGACATGCATCAGAAAGCGGTCGAGCTGGGCCTCCGGCAGGGGATAGGTGCCCTCCTGCTCGATAGGATTCTGGGTGGCCATGACCAGAAAAAGCTCTGGCAGCCGGTAGGTCTCTCGGCCCACCGTGACCTGGCGCTCGCCCATGGCCTCCAGCAGGGCGGACTGAACCTTGGCCGGGGCGCGATTGACCTCGTCGGCGAGCAGCAGGTTATGGAAGACGGGGCCCCGGTCGAAGCGGAAGCTACCATCCTGGGGGCGATAGATCTCGGTACCGGTGAGGTCCGCCGGCAGCAGGTCCGGGGTAAACTGGATGCGGTGGAAATCCCCTTCCAGGCCGGTGGCCAGGGCCTTGACGGCCTTGGTCTTGGCCAGACCCGGGGCGCCCTCCACCAGCAGGTGACCATCCGCCAGCAGGGCGATCAGGAGCCGCTCCACCAGGCCCGACTGACCGAGGATGTGACGCTCCACGCGCTCGCGCAACTGGGCGAATTCCGCGCGGAGGATAGGGGCCTCGGCGGGGGTCGGGGTTGGGGTCTGGGCTGCGGTCATTCCTTGGTCTCCATGGGCATAAGCCGTCACTGGCCAGGATCGCTGGGGGGCCAGTCCGGTAACTGGGCACTAATGACAAACGCTATGGGCGCCAGTTCCCGACGGTTGCGCATTACAATCACACAACCGGCCCAGCCTGCCTAACCCAAGCGAACTTTTCCATAAATATCGAGATGCTGCACCGGTTGCTCGCACATTATTGCAACCCCGCCGAGATGGCCCTGGCCGATCCCTCGCCCGCCTATGGCGGCTCCGCCATCCAGGCCGCGCTGGCGGCGATGGCTCCCGACATGCTACTGGCGCTCCGCGAGGTGGCGCGCACCCAGTCGCTGGGAGACATGGCCGGGGCCTATGCGGCGCGGCGGGCTGACCCCCTTACTCCAAGCCCTCGCCCGCCCGACGCAACCGCGCCTCGACGCGCAGGCGCACCAGCAGGGCCGCGTCCATGACCTGGGGATAAAGGCGGTGAAACCGGTCCACCGCCAGGGCCTGGTGGGCGGCGACCTGCTCCAGGCGGGCACGGGTCGCCGCTTGCAAGGGCAGCATCAGGAGTCGCGGGGCGAGGGCGGCGAGATACTGCCCCACCCGATCCCGGTCTTCGGCCTCCTCCCAGCCCTCCCACAGCAGCAGTTCCGGAAAATCCTCCGCCTCCAGACAGCGCCCCCCCAAGGCGTCGTTGACTTGCCCCGGCATGACCGCCCTCGCCGCCAGGGCCATCCCGGAACCATCCGGCTCGCGCCGGAACCACTGGCCGCGACTCGCCTGGCCCGACCGGGCCCACACCTGGGCCTCCAGGGCCGCGCGCCCGTCGACATCCAGGCCCCGGGACTCCCCCGTCGTGCAGCGCCATTTGGGCGCCCGGCCTTGGGCGAGGGGCTCGGCCCCGGTCACGGCCTCCAACAAGGCCAGGGGGCGTTGATCACTGCCGGCGTCCAGCAACCACCGCTCATAGCGGTCACGCAGGGGAAAGGGCAAGGCCCCCTGGGCGGCCCGAGTGGCCTCGATGAGCCCCTGGCCGGCGACCCTGGCCAGCTCCCGCTCCACGGTCGGCGGGCTGGGGAAACAGGCCAGTCCCTCCGCCTCCGACCAGACGCCATGACGGTAAAGGGAAAAGGGCCGGGCCGCGCCCAGGCTGCCCCAGCCGACGGGGCGCGCGGCGAAGAGCTGGATCTCCCAATTTTGCCCATCCGTACTGATGGCACGCCCCAGTTCGCTCTCGATGACCTGGATGACGCCCAGAAAGGGGTTGAGGCGGCGCTCGGCGTAGCGCCGGGTGGTCGTCATGAGGAGGCGGCCGCCAGTTTCGCGCGCAATTGGTCGATGATGGCGTAGGCGGGGTCCTGCATCTCGGGTGGCATGACCTCGAAGAGGTATTCGACATCGTCCAGCAGGGGCTCGATTTCGGCACGCCGTGTCAGGCCGGGCAGGCGGCGGGCGACTTCTTGCAGATAGGCATGGGGGTCGGGAAGGGACATAATTGGGCTCCGGTGGCAACCGGCGCGAGACCGGCATCAGGGATTGGGTGTTCTCCAACCTCCTTACTATATTTCAAGTTTATAAAATGGTTAAGTTTGGCAACCCCCTTATCCATCGGCCGGGATACCTTGGCGCCTCCGCCCTGGCCGCCATTCTGACCATTTGCTCCGCCGCAGCGAGCGGCGCGCCCCTGACACCCGCCCTTTATGCCGGCAACGGGGGTGTTCCCGAGGTCACCCTGGCGGCCTACCGGGCCCTGTCCGCCAGCCTGTCGCGCGGCTACGACCGGAGCCGGGATATTTCCCCCCGCCAACTCCTCACCCTGCTGGAGGTCGCGGAACGCACCGGGACCAGTCTGGGACAGGCCCTGGCCACGGGCGAGATGGAGAGCGCCCATACCTGGAACGACCACGTCCGCCCGCCCCTGGCCAATGGCCAACTGGGCTCGGCCACCGGCGTCTGGCAGTTCCTGCCCGCCACCTTCCACAGCATCATCAAGAAATACGGCGCCCAACTGCTGGCGGCGACCGCCGCCGACATGGCGGCCAACCGCGCTCCCCTGGACTTGGGCGAGGGGCCCATTCACGGATGCCCAGGTGCGCGGCCTGATCCAGGAGACGGTGGCGGGCAAGCGGGGCGCGGGGGACGAGGAACTCCAGCTCCTGCGTCACAACTTCGCCGTGCTGGCCTTCGCGAAACACTACCTGAGCCTCGACTCCGGCGCCACGACCCCGGAAGAGGATTATCTCTTCCACTTTCTGGGGGAGGGCCAGGGCCGCCGGGTGCTGGCACTGGCGCGGGGCGAGGCCCGGGATACCCTCTGCGTCCAGACGCTCGATGCGCCCGCTTCGCCTCTGGACACTGGGCCCAAGGCCCCGGTGGGCGAGGCCTTGGTCGCCCGCCAGGGGGACACCAAGGTCTCATCGGCTCCGCCTCCCGCCGCGCGTCACTGCCCAGGCCGCGGTCGCCTCCTCCTTCCTGCCCGAGGGGCTGACACTGGCGACGGCACGGACCTCGGCGGCCTCCGCGGCGGAGTCATCCGGCCCATCCGTGCCATCGAAGCCATCGACACCGGCCGTGACCGGGGCCTCGGCGACGGCGCCATCGGCGGCTCCAACCGGGTCGTCCGTGCCGTCGCAGTCGACCGTAACCCCCGGTGATTCAGCCGCGGTCAAGTCGCCGGAACCGACGGGGCTAGCGGCAGCCTCCGCGCCGCTGTCCGCCTCAGCTCCAGCAGGCCCGGGGGAGTCCCCAACCCCCAACCCTCCCGAATCCGGCAAGACGGCCAATCCCTTCACCGCCCTGGTCGCGACCCTGAAAATCCGCCGCTGGCCTGGCCAAGGAGGAGCCGCCCGCCGCGCAACCGGCGGTTTGGACGCCCCCACCAGTCGCCGCGCCGCCACCCCCCTCGGCCGAGTGGGGTCTGGCCGCCACCTCGCCCACCGTCACCAGCAATCCCGGCATGTTCTACCGCGACGGCCGGCAACAGACCCAGCCCTACACCTGGGCCGAGTTCCTGGACCATCTGGCCAGGCAGGTGCGGGCCCAGGACCAGCCGGCCCTGGTGCGGGCCAAGTATGGGGTCGGCTTCCCGCTGAAGGGGGGCGATATGCCGGAGCGGGCCTTCGATCCCGAGGCGGTGACCGAGGCCGTGGCATTTCACCATGAGATCAGCCCGACCCTGCGGCTGCCCGAGGCCCTGATCACCGGGCCGCTGGACGCCGACGAGACCCGGGAGTACCAGGCGCGCCTGGCCGCCCTGGTGGCCCAGGGCGATGACCAGCCGCTGGATCGGCTGCCACCGGAGGCACTGGCGGCACTTCAGCACCTGCGGCTCTTGTCCCCGGAGGCGGAGGAACTCAGCACCCGCGATCCCAAGGTGAGCCAGGCCCTGCGCGAGTTTCGCCAGCGGGTCGGCAAGGCCGAGCCGGATGACCCGGCCCAGATCGACCGGCTGCTGCCCGCCGAGCGGGTGGCCCTGGCCCTCTATGATCAGCGCCTCACCCGCTATGCCGCCTTGCAGGCCGGCCAGCAGGCCTCCGCGACGGATGCCCCCGACCTGAACCGCATCAACAAGATGCCGAAGGGGCTGAAGAAGTACGCGGCCCCGCACCTGGCCGCCGTGCAGAGGGCGCTGGCCGCGCAAGGGCTCCTGACCCCACCGACCCAGAAGGTCGTCTGGCGGGACAAGAAACGCAAGAAGCATATTGAGTACAAAAAGGCCCGGTTCGCCGGCAAGCCGGACCAGGCGACGATTACCGCACTCGATAGCTTCCAGTGGCGCCATGGCCTGCAACGGACGGCGGGGGTGTTGGATGTCGTGACCCTGAACCTGCTGGGCCTGCCGTCGCTAGGGCCAGAGCTATTTCAGCCCCTTGCCGGACCGCAATGTCTTATCGACGACTTGGCCGAGCCGCCCGCCTGGTGCGAGATCACCAAGGCTACCCCCGAGGTCAAGCAGCGGAGTCATGACGCTCTCCATATCACCCTCCAGACCCCCCCGCGGGCCAGTCCCAGACTTATTGCGACGGCCCTGGAATCCAACGGGATGAGTCCTTCGAACCTGCCCCCGACGTCTAGCTGCTGGTAACCCGACCTGGAATCTGGGGAGGTACGCGACGATCCCCTTTGGCAACTTAGGCGCCCGCCAGCCGTCGAAGGGCCAGCCGTGGAGCCGGGCGCCGAGGTGCCGACGCAGATAGAGCAGCCAAGGCAGGCCGGCCAATCGAGCGGCAATTGATGGGCCTCGAAATAGTGGCGATCCTCGATTCGGTTGCCGCTCAGGTCGGTTTCTTCGGGGAGCGGGCGGTAGCCCTCCACCTCGATATCCAGATGGACCTTGATGACCTTGTAGGGGGCGAGAAAACCATCGCGGATGCCTTGCTTCAGGGTGTAGCTGTAAACCGGCTCGCCGAAATAATGGATATTGGAGACGTATTGGTCTCCTTGAGCGTGGCGGTGAGGCCGATCTGGGAGGCGCGGTCGAAATATTCGAGGATCTCGCGCCAGGCTGAGTCCTCGGCGGCGCTGCCCCGGTGGCACTCGTCAATGACGATGAGATCGAAGAAGCCCCGGGAGAATTCGCGAAAGAGCTTCTGGCGCTCCTCCGGGCCCGTGATGGCCTGGTAGAGGCCGAGGTTGCAGGATGAGGGCCTCCTGGGCGGAGTCCATGCCCTTTCGGGCCCGGTATTGCCCCCATAGGGTCGTGGGGTTGGGGAAGGCGTCGAGGGCAAGCGGGGTCTCAAGCTGGGGGCTCTGGCCGGTGCGGTCGTGAAAGATAAAGGTATCGCCATTGCTGGCGAAGACGAAGGGGACCTCCAGGGTGAGGGCATAGTCGAGGGCTTGCTGCATCCCGGCGCCGACGGGGTGCTGGTTGTCCTTGGCCTCGATCAGGGCGAGGGGGATGCCTTGATATTAGAGAATGTAGTCGGCGCGCTTGGCCTTGCCGCGGGTCACCAGCCGGCCGCGCAAGATGATGCGGCCCTTGGTGAAATAGACCTGGCGGCGGATCTGGGTGGCCTCGTCCCAGCCCGCCGCGTTCACGGCGGGCGTGATGTATTTGGCGCAGATATCGTCTTCGCTGAGGCTCTTCTTGTTCATGCTGTTACGAAACTCCTTGATACCCCAGCCCTGCTAGCGCCCGAAAATAGGGCCAGAGATTGCTAGCGGGAAAGATTAGCGGCATTCAATATACACCCCCATACTCCCGTATCCTGAAGGTTCCATGCGCATTCGCCCGTCGCTGCTCGTCACCCTGGGTCTGCTCTCCGGGCTGACGCCCTTCGCCATCGATATGTATCTGCCCAGCCTGCCGGCCATCGCCCAGGACCTGGACTCGACCATCGAGATGGCCCAGCTCACGGTCACCCTCTATCTGGCGATCTTCGCCCTGGCCCAGTTGTTCATGGGTCCCCTATCGGACATGCTTGGCCGGCGCGCCACCATCGGCGGCGGCCTGATCCTCTTCGGCCTGGGGGCCCTGGGCTGCGCCCTGGCCGGCCAGATGGAGACCTTGTTGGGGGCGCGCATGATCCAGGCCGCGGGTGGAGCGGCGATCGCGGTGACCGTGCCGGCCCTGGTCCGGGATCTCTTTGAGCGGGACCACTATGCCCGGGTCATCGGCCTGGTGATGATGATCATGTCCCTGGCGCCCCTGCTGGCCCCCTCCATCGGCGGGGTCATCGTGACGCATGCCAGTTGGCACTGGGTCTTCATCACCCTGCTAGGCATAGCGCTGGTGGCGAGCGCGCTCTTCTTTTGGCTGATCCCCGAGACCCTGCCGCCCGAGCGCCGCCACCCGCCGGATTTAGGTCGGGTCCTGGGCAATTATTACGGCTTGCTTCGCCATCGGCTGGGCATGGGTTATCTGCTGACCGGGGCCTTCTCCTTCGGCGGCATGATGACCTTCATCGTCAGTTCCCCCTATGTGTACATGGTGCTGTACGAGGTGCCGACCGCCTGGTTTGGGGTGCTGTTTGGCGCCAACGTGGCGGTGGCCATGCTGGCGACCCTGCTCAATACCCGGCTAGTCATGCGCCTGGGCGCGGAGCGCCTGCTGCGCCTTGGCCTGCGGGTCCAGGTGGTGGCCGCCCTGATTTTGCTCGCCCTGGCCTTTGTGGGTTTGCCTCCCCTGTGGGCGATCTTGCTGGGGGTGCTCCTCTACCTGGGGATGACCGGGCTGGTGCTGGGCAACGCCATGGCCAGTTACATGGTTTACTTCGTGCGCCTGGCGGGGACCGCGTCGGCCTTCTCCGGGGCGGCGCGCTTTGGGTTCGGCGCCGCCGTCGGGACCCTGGTCAGCCTGGCCCATGACGGCACGCCGCGCCCCCTGCTGCTCGGCATGGCCCTGTCCGGTCTCATGGCGGGGGTGAGTTATTGGCTCCTGTGCCGCGAAGGCCTGGAGAAACCCACGACCGGACCCGCTTGATGCATCGTCACATCGACCCGCCACCACCCGGCCCGGGAAACCGAAAACTCATTGGTGTTGGGTCTAAAAAAACGCCCGGCGAGGTGCCGGGCGCAAAGTCTCCTTTAGAGAGACGAGGAGGACAGGGGTAGGGCCGGAGGCGGCATGCGGGGCACTCCGCCATCTGGTCCGGTAAAGCCGGATGCAGACACCCGGCGCAACCGCCTTTGCAGCCAGATTCTTAGAAGGTATCGCCGGGCACGCGCACCCATCCTTCCATCAAGACCCGAGCGCTGCGGCTCATGATGGCCTTGGTCACGGTCCACTGGCCCTTGACCTGGGTCGCTTCCGCGCCCACCCGCAGGGTGCCGGAGGGGTGGCCGAAGCGCACGGCGGTGCGGGCGCCACCGCCGGCGGCGAGGTTCACCAGGGTGCCCGGCACCGCGGCGGCGGTGCCGATGGCCACGGCGGCCGTGCCCATCATGGCGTGATGCAGCTTGCCCATGGAGAGGGCGCGCACGCAGAGGTCGATGTCGGCGGCCGCCACCGGCTTGCCGCTGGACGACACGTAATCGGCCGGCGCCGCGACAAAGGCGACCTTCGGCGTGTGCTGACGCTGGGCGGCCTCGGCAATATCCTTGATGAGGCCCATACGCACCGCGCCGTAGGCGCGAATGGTCTCGAACCTGGCCAAGGCCTTGGCGTCGCTATTGATGGCATCCTGCAACTCGGTGCCGGAATAGCCGATGGCCGCGGCGTTAACAAAGATGGTGGGGATGCCCGCATTGATCAGGGTCGCCTGGAAGGTACCGACACCCGGGACCTCCAGGTCGTCCACCAGATTGCCGGTGGGGAACATGGCGCCACCGCCCTCCCCTTCGCCCTCGTCGGCCGGGTCGAGAAACTCCAGTTGCACCTCGGCGGCGGGAAAGGTCACGCCATCGAGTTCGAAATCGCCCGTCTCCTGCACGGCGCCCTGGGTCATGGGCACCTGGGCGATGATGGTCTTGCCGATATTGGCCTGCCAGATGCGCACGGTGGCCATGCCGTTTTCCGGCAGGCGGCTGGGATCGACCAGGCCGTTGGCAATGGCGAAGGGCCCGACGGCGGCGGAGAGATTACCGCAGTTGCCGCTCCAGTCCACGAAGGCCTTGTCGATGGACACCTGACCGAAGAGGTAATCGACATCGTGGTCGGGCCGGCTGCTCCGGGAGAGGATGACCGCCTTGCTGGTGCTGGAGGTGGCCCCGCCCATGCCGTCGATCTGCTTGCCGTAGGGGTCGGGGCTACCGATGACGCGCAGCAGCAGGGCATCCCGCGCCGCGCCCGGCACCTGGCAAGGCTCGGGCAGGTCCTGAAGGCGGAAGAAGACACCCTTGCTGGTGCCGCCGCGCATATAGGTGGCGGGGATCTTGATCTGGGGTAGGTGGGCCATGAGGTTGAGATTCCTTAGGTTACTAGGCTTATGGCTCCCCTCTCCCGCAAGAGAGAGGGGCTTTCACGCGCGGTTATTTGGGAAGTACCGCCGAGTTATCCCTCCTCTCCCACGAGGGAGGGCTTTGTTAGGCGCCTTGGCCGATTCGAGGAAGTCCTGGGCGAAGCGCTGGAGGACGCCGCCGGCCTCGTAGATCGAGACCTCCTCGGCGGTGTCGAGACGGCAGGTGACCGGCACCTCGACGCGCTCGCCATTCTTGCGATGGATCACCAGGGTGAGGTCGCAGCGCGGGGTGCGCTCGCCGACCACGTCGTAGGTCTCGGTGCCGTCGATGCCGAGCGTCTTGCGGTTGACCCCCGGCTTGAACTCCAGCGGCAGCACGCCCATGCCCACCAGGTTGGTGCGGTGGATGCGCTCGAAACCCTCGGCGGCGATGGCCTCCACCCCGGCCAGACGCACGCCCTTGGCGGCCCAGTCACGCGACGACCCCTGACCGTAGTCGGCACCGGCGATGATGATCAGCGGCTGCTTGCGCTCCATGTAGGTCTCGATGGCCTCCCACATGCGGGTGACCTTGCCGTCCGGCTCGATGCGGGCCAGGGAACCCTTCTTGACCTGCCCATCCACCACGGCCATCTCGTTGACCAGTTGCGGATTGGCGAAGGTGGCGCGCTGGGCCGTCAGGTGGTCGCCGCGGTGGGTGGCGTAGGAGTTAAAGTCCTCTTCCGGCAGGCCCATCCGGGCCAGGTACTCCCCGGAAGCACTGTTCGCCAGGATGGCGTTGGACGGCGACAGGTGGTCGGTGGTGATGTTGTCCGGCAGGACCGCCAGCGGGCGCATGCCCTTCAGGGTCCGCTCGCCGGCCAGCGCGCCTTCCCAATAGGGCGGACGGCGGATGTAGGTGGACTGAGGGCGCCAGTCGTACAGCGGGCTCTTGGCCTCCTGCACGATGCCCAGATCGAACATCGGGATGATAGACCTGCCTGAACTGCTCCGGCTTCACGCAGGCCGCGACGATAGCGTCGATCTCCTCGTCGGTCGGCCAGATGTCCTTGCAGGGTGATCGGGTTGCCGTGACGGGTCATGGCCCAGCGCATCCTGCTCGATGTCGAAGCGGACGGTGCCGGCGATGGCGTAGGCCACCACCAGCGGCGGCGAGGCCAGGAAGGCCTGCTTGGCATAGGGGTGGATACGGCCGTCGAAGTTGCGGTTGCCCGAGAGCACGGCGGTGGCGTACAGGTCGCGGTCGATGATCTCCTGCTGGATCTTCGGGTCCAGTGCGCCGGACATGCCGTTGCAGGTGGTGCAGGCGTAGCCGACGATGCCGAAGCCGAGCTTTTCCATTTCAGTCAGCAGGCCGGCTTCTTCCAGATACAGCTTGGCGACCTTGGAGCCCGGCGCGAAGGAGGTCTTGACCCAGGGCTTGCGCAGTCAGACCCAGGGCGTTGGCCTTCTTGGCCAGCAGACCGGCGGCCACCACGTTGCGCGGGTTGCTGGTGTTGGTGCAACTGGTGATGGCGGCGATGATCACCGCGCCATCCGGCATCAGGCCCGCCTGCTCTTCGGCCAGGGCCTTGTCGCAGATCGACGGCGATGCCGCGCTCGTGCAGGGCGGACTGGTCGGCAGGCGGCGGTGCGGATTGGACGGGCCGGCCATGTTGCGCACCACGGTCGACAGGTCGAACTCCAGCACGCGCTCGTACTCGGCGCTGACCAGCGCATCGGCCCACAGGCCGGTGGTCTTGGCGTAGTTCTCGACCAGGGCCACCTGCTCCGGCTCGCGACCGGTCAGCTTGAGGTAGTCGATGGTCTGCTGGTCGATGTAGAACATCGCCGCCGTCGCCCCGTATTCCGGGCACATGTTGGAGATGGTGGCGCGGTCGCCGATCGACAGGCTGGCGGCCCCGTCGCCGAAAAATTCGACCCAGGCGCCGACCACGCGCGCCTGGCGCAGGAACTCGGTGAGGGCCAGCACGATGTCGGTGGCGGTGATGCCGGGCTGACGCTTGCCGGTCAGCCGCACGCCGACGATGTCGGGCAGACGCATCATGGAGGCGCGGCCGAGCATGACGGTCTCGGCCTCCAGACCGCCGACGCCGATGGCGATCACGCCGAGTGCGTCGACGTGCGGGGTGTGGCTGTCGGTCCCCACGCAGGTGTCCGGGAAGGCGACGCCGTCACGGGCCTGGATCACCGGCGACATCTTCTCCAGGTTGATCTGGTGCATGATGCCGTTGCCGGCCGGGATGACATCGACGTTCTTGAAGGCGGTCTTGGTCCACTCGATGAAGTGGAAACGGTCTTCGTTGCGCCGATCCTCGATGGCACGGTTCTTCTCGAAGGCATCCGGATCGAAACCGCCGAATTCCACGGCCAGCGAGTGGTCGACGATCAGTTGGGTCGGCACCACCGGGTTGACCTGGGCCGGGTCACCACCCTGCTCGGCGATCGCGTCACGCAGGCCCGCCAGATCCACCAGGGCGGTCTGGCCGAGGATGTCATGGCAGACGACCCGGGCCGGGTACCAGGGGAAATCCAGGTCGCGCTTGCGCTCGATGAGTTGCTTGAGCGAGTCGGTCAGGATCGCCGGATCACAGCGGCGCACCAACTGCTCCGCCAGCACCCGCGAGGTGTAGGGCAGCTTGTCATAGGCGCCGGGCTGGATCGCCTCGATCGCGGCCCGGGTGTCGAAGTAATCCAGATCGGTGCCGGGCAGGGGTTTGCGGTGAGTGGCGCTCATGATCAGCGCTGCTCCACGGGCACCCAGGGCCGGTTCTCGAGACCCACATAGGTGGCGCTCGGGCGGATGATCTTGTTGTCGATGCGCTGCTCGATGATGTGAGCGGTCCAGCCACTGGTACGGGCGATGACGAACAGCGGCGTGAACATGGGGGTGGGCACGCCCATCAGGTGGTAGCTCACCGCCGAGAACCAGTCCAGGTTGGGGAACATCTTCTTGATGTCCCACATGATGGTCTCCAGCCGCTCGGCGATGTCATACATGAGGTGATCGGTGGTGTCGTCGGCCAGGGCCTTGGCGACACGCTTGATGACCTGATTGCGGGGGTCGCCGATGGTATAGACGGGGTGCCCGAAGCCGATGACGATCTCCTTGCGCTCCATGCGGGCGCGGATGTCGGTCTCGGCCTGGTCGGGGCTGTCGTAGCGGCTCTGGATGTCGCAGGCCACCTCGTTGGCGCCGCCGTGCTTGGGCCCGCGCAGGGCGCCGATGGCGCCGGAGACACAGGAATAGATGTCCGAGCCGGTACCCGCGATGACGCGCGCGGTGAAGGTGGAGGCGTTGAACTCATGCTCGGCATAGAGGTTCAGCGAGGTGTGCATGGCGCGCGTTTGCAGCGCGGTGGGCTCGCGGCCATGGAGCAGGTGCAGGAAGTGAGCGGCGATGGATTCGTCCTCGGTCTCGACCGCGATGCGCTTGCCATGATGGCTGAAGTGGTACCAGTAGAGCAGCATGGAGCCGAAGCTGGCGATGAGGCGATCACCGATGCCGCGTGCCGCCGCCACGGGCTGGGACTCCCGCTCCGGCTCCAGGGTGCCGAGTACGGAGGCGCCGGTGCGCAGCACGTCCATGGGATGGGCGGAGGCCGGAAGCTGCTCCAGGACGTTCTTCAGCGCCGAGGGGAGATCGCGCATGGACTGGAGCAGGCGCTTGTATTCCATCAACTGGTGAGCGTTGGGCAGTTCGCCATGGATCAGCAGATAGGCGATCTCCTCGAACTCCGCGATGTCGGCGAATTCCAGGATGTCATAGCCGCGATAGTGCAGATCGTTACCCGTGCGCCCGACGGTGCAGATGGCGGTATTGCCGGCGGGGGTGCCGGAGAGGGCGACGGACTTCTTCACCTTGGGGGCGTGGGCCGCTTGTTTCTCACTCATCTTCATACTCCAGTGGTTCTCGATCGATGTTATGGGCGCGGGGGCCTTCACCCCGCCGCCGGGCCTGGAACCTGGACTCAGTCTTCCCCGCCCGCGGAAAAGAGGGCATCCAGCTTCTGCTCGAAGGCGTGATAGCCCAGGTAGTCGTACAAGTCATTGCGGGTCTGCATGATATCCACCACCCCTTGCTGGGTACCGTCATGGCGGATCGCCTCATAGACCTTGAGGGCGGCCTGGTTCATGGCGCGGAAGGCGGACAGGGGATAGAGCACCAGGCCCACGCCCACGCCGCCCAGTTCCTGGGTGGTGAAGAGGGGGGTGGCGCCGAACTCGGTGATGTTGGCCAGCACCGGCACGCCCACGGCCTGGGCAAATTGCTGGTACTGGGCCAGTTCGGTCATGGCCTCGGGGAAGATCATGTCCGCGCCGGCCTCGACGCAGGCGCAGGCGCGGTCGATGGCACCCTGCAGGCCTTCCACCGCCAGGGCGTCGGTGCGGGCCATGATGACAAAGTCGTCCCGGGCCGCGTCCGCCGCCGCCTTGACCCGGTCCACCATCTCCGCCTTGGAGACGATGGCCTTGCCGGGCCGGTGGCCGCAGCGCTTGGCCTGGACCTGGTCCTCGATGTGGCAGCCGGCGGCGCCGGCGCGCATCAGTTCGCGCACGGTGCGTTCGATGTTGAAGGCGCTGGGGCCCAGGCCGGTGTCGGCATCCACCAGCAGGGGGGCCTGGGTGACATAGGTGATGCGGCGCACGTCCTCGCAGACGTCGTGCAGGTTGCTGATGCCCAGGTCCGGCAGGCCCAGAGAGCCCGCGGCCACGCCGCCGCCAGAGAGGTAGAGGGCGCGGTAGCCGACGCGCTCGGCCATCATGGCGTGGTAGGCATTGATGGCGCCGACGACCTGCAGGGGCTGTTCCTCGCCGACGGCCTGGCGCAGCCGGGCGCCGGGGGACTGGGATGGGTTCATGAGGGGGTTCTCGCTATTCTAATTAATGGGTCAGGGGGGTCGGTTGTGGCCATTCGCCGCTCAGGCGCCGCTCCACCTGCTGGCGGGAGGCGCGGATGTGACGGCGCATCAGGATCTCCGCCAACTCGCCATCGCGCTCGGCGATGGCCTCGACGATCTGGCCATGCTCCCGCAGGGCCGTGGGCGCGCGGGGCCCGACCATGCCGAACTGGCAGCGATACATGCGCACCAGGTGGTAGAGGTCATTCTCCAGCAGGTCCTGAAGTCGGACGTTGTGACTGCCACGCACGATGCAGAAGTGAAAGTCCAGGTCGCCCTCGCTCTGGTAATAGGCCAGGCCGTGATCCTGGGCGACCTGGCGCTCGTGGAGGGCGATAAGGGCGCGCAGTTCCTCGATCTCCGCCGCGCTCATGCGCTCCGCCGCCAGTCGCGCCGCCATACCCTCCAGGGCCTCGCGCAGGTAATAGAGATCCAGCAATTGGGCGCTGGAGAGGTCTATGACCCGGGCCCCGACGTTGGCCCGTCGCACCACCAGGCTGGAGGACTCCAGCCGCCGCATCGCCTCCCGCAGCGGGCCCCGGCTGATGCCGTAGCGCCGCGCCAGTTCAGGCTCGCTCATCTTGGAGCCCGGTGGGATCTGGCCCTCCACGATCTCCCGGCGCATCCGGGTGAAGATCTGGTCGGCCAGGGTGATGTCCTGATCGATCATGGGCCTGGTTCGGATCGGGTTGCGAGGCGGCGCGGGGCTATCCCTAGGCCGTGGCGGGCAGGGCGTAGCCGATGGTCTGGAGCTTGCCCTCGATCTCGTCGAGGATGGCCGGATCATCGATGGTCGCGGGCATATTGAAGGCCTGGCCATCGGCGATGCGCTTCATGGTGCCGCGCAGGATCTTGCCGGAGCGGGTCTTGGGCAGGCGCTCGACCACGACCACCTTCTTGAAGTCCGCCACCGGGCCGATCTTCTCGCGCACCAGGGCCACCAGCTCGCGATCAATCTGCTCCTCGGGCTTCTCGACGCCGCTCTTGAGGACCACCAGGCCCAGGGGGATCTCGCCCTTGAGGGTGTCCGCCACGCCGATGACGGCGCATTCGGCGACGTCCGGGTGGGAGGCCAGGACCTCCTCCATGCCGCCGGTGGAGAGGCGGTGGCCGGCGACATTGATGATGTCGTCGATGCGACTCATGATGAAGAGGTAGCCGTCCTCGTCCTTCATGCCGGCATCGCCGGTCAGGTAGTAACCCGGCTCGGAGCTGAGGTAGGACTCGACGTAGCGGTCGTCGTTCTGCCACAGGGTCGGCAGGCAGGCCGGCGGCAGGGGCAGCTTGATCATGATGCGGCCGATCTGGCCCGGGGCCTGCTCGTGACCGTCGTCGTCGAGGATGCGCACGTCATAGCCGGGCACGGCCTTGGTCGGCGAGCCGGGCTTGACCGGCAGGGGCTCGATGCCCAGGCAGTTGGCGGCGATGCCCCAGCCCGTCTCGGTCTGCCACCAGTGGTCGATGACCGGCACCTTGAGGATGTTCTGGGCCCATTGCAGGGTATCGGGATCGCAGCGCTCCCCGGCGAGGAAGAGGGCGCGGAAGCCGGACATGTCGTAGCGCGCCAGATGTTCGGCCTTGGAATCAACGCGCTTGATGGCGCGGAAGGCGGTGGGGGCGGTGAACATGACGGAGACCCCATGCTCGCTGATGACCCGCCAGAAGGCGCCGGCGTCCGGGGTGCCAACGGGCTTGCCCTCGTAGATCAGGGTGGTGCAGCCATAGAGCAGGGGGGCATAGACGATATAGGAGTGACCCACCACCCAGCCGACGTCGGAGGCGGCCCAGAAGACCTCGCCAGGCTCCATGGCATAGAGGTTCTTCATGCTCCAGTGCATGGCCACGGCATGACCGCCATTGTCCCGCACGACACCCTTGGGCAGGCCCGTGGTACCGGAGGTGTAGAGGATATAGAGGGGATCGGTGGCGGCGACGGAGACGCAGGCATGGGGCTGGGCGGCGGCCATGGCCTCCTCCCAATCGAAGTCGCGGCCGGCGATCATGGTCCCCGGTTCCTGGGGACGCCGCAGCACCAGGCAACTCTGGGGCTTGTGGTTGGACATCTCGATGGCCTGATCCAGCAGGGGCTTGTAGTGGACCACCCGGTTGGGCTCGATGCCGCAGGAACCCGCAACCATCACCTTGGGCTTGGCGTCCTCGATGCGGGTCGAGAGTTCCCGGGCCGAGAAGCCACCGAAGACCACGGAGTGCACGGCGCCGAGGCGGGCGCAGGCCAGCATGGCGATGGCGGCCTCGGGGACCATGGGCATGTAGATGATGACGCGATCGCCCTTGACCACGCCCAAGTTGGCGAGGGCGCCGGCGCAGCGGGAGACCTGGTCCAGAAGCTCGGCGTAGCTGATGGTACGCTGGGTGCCGGTAACGGGGCTGTCGTAGATGATGGCGGCCTGATCACCGCGCCCGGCCTCGACATGACGGTCCACGGCGTTGTAGCAGGTGTTCAACATGCCGCCAGCGAACCAGCGATAGAAGGGGGGCTTGCTGTCGTCCAGGACCCGATCCCAGGTCTTATCCCAATGGATCGCCTGGGCGGCCTCCCCCCAGAAACCCTCGGGATCGGACAGGGAACGTTGATAGACCTCTTGGTATGTCATGACCATCTCTCCTCGGTAAACGATGAATGAGTGTTGTTATGATCGCGGACGCATCGGGGCGCCCGTCAGCCGCGACGGATTGTCAACAATCTGTCGCGATATTGGCAAAAATACTCTCTATTTCCGCTCTGTCAACCCCCTTTGTCGACAATACATTGTATTAGCACCCCCTCTTGGCCGGCGGTGCCCGGTCATGGCGATGCCAGCCTGGCCTCCCGCCGCAGCATACCCCGTAGGCCATACCCAGCCAGGACCAGGACCAGGGCGACGGCGGCCAGAAAGGGTAGCCAACCCAGGTGGCGATATACCTCCACCGCCAGCCAGGAGCCCAAACTCCCGCCCAGGTAGTAGGCGGCGATATAGATGCCATTGACCACCCCTCGATGGGGCCCGCCCGCTTGGTTGACCTGGCCCGAGAGGCGGGTGTGGATCAGAAACATGCCGCCACAAAAGGCGAACATGGCCAGATAGACCCCACCCAAGGCGGACAAGGCGAAGAGCCCGAGACCCAGGGCATAGAGCCCCAGGCCCAAGGCATAGAGGGGGCCCTCGGACTGGAACAGGCGGCTCAGTCGTTCCGTATTGAGGGAGATCAACAGGCCGGAAAGGTAACCCAGATAGGCGAAGCCAATGCCAGCGGCCCCCGTGCCCGGGTCTTGATCGGCCATGTGGAAGGGCAGGACGTTCAGCACCGCCGCGAAGACGAAGAAAATTGAAAAAACGGTCAGATAGGCCTGGGGGGCGCCGGGCCTGTCCATCACGACCCGAAAGACGCGCGGCGTCACCCGCACGAAGCGGCTCTCCTGGCGCCCCGGCAGGCGCAGGGTCCAGAGCCCCATGACCAGCAAGGCCGGCGCCCAGATCCCCAGCGCCACCCGCCAATCCCAGACCGAGGCCAGGAGACCACTGAGGGCGCGGCCGGCGAACCCCCCGAGGATGGTGGCGGCGATGTACCAGGCCAGGGACTGGCGCAGGGTCTCGGCGGTGGCCGAGGAGGCCACGAAGGTCATGAGGGCCGTGAAGAGGGCCGGCAGGCAGAGGCCGATCATGAGACGCAGGGCCAGCATCAGCCACCAGGTATCCGCCAGCGCCAGCCCGAGCTGGCACAGGGCCAACAGGAGGGCCGCCCCCGCCAGCATGGGCCGCGCCGGCACCGACACCAGCAGATAACCATAAACCAGGGGCGCGCAGGCCAGGGGCAGCATGGCCAGGGTAATGAGGAGGGAGGCCTCCGTCGGCCCCTTGCCAAAGGCCTCCGCCAGGACCGGCAACAGGGGTTGGGGGGCATAGAGGGTGCTGAAGCCGAACACCGTCAGCAGCAGGATGCCAAGGGGGGGACGCGCCTTGAGCGACACCATGGCCTCCTGGAAAGCGCAACCGGATTAAAGGAAATACAGTGGCCGACCGCCCCTCGCCCGGGACACGGACCTAGCTCTCGATGCCGGCCTCGGCCATGGCGACGGCGCGGAAGATGGCCCGGCCCTTGTTCATGGTCTCCTGCCATTCCAGCTCGGGGACCGAGTCGGCGACGATGCCGGCGCCGGCCTGGATGTGGAGCTGGCCGTCCTTGATGACGGCGGTGCGGATGGCGATGGCCGTGTCCATGTTGCCGTTCCAGGACAGGTAGCCGACGGCGCCGGAGTAGATGCCGCGCTTGACCGGCTCCAGCTCGTCGATGATCTCCATGGCGCGGATCTTGGGGGCGCCGGAGACGGTGCCGGCGGGAAAGGTGGCGCGCAGCACGTCGATGGCGTCGAGACCCTCGCGCAACTCGCCGATGACGTTGGAGACGATGTGCATGACGTGGGAATAGCGCTCGACGATCATGCGCTCGGTGAGCCGCACGGTGCCGATGCGGGCGACGCGGCCGACGTCGTTGCGGCCCAGGTCGATGAGCATCAGGTGCTCCGCCAGCTCCTTGGGGTCGGCCAGGAGTTCCTCCTCCAGGGCCCGGTCCTCGGCCTCGGTGTGGCCGCGGCGGCGGGTACCCGCGATGGGGCGGACGGTGACGACCCCGTCCTCCAGGCGGGTCAGAATCTCCGGCGAGGAACCGACGATCTGGAAGCTGCCCAGGTCCATGAAATGCATGTAGGGCGAGGGATTGAGGCCCCTCAAGGCCCGATAGAGATCCAGGGGGCGAGCCTGGAAGGGAATGGACAGGCGCTGGGACAGGACGACCTGCATGCAGTCGCCTTCCAGAATGTAGTCCTTGATCCGCTCCACCGCGGTCTGAAAGCCCTCCTCGGTAAAGCCCGAGACGAAGTCGGTCTCGCTGACCACCCGTGCCGGGCCATGGGGCGGGCGCGGGGCACCCCGGCGCATGCGCTCGATGAGGTCGCCGATCCGGGCCTCGCCGGCCGCCAGGGTATCGCCGGCGGTCGGGTCCAGGTGGATGATGAGGATCATGCGCCCGCTCAGGTTATCGAAGACGACGATCTCGTCGGCGACCATGAGCAGGATGTCCGGCGTGCCCAGGGGGTCGGGGTTGGGGCATTGGGCCAGCCGGGGTTCGATGTAGCGAACGGTGTCGTAGCCGAAGTAGCCCGCCAGGCCGCCGGCGAAGCGCGGCATGCCCTCCGGGGTGGGGGCAACCTTGAAACGACGCTGGAAGGCGTCGATCCAGGCCAAGGGGTCGGCGGTCTCCGCCTCCTCGACCAGGTGGCCACCCGTCCAGACGCGCAGGAGGTGCCCGCTGGCCTCGATGCGGGTGCGGCAGGGCAGGACCAGGATGGAGTAGCGCCCCCATTTCTCGCCGCCCTGCACCGATTCGAAGAGACAGGAATAGGGTTCCCCGGCGAGTTTGAGGTAGGCGCTGAGGGGGGTATCGAGGTCGGCGAGGACCTCGCGGACCAGGGGGATGCGGTTATAGCCCTGGGCGGCCAGGGCGGCGTAGCTTGCGGGGGTCATGGGGTCTCCGGGAGGGTGACGAGGAGGTGAAGGGCGATCGATCAAGGGCGCCATCGCCATCGCCGCCCCGTGCCCCCCGGCGGGAGGCGCTGGAGAGGTTCGATCACCAGCTCCCTCGCCACCTCAGGCCGGCCCCTCCAGCAGACCCTGGACCTCGACCAGGGAGTCCATGACCGCGTCCGGATGGAAGTCGCGGATATCCTGGCCATGGTTGTAGCCATACGTCATGCAAAAGATGCGAAAGCCCGCGGCCCGGGCGGCCTTCACGTCGCTCACCGAGTCCCCGATCATGAGGGCCTCGGCCGGTTCCACGCCAAAATGGGCGGCGGCATGGAGCAGGGGCAGGGGGTCCGGCTTGTTGCGGGGCAGGGTGTCGCCGCTGATGACGATCTCGAAGTCATCCCGGACTCCCAGGTCCCGCAGCAGGGGCTCGGTAAACTGGGCGGCCTTGTTGGTGACGCAGCCGAGCCGGTAGTGGTTGCCCTTGAGCCAGTCCAGCCCCTCGCGAATGCCGGGGTAGAGGCAGGAACGCTGGGAGGTATTGTCCCGATAGAGTTCCAGGAAGATAGGGTAGGCCTGCTCGAAATCGGCCGCCTCTGGCTCGCCGTTGAGCTGGCCGACGAGGGCACGACGCACCAGGCGCTCGACGCCGTTGCCTACCCAGTTGCGCACCGCCGCCTCCCCATGGGGCGGACGGCCCAGGCGCGCCATCATGGCATCGACGCAGAAGGCCAGATCCGGCACGCTGTCCACCAGGGTGCCGTCCAGGTCGATCAGGATCATCCGGGGTCGCATGATGCCGTGAACCTCAGCCGCCGACGCTGGCGAGGGCCGCGCGCATCTGGCGGACGATCGTGTCATAGCGATGCGGGTCCTCGGCCTTGCCATAGCCGAAGAGGCCGGAGCCAGAGACGAAGGTATCGGCCCCGGCGGCCTTGATCTCGGCGATGTTGTCGGCCTTGACGCCGCCATCGATCTCCAGGCGGATGTCATAGCCGGAGGCATCGATCACTATGCGCGCTTGGCGCAGCTTGTCCAGGGTGGCGGGGATGAAGCTCTGGCCGCCAAAGCCGGGGTTGACCGACATGAGGAGGATCATGTCCACCTTGTCCATCACATAGTCCAGATAACTCAAGGGCGTGGCGGGATTGAACACCAGGCCGGCCTTGCAGCCCTCGTTGCGGATGAGCTGGAGGGTGCGGTCGATGTGCTCGCTGGCCTCCGGGTGGAAGGTGATGTAGGTGGCTCCGGCCTTGGCGAAGTCCGGGACGATGCGATCCACCGGCTTGACCATGAGGTGCACGTCGATGGGCGCGGTGACTCCATGCTTGCGCAGGGCCTCGCACACCAGGGGGCCGATGGTCAGGTTAGGGACATAGTGGTTGTCCATGACATCGAAATGGACGATGTCGGCGCCAGCGGCCAGCACATTATCGACTTCCTCGCCCAGCTTGGCGAAGTCGGCGGACAGGATGGAGGGGGCGATGAAATCAGCGGCCATGGCAGTGTCTCTCCTCTTGTACCGGAATGGCCGGTCAAGGCCCCCGGATCTGTTGTTTTGAAAGGGGGCACTCTACCCTAAGCCGGGAGTATTTTCACCCGGGCCAAGCCAGGTAAGTCACGAAATCAGGGCATCGCCCATCGCCAAATCCACCGCCAGCTCCCCTCGCCTCAAACCTTCCGCGCCGCGGAGATCATTTCATAGGCCTGACGAATCTCGTGGGTCTTCTGGGTGGCGAGCTTCATCATCTCTTCCGGCAGGCCCTTGGAGACGAGCTTGTCGGGGTGGTGCTGACTCATGAGGCGGCGGTAGGCGCGCTTGACCTCGGCGTCACTGGCCTGGGGGGACAGGCCCAGCAGTTTGTAGGCCTGCTCCAGGGTAGGGCCCCGCGGCTCGGCAGGCCGCCCGCCGGCACCCGCGCCGCCACCGCCACCGGCGAACTCCCATTGCATGCCCGCCAGTTGTTCCATGCGGCGAAACAGGAACTCGGGGACGCCCAGTTGCTCGCGGATGTGGCCCAGGATGCGCTGCTCGGCGGGGGCGGGGACGCCGTCGGCATAGGCAGCCTGGATCTGGATCTCCAGGAACATCTGCAAGAGGGTAACGCGACGGTGGCACTCGCGCCGGAACTGGGTCAGCACCCCGTCCAGGTCGAAGTCGTCGGCCTTGCCTCTATTGAATAACTGGATAGCGGTGGCGCGCAGGTCCGCCGACAGGTCCATGCGCTGCATGACCGCCTCCGCCAGGGCAATCTCCCGCGGCGAGACCCGGCCATCGGCCTTGGCCATGTGGCCCAGGACAGAGAAGGTGGCGGTAAAGAAGGCGGTCTGCACCCGCTCCCGATCACCGGGGTCCAGTTCCTCCGTACCTTGGAGTGACGCCATGCCCTTGTCGAGCTTGTGCCCGAGGACACCTCCCAGCAGGGCGCCCAAGGGGCCACCCAACACGAAGCCCAGGGCCCCGCCCACGACCTTGCCCCACCACGCCATGCCGATTTACCCCGCCTTTGGTCTATTTGCCGCGTCGTGACGCTTCGTAGCTAAAAGAGTAAACCCATTAGGGTCGAAAGGCCACGAACACCACCCTAACCCGGTCGCCAAGGACGATCTCCAGCGGGAGGCGGGTACCGCCAGGCCGCCACCCCGGTTGCGACAGGATACCTGGGCGGCCATCGCCTTCCTGGCCATCCTGAAAATGTTATACCCTAACAGCATCTCAGAGCCCGACAATCTTCGGCAGACGGCAGGAGGCCGGCCGCCCGGCTTTCATCCATGATCCCGCAAGAGCCTTTTTCCATGCGCTACCTTCCGATGTGGCTCGCCCTCCTTTGGCCCCTGGCGAGTCTGGCCGCCCCCCTGGAGGTGTTCGTCAGCGTCCTGCCCCAGGAAACCTTCGTGGCCAGGGTGGGGGGGGAACATGTCAAGGTGAGCGCCCTCACGCGGCCCGGTCAAAACCACGAGACCTTCGAGCCCACGCCCCAACAGGTGGCGGACATCGCCCGGGCCGATCTCTTCATCGGCATCGGCATGCCCTTCGAGCAGGCCTGGCTGCCGCGTCTGCGGGCGGTCAATCCCCGGATGCGGGTCCTGGATGCCCGGGAAGGCATTGACCTCCTGCCCCTGGATCATCACGACCATGATGAGGATCCGGGTCATGCCGGCCAGGTCCCCACGGCGGACGAGGCCGGGGATCCCCACCTCTGGACCAGCCCGCTGCTGGCGGCGCGGATGTCGGCCAGCATTCGCGATACCCTGACCGAACTCGACCCGGCCCATGCCGAGGACTATGCCCGCAACCAGGCCCAGTTCGCCGCCGAACTGGCGGCCCTGGACCAGGAAATCCGCCTTCAACTCCAGGATTTGCCCAGTCGGAAATTCCTGGTCTTCCACCCCGCCTGGGGTTACTTTGCCCAGGCCTATGACCTGACCCAGGTGCCGATCGAGCAGGGGGGCAAGGAGCCAGGGGCGCGGACCCTGGTGACCTTGATCGAGCAAGCCAAGCGCGACCAGATCCGCGTCGTCTTCATCCAGCCCCAGTCCGACCCGCGCTTCGCCGAGCAGATAGCCCGCGCCATTGGCGGCCGGGTCATCGCCATCGACCCCCTGGCCCCGGACTATGTGGCCAACCTGCGCGCGGTGGCGCGCCAGATCGCCGCCGCCGGTACGCCCAACCCATGAGCTCCCGGGCCCCCGTCATCGAGGTGCGGGATCTCGACTTTTCCTACGGCGCCGCCCAGGTCCTGGAGGGCGTCAGTCTGAGCGTGGCAGCCGGGGAGTTCATCGGCATCGTCGGTCCCAACGCCGGCGGCAAGAGCACCCTGCTGCGGCTCATCCTCGGGCCTGCTCACCCCCCAAGCCGGCCAGATCCGGGTCCTCGGCCGCCCGCCGCGCGAGGCCAGCCGCCAGCTTGGCTATGTGCCCCAATACCCGAGCTTTCCACGCGATTTCCCGATTACGGTGGAGCAGGCCGTGCTGCTGGCGCGGATCGGTGGCCCGGGTGGGGGGCGGTTCTCCCAGCTCTGGCCTGGCGGCTACGGCCGGGCCGATCGCGAGATTGCCCTCCGCTCCCTGGCCGAGGTGGAGGCCCTGGACCTGGCCCGCCGTCGCATCGGCAGCCTCTCCGGGGGTCAATTGCAGCGGGTCCTGCTCGCCCGCGCCCTGGCCTGCGAGCCCCGCATCCTCATCCTGGACGAACCCACGGCCAACATCGACCAGCGCCTGGAGGGCGACATCTTCGACCTGCTGCGGCAACTCAACGCCCGCCTGACCATCCTGGTCGTCTCCCACGACATCGGCTTCATCTCCAGCTATGTCACCCGCGTCGCCTGCGTCAACCGGACCCTGGTCTGCCACCACACCGACGCCATCGACGGCCCCATCATTCAACAGCTCTACGGGGAAGCGGTGCGCATGGTGGCGCATCGCCACCCGCCCCAGGGAGCGGATCATGCGTGAATTTCTCGAAGCCCTCGCCAGCCAGGGCTTTCTCCAGTCCGCCCTTGCCGCCGGCCTGCTGGCCAGCATCGGCTGCGGCCTGATGGGGCCCTACGTAGTCGTCAAGCGCATCGCCTTCATCGCCGGGGGCATTGCCCACTCGGTGCTGAGCGGCATGGGGGCCGCCCTCTATTTCGGCTTTTCCCCCCTGGCGGGGGCCCTGAGCGCGGCGGTGCTGGCGGCGCTCTTGATCGGCTGGGTGCGGCTGCGCTGGCGGGCCGAGGAGGACACCCTGATCGGCGCCCTCTGGGCCATCGGCATGGCGGTGGGCCTGCTGTTTATCGCCAAGACGCCGGGCTATCAGACCGACCTCATGAGCTACCTCTTCGGCAATATCCTGCTGGTGCCGACGGAGAGTCTCTGGTTCATGGCCGCCCTGGACGGCCTGCTGCTGCTGCTGGTGCTGGCCTACCATCGCCAGTTCCTGGCCGTGGCCTTCGACGAGGAATTCGCCCGCCTGCGCGGCATCCCGGTGACCTTCTTCTACCTGCTGCTGCTGGTGATGGTGGCGGTGACCGTGGTGCTGCTGATCCAGGTCGTCGGCCTCATCCTGGTCCTGGCCCTCCTGACCCTGCCCGCCGCCATCGCCGGGCACTATGTCCATTCCCTGGGGCTCATGATGCTGATCGCCACCCTGATCGGCGGCGCCCTCAACCTCGCCGGCCTGGCCCTGTCCTACGGTCCCGACCTGCCGGCGGGTCCGACCATCATCCTGGTGGCCGGCGGCCTCTACGTCACCTCGGCCTTGCTGTCACGCTTCCTGGCGAGACGGCGGGCCCGGCTCGCCGCCAGCGGTGGCAAGGCGGCGGGGAGCCAAAACCCCGACCATAGCCATTGAACCAGCCTGGACCGCGATAGGATGAAGTCGGCATCCGCCTAATCCGGCGCGCGCAGGATCAAGGTGCCGTCTCGCTGAATCATTTCGAAGCGCTTGAGATAGCTCATGCCCAGCAAGACCTGGTCGCCGGGCATGTTGGGCAGGACCGAGGCTCGCACCCGCTGGGCCGCCAATCCACCCAGATCGACCTCGTCAAGCAGGGCGGCCCAGGTCTGGACATCACCATTGGCGGTACGGGAAATGCGTCCCGCCCCCAAGCGCAAATCCAGGCTTTTCGCCAAATCGAGCGGCAAGGCCACATCCGTTGCTCCCGTATCGATCATGAAGATGACCGGCTCGCCATTGATCCGCCCTGGGGCGACGTAGTGCCCAGCGCGATTGCGTGCCAGCATCACCTGGGGGCGCCCCACGCCATCCAGGCTGAGCTCGAGGTCCCGATTAGGATTCTCCCCCTGATCCATGAGGCGCTGGAAGACCAGGACCAGCAGCGCCAGGCCAACAATCCAGGCCGCGAACAGCATGGCACGGCCAAGGCGCGATGCAATGTCATTGTGTTTGGATCTCTGCTCGTACATGACGTTCTGGATCCATATGGGTCGAGAATTAACTGTTTAGGGCCAGGTGTGGTTTTTGGAACGTGAGCGCTCTATCGGAGAACCGCCAGCCGCCTCCCTGGCGATGCACTAAGAGGTGCGGGCGAAACTTTGCAATTCATCCTTACCTACCGGCTTGAGGGGACTCCAGGAAAAGAAGATCTGGCTCTCCGAAGAGGCCTCGTATAAATATCCATGGCAACATTGACTCCTTCGACCTTCCA
>CAWJBI010000041.1:0-19905 GCA_963841065.1 uncultured Gammaproteobacteria bacterium | reverse complement strand
CAAGCGCTGGGAATGGGAGGGCGATAATCGCAAGATCACGCACATCTGGGTCGATGTCGATAGCCAGAAAGCCCGTTTTTACGAGGGGACCCAGCAGGTTGGTTGGACCTATGTCGCCTCGGGTCTCAAGTCACACCCGACACCGGTAGGTCATTTTGCCGTCATGGGCAAGGAGAAGACCAAGGAGTCGAACCTTTACGGCAAAATTTACAATGCCGAGGGGCGGGTGGTCGTCTCCGACGCCAAGCGGGGCCGCCATCAGGTCCCGGCGGGTGGCCGCTTCGCCGGGGCCAAGATGCCCCATTTTCTCCGCCTCACGGGGGATGGCGTGGGCCTGCACGCCGGCCCCATTCCTCGGCCGGGACATCCCGCCTCGCACGGCTGTATTCGCCTGCCCGGGCCGCTGGCCGAGCGCCTCTTTACCCAGGTCCCGATCGGGACGCCCGTGACCATCACGGGTTCGGGTCCGGACTATGGCGACTATCGCGGCAAACTAGCGGCTCAGGGTGCCGCCAGGCAAGAGCCGGCGGAAGGCGGTACCTTGTCGCCCGCCGAGGTCGCGAAAATCCAGCCCGCGTCGGCATCGAGGGTGCAAACCGAGGCCCTGAAACCCAGGCCCACCCCCTTGCCAACCGCGCCGACACAGACCACCACCCGCACTGAGCCGGTGAATACCTTGCCCGCGCAAACGCTAGCCACGCCGGCACAAGCGGCACGTACAGAGCCCGTGCAACCCCGGTCCGCTCCCTCGCAGCCCCTGCCGACCGTGCAAACAGAGCCGGTGAAGCCTCGACCCACCCTTTTGCAGCCCATGCCGTCCGGGACCACGCCGGCAGAGCCCTTGACACCCCGATCCTGGCAAATTCCGTCGGCGCACAACCCGCCCGCGCAACCTCAAGTCGCACGACCACCCTCCACGCAACCAGGGGTGGCGAGACCTCAGCCCCCGCAAAATCAGACATGGAAACCCCTTGTCACCGAAGGGACCTTGGCCGTACCAGTCGGGATTCAGCCACCAAGCCAGGCCAAGCCACCCTCGATTGCCCAACCCGGTTCCACCCAGTTGGAAATCCCTCCTGCGGATAAACCCGTGCCGCCCAAACCCATTCAAGCCGGGTCAACCCCGCCTCAAGCGTCAGTGGCCTCGCCCCAGGTCGCCAAGCCCCCGGCTGGGTCCTCTGACATCCCGTCGGCCTTAGGTCAAACCCCGCCGAGTCGGGAAGAAGCCGCTGCCGCCACCCCATCGATCACCCTAAGTGGGGTAAAAACGGCGCCCGCCATGGCATCTACGGGATCAGGATCTGCCCCATCTGCCCCGCCCGTGGCCGAAAAGCTACCGGCTAAACCGGCTCCCCTCATCCAGCCCCTGCCCTCGGCCAGCCAACCCACGGAGCCGGCGGGGGCTGTGCCTGCCGGGATTAAGTCCCCGTCGGCCCAGGCGGGGAAGGACCAGGCCAAGACCGAACCCGAATCCGCCCCGGCCGTGCCCGTTAAGGCTGACCCGGGCGAGGTGACCACCGGCGGCTGATCCGAGACCAGGGTGGTTGGAGTTAAGGCGGACGGGGTTAGCCGCACCCCTCGCCCTGGCCCCAGGGCCCTGCGCTCAGGCTGCCTGGTGGTCCGTGGGGTATCGGTCCCGGAGGGGTCAGAGGGATCGGCGGTGGTTGTTCGCCAGGCGAACATAGTGCAGGGCCGAGTACTCCAGGTATTCCAGCTCTTCGTCCGTCAGGGGGCGGATACGCGTGACCGGGGAGCCGAGCCAGAGATAGCCGCCCTCCAGTACCTGTCTGGGCGGTACCAGGGAACCGGCGCCCAAGAGGGTCCTTGGCTGGACAACCGCCCGATCCAGAATGCGTGCGCCTATGCCAATCAAGCAGCAGTCATGGATCTCGCAGCCGTGAAGCACGACCTGATGGCCGATGGTAACGCGGTCGTGAATGATCAGGGGCGCGCCACCAGGAAGGAACCGGCTGTCGTGGGAGACATGCAGAATGCTGCCGTCCTGGATATTGGTCTCGGCGCCGATGCGGATGTAATGGACATCGCCCCTGATCACCGCCATGGGCCAGATGGACGAGCCCGCGCCGATCTCCACGTCGCCGATCACCAGGGCGGTGGGATCGATCCAGGCATTGGCGGCAAGGCGCGGCTGCTTGCCCTGGTAAGCGCGGATAGGGGACATGTTTTGCCTCGCTGCGGGATGGGTTCGACTAGGTGTCAAGAAAAGGCTCAGTCACTGGCCAATGCTAGCAGCAACCGCCGGGACTGTCGTCGCTGGGCCATGAGCATCGCCGCCGCCGGTGGCACTGGATCGTGACATCACCCGGGCCTATATTGCTCTCCTGAAGTCGCGTCCTCGCCGCGTCAATCCGTACGGAGCTCGTCACATGCCATTTGCCGCTGTCACCCTCATGCTCACCCTGGTCCTGGCCTCGTCCCTGGCCCTGGCCGCCAAGCCACGACAATTTATCGACGAGGCCGAGCCCGCGGCGCCAGCCAGTATGAGTGACCCCAAGCCCTGGGAGGAGGGCAGGATCGATTTGCCGCCCTGGCCCAAGGACGGCGATCTGGTGGAATTCGAGCTGGATAAGGCATCGCCTTCCCGCTTCCGCTATTTCATCGATGGCCCGCATTTGAGCATCGGGAGCGACGGTGTGGTGCGCTACACCCTCGTGGCCGAATCGCCCTCGGGCACCCGCAATGTCACCTTCGAAGGCCTGCGTTGCAAGGCTCAAGGGGTCTTTCGCACCTACGCCTATGGCTCAAACGACCGCTTCATCCCCGTCGAGGGGGCTGACTGGCAGGCCGTCACCTCCCAGTCCGGGGACCGGCTCCACCGGGAGTTGCATGGCCACTTCCTCTGTGGTCCACGCACCTTTGAGCCACGCCCCATCCCGGATATGATCCGGGCGCTCAAGGGTAAGGTCCGCGGCCGCGAAAACGCCGGCTTCCTGCCGGATTGATCTGCGACCAGGCCCCATTCCCTCCCATCACCCCGCAATCTCAATCGGTTCAACGAGGCATCATGGACAACCCCCTCCTCGACATGCCCGGCCTGCCCCCCTTTGGCCGTATCCTGCCCGAGCACGTAGAAGCCGCCATCGATACCCTGCTGGCCCGCAACCGCGCCCGCATCGCGGCAACTCGCCCAGGGTGCGGAGCCCCCTACCTGGGAGAATTTCATCGAGCCCCTCGAGATTCTTGGCGATGGCCTGGAGCGCGCCTGGTCACCCGTCGGCCATCTCAACGCCGTCATGAACAGCGAGGCCCTGCGCGCCGTCTACAACGCCTGCCTGCCCAAGCTCAGCGACTACGCCACCGAGCTTGGCCAGAACCGGGCCCTGTTCGAAGGCTATCGCGCCGTGGCCGCCCAGGAACACCTGGACGACACCCAGCGCCAGCTGCTCGCCAATGCCCTGCGCGACTTCCACCTCTCCGGCGTCGATCTGCCCCCGGAACAGCAGAGCCGCTTCAAGGCCATTGATCGGGAACTGTCGCGTCTCGCCGCCAAATTCTCCGAAAACCTCCTCGACGCCACCAACGCCTGGAGCAAGCATATCGAGGACGAGGCCCAGCTGGCCGGCCTGCCGGAATCCGCCCGCGCCCTGGCCCGCCAGACCGCCGAGCGTCGCGGCGAGCCCGGCTGGGTCCTGACCCTCGATTTCCCCTCCTACCAACCGGTCATGACCTACGCCGATGATGCGGCCTTGCGCCGCGAGGTGTACGAGGCCTATACCACCCGCGCCTCCGAGCTCGGCCCCCATGGCGGCCAATGGGACAACGGCGCCATCATGGAAGAGATCCTGGCCCTGCGGCACGAGCAGGCCCAGCTCCTAGGCTACGCCAACTATGCCGAACGCTCCCTGGCCACCAAGATGGCCCGTTCCCCCGAGGAGGTGATGGGCTTCCTCGCCGGCCTGGCGCAGCGGGTGGTGACCCCTGCCCGCCAGGAACTCGAGGAGGTGCGCGACTTTGCCCGGACCCTGCGAGGCGCCGGCACGCTCGAGCCCTGGGACCTGGCCTACTATTCCGAGAAGCTGCGCGAGCATCGCTATGCCATCACCCAGGAGGAGCTGAGGCCCTATTTCCCCATCAGCCGCGTCCTCGACGGCCTCTTCAAGCTGCTGGAGCGGCTCTTCGACATCCGCATCCGCGAGGTCCAGGGGGTCGAGACCTGGCATCCGGATGTGCGCTTCTTCGAGATCCGCGCGGGCGATGGCGACTTGCGTGGCCAGTTCTATCTCGACCCCTTCGCCCGTCCCAACAAGCGCGGCGGGGCCTGGATGGATGTCTGCGTCAACCGGCTCCACACTGCCACCTGTGACCAGATCCCCTGCGCCTACCTGGTGTGTAACTTCACCCCGCCCGTGGGGGATCAGCCCTCGCTGCTGACCCATACCGAGGTCCTGACCCTCTTCCACGAGTGCGGCCACGGCTTGCACCACTTGCTGACCCAGATCGATTACCCCGCCGTCGGTGGCATCTCCGGCGTGCCCTGGGATGCGGTGGAGCTGCCCAGCCAGTTCCTGGAAAACTGGTGCTGGGAGCGCGAGTCCCTGGACCTCATCTCCGGCCAGGTGGCCAGCGGCGAGCCCATCCCCGACGGGCTCTACCAGCGGATGCGGGCCGCCAGGAACTTCCAGTCCGCCATCCAGATGGCCCGTCAACTCGAATTCGCCCTGTTCGACTTCCGCATCCATCTCGAATACGACCCGGCCCGGGGTGGGCGCATCCAGGAGATCCTCGATCAGGTGCGCGACCAGGTGGCCCCCCTCAAGCCCCCGGCCTTCAACCGCTTTGCCCAGGGCTTCTCGCACATCTTCGGCGGTGGCTACGCGGCGGGCTACTACAGCTACAAATGGGCCGAGGTCCTGTCCGCCGATGCCTTCTCCCTCTTCGAGGAGAAGGGGTGTTCTCGATACCGCCACCGGCCGTGCCTTCCGCCAGCACATCCTGGAACAGGGTGGCTCCCGCCCGGCCATGGACCTCTATGTGGCCTTCCGGGGCCGCGAGCCCACCATCGACGCCTTGCTCCGCCATAGCGGCATCGCTGTCGCGGCTTGACGAGGGGGCGGCCAGACCGAAGTAACGGTGGGTTTAGGGTCCTGTCTGGATATGCCCCCCGCTCCAGGATAAACCCGCCAACGAGCGCCCTAGCCCTATGAAATACGCCGACTTACGAGATTTCATCGCCCAACTGGAGGCGCGGGGGGAACTCAAGCGCATCCGCGCCGAGGTCGATCCCTACCTGGAGATCACGGAGATCTGCGACCGGACCCTGCGGGCCGGGGGCCCGGCCCTCCTCTTCGAGCGGCCCAAGGGCTCGGAGATACCCCTGCTGGGCAACCTCTTCGGTACCCCCAACCGGGTGGCCATGGGCATGGGCGAGGAGTCCGTGACGGCCCTGCGCGGGGTAGGCCAGTTGCTCGCCAGCCTCAAGGAGCCAGAGCCGCCCCGGGGCATGAAGGATGCCTGGGAAAAACTGGCGGTCTTTCGCAAGGCCCTGGATATGGCCCCCAAGCAGATCAAGGGCGCGCCCTGTCAGGAGGTGGTGCTGGAGGGCCAGGATGTGGACCTGGGGCGGCTGCCCATCCAGACCTGCTGGCCCGGTGACGCCGGTCCCCTCATCACCTGGGGTCTGGTCATCACCCGGGGGCCGGACAAGCCACGCCAGAACCTGGGCATCTACCGCATGCAGGTGCTGGGGCCCAACCGGGTCATCATGCGCTGGCTGGCCCATCGCGGCGGCGCACTGGATTTTCGCGAATGGACCCGCGCCCACCCGGGCGAGCCCTTCCCCGTCTCGGTGGCCCTGGGCGCCGACCCGGCCACCATCCTCGGTGCCGTTACCCCGGTACCGGACAGCCTGTCGGAATATGGCTTCGCGGGCCTGCTGCGGGGCAGTCGCACCGAGGTCGCCGCCAGCATCGGCAACGAGCTACAGGTGCCCGCCCGGGCGGAAATCGTGCTGGAGGGTCGCATCCATCCCAGCGACACGGCCCTGGAGGGCCCCTTCGGCGACCATACCGGCTATTACAACGAGGTGGACCGATTCCCGGTTCTGACCCTCGATCGCATCAGCCATCGCCATCAACCTATCTATCACAGCACCTATACCGGCCGGCCGCCGGACGAGCCCGCCATCCTCGGGGTGGCCCTCAACGAGGTCTTCGTGCCCATTCTGCAAAAGCAGTTCCCGGAGATCGTGGATTTCTACCTGCCGCCCGAGGGCTGTTCCTACCGGCTGGCGGTGGTGAGCCTGAAAAAGCAGTACCCCGGCCACGCCAAGCGCATCATGCTCGGCGTCTGGTCCTTCCTGCGTCAATTCATGTACACCAAGTTCGTGATAGTGGTGGACGATGACATCAATACCCGCGATTGGAAGGATGTCATCTGGGCCATGACCACCCGCATGGACCCGGCGCGGGATACGGTCACCATCGAGAACACGCCCATCGACTACCTGGACTTTGCCTCCCCCGTCTCCGGGCTGGGCTCCAAGATCGGCTTCGACGCCACCAACAAGTGGCCGGGCGAGACCAGCCGGGAGTGGGGCAAGCCTATCGTGATGGATGCCGCGGTACGGCTGCGGGTAGATGCCATCTGGCTTGAACTTGGCATCGAATAATGGAATGTTCCGCTTCCCTCCTCCCTCAAGCCCACAGCGGGCATATTGAGCAATGTCGCAAAATCATTGATGGCTCTTACTGCATTTCAGCAAGCCGATATCCGATTGATATTATGAATGATTATTGTATGGTGGTTTCTAGTACCAAGTGCAACACCTGTTAGTGAACGGAGCCCTCGGGCTGGTTCAGACGTTCCATCATGGCCCGGTAGACACTGATGGGTGGGAAGTAGCCGTGGATCGCCCGTGGCCGCTGGTTGAGGCGATCAGCGATCGCATCGAGTTGTTCCTGGCTGTAGAGCGCCAAGTCAGTGCCCTTCGGCAGGTACTGTCTCAGGAGCCCGTTGGTGTTCTCGCAGGACCCCCGTTGCCAGGGGCTATGCGGGTCGCAGAAGTAGACCTTGACCCCGGTCTGGGCGGTCAGCTCGGCATGGCGCGCCATCTCTTTGCCCTGGTCATAAGTCAGCGATTGGCGCATCGGTTCAGCAACGCTGTTGAGCTGACGCGTGTAGCCCGCCAGGGCGGAGGCGGCGGTGGCATCGTCCATCTTGGCCAGCAGCACCAGGCGAGAGGACCGCTCGACCAGGACCCCCACCGCCGAGCGGTTACCCGCCCCTGTGATGAAGTCACCCTCCCCGTGGCCCGGCAAGGCGCGGTCATCCACCGCCGGCGGACGCACATGAATGCTCGATATATCAGCCAGTTGCCCGCGGCGATCCGTGCCGCGCGCGGCAAACGGGCCTGCCGTGCCTGACGCAAACCGGCGATCAATTCCTGGCGCAAAGCACCACGCGGCAGGGCGTAAAGGCAGGTGTAGATGGTCTCGGCGGAGACGGTACGGTCGGGGGCGTCAGGCCACATGAGTTTGAGCGTGCCGGCGATCTGACCCGACGACCAACCCTCCTGCAGGAAAGGCTGGACCACGCCCAACAGTACCCCATCAACCGCCAGCTTGCTGACCCGCCGCCGCTGAAACCGGCGGCGCCGCGCCTCCTGGCCTGTCCGCTTGGCATCGTAGACGGTCGCGTTGCCAGGGGTGGCCGCTACGACATGCCGGCGCCATTCCCGGCTGATCAGGACAACGGGCCCGGTGGCAGCCCGGCTTTCCTTACCCTGGACCCCGAATCCTGGACAGGTGGCTAAGTTAAGGGTTGAGGGCACCATGTCAGCCGACAGGAGCCTTCGACCATGCCCAGACCACGCAAACGCCACAGTCCCGACTTCAAGGCCCGAGTGGCCCTGGAGGCGATCCGCGGGCTGAAGACCACCGCCCAGCTCGCCAGCGAGTTTCAGGTCCATCCGGTGCAGATCAGCCAGTGGAAGCGCCAGGCCCTGGATCATCTGCCCGAGGCCTTCGGGCGCGATAGCCAGCCACCCGCAGCGCTCGGAGAGCGAGCTGACCGCGCCGCTGTTCGAGGAGATCGGGCGGCTGAAGATGGAACTCGACTGGCTGAAAAAAAAGTCTGCCACGCTCACGGGAGGCTAAGGCCATGTCGATCGAGCCGCGCCATCCCGATCTCTCGGTGGCCCGCCAGTGCGTGCTGCTGGACCTGCCCCGTTCGAGCTACTACTTCGCCCCGGCCGGGGAGTCGCCCGAGAACCTGGCGCTGATGCGCCGCATCGACGCACAGTACCTCAAGACCCCGTTCTTCGGCAGCCGCCAGATGACCGCCTGGCTGCGCCGCCAGGGTCATGCCGTGAACCGCAAGCGCGTCCAGCGCCTGATGCGCCTCATGGGTCTGCAGGGCGCCGTCCCCGGGCCGCACACCAGCCGCCCGCACCCCGCCACCCGGTCTACCCCTACCTCCTCGGCCACATGCAGCTTGGCCACTCCAACCTCGTGTGGTCGACCGATATCACCTACCTGCCGATGCCGGTGGGGTTCCTGTACCTGGTGGCCATCATCGACTGGTACAGCCGCTATGTGCTCGCCTGGGCGCTTGTCCAACACCCTCGACACCGGCTTCTGCCTGGAGGCGCTCGACAGCGCGCTCGCTTGAGCAGCAGCCCTGCGTGTTCAACACCGACCAAGGCGCCCAGTTCACCAGCAGCGAGTTCACCGAGCGGCTCAAGGCACAGGAGATCCTCATCAGCATGGACGGCCGCGGTCGGGCGCTGGACAACGCCTTCATCGAGCGGCTCTGGCGCACCCTGAAGTACGAGGACATCTACCTGCGCGACTACCAGAGCGTCCCGGAGCTCCACCAGGGCTTGACCGACTACTTCCAGTTCTACAACCATGAGCGACCACACAGCGCCCTCGGCGGCAAGACCCCTGCCGAGGTCCACTGGGCCTCATTACCCACCCTCAACTGAGGATACCCCAACCCCTTCGCCCTTAACGTATTCGAGCCAGATTCCTGTCCAGCGATTGGGGTCCACCTCATACGCCCCCGGCTTGGTCCATGTCGACGTTAAGTACCTGCCGCACATGCCCGACGAGGACCAGCGCCGCTACCGGTTCGCCGCCATCGACCGTGCCACGCGCTGGGTGTATGTCGAGATCTTGCCGGAGAAGTCCGCCGCCGGCGCCCAGCGCTTCCTGACCAACCTCCTCCAGGCCGCCTCCTTTAAGATCACCAAGATCCTGACGGATAACGGCAAGGAATTCACCGATCGCTGTTGCGCCACCGGCGAACGGGAACCGACCGGCAAGCACCGCTTCGATCAGATCTGCCACGAGCAGCACCTTGAGCACCGCCTCATCCCGCCGCGCCATCCCCAGACCAACGGCATGATTGAGCGCTTCAACGGCCGCATGAGCGAGGTCCTGGCGACCAACCGTTTTCGCTCCGGTGAGCAACTGGCGGAGACCCTGCAGCGCTATGTCAACGTTTATAATCACCACATTCCACAGCGGGCCCTGGGTCATGTTTGCCCGGTGGAGGCCCTGGAACAGTGGCGGGTAAAACAGCCTGAGCTATTCGTTTCGGAGATTAATAATCTCCCGGGGCTTGACACGAAAAACCGAGGGAACATCAGACCCCGGCGGGGATGAGGCCCTAGGTCGGTGATGCCCCATCCTCACACAAATCCTCCCAAGGGGAGGCGACATCTATCCTGCCACCTGGGGCCGAGAGGAGACCACAAGCACACTGATTACAACCATTAGTCCACATAACATCACAAACCAGTCCCCATAACGATGGTAAAAGGAGCGTGTCGGTTGCGTTTGAATATCCGTTACGATCACCCCCCTCTCAAACAATTCTGGCAGGTTGGCCACAATTCTCCCGTAGCCATCGACGAGTTGGGATGGGCCTGTATTGGAGGCAGTCACAACGGGTATGCGGTTCTCCACTGCGCGCAAAACGGACGCGGCGTTATGTTGAAAAGACGCCCACGTCCGTCCGGCCCAGTTGTCATTGACCAGGTGAAGAACTAGGGAAGTTTCCTTGGTGACAGCCTTTCTAACGTAGTCGGCAAAGAGGTTCTCCCAGCAGATAATGGGAGTTGCGATGATTCCCTCGGCAAGCCTGAATTGCGTTTGCCCGGTGCCGGGTGTCATGGGCAGCTCGGGTTCCGGGATCCATTCAGGCCAGTCGAACAAATCCTCGAACGGAGTGAATTCCGAGAAGGGGACCAAAATATTCTTGCGGTAACTATCAGATAACAATCCGGATTCACTAAATAAAACCGCGGTGTTTCGAAAGGTGCTGTCGGAGTTAACACGCCTGGATCTGTCATCGCCCCCGTAGTGTACCGATTTCCCGCTCTCGGACATTCCCAATACCACCGGAGCGCCTGCATTCTTAGCGATGGACCCGAGGCGTAGTAGCAATCCAGCATCCCGTCTCCAATCGTGTACGACAGCCTCTGGCCAGATAATCACGTCTGGCCTCTCTTCTGCCGCCTTCATGGTTAAGGGACCTAGGACATTCAGCTTCTGGTCTCCGCTGAAGGATTTCAACTCTTCGATGGAGAAGGCGGGCTGAACCACGGCGACTCGAACGGACTGGGCGGGCGATTCAGGTTGCATTAGCGTGGCCGTACCAATGACGATTGGTGCTGCAATAAAAATTGCAGCCATCACGAGAGCGCCCAACCGCCTTTCCATTATGGCAACCGCGATCGCAGAATTCACAAGGATAACCAGGAAGGTGACCCCATACTCGCCAGCATACGATGCTAGGTGCAAAACAGATGGGTTTTCATGCAGCCAGTATGCTGGAGTTGCCCAGGACAATGCTAGGGGGCCGGCATGGGCGCGAAGGTAATCCAGGATGACCCAAGTCGCAGGTACCAGGAACAGAAAGGTGCCTCGCTTATGCCATGCGTATGCTACAACCGAACACCAGGTCGCAAAAAAGAGGCCCAGGTAGGCACCAAGCAGGACTCCGTGAGAAATGAGAAAACCTGGTATCTCAAAAACCCAACTCGCGAAACTATAATTAAAAATTAAACTACTAATCCAGCCAAGAATGAATGCAGCCGATGGTCTATATCTTGCCACTAGCAAGAGCAGAGGAACAAACGCGATCCATGAAAGGCAGCAGGGCGGGGTAGGTATGAAGACAAACCGAAGTAGGGTTGCAGTAACAACGGCCACTAATAGCGGAGCCGCCAGCTCGAAATACCAAGTCCACGATGGCGTGAACCTTACCTTGAGCCCGTGCCAATACTCCCCACTCACAAGAGAAATGTTGCCATCCGTTGACTCGGAAGGGCGATCACAGGTTATCGAGGTAGTTACGAATATCCCCCAAGCTCATCCCCTTCATGGGATGGGGTACTTGAGGCGAATCATAACCCTCGCGATAAAGGTAGAAACGATAGGAATAACCACCTGCGCCATCCGGCATACGGCTCATAAAGGCCGTGGGCATATCACGGGATACCGAGGACAACAAGGAGATATCTGTATTTAATTGAGCCGCGCTCGACTCCTGTAACTCCTCTCCCTCAGGCGGTAGTGTCTCCGGGGGGACAGTTACATCTACACGACAGACCGAGGTTCGGCATTGCATATCCACAATCTGAGCAAAAAAATCCTGGCTTTCAGCTAAGCTTTGTTCCAGACGCTCCTGTGTCTGTGGCCCCCATTTTGGATCAATGACCTCCGCAACGAACGATTCCTCGACAGCTTGAAGCTGACGCTCCCTATGTAGTGCGTTGGCCTTAGCGAATTGCTGGCGGAGATATGGGTCGTTTGCAGCCTCTTGAAGATTAGCCATCTCACTGCGCGTAGCCCGTCTTTTTGCGTCCTCGTTGGTCCTTTGGGCTACGATTTCAGCCATCTGGGCCTCAAGGAACTTGATCCTTTCCGCTGATTCCTGATCTGGAACTTTTTGATGATTGTTTGCAAGCATGAGCGTTAATTCGTTTAGCCGCTTCTCTATTAATTTGAACTGTTCATCGTTGGAAGTCAGGCCATTATTTATGCTAGCTTTCGTAGAGACGGCGTCAGTTTGCTTAACCAATATCCCTGGCTGTATGGAGAAATAGTCAGTGGCGACAAGCGCAATCACAATGGCCGATAATGTCAAGGCGGATAGGGTGACAATAAAACCCCTCTTGCCATCAGATTTGTCAGGTTGTTGATTTCTCATGGAACACCCTAGCGAATAAAAGGCATATGCTACTGCCGGTGGTAGGTTCGGTTTTCTGTTCCCGAACTCGCCAACGATACGAAATAAAATACGCTTACACTTCGCTCACATATTGATAAAACTTTATAAGGCAGGGTAGCGCTGCCACCCACTAACATAATCCCATGTCTGCTCTCCGCGACGATTCCACTCCTTACACTGATTTCAGTTTTATACTAGAGGGTCGCTTGTTCTTTATAGGAATTTAAGCCCCATACAACACACATCCCCGCTCCATGTATTGGAGCGGGAACAAGTCAAACCACCTCGCATTTTGAGCGCGAGCGTTACTCTAAAAGCTCTCGACTATAAGTAAGGGTGTAGCTATTCAACCCCGTGGATGGGTCAAGCCTGCACGTAATATTATGTGGGTAAAATCCGTTGAAGGGGCTTAGGTCAAAAGCCTGGGAAACAACGCCAGGCCTCGATGCCGGGGCGTCGATAGTGTGGGTGACACCAATTGCCGAGATATCAGTAACTTCAGGATTAATATCAACCCAAGTGCATAGTACCTTGGCAGTTGATGCGGCCGTGGAGTTGAACCAGACGTATAGCGTGCCCGATGCCGGCCCTAGCCAATGTAGCTTATCTTCCGAATCCGTCCACCACTCGGTGTTGTTAGTGACCGGACACACCACCCATACCGGAAATGTGGCTTCATTCCACACGCGAATGTGATCCCATCGAAGATTTGATGCAAGCGCGAGGGTGGCGGCCCGACAGGACACGGCAGGAGTCTCGGCGAGCGGTGCGGCGTAAGCCTCCTGGAGTGTGGGTAGAAACAGCGTAACTCCAGATGAAACCGCAAGACCCGACGCAATTGAAAGTAACCGTAGAGTTCTCATCTTAAGCCTCCGGGGATGATTGATAGAACATGAAAACCAATTAAGCTAATCCTCTTAGGATCAGTTAATACCACCTAAGATCATGCTTAAAAAGCAATGCCATAACGGTGGCAGCCGCTCTGTTTCGGTCTTCCCTACATCCAGGTTAGTCTGTATTTGTGCGTTGTCAAGTAATTGTTTAACTCCATATCTCAATTAAGTGTTTCGCGCACAGACGCTAACGATCACGCTGCTGGCTGGTGTTGGCAGCTTGGCAACTGGCAGCCCCGAAGTGTTATCAGAGTGGTTCCGCGATAGAGGTGCAGGCAGGTCCAGAAAAGGTCATCGAGCAGCGACGCGGATTGGCGCGGCGGAAGGAATCTCCGGGCTGCATCCGCGGCTGGCATAGAGGGTATCGAAGGCTTGGGTGAACTGGACGGCAAAGGTGGGAGCCTGTCAATCATATCCGTCCTCGAGACTGCAGGCCCTGCGCCAGACAGCGCGGTATAGTGGACCCCGAAAATCGGACAGCGGTTTAAGCTAAGGAAAAGCGATGAACATGAGGGTCCACATCATGAGCGACATCAAGACGCGTCAGGTTCACCGTGCCGGCTTCAAGGCGAAGGTCGCCTTGGCAGCGGTCCGCGAGACCAAGACGTTGAACGAAATCGGCCAAGAGTATGGGGTTCACCCGGTCCCGGTGAGCCACTGGAAAAAAGCGCTGCTGGAGCAGGCCCGCGACCTGTTTGCGGGGAAGCGCGGCCCGCCTGGCGGTGAGTGAGCAGAGCGACCCTGAGCGGCTTTACCGTGAAATTGGGCGGCTCAAGGTCGAGTTGGACTGGCTGAAAAAAAAGTCCGGGCTGAGCCTGTCGCGCTGAGACAAGCCTGGATTTGCGGAGCAGACCCCCTGCCGTTGCGGCGGCCATGCACCTTGGCGGGAGTCTGTCGTGCGACCTATTATGGTCAGCAACCCCCCCGCCCGGCTGACGAGGAAGAGACGCTGCTGCTCCGGCTCTTGGATGAAGAATACACGCGCCATCCGTTCTTTGGCAGTCGGCGGATGGTCCCGTTGCTGAGGGAGCGCGGCTGGGTGGTCAACCGGAAACGGGTGCAGCGCCTGATGCCGCGTTTGGGCTTGGCCGGCATGGTTCCGGGTCCGCACACGCAGTCGGCCCCATCCTGAACATCGGGTGTACCCCTATCTGCTGCGGGGGGTGGCTATCACCCAGCCCAATCAGGCGTGGAGTACCGATATCACCTACCTGCGGCTCGCTCGGGGCTGGGGTTATCTGGTGGCGATGATCGACTGGTACAGTCGGAAGGTCTTGACCTGGCGACTGAGTAATACCCTGGAGGTGGGGTTTTGTATAGACGGTCTCCAGGAGGCGCTCCGCCGGTTTGGTGTCCCAGAAATTTTCAATACCGATCAAGGAGCACAGTTCACCAGCCAGGCCTTCATCGCCGTTTTGAAGGCCCATCCGATTCGGATCAGCATGGATGGGCGTGGGCGCGCGGCGGACAACATTTTCGTCGAGCGCCTGTGGCGCACCGTCAAGTATCGACACTCCAGTTCGGCAGGCAGCGGGGACAGCGGAATGGTTTGTCACGCATCAGGTGCATCAGCACCGTGCTCAGGTGCTGGTGGCCGTGACCGAAGTTGTGCTCGCAGTGATAGCCTTGGTTCTTGAGGGTGTTGAAGGTCTCGTTTTCGATCTTCCAGCGGGCGCGGGCTCCTCGCATCAGCGTCATGAGGTTGGTGTCGTCGATCGGGAAGTCCGTCACCCAGGAGAAGTGGGTGCACCTGGCCGTTCGGGCTTGGTCTCCCAGTACTCCAGAAAGTTGACCTCCAGGTCGAAGTTGGCGTCGTTGAGCGGGACGCCGTTGAGGTAGCGGAAGCGGTGGCGCGTGCCGGCCGCGTCGGTCAGCGTGACCTCCGCGGTGGTCTGCGTCACTGGCGGCGACCCACGCGAACAGGAACGGCATGATCGTCCGGGCTTGGCGCCGAGGATGAAGCGCAGGTCCAGCGCCTTCAGCCAGCGGATGTGCGGCGCGTTGGAGGCTAGCCCGTCCTCGACGACGATCAGCTTCAGGTGCGGATGCTCGCGGCGCACGCTCCGTCAGCAGCCGCTTGGCGGCGTTGCGCTCGCAGTCGTTTTTCTTGGCCCCATCCTGCTTGAGGATCGGCTCGGGGGCGAGGGGAAACACTTCTTGGCGCGTTCGGATGCACCAGCACCGCGCCGAGCATCTGGTGGTAGTAGGTGATGGCGCCGTTGCGGTGGTGTTTCTCGCAGCACTGCGGGCAGTGGATCGTCGGGGAGGAGAAGTACCCGGTGCCGTCGAGCGAGAGCAGGTAGTGACCATCGAGGTAGGCTGAACCCCTCCAGCCCCTTGCCGCGCTGCAACTGGCGCTGAACAAGGTCTTGTACAGCGGGACGCAGCTGGCTGGGATCCACCCCGTCGAGGCGTTCGCGCAGGCGGGTGTCGCACGGCGCGCGCTCGATGCCGTAGAGCGTCTTGGCGTCAGCACCACCGCTTGAAGACGCCGCCCCCCGGTAACACCCAGCAGGTCTGCTGCTGAACATGAACCCTTAACTTAAACTTCGACGATCTTTGTCTTGACCATGGGGTCCACCTCACAGGAACCATCAGATCTCGCCTCTCGGTTGGGTAAGGATCGAATCAGGCTTGGTTTGATAGCCCTGCTTACTGAGCAAGATCCCCTCCTCCATGAACCGGGGATTTTGAACCAACTCCCGCGGGTGATCGCGAGACGATCCTTGGCGGGCGATGTAGGTGAAGCTATCGGTCAGGTCGTTGCAGCCCCAGTTGACAAGTTCCTGGCGGTAGCACCTCAACCCATTGACATCACATAATTCGCTGACAAGGTCCCCCGACACGGTCGCGCCTCGCCAGTGTTTATTCTCGATAGTAAAACCCATACCATTCGCCCGCCTAAAGGCGGCCATGTTTGAATGGTGGAGGAAGGCACGGCCCTCGGGCCGAAGAACGCGAGCAAGTTCGGTAAGGTATCCTTGCATGACATCTAGCTCAACATGGACCAGAGAGTCGAAGGAGAAAACCAAGTCGATAGACTTGTCGGCCACCCCTGGAAGTGATTTACCCTCGTTAATGATGTAATTGATATGCCGGTCCGCGGCAAATCGTTCGCGACAGGCATCGATACAGCGCTCAGTCAGGTCCACGAGGGTGAGAGCCTTGCACCTGTCTTTAAGATATTGGGTGATCCGTCCAAATCCTGGGGCGATCTCAAGGATATGATCTGCTGGGAACATAGAAAATATTCGCGGCAGTAAGGCGCCAAACCAAATGTTTTCGGTACCACCCCACACGGATGACCATTCGTCGCCCCTGTTAGTCCAGTCATAGGAAGCCCAGTGTGTTAGATTTTCGTTGATTGTCGGCATGGCTTTAGTCGCAAACTCCAGCTATATTGTTAAATATTTTGGGCGAATAATATATTGATATATAAATCAATATATTGAAAAAAGGTAGTGCCCCAAAGCGTAGGACGTATCTTGCCTAACAGGCTGATAAAAAAGGCTTCAGCTTACTACCATCCTACCGATTAGGGCACTACCTGAAAAAAATACTAAGGGATAACTTTCCCCAAAATCCACGGAGTCAACGGAGCGATCAATGGCGCAGTGCGGGGCTGCTCCATGAAAACACCGGTCGGCACAGCCACCTCTTGCTAAATCTGACATCTATGCCCCATCCACTCATCACCCCGTCGCCGTACGAATCCACTCCACCCGTTTGCTCATGACCCCGTAATAGACCACCGGGATGACCACCAGGGTCAGGACGGTGGAGACGAAGAGACCAAAGAGCAAGGACACCGCCAGGCCCGAGAAGATGGGGTCGTCCAGGATGAAGAGGGCCCCGGCCATGGCCGCGAAGGCGGTGAGGGCGATGGGCTTGGCCCGCACCACGGCGGAGCGTACCACCGCCGCCTCCAGGGTCAGACCTCCGCGTACCTCCTGGTTGATGAAATCCACCAGCAGAATGGAGTTGCGCACGATGATGCCCGCCAGGGCAATCATGCCGATCATGGAGGTGGCCGTGAACTGGGCCCCCAGGAGGGCATGGCCGGGCATGATGCCGATGATGGTCAGCGGGATGGGGGCCATGATGACCAGGGGCACCAGGTAGCTGCGGAATTGGGCCACCACCAGCAGATAGATGAGTATCAGCCCCACGCCATAGGCAATGCCCATGTCGCGGAAGGTGTCATAGGTGACCTGCCACTCCCCATCCCACTTGAGGCTGTATTCATAGGGATTCAGGGGCGGCCGGATGAACCACTGCTCCAGCCCCAGATTCCTCGGCCAAGGTCCCCGAGATCTCGAAGAGGCCGTAGAGGGGGCTGTCCGTCTCCCCCGCCATGTCGCCCGTCACATAGACCAGCGGCAGCAGGTCCTTGTGATAGATGCTGTGCTCCCGGGTCGTCTCCACCAGGCTGACGATCTCGGACAAGGGGACCAGTTGCCCGCCCTGGGCGCGCACCCGCAGGGCCAGCACCTGTTCCAGGTCGGCCTTGTCGGCCTCGCCATACTCGACCCGGATGGGCACGGCGTACTTGACGTTGGCCCCATGGAGGAAACTCATGTCCTCGCCGTCCAGCACCGTGGCCAGGGCCTGGGCGACGGCGCTCTGGGCCACGCCGAGCCGCGCCGCCTTGGCCCGATCCACCACCACCATCAGTTTGTGGGCGGGATATTCCACCGAGTCATCCACGTCCACGATATCCACCGTCTTCTCGAAGACGCCGCGCACCTGCTTGGCGATGCCGATCTGCCCCGCGTAGTCGAGGCCGTAGATCTCGGCGACCAGGGGTGAGAGCACCGGGGGGCCGGGCGGAATCTCCACCACCTTGGCGTTGCCCTGGTAGCGGCGGGCGATCGCCTGGAGGGGCTCCCGCACCGACTGGGCTACCTCGTGACTCTTACGATCGCGATGGTGCTTGTCCACCAGGTTCACCTGGATGTCCCCCAGGTGGGCCCCCGCGCGCAAGTAGTACTGGCGCACCAGGCCATTGAAATTGATGGGGGCGGCCGTGCCGGCGTACACCTGATAATCCGTGACCTCCGGTACCGTCGCCAGGTGGTTCCCCAGCTCGGCCAGGACCCGCGCCGTCTGCTCCAGGCTGGTGCCCTCGGGCATGTCCAGCACCACCTGGAACTCGGACTTGTTGTCAAAGGGCAGCATCTTGAGGATCACCGCCTTGCTGGTCACCAGGCCGATGGAACCGGCGATCAGCACCAGGATGCCGCCCAGCAAGAGCCAGCGATTGACCCAGCCGGCCCGGCCGGCCAGGAAGGGGGAGATGGCCCCGTGGAACAGGGTCCGCATCCAGCCACCTTCCGCCTCGGGACCGGGGCCATGCGCGCCGCCGCGCGTGGGCATGGGTCCGCCGGCCGAGCATGAAGTTGGTCATCCAGGGGGTGAAGACGAAGGCCACCACCAGGGAGATGAGCATGCCCATGGAGGCATTGATGGGGATGGGGCTCATGTAGGGCCCCATGAGCCCGAGACGAAGGCCATGGGCAGCAGGGCGGCGATGACGGTGAAGGTCGCCAGGATGGTGGGCCCGCCCACCTCGTCCACCGCCTTGGGCATGAGGTCCAGGAGCTTGCTTGGGGCTCAGGGCCATGTGGCGATGGATGTTCTCGACCACCACGATGGCGTCGTCCACCAGGATGCCAATGGAGAAGATGAGGGCGAAGAGGGACACCCGGTTGAGGGTGAAGCCCCAGGCCCAGGAGGCGAAGAGGGTCAGGGCCAGGGTGACGATGATGGCCGCGCCCACGATGATGGACTCGCGCCAGCCAATGGCGAAAATGACCAGAATGATGACGGACAGGGTGGCGAAGGTGAGCTTTTGGATCAGCTTCTGGGCCTTGGCATCGGCGGTGGCGCCATAGTTACGCGTCACCGTCACCTCGATACCCTCGGGGATGAAGGTGCCGTCGAGTTGGGCAAAACGGTCGATGACCCGCTCCGCCACCTCGACGGCGTTGATCCCCTCCTGCTTGGCCACGGCGATGGTGACCGCCGGCGTGGTGCCGGCCAGGCTCACGCCGCTCTGCTCGCCGCCCGGCCCGGCGCCCAGCCAGACATAGGACTCGGGCGGCTCCGGGCCCCGCTCGATGCGGGCCACGTCGCGCAGAAAGACCGGCCGGCCGCCATGCAGGCCCACCACCAGGTCGCCGACCTCCTCCACCGTCAGGAGGAAGGTGCCGGCCTGGACCAGGACCTCCTGGTTATCGTGGGTCAGGGCGATATCGTCGCGGGTGTGATTGGCGGCGCCCAGGGCCAGCCGCAGGCCATCCAGGTCGATGCCGAAGCCAGCCAGGGCCTGGGGATCGAGGAGGACCCGCGCCACCTGGGCCGGCGCGCCAAGGGTATAGACGTCCCGGGTGCCGGGTACCCGCTTGATCTCCTGTTCCAGGGCGTGGGCCACCTTGCCCAGCTCGTAGGCGCCCATGGCGGGGTCCTGGGACCAGAGGGTGGCGGTGATGATGGGGACGTCGTCGATGCCCTTGGGTTTGATCAGGGGCTGGCCCACGCCCAGATTGGCCGGCAGCCAGTCCTGATTGGACAGGATCTTGGAGTAAAGGCGGACGATGGCGTCGGTGCGGTCCTCGCCCACCTGGAACTGGACGGTGACCACCGCCAGGCCGGGGCGGGAGACGGAATAGACATGCTTGATGCCCTTCATCTCCGACAGCACCTGCTCCGCCGGACCGGCGACCAGTTGCTCGACCTCGGTGGCCGAGGCGCCGGGGAAGGGAATAAAGACATCGGCGAAGGTGACGTTAATCTGGGGCTCTTCCTCCCGGGG
>CAWJBI010000040.1:0-81512 GCA_963841065.1 uncultured Gammaproteobacteria bacterium | reverse complement strand
CGAGGCGGTCCAACCCTGGTCTGAAAGGTGCAATCCCGAAGGGATTGGCGGAAACTTGCCCGCTTACAGGGTCCAAACGGCCTAAGCGGGCAAGATGGCCGCGCTCCGGTCTCGCAGATAAATGTCCGGGCTAATCAGTGGCCGTTGGGGGTCCGGGGTTGCACCAGAGACGATTCTTGTTGGGATATTTGGCCTCAAGCCACCAGGCGTTAGATTTGATGAGGAGCACGCTGGCGCTGAAATTCAACACAATGCCGCCGACTTTGCCATGGCGCCTGCCTAACCCTCCGTCCACATCGGGGTCGGGATAGCTCGATCCGTAGTTGAAGCCGTAGCCGGTGCCGCGGTCATCAGGTTCCCACATCATGAACGCGTCCTGCCGGAAAGCAGACTGCTTGTAGCTGGTGCCAGCCGGCTTGACGTCGCCAAAGCCGCAAATGGCACCGTTCTGGACGTAACTGGAGAGCTTGTTCTTGCGGGCGATATAGCCCGGACTGTTAGTCAAGTCCAGGGGACACCGGTAAATGGCCATGTTCTTGACATAGGGCCAAATCTGGCCGCCTAGACCGCCCGGACCATTGGGATTGTTGGGCGTGCCCTCGTAAGCCAGTCGGGGGTTGGCCAGGTAGGGCGGCGCGGCCAAATTCGGCACCGTATTTCCCCAGCTTGGGATCGTAGAGCCAGCCGGGAACCCAGGGAGGGTTCCAGTTCGGGTAGGGCAGCTTGTCCAGGTTGTCGTTCTCACGTACCGCTGTTGGCGAGGGCAAGCTGTTTGCAATTGTTGATGCACCGTATGCGTTGGGCTTTTTCTTTGGCGCTCGCGAGAGCGCCTCCTCGTCCAGCTGCTTGGGCAGGACGTAGACGCCGACGGGGTACTTTTCCGTGTGGGCGTAGATCTCGATCTGGGCCAGCACCTGATTGGTGAAGCTGTTGGACATCACGAAGCTCGGATGGCCGGTGGCGCAGCCCAGGTTCACCAGACGGCCCTCGGCCAGCAGGATGATGCGCTTGCCGTCCGGGAAGATGATGTGGTCCACCTGCGGCTTGATGTTCGTCCCACTCGTACTTGGAGAGGCCTGCGATCTCGATCTCGGTGTCGAAGTGGCCGATGTTGCAGACGATGGCCTGGTCCTTCATGGCGTTCATGTGATCGTGGGTGATCATGTCGAAGTTGCCGGTGGCGGTGACGAAGATGTCGCCCTGCGGGCCGCGTCCTCCATGGTCACCACGCGGTAACCTTCCATCGCCGCCTGCAGGGCGCAGATCGGATCGATCTCGGTGACCCAGACGGTGGCGCCCAGGCCGCGGAGGGACTGGGCGCAGCCCTTGCCCACGTCGCCGTAGCCGCAGACCACGGCGATCTTGCCGGCGATCATGACGTCGGTGGCGCGCTTGATGCCGTCCACCAGCGACTCGCGGCAGCCGTAGAGGTTGTCGAACTTGGACTTGGTGACCGAGTCGTTGACGTTGATGGCCGGGAACAGCAGCGTCCGTCCTTGGCCATCTGGTAGAGGCGATGCACGCCGGTGGTGGTTTCCTCGGTGACGCCCTTGATGCCCTTGGCGACCTTGTGCCAGTCGCGCTGGTTGTCCCGCTCGAACTGCGCTGAGCAGTACCCCAGGATGACCTCCACTCCTCGTTGTCGCTCGCCGTCGGGGCGGGGACCTCGCCGGCCTTCTCGTACTCCACGCCCTTGTGGACCAGCAGGGTGGCGTCGCCGCCGTCGTCCAGGATCATGTTGGGGCCTTGCCCGTCCGGCCAGTTGACCACCTGCTCGGTGCACCACCAGTATTCCTCCAGCGTCTCGCCCTTCCAGGCGAACACCGGGACCCCGGCCGCGGCGATGGCGGCGGCGGCGTGGTCCTGGGTGGAGAAGATGTTGCAGGAGCCCAGCGGACCTGGGCGCCGAGGTCCACCAGGGTCTCGATCAGCACGGCGGTCTGGATGGTCATGTGCAGGCTGCCGGTGATGCGGGCGCCCTTCAGGGGCTTGGACTGGCCGTACTTCTTGCGCAGGGCCATCAGACCGGGCATCTCGGTCTCGGCGATGCGCATCTCCTTGCGGCCCCAGTCGGCCAGGGACATGTCCGCAACCTTGTAGTCGGTAAACTCACTCATGGTAGTCAGCTCCAGTGATTAACTTGAGTGAGCGCCGTTGGAAGGGTGGACCGCCCCCGAGCCTGGCCCCTGACTGGGGTCGCAACGCTCCTCGGGGAGGTGATCGGTTGGTCGGGCTTGAGCCCGACCCGAGGTCCGGTCGGGCTAAAGCCCGACCTACAGTGGGTCAGAGCCCAGCCGCGTCGCGCAGGGCCTCCGCGCGGTCGGTGCGCTCCCAGGTGAACTCCGGCTCCTCGCGCCCGAAGTGCCCGTAGGCGGCGGTCTTGCGGTAGATGGGCCGGACCAGGTCGAGCATCTTGACGATGCCGTAGGGGCGCAGGTCGAAGTGCTCGCGCACCAGTTGGGCGATGCGCTCCTCGTCGATCTTGGCGGTGCCGAAGGTCTCGATGGAGATGGAGGTCGGCTCGGCCACGCCGATGGCGTAGGAGACCTGGATCTCGCAGCGGTCCGCCAGCCCGGCGGCGACGATGTTCTTGGCCACGTAGCGCGCCGGCATAGGCGGCCGAGCGGTCCACCTTGGACGGGTCCTTGCCGGAGAAGGCACCGCCGCCGTGACGGGCCGCGCCGCCGTAGGTATCGACGATGATCTTGCGCCCGGTCAGGCCGCAGTCGCCCACCGGGCCGCCGATGACGAACGTGCCGGTGGGGTTGATGTGGAACTTGGTCCCCTTGTGGATCCACTCCGGCGGGATCACCGGCTGGATGATGTTCTCCATCACCGCCTCGCACAGGTGCCTGTAGTCCGACGTCCGGGTCGTGCTGGGTGGAGAGCACCACGGCGTCCACCGCGACCACCTTGCCGTCGGAGTAGCGCAGGGTGACCTGGGACTTGGCATCGGGGCGCAGCCAGGGCAGGACATGGGTCTTGCGCATCTCGGACTGCCGCTGCACCAGCCGGTGGGCATAGGTGATGGCGGCGGGCATCAGGACGTCGGTCTCGTTGGTGGCGTAGCCGAACATCAGGCCCTGGTCGCCGGCGCCCTGCTCCTCGGGGGCGGACCGGTCCACGCCCTGGGCGATGTCGCTGGACTGCTTGCCGATCAGGGACATGACCGCACAGGTGGAGCCATCGAAGCCGACGTGGGAACTGGTGTAGCCGATGTCGCAGACCACCTTGCGCACGACCTCGTCGAGGTCGATCCAGGCGTTGGTGGTGATCTCGCCGCCGACGATCACGGCCCCGGTCTTGATCATGGTCTCACAGGCCACGCGGGCGTGCTGCGGGTCCGGGTCCTGGGTCAGGATCGCGTCCAGGACCGCATCGGAGATCTGGTCGGCGACCTTGTCGGGGTGGCCCTCGGAGACGGACTCCGACGTGAAAACGTAGTCTTTTGCCATGGCGTTTGGGAACCGGTATGGGTTGCTGCGGGATCAAGTTGGGCGGAGCCGCCCTGCGGGCCGCGTTATTGTAGGGACGCCCATGCCGAAATCCTAGCCTTCGGGTTTGGATTCCCACTCGGTTTCGCTAAGATGAGGCCGGATTACCTAGCTACCCCCGCGACCCGAGGAGGTTCCCCATGGTGTCGCTCGAAACCCCAGTGTGTGACTTCGGCCAGGCGGCCCCCGACTTCGCCCTCCCCGGCGTGGACGGCCGTGTCTGGACCCGCGATGCCTGCAAGGGCGCGCAACGGCCTGCTGGTGATGTTCATCTGCAACCACTGTCCCTACGTCAAGGCGGTGCGCGAGCGCCTCGTGCGCGACGCCCGCGAGCTGGCTGGCGCTCGGCATCGGCTGCGTGGCCATCATGTCCAACGACCCCACCGACTACCCCGAGGACTCCTTCGAGAACATGCAGCGGGTGGCCGCGGAGTTCGATTTCCCCTTCCCCTACCTGCTCGACGAGACCCAGGCCGTGGCCAAGGCCTATGGCGCCGTCTGCACCCCGGACTTCTTCGGCTACGACGCGGACCTGGGGCTCCAGTACCGCGGGCGTCTGGACGCCAGCCGCAAGGAGGCCGCCCCGCCGGACGCCCGCCGCGACCTGTTCGAGGCCATGAAGGCGGTCGCGACCACCGGCCAGGGGCCGCGCGATCAGATCCCCAGCATGGGCTGCTCGATCAAGTGGCGCGAGGACTGACCTGAGGGCCAGCTCGCCATCGAGGCGCGCCTGGCGGCGAGGCCCGGCGCGGCCCGGGGCGCCCGCTGCACAAGCAATACTGAATATTCAAGAAACTGATAAAACATATTTTTGGGCGCATAAGTCGCATCTGCTTTGTCGCGGGCCTGGGTTTAGGCCAGAATGAGCGCGCCTTTGTGTGCCCAGGTCCTCGATCCCCGACGGCCCCGGTGCCAGCCGGGCCGGCGACATCCAGGCCAGCACCCAGCCCGTACCCGGTCAGCAGGTACTTCGCAGAGCCGGTCTTCCCACACCCACACCACGCCCGCTTCCATCGAGCTCCGCCGGGGCATCCGCGCCCGGTCAGGCCCGACGGTTAGCTTTGACAAACAATTACATGAGGAGGGGCTTCATGTCCTCACGCAGAGAACTCGCCAACGCCATCCGCGCCCTGAGCATGGATGCCGTGCAGAAGGCCAACTCCGGCCACCCGGGCGCCCCGATGGGCATGGCGGACATCGCCGAGGTGCTGTGGAACGACTTCATGAAGCACAACCCGGCCAACCCCAAGTGGGCGGACCGCGACCGCTTCGTGCTCTCCAACGGGCACGGCTCCATGCTGATCTACTCCCTGCTGCACCTGACCGGCTATGGCCTGAGCATCGAGGACTTGAAGCAGTTCCGGCAGCTCCACTCCAAGACCCCAGGCCACCCCGAGTACGGCTATGCCCCGGGCGTGGAGACCACCACCGGCCCCCTGGGTCAGGGCATCACCAACGCCGTGGGCATGGCCCTGTCGGAGAAGATCCTGGCCGGCCAGTTCAACAAGCCAGGTCATGAGATCGTCGATCACTACACCTACGTCTTCCTGGGCGACGGCTGCCTCATGGAAGGTATCTCCCACGAGGCCTGCTCGCTCGCCGGGGCCCTGGGCCTGGGCAAGCTGATCGCCGTCTACGACGACAACAACATCTCCATCGACGGCGAGGTCCGCGGCCACGGCAACACCCCGGGCTGGTTCCTGGACGACACCCCCAAGCGCTTCGAGGCCTACGGCTGGCACGTCATCCCCAAGGTCGACGGCCACAATGCCGAGGCCGTCAAGGCCGCCATCGAGGAGGCCCGCGCCGTCACGCGACAAGCCCTCGCTGATCTGCTGCCAGACCATCATCGGCTTCGGCTCGCCGAACAAGCAGGGCAAGGAGGAGTGCCACGGCGCCGCCCTGGGCAACGACGAGATCGCCCTGACCCGCGAGGCCCTGGGCTGGACGCACGCCCCCTTCGAGATCCCGGCGGACATCTACGCCGGCTGGTCCGCCAAGGACACCGGTGCCAAGGCCGAGGCCGAGTGGGAGGCCCGCTTCGCCGCCTATGCCGCCGCCTTCCCGGCGGAGGCCGCCGAGTTCAAGCGCCGCATGGCCGGTGAACTGCCCGCCGACTGGGCCGAGAAGTCTGCCGCCTACGTCGCCTCCGTGGTGGAGAAGGGCGAGACCATCGCCTCGCGCAAGGCCTCCCAGAATGCGCTGAACGGCTTCGGCCCCCTGCTGCCGGAGTTCCTCGGCGGCTCCGCCGACCTGGCCGGCTCCAACCTGACCATCTGGAAGGGGTGCAAGGGCGTGGGCAAGAAGGATGCCTCCGGCAACTACCTCTACTACGGCGTGCGCGAGTTCGGCATGTCCGCCATCATGAACGGCATCGCCCTGCACGGGGGCTTCGTCCCCTACGGCGCGACCTTCCTGATGTTCTCCGAGTACGCCCGCAATGCCCTGCGCATGGCGGCCCTGATGAGGATCCCGTCGATCTTCGTCTACACGCACGACTCCGTCGGCCTGGGCGAGGACGGCCCGACCCACCAGCCGGTCGAGCAGATCCCGACGCTGCGCATGATCCCCAACATGGACGTGTGGCGCCCCTGCGACGCGGTGGAGTCCGCCGTGTCCTGGAAGTTCGCCATCGAGCGCAAGACCGGGCCCTCCTGCCTGATCTTCTCCCGTCAGAACCTGGCGCACATGGCCCGGACCGACGCCCAGATCGCCGACATCGCCCGCGGCGGCTATGTGCTGCGCGACTGCGACGGCACCCCGGACGCCATCATCATCGCCACCGGCTCCGAGGTGGAACTGGCCGTGAAGGCGGCCGAGGCCCTCGTCCGGCAAGGCCGATCCGCGTCGTCTCCATGCCCTCCACCAACGTCTTCGACGCCCAGGATGCCGCCTACAAGGAGTCCGTCCTGCCCAAGGCCGTCACCGCCCGCGTCGCCGTCGAGGCCGCGGTCACCGACGGCTGGTGGAAGTACGTCGGCAGCAACGGCGCCGTGGTCGGCATCGACCGCTTCGGCGAGTCGGCCCCGGCCGGCGCCCTGTTCAAGGAGTTCGGCTTCACCGTCGATAACGTCGTCGCCGCCGTCAAGGGCGTGCCTCTAAGGACCCTCACCGGGGGAGGCGCCCGCCTCCCCCAGCCCCTCGGGGCAGATTCTCTACACCACAATCAGGAGTCATCCATGCTCAAAGTCGGCATCAACGGTTTCGGTCGTATCGGTCGCATGGCCTTCCGCGCCATCACCAAGGACTTCCCCGACATCCAGGTCGTCGGCATCAACGACCTGCTCGACCCCGCGTACCTGGCCTACATGCTCAAGTACGACTCGGTCCACGGTAACTTCCCCGGGGACATCGCCGTCGACGGCAACACCATGATCGTCAACGGCAACAAGATCCGCCTGACCGCCGAGCGCGACCCGGCCGCCCTGAAGTGGAACGAGGTCGGCGCCGATCTGGTCATCGAGTGCACCGGCTTCTTCCTCACCGAAGAGACCTGCCAGAAGCACATCGAGGCCGGTGCCAAGAAGGTGGTGCAGTCCGCCCCCTCCAAGGACAAGACCCCGATGTTCGTCTACGGCGTCAACCACAAGACCTACGCCGGTCAGGCCATCATCTCCGCGGCCTCCTGCACCACCAACTGCCTGGCCCCGGTGGCCAAGGTCCTGCACGACAACTGGGGCATCAAGCGCGGCCTCATGACCACCGTGCACGCCGCCACCGCCACCCAGAAGACCGTCGACGGCCCCTCCAGCAAGGACTGGCGCGGCGGCCGCGGCATCCTGGAGAACATCATCCCGTCCTCCACCGGCGCGGCCAAGGCCGTCGGCGTGGTCCTGCCCGAGCTCAACGGCAAGCTCACCGGCATGGCCTTCCGCGTGCCCACCTCCGACGTCTCCGTGGTCGACCTCACCGTCGAGCTGAACAAGGAAGCCTCCTACAAGGAGATCTGCGCCGCCATGAAGGCCGCCTCCGAGTCCGGCGACCTGGTCGGCGTCCTGGCCTACACCGACGAGAAGGTGGTCTCCACCGACTTCCGCGGTCGCGGCACCCCGTCCATCTTCGATGCCGAGGCCGGCATCGCCCTGGACTCGACCTTCGTCAAGGTCGTCTCCTGGTACGACAACGAGTACGGCTACACCTGCAACATGCTGCGCATGGTGCGAGTACGTCGCGAAGTAATCCGTAGGGTGGGTTAGGCGCGCCGGAACTAGGCTTGGGGCTCGCTCAGAGCCCTACGCGCGCCGTAACCCACCGGAGAGACAAAGGTCCCGGCGGCGGCTGTGGTGCACCCCTCAGCCGTCGCCGATCCTCCCGGAGTCCTCCGGAAAGCCCCAGGGCTTTCCCGATGGCTCGATTCACCCACCACGAGAGAGGGTTGCACCCATGTCCTTCATCAAGCTCACCGACCTCGACCTCAAGGGCAAGCGGGTCCTGATCCGCTCCGACCTCAATGTCCCGGTCAAGAACGGCAAGGTCACCTCCGACGCCCGCATCACCGCCTCCATGCCGACCTTCGAGCACTGCATCAAGGCCGGGGCCAAGGTCATGGTCATGTCCCACCTGGGTCGTCCCGAGGAGGGCGTCGTTCTCCGAGGAGAACTCCCTGCAACCCGGTCGCCGAGAACCTGGGCGCCAAGATGGGCAAGCCCGTCCGCCTGATCCGCGACTACCTGGACCAGGCCCCGGACATCGCCGACGGCGAGCTGGTCCTGCTGGAGAACTGTCCGCTTCAACAAGGGCGAGAAGAAGGACAACGAGGAGCTGTCCAAGAAGTACGCCGCCCTGTGCGACGTCTTCGTCATGGACGCCTTCGGCACCGCCCACCGCGCCCAGGCATCCACCCACGGCGCCGGCAAGTTCGCCCCCACCGCCTGCGCCGGCCTGCTGCTCGCCGAGGAGCTCGACGCCCTGCAGAAGGCCCTGGCCAACCCGGCCCGGCCCATGGTCGCCATCGTCGGCGGCTCCAAGGTCTCCACCAAGCTGACCGGTGCTCGAGGCCCTGTCCGAGAAGGTCGATCAGCTCGTGGTGGGCGGCGGCATCGCCAACACCTTCCTGGCCGCCACCGGCCACAACGTCGGCAAGTCGCTGTGCGAGCACGACCTGATCCCCACCGCCCAGGCCCTGATGACGAAGATGACGGCCCGCGGTGCCACCATCCCCATCGCCGTGGACGTGGTCTGCGGCAAGAACTTCGCCGAGAACGAGCCCGCCGTCGCTCAAGGACGCCGACGCCGTGGCCGACGACGACATGATCTTCGACATCGGCCCCAAGTCCGCCCAGGAGCTGGCCGACATCATCGCCAAGGCCGGCACCATCGTCTGGAACGGCCCCGTCGGGCGTCTTCGAGTTCGACCAGTTCGGCGGGGGCACCAAGACCGTCGCCATGGCCATCGCCAACGCCACAGGCCTTCTCCCTGGCCGGCGGCGGCGACACCATCGCGGCCATCCAGAAGTACGACATCTACGACAAGGTCTCCTACATCTCCACCGCCGGCGGGGCCTTCCTGGAGTACCTCGAGGGCAAGGTCCTGCCCGCCGTGGCCATGCTCGAAGCCCGGGCCAAGGACTGAGGAAACTGCCGGCAGCCGGCATCCGCCGCCAGCGACCCGCTGGCGGCCCGGATCGCTGGGACGCTGGCTCGCGCGAAGCTGACTAATGCCCAGACGCACCAAGATTGTCGCCACGCTCGGTCCCGCCACCGACGATGACGGCGTCCTCGACGCCATGCTCGCCGCGGGCGTGGACGTGGTCCGCCTCAATCTCTCCCACGACACCCACGACCGCCACCGGGCCCGCGTCGAGCAGGTGCGCCGCCGCGCCCCGGCCTTCGACCGCGAGGTCGGCATCCTGATCGACCTCCAGGGCCCCAAGATCCGCATCGGGCGCTTCCGCGATGGCCCCATCACCCTGGCCCCCGGCGACAGCTTCACCATCGACGTCTCCTGCCCCCTGGACGGCGGGCGATCAGGAGCGCGTCGGCACCACCTACCCGGAACTGATCCAGGACGTCGCCCCCGGCGACACCCTGCTGCTGGACGACGGGGCCGTCGAGCTCCTGGTGGACGGCGTGTCGACGGCCCGAGCATCCGCTGCCATGTGGTCAACGGCAGCAAGCTCTCCAACAACAAGGGCATCAACAAGAAGGGCGGCGGCCTCTCGGCCCCGGCCCTGACCGACAAGGACAAGGCCGACATCGCCTTCGCCGCCGAGATCGCTGCCGACTACGTCGCCGTCTCCTTCGTGCGCAGCTCCGAGGACGTGGACCTGGCGCGGGAATGCCTGCGCGAGGCCGGCGGGCACGGCGGCATCGTCGCCAAGATCGAGCGCGCCGAGGCCCTGGCCGACATCGACGCCATCATCCACGCCGCCGACGCCGTCATGGTCGCCCGCGGCGACCTCGGGGTGGAGATCGGCGACGCCAAGCTGCCCGCGGTGCAGAAGCGCCTCATCAGCCGCGCCCGGGAGCTCAACAGCGTCGTCATCACCGCCACCCAGATGATGCAGTCCATGATCGAGAACCCGATCCCGACCCGGGCCGAGGTCTTCGACGTGGCCAACGCGGTCCTCGACGGCACCGATGCCGTCATGCTCTCCGCCGAGTCGTCCGTCGGCCGCTACCCGGCCCTGGTGGTCGAGGCCCTGGACCGCATCTGCCTGGAGGCGGAGAAGAACGTCACCCGCTCCGACCACCGCATCGACTCGATCTTCGGGCGAGTGGACGAGGGCATCGCCATGGCCGCCATGTACACCGCCAATCACCTGGGCGTAAAGGCCATCGCCGCCCTGACCGAGAGCGGCTCCACCGTCAAGTGGATGTCGCGCATCAGCTCCGGCATTCCCATCTACGCCCTGCAGCCGGGTCGTGGCAACCCGCAGAAAGGTCACGCTTTATCGCGGCGTCTATCCGGTAGGCTTCGACGTCGCCGAGCAAGGACATCCACGACGTCAACATGGAGGTCATCGAGGAGCTGTTGCGCCACGGCACCGTGACGCGAGGGCGACCTGGTGATCATCACCAAGGGCGACCGCAACGGCGTCGAAGGCCAGACCAACATCATGAAGATCATGCGCGTCGGGGAGCACAGCTGCACCTGACCGAGCGACTAGCCCGAGGCCACCCCAGCCTACACTAAGCGATCCACCCACCCCACAAGCAGACACGAGGAGACCTACCATGGCCCTGATTTCCATGCGCCAACTGCTGGACCACGCCGCCGAGCACGGTTACGGCGTCCCCGCCTTCAACGTCAACAACCTCGAGCAGATGCGCGCCATGATGGAGGCCGCCGACGAGACCGACTCCCCGGTGATCTGCCAGGCCTCCGCCGGTGCCCGCAAGTACGCCGGCGCCCCCTTCCTGCGCCACCTGATCCTGGCCGCCATCGAGGAGTGGCCGCACATCCCGGTGTGCATGCACCAGGACCACGGCACCTCCGCGGCCATCTGCCAGCGCTCCATCCAGCTCGGCTTCAGCTCGCGTCATGATGGACGGCTCGCTGGGCGAGGACGGCAAGACCCCGACCACCTACGAGTACAACGTCGATGTCACCCGCCGCGTGGTCGAGATGTCCCACGCCTGCGGCGTCTCCGTCGAGGGCGAGCTGGGCTGCCTGGGTTCGCTGGAGACCGGCATGGCGGGTGAAGAGGACGGCGTCGGCGCCGAGGGCACCCTGGACCACAGCCAGCTTCTGACCGATCCGGAAGAGGCCGCCGACTTCGTCAAGAAGACCGGCGTGGACGCCCTGGCCATTGCCATCGGCACCTCCCACGGCGCCTACAAGTTCACCCGTCCGCCCACCGGCGACATCCTGGCCATCGAGCGCATCAAGGAGATCAACGCCCGCATCCCCAACACCCATCTGGTGATGCACGGTTCTTCCTCGGTCCCGCAGGACTGGCTGGCCATCATCAACCAGTACGGCGGCGCCATGGGCGAGACCTACGGCGTGCCGGTCGAGGAGATCGTCGAGGGCATCAAGCACGGCGTGCGCAAGGTCAACATCGACACCGATCTGCGTATGGCCTCCACCGGCGCCATCCGCAAGTTCCTGGCGGAGAACCCCAAGGAGTTCGACCCGCGCAAGTACTTCGCGGTCGCCACCAAGGCCATGAAGGGCATCTGCAAGGCCCGCTACGAGGCCTTCGGCACCGCCGGCAACGCGAGCAAGATCAAGGCCCTGTCCCTGGAGGCCATGACCGCCCGCTACGCCAAGGGCGAGCTGGACCCCAAGGTCAACTGATCCTTTTCGGCTAGCGCCGAAAAGGAAAGGGCGCCTTCGGGCGCCCTTTTTTGCTCGCTCCTGGTTGCCTCGGCCGACGCCGGCGCCGACCGAGGTGTCGAGCCCAGCGTCACAAGGGCCGCGGGTCCTCGCGGACGTCGCCGCCCGCCCCGCCGGACTGCGCCTACCTGGCCCCCGGCGGCCGGGCCGCCGCCCCCTGGGCTACAATGGCCCAGGACCTGGCCAGCCAGAACCAGGGTCCGGGAGAGCCACATGATCGAAGCCATCGACCAGCACCGCAACGACGTTGCCGCCCTGTGTCAAAGCACCGGTGCACGACGTCTGGCGGCATTCGGGTCCGCGGTGCGGGACGACTTCGATCCGGAGCGCAGCGATCTCGATTTCCTGGTGGCGTTCGACGACCTTCCGCCGGCCCGTTACGCCGACGCCTACTTCGCCCTAAAGGCCGGCCTGGAGTCCCTGTTCGGCCGCCCGGTGGACCTGATCACCGACAGCAGCCTCTCCAACCCCTACTTCCGGGAGCAGGTTACGGCCGAGGCCCGCACCCTCTATGCACGCTGAAGCGGGCAAGCTTCTCTGGGACGCCCGCCAGGCGGCCGACCGAATCGCCCGCTTCACAGCCGGCAAGTCCTTCGCCGACTACAGCGCCGACGAGCAACTGCGGTCCGCCTGCGAACGACAGTTCGAGATCATCGGCGAGGCGCTGAACCAATTGGCGCGCATCGACCCCGGCACCGCCTCGGCCATCCCAGACCTGCCGCGTATAGTCGCCTTCCGGAATGTCCTAATCCATGGCTATGCCACCGTGGATGATCGTTTGGTTTGGGGCGTGATCGAAACCAATCTCGGACGTCTGCGCACGACTTTGGCGCGATTGCTCGGTCAGCCGTGAGGACCTACAAAGCCCGCCCCACACTCAGTTCGGCTTTGCTGAGCGGGGAGCTCCACCTATATCCACTGCCCCAGCGGTGAGGAGGCGATCCCGAAACACTTTCGTCTGGCATGCGAAATCAACGCTCGCATCCCCAGCACGCACGCCGGTCATGCACGGCTCGTACTCGGTGTCGCAGTACCGGCTGGCCATCATCAACCAGTACGGCGGTGCCATGAGCGAAACCTACAGCGTGCCGGTCGAGGAAATCGTCGAGAGCATCAAACAAGGTGTGCGCAAGGTCAACATCGACACGGATCTGCGCATGGCCTCCACCAGCGCCATCCGAAAGTTCCTGGCGAACAGCTCATAAGGGGCGCCTCGGCGCCCCATTTTTGAAGAGTGGCCCTGTGCCCACCCGATGCGGGTTTCCGCTACGGTTGTTTGGTGACAATTAACTTGGCCGGTGGACGACAACTATCTTGGCCGCTTTTGGAGGCTAAGGTAGCGGGCATTTTCGCAACAAGAAGGCGCGCAAATGTCCGGCAAGCGGATCACCATGCAACAGGTCAGGTTATACATGAGCAGCAAGAGTCAGGGGGCAGACGCAGGCGCAAGCCGGCGCCAAAGCGGGGGTAAGCGAGCGCAGCGCCCGGCGGATCGATGGGGGCGGGATCGGCGTGCTGGAGGCCAAGGGGCGGGACTGGCGCACGCGCAAGGACCCGTTCGCTGGGGTCTGGGAGAGCGAGGTCGTTGCGCTGCTGGAGAGGCAGCCGGGGTTGGACGCCACGACCCTGTTCGAGGACTTGCAGGACCGCCATCCCGGGCGGTTCGGCAACGGGGGGAAGCGCACCTTCCAGCGTCGCGTCAAGGCGTGGAAGGCGCTGTATGGGGCGGACAAGGAGGTCATGTTCCGCCAGGTGCAGGAGCCGGGTCGGCAGGGGTTGTCGGACTTCACCGAGCTCAAGGACATCGCGGTGACGATTGCCGGGGTGCCCCTGGCGCACCGTCTCTACCACTTTCGCCTGGCCTACAGCGGCTGGAGCTACGTCAAGGTGGTGCTGGGCGGGGAGTCGTTCAGCGCCCTGGCTGAGGGGTTGCAGGAGGCCCTGTGGCGCCTTGGCGGGGCACCGGCGGAGCACCGCACCGACAGCCTCTCGGCGGCGTACAAGAACCTCTCGCGCGAAGCCCAGGACGACCTCACCGAGCGCTACGAGGCCCTGTGTGCGCACTATGGGATGACGGCCACGCGCAACAACCGCGGCGTCAGCCACGAGAACGGTGCCGTGGAGTCGCCCCACGGGCACCTCAAGCGGCGCATCGCCCAGGCACTCTTGCTGCGGGAGTCGGCCGATTTTGCCTCCCTCGAGGACTACCGCCAGTGGCTCGACGCCTTGGTGGGGCGTTTCAACCGCCGCGCGAGCGAGGCCCTGGCCATCGAGCGCGGGCGGCTCCAGGCGTTGCCGGCCCGGCGCACCACCGACTACAGCGAGCAGGTGGTAGCGGTCACCACCTCCGGCACCATCGAGGTCAAGCGGGTGCTCTACAGCGTCCCGGCACGCCTGATCGGCGAGCGGCTGCGCCTGCACCTCTTCGACGACCGCATCGAGGCGTTCGTCGGCGCGACGCGGGCGATCACCTTGCCACGGGTCTACACCGTCAACCAGGAGCGGGCGCGCTGTATCGACTACCGCCACCTGATCGCCGCCCTGGTGCGCAAGCCCCAGGCGTTCCGCTACTCGCAGTTGCGCGAGGACCTGCTGCCGAACGCCACCTACCGGGCGATCTGGCAGCATCTGGACAGCCACCTGGAGGCACGTGCGGCGTGCAAGCGCCTCGTCGGCATCCTCGCCCTGGCGGCCCGGGCCGACTGCGAGCAGGCCCTGGGGGCGTACCTGCTCGAGCGCATCGCCGCCGGGGAGATCCCCAGCCTGCCGGCGCTCGAACAACGCTTCGAGCCCGGGCGCACGCCGGCGGCATCGACCGCTCGAGGCCCTGCAGGGCGCGCAGCACCCGCTATCGCTCTACAGCAGCCTGCTGCCCTCCCACGGCCAGCCGGGGAGGCTTCACTGACATGGTCCAGACCGCCACCTTACCCCTGATGCTCAAGCAGTTGCGCCTCTCCAGCGTCGCCCGCCATTGGCAGGGGATGCTCGCCACCGCCGAACGCAACGGCTGGGACAGCGCCCAATACCTAAGCGCCCTGTGCGAGCAGGAGCTGGCCGAGCGCGACAGCCGGCGCATCGCCCGCTACACCAAGGACTCCCACCTGCCTACGGCCAAGAGCCTGGCCAGCTTCGACTTCGCCCAGGTCCCCGGCCTGTCCCGGGCACGCATCGAGGCCCTGGCCGGCTCCAGCGACTGGACGCGCCAGGCCCGCAACGTCCTGCTGTTCGGCGCCAGCGGCGTGGGCAAGACCCATCTGGCGGCCGCCATCGGCCACGGACTGGCCGAGCAGAGCGTACGCGTGCGCTACTTCGTCACCACCGCCCTGGTTCAGGACCTCCAGCTCGCCCGCCAACACCTGCGCCTGGAGGACGCCCTGCACAAGCTCGACAAATTTCCCGCCCTGATCCTGGACGATTTCGGCTACGTCAAAAAAACCGAGCAGGAGACCCAGGTCCTGTTCGAACTCATCGCCCACCGCTACGAAACCGGCAGCCTGATCATCACCTCCAACCAGCCGTTCGCCGAGTGGGACCGGATCTTTCCCGACCAGATGATGACCGTCGCCGCCGTCGACCGCCTGGTCCACCACGCCACCATCATCGAGGTCAGCAGCGACAGCTACCGGCGCAAGGAGTGGCCCCGGAGAATCGGACACCGGTCTAAGTGATAGCCTTGCTTCATCCCTGGGCCGCGGGAGCGGCCCCCAACAGGAGCAAGAGCATGGCAAGAAGGAAGCGGCGCAACCACGCACCGGCATTCAAGGCGCAAGTCGCCTTAGCAGCGATCAAGGGCGACAAGACCTTGGCGGAACTGGCCCAGCAGCACGACATCCACCCCAACCAGATCACCGACTGGCAGACGCAACTGCTGGAACGCGCGGCCCAGGTATTCGACGGCGGTCCGCCCGTCGAAGCGCCGGACATCAAGACCCTCCACGCCAAGATTGGCGAACTGACCTTGGAGAACGATTTTTTAGCAAGCGCGCTCACCCAGGCGGGCCTGCTGAGCGCCAAGCGATGATCGACCGCAACCACGACCTCCCCATCGTGCGGCCATGCCAGGCTCTCGGCCTGGCCCGTTCGACGGCCTACTACACCCGGAAGCCGGTCTCCCCTGAAGATCTGGCCCTGATGCGCCGTATCGACGCGTTGCACCTGCAACACCCGTTCGCCGGCGCGCGCATGTTGCGCGACCTGCTCGGCCAGGAGGGTCGGCGGGTAGGCCGCCAGCGGGTGGCCGGCCTGATGGCGAAGAGGGGCATCGCAGCCCGCTACCGCAAGCCCAACACCAGCCGCAGGAAGGCGGGGGATCAGGTCTACCCCTACCTGCTGCGTGAACTGACCATCGACCGCCCGAACCCGGTCTGGGCCACCGACATCACCTACATCCCGATGACGAAGGGCTTCGTCTACTGGGTGGCAGTGGTGGACTGGTATTCCAGGAAGGTGCGGTCCTGGCGCCTGTCCAACACGCTGACCACGGACTTCTGCCTGGACGCAGTGCGCGAGGCGATCTGGCGCCATGGCACACCGGAGATCTTCAACACCGACCAGGGTTGCCAGTTCACCCGTGCCGAATTCACCGGGCTGCTCAAGGAGCACGGCATCCGCATCAGCAGGGATGGCAAGGGCTGCTGGCGCGATAACGTGTTCGTCGAACGGTTGTGGCGAAGCGTGAAGTACGAGGAGGTGTACCTGAAGGCCTATGACAGCGTGGGCGAGGCCAAGACCCCGTTGGGCGCGTATCTGGCGTTCTACAACACGCGAAGACCGCACCGGGCGTTTGACGGCCGCACGCCGGATGCGATCTACTTCGCCGGCCTGCCAGCCATGAAGGTGGCAGCGTGATGCACCGGGTTGCCCACCGCGCCGCGCGCTTTGTGCGTGGCAGCCGCCACGCGCGCGGCACCGTGGATAACCCTACCTCGTCACTCAGCTTTTACCCGCAAGGCTCCACTTATCCAGGGCGTTTCTCTGTCCAAACAATCGGAGCCACCTCTTATGGCAACACGGCGATTGAAAAGCGTTACATCTTCTACCGACGCCTGTTGCCGCTGCTAGAGTATGGGCGCGAGCGCGAAGGGATCGACCTGTCCAAGGTCACCCTGACCCACCACAACCTGAAAGATCAGGGGCAGCGGATGTTTCCGCTTGGGGAAGGCGGCACCGATAAGCTGGCGCCGCTGGGCGAGGCCGGTAGCGGCTCGGTGCAGGAGCAGGAAAAGGCCCGCCTCGACGAGATTATCGCCAAGGTCAACAACCTGTTCGAGGGCGACCTGACCGAGGATGACCGGCTGGTCTATGGCAACCACGTCATCAAGGGCAAGCTGCTGGAATCCAAGACCCTGGAGCAACAGGCGGCCAACAACACCAAGGAACAGTTTGCCAATTCGCCCGATCAGTCCAGTGAGCTGATGAATGCCATCATGGATGCCCTCACGGCGCACGGCACCATGAGCAAGCAGGCACTGGGTTCCGCCCAGGTGCGCAGTGGGCTGCGGGATATCCTGCTGGGTCCGGCGCAACTATACGAGGCGTTACGGGAGCGGGCGGACGCCAGGGCTACCGCCATCTGACCAGGTTCTGGCTGAAGCGCCCGAATTGCCGGGCTGCATGGATGATGGCCGCCCCTACGGCGAAGCCGTGACGAATGCGGAACAGATCATCGGCGAATGGGCCGAAGCGGCCCTGGGGCTGGGACGGGAGATCCCCGAACCCCGTGGGCGACTGATGTAGCGTGATGCCTCAGCCAAGGGGTCGTTCCGTGATCAGGAAGTTCAGGAAGGTCGCGGCGGTCAGGCTCAAGTGTTTGCCTTGCAGGTGCACGGCATGCCACATGCCGCGTAAGGGGAAGCCCTCCACGTCCAGCATCACGATACGACCGACTTCCAGCTCCAGGGACATGCTGCTCATGGACTGCACCGACACGCCTAGCCCCGCCATGACGGCCTGCTTGATCGCCTCGCTCGACCCCAGTTCCATGTAAGTGTTGGCCTTGATGCCCCGCGCGGCGAGCAGGCGCTCGGTCGTCAGGCGTGTGCCGGAACCCGGCTCCCGCATCAGGAAACCTTCCGCCGCGAATTGCTCCAGTGGTACCTGACGTTCGTGCGTCAGGGGGTGGTCTGGGTGGGCGATCGGCATCAGGAGGTTCTCTAGGAAGGGATGAACATTCAAGGACAGGTCTCGCGGGACTTGGCCCATGACCACAAAATCGTCCTCGTTGGCGATGAGGCGCTCGATCACCTGCTCCCGGTTGGTCACCTTGAGCAGAGGCTTGACCTCCGGGTATTCGCGCAAAAACCGGCCGAGAAAATGCGGCAGGAAAAATTTCGCCGAACTCACGGCGCCGACGCGCAGGGGCCCGGCCACCCGGCCCTTCATGTCGTCAATGGTGCTGGCGAGCAGCTTGAGGCGATCCGCGACCTCGCTGCAGGTGGCGTAGACCTCCTCGCCGGCGCGGGTGAGAAAGAGTTTCTTGCCGACCTGCTGGATCAGGGGCATGCCGATGCTTTCCCCCAGACGTTTGATCTGGATGGAGACCGCCGGCTGGGTCAGATGCAGTTCTTCCGCCGCGCGCGTGAAGCTGCGGTGCCGCGCCACCGCCTCGAACAAGCGCATCTGTTGCAGGGTCCAGTGATGAATCATATGCAGGAGTTAATGCTAAGCATATTTAGATATTATTGTTATTTATATCTTAATAGCCTTATAGTCAACCAGGTCGCGCATCGACGCCTGACTTGCCCAAGCCTAAGGTCGGCGCGCGCGCACCACTGATCCACTGACTCTTTAGGAGCGAACCATGGCTGTGAAGACCTATAACGCTGGCGTGAAGGAATATCGCCAGACCTACTGGACTCCGGACTACACCCCGCTGGATACCGACATCCTCGCCTGTTTCAAGGTTACTCCACAGCCGGGCGTGCCGCGTGAAGAAGTCGCCGCCGCCGTGGCCGCCGAATCCTCCACCGGCACCTGGACCACGGTGTGGACCGATCTGCTGACTGACCTGGACTATTACAAGGGCCGCGCCTATCGCATCGAAGACGTGCCGGGCGACGACACCTGCTTCTACGCCTTTGTCGCCTACCCGATCGACCTGTTCGAAGAGGGCTCCGATGGTTAACGTGCTGACCTCGCTGGTCGGCAACGTGTTCGGCTTCAAGGCCCTGCGCGCCCTGCGTCTGGAAGACATTCGCTTCCCGATCGCCTACGTCAAGACCTGCGGCGGCCCGCCGGCCGGCATCCAGGTCGAGCGTGACCGCATGAACAAGTACGGCCGTCCGCTGCTGGGCTGCACCATCAAGCCGAAGCTGGGTCTGTCCGCTAAGAACTACGGCCGCGCCGTGTACGAGTGCCTGCGCGGTGGTCTGGACTTCACCAAGGACGACGAGAACGTCAACAGCCAGCCCTTCATGCGTTGGCGTGACCGTTTCTCCTTCGTCCACGAAGCCACGCTGAAAGCCGAACGCGAAACCGGCGAGCGCAAGGGTCACTACCTGAACGTCACCGCCCCGACGCCGGAAGAGATGTACAAGCGGGCCGAGTTCGCCAAGGAAATCGGCGCCCCCATCATCATGCATGACTACCTGACCGGCGGCCTGACCGCCAACACGGGTCTGGCCAACTGGTGCCGCAATAACGGCATGTTGTTGCACATCCACCGCGCCATGCACGCCGTGCTCGACCGCAACCCGCACCATGGTATTCACTTCCGCGTCCTGACCAAGGTGCTGCGTCTGTCCGGTGGCGACCACCTGCACTCCGGTACCGTGGTGGGCAAGCTGGAAGGCGACCGCGAGGCGACCCTGGGCTGGATCGACACCATGCGTGACAAGTTCATCAAGGAAGATCGTTCACGCGGCCTCTTCTTTGATCAGGACTGGGGCTCCATGCCCGGCGTGATTCCGGTTGCGTCCGGTGGTATCCACGTCTGGCACATGCCCGCCCTGGTCTCCATCTTCGGCGATGACTCCGTCCTGCAGTTCGGTGGTGGCACACTGGGCCACCCCTGGGGCAACGCTGCCGGCGCCGCCGCCAACCGCGTCGCGCTGGAAGCCTGTGTCCAAGCCCGCAACCAGGGCCGTGCCATCGAGAAGGAAGGCAAGGACATCCTGACCGCCGCCGCCGCGCACAGCCCGGAACTCAAGATCGCCATGGAAACCTGGAAAGAGATCAAGTTCGAGTTCGACACCGTCGACAAGCTGGACGTGTCCCACAAGTGACCTGGTGCCTTTGATGCCATGACCTCCCGGATGCGCGGCACCGCCGCTCCGGGGGTATCGATACCCAATTGAAGAGGAAGTGAAATGTCTGAAGTTTTGGATTACAAAAGCCGCTTGAGCGATCCCGCCAGCCGCAAATTCGAGACCTTCTCCTACCTGCCGGCCATGGACGCGGCCAGCATCAAGCAGCAGGTCGAGTACCTGGTGAAGAAGGGCTGGAACCCGTCCATCGAGCACATCGAGCCCGAGTACCTGATGGACTCCTACTGGTACATGTGGAAACTGCCGATGTTCGGCGAAACCGACGTGGATCTGGTGCTGGCCGAGGCCGAGGCTTGCCACAAGGCCAACCCCAATAACCATGTGCGGCTGGTCGGCTACGATAACTTCAAGCAGTCGCAAGGCGCGGCCATGGTCATCTTCCGCGGCAAGACCGTTTAAGCGCGCCACGCTTGACAGCCCAAGGGCCCCCGCCGCGTGGAAACGTGACGGGGGCGTTTTGTCGGTCGGCATGGGTTTGTCGACCCTGATTTGCCAACGAATGGCGCGGCGGGTTGTTTAGGCGTCATTCGTGGACAAATCTGCGTAGTCACCCGGGAGTCCCTCATGAGCAACATTGTCGATCAATACCGCATCCCCCAGGAACCCTACTACCGCGCCGTCGCCGACGAGGTGGAACTGTTCGAGGCCGCCTATTCCGTCCGCATGCCCATGATGCTGAAGGGCCCGACCGGCTGCGGCAAGACCCGCTTCGTCGAATACATGGCCTATCGGCTCGGCAAGCCCCTGATCACCGTGGCCTGTAACGAAGACATGACCGCCAGCGACCTGGTCGGCCGCTTTCTGCTCTCCGCCCAGGGCACCGAATGGCAGGACGGTCCCTTGGCCATCGGCGCCCGCCACGGCGCCATCGTGTATCTCGACGAAGTGGTCGAGGCGCGCCAGGACACCACGGTGGTTATTCACCCCTTGACGGATAATCGCCGGGTGCTGCCGCTGGAGAAAAAGGGCGAGCTAGTCCACGCTCACCCCGATTTTCAGTTGTCATTTCCTACAATCCCGGCTATCAGTCGCTGATGAAGGATCTGAAGCAGTCCACTAAACAACGTTTCGGGGGTTTGGACTTCACCTATCCCGAGCACGCGATAGAAACCGAAATCGTCATGCACGAATCCGGGATTGACGCGGCGGTGGCCGGCAAGCTGGTGTCGATCGCCGAGCGTTCGCGCAACCTCAAGGGCCACGGCCTGGACGAAGGACTCTCTACCCGGATGTTGATTTACGCCGGCAGCCTGATCGCCAAGGGGGTGAAGCCGGAGGCTGCCTGCCGCGTCGCCCTGGTGCGCCCCATCACCGATGATCCGGATATGCGCGATGCCCTGGACGCGGCGGTCACGACCTTCTTCTGATGAGTTGGCGGTTGGTTGATCGGTTTGGCCTCGCCTAATCCGACAACCCTGCTTGCCGAGGTGAACCATGTCGATCAATCTCGCTGACTATGCCGAACTCCTGGAGGACCTGTCACCCCACAGCCAGGAGGCGTTGCAGGCCAATTGGCACGAGGCGACCAAGGTGTTCTCGCCCCGCGGGCTGGATAATTACCTGAAGGGCGCTTCCGCGATCCGCGGACTCGGCAAGGGCGATGCCCTGGTCGAGGCCTGGATTGTGGAAGTACCCCTGGTGGCCAAGGAGATTGGCGAGGATGTGGTGGGCGACCTCGCCGCCGCGTCCCTGGCGCTCGCCTCCAGAACCTCGGGCGCGGTGATCGAACTGCTGCTCGCGACGGCACCCAGCGCCGCCCACCGGCTGGGTGACGCCCAGCTATTCCTCAACTATCTGCAATTTATCAATACCCTGATCGCCCAGGCGCCGCGTGGCGTGCGTCCGATGCTCAACAAGCTGGAAGTCCTGTTACAGCAACTGACGCTCGGCGGCCTGCGCCGCTGGGCCATGTGGGGCGCCCACGCCCACCGCACCAACTACGAGGAGCAGATCAAGTACTTCAGCATCGAGTCCAAGGAGTCGCTGGCGATGCTGCAGAAGGAGCGCAAGGGCACCCTGCTGGTGGACGTGCAGCGGCGCATCAATATGTACCTGCGCGCCCTCTGGGCACGGGATTTCTTCATGCGCCCCACCGCGGGCGATTTCGAGACCCGCGAAGGTTATCGACCCTATATCGAGGATTACCTGCTGCATCTGCCGGATGCCTTCGATGATTTCGCCCCGGAGGGCCAGGAGCCGGTTTCGGGTCTGAAGCTTTACCGCGCCACCGCCGCCCATTGCGCCGCCCACCTGGTCGAGACCCGCCAGCCCATCTCCGCCGAGGCCCTCAGCCCGATGCAGATGGCGGTCATCGGTGTGATCGAGGATGCGCGCGTGGAAGCCCTGTCGATCCGGCGCTTTCCCGGCCTGAAGCAACTCTGGAGCAAGCTGCACCTCGCCACCCCCGAGATGAAAAGCAGTGTTGGCGACTACCTCAACCGGCTGGCGCGCGCCCTGCTGGACGAGACCTATCAGGATGGCGACCCTTGGATACTCGAAGCCCGCGCCCTGTTCGCGCTGGCTCAAGATAAGCTCGACAACAACCACACCTCCTGGGAAATCGGCGTCACTCTGGCCCACAGCCTGATGCAGCGGCGGATCCCCTTCAATGCGCGCACCGATCTGCTCTCCGCTCCCTATCGCGATGACAACCGCTATTTTTGGGAATTCGAGGAATTTGATTTCAACAAGGCCGCCAACGCCGGCTACGAGTCCATCAAGCAGGTGCGCAAGTACGTCAACGTGATGGAGATGGCCAACGAGATTGACGTCGAGACGGCCGGGGATGACGCTCAGGAAATCTGGGTGCTGGGCACGGAGCTGTTCCCCTACGAGAACATCGGCGACGAAAGTGGCGGCAAGTCCTTCAACGAGCTGGAGGGCCTTGAGCCGGTGTCTGATCCCTTCCATTATTCCGAGTGGGATTACCAGATCCAGCTCGAACGCCCGGCCTGGGCCACGGTGCTGGAAAAGCGTGCCAAGGCCGGCGATCTGCAGGTCATCGATGCCATCACCGCCCAATACAAGCGCGAGATCCATCGTATGAAGTTCCTGCTCGATGCCATGCAACCCCAAGGGGTGCAGCGTATCCGCAGGTTGGAAGATGGCGATGAGATCGACATCAACGCCGCCATCGCCAGCCTCATCGACATCCGCCTTGGCAACCAGCCCGACCCGCGCATCATGATGCGCAGCGTGCGCAAGACCCGCGACTTTTCGATCCTGGTACTGCTGGATCTGTCCGAATCCACCAACGAAAAAGTACAGGACCAGGAGTACTCGGTACGCGAACTCACCCAGCAAGCCTGTGTGCTGTTAGCCGATGCCATCAACAAGGTCGGCGACCCCTTTGCCATCCATGGTTTTTGCTCCGATGGCCGCCACGATGTCGAGTATTACCGTTTCAAGGACTTCGATCAGCACTGGGACGAAACACCCAAGGCTAAGTTGGCGGGCATGACCGGCCAGCTCTCCACCCGCATGGGGGCCGCTATCCGGCATGCTGGCCATCATCTTCAGTTGCAACGCTCGGCGAAAAAGCTGCTCATCGTCATCACCGACGGCGAGCCCGCGGACGTGGATGTGCGTGATCCTCAGTACCTGCGCTATGACACCAAAAAAGCGGTGGAGGAAGTCGCTAAGCTAGGCGTTACCACCTACTGCATGAGCCTGGACCCGCGCGCGGATAATTACGTCTCCCGGATTTTTGGCCAGAACAACTACATGGTGGTGGATCATGTGCAGCGACTGCCCGAAAAACTGCCGCTGCTCTATGCCGGCCTCACCCGATAGGAACCCAAGATGGCGAGTGTTTATGCAGGTCTCCACAACGACAACCATGGCATGACCCAGTTGGGCCGCATTGTGTTGGACGGCTGGCTGTTTGGTCTTATCCCGGAAACAGAAGATGGCAGAGGCTGGGATATTGGCCGCATGCAGGGCCTTATGGAAGAGGTCCAGAACGAATGGGACAAGTACCACAATCTGCCCAGCCGCCTGCCACCCGAACTGCAAAAGCGTCACGCTGAACTCTACGATCGGGCCATTCAGACGGCCCGCGCCAAGGGCTGGGACCCGGAATTGGGCGATGACGAATAGAGCGATGGGTAGGCTTAACCCCCGCCCCCCCTGGCTGACACGGCGGCATCGCCCCCTGGACCCTGATCGAGGCCGAGGACAAGTACTTTTCCCGCACAAAATCCTGCGCACCCTCTGTCAGCGATTGGAGGAGGCGTTAGGAACGGGGGCCGGCCCCGGGGAACGAACGGGCCTTGGCACCGGGTCATCCGGATCACATCGGCTTGCCTGTGTGCCAGGTGGCGTCTATGATGATGCCATATGGCTTTGTTGATGCGGGGGGTGTGGCGATGGCGCGGATCACAATGCTCAAAGAGGCGAGGGTGGCCGACCAGCCCGGTGATTACCTTGGCGTATTGCAGGCCCCGACCGAGTCACTGGTCGAGCGGGTCCGCGCCGGCTTCCCCTTTCCGGAATTGGAGGCCTTGCGGGACCGGTTGGGGATGTCGCTTCAGGAGGCGGCCAGTCTCGCCGGGATCCCGGGGCGTACCCTGGCGCGCCGCAGACAGGCTGGACGGCTCGGGCCGACCGAGTCCGAACGGGTGCTGCGGATCGAGCGTCTGTTCGCCCTGGCGACCCAGATGCTGCGCGACGGCGATCGGGCCCGCGACTGGCTGAAGTCGCCTAAGGCGGCGCTGGCGGGACAGACGCCCTTGGCATACGCGGACACCGAGGTCGGGGCGCGCGAGGTGGAGCACCTCATCGGTCGGTTGCGTCACGGCGTCTTCTCTTGAGGTGCTTCCGTCTCGTTGACGAGGACTATCTGGAGGCGGCCTTCAGCGGAGAAGGGGCGCGTCTCTACGGTGGGCGCTGGAATTCGCCAGGTGTCGCGGTCGTTTATACGGCTCAGTCCCTATCCCTGGCACAGCTGGAACTGCTGGTCCATCTGGAGGCGGAAGCGGTGCTGCGAGGACACTGGCGGTATTTCGCCGTGGATGTCGCCCCGCGGGTCATCATTGCGTGCGAGTCCTGGATCGACCTTCCGCCGGACTGGGCCGCCTGGCCGGCACCCGCAGCCACGCAAGCGATCGGCGACCGCTGGATCGCGGAGTCCGTCTCCGTCGCCTTGTCCGTTCCGAGCGCGGTGACTCCGGGCGAACGCAACCTCTTGTTGAACCCAGCCCATCCCGAATACGCCGCCGTGCTGGTCGCTGCCCCTGAACCTTTGCGTTTGGACCAGAGACTCATCAAGGGCTGATCCTCGTCCCCGCCCTTCCTCCTTCCGTGTGAGGTGATGCCCCCATGTTCACCCTTCAGTCCCCAGAGGGAGGGCGACATCTATCCTGACACCGGGAGCCCTATCAGGCCGTTAATCAAGGCCAAACGACGCGCCTCAGTCATCAAAGCGCATGCTCACCGTGCATTGACCCTTGTTTACTTCCGCCTTGATGCCGTCCGTCTGGCGTCTGATCAAAAAGCTGGCCAGGTCGGCCAGGGCATCCTGATCATCCAGCAGCCGCTCGGGGTCTGGACGCTCCTTGGCGAGGCGCAGGGGGCGACCGGTATAGGTGACGCGGATTTGGCATTGGTATTCATCGAAGCGGGCCACCAGTTCCACGCGGGGATCGCCCTCGTCCGCCAGCAGCCTATGGCCATAGATGGCATCCAGTAGTTCATGGGTAGCATGATCGAGGCGCATCATCACCTCCGGGCGGGCGCCCCACTCGTGCCCCAGGTGCCACAGCAGCTTGTTGACTGTCGTTGGCCATTGGGCGTCGAGCCGCACACTATGCGTCACGAGTTGATGAACCCCCAGCCGGAACACCGCGTTGAGCACGATGGCAACGATCACCGCCAGTGCCACCATGCTGGACAACGTGGTATCGATCATCCCCATGGAACCGCTCGGATTCACCAAGAGGGTGTCGTGACCGATGGCGGCGATGAGGGCCAGGCCCAGGGTCACGGTCTTGCGCGGGTCGAGCAGGCGCGAGGTGATGATCTTGATGCCACCCAGGATGACGAAGGAGGCGACGAACATCAGTACGGCCCCGATCACCGGCGCCGCCAGCAGGGTCCAGAGGGTGGCCACGGGGGGGAAGAAAGCGAGGCCGATGAAGACCCCACCCAAGGCAAAGCCCACGATACGACTGGTCACACCGGTCGCCAGGGCCAGGCCGAGGGCGCCGCCACTGGCGGTCTGGGCGACCCCGTTGATCAGCGAGCAGGCGGCGTTGGTCAGGCCCTCGGCCATGAGACCGCGGCCGATGCCAGCCATGTCCGGGCGCTTCCAACCGGCGTTGTTGGCACGCTGGGCTATGGTGAGGACGCCAAAGCAGTTGAAGGAGAGCGCCAGGCCGACGAGGAGGAATTCTGGCAACAGGGTCCAGTCGAAGGCCCAGCCGAACTGGCCGACGGGCGGGACCGCGAACAGGGGTACCTGAGTGATGACCGCCAGGCGCTCCGCATCCACCAACCCCAGCCAGAGGGCCAGTGACTGACCGACCACCAGGCCCGTGAAGACGGAAAAGGCGCGCAGCCGCCCTCGGCCCCAGATGTTGAAGAGAATGATGGTGGCCAGGGTCAGGAGGCCCACCTGCAGGATGCGAGGATCTCCGGCCTGGGGGGTATCGATGGCGAGGAAATTGCGCAGGCCGACCAGACCAAGCCCAAGGCCCAGAATGAGGACGATGAGGCCGGCGATTTCCACCGGAAAGAGGGCACGCAGCCGGGGTAGGAACCGGGCCAGGGCCATCTGTACCACCGCCGCGACCGACATCATGCCAAAGGCGAGCCCCAGGCCGCCCATCTGGATCGCCGCCAGGGAGGCGGGAAAGGCCACCGCAGAGGTATGCAAGGGACTAAAGAGGCCGACACCGATCCCGCCACGATTGAGCGCCTGGAGCATGACGCCGATGCCCGCCCCCACCATGGTCAAGGCCACCAGCCCCGCCGCGCCCGCCGTGTCCAGCCCCGCCTGCCGGGCCAGCACCACGGGCAAGGCCATGATGGCGCCGAGGAAGGCCACCTGCTGCAGGGCCACCATGAGAATGAGGCTGGCCGGTGGGCGCTCATCTACCCAGTAGTCGATACCGTCGGGCCGAATCGCCTGGTCGCCCGCCATCTTCAGTGCGCCTCGACCGGGAGGAACTGGCCCGTGCGGGGGTCGGTGACCCAGAGGTCGCCGGTTTCGAGATCGAACCACCAGCCATGGAGACTCAGGGAGCCCGCGGCGACCCGCTCGGCGATCCAGGGATAGGTACGCAGGTTGTTGAGGGAGTTGAGCACCGAGGCGCGCTCGACCAGGTAGCTGTAGTCCTTGAGCAGCTCGATGGGCACGGGGCGGGACTCGCCGGTGATGGGGTCCTTGATCTCGGCATGGCAGGCATCCTTCGCCAGCGCCAGCCAGGTACCCAGGAAGTCCGATGACGGCGCCTGGCCAGCGGCGGTCTGGATGGCGGCCTTGATTCCGCCGCAGTGGGCGTGGCCAAAAACGACGATGTTGGCGATGTTGAGTGCCCTGACCCCATATTCGATGGCGGCGCGGACGCCATGTCCGGCGCCCTGGTCAAAGGTGTAGGGCGGGACCAGATTGGCGACGTTCCGGATGACGAAAACTTCTCCCGGTTCCGCCCCGCTGATGCGCGTCAGGTCCACCCGCGAGTCGCAGCAACCGATCAATAGCACCTCGGGGTTCTGCCCTTTGGTCAGCTCCGCCATGCGGGTGAGGCCACCCCGGTATTCGTGTTCCCGAAAGGTCATGGCCCCGCGAATGAGGCGTAGCATGACCCCCTGATACAGGGTCTCGTCAAAAATCATCTTATCCAACACTCCCGTTGTTACAGATAGTTATCAGGTGATTACGGAATCCGTAGGCATCATAGCCTAGAGAACCCAGGCATGACAGTTCAGGGTCCGGCCGGCCAGGCAGGGCCGGGCGCTTCATGGTGTAGGTGGGCTCAAGCGAAAAGCCAAATCTGATGTTTGACAATATCAGAATATTCTAATATTCTATCTCCCCATGGACGGCGCACCGCTCAACCAAGACGCCGCCCTCGCTGCCAACAGAAACCCACTAACGAGAAAATCAAATGAAAAAGCTTGCTACTGCTGTCGCCATCGCCGCCCTACTGGGTGTCTCCGCCTCCGCTGCCGCCTTCTGGGGTGGTCCCTGGGGCAATAACGGCTACGGCAACAATAACAACAACATGATGAACGACATGTTCGGCGATGGCGACGGTTACGGCGACTTCAGCATGAACATGGGTGGCGGCGGCCGCGGCTACGGCCGCGGCAACAACAGCTACAACAATAGCTACGCCAATGGTTATGGTCCCTACGGTTATGGCGCCCCCTATGGCTATGCTCCTTACGGCGCTCCTTATGGTGCCCCCTACGGTGCCCCCCCAGCTCCTCCTGCTCCTCAGGCTGTGCCCGCCGCTCCTACCAAGTAAGCCAAGGCTGAGCTAGGGAATTCTCGCGCACAGGGACGTGTGTTCTGCCCTTCGCCTGTTTTGGCGTTGGGGGAGGGTTGCAAGCATCTTAGCGGTAGCAAGTACCTTTCTCTGACGCCACCTGTCCGGATCCTGGCCCAACCCACTTCGGGCTAGCTGTCTGCCCTCCGTGCATTCTGTCACCTCTCCTCGCCTCTGGCAGACCTCGTTTGTCTATCATCTCCAGACCGCCATTGACGGCGCCTTCCAATCGGTATACCAATTCGAATTCGCCCATTACAACCTGGCCGATTGCGAGGTTGGCCACTTCTACTCTCATCGGCATCCCTCGGCGCCCTTCGTCAACAACCTGGTTGCTTCACGAATTTTGGACAACGAGATACGGTCGCTGCGTAATCGCGACTACTGGGTCATCGACCCGCCTGGTCGTCATCGGCAGTCGGTCAGTGAGGCGCCAACCTTGCGGTCCCTGCTGGCCGACACATTTGGGATCAGGATCAGTACGGCAGAGAGTCGAGCCCTTTTTGTGCGGTTGCCGTGAGCCTGGATCGGGAATTACCCTAGTTGTTACGTTCCCTGCGCTCATGGGCACGCGGGTTGGGACAGGTAGGAAGACTAGGCGAAGCTAAAATTGGGTGGTCAGCATCAGGTAAGATGTTATGCTGATATCACTCTGATAGGTAGGCATAAGCCATGATTTTCATGGATAGGCCTCACCCTTGATCAACGCCTTAGATGTCAGGAAGTGAGCGATGCTGAAGTATTTTCTGGGTATCGCTGGCCTGTTGGTAGCCAGCGGTTTTTCGGTTCTGGCCGCAGATTCCCAAACACCACCTTCCCTTCAGAAATCCTGCAAATTCGATATCGTTAAATTCTGCCCCAAGGCCTTTGGGGCGGAGGACAAAATCCTGGCGTGCCTCGGCGCTCGTGACAAAACTGAATTGTCGCTCGATTGCCGAACCCTCCTGCAAAGCCCGGAGGAATCCTATCAGGCATGCGAGGCCGATTTTGCTAAATTCTGCGCCAAGGTACGGCCCGGCCAAGGCCGAGTCATCGATTGCCTGGATGACCACAAGCAGAAATTGTCGAAAAGTTGCCGAAGCGTTGTGGAGCTTGCGTTACAGAATCCGGGTGGAAATATCAACTAAATCGCCAGCCTGGGGAGTTGGTCCCCTCCGGATCCCGGATTCGAAATCTCCCAACCTTGCGTATGAACATCGATAACCCCTTTAGTAACCGGAAAAATATGTCTGCCAAACCCCTTCTTGGTCCCTGTGATTCTTATCAGCTTGAGCCCTTTGCCTATGAGTGGGCCTGGGCCATGGCGCGGGCGCAAGAGAATAATAATTGGGCCCCGGAAGAGATTGCCGTCGCCCCCGACGTGGCGGACTACAAGAATCCCGCCGTCGATCCGAAGTTCAAGCACCTGTTCGAATCCGTCATGGCGCAGCTCACGACCTTTGATATCGAACGGGGTGATGACGCGGCGGAGACCTTCCTTTCCGTTTTTCAGCCCGCGGAAATCCGCCACTTTTTCAAGCGGCTGGTCTGGGAAGAAGGCCTGCATACCCGCAGCTATCGCTACGTCATCGAGAATCTCGGCATACCCCTATCCATTTACGATACCTGGAAGACCGTGCCGGCCATGAAGGAACGGGTGGAGATGGCCCAGAAGCTTTCCGAACCGGTCCTCCAAACCATCAAGCGGCAGATTGAAGGCCGGCCTTACCACGAGATGGCCATTGCGGAAAAGCAGGCCCTGCTCCGCTCCCTGGTCTTCTGGTTTTTGATCTTCGAGGGCGTCTGGTTCTGGGTGTCCCTGCTGGGCCCCATCCAGCAGTTGTCCCGACTCGGCTTCTTCAAGGGCGGCGCCGAGCAGTTCAGCTACATTGCCCGCGACGAGTCCAACCATATCGGCTTTGGCGTTGCCCTGATCCGGGAATTCATGGCGCAGTATCCGGAGGCCATCACCGATGAGTTGCTGGCCGACATCGACCGTGACACCCGGCGCGCCATCGAACTGGAGCAGGGCTATATCAGCTACTGCTTCAAGGATGGTCCCATCCTGGGCTATTCCATTCCAGACCATGTCGCCACTACCAAGTTCTTCGCCAATATGCGCCTCGGCTCCGTCGGGCTGCCCCAACCCTTCGAGGACGCCTATCACGCCTTTCCCTGGATGAGCGAACAGATGGAGCTGAAGAAGGAGAAGAACTTCTTCGAGACGCGGGTCACGGAATACCAGGCGGGTGGGGCCTTATCCTTCGATGACCAGGAAGAGGGGAGCCCAACCGAGCAGCAGAACCCCTACGCGACCTGCTTCACGGCCAAGCCGGCGGCCGAGGCCTCGCCCCCCGCTGCCCCCGTCGAGGACAAGCAGCTGGTGGCAGAGCTATTTCCCGAAGAGGATCCCTACTTCGGCAGGCATCAACAACCCGAGTGGGACGACCCCCTCGCGGGATTGAAAAGATAGGCGGCCGCGTCATCACCCGGAGGCTTTCAGGCCGACTGGACCTGGGCTTGGGTAGGGGACGGGCCCCGGCTCACCATCTCCAGGGCCGTGTTGAGCGCGGCCTTCAGGCTGCCCGGGTCGGCTTGACCCGTGCCAGCCAGGTCCAGGGCCGTGCCGTGATCGACGGAGACCCGCACGATCGGCAGGCCCAGGGTGATGTTCACGGCGTTGCCAAATCCCAGATGCTTGAGGACGGGCAGGCCCTGGTCGTGGTACATGGCCAGGACGGCATCGGCCTGGGCCAGATGGTCCGGCACAAAGGCGGTATCGGCGGCCAGGGGCCCGACCAGGTCCAGACCCTCGGCCCTGAGTCGCGCCAGCAGGGGGGCTATGATCTCGATCTCCTCCCGGCCCAGATGGCCGCCCTCGCCGGCGTGGGGGTTGAGGCCACAGACCAGCAGGCGCGGCCGGGCGATGCCGAAGCGTTGGCGCAGATCCCGGTCCAGGATGCGGATGACCCCTTCCAGTCCCGCCGGGGTAATGTGATCCGCGACCTGGCGCAGGGGCAAATGGGTGGTGGCCAGGGCGACCCTCAGCCCCGGCGCCGCCAGCATCATCACCGGATCGGACCCACAGCGTGCCGCCAGGAATTCCGTATGCCCGCTGAAGGGAAAGCCGGCGTCATTAATGACACCCTTGTGCACCGGGCCCGTGACCAGGGCATCGAACTCGCCGGTCAGGCAGCCGTCGCAAGCACGTTCCAGGCAGTCCAGGACATAGGCCGCGTTGGCGGGGTCGAGAAGGCCCGGCTGGCTGGGGTGGTGGCGCAAGGCCAGGGGTAGCACCTGAAGTATCCCGGCCCGCTGGGGCAGGCGAGGGGCGTCAGGATCGTAAAGGACCAGCTCGAGATCCAGGCCCAGTCGCTGGGCGCGGTCCCGCAGCAGGTCGGGATCGGCGATGACGACCCATTGGGCGGGAAAGTCCGCCTGAGCCACCTGGGCGCAGAGTTCAGGTCCTATGCCAGCGGGCTCCCCCGGCGTGATGACGAGCCTGGGTAGGGTGGCGTTGGCCAAGCCGCTAGCCCTGTTCCGCCGCCTTGGCGAGACGATCTTCGATGTAGGCCTCGTCGCGCAGCTTGCGCAGCCACTGCTTGACGGCCTCGTCCGCCTTGCGTTCCCGCAGCTTCTGCTTGGCCTTGAGCTGCATCAACTCCTCGGTGGTGTCCTGGCTGCGGCGCTCGTTGACCTGGACGATGTGCCAGCCGAAGCTGGACTTGAAAGGCTGGCTGATCTGGTTGGGGGCGAGTTCGTTCATGGCAGCCTCGAATTGGGGTACGGTGTCGCCGGGGCTCAACCAGCCGAGGTCGCCGCCCTTGAGGGCCGATCCAGTGTCGTCCGAGTTGGCGCGGGCCAGGTTGGCGAAGTCATCGCCGCCCACCAGGCGCATGCGCAGTTGCTCCAGGCGGATGCGGGCATCGTCGTCGGACACCACCTCGTTGGTGCGGATGAGGATGTGGCGCGCCTTGGTCTGGCTGATGACCGCCGGGCCGCTGCCCTTGATGTCGGTGACCTGGATGATATGGAAGCCACTGGGGCTGCGCAGGGGGTTGCTGACCTCGCCCTTGGCCAGGCTCCGGGACACTTCCTGGGCCAGCGAGGGGACATCGGCCATGGCGAACCAGCCGAGGTCGCCACCCTCCTGGGTTTGCTGGCCTTGGGATTCTGCGCGGGCCACCTGGCCAAAATCCCCCCCGGCCCGGAGCTTGGCGACAATCGCCTGGGCCTTCTTTCGCGCCTGCTCCTGTTCCTCGCCGCTCGCCGTCTCGGGCACGGCCACCAGGATGTGGGAGAGGCGGACATCGGTCCGTTCGATCAGGCTGTCCGACTCGCGGGAGAGGAAGCGCTTGATCTCGGGCTCGGTGACGGTGATGTTCTTGATGACCTCCCGCGCCTGCAGCTGGCTCATGATCATCTGGGAGCGGGTGTCCTCGCGGAAGTCCTCGAAGCGGATGCCGCTGGCCCCCAGGGCGGTCTGCAATTCCTCAAGCGTCAGGTTGTTACGTTGGGCGATACCCTCCATGGCCTGGGTGAGGGCCCCATCCTCGACCTTGATGCCGACCCGCTGGGCCTCCTGCATTTGCAGGCGCTTCTCGATCATGCGCTCCAGGACCTTGCGTTCCAGTTCCGCGCGGGGGGGCATCTCCGCCCCCTTTTCGCGCATTTCGGGCAGGGCCAGGACGATCTCCCGTTCCAGTTCGCTACGCACGATGACGTCCTTGTTGACCACGGCGACGATGGAATCCAACTCCTCGAGGCTGGCCGCCTGGGCGAGGGGGGGGGCGATCACAAGGGATAACAGGAGCAGGGGCGCTCCCGTTAGAGCCGGCCAACGCCAGGCCCTCCAGAGGCTTAAGCCCCCCTTATTCCTCGGTGTAGCCATAGATACCACGCTCCAGAAATTGGTCGATTTTGTCGCCGAATTTGGCCAGTCCGGCTAGCTCCAACTGGAGCATGACGCTGGTCTCGCCATCGGTGCCCGGCTGATTGTTGATGTGACGGCCCAGCACGTTGACCTTCCAGCAGCACTTGCCGTAGGAAACGCCGGCGAAGGTCTCGTTCACCTTTTCGTTATACAGGGAATAATACCAGCGTCCGACGAGTTTCAACTGGGGATTGATGGGCCAGCTCGCCGATAAATCCAGATCCCGGTAGCGGGTAGCCTCCGTCTCGCCGACATCGTAGCGATAGGCGAGATTGAGCAGGTGCTTTTTCGGGGATTGGTAGCGGAGCTCGACGATGAGCTTTTCCAGCGCATCCTCCTCGTCATCCGGTTGGGGATCCCAACGCAGGGTGGTGCGGCCGGTGAGATCCCGCATCAGGCGCGCCGCGACCTCCCCGACCAGGGCAGTGGCCTGCTGACGTTCCTCGGGGATGTCCGTGAGCCAGACCCGGGGGGTTTCGAAGTAGACAGGCTTGCCGAGGCTGGCGCGCAGCAGTTCTCGCCCCGTGCTGGTCTGGAGGAGACGGGTACTCAGGCCCAAGGTGAGTTGGTTGGCGTCACCCACGCGATCATAGCCGGCGAAGCGGTTGGGCAGAAAGAGGGTGCCATAGCTGAAGCTCATGTCCGTGGTATCGAAGACCGGGATGTCGGTCTGGTCCTTATAGGGCGTGTAGAGGTAAAAGGCGCGGGGCTCCAGGGTCTGCAGGACCGATTGGCCCAGCCAACTCGTCTGGCGCTCGAAGACCAGTTGGCCGTCGAGGTTGAAACTGGGAATGGCGTAGGAGGGGTCGCTCGGGGTCGCCGATCTCGGTATCCTGGAGGCCATAGGCCCCGCCCCAGAAGTTCAGGCGCGGGATCAGGTGGCCGTAGGTGCGGCGGACGGGCCAGGCGAGGCTGGGCTGGAGGGTGGCGCGGCCGCCATGAACCTTGGTGTCATGGTCGAAATAGTTGTATTGGCTCGGGAAATTGAGTTCGAGACCCGAATCGTGGCGCCAGGGAGTCAGGTTCAATTCGAGCTGGGGCAGCCGGGCGTAGGGATACTCCCCGGGCGGGATGCTGATATCCACGTTCTGAAACTGCTGGACCATAAGCCGGGCGTTCCAGGCCTGACCCTGGTAGTTGAGATCAGCCCGGCGTTCAATGTTGCGCAGGCTGGTCAGTTCCAGGCTGTTGCCGAAATCCTCCAGGTACTGCTTATCCGTGACATCCTGAAAGCGCAGGGAGGATGTCCAGCCCGATCCATAGTTGCCTTGATGCAGAATGCGCAGGGCGCCGCGTGCCTCGTTATTGTATTCCTGGTCGCTCGCGATGCCCTCGGCATAGAAATCAAGGGACTGGATGGGAGAGAGATAGCGGAATTCGCCGCCAAGCAGCAAGCCACGCTCGCTCATGTAGGTGGGCGTCAGGGTCGCGTCCATGTTGGGAGCGATATTGAAGTAATAGGGGGTGACGACCTGGAAACCCGAGCTACTGGAGTTGCCGATGATGGGGGTGAGAAAGCCGCTCTTGCGCCGGTCGTCGATCGGGAAGGAGAGATAAGGGGAATAAAGCACGGGGACACCCATGACCCGTAGCCTGGCGTTCCGAGCGATGCCCCAGCCCTCGACCTGATCGATATCCAACCGCGCTGCCGCCAGATCCCAGTCGCGCCGGCCCGGGGGGCAGGAGGTGAAGACGATGTCCTCGTAATGGGTCTTGCCCTGTTCCAGCAATTGCGCGCTCTGGGCGTCGCCCCGGGCATTCAGGGGGCCGGCGAAGCGGTAGCGGGGCTGGGTGATCTGGCCCTGGTTGGTCTTGAGATTGAGGGTCCCCTGCTTGCCCAGGATGCGCACCCCCGGCTGGGCCAGGAACAAGTCGCCCTCGGCCGTGACCTCCTCCGTCGCGACGCCGTAGCTCATGGCCTGGGCACGGATCTGGCGGCTCCCTTGTTGCAGGTCGATGTTGCCTTCCAGCTTGAGGAGTTGGCTGTTACGGTCGTACCCCAGGTCATCGGCCTCGATGGAGACGGGTTCCTCGTTCCCCGGGGGCGAGGGCAGGGTGGCGGGCCCGAGCCGCGCGGGGCGCAGCCCGCAATAGTCCCAGTCGAGGCCCGCCTCCAGGGGGTCTCCGTCCTCGGCCAATACCGACATTGCCGCCAGCATCAGGCAGCAGAGAGTGGCAAGACGAAGGCGGGGCAGGGGCTTGGTCGTGGCGTTAGGTGTCACTGGCCGTTGGCAGCGGGCATCCGCGAGGATGGGATTCGAGGGCTCATTCTAACGGCTTCATCACCAGGGCGGGAATTCTTGTTTGGCCGCGGCGGCGGGCTTGCCGCAAAATACCTGCCTAACACCTTGCCTGGAGATGGCCATGCCGGAACGGCGCGCCTTGTTGGAGAATTGGTTGAGGTCTGTCCTGGACCGCGATGAAGTCGTCTTGGCGCCGGCCTCCGGCGACGCCAGCTTTCGGCGTTACTGGCGTCTGGGCCATGAGGGGACCAGCTATATCGCCATGGATGCCCCGCCGGGTCAGGAAGACACGGATCGCTTTGTGCGCCTGGCCCGCGCCTGGCGCGACCTGGGTCTCCGGACGCCGGAGATTTATCGGGAGAACCCCCAACAGGGCTTCCTGCTGCTGGAGGACTTTGGGAGTCGCCTCTATCTGGATCACCTGGATGGCGCTAGCGCCGATCGGCTTTATGGCGATGCCCTGGGCGCCCTGATCATCATTCAGGCCTGTGCTACCACGGTGGGGCTGCCCTCGTATGATGGCGCCTTCCTGCGCCGCGAGATGGCTCTCTTCCAGGACTGGCTGGTGGAACGGCATCTGGGACTGGTCCTCACCGCCCAGGAAGAGGCTGATCTCGAGGCGGCCCTGGCCTTCCTCGCCGCCAGCGCCCAGGAGCAACCCCGGGTCTGCGTCCATCGCGATTTTCATTCCCGCAACCTCATGATCACGGCCTCGCCCTCGCCGGGCATCCTGGACTTTCAGGATGCGGTCGCAGGCCCCGTTACCTATGATCTCGTCTCCCTGCTGCGGGATTGTTATATCGCCTGGCCCCGGGCGCGGGTCGAGGAATGGGCCTGGGGTTATTTCGCCCTGGCGGTCCAGTCCGGCATCCTGCGCCAGGAACAGGAGGCCGACTTTCTGCGCTGGTTCGACCTGATGGGCATCCAGCGCCACCTCAAGGCCAGCGGCATCTTCGCCCGGCTGCATCGGCGCGATGGCAAGCCCGGCTATCTGGCGGACATACCCCGCACCCTGGGCTATATCCTGGAGGTGGCCCCGGCCTATTCACCCCTGCGGGGCCTGGCGAACCTGATTCAGGCACGGGTCCTGCCGGCTCTCACGGACATGGCCAGCCGGACGCCCGCCACATAAAGCCAGATGCCGATGCCATCCGCCACCAGGTCCCACCCGGAAAATTCGCGATAGGGCAAAAAATATTGGACGGTCTCGATGAAGAGGCCATACGCCAAGAGGATTAACCACTTACCCCCACCGCGACCGGGGGCCGGACCCGGATAGGCAAGGTCCGCGAGCCCGGCCAGGACCAGGAAGGCCAGGATATGGTTGGCCTTGTCGTGGCCCGTTCCGGGGTCCGATGCCAAGGGTGCGAAGGCCAGGAAGGAGATGATGGCCAGGCAGGCCCATAGACCCAGGCGAAAAATCAGTCGCCAACCCGGCGCCCTCATCCCCCAACCCTCTGAAAGAATTAAAATTCTATGGCAAGCGATGGACCCTGCCGGCGGGTCCCCATGGGGAAGAATGCCGGGGGGACGGGTCCTGCGGGTCCTGGCTTGCCGGCCTGCCGGTACAACATCCTTACCCCCGTTCGCGGGCGATGGCTCGATGGCCGATATCACGCCGGCAAAAGCCGTTTTGCCAATGGATCAGGTCAACCGCCTGATAGGCACGGGTCTGGGCCGCGCCGACGGTCTTGCCCAGGGCGGTGACGCACAGGACGCGTCCACCCTGGGTAACCGTCTGGCCAGCCACCCGGGCGGTACCGGCGTGGAAGACCTTGGTGTCCGGCACCTGAGCCGCCGCTTCCAGGCCGCTGATCACCTGGCCTTTTTCGTAGGCATCCGGATAGCCGCCAGCCGCCATGACCACGCCCAAGGCGGCGCGTGGATCCCAATCCACCGGCATCTCCCCCAGGCGCCCCTCATGGGCGGCGAGACAGAGTTCGACCAGGTCGGACCTCAGCCGCATCAGGATCGGCTGGGTCTCCGGGTCGCCCAGGCGGCAGTTGTACTCCAGCACCTTGGGGGTGCCGTCGGCGGCGATCATGAGACCGGCGTAAAGGAAGCCGCTATAGGGTAGCCCCTCCGCCGCCATGCCAGCCACCGTCGGGTGCATCACCTCGGCCATGATGCGCTCGTGCAAGGCGGGGGTGACCACCGGGGCCGGGGAATAGGCCCCCATGCCGCCGGTATTGGGGCCCTGGTCGCCGTCGTCCCGGGCCTTGTGGTCCTGGGAACTGGCCATGGGCAGGATCTGCCCCTGACTGACCATGGCGATGAAGCTGACCTCCTCCCCCTGCAGGAATTCCTCGATGACGACCCGGTTGCCGGCCCTGCCAAAGCGGCCACCGGCCAGCATATCGCGGACGGCCGCCTCGGCGGTGGCGAGGTCCTGGGCCAGGATGACGCCCTTGCCCGCGGCAAGCCCATCGGCCTTGACGACGATGGGGGCGCCGACCTGGCGCAGATAGGCCAGGGCGGGTTCGAGCTCGCTGAAACTGCCGTAGGCCGCCGTGGGGATACCCTGACGCTGGAGAAAGTCCTTGGTGAAGGACTTGGAGCCCTCCAGTTGGGCCGCCCCCTGGGTGGGTCCGAAGCAGGGCAGTCCCGCCGCCTGGAAGCGGTCTACCAGGCCCGCTACCAGGGGGGCCTCGGGACCGACGATGGTGAGGCCGATGGCCTGGGCGCTGGCGAAGGCGACCAAGGCATCCAGGTCCTCGGCGGCGATGTCGAGATTCTGGACGCCCGGTTCCTGGGCGGTTCCGCCATTGCCGGGGGCGACGAAGACCGTCTCGACCCGGGGCGACTGGGCGGCCTTCCAGGCCAGGGCATGTTCGCGGCCACCGCCGCCGATGATCAGGATATTCATGACAGGGACTCCCGTGCGGATGACCGCCAGCGGCCTGGCGGCGAGGGCGATGGCGCTCAGGCGAAGGTGACGACGCCTCTCTGGCTGGCGCGGATGAAGGCCAGGATCTGATCGGTCTCGGGGGCCGGATAATCGCCCTCCGCCCGCGCCAGGGCCTCCTTCAAGGGCAGCCCCGAGCGGAAGAGGAGGCGATAAACCGCCTTGATGAGGCTGCGCTGGGCCTGGGTGAAGCCGTTGCGCCTCAGCCCCACCGCGTTGAGCCCGACGATGCGGGCGCGGTGGCCGTCGGCGGTGATGAAGGGCGGCACGTCCTGGGCCACGCCGCTGACCCCGGCGACCATGGCGTAGGCGCCGATGCGGCAGAATTGATGGACCGCCACATTCCCCGAGAGGAAGACATGGTGATCCAGTTCCACATGTCCGGCGATGCTTGCCGCGTTGACGAGGATGTTGTGGTCGCCGACCAGGCAGTCATGGCCCAGATGGCAAAAGGCCATAAAATAGTTGTGGCTGCCGATGCGGGTGCCATGATCGGTCTTGATGCCCTGGCTGACGTTCACGCACTCGCGAAAATGGTTGAAGTCCCCGATGGTCAAAGGCTTGGCTTTTTCGGGTTGGTAGCCCAAATCCTGGGCGGCCGAGCCCAGGGAGGCGCCATGGCAGACGCGGTTGCCCTGGCCCAGGCGGGTACCGCCATAAATCCGCGCATGACTCTCTATGACGCAGTCCGGGCCGACGACGGCCCCGGACTCGATGATGGAGTAGGGGCCAATGTGGGCGGTTTCATGAACCTCGGCCCCATCCTCCAGGATGGCGGTGGGGTGAATGCTCAATGCCGGAAGTGCCGCATGCCCGTGAAGACCATGGCCATGCCGTGCTCGTTGGCGGCGGCGATGGTCTCCTCGTCCCGCAGGGAGCCGCCGGGCTGGATAACGGCGGTGATACCCGCCGCCGCCGCCTGGTCGATGCCGTCACGGAAGGGAAAGAAGGCGTCGGAGGCCATGACCGCGCCCCGGACCGCCAGCCCCGCCTGTTCCGCCTTGATGACGGCGATGCGGGCCGAGTTGACGCGGCTCATCTGGCCGGCGCCGACGCCGATGGTCATGCCATCGCGGCCATAGACGATGGCATTGGACTTGACGAACTTGGCCACGCGCCAGGTAAAGAGGAGGTCCGTCATCTCCTGCTCGCTGGGGGCGCGCCGGGTGACGGTGTTCAGGCCCGCGTAGAGATCCAGGTCCGCCTCCTGGACCAGGAGGCCGCCGTGGACCCGCTTGAAGTCCAGGCGCGGGCTGGCCTCGCCCGTCCAGGGCCCACAGGCCAGCAGGCGCACGTTCTTCTTGGCGGCCAGGACGGCACGGGCCTCGGCCGAGACGCTCGGGGCTATGATGACCTCGACGAACTGGCGCTCGGCGATGGCCACTGGCGGTGGCCGCGTCCAGTTCGCCGTTGACGGCGATGATGCCGCCGAAGGCGGATTCCGGGTCCGTGGCGAAGGCGCGTTCGTAGGCCGCCAACAGATTGGCGCCCAGGGCGACGCCGCAGGGGTTGGCGTGCTTGACGATGACGCAGGCCGGGCCCTCGTTGAATTGCTTGACACACTCCAGGGCCGCGTCCGTGTCGGCGATGTTGTTGTAGGAGAGTTCCTTGCCCTGGATCTGGGTCGCGGTGGCGACGCTGGTGGCACTGAAGCCGGCCTCCGTGAAGAAGGCGGCGCCCTGATGGGGGTTTTCGCCGTAACGCATGGCCTGCTTGCGCTGGAACTGGAGGCTGCAGTGTGCGCGGGTAGGGCAGGGGCTCGCCACCCTCCAGCCGTCGGCCCAGATAGTTGGCGATGGCGCCGTCGTAGCGGGCCGTGTGCTCGAAGACCTTGACCGCCAGGTCGAAGCGGGTGGCGTCGGTGACGGCGCCGCCCTGCTCGGCCAGTTCCGTCAGGACCCGGCCGTAGTCCGCGGCATCGACCACCACGGTCACCGCGGCGTGGTTCTTGGCGGCGGCGCGCAGCAGCGTCGGGCCGCCGATGTCGATGTTCTCGATGGCGGTTTCCAGGTCGCAGCCGGGTTTGGCCACGGTCTGCTCGAAGGGGTAGAGGTTGACGACCACCAGGTCGATGGGCTGGATGCCGTTCTCCCGCATCACCGGGTCGTCAAGGCCGCGGCGACCCAGGATGCCGCCATGGACGAGGGGGTGGAGGGTCTTGACCCGCCCCGCCATCATCTCCGGGAAGCCGGTGTAGTCGGAGACCTCGGTGACCGGGATGTCCTTGTTCCGTCAGCAGGCTGGCGGTGCCGCCGGTGGACAGGATCTCGATCCCGCGGGCCGCCAGGGCGCGAGCGAAATCGATCAGGCCAGTCTTGTCGGAAACGCTGATAAGGGCGCGGCGAATGGGTTGCATCTGGGTCCGCTCCAGTAGGAGTCAAAAGACGTTAGGCGCCCGCTAGTAGGGGCGCATGGGGTTAAGTGAGCAATCGGTTAAGGGTCTTTTCGGAAGACGTGAGAAGCCTCGGGATCAGGGGCGATGGCCATCCATAAATCGCCGGACGGTCGGGGCCGATGGGTCCCGTCGGGTCTCTAGGCGCCGGCTCCGTTCTGGAAATGGGCGAGCTTCTTGCGCAGGGTGGTGCGGCTCATGCCCAGCACGGCACAGGCGCGACTCTGGTTGCCTTGGGTGAAGTCCAGCACCTCCTCGATCATGGGGCGCTCGATCTCGCGCAGTACCAGGTTTTGCAGGTCACCGGGCGGCTGGTCGCCGATGTGGTGCAGGTAAAAGCGCACGGCGCTGCGCACACAGTCGCACAGGGGCTCGGAACGATCGATCCGCTGGACGGGAAAGGTGTCCAGGGTCACACAGGAGTGTTGTGCCAACAGGCTGTTCATGCCGCATGATACCCCCTTCGCTTGTCCTCATCGAAGTAGGCCTCGATCAGGATTTGTTGTTCTTGCAAGGTATTAACCCGATTAAATTCAGCCCGGAAGCCACTGGCATCGCGCCGGGATCGGGTGTACCAACCCACGTGTTTGCGGGCAATACAGGTACCGGCCCTGTCGCCATAAAAGCTATGGAGGGCGTGCAGATGCGCGATCAAGGTGGCCCGGGTCCAGTCCCACGAGGGGCTGGGTAAGTGGGAGCCGGTTGCCAGGTGGTGGGCAATCTCCCGGAAAATCCAGGGGCGGCCCTGAGCCGCCCGTCCGATCATGATAGCATCGGCGCCCGTGAAATCCAGCACGAAACGGGCCCGCTCGGGCGAGTCGATATCCCCATTCGCAATAAGGGGAATGGGTACCACCCGTCGGATGGCGCGGAGGGTCTCGAACTCCGCCTGACCCGCGAAGCCGCAGGCGCGGGTGCGGCCATGTACGGCCAGGGCGGCGATGCCGCTCTCCCAGGCGATACGGGCGATGGCCGGGGCATTGCGCTCCTCCGGTGACCAGCCCGTGCGGATCTTGAGGGTGACGGGGGCGGGCACGGCGGCGACCACGGCCGCCAGGATGCGACCCACCAGGCACTCGTCTCGGAGCAGGGCGGAACCGGCGGCCTGGCGGCAGACCTTCCTGGCCGGGCAGCCCATGTTGATGTCGATGATATCGGCGCCGAGATCGAGATTGATGCGGGCGGCCTCGGCCATGAGCGCCGGGTCGTTGCCGAGGATCTGGGCCGCGACGGGGCCGGTCTCGCCCCGGTGATCCAGGCGCCGGAGGCTCTTGCGATGGCCCCAGAGGCTGGTGTCGGCGGAGACCATCTCGGAGACGGCCAGTCCCGCCCCCAGGCTGCGGCAGAGTTCACGGAAGGGGCGGTCCGTCACCCCGGCCATGGGGGCGAGGATGAGGTTATTTGCCAGGGTGATGGGGCCGATGCGCAGGGGCCGGAGCTGGGACGGGACGGTGGTATGGCCCCCCGCCGGTAGGTCGGTGGGGTCCATCACGACGCCAGGTCCCGCTCCCGGCGGCGGCCGGCGAGCAGGACCCAGTCCTCCTGCATCTCGGGCGGTTCCAGGTCAAACCAGGAGGCGTAAGCGGCGGCGACGGACCCGACCTGATCGAGCAGCAGGCCCGACAGGGCCAGGGTGCCGCCGGGCCTTACCATGGCCGCGAGTCGCGGCGCAAGTTCGATCAGGGGACCGGCGAGGATGTTGGCCACCAGGTAGTCGGCCATCTCCTCCCGCAAGCCTGAGGGCATATCCTCGGCCGCCAGGCAACGCAGCCGATCGGCGACGCCGTTCTCGCTGGCATTCGCTAGGGTTGCCTCCAGGGCCTGGGGGTCATGATCCACGGCCAGGGCCTGGGCCGCGCCCAGCTTGAGGGCGGCGATGGCGAGAATCCCCGAACCACAGCCATAGTCGATCAGCCGGGTCCCGGTCAGAGCGGCGCCATCCAGCCACTTCAAGCAGAGGGCCGTGGTGGGATGGTGGCCGGTGCCAAAGGCGAGACCTGGGTCCAGTTCCACGATGACCTGGTCGGGCTGCTCCCCAGCGGGTCGTTCGCCGCGTGGGCAGACCCACAGGCGCTCGCCGAAGCGGGTGGGGGCGAAGTCGTCCCGCCAGGTGTGTTCCCAGGCCTGGTCCTCGATGCGCTCGTAGCGGGGTGGGGCGGCCAGGTGCCCGGCCAGGGAGGCGATCAGGGCCTCGACGTCCTGGCGGCTGGCCTCGTCCGGTTCAAAGAGGGCGGTCACCAGGACCTGGCCCCAGAGGGGCGTGGCGCCGGGAGGTGGCTCCAGTTGGGGTTCGTCGCCGGCGTCGCCCAGGGTCACGGCTAGGGCGCCGATGTTCTCCAGGGCCGCCTCGAGGAGGGTGGCGTGCTCCCGGTCGGTGGCGAGGGTGATTTGTAGCCAGGGCATGGGGATGCCGCTACAGCCCCAGCTTCTTTTCCAGATAGTGGATATTGACCCCGCCGGCGCGGAAGGCGGCGTCGGTGAGGATGCGGCGCTGGAGGGGCAGGTTGGTGTGGATGCCCTCGATGACGGTCTCCCGCAGGGCATTGCTCATGCGCGCCAGGGCGGAATTACGGTCCTCGCCGTGGGCAATCAGCTTGCCAATCATGGAGTCATAGTAGGGCGGGACATAGTAGCCACTGTAAATGTGGGTCTCCATGCGGATGCCGGGCCCGCCGGGGGCGTGGAATTCCTCGATGCGGCCGGGGCAGGGGATGAAGGTGTCCGGGTGCTCGGCATTTAGGCGGCACTCGACGGCATGGCCCCGGATCTGGATGTCGTCCTGGGTGTAATGGAGCCTCTCTCCGGCGGCGATGAGGATCTGCTCCTTGACGATATCTACCCCGGTGATCATCTCGGTCACCGGATGCTCGACCTGAATCCGGGTGTTCATTTCGATGAAATAGAATTCGCCATTCTCGTAGAGAAATTCGAAGGTTCCGGCGCCGCGGTAGCCGATGCGGCGACAAGCCTCGGCGCAGCGTTCGCCGATGGTGTGGCGCTGCTCCGGCGTGATCCCCGGGGCCGGGGCCTCCTCGACCACCTTCTGGTGGCGGCGCTGCATGGAGCAGTCGCGTTCACCCAGATGGATGGCGTGGCCCTGGCTATCGGCGAGTAGCTGGAACTCGACGTGGCGGGGGTTCTCCAGATATTTCTCCATGTAAACCATGGGATTGCCGAAGGCGGCCATGGCCTCGGCCCGGGTCAGTGCGATGGCATTGAGGAGGGTAGCCTCGGCGTGAACGACCCGCATGCCCCGCCCACCGCCCCCACCCGAGGCCTTGATGATGACCGGGTAGCCAATCTCGCGGGCCAGCTTGAGGGAGCGCTTCTTGTCCTCGTCCAGCGGGCCGTCGGAGCCCGGCACGCATGGGACGCCGGCGGTCTGCATGGCGCGGATGGCGGAGACCTTGTCGCCCATGAGGCGGATGGTCTCGGGCCGGGGGCCGACGAAAATGAAGCCGCTCTTCTCCACCCGCTCGGCGAAGTCGGCGTTCTCCGATAAAAAGCCATAGCCAGGGTGAATGGCCACCGTGTCCGTGACCTCTGCGGCGCTGATGATGGCGGGGATGTTCAGATAGCTGCCCGCCGATGGGGCGGGGCCGATGCAGACGGTTTCGTCCGCCAACAGCACATGCTTGAGTTCGCGGTCGGCCTCGGAGTGGACGGCGACGGTCTTGATTCCGAGTTCACGGCAGGCGCGCAGGATGCGCAGCGCGATTTCCCCTCGGTTGGCGATGAGCAACTTCTCGATCATGGCGATGTGATCCGCGTCTGGGCGCTGGGGGAGACGGCTGGGTCCCGGTTCGTCGGGGGCATGAAGGGGGAACCGACGCTCCTGGGCGATAAGGCCGGAAATTCTCTCTGCCGGCGCGAGTGATTCTAGTCGATCACAAACAGGGGTTCGTTGTACTCCACGGGCTGGCCATTCTCGATCAGGACGCGCCTGATCGTGCCCGCCTTCTCGCACTCGATTTGGTTGAGGATCTTCATCGCCTCGATGATACAGAGGGTGTCCCCGACCTTGACGCTGCTACCTTCCTCGACGAAGGACCGGCTACCGGGGGAGGGCGAGCGGTAGAAGGTGCCCACCATGGGCGAACGCACCAGGTTACCCTCGGGGATGTCCGCGCCCGGCGAGGAAGGGTCCTGGGTTAGGTCAGGCGGGGCCAGGGCGAGCGGAGGCGACGCGGGCAGGGGGGCCGCAGGCATGTAAAGCGGCATGCCCGAGGGGTTGGCGCGGCTGATGCGCACCGATTCCTCGCCCTCCCGGATCTCGATTTCCGTGATATCGGATTGTTCCAGGAGCTCGATGAGTTTCTTGACTTTGCGGATATCCATGGGGTGTCGCGTCAGTTCTGGGTGTTGTCCCTGGCCAAGCGGTCGGCGGCGGCGCGCAGGGCTAACTCGTAGCCCAAGGCCCCCAGGCCGCTGATGACACCCGCCGCCAGGTCCGAAAAATAGGAGTGGCGCCGAAAGGGCTCGCGGGCGTGGACGTTGGACAGGTGCACCTCGATGAAGGGAATGGCCACCGCCGCCAGGGCATCGCGCAGGGCGACGCTGGTGTGGGTAAAGGCCGCCGGATTGAAAAGGATGAAGGCCACGCCCTCACTGGGGGCCTGGTGAATGGCATCGATCAATTCATGCTCGGCATTGCTCTGCCGGAAGCTGATGCTCAGCCCGAGGACCTCGGCCAAACGCCGCAGGCTCTCCTCGATGCTGGCCAGGGTCGTCCGGCCGTAATGACCGGGTTCCCGGGTACCGAGCAGGTTCAGGTTGGGGCCGTTGAGCACGAGGATGGATGGCATGAACAAAAACCGGTGGGAAGGCGCCGGGGCCTGGCCACTTAAATGGGATTGAGGACACCAAGTGTCTCTGGATTGCTAATTGGGGGATTCTCCTGATTCAGCGAGATGCTGTCCAGTTCCGCGCGCTTTTATCCCTAATTGGCCAGCGATGGGGTCCGGAGGGCCTTGGCGATCAGGGGCGCCAGTTTCTCGCCCAGGATTGCCTGGGTGACCTCCCCTTGGTGAGCATGGACCCAGCGGCCCTGGCTGTCGAAAATCACGGTGAAGGGCAGACCCTCTAACCGATTGCCGAGGCGACGGGACATCGCGACGGCCTCGGTCCCCCCCAGCAGGATCGGGTAGTTGACCGGGTTTTTCGCCAGATAGCGGGCTACTTCCTCCTGGGTGTCAATGGCGATCCCCACCACCCGTACCGCTTCGCTCGCCGCTTGCGCGGCCTGAAGGAGGGGTATCCCTGCCCAGACAGGGCGGGCACCAGGTGGCCCAGAAATTCAGGATGACCACCTTGCCGGCCCAGGCCGAACTGGCGATCTCCTGACCATCCAGGTCCCTCAGGCTGAAGGCGGGCAGGTGCCGGAGCGGGGCCTGGGCGTTTTTGGGGAGACCCGGCGTGGACAGGCTGGAGGCCTTGTCATCACCCCACCAGGTCTGACCCAGGACGGCGATCAGGATGCTGATGGCCCCGGCCAGGACGGTCGCCAGAATGACCTTGCCCGCCTTCAAGGGCGCAGGCCCTGCAAATGACGGCTGAACTCGGCGGCGGGCATGAAGCCAACCAGGCGCCGGTCGCGCCGTTCCTGGCCCTGGGGATCGAAAAAGAGGATGGCCGGGGGGCCTGGGATGCCGAAACGCCCCTGCATCAAGGCCTGGTCCTCCTCATCGTTGGCCGTGACATCTGCCTGGAGCAGGACGAAGCGCGCCATCTCGGCGGCGACGGCGGGGTCCGAGAAGGTGTAGCGCTCCATCTCCTTGCAGGACACGCACCAGTCGGCGTAGAAGTCCAGCAGCAGGGGGCGGCCGCTGGCCTGGGCGGCGGCCAGTTCCCGCTCCAGGTCCGCCAGCCCCTTGATGGCCTTGAAACTCGCGTGAGGGGCGGCGTTGGCGGTCCCGGCCCCGAGCCCGAAGCTCAAGCCGCGCAGGGGCTGGAGGGTGTCCTTGCCCCCCGCCGCCGCCCCCACCAGCATGAGGCCGCCATAGACCAGGGTGACCAACCCCAGGCCCTTCCATAGCTTGCGCCAGCCGCTGGCCTCGGGGGGCAGGTGGTGCAGGGCGCCCATGTAGGTCGCGGAACAGATCAGCAGGGCGCCCCAGAGCAGCATGGCGACACTGGGGGCCAGCAGGCGTTCGAGGAGGAGGATGGCAACCCCGAGCAGGGCGACGCCAAAGACCGCCTTGACCGCTTCCATCCAGGCGCCGGCCCGGGGCAGCAGCTTGCCCGCCGAGGTGCCGATCGCCAGCAGCGGCGCCCCCATGCCCAGGCCCATGGCGAAGAGGGCGGCGAAGCCCAGGAGGGCATCGCCGGACTGACCGATGAAGATGAGGGCCCCCGCCAGGGGTGGCGCCACGCAGGGACCCACGATCAGGGCTGAAAGGACGCCCATGATGGCGACGCCAATCAGGTGCCCTCCCTGCTGGCGTTGACTGAAGGCGGCGATCCGGGTCTGGAGGCTGGAGGGTAACTGCAGGTCGTAGAAGCCAAACATGGACAGGGCCAGGGCGACGAAGACCAGGGCGAAGAGGGAGAGGATCCAGGGGTCCTGGAAGGCGGCCTGGAGGTTGGCGCCGCCCAGGCCCGCCAGCAGGCCGGCGATGGCATAGGTCAGAGACATGGCCAGGACATAGGTCAGGGACATCCAGAAGGCCTTGCGGGTGGAGAGGCCCGGGCCATGGCCGGCGATGATGCCGGACAGGATGGGAATCATGGGAAAGACGCAGGGCGTCAAGGCCAGGAGCAGGCCGAAACCGAAGAAGAGGGCGATGGCCGTCCAGACGTTGCCGCTGGCCAGGGTGGCGGCAATACGGTCCTGTTCGGAGATGGGGGCGCTGGGCTGGGGGCTGGCGCCGGTCGCCGTTGGCGGTGCGGTGGCGGGCGCGGTGGGAATTGGGCTCGCGGCCTGGTCGGCCTTGGCTAATCTGGCTTCTGGCGCCGTTTGGGGCTCGCCGCCGGGGGCTACCGCTGTCAGAGAGGCTCCGGCCGCCGGGGGCAGGGCCAGCTCGATCCGCTCCTTACGGGGGGGGTAACAGACGCCGATGTCGGCGCATCCCTGGAATTTGGCGACCAGGGTGACGGTCGCGGGCGCGGTGTCGCCCCGCTGGAGGGGCAGTTCCAGATCGATGCGGTCCCGGTAGAGGGCCACGTCCCCCAGGCTGCCATCGGGCCTGACGGCATTCTTCACCAGTTCCGCGGGCGGCAGCTCGTAATGGCCGATGCGGATGCCCGCTGGTCCCTCCAGGTCGAGGGCCAACTTGTCACGGTAGAGAAAGGTGCCCTCGGCGATGGTCCAGGTAAGGCGCAGGCGATCCGGCCCCATCATCTCGGCGGCAAGGCGGAAGGCCTCCTCCGCCGGGAGCAGGACCTGATCCTCATTCGGATCCGCGAGGCCCAGGGACTGGGTCAAGGCGGATTTGTTGTTTGAGCCGAGGGGCTTGGCCTTGTCTCCCGCCGCGTCGGTGCTGGCCAGGGGGGGAATATCGATGGCCAGGGTCTGACGATGGGGGGGGTAACAGAGGCCAGCGTCGGCGCAGCCCTGGGAGCTGACCTCCAGGCTCAGGCGCGTGCCCTCCCTGGCGGTTGCCCGCTCGATGGGTAGCTTGACCCCCACCGAGCCGCGCAGAATCTCGACCTCGCCAAAGAATTCGTCATGGCGCTTCTCGCCCGCGGGTAGCTCGGGTTCGCCCGTCCGGATGCCCTCCGTCAGGCTGCGAAATTTGAACTTATTGCGGTAAAGGTAGTAGCCCTCCGCCACCGTCCAGTTCAGGAGCAGGGTGTCTGGTCCCTCGGCCACCGCCACGACGGGGAAGGCCTGCTCCGGCAAGAGAAATTCCTCCTCCGCCCGGGGCGCGGCGCTGGCGACAAGCGCCAGGATCAGGATCAGGCAGAGGTGCGGGAGGTGGCGGTGGTACATGTGATAACCCAATTGAGGTAGTCGGGCAGGCCGTGACGGATCGGGACCGCCATGATCTCCGGGAGGTCGTAGGGATGCAACTCGCGCAACCGCGCCGCCAGTTCCGGGAAACGGGAGGCGGCGGTTTTGATCAGCAGCAGGACCTCGGCGTCGCTTTGCCGCTGGCCCTGCCAGACATAGATGGACCTCACTCCCGGCAGGAGGTTCACGCAGGCCGCCAGCCCCTCGTCGACCAGGGTCTCGGCGAGGGACAGGGCGACGGCCTCGTCCGGGCAGGTGCAGAAGGCCAGAAGGACGTCATCGGTCATGCTGTGATACCCCGAGGGCTGGTGGGGACCTGGCGGCCGGTCCGCGCCTGATCGAGCCAAGTTTGGGTGCCGGTCATGGGCCAAAAGATCCCGGGATGTTACCCTTAATTATGGCCGGCGCGGACCGGCATCCCTCTTCTTCTATCTTAAAGGGGCAACCCAACTTGATCCTATTCTTGCTTTTCCTGGTCGGTATCCCGCTGGTTGAGCTCTATTTTCTCATCCAGGTGGGTACCGAGATCGGCGTCCTCCCCACCATCGGCATCAGCCTGTTCACGGCGGCCCTGGGTGGCTACCTGGTGCGGCGGCAGGGCTTTGATGTCCTGGCGCGAGTCCGCCGGGTCAAGGATCAGGGCGAACTACCAGCCTTGGCGGTGATGGACGGTGCCCTGCTGCTGGTCGCCGGCCTCTTTCTCCTCCTGCCGGGCTTCCTGACGGACGCCGTGGGGTTTTTGCTCCTGATCCCCGCCGTTCGCCAGCACCTCATCAAGCGCTTTATCGTCGTCCTGCCCCCGGGCCAGGAGGTTCCCGGCGGCCCGGCCGGTCCTCGCGTCATTGAAGGCGATTATCGCCGCGAATCCCACTGAAGGGGGCTGGCCCTCCCCTCCTTTGGGACCCGACTACGTAACATTTGCGCGCTCCAACCCTTGACACGCCTCAATGAGCCCCTATTATTAGCACTCGCAAGGGGTGAGTGCTAATAACTGGCGCCGCCCAACGTGACCGCCGAGCCTCGGGTAGCTGACATCCAGCCGCCGGAGGCCAAAAACTATATCTAAATCAACTGTTATCACTCCGGAGACCGTTCTCGATGAACATTCGTCCCCTTCACGACCGCGTGGTCGTTCGCCGTATGGAAGAAGAGCGCACCTCGGCTGGTGGCATCGTCATACCCGATTCCGCCACCGAGAAGCCCATCCAAGGCAAGATCATTGCCGTCGGTAACGGCAAGCCCCTCGACAATGGCGAGGTCCGCGCCCTTGACCTCAAGGTCGGTGACCGCGTCCTGTTTGGCAAGTACTCCGGCACCGAGGTCAAGCTCGACGGCGAGGATTTCCTCGTGATGCGCGAGGAAGACATCATGGGCGTAATCGAGGGCTGAGCGCCTCCGCCAGCACCCGGACCCCCCTTACACCCCACTGAATGAATTAAGGAACTCAAGCATGAGCGCAAAAGACGTCAAATTTGGCGATGATGCCCGTATTCGGATGATGGCCGGCGTTAACGTCCTGGCCAACGCCGTCAAGATTACCCTGGGTCCCAAGGGCCGCAACGTGGTGCTGGAGAAGAGCTTCGGCGCTCCCACCATCACCAAGGACGGCGTCTCCGTCGCCAAGGAAATCGAACTCAAGGATCGGTTCGAGAACATGGGCGCCCAGATGGTCAAGGAAGTCGCCTCCAAGACCTCCGATGTCGCGGGTGACGGCACCACCACCGCCACCGTTCTGGCCCAGGCCATGCTGCGCGAGGGCCTCAAGGCCGTCGCCGCCGGCATGAACCCCATGGACCTCAAGCGCGGTATCGACAAGGCCGTGGAGGCCGTGGTCGCCGAGCTGCGTAGGTCCTGTCCAAGCCCTGCACCGAGAACAAGGCCATCGCCCAGGTCGGCACCATCTCCGCCAACTCCGACGAGTCCATCGGTCGAGATCATCGCCCAGGCCATGGAGCAAGGTTGGCAAGGAAGGCGTCATCACCGTTGAGGAAGGCAAGTCCCTGCACAACGAGCTGGATGTGGTCGAGGGCATGCAGTTCGATCGCGGCTACCTCTCCCCCTACTTCATCAACAACCAGCAGAACCAGAACGTCGAGCTGGAAGATCCCTACATCCTCATCCACGACAAGAAGATCTCCAACATCCGCGACATGCTGCCGGTGCTGGAGGCCGTGGCCAAGGCGGGTCGGCCCCTGCTCCTCGTCGCCGAGGACGTGGAAGGCGAGGCCCTCGCCACCCTGGTGGTCAACAGCATCCGCGGCATCATCAAGGTCTGTGCCGTCAAGGCCCCTGGCTTTGGTGACCGTCGCAAGGCCATGCTCCAGGACATCGCCATCCTCACCGGCGCCACCGTCATCTCGGAAGAGGTCGGCCTGTCCCTGGAGAAGGCTACCCTCAACGAGCTGGGCACCGCCAAGAAGGTCCAGGTCAACAAGGAAGAGACCACCATCATCGATGGCGCTGGCAGCGAGGCCGACATCAAGGGCCGTTGCGAGCAGATCCGCGCCCAGGTCGAGGAGACCACCTCCGACTACGACCGCGAGAAGCTCCAGGAGCGCCTGGCCAAGCTGGCCGGCGGCGTGGCCGTCATCAAGGTCGGTGCCTCCACCGAGATGGAAATGAAGGAAAAGAAGGCCCGCGTCGAGGACGCCCTGCACGCCACCCGCGCGGCCGTCGAAGAAGGCATCGTGCCCGGCGGCGGTGTCGCCCTGGTCCGCGCCCTGCAGCGCGTCAAGGGTCTCCAGGGCTCCAACCATGACCAGGACGTCGGCATCGACATCGCCCGCCGTGCCCTGGAAGAGCCCCTGCGCCAGATCGTCACCAACGCCGGTGACGAGGCCTCCGTCGTCCTGCACAAGGTCGTCGCCGGCGAAGGCAACTATGGCTACAACGCCGCCAATGGCGAGTACGGCGACATGGTCGAGATGGGCATCCTGGATCCCACCAAGGTGACCCGTTACGCCCTGCAGAACGCCGCCTCCATCGCGGGGCTCATGATCACCACCGAGGCCATGGTGGCCGAGGAGCCCAAGGAAGAGTCCCACGGCCACGGCGGTGGCGGTGGTGGCGGCATGGGCGGCATGGGCGGCATGGACATGATGTAAGCGCCCTGGGTCATCCGACCCAGCGAGACGAAGCCCCGCCCCGGCGGGGCTTTTTTTTGGGGGCCGCGACCGGGGTCTCGCCCTATGGCCGGTCCAAACCCCCCATCACGACCAGGCCGGCTGACTGGCCGCCACTTGGGGCACGAGTATTCGGGTGGGCGTCCGGGCGGGTTGCGGCAAAGCCTGATCTGCGCCAATATCCGGTCCTAAACTCACCCTATTTTGTGGAGGTCCCTCGTGCATCATCACTTACCCATTGCCCCGGCCGCTGTCATCGGTTTTGCTCTGGTGACCTGGGTGCTTGCCGGCCTCGCCCAGGGTCCAGGGGCCTTCGCGCAGGCGCCCGCCAGCGACGGGCACGACCCTCATGCCCATCATCATCACCCGGCCCCCGCCAGCGTGCGGCGAACCCAGGCCAGCTATCCGATCCCGGACGTCACCCTGGTCGATCAGGAGGGTAGGCCCGTCATCCTGCGGGATCTCATGAATACCGATAAGCCAATCCTGGCAAACTTTATCTTCACCACCTGTACCGCCATCTGTCCGGCCATGAGCGCGACCTTCCAACAAGTGGGGCGTGAGTTGGCCGGGGACCGGGACCAGGTGATGATGGTGTCCTTCTCCATCGATCCGGAGCAGGATACCCCGTCCGCCTTGGCCCAGTATGCCAAGCGCTTCGATGCCGGCCCTCAATGGGTGCTGCTCACGGGCAGCCTGGAGGACAGCATCCGGGTGCAAAAGGCCTTTGACGCCTATCGGGGCGACAAGATGAATCACGCGCCCCTGACCCTGCTGCGGAGCGGACCCGGTGACAATTGGGTGCGTTTCGAGGGTTTCGCCAGCGCCGCGGACCTGGTCACGGAACTGCGCGCCGGTCTGGAGAGGTCGGCCCGGGCCGAAGAGGCCCCTGCGACGGTTCCCAAGCCCGGAGAGACGGCCAGCTACGCCATCGGCTATGAGCTTGGCGGTTACCTATCGGGCCTCGCGCGTCAGGGTGATGGCGCGGACCCAGGGTCAATGTTGCAAGGCGCCTTGGACGCCTTGGCCCAGGCCGAGCCGCGGGTGAGCCAGGAGACGATGCGCCAGGCCCTCGCGCGGCTTCAGGCCGAACCCGCCGCCGTCGCCGAGAGCGGGGAGGCTACCCTGCCACCGACCCCGCCACCCGCGCGGACCCTGGGGTTCGTCGATGATTTTGCCGTCCTCAATGCCAAACGGCCGGGCGTCGTCACCCTGCCCAGCGGGGTCCAGTACGAGATCCTGAAGGCGGGCCAGGGGCGCCGGCCTGACCCGCAAGACCGGGTCGCCCTCCGTTACGAAGGGCGACTGACGACGGGAGTCGTGTTCGATTCCACCCACGAGGACCCGGAGCCAGCACGCCTGCGGGTCGAGGAGATTCTGGTTCCTGGTCTGCGGGAGGCCCTGCTCCTGATGCGAGAGGGCGACCGTTGGCGTGTCGTCGTGCCGCCCGCGCTGGGTTTCGCCGCCGCCGGCAACAACCTCCTGCGCAAGCGGGACCTCATCTACGAGATCGAGTTGGTCGCCATCGAGCCCGCCGCGCCTGGTTCCGTCACCCAGGAGGGTAACGTCTCGGCAGTGCCCCTCATGGCGGACGCCGCCAAGGGTGCGGACCCGGCGGCCTCCCGGTAGGCCGGCCGAGCGGGCGCGTCGGCCAGGGGTCTTTACCCCTGGCTTAGTGGCGCCTCAGGGTACGATGCGCCCGGTGACCGCCACCAGGCGATGCGATTCCGGGGACATGAAGCGCAGCAGCGCCCCCCCGCGCGCCGCCATGCGTTGCCGGGGTCCGAGGCTCATGCGCCCATAGAAGGCTACGTGGCTGTCGGGATCGACCAGGGGTGTCCCGTCCGCGTACTTGTTGACCTCCTGCTCCAAGGCCTCCAGCAGGTGCTCGCGGCTCAAGGGCACCCCGGGCCGGCGGGCCTCCTGACCGCGGATCTCTCCCAGTGCCCGGGTTAAGAGGTAAGCGGCCGCGTAGGCATCGGCCCGAGGGCGCAGGTCTCCCCCGGTCTCCAGCTCCTGGCGATCGAGCCAGTGTGCCAGCCGCAGCCGGGCGATCTCGCCCTGTAGCCCGAGATCGTCGAACAGGGAAACGAAGGTCACGCGCGCCTTCCAGGCGGGTGGCAACGCCAGGGACTCGGGTGGCGCCAGCAATGAGGACAGGTAAAGAGGCCCGGAGCCTGGGCCCTCGGGCATGGCCGCCACGAGCAGGGCGATCTCCTCGGGTCGGAGCCATAGCGCCAGGGCGGTGGCCTCGCCCAGCGCATCCAACCCGGCCGCCGGGGCCGTGGGACGGAAGCGGCGCGGGCTTTCTGGCTGGGCCTCGGTTCCCAGGGCCCTGTCAAGGCCTCGGCGGCCCGCCGCCCGGCGGCGTCGCTGAACATCTGAACGATGGGTGGCGGCTTGCCCCCTGGCGCCCGGGACTCGGCACGCCAATGGGCGGCGAGCAGCCGCGCCTCCAGGGTGACCCCGGGGGAGTAATAGAGCGAATAAAAGCCCGGATCGCCCTCGGGGGCGACCTCCAGGGATGGCAGGATACAGGGGACCCGGTGCGCCTCGCAGAAGCGGTGTACCGGCCGCCATTCGGCACCACCGGCCCCGGACAGGATGGCGAAGACCGGCTGCTCCCGATAGCGGGCCTCCAACTGCCCTGACCAGGTCTCTGACGGGCCCGACAGCTCCCAGACTTGCAGGACCCAGGGTCTGCCGGAGGCCTGGGAAGCGGCCGCCCAGGCCCGCAGCACCCCGATCACCGCCTCGCCCTGCTCGGATCGGGGCGTCCGGGGTCACGACCGTCGCCAGATGCAAGCCGTCGGTCTCGACGCCAGGGGCGGGCGCCGCGCCGAGACCCCGCAAATAGGCCGCCAGGGCGGACAGGGAACTCTCGTCGAGGGCATAGCGGGGCATGGGCGCTATTAGGGGCTGGCCGTCCGGATCCAGGCCCTCGCGCAGGGCGCGGGCGAGGCTCCCGTCATCATAGGCTCCCCGCGTGAGGGCCCGCGCCCAGGCCTTATTGGGTACCCAATGATGTCCCTCATTCAGAAAGGTGCCGGCAAAGCGGGCCGGGGCGAAGAGGAGGGGGCCAGCGACCGGCGGTACCAGGAGGCTCAGTTCCAGGGACCCTTCCACGGACCCCATGCCGCTTTCCCGATGACAGGTGACGCAGGCCGCCTGCTCCCCCTCCAATACGAAGCCCTCGGGGCGGATGGCCCGCAGGGGCGAGCCGTCCGCCAGGCGACCCTCCCGATAGATACGGCGGCCTATGTCCTCTTGGGGGTCGCTGGGGATGGGGGTCTCGGCCGCCGGGCCGAGGATCGCCGTGAGCGGCAGGCTCGCGGCGAGAACCCAGGTGGCGGCGGGCCGATACCTCATCTTCACTCACCTCCCTCCGGGACCTGGATCACCCCTTCGGCTGGGCTGGCTCGGCCGCCGCGGGCTTCTCGGGCTCGCCCACCGCGATCAGTTCGACCTCGAAGATGAGGGTCTGGTTGGCCAGGGGACCCCGTTCGCCATAGGCGAGTGCCGCCGGTACGAAGAGCTTGATCTTGCCCCCCTCCTTGATGAGCTGGAGCCCCTCGGTCCAGCCCTTGACTACGCCATTCAACTTGAAGGAGGTGGGCTGACCCCGCTTGTGGGAGCTGTCGAATTCCTGGCCGTCCACCAGGGTGCCCCGATAATGCACCGTCACCTGGTCGGTCGGGCCCGGGGTCTTACCCGTTCCTGTCTCGATAATCTGGTACTGAAGGCCGCTCGCGGTGGTGACCACTCCGGCCTGCTTGGCGTTCTCCTCCAGGAACTTCTTGCTCTCCTCGGCAACCTTGAGCTCCTGCTCGACGACACGCTGCCGCTGTTCGGCGACGATTTTTTGTTTGAGATCGGCGAGGGTGGTCAGCATGTCCTCTGGCTTCATCAGGGGCTCCGCGCCGGAGAGGGCGTCCGCGATGCCCTGGGTGATCGCCGCCGCGTTCATATCGACCCCCTGCCGTTTGAAATCTCCGCCGATCTGGTAGCCCAGGCTATAGTTGATGCGGGTGGTGTCATTCTCGAGGTTCAGGGGTTCGGCGGCCACGACCAGGCCCCAGGGCGCGGCCAGCAGGGCTAGGCCCATCAGGGTGGTAATTTTCATATCTTGGTTACTCCATCGTTAGAGGGTGGCACGAATACCGGTTCGGTCTAGCCAAAATAGCGTCTTGCCTGGGTGATGAAAAGGGCCGCCCATGGGCGGCCCCTAAATCGAGGGGGCCAGGCCGGATGCCTGGCCCTGGGGAGGCCTTAGGGCACGACGTCGCACCCCGGGGCGCTGTCCTTATCACCCACGCAGAAGGGAACCATCATCTCGTTGTCCTCGTGCTCGACGATATGGCAGTGCCACACATAGAGACCCGGGATATCGAAGGTGGCGGCGATGCGGGTGACCTGACCGGGATAGGCGACCACCGTGTCCTTCCAGCCGGCCTCCGTGGCCTGCGCCGGCTGCGCGACACCGGACAAGGCGCCGGTCGGGTCGAAGGCCTCCCGATTGATCACCTTGAACTTGACCTGATGGACGTGGATGGGGTGACCATCCACGGTCCAGTTCCAGAACTCCCAGGTCTCGGTCGCATTGATGTGCCGGATTGGTCTGGATGGGGTCCGACCAGAGGGACACGGTGCCTCCCGATCTGCCGTTGATGCCGAGCACGGCGGCCTTGGGTGCGAAGGGTACGGATGCCGCGAGGGTGGCGGTGCCCGGTGAGGCACGCAGGTACCGGGTTTGGCGGTGTCGGGTGTCGCCGTTGGGTCGTAGGTTGATGGCCCCGGTCGGGTCTATGGTGACGCAAACCTTCGAGGATTCCTCCTCCAGCAGGGCCTGGTCACGGGTCACGGAATTGGTTAGCCCAGCGGGATAGGTATCCACCTCTTCAACGGGGCTCAACACCAGGCTCTCGGGCGGGGTGGCCGCGGTCGTCGGGTTCGTGAGGGTCCCATCCGGGGCGCGACGCTCGTCAGTGGGGCTGTTCCCAGCAGCGCGTTCTCACCACGAAGCGCATCACCTGGCCCGTGGTGGCGGGGTCGGCCGGGATGTCCGGAAAGCCGCCGAAGGGGGCATCGGGCGCCGTGTTGAACATCTGGATCACAGTGCCATCCGGCAGGCCGCGGAAGTCCAGGATCACATCCGCGCGCTCGGCATTACCCAGCAAGAGGGCCTGATCGGGATGGGCGCCCTTGGCCGGCTTGGGGAGGGTGCCGTCACCTGGCAGCGGCGTCGCCGTGCCGGTTGCCACCATTACGACGCGTGGCAAGAGGCTCTGCTCGGCACCGATCTGGTAAAAGGGCAGCTCCTGGAGGTTGTCGGTCTTGGCCTTGAGCTTGCCATTTTTCTGGGTGACCCACTCCGTCCTTTTGACGCTGATCGGCTTACCGGAGGCCGGGTCCACCGGCTTGAGGGACAGGTTGAGAAAACGCGAGTTGCTGCCGTTGAGCAGGCGGAATCGGTACAGGGCGGGGGCTACCTCCTGGGTGGGCCAGGTAACGCCGTTCACCACCATGGTGTTGAAGAAGGCCTCCGGGTTCCAGATGGGGGCGATGTCGGAGGGGTTCGTGGCATCGCCGAGGAAGGGGATCTGGAGCTGGTCGGGTGGCAGGCCTTCGAAAAAGGCCCGGTTGTCCGGATAGAAGAGGGAACCGTCGGCGTTGAAGGAACGGTCCTGGATGACGATGGGGATCTCGCGATACTTCTCGCGGGAACCGCGCGTTGACGCCGGAAGATTAGTGGCCAGCGAGGTCCTCGCCCGCCACCGGCGCGGGCGCCGGGAGCTGGCCCGTCGGTACCCAAGCCCGTCTCACCACCCGGCGCCGCTGGGATCGCGCAGAATCCAGAAGCCGGCCGGTCCCGCATAGACGTTGTTGCGGGTCATGCCCAGGGCGTGATCGTGATACCACAAGGTACTCGAGGGCTGGGTGTTGGGATAGGTGAAGGTGCCGACGCCCGGCCGGTCAGGGGCGTTGGTGGTGACGTGCCAAACTGGTTGACCAGGGTGCCGGTGGTGGCATACCCGGCGGGGATGTTGTTGGCGTTAGGCAGCCACCAGGCCTCCGGGTAACCGTCGCTCTCGGGTCCGGCGTGGGCCCCATGCACATGCACGACCATGGGGACCGGCCCCCGGTAGGGCTCTTGGAGGAGGGCCCGTTCGTGGCCGGATCCGGGGCACAGTCCTTGGTCCTGGCCGGATCGATGCAGCCGAGTTGTTCGGGGTTGGCCCAGTGCAAGGAACGGTCGATCGGGAGCAGATGGGGGATATAGCCGCAGTTGGGATCGCCGGCGAAGTCCGTGGTCGCCTTGCAGGCCACCGGATCGACGACCAACTGATTGATCCAGTCCACGGTCGTGGTCTCGTTGGACCTGTTCTCAATGGTGTAGGCGGGATAGTTGAACTGGGAGTTCGGCGCCGGGGCTATGCCCGCGCCCCCGCCCAGGCTGGTCGAATCGGGCATGGGGTCGGCGTCCGGTCCATAACTCCAGACCTGGGTCGCGGGAAAGGCGTCGGCGCGGCCGTTGAGCGTATTCCAGATGCCGCCGGGCAGGATCTGCTGTTTGAACTGCCGCACCGCGATGTCGTAATCGTTTGCCGTGCCGGTATTTTTCATCACCGGTGGGATGACCAGGGGGGTCACATACTTGGGTATGGTCAAGGGGTCCAGGGTGCCGCCCGGCAGAGGCACCGCCTGGGCGGTGGCAAGGGTCAAGGTCAGGGAGGACAGCAGGAACAGGGTCCGTCCGCCCCCCCGGGGCCTAGCCATAGGCGTTTGGTTTGCAGTTAGTCATGTGAATCCCCCCAGGTTGGTTTCAGGTTATCGGCATCATCCTTCCTCGGGGTGACGGGACCCTAACACAGACCTACCAGGCTGAAGATAGAGGTCGCTCCGCCACAGCCCCACCCGGGGAAGAAGTCGGGGATTATTTAGCATTCCCTTCGTCAAGAAAAAAATGGGGGAAAACCCCCACATTTAGGCGCCCAGGCCCCTGTCCCCCACTTACGCGAAAAACGGCCGAGGCTGGAAGGTTAGGTTGAGAGCGTGGAAGAGACTCATGCCCTGTTTGAGCGGCGTCGCCAGATAGGCGCGCGGGGTACGGAAGGTGTGGAGGCTGCGCGGGGGTGTGGCAGCCACCGGGATGGGATCGGCCTTTAACCGCCGGTGACGGGTGGGAAAAAGGCGACCTCGTCGCCATCCTGGACCGGGGTGTCGAGTCGGGCCATGGTCTGATTGACGGCGGCGAGCAGGGGTTGCTCCCCGCCCAAGGCGTCGTTCCAGGGCTCGCCGCGCTGGCGCAGCAGCAGGAGCAGATCCGCCACGGTAAGGGGGCGGTCGGGGGTGGCGAGGGTAGGGCAGGGGATGACCTCGGCGCCGGTGCCGAGACGCTCCCGCAGGCTGGCAAAGTAGCGGAGCTGGATCATGGGATGATTTCGTTCAGGGGGAGGTACTGGACCCTGTCCCCGCGCCTGACGGTCTGGTTGGCGGGGATGACCGCCAGCCCGTCGGCCCAGGTGACGGAGCTGAGGACGCCGGAGGACTGACGGGGATAGAGGCGGACCTCGGGCTGGCCATCGGCGCCGGGTTCCAGGCGAGCGCGGGGGAACTCCATGCGATCGGCGGCCTTGGGCCAGTCGAAGCCGGCCGGAACGGTAAAGGCCTGGGGCTCCAGGTCGCCCGCGCTACCCTGCATCCGGCGAATGAAGGGCCGGGCGAAGAGGCAGAAGGTGACGAAGAGGGACACCGGGTTCCCGGGGGTGCCGATGAAGGGCGTCCGCTCCGGGCCCAGATGCCCGAAGGCCAGCGGCTTGCCGGGGCGGATGGCGACCTTCCAGAGATCAAGGGTGCCGATCCGTTCCACGGCCAGCTTGACATGATCTTCCTCGCCCACGGAGACGCCGCCGCTCCCCATGACCAGGTCCGCCTGGCCGGCGGCAGCGGTCAAGGTGGCCATGGTCGCCTCCAGCTTGTCCGGAACCCTGCCCAGGTCCAGGGTCTCGCAACCCAGGGCCGCCAGCAGGCCGAGCAGGGTGAACCGGTTGGAGTTGTAGATCTGCCCGGGGCCCAGGGGCTGGCCGGGCATCACCAGTTCGTCGCCGCTGGCAAAGACCGCGACCTTGAGCCGCCGCCAGACGTTCAGCTCCGCCACGCCCACGGAGGCCGCCAGGCCCAGGTGCTGCGGGAGCAGGCGGGTACCGGCGGCGATGATCTCGGCCCCAGCCTGGATGTCCTCGCCGGCGCGCCGAATATTGGCGCCGGGCTGTCACCGTCAGGGGCATGACGACCGCGTCACCCTCGGCGCGGCAGACCTCCTGGATCACGACCGTGTCGGCCCCCTCGGGGAGGGGAGCGCCCGTGAAGATGCGCGCCGCGGTGCCGGGCGTCAGCCGGGTGCCCGGGTTCCCGGCGGCGATACGCTGGGAGACGCGCAGGCGACCCTGGGTCGTCGTCAGGTCGCCGGCCCGCAGGGCGTAACCGTCCATGGCGCTATTGTCCCAGCCGGGGACGGCGATCCGGCTCACCACCGGTGTCGCCAGGATGCGTCCCAGGGCCTCCAAGGTGGGGAGCTGTTCAAAATCCTGGACGGGAACGGCCTGGGCCAAGAGACGGGTCACGGCCTCCGCCTTACTCAGGAGGGCCTGGGACCCGGCCGGGTCCGCGCGGCAACAATCAGGGGCGCTGGTCATGTGTCGATCTCGGTCACCGGGCGGGAATTACTTTTCCAGCACCCGCTTCAGTAGTTGGGCGAAGTTGCAGGGCCGGGTGCGGTGGTCGAGCTGGGGTGCCAGGATCTGGTCCCAGGCCGTGCGGCAGGCGCCGCTGGAGCCCGGCAGGCAGAAAATGAAGGTGCCGTTGGCCAGGCCGCCGAGGGCGCGGGACTGGATGCTGGCGATGCCGATCTCCTCCCGGGAGAGGGCCCGAAAGAGTTCGCCGAAGCCCTCGATGCGCTTGTCGAGGAGGGGCTCGATGGCCTCCGGCGTGCTGTCACGACCGGTGACACCCGTGCCGCCCGTGGCCAGGACCACCTGGATGTCGGGATCGGCGATCCAGCGCGAAAAGACGGCCCGCATCCGATAGATATCATCGGGCACGATCTCGCGCGCCGCCACCCGGTGGCCAGCGGCCTCGGCCTTGTCGCGCAGCAGGGCCCCGGATTTGTCATCGGCCTCCCCCCGGCTGTCCGAGACCGTCAGGACGGCGATATTCAGGGGGATAAAGCCGGTATCCTCAAAGTGTTCAGTCATGTTTTTGATCGCGGATTAGCCTGCAAGCCAGCCTCCGTCCATCCTAACCAGCGCGCCGCGACGCGGCAACCCGTCATGGGGTCAACCGCCCTCAATAGGCCGGCCCGGAGTTGAGCGAACCGGCACGAATCTCGCCCGACTACTGGGCTACGGTGCAGTAGGCACGGAAGGCCTCATCCGTCACGGGGAACCCCCGCGCTTGCGCCAACTCCCGGGGCTTGACAGGTAACGAAGTCGAGGCGGAGATAGGCGTTGCCTTCTTCGTTGCCGCCTACTCGGCGCTGCGCAAGGCACCGCCGCAGCCCGCACTGCTGGTGCTCGGCGACCTGAGCATCCAGGGCAACATCAAGCCCGTGCGATTTCTCACCGAGCCCCTCCAGGTCGCCATGGACAACGGCGGCAAGCGGGCACTGATCCCGATCGAAAATAAGCGGCAGTTTCTGGACCTGAACGCGGATGTACTGGAGCAGCTTGACCCCTCCTTCTTCGGCGATATGCGCCAGGCGGCATTCAAGGTGCCTGGGCTGAAATGACCCGGTGGCGAGGGTCCGGAGTCTCGGGGCATAGACCCCGGGCCTGGCTCAGGCCTGGGCCCTTTCCCGCAATCGCTTGACCTGAAACAGGGTGTTGCGTTCCTCCTCTTCCAGGGAGGACTGGATGAAATGGATGGTGCGGCGGTAGAGGGGGATGATGTTGTATTTAAGGGCGTTGACGCGCTTTTGGGCCTTGCGCTGCTCCTCCATCAGGCGGTGGAGGGCGATCTCCACCTCCCCGAGGCGGGCCAGGGTGACGGCCAGGTCCGCCAGGTTGGCGCGGGTGTTGTCGAAACTGGCGTCGGTGCCCAGCAGGCCCACGGGCTTGAGGGGGAGGCGCTCGGCGGAGACCGCCGGGTACTCAACCCCCAGGCTGCGGCGCGGCAGGATATCGACCCGCAGGGCCAGCTCGGAGCCCAGGGCGGCCTGATTGATGCCGCGACTGCCCATGCGCAGATGGGTGATGGACAGGCAGCGGTAGGCCTCCGCCACGGCCGCCTCCGCCTCCTGGCGCAGCCGCCGGTACTCGCCGATGCGCTCATAGACCAGGCGGGTCAGCAGCTCGCGCTTACGTTCGAGCAGGTCGTGGCCCTCTTCCAGGAACTTGACCTGCTTCTTGAGCTTCAGCAGGGTGTTCTTGGTCGGCGGGACCTTGATGAGTTGTTGGGCCATGTCAGTCCGTCCGCCCGGCCATCAATCGGAGCCCTGGTGGTACTTGGCCAGGTCGGTCTCGCTCAGGCGGGTCAGCATATCGCGCGGGAAGCTGGACATGAGTTCCCAGGCCAGGTTGAGGGTGGCCTCGATGGAGCGGTCCTCGGCCTCCCCCTGGCCGACGAAACGCTGGTCGAAGGCGTCGGCGAAGCGCAGGAAGCGCTTGTCGCGCTCCGACAGCTCATCGGCGCCGATGATGGAGGCCAGGTTGCGGGTCTCCAGGGCGCGGGCATAGAGGGCGTAAAGCTGGGCGGCGACCCGGGGGTGGTCCTCGCGGGTGTCGTCCTTGCCGATGCCATCCTTCATGAGGCGCGACAGGCTCGGCGAGATGTGCACCGGTGGGTAGATGCCCTGGTTGTGCAGCTCCCGCGACAGCACGATCTGGCCCTCGGTGATGTAGCCCGTCAGGTCCGGGATGGGGTGGGTGATGTCGTCCGAGGGCATGGACACCACCGGCATCATGGTGATGGAGCCGTGGCGCTGGTGGATGCGCCCGCAGCGCTCGTAGATCTCGGCGAGGTCCGAGTAGAGATAGCCGGGATAGCCCTTGCGCGCCGGTACGTCGCCCTTGGCGGTGGCGACCTCGCGCAGGGCCTCGGCGTAGTAGGTCATGTCGGTCATGACCACCAGGACGTGGCGGTCCAGGTCGTAGGCCAGGTACTCGGCGGCGGTGAGGGCGGTGCGGGGCAGGGTCAGGCGCTCCACCGGCGGGTCGTCCGCCAGGTTGATGAACATGACCACGTTGCGCAGCACGCCGGAACTGGCGAACTCGTCGCGGAAGAACTTGGCGTCGGCGTAGGAGACGCCCATGGCCGCGAAGACGATGGAGAAGCTGGTGTCCTCGTCCTTGAGGCGGGCCTGGCGGACGATCTGGGCGGCCAGGCGGTTGTGGGGCAGGCCCGAGCCCGAGAAGATCGGCAGCTTCTGACCCCGCACCAGGCTGTTGAGGCCGTCGATGGTGGAGATGCCGGTCTGGATGAACTCGCGCGGATAGGTGCGCGCCGCCGGATTGATGGCGGCACCGGTGACCGGGCGGCGGATATTGGACAGGATCGGCGGCCGGTCATCCTTGGGCTCCCCCAGGCCGTTGAAGACCCGGCCCAGCAACTCCGGCGACAGGGCGATCTCCACCGGTTCGTCCAGGAAGCGCACCCAGGTGGACTCCAGGTCCAGGTCATCCGTGCCCTCGAAGACCAGGATCAGGGTCTCGTCGTCGGCGGCGCGGATGACCTGGCCATTGCGTCGGGTGCCGGCGTGATCCCGGATCAGGACCCGGTCGCCAAAGGCGACCCCGGGGGTGCGTTTCATGACCAGCAGGCCGCCGCGGGCCTCGGCGGCGGTGCGGTATTCTTTGATGCTCATGGCGAATTCCCAGCCTATGCGTTGGTGGCGGCCTCGTCGGGCTTGGCGTATTCCAGGCGCATCTTCTCGAAGACGCGTCCGACCTCTTCCCGCAGGGCCTCGATCTGGTCCACCTGCTCGCTGTTGAACATGGACTTGCAGCGCCGTGCCCTGGCCATGAGGGGCAGTTGTTGCAGCTCCTGCACCGGCACGCCCAGTTCGATCAGGGTGGCGCCGCGCTTGAAGATAAAGATCACCAGGTCGAGCAGGGCGAACTGCTTGCGTGGCGAGCAGAAGGTGTCCACCTCGTCGAGGGCGCTCTGCTGGAGCACGCCCTCCTTGATGAGGGCCGCCCCCTCCAACTCCCAGCGCTGGGCGGAGGACAGGGCCTCGGGGCCCACCAGGTTGACGATGCGCGACAGCTCGGCGTCCCGGGCCAGCAGGGCCAGGGCCTCGGTGCGGCGGCGCTCCCAGTCGCGGCTGATCTCCTTGTGCCACCACTCCGCGGCGGTGTGGACGTGACCGGAGAAGCTGGTCACCCAATCGATGCTGGGATAGTGGCGGGCGTCCGCCAGCTCCTTGGACAGGGCCCAGAAGGTCTCGATGATGTCCTTGGTATGGCTGGTGACCGGTTCGGAGAAGTCGCCGCCCGGGGGCGAGACGGCGCCGATCAGGGTCACGGAGCCGGAGCCCGCGCCGTGGGTCTCGACCCGGCCGGCGCGCTCGTAAACGGCGGCCAGGCGCGAGGCCAGGTAGGCCGGGTAGCCTTCCTCCACCGGCATCTGACCCAGGCGGCCCGAGACCTCGCGCAGGGCCTCGGCCCAGCGGCTGGTGGAGTCTGCCAGCATGACCACGTCGTAGCCCATGTCGCGGTAATACTCGGCCATGGTGATGCCGACGTAGACCGAGGCCTCCCGTGCCACCACCGGCATGTTGGAGGTGTTGGCCACCAGCAGGGTGCGCTCCATCAGCTTGCGGCCGGAGTAGGGGTCGTCGAGCTGGGGGAAGGTCTCCAGCACGTCCACCAGCTCGTTGCCGCGCTCGCCGCAACCGACATAGATGACGATGTCGGCGTTGGACCAGCGGGCCACCTGCTGCTGCACCACCGTCTTGCCGGCCCCGAAGGGCCCCGGGACCGCCCCCTTGCCGCCCTTGAGTTGGGGGAAGAAGCTGTCGATCACGCGCTGGCCCGTGATGAGGGGGGCGATGCCGTCATCGCGCCGCAGGTAGGGGCGGGGCTTGCGCACTGGCCAGCGGTGGAAAAGCTTGAGGCGATGGCTATGGCCCTGGGCGTCGCGTAGCCGGCCGATGGTCTTTTCCAGGTCGTAGTCCCCAGCGGGGGCGATCTCTTCCAGTTCGCCGCTCAGGGTCGGGGGCACCAGGATGCGGTGCAGAATGGTCTGGGTCTCCTGGACCGTGCCGAGGACGGTGCCGGGGCCAATTTTATGGCCGGGCTCCAGCTTGGGATTGGGTTCGAACTCCCAGATCCGGGCGCGGTCCAGGGCCGCTATGTTCAGGCCGCGGTTGATGTAATCGCCGCATTGGAGGGCGATCTTTTCCAGGGGGCGTTGGACACCGTCGAAAATGCCGCCGAGCAGCCCGGGGCCCAGTTCCACCGACAGGGGCCAGCCCAGGCCGGTGGCGGGTTCGCCGGGGCGCACACCGTCGGTGGATTCGTAGGTCTGGACGATGGCCTCCTGGCCGCGCAGGGAGATGACCTCCCCGAACAGCCCCAGTTCGCCGATCCGTACCTGCTCGCCATTACGGACGCCGGGCAGGACGATGGTGACGATGGGGCCATTGATCTCGCGGATATAGCCGGTGCGGGTGGGTTCGCTCATGATGTCAGCCGCCGAAGAGGTTGCCGGTGTCGAGGCCGCCAGGCAGCAGCCGCTCCAGGATGACCTGCTGGATCCTGGCGCGCAGCCGTTCCATTCGGCCCTCGAAGGTGTTGTCGACCCGGATGCGGTTGTCCGCGCTCGCGACCCGCGCGCCGCCCAGGCAAGGGATGGGATGTTCCGCCAGGCGCAGCTGCTTGTCCGGCGCGATGCGGTGGGCGAGGGCCTCCCATTGGGGCGCTAGGCGCTGGCGGTCGTGGGCATTGACCTCGACCACCAGTTCCTCGGCCTCGATCGCCGCCGCGGCCTGAATCAGATAGTGCTCCAGGGTCAGGTTGTAGGCCGCCTCGTCCGTCATATAGGCTTGCAACCGCTCGTGCAGTCGGCCCTCCACGTCCGTCACCAGGTTCCAGCGCACCCGGTCGAGCTGGCTCTGCATTCGCAGTTCGCTGGCCTGGACCTGCTGGCGGAAAGCCCGTTCCCCCAGGGAGCGGGCGATGGACTCCTCGCGTTGCTCGCGCAGCCGAAGGCGCTCCGCCGCCTCGCGCAGGATGGTGTCGCGGCTGCGCTGGGTCATTTCCCGGTAAGCGCTGGCGAGTCGTTCGGCGCGGGCGATGAGGGCCCGTTCGAGTTCTTCTACCTGGTTCACGATGAATCCCGTGCAAGTTTGGCTAGGGGTGCAATATCCAAAAAGGATGGGGCCTGGTCGCGGCGGACCCGCCGGGGAGGGGGCGGTCATGTCGCCCCCGCGGCCTTGCCGAACATGGCGTCGAGTCGATCGGCCACGTCGCTGGCCAGGCGGTGTGGCCCCTTCAGGCGCGGCACGGCGGTCACGACGATACGTCCGCCCTCGGCGCGTACCCGCTCCAGGCCCGGAATTTTGGCCCGCATCAGGGTCTCCTCCACGATGGCGAAGGCCTTGTCGCCGCGGCGGATCAGGTCCTGGAAGAGCTGGTCCACCTCCTCGTGGCTCGGGTCCGGGTGGGTCTCGAAGCCGATCATGCGGAAGCCGTCCGCGAGGCTCTCGTCGCCCAGGAAGAGCATGCGGGTGACCTGTCCGGTGTTCGTCTCGCTGGCCATGGGCCTGGCTCCCGGCGACTAAGGGATCTTGTTCAGCAGCAGGATGCTGACCACCAGGCCGTAAATGGCGATACCCTCCGCCAGGCCCAGGTAGATGAGGGTCCGGCCCAGATTCTCCGGCTTCTCCGTGATGGCGGCCAGGGAGGCGGCCCCGATGGGTCCCACCGCGATGCCGGCGCCGATGGTCGAGAGGGCGGTGGGGATGCCGGCGCCGATGATGGCCAGGCCCATGCCCGTGGAGATCTCGTTCACCACCGCCACTACCTCTCCGGTCTGGGCGAAGGCGTCGTTGATGCCCAGGACCAGCAGGCCCAGTTGGGCTACCACGAAGGTTACGAGTTGGGTACCCATGGCCGGTGCGTACCAGGGTCGAATGCGGCCGGCGAGGGCCGGGCGCAACTCGAGGACCAGGCCGCCGATGATGAGGCCGAGGATGGCGAAGGACATGAGGCCGACGAGCCAGTACATGATGAACTCCTGTGTTGCTAGAGCGGGTTAGGGCAAAATGGGTTAAGGGCGCCGGGTCCGAACCTGACGAGGTGGAATTGGGGTGCCGGGGCTCTCTTCATGGCTTTTCCCCCGGGGCAGGCCCCAGCCGCAGCGGGGTGAAGGCGTGGCCATCGCCGGAGAAATAGCGCGCGAACCCCTCGTAGAACTCCAGACGCAGCACCTGGATCAGGACGATGCCACCCTCCAGGACGATCATGAAGACATTGCCCAAGACCAGGGTCACGCCATGGCCAAAGGGCCCCATCATGCCGGCGAGGGTGAAGACGGCCAGGGCCAGGGCCGCGTGGTTGAGGCTGAAGGCCGCCACGCGCAGGAAGGAGAGGGTGTTGGAGACATAGCCGACGATGGTCTCCAGGGTCTCGATGAAGACCACCAGCACCTTTTCCGAGATGGGCGCATCCAGGTGCCCCCAGCCGTGCCAGGCCAGGGCGCCGAGGGAGAGGAGGATCAGCAGGGTGGGGCCGGGACCGAAGCCCTGACCCTGGCCGACGCTCAGACCGCCCCAGGCCAGGGCCAGGTAGAAGATGAGGTTGACCAGGCCGTGCTGGCCGAAGATGGCCCCCAGCCAGTTGCCGATCACGGCACGATTGTAGATGGCCAGGACGCAGGCCAGGGCGATAAAGAGGACGCCCCAGCCCAGGGCCAGCCGCAGCATGAGCAGGGGGTCGTGCAGGGGCGACATCCAGAGGGCCGGCAGCCAGTGCTCGAAGCCGAAGACGCTGCCGAACAGCAGGCCGAAGATCATGGAGGAGGCACCCGCCATGAGGCCGAAAAGGTAGAAGCGCCCCAAGCGGGCGCGAAAATACCAGGCCAGCCCGGCGATGACGGCGCCCTGGCCCACATCGCCGAACATGGTCCCGAACATGAGCAGGAAGGTGGCCGCGAACAGGGGGGTGGGATCGACCTCGCCGTAACGCGGGATGCCATATTGATGGACCAGTAGGGCAAAGGGTGCCAGGAGGCGCTTGCGGGTCGGCACCGTCGGCACCAGGGACCTTTCCTCCGGCAGGGGGTCGCGGCTGGTGAGGGCAAAGGGCAGGCTCAGGGTCTCGCGCAGACGCGTCTCCAGTTTCTTCACCGCGGCCGCCGGGACCCAGCCGGTGAGATGGGCCAGGGCGCCGCGGCCGCGGATGGCGGCATCCAGCTGGACCAGGGGCTCCGCCAGACGCAGTATCTCGCGGCTGGCGAGCAGGCGCTCCAGGAGACCGGCGGACCAGTCCGTCAGCCGTTGGCTCAAGGCCTGGCGTTGGGCGGTGGTGGCCTCGCGGCGGCGGGTCAGTTCGGCGCGCATCACCTGGGGCTCGTGGTCCAGCTCCGGTGGGATGGGCAGGTGGCGGAAGCCGGCGCTGCGCAGCACGGATTCGAGTTGGGCCTCCTTGTCCCCGCTGGGGCCGACAATGACGACATGGGCATCATCGCCGGTCACCATGTACTGAAAGAGCAGGTGATCCGCCAGGCCCACCGCCCCTTCGAGTTGGCGCACGTTGGCGTAGGGGACGACACCCACATAGAAATCCAGGAAGCGCGTCTTGCTGCGCAGCATCCCCAGGTCGATATTGAGATCCTCGAAATTGCTCAGGGCCGACTGTTGTTCCCGGATCAGACGATCCTCGTCATCGATGGCGCGGAATTGCTCTTCGTAATGGGAGGTCTCCTCCCAGACACCGCCCAGCCAGTTATTGGTCTCCACCAATTCTTCCTCGGGGATGACGCGGGGGTTGAGCGGCGCGCCCTCGGTCGGGAGGGGGATCAACTTGGTGATCTTTTCCAGGCGGGAACTGGCTTGCCGCCAGGTGTCGCGGTAGGGGAGGCCGGGCTGGCCATCGAGGTCGTCATGTTCCGGCGCGCGGGCGTCGGCGTGGAAGCTCTCCAGTTCCGCCAGGGTCAGGGAGGCCTGGGGCAGATCCTCGCCCAGGACCAGGATGCGGACGTGCTTCATGGGGGTTGGCCGCAACATCCGCTTTTACCCCTGGCTTGGGTGCCGGGTGGGGGACAAGGTGAGCTTATCCATGGCTCAGGCCGCCCTGCCGGTGTTCATGGGGCAGCGGGGATTCGCTACCTCGATGGCGATCTCCACCAGCTCCGTGGGGAGCTCGAGCAGTCGTCCCTGGAACAGGGAGAAGAGGGCGAGCAGGTCCTGTTCCCGCTGGATCAGATAGGCCAGGGCGCGGGCGACGCCGGAATGACCGCGGCTGATGACCTGCCGGGCTTCCTCGCGGACATGGGCGTTCAGCCGCCGTTGGACATCCACCAGATCCAGGCTCCCGGCGAGCTTGGCATCCAGTGGCGCCGGCAGGGCCGCCAGCACCTGGGCGAAGGTCCCCAGATTGACCAGGGCCAGCAGGCGGTCGCGGTGCATCCGCCCCAGGGAGGGGACCAACTGGAAGAAGGTCTCGCTGGGCGAGAGCTTGTAGGAGAAACGAAAGCGCAGCAGCCAGAGGATATCCACCCGGTCGAGGACAGCCCCGATCAGGTGACGCAGGGAATGGGCACCCGTGTCCTCGAAGGGGGCGATCTCGCGCACCAGACCGGTCAGATAACGCTGGTCGATGGCCGCCTCCAGGGCAAAGGGTTCGTGCTTGCGCTCATAGACCTCCCGGGCCTGGCGGGCAATGATGCTGTAGGGGCCTCCCTCCAACTGGCGCAGCAGTTCGAGCACATTCTCGGCCTGGAAAAGCTGATCCTGTTGGGGCAGCCGCAGGTTGGGCGGGAGTTCGTAGAGGTTGGCGGCGATCTCCTTGCGATCCAGGTCGAAGAGTTTGCCGCGGATGAGGGTCTTGAGATTGGACAAGGCATAGTGACGACCCCAGTCGAGGACCAGGGTCCGCTCGATCGCCGACATGGGCAGGATCAGGATGCGCAATTCCGAGAGCAAGGTCTTGATCAAGGCCTGCTCTACCGCCCGGCTGCGGGTTTTGACCGGGAGTTGACTGTCCAGGGCCGCCGTCAGCCCGAAGGCTTTCGCCAGTTCTTCCAGGGGGCGATGGGCCAGGGTCGCCAGGGTGCCAGGCGCAAGCAGGCGCGTCGCCATCGCCGAGACGCGGGTGTTGAGATAGGCCTGGTGTGCCGAGTGTTGCATGGCTGCTGCGTGACTGATTCTGGAGGCCTGTCGAGGTGAGTCCGGATTCAGTCCACCTTCAGTCCGCCGCCAAAAGGAGGTCGAAGGCCGCCACCAGGGCATCCTCCTCCCGTTCCTCCGCCATATTGCGGAGCTGGATATGGCGCTCGTCATAGCGGCGCTTGAGTTCGGCGATCGTCTGCTCGGCGCGCTCCTCGGATTTCTGGATGTAGCCCTTGTGCAAGTCCGGAATGCGGGCACGGAACCGCTCTTCCTGGGCCTTGGCCTCGGCCACCGCCGCCTGAACCAGGCGCTCAGCCTCTTCCTCCGCCTGCTGCGCCAGGCCCTCGGCACGCATCTCGGCTTCCAGAAGTCGTTTCAGGGTGTCGTCCAAGGTACCATCTCCCGAATTGCATTAGCGGGAACTTATATTACTCAATCATCAAGGTCTGTTTCACCTAAGCAGGCCTTTTGTTGCTTCAGGTCAGAATATTTCCCGTTAAGGATGAGAAATATCAATCGCGACTCGCCCACTATAGAGTCACCTTTTCCGATCCACAAACCAAAGGGCGGTGGTCTCTGGCTCGTCAGGATGAGACCTTGTGGGCGGGGCCCCGCCGGGATCCAGCCGGGTGAGCAACGTCTGGCAGCGGCGAGCAGACTCCGCCGCCCCGATGGATTGGTCTCGTAGTAGAGCTTCTCCAGGGTAGCACTCCTCCTTGGTTTTTTGTTACCACAAAGCCAGCGTAGCAGTCTGCCAGCATAAAAAAAGCCCCGAAAGCGGGGCTTGTTTGACAGGGGGTAGAAGTTGTTATGTCAGCTTCCAAAGACCGGGTCCTGGGTCTTAACCGTTTGCACCGAAACCACGGAAGCCTGGGACTGGCTAAGGGAGTTCTCTTCAGAGACCACGACGCCGGTTGAGACACCACCGATGACCAGAGCGATTGCAGCGATAACACCTAACATTTTTGTTCTCCTAAATGGGAGTTGGGTTGGATTGAGGGTTAGTATATCAGTGGATACTAATATAACAAGACCCAAAATGTTACGCTTTGTTACCGCACTGTCATAAAACCTTCGGGGATCAAAGTGCCTCATCCCAGGTGCGCGAGAGGCGCATGGCGCAGTTGATCAGCCCCACCAGGGAATAGGTCTGGGGATAGTTGCCCCACAGCTCGCCCGTTTCCGGGTGGATGTCCTCGGAGAGCAGGCCCAGGGCGTTACGCCGCTGGAGCAGGCTTTCGAAGAGGCGGCGCGCCTCGTCACGGCGGCCCAATAAGGCGAGGGCGTCGATGTACCAGAAGGTACAGATGGTGAAGGCCGTCTCCGGCCGGCCGAAGTCATCTTCCACGCCGTAACGCAGCAGGAGGTCACCGCGCATCAGGTGGCGGCCGATGGCATCGACGGTGGCGGCAAAACGCGGGTCGTCCGCCGTCAGGAAATCCAGTTCGCCGAGGAGCAGGAGGCTGGCATCCAGGTGGTCGCCCTCGAAGGTGGCGACGAAGCTGTCGAGGTCCGGATTCCAGGCCCGGCGGCTGATGACCGCGTGCAGCCGATCGGCCTCCCGGCGCCACTGGACGGCGTGCTCGGGCAGCGCCAGCCGGGAGGCGATGCGCGCCAGGCGGTCGCAGCCGGCCCAGCAGATGACCGCCGAGAAGGTATGGACGGCGGGCTTGTTGCGCAGCTCCCAGGGGCCGGCGTCCGGCTGGTCGAAGACGGCGACCGCCAGCCGGCCCAGTTCCTCCAGCCGCTCGAACAGCACCTGGTCGCCGGCCAGCGGCAGGCGGCGGTCGAAGAAGGCATGGGTGGCGGCGAGGATGACGCTGCCATAGACGTCGTTCTGGACCTGGAGATGGGCCTGGTTACCGACCCGTACCGGTCCTATGCCCCGGTAACCCAGCAGGCCGGGGGCGATGCGTTCCCGCAGGTCGGCGCGGCGGGTGATGCCATAGCAGGGCCGCAGCCGCCGGTCCACGCTCTCGCCGACGATGTCGGTGATGTAGCCGAGGTATTCCTCCATGGAGCGGGTGGCGCCCAGGCGATTGAGGGCGCTGACGACGAAATAGGCGTCGCGCAGCCAGCAGAAGCGGTAGTCCCAGTTGCGCTCGCTGCCCGGCGCCTCGGGGATGGAGGTGGTCAGGGCGGCGACGATGGCCCCCGTCTCCTCGAAGCTGCAGAGCTTGAGAGTCATGGCGGCGCGGATGACCTCGTCCTGCCACTCGAAGGGGATGGACAGGGACCGGACCCAAGCTGTGCCAATGCTCCAGGGTCCGCTCCAGAAAGGAGCGTGCCGTATCGCCGATGCCCGCGCCCAGGCTCTCGTCGGCGCCGAGGATGAAATGCAGCGGCCGATCCAGGACAAAGGGTGTCTCCTCGACCAGGTAGGACAGGGCGGCATCCGTGGTCAGGCGCAGGGCGTTGGAGTGGCTGGCGTAGCGGATATGGTTGGAACCGAGGGTGAGTTGGGGTGTTTCCTGGCCATAGGCGAACCGCGGGCGCAGCCGCACCCGCAGCCGAGGCAGACCCTTGACCGGCACGATAAGCCGCACCAGGGTGGGGGGGCGGAAGATGCGGTCGAACTGGTGAAAGCGGGGGGCGAAATCGGTGATCTCCGCGACGTTGCCCTCCCGGTCCTCGATCCGGGTCACCAGCACCGCCGAGTTGAGTCGATATTCCTGGTGGCTGCTGGCCAGTCCCCCCGCCGGCTCCAGGGCGAAATAGCCGCCGTTGTCCGGCTCCTGGGGACGATAGGGCTGAGTGCCCCCGAGCAGGGCGCAGAAGATGGGGTCCCCGTCCAGCCGCGGGAAGCCACACCAGAGGATGGTCCCCGCCGGGTCGATGAGGGCCGCCAGGGTGCCGTTGCCGATGACGCCGAGTTCCAGGTTGCAGGTTGGGTGCGTGGGATTCATGCTCATCTCCGTGGGCAATTGGGCCTGGTCAAGCCTTCAGGCTGGCCGCCAGGGCCGCAAGCCAGTGGCGCAGATCGGCGGGCGTCGCCAACGACATGGCGGGCCTGGGTGTCGTCGCCCGCCCCCACCCGAACGGACATGCCGCCCAGGGCGTTGACGGCGGCAAAGCCGTCCTCGTCGGTCAGGTCGTCGCCGACGAAGATGGGGGTGCGGCCGGCGTAGGGCGGGCTGGCCAGAAAGCGGCGGATGCCGGCACCCTTGCCGGCGGTAGCCGGGAGGATCTCCACCACCTGCTTACCGGCCTGGAGCCGGTAGTCTGGTCCCAGGGTCCGGACCGCCTCTCGGGCCAGGCGCAGGGCCTGGGTCTCCAGGGCCGCGGCGGCGCGGAAGTGCAGCGCCAGGCTTTTGGGCTTGGGTTCCAGCCAGACCCCGGGCAGGTGGCGCAAGGGTTCCTCCAGGGCGCGCGCGATCGCCGCCAAGGGCACCCGGCCGGCGGGGGTGACCTCGCCGACCTGGCCGCCCAGGCGCCACTCGGCGCCATGGGTCCCGACCGCGTCCAGGCCAACGGGGAAGAGCCAGTCGATGGTGGCCAGGGGCCGGCCACTGACCAGGGCCAGGGCGCCCCCCAGGGCGTCGGCGAGCCGGCCACAGGCGGGCCGGCAGGTCGGGCGGTACCATCACCAGTTCCGGGCGCGGCGCCAACTCCAGCAGGGTGCCGTCGATATCCAGGAAGAGGGTCCAGGCGTCCGGCCAATCCGGGCGGTCCGTCAGGGCTGGCGGTGGTGCCCTCATCGGCGCGTCTCCCGCCGCCGCCCCAGGACAAAAGGCCGCGCCACTGCGTCGATCTGCGCCTGGATGCGCGCCCGCTTACGCAGACGCGCCGCCGTCAGCAACATGCGCGCGGCCCAGAAATAGACGTTGTTCTCGCTGACCATGGAGCGCATCAGGCGCATGCGCGCCCGGCGCTGATCCAGCGGCATGAGCAGACCGCGATGGATGGCCTCCGCCATGGCCTGGCTGTCGAAAGGATTGACGATGAGGGCCTCCTGCAATTCGCGGGAAACGCCGGCGAAGGCGCTCAACACCAGGACCCCGTCCTCGTCGTCCCGGGCGGCGACAAACTCCTTGGCCACCAGGTTCATGCCGTCGTGCAGGCTGGACACCAGGCAGAGGTCGGCGGCGCGGAAGAGGCTGAAGACCTCTTCCGGCTCGTGATGGCGTGGCACCAGCCGGATGGGCTGCCAATCCGGGCCGGCCAAAGCGCTGGTTGACGGCACTGGCCAGGGCCTCGGCCTCCTCCTGAGTCAGGCGATAGCTGGGCAACTGGCTGCGGCTGGGGGCCGCGATCTGCAGCAGGGTCAGCCGGCCGAGCCACTCCGGATGCTGCTCCAGCAGCGTCTCGATGGCGCGGAAGCGGTCGGCGATGCCCTTGGTGTAATCGAAGCGCTCCACCCCCACCGCCAGCAGGGCGTCGGGGGCCAGCCCCTGGGCCTGGCGGACCTCGAGCCCGACAGTCGCTCACGCTGGGCTGGCTGGCCAGGGCCGGGGGTGGCCAGGCGATGGAGATGGGATAGGGCTTGACCAGGGTGATGCCCCCGCCGGAGGCGGCGGTACTGTGCTCCCGGTCGATGCGGCACTCCAGGAAGCGGTCCACCGAATCCAGGAAGTTCAGGCAGTGGAATTGGGTGTGGAAGCCCAGGATGGTGCTGCCCAGGAGCCCGCGCAGGATCTCCTCCCGCCAGGGGCAGATGCCGAAGACCTCCGGGTTGGGCCAGGGGATGTGCCAGAAGGTGATGAGGGTGGCCTCCGGGAGGCGCTCGCGCACCATGCGGGGCAGGAGGGCGAAGTGGTAGTCCTGAACCAGCACCACCGGATTGGGGGTGCGGGCCTCCGCGACGACCGCCTCGGCGAATTTGCGGTTGACGGCGACATACTGGTCCCAGTCCGCGGCACGGAAGGTCGGCCGGACGAAGACGATATGACAGAGGGGCCAGAGCCCCTCGTTGGCCAGGCCGTAATAGTAGCCTTCCTGCTCGGCGTCCGAGAGCCAGACCCGCCGCAGGTCATAACTCGGGGCCTCCGGCGGGACCCGGATGTGGTCCTTGCCGTCCACGGTCTCGGCATCGGCGTTGCCACTGCCGTGGGCGATCCAGGTCCCGCCGCAGGCGCGCAGGATGGGCTCCAGGGCCGTGACCAGGCCGCTCGCCGGGTGCTGGATATGGATGGATTCATCCTCTCCGCGGACATGGATATAGGGTTCGCGGTTGGAGACGACGATCACCTGGGCGTCGGGTAGTTCGGATTTGAGCAGCCGGCGCAGGCTCTCGGGGGTCCAGTCGACCCGGATGGCGTCGGCGAGGCCCCGTGGCAGTTCCAGATCGCGCAAGGCCTCTCGTGCGTCCCGCACCAGGGCGGCGATCTCGGGGGCCAGGCTGGGGTCGGGCGCGCCCCCCGTCGAGGCGGAGGCCAGGCCCTGGCGCACCGCCCGCAGCCAGTCCCTCAGGGTCAGCCGGGCGACGATCGCCGTCAGGCCCGCCACCAGGAGCCCCAGGACCCCCAGAAAGACCATCAGATAGCGCTCCAGATTGGCGCTGCGGCGCTCGATGAAACTGAGGTCGTGGAGTATGACCAGTTGGCCCAGGTCCAGCCCTTCCTCCCGCAAGGGGAAGGCCGCGATCAGCAGGCTGCCACCGCCCCAGGACTCGGTCTGATAGCGGGCCGCCGGCGCGGTGGCGGGGGGCACGGGCGGGGGTGGCGGGGGCGGGCATGCCAGGCCCAGGGGCCAGGTGGGGGAGTGGTTCAGCAGCCGGCCCTCGGGGTTGCACAAGCCGACCGCCAGGAGCCGTTCGTCGCGGGCCAGGCGCGTGAAGAGGGCGTCGATGCGCAGGCCGACGGGGTCCTTGGTCAGCCGTGGCAGGCTCTCCCCAATGGAGTCGAACACCAGCGAGGAGCGCATCTCCACGTCGGTGCGCAGCCAGCGTTCGAGCAGTTCCCCCAGCAGGGGGGTGACGGCCCAGGCCAGTCCCCCCAGGACCAGGGTCAAAGGGAGCAAAAACCGCATGGCCATGCGCATGGAGCAACTCCTCGGGTTCGGACCGGTCATCCCTGCCGCGGCGTTCAGCTGGCGCTGGGGAGACTTGGTTTACAGAGGTTCCTGTTCGAGCAGGCCTACGACATACATTATAAGTCGCCATCCGCCGCCGCGATCACAACATCGTCGGGGCTTACTCAACTCCTCCGTCGACATCAAGGATCAGCCGCAGGTTAGCGATAAAATAAATATGGTATGGGTGCGACGACCGGCCGGGTTTGTGCGGGTTGTAGCCTTTTTTCGCTCCCTCCTGGCGACCATAGAGGGGCTTGACCATGACCTCGCAGTCGAGAATCCACGGCTCACTGAGGCGGGGCGACACCAGCATCCAGATGGTCCTGGAGCCTATTGGACCCCCTAGGCCTCATCCATCTGGCCCAGGTTGCGGTCGTACCGAGTCTTCGCTGACCAGGGTCTTCCTCTCCAACAGCGGCGCGTTGATGGTGTCGCCGTGCGCGCGTGCAGGGCGCTCATGTGGGCATAGCCCTGGTAGCCGGCGAGCACCGCAAGGACGGAGGTGTCCAGGATGTCGCGGTTGCTCGCCGCCAGCGACCGTGCCACGCGCTGGGTCTAGGTCGAGAGTCTCCCGGAGCAGTCCGCGCACTGCGCGCCCAAGGTTTCCTGGCCAACCTCCTCCAGGCCGCGCCCTTCAAGATCACTCCAATCCTGACCGATAACGGCTAGGCGTTCACCGAACGTTGCCGCGCCACCGGCTAGCGTCAACCGACCGGTCAGCAGGGCTGGGACTGGCTCTGCGAGGACCGGGGGCACCGCCTCATCCCGCCCCGCCATCCCCAAAACCCTGCCAGGGTGGCGCGCTGCAACGCAACGGGCGCATCGGCGAGGTCCTGGCGATGAGCCGCTGCCGCTCTGGGGACCTCTGGCGGAGACCTGGCAACGCGAAGTCAACGTCGACAATGACCACATTTCGCAGCGGGCGCTCCGGCACTTCAGCCCGACAGAAGCCCTCCAGCAGTGGCAGCAAGAGCAACCAGAGTTGTTCGTTTCAGAGCTTAATAATCTCCAGGGGCTTGACAGCTAGCCCAAGTTTAACACCTCAGATTATTTCTCTCTTAAGATCATACGCTTACAGCGGGAAAAATCGCTCAGTGGCACTACATTCGTGAAATTCTGTGAAACCGGACGATTCAGACAAGCATTTTCTGTATCCCTCCCGGGCTGGATCGCTGCCCAGCGCCTGGATGATCGCCAGCTGCGCCGGCTCGGCGCGGGCAGGTCCGCCGCGCGGTAGAACGGTGCCAGGGGGAGGGTCGCGAAGTCGACCTCCAGCAATTCCCCCAACGCACTGCGCTCGCTCAGCCAACGGTGGGTCGCTCGTTCCGAAGCCCGGCGCGGCCATGCGCCCAACCACCGCCCCCACGATCAGCGCCCGTTGCGGACCGCTCAGCCCCAGGTCTTGGAGCAGCGCGACAAAATTCACCTCCGCCATCGCCCACAGCGCCACCGACTCCACCCCGACGCTGCGCGGGCGGCTCAGCTCCAGCGCGTCGACGTCGACCGCCTGCACATCGCCGCCCGCGGGGCCGCCAGTCTGCGGGGCAACGCCTTGGCGCGCCAACAACCGGGCGAACAGCCGCTGCGCCTCCCGTTCGACGGGTCCGGCGCCGGCCAACAAGGCGCCCTGGCCGCTGCGTACGCAATTCCGTCCAGCCGCGCGCAGCGTGCCGGCCACGCCTCCTGCGGCAGCGCGAAACTGGCGGCCCAGGTTGAGCAGGGTGACCTGCCGCACCCGGCCGCCCAGGCGCGCGGACGGCACCCGGCGGCGGGTGGTGTAGCGCTCCCCGGTGGCGCTGTTACTGGTATGCGTGCGACGGATGTACATCCCGGTACGTTACGACACCCGGCACCCGTTTTACTCTGACCCTATTGAATAACTTGGCACTACATTGCGATTTTTAGAATCGTGTACATACTAATCAAATGGTTAGATGCCATCTTGGGGTGTTATCAATGGGGTCATGTTAAAGATGGGTTAAATTCGGGGAAAAACTGTCCTGGACATGGGGTCCACTATATCCCGCGCCGTTGCTGGTGGACTGCGCTGAGCTTGTCCACCCTACGAGACCGCGTGGCCGGAACCGTGATCAAGGCCTTCTCGCGGTATTCATCAAGCTCAATCTCGCGCAACCGTTCCTGCGTTTCCAGAAGGCGCAGTGCTTCCCTGACAATTTCGCTGGCGCTGGCGTAACGCCCGGCTTCTACCTGCTCGCGAATGAACTGCTCAAAATGCTCGCCGACGGCGTAACTTTGTAACCCGGTTTCCAGGTCGTTGGCGAGGAAGCTCTTGCCCGAGCCGCTGGAGGCCGCGACCACGGCGTTGTAGTTGGTCAGGGAGTCGAACAGGTTGACGTCCATCAGCTGGCCGTTGCGACCCACCAGATTCAGGACCGGCTCGCCGGTGCCCTTCCAATCACCAAATACCGGCAGCAACGCCGTGGCGTGGCTGGCCGCCAGGGTGCGGTAAGGCATCATATGGCGGATGGCGTCGCGATCCGCCCCGAACGGCAGACAGTGCAGGAACAACGGCAGGGCGAAATATTGATCGGGCATGACTTGGAAGCCCAGCTCGCGCCAATAGGTACGCAGATTCGATGCGGCGGCGTTCGCCTCCTCGCGGGGGGCGAAGAGGACCAGGCCAAGTCCATCGGTGGTCTCGACCGCCTGGATGCCCCCCGCCGGCAACCGCGCCATGCGGCTGATCGATGGACCGCCACCCAGGGGGCCGACCCCGGTGATGGCGGGCGCGGCCGACGTGGCGCAGAGTGGCGACAGGATCGCGGCGGCGAGGGCGAGCAATGAGAGACGGCGGAGACGCATCGGCGAGTGCTTCGACGGGAAGTTGGCTTGCCGTCAGAGTGCCGGATGCGGGGGTCGGGGCGTGAGGGCTGAACATGCGGTTTCAGGGGGGGAATGCGGGAGGTTGGGGTTCACCAAGGACCCCAGTGATCGCGTTCATGGCACTTTCGCGGAGGGGGTAACGACCCCGCTGCCGTTGTCATGGAAGCAAGCACGCTGGGCGCCGATCGGTCGTCGGTTCGACTGACCCACACCCGACCCGCTTGATCCCGTGCCCCGGGAGCGATCGCAGGACCCGCAACCCTTGCGGACCCCTTGACAGGTAACACTCGGGGAGGGGGCAACCAGACCAACGATCCGTCGACCGTGGCAATCGTTGTTGGCGGCAAGCCGCCGGAAGCCACCACGCGTCACCCGATGGTCGAGGCGGCCGACGCTTCCTCGGTCGCTCCGCAACCAACGGTGCGCTGATTGCACTGCATTAGCGCCCGGCGGCGAAGGGGTGCTATCGACCCGTTGCGGACCTGCACCCGCGTCTCTGGAGCGGCAGCTCAAACGCTTTTAGACGCTGTTCCAGGACCCGAACGTCTCCGGCAGGTCGCTCCGGGGCCGCTCCCGAGCGAGCCATCCACTGCCAGCAAGAATTTCGCATGCTTGTGCTTACAACCCCAATCAGAAGCTTGCGGGCGGCGGGGCCGGTACTATCCGGCTGGCTGAGGACACCTAGCGGAACAAAGCACGCGCAACTGCAATGCACGTGAGCGGGTGGTACTGCCCGAAGTACATTGGCGGCACCGCCAGCGACGGCTTGACGAACTTCTTAACCGCATGGATCGCGCCCAGCACGCTGTACTCCGTGGTGAACACGATCCCGTTAGGAATCTCTACAAACTGCCCGAGGAACGCGAAGTTCTTTGAGCCCGCCGGCACCACCGCAGGCCGGTCGCCCTTGGCTCTGCTGAAAAACTGGCTGATGCAGTAGGGCAGCATGCAGGGGATGCAGGTGGAGGTGTCGAGAATCTCGTTCTTCTCCACTTCGTTCTGGTCGAACTGCAGGTGGCCCAACAGCTCCTCCAGGATCTCGCGACCTGTGCACTCGGGCATGCTCTTCTTCACGAACGTGCCGATGTTGTTGTCCCGCAGCGCTGTCACCCAGATGACGCACGTATCGCGGGGCTGGTCGGGGAACAAGGGCTGGCGGTACGTGTGGAGGTGCAGGATCCACGGAGAGGCGGTGATGGGCAGCGGGCTCTGGCGACCCATCTGGCGCTCCACGAACCACTCGAACTTGCGCTGGAACAATCCTCCGCGGAAGGTGACGGTGAAAGTCATCATCTTGGACTGCGAAATGTCGCGCAGGAACTGGTCGGGGCGGCCGAAGTCGGGCTGCTTGGCGGCGATTTTCTTCCACAGCGTCCACGCTCCGCCAGGGTTCTGGCTGCCGACTGCGGGCTTGTCCACCGGACGGTCGTGGGCGCCGAACGAGGAGTTGCTGATTATGGAGCCGATGGTCAGGAAGACGAGGTCGGTGTCGCGCACCTCGATGGAGGGCTTGGGCTCGCCGCTCTCGGTCTCGAGGTGGATGCGCTCAATCCACCGCTCCTTGCCGCCGGAGCCGATCTTGAAGTCTACGTCTGAGATCCTGCAGTTGTAGTGGAAATTCACCCCCTTCTTCTCCATGAAGCGCAGCGCGGGCAGGATGAACGAGTGGAAGTTGGTATAGCGAGTACGCTCCAGAGAGACCATCGTGTCCATGTTCGGCATCTCGTGAAAGAAGAGGTGCATGTAGCGCTTCATTTCCACGGCTGAATGCCACGGCTGGAAGGCAAAGAGTGACCGCCACATGTACCAGTAATTGCTGGTGAAGAAAGCTTCCCCAAAGATGTCCGTAATCTTCGCACCGTCTGGAATCAGAAACTCGGGTGTGGCGAGAAGTTTTGCCATCTTCAATCTTTCAGCCGTGTTGAGACCAAGTTGATATCCGGTGTCCTTCTTGCCATTCTCATGCAGAAGGCGAACGACAGTGTCAATTCTGCATTCTTCACGGTTCTTCTGATGGTCTTGTAGACACGATTCATTATCATTGTACGGAATAATGGACCACAGTTCTTTGGTGCAGGGATATACCTTGTCTTCAAACATGCGACTGCCTTGCATGAGGTACGCCGGTTGGTCGTTCACTATCATCTCTGAGGCATCACAGCTTCCTCCGAGAAGATCCTTGTCCCCCTTTTGCTCAAAAATATGGATATTGGATGGATTAAAATCCGCCTTCTGGATCAGATACATCGCAGCAGCAATGGAGCCCAAGCCA
>CAWJBI010000039.1:0-65202 GCA_963841065.1 uncultured Gammaproteobacteria bacterium | reverse complement strand
CCAATAAATCAAGGGGTTAGAAATAACAACCCTAAGCCTTTTGGTTTTTATAGCCTGGCCATGTAGCCACCATGAACTAGCCAACGCACGACGCGTTAGGATCAGTGTCAATCAGCAAGATTTCTCCCCGTTCTCAGCCAACCCTTGGCCGCGCACTCGGTCCACTGGCGGCGGATCGTCTACTTGAGTTTGTTCAAGACGACTTGGTTCGATCTGCGCGGCGGCCAATGGACCACGGCGACGGAATTGCTCGCCGAGGCGGAACCGGCCAACGACTTCAGCGCGACGCGAAGCACTCATGACCCGAGCGGCGCGGCGGGGAGTGCCTTGCCGCACGCTATCGCTCGACGAGTTCCCGAAAGGATGGAGATAGCAATCTGGCGTCGGGGGTGAGCAGCCAAAGTCTGAAGTAGGCCCTAAGCCACTGAAGTGGACCGGTGAGAGGTAGTTTTCCCCAGCTACTGTGGATAACTCTGTCGATAAACATTGTCCATTGCCCCGCAGGGCGCATCCGCTAAGGGCTGGTGCGGTTCTGGCCACTGACTGGCCACTCTGATGAACTCGAACAATTACAGGGGATTAGGTCAGAAGCCAAAACCCTGCTAGCCCGCTATTGACTTCTGGAACGCCTTTTGGTGAACCCTGTGCGCAACTTGGGATTTCGGTTGCCAAGCCAGCAGGCCCTGGTGAAAGGATGATGGCGTTGAACTGGCGTTGGCTTCACGATGGGCTAGACTGAAGTTGAGGCGAAGACCTCGGCACGCCTGGCCAGGTCTCCCGCCCAAAGGCCCGAGTCTCCCTAAGCCTGCCAGGGAGCACCCCCTCGGGCCTTTTTCTTGTCAGGCACGGTAGAGCTTGCAGCTCATGGTCGTCTGGTGCCTGGAACCGGTGGGGGTGATCGACTATGCCCTCCGCGATGAACCGGACGCCCTGGGCGATCCGACCCTGGCCGATGCCATCCTCGACCGCCTGGTCCACCACGCCCACCCCCTTAACCTCGCCGGGGAATCCCTGCGCAAACTTCAACCAAAGTTGACGAAGGAACCCACCCCAGCGTAAACAGCATCCACCCCGCGCGTCGCTTCGCTCCGACTGTCCAAGTTGGCGTGGAACGGGTGTCCAGCTTGCGCTGGAATCGGTGTCCAGTTGGCGTGGAATCCGCAAGTTGGTCTTCCGTGCGCAGGCAGGCAAAGTCGGCACCTGCGCGCTGTGCTTTGTGCTGGCCTTGGGCAGGTTTGGCTTCGTCGCCAATAACATCATCCAAAAAATAGGCGGAATCTGATATGACACAGTTCGATAACGTAGCCATCATCAAGAAAGCCAATGTCTACTTCGACGGCAAATGCGTGAGCCATACCGTGCAGTTCGCTGACGGCACGAAAAAAAGCGTTGGCGTGGTCATGCCAGCTACGCTGACATTTAATACCGGTACGCCGGAAGTTATGGAAACCGTCTCTGGAAACTGCCGTTATCGGATCAAGGGCCAGGAGTGGAAAACCTGCACCGCCGGCGAATCATTCAATGTGCCAGGCAATTCGTCCTTCGACATCGAGGTCATCGGCGAACCCTATCACTATGTCTGCCACTTCGGCTAACAGGATCGCGCCAAGCAAGCTCACTGCTAACTCATTCATTTTCTTTCGATGTACCCTGCCGCGCTATGAATTTCGCATTCATAGCGAGGGTTGGCCCGTCAAGGCAACAGACATCAGTGCAACCCAGCAATCCAGCGCGTATAGAGTCGGTCGGCGGCACGGGGCATCGTTGCGAGATGTTCTTCGATGCGTTCATTCATCTGTTCAGGCGTCAGCACTGATGCACTTGGAGCGGCGCACTCATAGGCCCATTGTCGGCACCAGAGACGAATCATCGCCTCGGTCATTTCGAGGGTCTGTTCCGTTTGGTGTGGGTTGGGGGCTGGACAGTCACGGTAATCCGCACCCCTCCTGGGGGGCGGTTAGTGCAGTCCCCGATCCCTGTCACAAGACTCCTGACAGCAGTTGCTCACGCTGGCAACGTTTGACCCCCTCCGAAGGAGTCGTGGGCCAGTGCTGGTTAGTATCCACGCCGACGACCTCCCGAAGCGTACGGGAATTGGCCATTTCCGGCAGGATGGATGGGGTCTCGTGGTCTCCGCCATCTGAACTGGACCGGGACGCATTGCCAATCAGCAAGACCTCACCTCGATCTCAGCCAACTCTTGGCCGCGCTGCTCTGCCCGCTGGCGGCTGATCATCTGCTTGAGCTGTTCAAGACGGTCTGCGGTGAAGGTGTAACGGGGGTTGGACCTAAAGCTCCGGGATGCCTTTTCTGTCCAGCCCCGGGAGATTATTAACCCTTGAAACGAACAAGTCAGGTTGCTTTTGAAACCACTGCTGGAGCGCTTCATGGGGGCTGACATGGCCCAATGCGCGCTGGGGGATGTAGCCATTGTAGATGCTGGCATAGCGCTGAAGGGTCTCCGCCAAGTGCTCCCCGGAGCGAAAGCGGTTGGTCGCCAGGACCTCGCTGATGCGGCCGTTAAAGCGCTCGATCATACCGTTGGTCTGGGGATGGCGCGGCGGGATGAGGCGGTGCTCGATGTGCTGTGCGTGACAAATCCGATCGAAGCCATGCTTACCCGTCGGTTCCCGTTCGCCGGTGGCGCAACAGCGATCGGTGAATTCCTTGCCGTTATCGGTCAAGATGTTGGTGATCGTAAAGGCGGCGGCTTGGAGGAGATTGGTCAGGAAGCCCTGGGCGCCGGCGGCGGACTTCTCCGGCAGGATCTCAACATAGACCCAGCGCGTGGCGCGGTCGATGGCGGCGAACAGGTAGCGACGCTGGTCCTCGTCGGGCATCTGCGGCAGGTACTTGACATCGACATGCACAAAGCCGGGGGCATAGTCTTTGAAGGGCTGATAGGCCGGCTTGCCGCTCTCGTCACGGGGCAGCAGTGCTTTGAGGTCCGAGACCCCATGACGGCGCAGGCAACGATCCAAACCGGAGCGCGAGACCCCCGCGTTGAGGAACTCGCGGGTCACCGCCAGTAGGTCATCCAGGGGCAGCAGCAAGGACTGGCGCAGGGCCACCACCACCGCCTCCTGGGCGGGCGAGAGGGTGGTGTGCAGGCGATGCGGGCGGTGGGAACGGTCGGTAGTCTCCTCGCGGCGGCGCCACTTGCGCACCGTGGCCTTGGTCAGGTGATAACGCCGGGCCAACTCGGCAATGGACAGCGGCGACTCCCGCAACTCCTGGCGGATGGCCGGGGTGGTCCGGGCATTCTTGTGCAGATTCACTTGCATGGGTGTGATCTCAGTGGGGCGTGGGGATGGCTAGCAATTCGGCAGCCCCCGGGGTGGCGAGATAGTCTAGGACCTCCCGGGCACGGAACAAAGGATAGCTCCTTCTGGGTATATAATCACACGGGGCGGAATACCTAACTTATGGGGCTGTCTCTAATCTGGGGTCCACTATATGATGACCACCCTTTTTAGCCATGCAGAAGTAAAGGACCATGCATGTGGCCTGCGCCGCCAGCACCACCGAGTTCGAGAGGCTCCGGCGGACTCCCTGGCCTCTTTGGCTAAATACCTGCCCGTGCGGCCGGACGCCGGGGCCGTGGGCATCCGCCAGGACCGCGGCCTGGAGGAGGTCTTGCTCAAGGTGCTCGGCGCGGATCAGGAGGCTTTGCGCGAGACCGCCATGGCGGCGCGCGCGGTACTGGGTAGCCGCGATCATGACCGCCCGCCTCTGGCTGCGGGCATCGCCGCGCGGGGAACGGGTGCCGCGTCATGAAGGACATCGCCCGTTTTATTGCCGGTTTCAGGCGCTTCCAGGAAAAGTACTTCAGCGAGGATCGGACCCTGTTCGAGCGGCTGCGGCAAGGGCAACACCCCAAGTCGCTCATCGTGGCCTGCGCCGACTCCCGTGTGGACCCGGCCATCTTGACGGGGGCGGAACCGGGCGATGTATTCGTGGTGCGCAACGTGGCGAACCTGGTACCTGGTGCCGCACGGCGAATCCGTTCTAGCCCGTCTGCGCCTGGAGGGACGCTGGACGGTGGCGGGAGTTGTCCGTCATGCGCAGGTAGTCGAAGACCAGGCGAACGTTACGCGCCAGGCGCTGGATGGTCGCGGCGACCGTGTCGCGGGACTTAGCCTTGATGGCACCGATGGCGAAGCGGCGTAGCGCGGTGATGTTCTCGGGACCGTGTCCGGTGCGGATGGTGCAGCGATCCTCGTCCCAATTCCAGTCGAGGATGTAGTGGCAGCCATTCTCGACGGTCCAATGGCCGCGGTTGAAGGCCAGTATGGCGGCGGCGCTGGCGGTTGCCGGGGGATGGCTGGTGACGCCGTAGACGGTTTCGCTTGAGGTCGCGCCGGTGGTCTTCTCGATGGTGAGACGCTCGATGACGAAGACCTGGCCAACGCCGGGAAAGTCGAGGTAGTCGTTGAGGCGGGTGCTGGTCCAGATGGAGCGCTGCTCGATGCGGCCATGGGCCAGGGTGAGCGACTCGGTGAAGTCGGGTGTTGCGCGGCCCGCGAAGATCAGGCGAATGTCGTCGTGCAAGGTCGGCTGATTGCCTTTGACGGTGAAGACGTAGTCCGCGTTGCGCTCGATGAGGTGGTGGGCGAGCTTGACGTTGGGTCAGGAGGGCGTCGGCGGTGATGGTCTTGCCGGCGATGTCGAGGGACTCCAACAGCGGGATGACCATCCCGATCTCGTTGGTTTGCTTGACTTCGTCGCCGCCGTCTACGGGCAGGGAGCCGACTTTTTTTGGGTGTGGCAGAGCTGGGTCTGGTGGCCGACGACGCCGAGGATGTGGGCTTGGCGACCTTCGGCGTCGATGGCGTTACACAGCGTCTTGCCGTCGATGGCCAGCCCCTCGTCGGCGGCGGCATGCTGAGCGTTCCAGCGTTGCAAGGCGCGATCCAAGGCGTCCGGGTCCACCCGGGTGAGCACCTCGCGGATGACGGTGCGGCTGGGGACTTCATAGCGGCGGTTGCGGTAGCAACAGCGAAAGCGTGCCCGCGCCTTCTGACCCAGGTCTGCGGCCCACAGGCTGATGGCCTTGTAGCCGCGCATGCCGCACAAGGTGGCACCCGCGGCGATGGCCAGTACGGCGGGCAGGGGATGGCGTCGTCCCTGGCCGCGGCGCGGGTCGGGGATGTCGGCAAAAAACTCCGGCAGAGAGACCATCTGTTCAGCACTCAACATGATGTTCGGGGCTCCGTGACGATACTGGGGTTCGAGTACAGGACGCGACAGGCGGGCTTGGGCATGGGCGTGCAGGGGGCGGACAAAGACGCGCTTGGCCGTGCCCGGCGCAACGCTGTAGCCGCCTCGGGTGCGCCGATAGCCGCGGGTGTCGCCCACATAGCACCAGTTGGCGGCGCGGTAGAGGGTGCCGTGAAAGCGCTGCGGATCGACGAAGGTCTCCAGCAACAGCAACGGGTAACCGAAGCGCTCCGGCCAATCCCTCACCAGGCGCCGTTCGCTCAAGGCCAACACCCGCGAGGCGAGGTTCGCGACGTGGTGCTCGGGCAGGATCAGAAACCGACTGTTGTTGGCGACCAAGTGCAGGCGGTCGTATTGGTGGCGGAAATCCCAGCCGATCCAGGCGTCGCGCGCCGCGCACTTCCAGGCAGCGGCGGAAAAACTCATCAGGGCCAGCCACTCACCGTTCCAGGTGGCGACATACCACAGGGTGTGGCCGATCTTCGGCAACGCCCCGAGGTAGTGATGGGCCGCCATTAGGGCCTGGAAGCGTGCCTCGTCATGGACAGCAACGGGTTGGAGGACAATCTCTCGCAGGTTCAAGCGCTGGGTCTCGGACAGGGGGACGGCGAGGACCGTTATACCCCCCTGGCCCGGCGCTGTCCAGAAGTGATGACAACTCCATGTTGAGACAAAATATCTTGGTTAGGGCAGGTTCGCCCTGTCGCTGAGGTGGGCGTTGTTGCAGACGCAGCCGATCTCCAGTAGGCGGCGCAGACCGGGGTGGCTGGCCGGATCCTGTCTCTCCCCCGCCTGGAGGAAATGGCCGGTGACGTCATAGCCAACACCACCGACCTCCAGGATCTCCCCGCCGACCCGGACCTGGGTCACCGTCATGCGGTTTTCGGTGAGGGTGCCGGTCTTGTCCGAGCAGATCACCGAGGTCGCGCCCAGGGTCTCCGCAGCCGGCAGCTTGCGGATCAGCGCCTTGCGTGACGCCATAAGGGTCCCCGACACCGCGAGGATGGCGGTCACCAGGGCCGGCAACATCTCGGGGATGGCCGCGACCACGAGGGATACCGCCCCCAGGAAGCTGTAACCCAGGTCGTAGCCCAGATAGACCCCGTAGAGGAAATTGAAGGCGCCGACGACCAGGATCGCCTTGATGAGGGTATGAATGAATTCGCGCATCTTGCGCTGCAGCGGGGTCAGGCCAGCATCGGCGCTCTTGACCATGGCCGCGATCTGGCCGAAGACCGTCTCGGCGCCGGTGGCGACCACCAGCCCCCGGGCCGTGCCCTGGGTCAGATAGGTCCCGGAAAAGCCCATGTTACGCTGATCGCCGGGCACGAGATTCTCACCGGTCAGGGCCTGGACCTTCTTGGGAACCGGCACGGATTCACCGGTCAGGGAGGATTCGTCGACATAGAGGCTGCTGGCGTCGATGAAGCGCAGGTCGGCGGGAATCTTGTCGCCCCCCTCCAGCACCAGGATGTCGCCCGGCACCAGTTCCCGGGACGGCAGGCGCCGCACCTCGCCGCCGCGCACCACCATGCACTCGGGCACCATCATGCTCTGTAAGGCCTCCAGCGCCGCCTCGGCCTTGCCCTCCTGCACGAAACCCAGGATGGCGTTGAGCAGGACCACGGCGAGGATGACCAGGGTATCCGGGAGCATGTGGCTGCCCAAGGCCGTGAGCAGAGCGGTGATGACGGCGGTAATCATCAGGATGATCACCATGGCATCGTTGAACTGGCGCAGAAAACGCACCCAGGCCGGCGTCTTGCGGAAGGCGATCTCGTTCCAGCCATGGCGGGCGCGGCGCTCTTCGACCTCCGCCGGGGACAGGCCCTGCTCCCGGGAACTCGCCAGCACCCCGATTGCCTCACTAGCATCCAGATCGTACCAGCGTCTGTCCATAAGCTTCTCCCCATGAGATCAGGTATTCGTAGGCGGCACCTTACCCGGTCCCCAAAATCATAGCACAATCGAATAATTCCTTATTTTATTGATATTTATTATATTTTTCGGCATGAGATCCGAAAGCCAAGCCACCAGACCAAACCCGGCCAAGAACCTTACCCCCCTCTCAGCCGAAAAGGGAGGTGAAGGCTGTCGGTTTTCGAATTGTTTGTGCTCATCGTCACAAGTACCGCTTGACGGAACTAGCCGCGCTCGGGTGTTTCAGATTGGTAGGCGTTGACGTTCTGGATGTGGAAGGCGTGGTCGATCACGCGGATGCCGGCGCTGAGGTTGACGGCGGTATGGGCGATGTGGGCGGCCTCGGCAAAGCAGCGGTAGACGGCGGCGCTGTCGGAGCACAGCACCGCATCCGGATCCACGACGGGCCCGAGCACGGCGGTCACCGCCGCGGTGTTGGCCTTTGGCAGAACCGCGTCGGTGGTGGTCGCGCTGCGGTCGCGCACGACCAGCACGGGGATCTGCTCGTCGGACAGGCCGCGTTGTGGGCGGTACCCCCGCGCTTACGCGGTGGGCGCGACAGATCGCGCTCCCCCTTGTGGGATTCGAGGAAGTAGGTCTCGTCGGCTTCCACGATACCGTGCAGGTGTGACGGCTTGACCTCGGCCGGGAGCGTAAGAAACCGGTGTCGCCAGCGAAACGAGGTGTTCTTGTGCACACCGCAGCGGCGCGCCGCTGCGCGCACCGTGTCCCCGTCGATGAGGGCCTGGGCATACTCCCGCCAGCGCTCGCGGTGCCGCAGCCGCGCCAGCGGCGTGGTACCTCGAGCGAGATCATGAGGCGTATCAAGGGTCGCTCGGCCAGTTACCTGTTTGAAGAGTTTCCGCACCTGAAGCAGCGCTACTGGGGTCAACATTTTTGGGCGAGGGGCTATTTCGTGTGCAACGGCAACTGCTGCGCAAGTGCCCCTGCCCGGTCTGGGTCATGTCACCCCAGGACAAGGACAACTACCGCCGCATCCTGGCGGCGGTGGATTTCGACCCCTGGCGGACGGAGACCGAGGAGTCCCTGGCCCTGAACCGGCAGATCCTGATGCTGGCCTGTTCCCTGGCCCTCTCCGACTTCGCCGACCTGCACCTGGTCCACAGTTGGGAACCCCTGTCGCCGGAGATAATGCGCCTCTGGAATGACGCCGGGGATGCCCTGGATGCCGGGGTCATCGCCGACCAGGTGAAGAAGGAGCATCTGCGCCATCAGGAGGGCTTTGAACGTCTGGCGCGGCAACTGCGGCGCTGGATCGGCGCCGAGACCTACGATTACCTGACGCCGCGCCTCCACCTCCTCCAGGGCACCGCAGGGGAGACGATCCCGGCCCTGGCGGCCCGACTGAATTTCGATTCGGTGATGATGGGCACCGTCGGCCGCGTCGGCATCCCGGGCGTTATCATCGGCAATACCGCCGAGGCCATCCTCGCCCAGCTCCGGTGCGCCCTGCTCGCCGTCAAGCCGGCGGACTTCGTGACACCGGTGACCCTGCCGGACTAGGCCCGGTTAGGCGGCGGCGAGGCCATCCCGCCGCCCCTTATCATCTCGCCGCGGCCACCCCGAGCCTGGCCAGGGCAGAGTAGCTCAGGCCGTCTTTTCAAGCCCGCCCACGGGTGGAGCTCGTTCGCGAGAAGCGTCATACCCATGGACCTGACCAACGAACTCATCCTCATCGCCGCCCTGGCCTTCCTGGTCAGCATCCTCGCCAGCCTGGTGGGCCAACGCCTCGGCATGCCGGTGCTGCTGGTCTTCCTCATCATCGGCATGCTGCTGGCGGAGGAAGGGCCAGGCGACATCCATTTCGACGACGTCCAGGTCACCCATCTCGTTGGCAGCCTGGCCCTGGCGATCATCCTCTTCGACGGCGGCATGGCCACCTCGGCGCAGAGCTTTCGCGTTGGCCTCAAACCGGCCCTGGGGCTGGCGACCCTCGGCGTCCTCCTCACCTCTGCCCTCAGCGGCCTCTTCGCGACCCAACTCCTCGGCCTGAGCCTGCTGGAGGGTCTACTCCTCGCCGCCATCGTCGGCTCCACCGACGCCGCCGCGGTCTTTTCCCTGCTGCGCTCCCGGGGCCTGGAGCTCAAGGAGCGGGTCAAGGCCACCCTGGAGATCGAGTCCGGCAGCAACGACCCCATGGCGATCTTTCTCACCCTGGTCCTGATGGAGTTGATCCTCGCCCCCAGGACAACCTCGGGACGACCCTGGTCCTGGCCTTCGTCCAGCAGATGGGACTCGGCGCCCTCATCGGAGTGCTCGGGGGTGTATGCCAGCGTCTGGCTGATCAACCACCTCGATCTGCCGCCAGGCTGCACCCCATCGCCGTGCTGAGCATGGGCTTGAGCCTCTTCGGCCTGGCCGGCCATCCTCGACGGCAGCGGCTTCCTGGCCATCTACCTGGCCGGCCTGGTGGTCGGCAACCGCCCCCTCAAGGGCCGACGCCATATCGGCCGCTTTCACGACGGGCCTGGCCCGGCTGCGCAGATCGGTATGTTCCTGATCCTGGGCCTGCTGGTGACGCCCTCGGAACTCCTGCCGGTGGCCATGGACGCCCTGCTCTTCGCCGCCCTCCTCAGCTTCATCGCCCGGCCGCTCGCGGTCTGGCTCTGTCTCCTGCCCTTTGGCTTTCCCTGGCGGGACAGGTCTTCATCGGCTGGGTCGGGCTGCGCGGCTCCGTGCCCATCGTCCTCGCCCTCTTCCCCCTGCTGGCGGGGATGGAACAGGCCCATGTCTATTTCAATATCGTCTTTTTCGTGGTGCTCGCTATCCCTGATCGGCCAGGGCTGGACCATCCCCCTGCTGGCGCGCTGGCTGGGGCTGGAACTGCCGCCCCGCACCCAGAAGGTGGAACGCCTGGAGATCGATCTGCCCGGCGAGCGCGAACTGGAACTGGTGGGCTACGAACTGGCGGCCAGCAGCCCCCTGGTGGCCGCGCGCCGCCCCTTCCCCCGCCTGCCGCCCTCCGCCCGCCCCGTCGCCCAGTTGCGCCAGCGGGAACTGCTCGACCAGATCGACTGGCAGGACCTGCGCGCCGGCGACCAACTCCTGCTTATCGTTGACCCGGCGGAACGGGAGGCCCTGGACTGGCTCCTGGCCCCGGTGGAGACCCCCGATCACCTCTCGGACCAGGCCTTCTTCGGTGAATTCGTCCTCAACGGCGAGGCCCGGCTCGGCGACGTCGCCGCCGCCTACGGCCTGGCGGTCAGGGACCAGGAGCGGGACCTGACCCTGGACGCCTTCCTGCGCCACCGCCTGGATACCCAGGTCGTGGTGGGCGACCGCCTGGATCTGCAGCATGTGCAACTGGTGGTTCGCCGCACCGACGGCAACCGGGTCCTCAAGGTTGGCCTGAAGCTCACCAAAAGCCGGGGGCGGACTGCGGCGGCCTGAGGATCTCGGCCCGCGATGTCGCGGCTGACAGGTGCCCCCCGTCCTGCTGCTCGGCATCAGCCGCCAGTCCCTCAATCGCCGCCTAGCAGGTCATGCACCGGGAATAGTGAGTCTCCCCCTCCGGCCTCATGCCGTCAGGGTTGCAGCAAATGCTGCATAGCCGATAGGGGTGCCACCTGACTAAACCCATCTGTAATAATTCAGCTTTTCATCCGCAAGCCACAAACTGTTCAAACCCTGCCGAGCACGGAAGCGGCTGGAACTCCAGGGATGCACCTTGCTTAGTTGCCGATTTATCGAGGAATATACCCAACTCGAAAGTCGGGCACGGAATTTGCTATATCCTCACTTTTCGCCGCCTCCCTAGATTCCCTCCAGGGAAACCAGGCCTGGCGTCTCGATATCAAGACCTCATAACCGGAGACTCGCGCATGATCGCAACCGCCTTTGCCAAAGGCTTTAAACCTGACATGGGAGACTTCTGGGGTGGCCTGGCGGCCATGCTGGTGGTGCTCCCGTCCTCGATCGCCTTCGGCGTCACCATCTATGCCGCCATCGGGCCAAGCTACGCCTCCCTGGGCGCCATGGCCGGCATCATCGGGGCCACGGTGCTCGGCCTCGTCGCCCCGACCCTAGGCGGGCACCGATCGCCTCATCACCACGCCCTGCGCGCCAGCCGCCGCCGTGCTGGCCGCCTTTGCCATCGAGATGACCCACCAGGGCGTGCAGACCGACGCCATCATCCTCCTGCTCATCCTCTTGGGCGTCATCGCCGGCCTCGGCCAGATCATGCTCGGCGTGGTGGGCATCGGCCGCCTGATCAAGTTCATCCCCTATCCGGTGGTCAGCGGCTACATGTCCGGCGTCGGACTCATCATCCTGGGTAGCCAGATCCCGAAATTCCTCGGCGCTCCCGGCAGTCACTGGTGGGAAATCCTGGTGACACCCGCGGCCTGGGACTGGCGCGCCGTCGCCGTCGGGGGGGCCACCATCTTTTTCACCTTCGTCGGTCCCCAGCTGACGAAGCTGATACCCGGCACCATCATCGGCATCCTCGCCGGCCTGCTGACCTACTTTGGTCTGGCGCTGATGGTGGACCCGACCCTCTGGCAGACCGAGGGCAACCCCCTGGTCATAGGTCCCATGGGTGCCCAGCAGGAGGGCTTTCTTGCCGCCATTTCCGGCCAATGGCGGGATATCGGTGATCTGCGCCTGGGGCAGGTGGCCGGTCTCTTTGGCAATGCCCTGACCCTGGCCGTGCTGCTCTCCATCGACACCCTGAAGACCTGCGTGGTGGTCGATCAAATCACCCGTAGCCGCCACGACTCCAACCGCGAACTGATCGCTCAAGGGGTCGCCAACATCTGCTCCTCGTCCATAGGCGGCGTCCCCGGCGCTGGGGCCATGGGTCCCACCCTGGTCAACCTGAACAGCGGGGGCCGCACCCGGATTTCGGGCATCCTCGAAGGGGTCTTCGCCCTCGTCGCCGCCCTGCTGCTCGGCTCCTTCCTGGCCTGGATCCCGGTGGCCGCCCTGGCGGGCATCCTGATCGTCGTCGGCCTGCGCATGATCGATCGCGAACCCCTGCACTTCATCCAGTCTCGGGCGACCGTCTTCGATTTCGTGGTCGTCCTGGCCGTCGTCATTGTCGCCCTCACCATCGGTCTGATCGCCGCCTCCGCCACGGGCGTCGCCCTGGCCATCCTGCTCTTTGTGCGCGAGCAGATCGGTGGCGCCGTCGTTCGTCACAAGGTTTACGTCAATCAGATGTCGTCCACCTGGAACCGCACGGAGGCGGAAACGGAAATTATCGATAAAAAGGGGGACCAAGCCGTCATCTTCGAACTCCAGGGCAGTCTCTTTTTTGGCACCTCTCAGCAACTCTATTCGCAACTCGAGCCCGAGTTCGGCAAGCGCCAATTCATGATCCTCGACCTCCGACGCGTCCAATCCATGGACGTTACCGCCGCCCATCTGCTCGGCATCGTGCGCGAGGGCATGGCGGAAAAGGGCGCCCTGCTCATACTCTCCGGAATTCCCGAAATGCTGCCTAACGGTCGCAACCTGCGGGAATTTCTCGAACAGACCGCCGTCATCATCCCCGACGAAACAGCGATCCGCGTCTTCCCAACCCTGGATAACGCCGATCGAATGGGTCGAGGACCGTCTCCTGGGTGAGCGGGAAGCGCCCCTGGATGTTCTGGAGGAGGAGGAGCCGCCCCTCCAGTTACAGGCCATGGAAGTCTTTAGCCAACGGAAGGATGAAACCCTCCAGGACCTGGAGGCGCGCCTGGAGGAGCGCTCCTATAAGGCCGGCGAGACCATTTTCAACACGGGTTCCGAAGGCGACGAGATTTACTGGATCCGGCGAGGAGCCGTGCGTCTCTTCGCGCCGGTCGGGGCGGGGCATAGCCGCCACATTGCCACCTTCGGGCGCGGGGACTTTTTTGGTGGCCTGTCCTTCCTGGATGATCGGCCACGCACCAATGATGCGGTAGCCCTGACGGACACCATCCTCTACGCCCTGTCGCGCAAAAACTTCGAACAGTTGGCGGAAGAACACAAACGGCTGGGCTTCGGCATGATGCAAGGCCTGGCCCGCACCCTGGCCCTCCGCCTCCGTCAGGCGGAGAACGAACTGACCATGCTCCAGGAGTACTGAGCCACCGCCACAGGGCGGGGCTTAGTCGCCCTTCCGGGGATACGGGGGCAGCATCGCTCCCCCGCTGGGGTGCAGCTTTTGCTGCACCCCAGCGGGGGCGGATATCTCACGATCACCTTGTAATTATTACAATTTGTTTACCGTCTTCTGGTAAGCTGCAGCAGTGCGGATTGCACCCCGACAGCCGCCGCAGCCAAACCATAAATACAATCCAACCAATTGATATTAATTAAATATAATCCCAATACCAATCTAGGCACGATACCTGCATTATATCTTTAAGATGAGGTCGCGGCCCTTACCAGGGCCCTCCCTAAACCTTTTATTGGTGCCGGCTCCTCCAGTCTGGGCTGGCCCCAAGGCATCCCCAGAAACCCTTGGGGTGGCGCCTTGCCCACCGGGCCGGATAACGAACCGACCCCCACCTGGTTACGATCTCCACTTCCACCACCGGCCAGCCCCATGCTGACGCCGGTTTTCCTTATTCCACCGCACTAGGGTAATAGTCATGAAAGAACCCAAACTCGCCCTCTTTGGCAAAACCAAGGCCATGGAGGTCATGATCGACAACTTCCTCGACAAGGTTTCCGAAGGGGGCCTGCGCTTCGAGCAGGGCATCGCCAGCTATGTCGATGGCGCGACCACGGAACGCCTGACCGAGCAGGTGGCGCAAATGCGGGCCACGGAAGCCGAGGGCCACCGGCTGCGCCTTGCCATCGAGACCCAGCTCTACACCGAAATGCTGATCCCGGATTTCCGCGCCGACGTGCTGAGCCTCCTGGAGGATGTCAATTTCCTCCTGGGGCTGGTCGAGGACATCTTCCTGGCCATTACCGTAGAGAAGCCGGCCATCGACGATGCCTACGACGCGGACTTCAAGCTCCTCGCCAGCACCGCGGTCAAGACCATCGAGTCGGCGGTCCTGGCTGCCCGGGCCTTCTTTCGTAACATCTCGGCCGTGCGCGATCACCTCGGAAAGGTGTCCTTCCACGAGGAGGAGTGCGACCAGATCGCCACCAGCCTCAAGCGCGCCATCTTCGCCTCGACCTTGGGCTCGACCACAAGATGCACCTGCGTTACTTCGTGGACAAAATCGACCACCTGGCGGACGAGGCCGAGGACGTCGGCGACTGGCTCGCCATCTATTCCATCAAACGCGCCCTGTAAGGGATTTTGGCTGCCGCCAGACCCCCTGGGGCTATCTGGCGGTGAACCCTAGACGTTAGCGAGGGACACAGATGGATATCGCCATCCTCATTTTTCTTTCCAGCGGCCTCTTTCTAGGCTGGTCGCTGGGCGCCAACGACGCTGCCAATGTCTTTGGCACGGCGGTCGGCAGCCGCATGATCCGCTTCACGACGGCGGCCATCATTTGCAGTGTCTTCATCATCCTGGGCGCCGTCTTCAGTGGCGCCGGCGCCGCCCATGGTCTGGGCGAGCTGGGAACCCTCAACGCCCTGCCCGGGGCCTTCATGGCCGCCTTCTCCGCGGCGCTCACCGTTTACTGGATGACCGTCGCCCGGCTCCCGGTTTCAACCACCCATGCCGTCGTCGGCGCCATCATTGGCTGGAACTGGTTCAGCGGCTCCATCACCGACCTCTCCGCCCTGACCACCATCATGTCCACCTGGATCGCCAGCCCGGTATTGGCGGCCATCTTGGGGCCGCCGCTCTATAAGTTGACGGTCATGGGTGATCAGCAGTCTCCCGGTCTGCACCTACTGCGTCTGGACGGTTACACCCGACTCGGCCTCATCGTCGCGGGCGCCTTCGGCTCCTACACCCTGGGTGCCAACAACATCGGCAACGTCATGGGCGTGTTCGTCAGTTCCTCGCCCTTTATCGACTTCACCGTCGGCGGCGTCACCTTCACCTCCGTGGATCAGCTCTTCCTGGTGGGTGCCGTCGCCATCGCGGCGGGTGTCTTCACCTACTCCAAGGGCGTCATGATGATGGTCGGGGATGGCCTCATGCCCCTGTCGCCGGTGGCGGCCTGGGTCGTGGTCGTTGCCCAGTCCATCGTGCTCTTCCTCTTCTCCTCCATCGCCCTGGAGCACTTGCTCGCCAGCCAGGGTCTGCCGACCATCCGCTGATCCCGGTCTCCAGCTCCCAGGCCGTGGTGGGCGCGGTCATCGGCATCGGGCTCCTCAACGGCGGCAAGGGCATCCGCTGGGGCGCCTTGGGCAGTATCGCCTCGGGCTGGGTCACCACCCCCATCATCTCCGCCGTCCTCTGTTTTGTCAGCCTCTTCATCCTGCAGAACGTCTTCAACCAGACGGTCTATCACGAGGTGCGTTATGAGGTGAGCGCGCCCGTTATGGTCCACCTGGAGCAGGAAGGCCTGCCGGTAGCCGAATTGGCGCCCCTGAAGGACCGGGAACTGATAGGCGGGTTGCGCTTCCGTGACCGGCTCCGCGAGGTTGTCCAACTCCCCCGGGATCAGGAGGAAAAGGTCATCAGCGCCGCCGAGATCCATAACATTCGCATCGATGCCGACAAGTTCCCGAAGCTGGACCGCGCCTACCTTTCAACGGAGCAGGTCAAGGCCCTGGAACAATTGACGGGCAAGAGTTCCAGCACCGCTGGCAGCTCTACGATGCCCTGTCGAGTCTGACACCGGATTGGAAGAAGTTGGAGAACATCAAGGTCAACAAACCCTTCAACAAAAATCTCTCCCAGCAACTGGGTTACATCTACGGCTACTTCGAGCAGTCGGAGGAAACCCCGCCCAGGCGTTAAGCTAGCTGACCTGGACGAGGAAGGAGGGTCTCGGGGGGCGCGTGCGTCCGCCGGGGCCCTTTCCACATCAGGGTGGCCTGGTGTGTGCCGCCGGATTCAAGATCCGGTGCCCCGCGGGCTATTAAACCTCCCACCTATGCTTGAGAGTTGATATGACGATCCACGCACCCACGCGCCTCATCCTGCCTGCCGCCGCGCTGCTCGCCCCCGGGCTTGCCGCCGCGGCGGAATCCTCCAATCACCTGGACTTGACGAACCACTGGGTCGGGTACGTCAGTATCCTGCTCTTCGTAATAGCCTATCTATTTGTCATGGCGGAGGAATTCACCCATCTCCGCAAGTCCAAGCCGGTCATCCTCGCCGCCGGCATCATCTGGGCCCTGATCGCCTCCGTTTATGTCCAGCACGGCCTGCCCGCGGAGGCCGAGCAAGCGGTCCGCCACAACATCATGGAATACGGGGAGCTCTTCCTCTTCCTGCTGGTGGCCATGACCTATGTCAACGTCATGGACGAGCGCAACGTCTTCGAGGCCCTGCGCTCCTGGCTGGTCGGGCGTGGCTACGGCTACCGGCAGCTCTTTTGGCTGACCGGCATCCTCGCCTTCTTCATGTCGTCGGTGCTGGATAATCTGACCACGGCCCTGCTGATGTCAGCGGTGATCCTGTCGGTGGGGACCGACAGTCCCAGGTTCGTTGTCCTGGCCTTCATCAACCTGGTGGTGGCCGCCAATGCTGGCGGCGCCTTCTGCCCCTTTGGGGACATCACCACCCTGATGGTCTGGCAGAAGGGCCTCATCGACTTCTGGGGCTTCTTCCAGCTCTTTATTCCCTCCGTGGTCAACTTCGTCATCCCGGCGGCCATCATGCACTTCGCCGTACCCGCCGAGGTACCCAGGCCCCGGGACGACCCAGCTCATATGCGGCGCGGGGCCAAGCGCGCCATGTTTCTGTTCTTCCTGACCATCGTCACGGCGGTGAGCTTCCACAACTTCCTGCACCTGCCGCCGGTGCTGGGCATGATGACCGGCCTGGCCTACCTCAAGCTCTTTGCCTACTTTCTCAAGAAGACCGGCGAGAAGACCCAGTTCCGCGACGAGAATCTGGAAGACCCCTTGCCCTTTGACATCTACCGCAAGTTGGCCCGCGCCGAGTGGGACACGCTGATGTTTTTCTATGGCGTGGTGCTGTGCGTGGGGGGGCTGGGTTTTATCGGCTATCTGGCCATGGTGTCGCAGCTCGTCTATGTCGATATGGGCCCGACGACGGCGAATGTCCTGATCGGCATCCTCTCCGCCTTCGTCGACAACATCCCGGTGATGTTCGCGGTGCTGAACATGGCCCCCGACATGTCCGACGGCCAATGGCTCCTAGTGACCCTGACGGCGGGAGTAGGCGGCAGCATGCTCTCCATCGGCTCCGCCGCCGGTGTCGCCCTCATGGGTCAATCGAAGGGTATGTACACCTTCTTCAGCCACCTCAAGTGGACGCCGGCGATTGCCCTGGGCTATGCCGCCAGCATCTATGTCCACCTGCTAATCAACGCCGACATTTTCTAGGTGAAAAAAAACGGGGCCGGCATGGCCGGCCCCGCTCCTGCACCTCCCGACCGGCGGGTGGCCGGCCAGGAGGCTATGGGCAGGGATCAGGCGATCTGCACAATGATGTCGTGCAGTATGCCTGCGGCGTGTTCCAGGCGATCCGCCGAATTGGACAGGTGACGGTAGATCTCGCGACGCTTCAGGACCGTCATGATGTGGATGAAGGCCTCGGCTTGCGCGCCCGGCGCCTCTTGCCTCAGGGCCGCGATGTGGTCATCGGCCCGGAACAATTCCGACAGGGCGGTGCGGTACACCTTCTCGGTATTACGCTCGGCCTTGCGCGCGGCGGCGGCGTCCGCCTCGCCATCCATGGGCTTGATGGAGAGCTTGGCATAGCCGTCTCTCAGGGAGTGGGTGCCATCCCGGAGCAGGCGGGCAATTTCCGCCATATGCGCATCGGGCTGAATATCCAGGGCCTCCATCTCGCGAATCGTGGTCTTGGCGTAGTTCAGGATTTCGTCAATGGCCATGATGGCGCGATAGATGTCCTCGCGGTCCATCGGCGTCGCGAAGGCGTGGTTGAGGACCTCCATCTGCCGCGTCTTGAGCTCATCGCCCTCCTTTTCCATGGCGCGGACCTGTTCGCCCTTGGCGACGTCGCCCGTTTCCATAAAGGCCAGGAACACATCCATGGCCCGGGCCACCAGGTCGCAATGCTCGACCATCATGCCGTAAAAGTCCGGCATGACCGGGAAGATACGGGCCGTTAACTTGGTAACGATGGAATTGTTGCCACCACTCATGGGGTTAATCCTCTATTGATCGGTATTTGATTCAGATTGTTCGGTTGCAGGCCCGGCTAATCAAGGCCTGGGACCAGAAGATCGAGTACTAGGAAGGTCATGATCGACACGATGCCGGCGCCGGGGATGGTGATGAGCCAGGTGGTGACAATCTCCTGAGCCTTGGCCCAGCGCACCGCCTTGGGCCGCTCGGCGGACCCTATGCCCATCAGGGCAGAGCTGACGACATGGGTGGTGGAGACCGGGGCGCCGATGGCCGAGGCCGTCATGATCACCATCGCCGAGGTCAGTTGGCCATCGAAGGCATGGATGGGCCGCACCTTGAAGATGCCAAAGCCGACCGTGCGGACGATGCGCCAGCCGCCGGAGAGGATACCCAGGGTGATGGCGATGGCGCAGGACAGGATGACCCAGAAGGGGACCTTGAACTCATCGATGAAACCACCGGTCAGGAGCACCAGGGTGATGATGCCCATGCTCTTCTGGGCGTCGTTGGCCCCATGGGAGAAGGCCAGGCCAGCACAGGATATGAACTGGATCCGCTTGAAGAATTGATTGATCGACGGCTTGGCCCGACTGGTAAGACGAAAGACGGTACGGTGGATCAGGTAGCCCACCACGAAACCGATCACGGGCGAGATGACCAGGGCGAGGAGCACCTTGGTGACACCCGTGAATTTGCCGTGCATGAAGAGCTCCGAAAAGCCCCAAACCACGTGATCCACGCCAACACCCACCATAACGGCTCCGGCAAGGCCGCCCACCAGGGCATGGGAGGAGGAGGAGGGGATGCCAAACCACCAGGTAATCAGGTTCCAGAAGATGGCGCCCGAAAGACCACAGAGGATGATGGAAACAGAGAAAAGCTCGGCTACCCCATCCAGATTGACGAACTTGCCGATGGTGTTGGCCACCGCGGTTCCGCCAAGTAGAGGCCCGAGAAACTCGAAAAAGGCCACGATGATGACCGCTTGAACCGGCGTCAGGGCGCGGGAGGCGATGGGTGTGGCGATGATGTTGGAGGCGTCGTGGAAGCCGTTCGTGTAGTCGAAGATGAGGACCACCGCAACGGCAACATAGACAAGGATGGAGAGTACTTCCATTGGTGGGGGTTCCCCCTGGCTGTCATTGTTGTCTGAGTGATACAGTGTAGTAATTTTTTCGTAACATGCCAGCATTTTTTTCGAAATTGCACGCCAATGGCCGCAAATGCCGCCTAAAACCTGCGGGTCTGCCATGCGGCATCCTGCCAGGAGGTGGTCGAGCGCGGGTTCCTTGGGCCCTCGAAGCTCAACGGGGTAATCCTGGCGAACTGGGACCGATGGCACCCTCACCTGTCCATCGTCCGAAGACCGGGACGCTGGGCAAAAGAGCCCAGATGCCTTCGAATCGGTGGGTGCAGCACTTGCTGCACTTCCCGCCGGTCAACATAAATCACGACCTATTGTTTTTAATATATTTTTCTTCTTTTCCCGAACTCGGGCTGCATACCCTATTGCATACCCGGCAGGCTACCGATTCTTTGGCGATCCCATCTAACTGACTGATTAATAGATACTTACTTCGAATAGTCCTACTTGGCAAGCTTGATGCATTTGCTCCTATCAAGGACTGAACCAAACGAACCGCCCTTCGCGGCAGCATTAGACCTCGCCTAGCACTTCCAGGCAGTCCATCGGTTGTTCGTTTGACTCGGCCATATAAACCCGCCAATGACCCGTCTGGCCTGGCGATACGCATTCTGATAGGAGTAACCGCATGAATACCAAAACCCTGACCACTCAGCGCCGCTTGCAAATCGCGATCCTGGGCTATGGCTTGCTGTTTCTGAGCCCCCAGTTGCACGGGGCCGGAACCTTGGTGTTACTGGCCGGCTTGGCCGTGTGCCTAGGCTTCATCCTGCTGGCACTGCATTCATCGGTGCCAGGAACTGTCCGGCCCAGCCGCCAGGAACATCAGGAACGTCCCCTCCTTTCCACCAGGATGCGCCTGGTCACGCCCCTGCCGCAGGTTTAATTGCACCCGGGGAAGGGAAGCGGATGCCAGCCAATGGTGGCATCCGCTTCCGAAGAATCATCGGCTTACGAGCGCTTGGTTCCTAGCCGAAGACATGAAGCTGCTAGCACCTGCTCGCAGGATGAGCAAACAAGGTTGATGGCCACAATCCCCCGAACTCCCAACGCGCCTCATCTCGACGAGCAGTATCGAGAGAATCTCAAACAATCCGCATCTAAATTGAAGGGCCACGAGCGGCGGGCATTTCAAGCGTCCGTAACCTTGAAATACTGCCGGGGCAGCCCTGGACAGGCGGAAAAGCTGTTCGGTTGGGGTCGCCAGGCGGTCGCGCTCGGGCTCAACGAGTTGCGCACGAACATCGTGTGTTACAGCGCGCGCCCGGCCTTTTCGGGCAACAAATTATGGGAAGAGAAACACCCGGAGGCGGCCGATGCCCTCTGGACTATAGCTCGGTCGTACGCTCAACAAGACCCGGCCGTGCGCGGGCGCAGGGCCAAATATCAAAGAATCACCGCGATAGAGGCGATCGAGGCCTTGCGTGACCGCGGATTCGCCGCGAACACGCTGCCTTCGATCACCACCATGACGGCCGTTCTGAACCGCAAGGGCTTGAGACAGGTCCGGGTAGGGGCGGAGACTCTTGCCCAAGCGGCTGAAGCCCAATACACCCCACGGGCATCTTGGCATTCGGATTACGCATCTCCCGCCCAAGCGCCCGCTGGTTTGCCCTAGAAGAAGGCCTTCTCACCCCCTTGCTCTTGGCCGGTGCCATCCAGCTTGATGGCACCAGCCATTGGGGTCTCTCACCCCAGTCCTTGCCAGGAGGGTCAGAACCGACCGATCAGCGCCAGCCCCAGCATGGCCGCGGGGTCCTGATCTTCCTCATAGAGGCGGTCACCCGCTTCATTCTCCACCCGCAGTTGGCCACCCAGTGCCGCCCCGGCATAGAGGCGCAGCTTGATGCTTTCCGTCAGATTGCGGCCGACATGGACATAGACCGGGATGTATTGATTTTCCCCAACGCCATCGGGAAAGGGCCCGTCCTCGGCCAGACGCTGGCGGTAGGATCGATAGGTGGCCCCCAGACCCGCCTCCCAATCGCCATCCAGCCGATACGCCAGTTCCAGACCCGCCGGGCCCGCCGGACCGGCGGCAAAAGGATTGGTGAGGCGCAGGCGATCCGTAATGTTCCAGTTCACGATCAGGAAGGGGAAAACCTTGGTTTCCTCAATGCGCGCGAAGGCCGCCACGCCCAGGCCGAGGGTGAGATCCGGCCCAAACTTGCGCGCCAGGGAGGCGGTGGCCCCATATTCCAGGGCCTTGGAAAAATCGGCGTCGGACTCGCCGGAATACATGAGGGTAGGTGTCAGACCCAGGAGCCAGCCATCCTCGGTGGCATAGCTATAGGGCAGGGATACCCCCAGGCGATAGAGATTGGTCCAGGGCGTCAGGCCGCCAAAACCCTGGGGTTCATCAAAACGCCAGTCCTCGTAGTCGAAGGACAGGCGCATACCGAGAGAAGACCCACCCCCCAGCTTCCAGGACCCACCGAGGGAGGTGAATACCCCCGCAAAGCCGGCCTTGCCACCGTCCTCGAGGCCGCTATCGAAGTGATACAGAGGGGCAACGGAATAGCTGAAATTGGTCGAGGCCGGTGGCCCGGCGGTAGCAAGGCCACCCGCCAGCATGAGGCAAAGAAGGGTAGTACCGCGAGCAAAGACATTAGCTGGCATCATGGGTGGGTCTCGGGTTAAAGGCGCTTAAGGGTTTGTAGCTAATCGCTGGGCTGGTTATCCGGCTCATCGAGGTCCAACTCGGCAATCTCGGTCCACTGCCCTGGCAGGGCATCCATGGCGGAACCCACGACGCCGTCGATCACCGGCGCCAGCAGGCTGTAACCGACCCGCCAGCGTGCCGTACCGACCTGCACGGACGCGGATTTGACGTTGAGCTTGACGACCTGGCCAAACCGCTCTTGGCCGTGGCGGTCCTTGAAGGCCACGCGATCGCCAACCCTGAGACTGTTGCGGTCCAGCGCCTGGCGCTTGCGGGCGGCGATCGCCACGTCCTCGCCTTCCAGGTCGATCAGGTAGAAGGGGATGGTCCAGGGCTTGCCGTCGGCGATGTTCTGGACCTCCGCCCGGGTCCGGTTGATCCGCAGTAGTTTCGCCTCCACCAGCCGGTTCGCGTCTCTGTCGAACCAACGCAGGGTCTGACCGACCGTCAGGGCCCGCTTCACCGCCGCGATGCGCGTCGGGTCATCGAGCTGGTTGCCGATGGCGGAGTTCAGGCGATAAAGCTCGAACAGACTGGCTCGGCCCAACTCTTCGAGGATAAGGGCGTAGTTCATAGCCGCTAGGTCGCGGGGGCCGGATGATCCGTGACCTTACCGGCGGGATGCCGGTCATCGGGAGTCGCGGCGCCAGACACCCGGGCGGACGCCTGGCGCCGGGCCATGGCCTTGTCGAGGATATTCTTGAGCGCGATCAGGAAGCCGAGGGTGATGAAGGCCCCCGGGGGCAGGATGGCGAGCAGGGCGCCATGAAAGTCCGGGCCCAGGGAGAACGAAAGGACCCGTGCACCCTCGCCGAAGAGGATGTCCGCCTGATAGAAGAGGGTGCCCTGGGCCAGAAATTCACGAATGCCGCCCAGCACCGTCAGGACCAGGGTATAGCCCAGGCCCATGGCAAGACCATCCACCAGGGCGGGGACCACGGGGTTGCGGGAGGCGAAGGCCTCGGCGCGGCCGACAATGATGCAGTTGGTGACGATGAGGGGGATGAAGATTCCCAGCATGAGGTAAAGCTCGTAAAAATAGGCCTGCATGACCAGTTCGACGGCGGTGACGAAGGAGGCAATCACCAGCACGAAGACCGGCAGCCGGATCTCCGCGCGCATCAGGTCACGGATCAGGGAGATGACCAGGTTGGAGAGCACCAGGACCGTCGTGGTGGCCAACCCCATGCCCAAGCCATTGGTAGCCGAGGTGGTCGTGGCCAGCATGGGACAGAGGCCGAGGAGGGCCACCAGGGCCTGGTTCTGACGCCAAAAGCCATCGCCGATGATGGCGGGATAAGCGGGGCTGGCCATCAGGATGCCTCCTTGGAGCCGGGGGCCGGGGCTATCTCGGCGGGTTTGGCGAAGAGGGCATCACCCTCGCGGGCCACATACTTGAGGGTATTCTTGACCGTCTTGACAATGGACCTGGGGGTGATGGTGGCGCCCGTGAACTGGTCGAAGTCGCCGCCGTCGCGCTTCACCAGCCAGCGATCCTCCGGCGGTTGGCCCAGGCCCTTGCCGTCGAACTGCACCTTGATCCAGTCGCTTTTACGTTCTTCGATCTTGTCGCCCAACCCTGGGGTCTCGTGGTGGTCGAGGACCCGGACCCCACCCAGGGTGCCATCGGTCTTGACCGCCACCAGCAGCCGGATGGGCCCGGCATAGCCATCGGGGACCGTGGGATTGAGGATGACCGCCACCGGCTCCCCGCCCTGGCGAACCCGATAAACGTCCGTGGTAGCGGCCCCGAGCAGGTCCGGGGCGCTGACCTGGATACGATCGGCCAGGGGGTCATTGTCCATGAGGGGCGCCTCGGTTCCCGGTGCCGTCGGCAGGATGGCGCTCGAATTTGTCCAGCATGGCCTCGCGCAGATTGACGGCGATGCGCTCTTCGGTCAGGTAATTGGTGACGACCACCAGGCCGACGCCAGCAATCGCGAAGGCGCCGAGGATGGCCCCGGCGCCGAGGATGGGCTTGGTATTCATGTCTTTTCCCTCCGGCCATGGCCGAAGACGCGCGGCTGAGTGTAGTAATCGATGGTGGGGGCGGCGATGTTCATGAGCAAGACCGCGAAGGCCACGGCGTCCGGATAGCCGCCCCAGTGGCGAATGGCCAGGGTGATGAGGCCAATGGCGGCGCCATAGACGAGTTGACCCCGGGGGGTGGTGCAGGCGGTGACCGGGTCGGTGGCGATGAAGAAGGCCCCCAGGATGGTGCCGCCGGCGAAGAGGTGGAAGGCCGGGAAGGGGAAGGCCTGGGGGTCCACGAGCCAGAACATCCCCGCGGGGATGAGCAGCCCCGCCAGCACGGCCACCGGGATGCGCCAGGTGATGACGCCGCGCCAGATCATGTAGAGCCCGCCCAGCAGGAACCAGTTGCCAATCCATTCCCAGCCGCGCCCGCCGTAGTCCCCCCACAGGGGGCTGGCGAGGATCTCGGGGATGGTGGCGTTTTGGTCGAGCTTGGAGAACATCTCGTCCAGGGGCGTGGCCGCGCTCATGGCATCCCAGGCCACATTGGGCGGCAAGGCCCCGGTCAGAATGAGCCGGGCCGAATCCAGGAAGGACAGCGTCACCAGGTGATGGGCGTCCAGGATCTCCGGGATGTTGGGCGCCAGCCAGGTCGTCATCGCCAGGGGATAGGACACGAGCAGGAAGACGTAGCCCGCCATGGCGGGGTTAAAGGGGTTGTAGCCCAGCCCCCCATACAACTGCTTGACGATCACGATGGCGAAGACGACGCCGATCAGGGTCATCCACCAGGGCAGGGTGGGGGGTACGGCGATGGCGAAGAGCAGGGCCGTGACCAGGGCGCTGAGGTCGCCGATGGCCGGCAGCGCGGGCCGGCCCCGCAGCCACATGACCAGGGCCTCGCTCGCCAGGGCAAAGAGGCTCGCCAGGGCCATGTTGATGAGGACGCCCCAGCCGAAGTACCAGACCATGGCCAGGGTACCCGGGATCAGGGCCAGGATGACCTGGAGCATGACCTGGTCGGTACGGTTGAGGCGCCCGGCGAAGGGCGAGGAGACGATAGCGGTCGGCATCATGCTTTATTCCCGCGGCCGTGCCGCATCTTCCGCCGCTTGCAGCTCGCGACGGCGGACCTCGGCGGCCTCCACCTGACGCTGCTGGGCCGGCGCCAGGTTCTCGGTGTTTTTGGGCGCCAGACCCTGACTGGCCAGGGCCGCCTTCTTTTCCGCCGCGCGCTTGAGGGCGGCGGCGATGGCGGCCTTTTTCGGGTCCTCGGCGACGGCATCCGGGGCCAAGGCCCCCGCCTCGGGGGCGCCGGGGGGCGGGGAGGGCGCCGCCTTGTCCGCCAGGCCCTCCTTCTTCTTGCGCAGATTGGCCTTGCGCTCCTGTTCCAACCGCTCCAGGCGCGCCTCCTTGGCCTCATGGCGCTGGCGGGCGTGCTCGGCCTGGCGTTTCTCCTGGTCCCGCGCCAGGCACTCGTTCTTGGCGAAGCGGTAATACTGCACCAGAGGGATATGGGAGGGACAGACCACGGCGCAACAGCCGCACTCGATGCAATCGAAGAGGTTGTAGTCGCGCACCTTGTCCAGGTCCCGGGCCCGGGCGTGCCAGTACAACTGCTGAGGGCAGCAGGCTGACGGGGCAGGCCTGGGCGCAGCGCCCACAGCGGATGCAGGCCAGGGCCGGCCCTGGGTCGGGGGCCTCGCTCGGGACTCAGGGCCAGGAGGCAGTTGACGGCCTTGGTCACGGGCACGTCCAGGTCGTCGCAGGCGAAGCCCATCATGGGTCCGCCGATGAGCAGCGCCGCAACTCGGGGCTCAGGCCGCCGGCCTGCTCGATGAGGTCCCGGATGGGGACGCCGATGGGCACCTCCAGGTTGCGCGGCTGGCCCAGGCCGCGCCCGGTCAGGGTGACGATGCGCGAGATCAGGGGCTTGCCGTCGAAGGCGGCGTCGGCGATGGCGGCGGCGGTGGCGATGTTCTGGCAGACGATGCCGATCTGGGCCGGGATCCCCCGGCTGGGCACCTCCTGGCCGGTGAGGATGCGGATGAGCTGCTTCTCCCCCCCCGAGGGATAGAGGGTGGGGATGGCGATGATTTCGATGCCGGCCGCGTCGCCATCCGTCACGAGGGACTGGCGCAGGGCCACGATGGCCTCGGGTTTGTTGTCCTCGACCGCGATCAGGCACTCATCCACCCCCAGCAGGTCCCGCAGCAGGCGGGCGCCCTGGAGGATGCGTTCGGGCCTGTCCCGCATCAGGCGATCGTCGCAACTGATGTAGGGCTCGCACTCGGCGCCGTTGATGATCAGGGTCCGGATGCGGATGCCTGGCGCCGGGGTCAGCTTGACGCTGCTGGGAAAGGCGGCGCCCGCCCAGGCCGACGATGCCCGCCCAGCGGATGCGCTCGCGCAGCACCGCCGGGTCGGGTCGTAGTCGGAGAGCGGCGGCGGCAGCTCGGCCCAGGCGTCCTCGCCGTCGGTCTCGATCAGGATGCAGGGGGCGCTCAGGCCGGAGGCATGGGGGACCGGGCGCTCCTCGATGGCGATCACGGTCCCGGAACTGGAGGCATGGATCGTCGCGCTCAGCCGTGCCCTGCGCCTCGCCGATCAACTGCCCCTTGAGGACCCGGTCGCCGACCGCGACCACGGGCTTGGCCGGGGCGCCAATATGCTGACGCAAGGGGATGATGAGCCGCCGGGGCAGGGGGGCGCTCGCCAGGGGGACACTGGTTCGACAGCGCCTTCTCGTCGGGCAGGTGGATGCCGCCGGGGAAGGTCCAGAGTTGGCGTTGGCCGGCGCCGAGCCGGTAGGGGTGCAGGGCTGAATCCAAACTAGGGGCTCCCTCGGTTCAGGCGGCGGCCCGTTCGGGCGGGCGCTCCGGATAGGGCCACCTCCAGTTGCTGGTTTCGGCCGGGATGGGGATCATGTGGATGCACTCCACGGGGCAGGGCTTGAGGCAGAGTTCGCAGCCGGTGCACTCGCTGGCGATGATGACGTGCAACTGCTTGGCGGCGCCCATGATGGCATCGACCGGGCAGGCCTGAATGCAGAGGGTGCAGCCGATACACTCCTGTTCATCGATCACGGCGATGGCCTTGGGCTTTTCGGGGCCGGCGCCGGACACCGGCTCCGGATCGCGCCCGAGGAGATCCGCCAGGGCGATGACCGTCGTCGTGCCGCCGGGCACGCACTTGTTGATCGGCGCTCTTCCCCCTTGGCGATGGCCTCGGCATAGGGCTTGCAGCCGGGATAGCCGCACTGGCCGCACTGGGTCTGGGGCAGCAAGGCATCGATCCGCTCGGCGAGGGGGTCGCCCTCGACCTTGAAACGGATCGCCGAATAGCCCAGCAGCAGCCCGAAGAGGACGGCGAGGAAGGCGATGGCAAGGATGGCGGTCAGCATGGCGATGCCGAGACGGCTCCAGTTAGGACTGATTCATGGGGCCTTAGGCGGACACGAGTCCGGCGAAGCCCATGAAGGCGAGGGACATGATGCCCGCCGTGACCAGGGCGATGGCGCTGCCCTGGAAGGGCTCGGGCACGTCGGCCACGGCGATGCGCTCGCGCAGGGCGGCGAAGAGGACCAGGACCAGGGAAAAGCCCAATGCCGGCGCCAAAGCCGTAGATGGCCGCTGCCATCAGGTCAAATCCGGCCTGGAGGTTGAGCAGGGTTACGGCGAGCACGGCGCAGTTGACGGTGATGAGGGGCAGGAAGATGCCCAGGACCTGGTACAGCACCGGGCTGGTCTTGTGCATCACCGTCTCGGTGAACTGGACCACCGAGGCGATGACCAGGATAAAGGCGATCGTGCGCAGGTAGTCGATGCCCAGCGGCGCCAGCAGGTACTCGTTCACCAGCCAGGTGCAGATCGCGGACAGGGTCAAGACGAAGGTCGTCGCCATGCCCATGCCGATGGCCGTCTCCAGCTTCTTGGATACCCCCATGAAGGGGCAGAGGCCGAGAAATTTGACCAACACAAAATTGTTGACCAACACGGTGCCAACCAGAATCAGGGCGTATTCAGTCATGGCGTTCTAGGATATTTCAACGCAAAGAGACGGGATTGACGGAAGGCAGGCCAGCACCCGGCACTCGGATACGAAAGTGTCGGAAGGGAAACAGCAGGCCCCTGAACGCCGCGACGGATGCGTAGCTTGGCTAACATGATACAAGATGACGCTCTGGCTGGATGTTGATTATTGTCAGGGCCACGACTTGAGCCCAAGGGCTTGACGTAGGCGGCGGCATACTGGAATCTCTCGTCCCACTCTAAGTGGTGCCCTTTTTGCCGCGCATCAAGCCGTCAGCCGTTTTGGGTTTTTCCCGCGAATTAGTTTCCGGTTGACGTCACCAACGACAAGGAACCTCGCCTCCCGTGCAACCCGGCATCTCGGTTCTCCTCGCCAGCCCCCGCCTGAAGGCCCTGCGTGGCCGGCGTTTGGCCCTGCTTGGGCATCCGGCGTCCGTGACGACCGTGGGCCAGCCGAGTCTGGATGCCCTGATGGCGACGCCCGGACTGGCCATCACCGCCGCCTTCGGTCCCCAGCATGGCATGCGCGGCGACAAGCAGGACAACATGGTCGAGACCCAGGACTATCTGGACCCGGTCCACGGCATCCCGGTCTTCAGCCTCTATGGCGAGGTGCGCCGGCCGACCGCCGCCATGCTGGAGACCTTCGATGTCCTGCTGGTGGACCTTCAGGACATCGGCACCCGCATCTACACCTTCGTCACCACCCTGGCCTACCTGCTGGAGGCCTGCGCCCGGACCGGCAAGGCGGTCTGGGTGCTGGACCGGCCGAATCCCGCCGGTCGGCCCATCGAGGGGACCATTCTGGAGCCGGGCTGGGAGAGCTTCGTCGGTGCCGCCCCGCTCATCATGCGCCATGGCCTCACCTTCGGCGAACTGGCGCGCTGGCTGGTGGCGCGGCTGGGACTGGATGTCGAGCTGGAAATCGTGGCCATGGCCGGCTACCACATGGACCAAGGGCCGGGTTACGGCTGGCCCCTGCACCAGAGGCCCTGGATCAACCCCAGCCCCAATGCCTCCAGCCTCAATATGGCGCGCTGCTTCCCCGGCACCGTGCTCTTCGAGGGCACCAGCCTGTCCGAGGGCCGGGGCACCACGGTCGCCCTGGAACTGGTGGGGGCGCCGGATATCGACAGCCGCCTACTGCTGGCACGCATGGCGGCCCTGCGCCCGGACTGGCTCGCAGGCGCCCTGCTGCGCCCCTGTCACTTCGAACCCACCTTTCACAAACACGCCGGCCGGCTCTGCTCCGGCCTCCAGATCCATACCGACCTTGCGAGCTATGATCACGCCCGCTTCCGGCCCTACCGGCTAGCGGCACTCTTCCTCAAGGCCTTGCGCCTGACCTACCCGGATTACCCCCTGTGGCGCGACTTCCCTTACGAATACGAGACCGAACGCCTGGCCATCGACCTCCTGGCGGGCGGCACCCTGCTGCGCGACTGGGTTGACGACCCCCAAGCCATCCCCGCCGACCTGGAGAGCCGACTCGTCGCCGACGAGGCCGCCTGGCGCGAGGAACGCGCCCCCTTCCTTCTGTACGACTGACCAACCAAGAGGCAAATGCCATGAACGAGCCCAAGATCGCCGCCACCCAACCCGCCGCCGTCGAACTGAAGGGCGGCCAGACCATCTATTGGTGCGCCTGCGGCCTCTCCGCCAACCAGCCTTATTGCGACGGCTCCCATACGGAGGGCTTCAACCCCATGCCCTTTACGCCGCAGGAAGACGGAACCTACTACCTGTGCCAATGCAAGCGGACCGCCACCGCCCCGCTGTGCGATGGCGCCCACTCACGATTAGCCACGAATCCAAAAGGTTAAAGGTCAGGGGCACCCGAGGCGGCCCAGCCTATGGTGCCCAAGAGTGGCAATTTGGCAGCTTATCCCCCGTCCCCTTCACCAGTATTTCTCCACATGAATCGTTCCCGGTTCCCGACCCCGCCCGGCCTTGAAACCCTTGGCGGCGAGGATCGAGTTCACGGAGGACACCATGTCCGGGTTGCCGCACAGAAAGACATCGGCTTGCATCGGATCGAGTGGGATGCCGGCTTCCCGTTCCACCACGCCCTGCTCCAGCAAGGCCTGGATTCTGCCGGTAAGCCCTTGAAAATGCGGGTCCTGATCCGGCCGCGTGATGCTCGGGATGTAAGTGAAGTTGGAACGCAAGCGCATAAGGCTTTCGAGTTCCCCGCGATAGCCCAGGTCCCAACCAAAACGAGCGCCGTGCAAGACGACAAAGCGCCGTTCGGTTTCCTGCAACAGCATGGTTCTGAGCATGGAGATGTAGGGCGCCAGGCCGGTCCCCGTGGCGATGAGAATAACCGCCTTGCCGGGCGGGACCCGGTCCAGGGTAAAGATCCCGCTGGCCTTGGGTCCCAGGAAGAGGCGGTCGCCATCCCGCAAGGCAAACAGCCGGGGCGTCAGATCACCGCTGGTGACGAGGGTGATAATGAACTCCGCGTAGCGGCGCTCCCGGCTCGATGACGCCACGCTGTAGGCGCGGCGGATGATTTTATCCCTTGGGGGGACGACCTCTTCCGGGGCGGCCTCGGCCACCCGGGACTCACTACCGAGCAGACCTAGCACGGCGAACTGTCCGGGCTTGAAATCAAACAATGCGGCTTCGGGCTGGACACGGAGGATCAAGAGTTGCGGATTGACTTCCTCCCGCCCCACGACCCGGGCGTTATAGGGGTTCTTGGCGCTGTTACTCATGGTCAGTGTGACCCTGGGGGAAAGAGGCGAGGGTCACCATGCCTCGCTGCGGGTGACCGGGAAAACCGGTGATGTCATTATTGCCGCTATCCAGCCCCTGGAAAGGGTCGCGCTAGAGCCCGGCCGGAGGATCCTGGACGCGGGAATGGGGGTTGATACCGATCTCGGCCAGCCAGGGAAGTAACTCTTTGTTTTCACGATCAATGCGCTCTATGATCATGTTAAATATTTCCTGGCTGTCGGCAATGAAGTCTTGAGGGAAGATGAAGTGGAAATTATTCAGCCACTTCAGGTAGTAGTCAGCGAAGGTCTGGCGCAGCGGATTCTCGCCGTTGATGAAACCCCAGGCGAGGGACTGGACTCTGGGGTCATCATGGATGAGCAGATAGGGATAAACATAGCGATCCGCCTCCCCAAGGTGCGCGTGAATCTTGAAGCCCAGATCGCAGAGAACCTGATAAGCGGTCATGGCGTTCTGGCTCATTTCGAACATATCGGTGGCCATCAAAGACTGTAATTCCTCGATCATTTTCAGCAAGTCTTCCTGGCTTTTGCGGAAATGCTCTATGTCATACATGAGTCTTCCTCATCAATCTAGCAGTAATTATCGTTGCTGGGGACGTTCGTTGTCCCGGCCCTTCGGCAAGCCCAAGAGCGATAGATCTACAACCCCTGATCCTAACATTCCATTTTTACCCGAAAATGTCAACAGGCCTCGGTAATAATTAGAATATTCTTAAATAACCCTTATCTTGGCCAACAGGTCGAGTTAAGGCCAGAACGATAAATTTTCACCGCCTGGACCCGAGTCTCCAGCGACCGGGCCATGGCCCTACCCCAAGGGGTTTTAGACACCGGAGGACAATGGCCACTCGGAAATTTTGCCTGGCTAGGGGACAAGTTCCGCAACAATGACTTCCGCGGTCCGCTCCAGCATATCCTGAGTACTACCGCCCTTGCCGGTCAAAAAATCATCCGTGGTACCAGCGCCGCGTGAAACCGTTTCAACAGCAAACGAAAAGGGTTTTGATTTTTTCCCTACAACCCTTACATCCGCGAGCAATGTCGCGCTTCCCGCGAGACTGCCAAACCAAACCCGGCTTTCTCGCGGTACGTCTTTCAGCGATTTAATAACCACGGTGACCTCTATATCACCACCAGACTTGACAATTAATTTATTTTTATAAAGAAACTCAACCTCCATGGCGAAATTAAGCTGCTTTTCCGCCTCCTCGGCCCCCGGAACTTCCGACTTAACGTTAATAACAACTGTTTTGAAAGCCAGGGGGATCCGCTCCCAGCCTTCTTCCTGATGATCCGTGTACTGAACTTCCCGACTAGTGCCACAGCCGCCCAAGAGGCACAGCGGCAGTAACAGACCAAGGGTGATTGACGAAAGCGACTTCATAGACTGACGCGCCCTCAAGGTATTTGCCATTAATTATTTATCCGGTGGGCCCTACCCACTTTTATCCGAAAAGGGAAACCCATCAAATGCGCCCGGGTTTTAAATCAGCCGGGTTGTGAGTGCGGCCCGGGGATTTGCAGCGGCGGTATAGGGCAGTCCAGCACAGCCCCGATGGCGCGCAGTACCTCCAATTCCGCGGGCACGACCCTCTCGTCCGCCAGGATGGCGGCCGCGCAGGCTTGCAACAAGTGATGCTTGGCCTGGGGCTTGAGCGCCGTCAAGCGCTCCAATGCCTGATCGAGGGCGCGGTGATCAACCGGCCTTTCTGGCACGGACAGGGGTTCGGACAGACCCATGGCCTGGCGGGCGGCGGTTGAGGCCAGCCGGACGGCATCGCCCGTGTCTTGAATCCGGGCCAGTAGCGACAGAATGAGGGCGCAATCCGCGGCAAGGTCGGCACATTCGACCCGCCCCCTTACCCCTTGCCGGCTTTGGCCGAAATCCGGCGTCAGGCCGGAGAGCAGGATGCGGGACAGGCACCATTCGAAGAGCCTGACCCGCCCGTCGGCGGCGATCAAGACCTCCAGGGCCGCCCTGAAGCCCTGGGTCTGGGGTGCGGAGAGCTGGCGCAGCGCGGGCAGGGACAGGTCCAGCAGAGGCAAGCGATGTTCGCGCCGGGTCGCCAGGACGGCGGGAAAGAGACGCTCGGTCTCCGCCCCCAGGCCGACCTCCGCGCTCCTTTCCAGATGGGCAATCTGGCGCCGGTGAATGGCGGCATCGCGATCCAGTAGCAGCGCAAAGACCAGGGCCTGGGCGCCATAGGGTTCGCGCGCGGCCCAGCGCAAGGCGGGATGCAGCGCGCCGATCAGAGTTTGGGCATAACGCAAATGGGTCTCGTCGGGCCGACCAATCTGATCGATGGCCGCCTGGGTTGCCTGCGCAAGACCCGTCACCGCACCAGCGGTCAGGACGGCCCCCGGGGGGCTGGCGAGACCCGCGGCCAGGGACGGGGCCCGAGCTTGTGCCTCATCCCTTGGCTCCCTAGCCCCCAGGGCCTCCTCGAAGCACCCGTTCCAACGGGGGTCGAGGCGCCTGATGCGCCTTTCCAGGGGCGGATGGGTAGCGGCCAAGCGGCCGAGGAAGGAGTTAACCCCCTGAGTGAAATAGGCATGACTCATCTCCGTGGCGCGGGGATGAACGAGCAGGCCCTGGACGCCGGTCGCCCCGATGCGCTTGAGGGCCCCGGCGATGCCCTGGGGATTACGGGTGAACTGGACAGCGGAGGCATCCGCCAAGAACTCGCGCTGGCGACTCACCGCAGCCTTGATAAGATTCGCGAAGAGGGTGCCAAAGGAGCCCGTGGCCACGAGCCCCACCCCCATCAAAATGAAGGCGAAGCTGTCACGCCCGCGCCGGCCCGCCCCATGCCGACCGGCCTGGACCAGCCCCCGCCCGATAAGGCCAATGAGCAGAATCCCATGCAGCAGGCCCGCCAGGCGGATATTCAACCGCATGTCGCCGTTGAGGATATGGCTGAATTCGTGGGCTATGACCCCTTGCAACTGATCCCGTGACAAGCCGTCCACCGCCCCCTGGGTCACGCCAATGACGGCATTGGCGGGGGTGAGCCCGGCGGCAAAGGCGTTGATGCCGGCCTCCCCATCCAGCACATAGACACTGGGCACCAGGGTCCCCGAGGCGATGGCCATTTCCTCCACCAGATTCAGTACCCGGCGCGCCGCGGGATCATCCGTATCCGGGGCGATCAGACGCCCGCCCAGGGCCTCCGCCACCGCCGCGCCGCCGCGAGACAGGACGACGACTTTATAGAGGCTGCCGGCGGCAATCACGATCGTCACCAGGGCGGCAAAGCCCGCGAAGGCGCGCCCATCGAAGTCCATCAAGGTGCCCATCGGATCGGAGGCGGTCAGGTTCCCGAACAGGCCCAGGATGAACATCAGCAAGAGGCTGGTGAAGACCACCAGGCCCGTGGCCCCGAGGGCGAAGAGCAGTAGCAGCCAGCCCGCGCGCCGCCGGGCCACATCCTGGGCGCCAAAGAAGTCCATGAGCCCTGACGGCTAGAAGCTGACCTTGGGCGCCTGCTGGATCGCGGCGCTATCGGCGAACTCCAGCCAGCGCGCATCCTCGCCATGGCCGAACAGGCCGGCCAGCAGGTGCTGCGGGAAGGATTGACGATAGGTGTTGTAGGCCATCACCTCGTCGTTGAAGGACTGGCGGGCGAAGGCCACCTTGTTTTCCGTGCTCGCCAGTTCCTCGTGCAATTGGCGCATGTTGGCATCGGCCTTGAGGTCCGGATAGGCCTCCACCACCAGATTCAGGCGCCCCAAGGCCCCCGTCAGGGCCCCCTCCGCCTGGCCGAGCCCGGTGATGGCCGCCGGGTTCGCCGGGTTCGCCGCCGCCCGCGCCAGTCCCGCCACCGCGCCCTGACGCGCCGCGACCACCGCCTCCAGGGTCTCGCGCTCGTGCGCCAGGTAACGCCTGGCGATCTCCACCAGATTGGGGATCAGGTCATGGCGGCGCTTGAGTTGCACCTCGATCTGGGCAAAGGCGTTACGAAAGCGGTTGCGCAAGGCCACGAGCCGGTTATAGATGGCAACGAGGTAGAACAGGCTCAGTAAGGCGATCGCGAGAATGACGGCGGTGGAGAGTTCCATGGGTTCCTCCGGCGGATGAAGTGACTAAATTATGACCCGCCCGGCGCGGATGCCAACTTTTATTCGGGAGTTAGCGGATCAGGCCCCCTCGAGTCCGGGTCGACGGGCGCCGACCCTGGCGGCGCGGTCAGCCTTGACGGCCATCCGACGCGCGCTTAGCCTTCGCCCCGAACCACCCACAAGAGGCTCGCCATGACCCCTAAGCTGATGATCCGCAACATGACCCGTCCCGAGGTGGACGAGCTCGTCAACTGGGCCGCGCGGGAGGGCTGGAACCCGGGCCGCCATGATGCCGATATCTTCTGGGCCACCGACCCCGACGCCTTCATCGCCGCGGACCTCGACGGCGAGCTGATTGGGGGCGGGGCCATCACCGCTTACCAGGGTGACTTTGGCTTCATGGGGTTCTTCATCGTGCGGCCCGAGTTTCGCGGCCAGGGTCTCGGCAACAGCCTCTGGCACGCCCGCCGCGAGCGCCTGCTCGCCCGGCTGCGCCCCGGCGCGACCATCGGCATGGACGGCGTCTTCGCCATGCAGGACTACTACGCCAAGGGCGGCTTCGTCTTCTCGCATCGCGACATCCGGTTTCGCGCCGAGATCCCGGACCAGCCCCCAACCCCGCCGGTGGGCGCCGAGACGATCGTCCCCTTAGCCCAGGTGCCTTTCGATCAGGTCCTCGCTTACGACCGCACCTGCTTCCCCGCCCCCCGCCCGACCTTCCTGGCCGGCTGGATCAGCCAACCCGACGCCCTCGCCCTGGGCTGCCTCCGCGCGGGGCAACTGAGCGGCTACGGCGTGATCCGCCGGTGTGGCGAAGGCTGCAAGATCGGCCCCTTGTTCGCCGACGACGCCCCGGCCGCCAGGGCCCTCTATGTCCACCTGGCCGGATTCGCCGCCGGCGGGCCCCTCTTCCTCGACACCCCGGAGAACAATCCCGCCGCCCTGGAACTGGCGCGCCAAGAGGCGATGGTCGAGGTCTTTGGCTGCGCCCGCATGTATCTGGGCCCCACCCCCGATCTCGCCCATGCGCGCATCTTCGGCGTCACGACCTTCGAGCTGGGCTGATGGCCGAGCGCGACCTCGTCGGTTATGGCGGGCGCCCACCCCAGCCGCGCTGGCCGGGTCAGGCCCGCGTCGCGGTGCAATTCGTGCTCAACATCGAGGAAGGCGCCGAGTCCTGCATCCTCAACGGCGACGCCCGGTCCGAGGCCTATCTCCACGAGTTACCCGGCCGCCCCGCGCGCCTGGGCGAACGGGACCTCAGCGTCGAGGGGATGTATGAATACGGCTCCCGCGCCGGCGTCTGGCGCATCCTGGATCTGTTCAGCGCCCGCGGCCTGCCCCTGACCGCCTTTGCCGTCGGCCAGGCCCTGGAGCTCAACCCCGAGATCGCCCGCGCCCTGGCCACGGCCGGGCATGAGGTCGCCGGCCATGGCTACCGCTGGCTGGACTATCGCGACATCCCCGAGGAGGAAGAGCGGCGGCACATCCGTCGCACCCTCGACATCATCGAGCGGCTGTGCGGCCAACGCCCGGTGGGCTGGTACACGGGTCGCGTCAGTCACCATAGCCGCCGGCTGCTGCGCGAGGAGGGCGGCCTCCTCTACAGCTCGGACGCCTATAACGACGACCTGCCCTATTGGCTCCCCGGAGCGCCCGCCCACCTGGTGATCCCCTACACCCTGGTCAACAACGACGCCCGCTACCTGCTGCCGAACGGTTTTGCCTCTGGGGACGACTTTTTCCGTCTGCTCAAGGACGCCTTCGACCTGCTCTGGCAGGAGGGCGCGCGGCACCCCAAGCTGATGAGCGTTGGGCTCCACGGCCGCATCAGCGGTCATCCGGCTCGCGCCATGGCCCTGGCACGCTTTCTCGATTACGTGCAAGGCCACGACCCGGTGTGGATCTGCCGGCGGGAAGCGATTGCCCGACACTGGCTGGCCGAGCATCCCGCCGGCTGAAACCCCTAGCGCGGATGCCAGCGTCATAGGCACTTGACAGCGAATGAGTTTCAAGGATTATCTTCACCCGCACCAAGCTAGCCTACCCAGCCCTGACCCATCAGGGTCCCGGGGATGAACAACCTGCCCCCAGCGATAGCCTAAAATCCCAACACCCCATCCCCCGCGGACCTTCGGAGCGCCCCTCTCCATGCGGCACGGAATTTTTATCCTCGCCTTGCTGGCCACCGCCTGGCTCACGGCCTGCGGCCAGGAACCCCAACTGACGCCCCTTCCCCCCGGCGCGACCGTCCTCGCCTTCGGCGACAGCGTGACCTTCGGGACGGGAGCCGCCCCGGGGGAGGATTGGCCAAGGGCCCTGGCCCTCAGGACCGGCTGGGAGGTGATCAATGCCGGGGTCCCGGGGGATACGGCGGAAGCTGGCAAGAGCCGCATCCAAGCCCTGCTTGATCAACACCAACCCGCCCTGGTCATCATCGAAATGGGGGGCAATGACTTCCTGCGGCGCCGACCGCGACAAGCCGTGAAGGAGGATCTGCGGCACCTGCTGCGCACGGTCAGGCAGAGTGGGGCGCAAGCCGTGCTGGTGGCCGTGCCGGAATTGTCCCTGCTCAACCTCGTCATCGGCAAAGGGGATGCGCCCCTCTACCAGGAACTGGGGGAGGAAGAGGCGGTACCGGTTATCGACCAGGTGTTTTCGGAGATCCTGAGCCAGCCAGAACTCCGGGCGGACCAGATTCACCCGAATGCCGAGGGCTATCGACGGATGGCCTCCGGCATTTACGATCACCTGAAGCAAGCGGGAGCCCTGTGACTCCGCATAGCGCCTTGCCCCTTTGACACGCCCGATGTCTATTGACAGGAGAACCGATGCCAGACCCCCAGCCGACCCCCGCCGCCGCGCCACCGGTCCAACCACTTGCCCTGGGCTTACTCAAGCATCTGAGGATCAGATGCATTTCCGAGATTGGCTGGCTCGACACGCCCACCATGCTTGCGGATATCGCCGCCGCCGGCGGGATGAGCACCAATCAATATCGGCTGCCCTGGCCCCCCTTTGGCGACCAGCACCCTGCCAACGCCGCCGGGTCCTCGGCCCTGATCGAGGCGGAAACGCTGGACGGCCAGCGATTATCGGGTCCTGTTCGATACCGGCTGGAATCCGGCCTGGATGGAGCGGCGCTTCGCCGAAGAAGGGGTTGACCGGCTCTTGGCGGAGGGCGCCGTGGATTGCCTCGTCATCAGTCACGAACATTTCGATCATTTCTGGGGGATCGGCGTCACCCTGCGGCATTGTCCGTCGCTGCCCATCTATATCCCAGCGGGGTTTCAGCCCGAGGGGCTGGCCCTGATCAGGCAGTATGGTCACACCGGGCCCGTCATCCAGGTGCCGCCCCAGCAACCGCTGAGCCTGTTTCCCGGCTGCGCCCTGGTGCAGTTTCCAATGGAGACCCTGCTGCAGGTCCAAGGCGAAAACGTCCTCTATTTCGAGGTTCAAGACCAGGGACTGGTGATGGTGACCGGTTGTGGGCATAGCGGCGTCCTCAATCTGCTGGATTACGCCCGCCAGACCTTCGTCGGGGGAGACCGCCTGCATGCGGTGTACGGTGGGCTGCACATAGCGCCCTTTGATGATTGGAACGAGGACAAGGACCGCCTCATCCAAGCCCTGGCGACCTATGGCATCCAGCACTTCGGCTGCAACCATTGCACCGGGGCCCTGGCCGTGGAAAAGATGCTGGCCGCGGGTTTGCCGGTGGTCAGGGGCAGCGCCCGCCTGGGCTCGAAAACCGATCTGTTTCTGGGCAACGGCGATTGCCTCGAGGTGTCGGCGGACCCAGCCCGGAAGGAGGCGGTCATGAGCTGAGGGCCCCCTCCCATCAGCCGGATAGGGCGCGTCAGCGGGTGTCACCGCCGCCTCTGTCACCTGAGTTACGGATAGCCGTCCGAATTGCCGAAAGAGCCTTCTGTTATACTGACAAATATCGAATTCGCTATGGTATTTATCCTCGGAGATAGCCGGATGTCCGCATTATTCCAACCCTTCAAACTCAAGGACGTGACGCTGCGCAACCGCATCGCCATTCCGCCCATGTGTCAATACGTGGCCGTCGATGGTCTGATCAACGAGTGGCACCAGGTGCATTTGGCGGGTCTCGCCCGGGGCGGGGCCGGATTGGTCATCGTCGAGGCAACGGCGGTGGCGCCGGAAGGCCGCATCACCCCCGGCTGTGCCGGCATCTGGAACGATGGGCTCGCCCAGGCCTTTGCCCCCGCGGTGGCCGCCATCAAGGCCGCCGGGGCCGTGCCGGGCCTGCAGATCGCCCACGCCGGCCGCAAGGCCAGCGCCAACCGCCCCTGGGAGGGTGACGACCACATGGCCGCGGATGATCCGCGCGGCTGGCCAACCCTGGCCCCCTCGGCCATCCCCTTCGGCGCCAATCTGCCCAAGGTGCCCCAGGCCATGACCCTGGATGACATCGCCCGGGTCCGCCAGGACTTCGTCAGTGCCGCCCAACGGGCCCGGGACGTCGGCTTCGAGTGGCTGGAACTGCACTTCGCCCACGGCTACCTGGGGCAGAGCTTTTTCTCGCCCCATTCCAACCAGCGGCAAGATGCCTATGGCGGCAGCCTGGAGAACCGCAGCCGCTTTCTGGTGGAGACCCTGGCCGCGGTGCGCCAGGTGTGGCCCGAGCATCTGCCCCTGACGGCGCGCTTCGGGGTCATCGAATTTGACGGCCGCGACGAGGAAACCCTGGCCGAGTCCATCGAACTCGCCAAAACCTTCAAACGCGAAGGCCTGGACCTGCTGAGCGTCAGCATTGGCTTCTCCACGCCCAGCGCCACGATTCCCTGGGCACCCGCCTTCCTGGCGCCCGATTGCCGAACGGGTGCGCCGGGAGGCCCAGTTGCCCGTCGCCTCGGCCTGGGGCATCGATACGCCGGCACTGGCCGAGCGGACGGTGCAAGAGGGTCAACTGGACCTGGTCATGGTCGGCCGCGCCCATCTGGCCAATCCCCACTGGCCCTATCAGGCCGCCCTCAAGCTGGGGATCGACCGCCCCTCCTGGGTACTGCCCCCGTCCTACGCCCATTGGCTCGAACGCTACGCCGTCAACTGAAACCCCCGTCATCACCCGCCAGGGCGTCAGGAGCGGGCGCCGAACCCCTGGGTAAAGCGCCTGGGCGGGGATTCAGGCGGGGGTCGGGCGCAATCCCGTCAGCCCGACCCGCTCGCCTGGGTCTCGGTCAGCCCATAGCGCTGGATCAGGCGGTAGACGTTGCGCTCGCTGATGTCGAGCACCTCGGCGACCTTGGCGCGGTGGCCAGAGAACTTGCGCAACTGCATCTTGAGGTATTCGGCCTGGAGCTGATCCAGGGTCGGATCGGTGTCGAAGCTGACACTGACCTTGGCGTTGGTGGCACTGGACCCGAAGGCGAGGTGTTCGGGGCGGATGGTTTTGTTGTCGCGAGAGAGGATGATGGCCCGCTCGATGACGTTGCGCAGTTCCCGCACATTGCCCGGCCAGTCGTAGGACACCAGGCGGCGGATCGCCTCGTTGGACACACGCTTATTGATGCGCCGCGAGAAGTTGTGGTTCTGCACGAAATGGGCGACGAGATAGGGGATGTCGTCGCGGCGGTCCCGTAGTGGTGGGGTGTCGATGACGAAGGCGCTCAGGCGGTAGTAGAGGTCCACGCGGAAGGTCCCGGCACGACCCATGGCCGCCAGGTCGCGGTTGGTGGCGGCGACGATGCGCACATTGGCCTGAAGGTCGCGGGTCCCGCCGACGCGGCGGAAGGTCCCGGTCTCCAGGATGCGCAGCAGCTTGGCCTGGATGGACGGCTCGATCTCGCCGATTTCGTCCAGGAACAGGGTGCCGCCCTCGGCCCCCTCGACCAGACCGCGCTTCTGCTTGTCCGCCCCGGTGAAGGACCCGCGCTCGTGGCCGAAGAGTTCGGACTCGAAGAGCTTCTCTTGCAGGGTGCAGCAGTCCATGGCGATGAAGTTGCGGGCGGCCCGCGGGCTGTGATCGTGGATGGCGCGGGCCACCAGCTCCTTGCCCGCCCCGCTCTCGCCCTGGATCAGGACCGTGATGTCGCTGTTGGCCACCGCAGAGATGGTCTCCTTGACCCGCATCAGGGGGGCGCTGACCCCGATCATGAAGCTGGCGCACCCCTCCCGGGCCTTGAGGCGCTTGGTGCAGAACTGGTGGTCGCTGCGCAGGGTGGCCTCGTCCAGGGCGCGGCCCACCACCAGGGTCAGCTCCTCGGGGCTGACAGGTTTCAGCAGGTACTCGTAGGCCCCGGCCTTCATGGCTGCCACGGCGTTGCGCACCGAGCCGAAGGCGGTGAGCACGATGACCGGTTGGCGTGCCACCAGGGCCGGCAGGCGCTCCAGGCTGTTGCCGTCGGGGAGCTTTACATCGGCGATGACCAGGTGCGGTTCGTGCTGCGCCAGGTGGTCGTCGGCCTCGCGCCAGCCCGCCGCGTGGGTCACCTCGTGACCAAGGCTACGCAAGTGCTGGGCGACCAGGCGGCTCATGACCCGGTCGTCTTCGATCAAGAGGATACGCTTGTCCATGGGCTCAGGCCTCCGGGCAGGGTTGTGGGAGGCGGGGCGCCGCCCCATCGGGTTCCAGGTCCGCGTCCGGCAGGATTAGGGTGAAGCGGCTGCCACGCCCGGGCTCGCTAACCACCGTGATACGGCCGCCGTGGTGCTCAACGAAGGCCTTGGTGATGGACAGCCCGAGCCCGGTGCCATGGACCCCGTCGGCCCGCCGGCTGAAGAAGGGCTGGAAGATGCGCCCCAGGTCCTGGCGGGGGATGCCGACCCCGGTATCGGTAAAGGCGATCTCGACCTGGACATCGCGCCGGGCGCAGGTCACGTCCAGGGTCCCGCCCTGGGGCATGGCGTGCAGGGCATTCTGGGCCAGGTTGAGGACGGCCATGCGCAGCTCGGTATCCGTGGCCATGACCCGCACCGGACCTGAGTCTGCGCCCAGGCGGATGTCCACACGCCGCTCTTGGGCCTCCCAGGCCAGCAGGCTCAGGGTGTCGTCCACCACTTCAATAACATCCACCAGTTCCTGGTGGTCCGGCGGGGGTACGCTCAGGCGCAGCAGGCGCTGGGTGACCTGGATGCAACTGTCCACCTCCTGGTCCACCAGCCCCAGGCAGGTCTGCACCTCGGCCAGGTCCGGAGGCTGCGCGCGGGCGGCGCCCACCGCCGCGTGAAGTGCCAGGCGCACCGAGCCCAGGGGGTTGTGGATCTCGTGGGCCACCCCGGCCGCCAGGCGCCCCAGCTCCGAGAGGCGTTGCTCGTGGGAGAAGCTCACCGCCTGGCCCAGGTCGCGGATCGACTCCACCACCAGGTGGTGGGTCTCTCCGTCGCGGGTCAGGGTCAGGGGGGCGGCGTAGGTCTCCACATCCAACCCGGTCCCATCGGCCCGAATCAGGTAGTGGACCAGCCGCAGCGGAGCCCCGGTGCGGGTCGCCTCGTGCAGCGGGCAGGTCATCAGCGTCTCGGGACAGGGTTGGTCCTGACCGTGGGTCTGGGCGTAGCAGGGGCGGGAGGCTTGGGCCGGGTCCAATGGGATCGCAGGGTTGGTCGAACCGATCTGCCGGCGATAGGCGGCGTTGCACAGCACCACCCGGTAGTCTTGGTCGATCACCCGGATGCCATCCGGGAAGGCGTCCACCAGGGCCTGGAGGAACTGCTCCTTTTCCTGCAACTCGGCCATCTGGCGCCCCAGGGCCGAGGCCATGCGGTTCATGGTCTCGCCCAGGACGGTCAGTTCGTCGCCTCCGGTCAGATGGGTGCGGGTGCTCAGATCCCCTTCCGAGATGCGTGCGCTGGCCTCGGCCAGGTGGGCGACGGGGAGCAGGACATAGCGGCGCATGAACCACCAGCCACCCCCCAGGTTGAGCAGGACGATGAGCGACCCGGCCCCCATGAGCAGCAGGGTGGTGTGGCGCGCCTGCTGGCCGATGGAGTCGGCGTCGTAGTCCACATAAAGGACCCCATTGACCGGGTGTTCGGCCATAGGGCCGTGGCATTCCTGGCAGGGGGGTTGATTGGGGACCGGGTTGACGCTGCGCAGCACGGTCGGCCCGGTCTGGGCCACGATCAGGCGGGTCGCGGGCTGGTCATCGGACTCCGGGGGCAGGCGCTGGCCGAGCCGGGCCGGATCGTTGGCGAAGCGCACCTCTCCCTGGGGGTTGGCGATGGTCACTGCCAGCACATCGGGTTGGCGCCCAAGGCGCTCCACGATGCCCCGAAGCCCGTCCAAATCGTGCCGCAGCATGGCGTTCTCCAGGGAGATCTGGAGCAGCCGGCTGACCTGTCCCGCGGCGTCGGCGCGCTGCTGCTGCAACTGGTTGCGGAACAGCCCGACGAACAGCACCAGGAAGACCAGCGAACTGGCCAGCAACCCGGCGGCGGTGCCGAGGACGAATTTGCCTGCGAGGCTGGGGGGGTGACTGAACATGGCGACCTCTGGCCTGGCCGAGGCGGTGGGGGTGCCCTCTGGGGGCGACCCGTGCATTGTGGTCCAATCGGGGCTGGTGGGGCCTGACAGTTTGGCAGGAAAAAAGCACCCCCCGAGGCCGCCAGTCGGACGCCTCGGCGTTGGCCTGGCGCGCCCGACGGCGGCGGCGGGGCCCGACCGGGTTTCGGCGCAGGTCCGGCACGTCTCTTGCTCGATCGCTCAGGGATGGGTTTCTGCACAATCACACAGCAAGGAGGGGCGATGAGAAGACACACGAGTAGCGTGGCGGGCCTGGCGGCCTGTCTGGGCCTGCTGGTGGGGGGAGCCGGGGTTGCCGAGCCCCAAGTCCCCTTGGGCGATTCTGCCCTGGACCAGGCCCTGCGCCAGGCCGGCTGGGAGGTAAAACGCTCGGCGGGGGAGGGGCTGGTGCTCCGTCCGCCCCAGATGCCGGCGGGCATCGCCAGGGTTCCGGCAGCGCCGACGGCTGCGGCCGATCCGGCCCCCGGCGTGCCCGCCACCGGGGCCCCGGACTGGGACCGCCTGCGGGGGCTGGGCTGGCGGGTGGAGCGGAGTGACGACGGTTCGACCCTGCTCTATCCGCCGGCGCCCCAAGTGCCGGTTCCGGGGGCCGCGCCCGCCAACCGGGCCGAGAAGGCCCTGGATGCTCTGCTCCAGGAGCGCGGCTGGCGGGTGGAGCGCGACGCCCAGGGGGCCATGCTCCTGTACCCACGCGTTGCGCCCCAGGCCGGCCCGTCGGCGACCCCGGCCCAGGTGGGCTCGACTGTGGCGCCGGCCCCGGGGGTCGTCACGGCGCCAGTGCGCGACGCCGCCGTCGAACTACCGGTGGACCGCTGGTCCGAGGCCAGGACCATCGCGGATGCCTGGCTGGCGGAACATGGGGCCCCGGGGTGGCGGGTGGGCAAGATCCGCCAGGTGCATCGCGTCTACATGGTGAGCATAGTCGACGAGGCGCGGCCGCCCAAAGTCGTCCACCAGATTGCTATCACCAGCGGCAATGGGCTGGTCGTGGTGCTCAACTAGCGGGATCGCCCTCACAGCGAACCCTACGGGAGTGCCGGCGTCTCGCCGGGGTTGACAGCGCGACCAAGGGCTCTCCGGTCAGGCCCGGTTCTGACGGATTGGCAGACCCCTGAACCTGGGTCGCGTGGTTGGCGAAGCACCCTGGGAATTTTCATTAAGCTCATGAATCTGATGGCTCCCGCAGCGGCGGGTTGGGCCGGCTGGCGGGCTTAAGTGGGCGGAGTCGGTGGGTGGGGCCGGACGCCTGGGTAGGGCGCCTGACAATTCGGCAGACCCGGCGCCGGCGCCGGCCCTGGGTCGCGGGGCGGCGGGGCCCCGGGACTACGGAAAATCCAGGGGCGAGGCCGTTCTCGTCCTTACTGGCACGGAATCTGCGTTTGGCCAACTGTGGCCAATACCGGGTGGTTGACCGGTGGGCCGAGGGGCGCAGCGGCGTTCGGTCAGCAACGAGATACTTTGCAGAGCGAGGAGGCATCCAGTGCAGCGTAAACACAGCAGGATCACGCCGGCGGTGGGGGTCCTCGTCTTGGTGCTAGCGGGGTCGACCCCGGCGGCGGCTGAGTATCCGGTGGCTGGGACCGATCCATCCCAGAGGCCGGTGGGGGCACCACGCATCACCGAAGTCGTCAGGGGGCCGGACTGGTACGAGCGGGCCTTGACTGGGATCTCCCGGCCCTATCCGCAGAGCCTGAGGTTTCTGGAGGACCAGGGGAATTGGTACACCCCCTTCATCCACCCGGGTATGCCTGGTCGCTATGACCTGCGAGGCTGGCACTCGCAGTGACCGGTTCGCCCCGTTGCCTTGCTATTAATCAATTTTAAGAAGAGGACGTCTGCATGAAAACTGTCAAGAATTGCTTCAAGAAGACCGCCGTCGCCGCTGTGGTAGGGCTGAGCCTTGCCGCCAGCGGTGCAGCGGTTGCTATGAACGGGATGTCCGGCATGGGTCGGCATGGGCGGCATGTCCGGTATGTCTGGCATGGGCGGCATGGGCGGCATGTCTGGCATGGGCGGCATGTCCGGTATGTCTGGCATGGGCGGCATGTCTGGCATGGGCGGCATGTCCGGTATGTCGGGCATGGGCGGCATGTCCGGTATGTCCGGCATGGGTGGCATGGGCGGCATGTCCGGTATGTCCGGCATGGGCGGCATGTCTGGTATGTCCGGCTATTTCCAGATCACGCCTGAGGGGCAGATCTTCTTCTATCCCGCCACTGGCATGGGTGGCATGTCCGGCATGTCTGGCATGGGCGGGATGTCCGGCATGGGTGGCATGTCCGGCATGGGCGGCATGTCCGGCATGGGCGGCATGTCCGGCATGTCCGGCATGTCTGGCATGGGCGGCATGTCCGGCATGGGTCTGGCATGGGCGGGATGTCCGGCATGGGCGGCCAGTCTGGCATGTCCGGCATGGGCGGTATGTCCGGCATGGGCGGCATGTCTGGCATGGGTGGCATGTCCGGCATGGGCGGCCATGTCTGGTATGGGCGGCATGTCCGGTATGTCTGGCATGGGCGGTATGTCCGGCATGGGCGGCATGTCTGGTATGTCCGGCATGGGCGGGATGTCCGGCATGGGCGGCCAGTCTGGCATGTCCGGTATGGGCGGCATGTCCGGCATGGGCGGCATGGGCGGGATGTCCGGCATGGGCGGTATGTCCGGCATGGCCGGCTATTTCCAGATCACGCCTGAGGGGCAGATCTTCTTCTATCCCGCCACTGGCATGGGCGGCATGTCCGGTATGTCGGGCATGGGCGGCATGGGCGGCATGTCCGGTATGTCGGGCATGGGCGGCATGTCGGGCATGGGTGGCATGTCGGGTATGGGCGGGCATGTCGGGCATGGGCGGCATGTCCGGCATGGGCGGCATGTCGCGGCATGGGCGGCATGTCCGGCATGGGCGGCATGTCCGGTATGTCGGGCATGGGCGGCTGGAATCCTCCGGGCCGCTGATTGCCGCAGGCCGCTCGACTCGGCCTCTTGTACCTGCGACACATGGATGTGTCGCTTCCCGATGACCGGCACGGTTGGTAGTCCCTGCGGTTTCGGCTACGGTAACCAGGCCGTCGCCAGGCCAGACGGGGGGCACCCTGTAGCTACCTTGGTCAGGACTCGATGACTTCAGGAGCCGATGTATGAACAGATTGACCGGCCTTCTCCTTTTTTGCGCCTGCTCGCCCTGGCTGTCCGCCGGGGCAGCGGACCAGGCTGCGCCCCCCACCGATTACCACCAGGCCAAGTGGGATCCCGTCCACTTCAAGCCCGCCATCGACCAGGCCAAGGACGCCGATTGCCTCGCCTGCCACGCGGAGGTCCTCAAGCCCAGCGTCTCGGCCCAGTCTCCCGCAGGAGTGACGGCGAGCGAGGCCCTCGCCTGGTATCAGACCCTGGACACCTACAAGGGTGAGCAGGACACCCTTCATCGCCGCCATCTGGCGTCTGATTACGCCAAGCAGGTCATGGACCTCAAGTGCAACACCTGCCATCAGGGCAACGATCCCCGGGACGAGACGGCCAACTCGTCGGCCAACGGCGATCCCGAACCTGACCCAACGCAAGCACGTCGACCCCAACATCTGCCTCATGTGCCACGGCAAGCACAACGCCTCGGTCATGGGCATCCCGCCGGGGGATTGGCGCGAGATTGGGGCCGTGTTACAATTTCAATTGCATGATCTGTCATGCGGCTATCCGCACCCAACGCCACGAGGTCAACTTCCTCAAGCCCAAGGCCATAGAGGAGGCGGCTGCGGACAACCCGGACGTCTGCTTCGGCTGCCACGGCGGGCGCGCCTGGTACCGGATTCCCTTCCCCTACGCGCGCAACCCCTGGCCCGGTACCGGTGACGCCGTCCCAGAGTGGGCCAAGGACCGGCCGAAGAAGTCCGAGGCCCGGTTCTTAAACGGGGCCACAGCGGCCAAGTAACTGGACGGGAGATCTGCCATGACCGATACGAAAGACACGAAAGACACGATCCCTCTTGAGGCGCGCCTGAATCTGACCCGGCGCGGTTTCCTGAAGACTAGCGCGGCCGGGGCCCTGGTCCTGGGGGCTGGCGGCTTGGTGCGGACCAAGGATGCCCAAGCCTTTGCGTTCGAGCCCTATCCCCTCGACGATGAGCTGCGGACGGTGGTCACCAGTTGCGCCCACAATTGTGGCTCGCGGCACATGCTGGTGGCCCACAAGAAGGGCGACGTCATCGTGCGCCTGTCCACGGACGATGGGCGCTACCAGGCGGATGGCGACTTCGGCAAGGACACCGAGGAGGAGCCGCAACTGCGCGCCTGCCTGCGCGGGCGCTCCTATCGCCAACGCCTCTACTCGCCCGAGCGCCTGCTCTACCCGATGGTGCGGGTTGGCAAACGCGGCGAAGGCAAGTTCAAGCGCGTGACGTGGGACGAGGCCCTGGACCACATCTCGACCAAGATGATCCAGATCAAGGAGCAGTACGGCCCAACCGCCCTGCTCGACCAGAGCTACGCAGGCGCCTCTTACGGCGTGCTGCACAAGTCGGACCAGATCGAGGGTCTGCTGGGGCGCTTCTTGGGCATGTTCAGTTGCCGGACCAACTCCTGGTCGGTCCCGTCCTATCAGGCGACCACCACCAGTTCGCGCTGGACCTTCGGGACCATCGAGGATGGCAACGAGGACGACGCCTTCGCTCACGCCAAGCTCATCATCATGTGGGGTTGGAACCCGGCCTACACCTTCCATGGCGGCAACACCTTCTACTACATGCGCCTGGCCAAGCAGCGCGGGTGTAAGTTCGTCCTGATCGACCCCCAGTACACCGACTCGGCGGCGGTCTACGATGCCTGGTGGATACCCATCAAGCCCAACACCGATGCCGCCATGATGGCGGGCATGGCCCACTACATCTTCGCCAACAACCTCCAGGACCAGGGGTTCATCAACCGCTTCTGCTCCGGGATGGACGCCGGCACCATGCCCGAGTGGGCGGAGAAGAGCGTCAACGGCAACGAGAACTTCAAGGACTACATCCTGGGCAAGTACGACGGCACGCCCAAGACCCCGGAATGGGCGGCGGACATCTGCGGCGTCTCGGCTGACGACATCAAGAAGCTTGCCGACCTGTATGCCCGCACCAAGCCGGCGGCGCTCAAGGCCTCCTGGGCCGCGGGGCGCAATGCCTACGGCGAGCAGTACAGCCGCATGGGTGCGGCCCTGCAGGCGATGACCGGCAACATCGGGATCCTGGGCGGTTGCGCCGAGGGCGTGGGCAAGGCCTGGCACTCGGAGGCGGTGGCCTACCCCTACGATCAGTACGCCAACATCTGGTTCGCGTCTATCAAGTCGGATCGCTGGGCGCACATCGTTCTGAACTACCCCAACGTGACCCGCGAGGAGGCGGGGCTGTGGCCGCGCAACGATCAGCTCGACGGGGTGGTCCCGAACATCAAGGGGATCTTCTGGCAGGGATCGGACTGGTTCAACCAGCTCACCAATATCAACAAGGAGATCCAGGCGATCGAGAAGCTGGAGCTGGTGGTGTGCATGGATTCCACCATCACCCCCTCCGGGCTCTATGCCGATATCCTGCTCCCGGTGGCGACCCACTTCGAGCGTCACGACGCGGCCCTGCCCTGGTACAAGGGGCACTACTACATCCACCGCCCCAAGGTCATCGAGCCCATGGGGGAGTCCAAGACGGACTTCCAGATCTTCACCGAGCTGGCCTACCGCATCGGCCACAAGACCGGGATCGGGGACTACTTCGGCAAGAGCTACAACCCCAAGGCCGACCGCAGCTACTTCCTCAACCCGGACGCGGTGGACGAGGCCTATCTGCGCGAGTGGTGGGAGGGCAAGGTCATGGCCCACCAGGGTGTGGCCATGAGTTGGGAGGACTTCAAGCGCCATGGGGTCTACAAGTTCATCCTGGACAAGCCCCACGTCGCCTTTCGCGACCAGATCGAGAACGGCGCGCCCTTCCAGACCCCCTCGGGCAAAATCGAGATCCTGTGCTCGGAGTTGGCCAATATCGCCGACTGGAAGAAGACCAAGTACGGCTATCACATCCCCTCGATCCCCAAGTGGATCGAGCCCTGGGAGTCGTTGAACAGCCCCAAGACCAAGGACTTCCCGTTCCATCTGATCTCGCCGCACCCGCGTTGGCGCACCCACTCGATCTTCAACAACTGCGGCTGGTTGCGGGAGACCTACGAGCAGGAGGTCACGGTTAACGCATCCGATGCTAAGCGTTACGGGATCAAGACCGGCGACGTCGTTGAGATCTGGAACGAGCGCGGCAAGGTGGTGGTGCCCGTCTATGTCACCGAGCGCTGCATGCCCGGCGTTCTGGTCCTCCACGAGGGGGCCTGGATGGATCTGGACGAGAACGGCATCGACCGCTCCGGCAACCCGGACATGCTGACCCTGGACGAGCCGAGTCCTGCCGGGGCCTTCTGCTACAACACCGTGCTGTGCCAGATGGCCAAGACCGATCTGGCGCACCGCCCGGGGTGGGACGATCTGGCCACGGCCCGGTCCCACGTCTTCCGCCGTGAGTTGTGAGGCCCATTGAGGACAAGACCATGGCTGATACCCAAGACAAAAAGATGATCAAGGCGGCCGTCGAGCGCAAGAAGAAGGCGACCTATACCCCGGTAGTCCCGGCGATGCAGCTCGGCTTCGTCCACAACAACGTGGACTGCATCGGCTGTCGCGCTTGCGAGATCGCCTGCAAGGACAAAAACGGGCTCGCACCTGGACCGCGCTTCCGGCGGGTGCAGTACATCGAGGGCGGGTCCTACCCCGATGTCTACGCCTACAAGGTCAACACCTCGTGCAACCACTGCGCGGAGCCGGCCTGCCTGCCAACCTGTCCCACCGGGGCCATCTGGAAGCGCAAGGACAACGGCATCGTCGATATCGACTCGACGCTGTGCATCGGCTGCCGGCGCTGCGAGGCGGCCTGCCCCTACGGGGCCCCGCAGTTCATCCCGGAACTGAATATCGTCGGCAAGTGCAACCTCTGCGTGGACGAGATCGAGGCTGGTCGCAAGCCCTACTGCGTCATGGCCTGCATGATGCGGGTCCTGGACGTGGGTCCCATCGACCAGTTGCGCGACAACAAGTACGCGACCAAGGCCATTGGCCCCAATGAGACGCCGGTACGGGCGGTGAAGAACTTCGCCAACCCGGAACTGACCAACCCGTCCATCGTCTTCGTCGCCCACAGCAAGGGCAAGGTCGACAAATGAGCGCGCGGGTCGAGATGGGAGACGGCGGCGGGTCCGGGGGCGGCAAGGACGGCGGCGAGGACGGCAGAACCCTGGCCCTGTTCCGCACCGCCGCCGCGGACGACCTGCGTCTGCTCGCCTCGCTGCATGACCGGGAACTGGACGGCGAGCGCATCCGCGCCCTCTGGCTTGAGGGCTACGAGGACTTCCTCGGCCTGCGCCTGATGGGGGCCCCGGCGCACCGGGCCCTTGGCCTGCTGCGTGCCGGGCTCACCGACATCCCCTCCTCCCTGGGCGCGGAGAGTCTGGACCGGCTGGCCGCGGACTATGCCGACATTTACCTGACCAACGGCCTGCGAGCTTCACCCTGCGAATCGGTGTGGCTGGATGAGGACGGGTTGGTTATGCAGGGGCCCATGTTCGATGTGCGGGCCTGTTATTCCCGCCACGGGCTGGCGGTCCCGGACTGGCGCCGGCGCAGCGACGACCATCTGGTTCACCAACTCCAGTTCCTTGCTTACCTGCTGGCCCCGGATGAGGGGCAGGAGGGTGCCGACCTGACCGAAGTGGCCCGCTTCCTGGATGAGCATCCCCTGCTGTGGATCGACCGCTTCGCCGAGCGGGTCGCGGCCCGCTGTGAAACACGCTTCTACGCCGGGTTGGCCCTGCTCACCGCAGCCTATCTCGACGAGTTGCGCGAGCTCCTGGCCGACCTGGCCCAGGTCCCCCGCCCGAGCCCAGAGGAGATGGAGGCGCGCCGCCGCCCGGCGGTGGCCCTTGCCGTGCCCCCACCGAGCACCTTCGTCCCGGGTTCCGGCCCAGTTTGGTAGGCCCCGCCATAGCCGAGCCGGCATCGCGCCGGCCCTGGCCGGGGCCCGGGGCTATCCTGGCCCCCGAGGTCGCGGCGAGCCGTTGCGTTCATTCCCACCTGGAGCAGGCGTCCTGCCGTGCCTGCGTCGACGCCTGCCCACGCGGGGCCTTTGTCCTGGACGACGAGCGGTTGGGCGTAGACACCGGCCGCTGCGATGCCTGCGGGGTCTGTATCCCCGCCTGTCCCCAGGGGGCCGTACTCGGTACCTTTGGCCCCGTGACCTACCGCGTCGGGGGCGAGCCCGTCACTGTTACCGCCTTTGCCGCCTGTGCCCCAGCCCTGGGGCCTATCGGCGAGCCCGGCGTAATGCCCTGCCTGCATGCCCTCGGGCTGCGAGAACTATTGGCCCTGCGCTGCGACGGCGTCACCCAACTGATCGTCAGCCGTGGCGATTGCGGTCGCTGTCCCCGGGGCTCGGCGACCCCCATCGACACGCACCTGGACGCGGCCCGTCGGATTCTGGCCTCACGCGGGGTGATCGGGCTGGCTACTGTCTCCCTCGACCCGGTGGCCTGGCTACGCGCGCGCGAGGCCGCGGCGCGCCAACCCAGGCCCGGACTCAACCGGCGGGCCTTCTTCCGCCGCGCCGTCGATACGGTGGTGGAACAGGTGCGGAGCCGTGCGGACGGGGAGGCCGGGTCCCACCAAGCGGTCGCGGGAAGCGCGCCAGGGCGCTGGTTTCCGACCACGGGCCCCGGGCAGTTGGTCCCCTTCGCGCCCGAGATCGACCCGGCTCGCTGCACCGGCTGCGATACCTGCGCAAGGCTGTGCCCCGAGGGGGCCATTCGGGTCGAGCCCGATGCCTACCGGCTGGACCCGGACGCCTGTACCGGGTGCGGGGTCTGTGTGGACCTCTGCACCCAGGGCGCGGTGACCGTCCGACCTCTTGCGGTACCTGTGCGGACCCTGATCCCCCTGCACTGCGGCAGGTGTCGTGCCTGCGGAGCCCCCTTCCACACCCCCAGCCAGGACCGGACGGGCGCCGCCCTCTGTCCGGTGTGCGCCTTGACCCAGCACCACCGCCGGCTCTTCCAGGTCCTGGACTGAGCTGGGTCGGCACTATCGCTTTGGCAGGGCCTGACAGATTGGCAGCATGGATTATCCCTTATGGTATCGGGCCCGGGGCCGTGGGTGCTGGATTTCGCCTGACAAAGTGGCAGATTTCGGTTGGGCCTGCCGTGGCGGGGGTGGAAGTAGTGGGTGTCTGGACCTGGTCTGGACCCGATCTTGCCCCATTCAGACAGGGGGTTAGGGGGACAGCCCGTCCGCCCTGGGCGCTTGGCCTGATAGGTGCATAAGTCAATTCGGCTGTTGCCACATGACCACCAAATTCCACAGAGAGGACTCTTCACAATGATTATGAACAAGATCGCGCTTGCCCTTGGCCTGGCCTTAGCTGCTTCCACCGCCATGGCGCAGATGAGCGGCATGGGCGGCATGTCCGGTATGTCGGGCATGGGCGGCATGTCCGGCATGTCCGGCATGTCCGGCATGTCCGGCATGTCCGGCATGCGGCAGGCATGGGCGGCATGTCCGGTATGTCGGGCATGGGCGGCATGGGCGGCATGTCCGGTATGTCCGGCATGGGCGGGATGGGCGGCATGTCTGGAATGTCCGGCATGGGCGGTATGTCGGCGGCATGGGCGGCATGTCTGGGATGTCCGGCATGGGCGGGCATGGGCGGCATGTCTGGGATGTCCGGCATGGGCGGCATGTCCGGCATGGGCGGCATGTCTGGGATGTCCGGCATGGGCGGGATGGGCGGCATGTCTGGAATGTCCGGTATGGGCGGCATGTCCGGCATGGGCGGCCAGTCTGGGATGTCCGGCATGGGCGGGATGGGCGGCATGTCGGGAATGTCCGGCATGGGCGGCAGTCTGGGATGTCCGGCATGGGCGGGATGGGCGGCATGTCTGGAATGTCCGGCATGGGCGGCATGTCCGGCATGGGCGGCCAGTCTGGGATGTCCGGCATGGGCGGGATGGGCGGCATGTCTGGAATGTCCGGCATGGGCGGCATGTCCGGCATGGGCGGCCAGTCTGGGATGTCCGGCATGGGCGGGATGGGCGGCATGTCTGGAATGTCCGGTATGGGCGGCATGTCCGGCATGGGCGGCAGTCTGGGATGTCCGGCATGGGCGGGATGGGCGGCATGTCTGGAATGTCCGGCATGGGCGGCATGTCCGGCATGGGCGGCAAGCGCTAACCCTAGTCTCGCAATCGGACCAGGCCCTTCGGCCTTCGGCACAAGGATGTGCCTTCCCTCCCCAGCGGACCTCATCGCTTGAGCGTCTGGATATCGGGGACCGCTTTGTCAACCACCCCAAAAATCCCGGTGGCGTGACCAACTTCGGCATCAGCCAGCGATCCTACCCCGCCCTCAACATCCGCGAGATCACCCGCGACGATGCCAAAAAGTCCCTTGTATCGCCTTTTTCGCTTTTAAATCAATGGTGCCCGGGGCGGGACTCGAACCCGCATGACTCGCGTCGAAGGATTCACGATCCCTGTTCAAGGTCAACATTCTCGACCCTGCCCCCGATCTGGCCGCCCTCCCCGCCAAGGAAGTCACGGCCGCCTTGGCTACTCGGATTCGTGAGGTACGCGAATCTGGCCGGGAGCGCTACGCTGGTAAGACGCGGGCCTATCTGTTCGCCGCCTTTAACCTAGCCCTGCGGGCTGAAGGCGACACCGAGGCCCCGCCGCGATGCTCCCGTTTGAGATCGCGACCAACCCGGTAGCCGGGATCAAGGCCATCCCTGTCGCCCCTGCTCGCGGGTACTGAGCCGTGAGGAACTGCGGGCCTTCATCGGTAGGCTGGGTGAAGGGCTGGCGGATCACGCCCTGAAACTGGCGCTGTATGCGGGTGGCCAGCGTGGCGAGCAACTGCTACGCGCCAAGGCGAGCGAGCCACCTTGAGGGCCAGGAACCCGCCAAGGTGGTCAACATCACCGCCCGGCGCCGCCGCACGGCCTGATCACCCCGCCAATAATCTCAAAAAAGCGATATACTCATGACGTGGCACGTTGAATTGATCGCGGAGGCGGAGCGCGAGTTACCGCCCTGCCGCCTGACATCATCGCCCGCTTCCTGCGCGTGGCGAATCTGGTCGCGGAGCACGGACCTCGCCAAGTGGGGATGCCGCATATCCGCCACCTGGAGGACAAGCTGTGGGAGATGCGCCTGACGGGCCGCGATGGCATTGCCCGTGCCATCTATGTGGCACGTTCCGGCCAACGGCTGATCGCGCTCCATGTCTTCATCAAGAAGACGCAGAAGACCCCGCGCACTGCCCTGGCACTGGCCCGCGTCCGTTTACGGAGTTTGACCGATGACGACGATTGACTTTGACGACCTGAAAGCCGACTTGCTGCGCGATCCGGAGGTGCGGGCCGAATATGACGCCCTGGATGAGGAGTTCGCTGTCGCCAGCGAGTTGATCGCCGCCCGTGCCCGTGCCGGGCTAAGCCAGGCCGAGGTCGCCGCCCGCATGGGGACGACGCAATCGACTATTGCCCGCCTAGAGAGTGGCCGCACCCTGCCCAGCTTGCGCACCCTGCGCCGCTATGCCGCCGCCACCGGATCGCGGGCCGTGGTCCACCTGGAGCAACATCCTGGCGCTTGACCCGCCGCCACCCCTGAGCAACCTCTCCGCCAGCGCCGATCACCGCCTGAGGCTACCTATTCAGCCGCGCCTAGCCCGACGGGGCGAACACCGCCTACTTCTGGTTTGATAACCATGAGCGGCCGCATCAAAGCCTGGCGGGGGCCACCCCGGTCCAGGTCCATCGCGGCACGGTCCAACTGGCGGCCTGAGGGCGGTAGGGGCGGACGCCGTGGGGATAACGCGCTCGTCGAAGACCAGACTGACGGTGATCAGTTCTGGGCCGATGCGATTGGCGACCTCTACCATGGCCTTTGCCGGTTCCTGCTGAATGCCTGGCCCGGCGTAACAAACAGCCCCTTCCGCCGTTCGGATCAGCTCCGCGATTCTCCCGGAGGATAAATGACAAAACAGTCCGCTGTTGTTCGTGTTATTTGTCATTTTCGTCGGCCCCGTGGCTTACGCTTGCTCTCGCACCCGGCGGAATACCTCCTGCGCAAGGTGCTCATGCGCCGCCGAGCGGAACTCGGCATCCGTCATCACCCGGGAGAAGATCTCCTCGTTGCCCTCCATGCGCGCGATGAACAACTCGTCCAGCATGCGGTCCAGATAGGCCGCGAAGTTCGTGTAGTTGTTGGCCCGGGCCGCCTCCGCGATGTTCTCGTCGTCTTCCGCCGAGGCCCGTATCTGGTCGAAAAACAGCTGATCCGCCTCGGTGAAGTCGGTGCCGAAACGCTCGTTGAGGAGGTCGATCAGGCTCGATAGGGCAACCGCCTCATCCTTGACCCCACCAGTGCCCACATCGGTCGGCCCCTTCAGTGGATAGGCTTCGCCCTCCGCGAGGTCGATGGAGCCCTCCGTCATCTGTTGCAGCCGGAAGAACCGCAGCGCCACCTCATCATCGAGAGCGAAGCCCTGACCATCACCCGGCGGCGGAAGCTTTGCCAGCAGGTTCCGCACGAAGGTGTAGAGCCGTTCGAGGTCGCTATCCTGGTAAGGGATGATCTGCGACAGGAAGGCGTAGAGGTTGCGATAGGCCGTCAACTGGCCGCGAAATTCCTCCCGCTCCTCCTCTTCTCTTTCCTCGAAGCGCTGCACGACGGCGTCGAGCACGGCGTTCATCACCTTATGATCGCTCGCCGAGTGGTCGCGCTTGGCGCGATACCAAACCTTGGCGAAGGCGGTCACGTCCGCGGGCGTGAAGATCGCCCACTCCAGCAGGCGGTACTGCAGTTCGGAAAGTCGCTGCGGATCGGCGTTCTCGCCAACCGGCGTCGTCTCGTAATAGGGCTTGAACGCCTGGTAGATGTCGTCCTCCTCGTTGGCGAAATCCAGCACGAAGGTGCGTGACTTGCCGGGCGCGATGCGGTTGAGCCGCGAGAGGGTCTGCACCGCCTGCACGCCGGCGAGGCGCTTCACCACATACATGGTCTGCAACAGGGGCTGATCGAAGCCGGTTTGATACTTCTCCGCCACCAGGAGCACCCGATAATCGTCGCGCTCGAAGGCCTCCGGCAGCGCGCGCTCGGCGAGCCCGGCGTTCATCGAGACCTCGGTGTAGGACGAGCCGGGGTCGTCCGGGTCCTCCACCGTGCCCGAGAAGGCCACCAGCGAGCGAATACCGGTGTAGCCCTGATCCTTGATGTAGCGGTCAAACGCCAGCTTGTATTTCACGGCGGCCAGGCGGGAGCCCGTGACCACCATCGCCTTCGCCCGCCCGCCCAGCTCGTGCATCACGTAGAGCCGGAAATGCTCGACGATGACGGTAACCACCTGCTCGATATTGACGGGATGAAGCTCCAGGTAGCGCGTCAGGGCCTTCGCGGCCTTCTTGCGTGGCACATCGGGATCGTCCGCGATCTGTTTGATCAGGCCAAAGAAGCGCTTATAGGTGGTGTAGTTTTGAAGCACGTCCATGATGAAGCCTTCCTCGATGGCCTGGCGCATGCTGTATTCGTGGAAGGGTGAGGCGCCGGACGGGCCGGGCTCATCGAACAGGACCTTGGTCTTGAACTTCGGTGTCGCCGTAAAGGCAAAGAAGCTCAGGTTCGGCTGCCTGGCGCGCTTCAGCGCATCCCGGAGTACCGCCGCCTTGGCCTCGTCGGAAAGGGCGTCGTCCTCCTCGTCGGAGAGCTGGGCGGCAATCGCCGCCTCGATCCCTTCCTTGTTCAGCATGCCCTTGAGCGTCGTCGCGGTCTCTCCGCTCTGGGACGAGTGCGCCTCATCGACGATGACGGCGAAGCGTTTGCCCGCCGTGTCGATTTGGACGCCAGAGCCTTTCTTCTCCAGCGTCGAGAGCGCCCGGGAGATGAAGGGGAACTTCTGGATGGTCGTGATGACGATGGGCGTACCCTGGGACAGCGCTCGGGCGAGCTGCTGGGTATCCTCGTCGATCTTCTCGACCACGCCGGTCTTGTGCTCGAACTGGTAGATGGTCGCCTGCAACTGCTGGTCGAGCACGCGCCGGTCGGTGATGACGATGACGGAGTGAAACACCTTCTCGTCCTGAGCATCGTGCAGGCTCGCCAGCCGGTGCGCCAGCCAGGCGATGGAGTTCGACTTGCCGGAACCGGCCGAGTGCTGGACCAGGTAGTTTCGCCCCGAACCATGGGCCTTCGCGTGCGCGACCAGGGCGCGCACCGCGTCGAGCTGGTGATAGCGCGGGAAGATCATGGTCTCTTTGCGCACCGTGCGGACGCCCTTGGTCGTCGTGACCTGGCGCTCCTTCACCTCCAGGTGCATGAAGCGTTGCAGGATCTCTAACAGGCTGTCGGCCTGCAGCACCTCGTCCCACAGGTAATGGGTCTTCCAGTTGCCCTCCACCGGTGGGTTGCCCGCCCCGTGGTTGTTGCCCCGGTTGAAGGGCAGGAAATGGGTCTCCTTGCCCCGGACCGGGTCGTCATCCAGACCTCGTCCGAGTCCACGGCGAAGTGAACCAGGGCGCGCCGCTTGAAGGCGAAAAGCAGATCGCGCTCGTCCCGCTCCGTCTTGTACTGCTGCATCGCATCGGCGACGCGCTGCCCGGTGAGCGGGTTCTTCAACTCGCCGGTGACGACGGGGATGCCATTGACGGCCAGGGTCACGTCGATGACGCAGCGGCGGTGTTTCCCATCCGCCCGCTTCATCACCGAGGTAAAGGCGACCTGGCGGGTGATGGTGAGCCGGTTCTTGGCGTAGCTTGCCGCCGCCTCGGGGTTCATGGCCGTGTTCGGGCGGAAATAGGCGAGCCGCAGGGTCTTGCCGTAGCACTTGAACCCGTGGCGCAGGACGTGGAGCGTACCCTTGAGCTCCAGTTCTTTGGCCAGGCTGTCCAGCACGGTCGCGGCGGTATTCGGCTCGAGCAACGACTCTAGTGCCGCCCACTTGGCCGGTTGGCTGTCCTTCAGGAAGCCGGTAACGTCGTTCGGGAACAGGGCGAGCCCTTCGTCATAGTCACTCGGGCCTCTCTTCTCATACCCGCCGCAGCCGATGAGCCCGGCCTCGATCGCTGTCTCGAAATCGCGTTCGGTGTGGCCGGACATGGGTAAAGGCTCCTGGGCGGGAATGCTCTGGCCCGTTGGGCTGGACGCTCGGAATTGTTCGGGGGATGGAGGGTCATCGCAGCTCCGCAATATGGCCGGTGACAACGGACGTAATGAGCGCGGAGCGGTACTCAGCGAGCTTATCAATTGTCTCTCTGATCCGCTCGGCGATAGCGTCGATAGGGTACAAAAGGGCATCTAAATCCTTCATTACCTCGCGCTGTTCGGCTACGGGAGGCACAGTGAAGATTAAGCCGCCCACTACAGCAGTGTTGAGACCCGCAAGGATCGCTCCCCGGCGTTGCGCTGCAATCTGCTCAGATACGAACTGCGCCTCGTGCAGGAGCGTTAGCGCCCAATCCGGCAGCAACCGCCCTCGATTTGGCCGGATGCGGATTGTGTCGCTATCGGCAATGCCGGGGACAATCCCTTCCGGCACACGCCTGCAGTTGCCGAGTGAACCTTTTCGGGTAATGACCAAGTCACCGGTCAAAAGCTCATAGCGCACTAATTCTTGGTATCGCTCTTCCTCTATCCATCTGCTTCCGCGCGTAAAATCGCCCGATATCGTGTTCTCCTGCCCATACAGCTTGAACCCAGTTTCATAGTCGGGAAGGTTCGTGAGCATTCCCCCGAACGGCCCCATTTGCAGACCGATGCCGTCATCAACAAGGCGCTTTAGCTGCCTAACCTCCCGAATGCGCGGGGATTTCGCCGAGCCAGTCGATGCCGGAGGGTTTCATGGGTGCGTCGGGGTTGAGGCCCTTGGTGACGGCGCGGGTGATGAGGGCCTGGCGCTTCTCGGCCAGCCGGTTCAGCAGCGCGTGCTTCTTCTCGATCAGCCCGTCGATCCGCGTCGTCTTCTCATCCAGAAACCGAGCAATCCTCCGCTGCGTGTCGAGCGGGGGAAGCGGTATCTCAATCGTGACAAGCTCGCTGGCATTGATGGCCGGATAGCTGACGCCGACCGAGCGCGCTACCACCTCGGACACAAATGGCTCTGATTTTGCCGCCCAGCCGATAAATCCGCTGTCCACCTCATGGTTTGGGCGGACAACACAGAAGCCGGTTGAGGCAATCAGGTCCGGGGATGCTTCATTGACCTTTGCAATGGCTCGGAGATAGGTCCTAACGGTGGAGATTAGGACATCGCCACTTCGGACTTTTCGCCTTGCTCGCGATGGGGCCTGGCCAAAAGTCATGCGCTCAATTTGCTCAATCCCGCGAGATAGAGAGACCCCAGAGATTTCTACGTAGCCAAGCTCTTGATCCTCATCCGTACTCTCAGCAAGGACCTCGTCGTTATAGGTGGCGAGGTACTTGAGTCGCTTGGACGACCATCCAACGGGATGCGTAACCCCGCTCATCCCACCAGCCCCTTCAGCAGCCCCGCAATCTCCCCTTCAAGCGTCGTAATGTCCGCCTCAATCTGATCGAGCGGGCGCGGCGGCTTGTAGACATAGAAGTGCCGAGTGATCGGGATCTCGTAGCCGACCTCGGTCCTGCCGTAGTCAGACCCAGGCGTCCGGCACATGGGGCAGGACTTCCTCGTGCGACGTAGTCGTTGATCGCGCTCCGGTACGACGTCAATCAGACGCTCGTTGGGCTTGTCCGTGCCGAAGTCCATGGGCAGCCGCAGCAGGGTTCCGCAGGGCAGCGGTACGTTCTCGTTGTCGCGCAGATCGCTATCGGGCTCCCGTTGGCCGTTGCCGTCGCGGCACGACTCGGCGTCCCGTAGCGATCGCGCACGGCGGCAAAGATGGCACCCTTGAGAGAGCCTGGAGCGTAGGTCGGCACGCTTCGCGGCCTTGGCAGGTCCGCCTCGAAGACTCTGCGATCCCATGTCCCGCCGTCTGTTTCGAGGGTCCCAAGCCGATCGCGGATGGCCTCTTGCTGCTTGCGTCCTTCATCCTCCTCACGCTCGACCTGGGCCTTGTCCTTGCGCTTCTTCGAAGTGCCCAAGTTGGCGAACGCGCCTCCGCGTCGAGCCGGCGAAGCGCTCGGGCCTGCCGCGAAATCATGCGCGAGGGTCGCTCGTCCGTCATCTCCCAGGCAGCCGAATTCGCGGTTCTCGACGAGCGGGAGATGACGCATGTACCGATCCCGCCATCGTTCGGAACCTTGCGTCTCGCCGCCCTCGGTGAACTCCGTAGACGCGGGTGATGTCGCCGATCTGGTCGTTGGAGATCTGCTTGCGCTTGTTGCCGAGGCTCTTCTTCATCTTCCGGAAGAAGCGGGTGCCGTCGATGAGTTGCACCTTGCCGCGCCGCTCGGGGCGCTTGCGGTTGGTCACGATCCAGACGTAGGTGGAGATGCCGGTGTTGTAGAAGATCTGGTCGGGCAGGGCGACGATGGCCTCCAGCCTGTCGTTCTCGATGATCCAGCGGCGGATCTTCGCTCTCGCCCAGCCGGCGTCGCCGGTGAAGAGCGGCGAGCCGTTGAAGACGATGGCGATGCGCGAGCCGCCGCTCGTCCGTCGGCGCTGGCTTCATCTTCGAGATCATGTGCTGGAGGAACAGCAGCGAGCCGTCGTTGATGCGGGGCAGGCCCGGCGCCGAAGCGGCCGTCGAAGCCCAGGTCGTCGTGCTCGCCTGCGAACGTGTCTTTCTCGACCTTCCACTCCACGCCGAACGGCGGATTGGCCAGCATGTAGTCGAAGCTGCCGGTCGTCGAAGCCGTCGCCTCGAAGTCCTTGCCGTCCCCGTGCCGAGGGTGTTGCCGAAGACGATGTTCGTAGGCGTCCTCGCCCTTGATGCATGATGTCCGAGCCGCAGATGGCGTAGGACTCGGGGTTGTAGTTCCTGGCCGAAGAGTTCGAGGCTGGCGCCTTCAGGCCGTTCGGGATCGAGATCAGTTCTCGCGACTCCGAGAGCATGCCGCCCGTGCCGCAGGCCGGGTCGTAGATGCTTGAGTGACCATGCCGGCGCTGGTAGACGAGTCGTCGTAGGTGAAGAGCAGGTTCACCATGAGTTTGATCACCTCGCGCGGGCGTGAAGTGATCGCCGGCCGTCCTCGTTGGCCTGCTCGTTGAAGCGCCGGACCAGGTCCTCGAACACCTAGCCCATCGTGAGGTTGTCGATCCGCTTGGGGTGCAGGTCGATCTCGGCGATGGCCTTGACCACTGGTAAGATGCGGTTGGATTCTTCGAGCTTTTCGATCTCCTTGTCGAACTTGAAGCGATCGAAGATGCGCCGGGCGGTGGGCGAGAAGCCGTTGATGTAGGAGACCAGGTTGGGCGCGATGTTCTCGGCGTCGCCGAGCAGGCGAGAGAAGGTGTAGGGGCTGGTGTTATAGAGCGGGTGCTTGCGGCTTGGGTCGGCGGCCTTGCCGAGCAGCCGGTCTATGGCCGCCTCCGGCATCTGCTGGGCCTCCAGTGCCTCGCGCCGCTTCAGCACCGCATCCTTGGTCGGCTCCAGGACGCAGTCGAGCCGGCGCAGGACGACCATGGGCAACATCACCAGGCGATATTGCGGCGGGCGGTAGGGTCCCCGAAGCCGGTTCGCGATTTCCCAGATCTTGGCCTTCAGCTCATCGTGCGTCTGAATGTTCAACAGTGGTTGTCCTTGTTTCTGACTGCAGTCACGGTAGGTTTCTAGTTGTTTTTGTTGTGATTCTTGCTCACTTCCATTCCGTCCCGGGCTTCGACGTTGGCTGTTTGATGGGGATGCCATTGCGCCCGCAATAGTCCCGGATCAGCACCTACACCATGTTGGCGATGGAACGATGCTCCTGCTCGGCCGCCGCCTGCAGTCCCGCCTTCACCGCAGGATCGATCCGCACCGTGATGGTCTCGGTCTTCACTGCCGCCATCGCTTACCCTCCTGGCTGATGTGGCCTTATAGTAAGCAGGGGGGTGGTCCGGTCCCTTGGCAACGTCCCCTGAGCCCCAGGAAACCCCGCCTATCATCCCGCCCAAAGTTTCCCCATGGTGTCCCCGCTACTTTGGGCGGGACGAAAAAATCCCTTGTAATGCCATTTTCCCTTATAGATCAATGGTGCCCGGGGCGGGAATCGAACCCGCATGGCCGAGCCGAGGGATTTTAAGTCCCTTGCGTATACCAGTTTCGCCACCCGGGCGGCGTTCGGGGCCTGGTGCTGGGTTCGGAGCTGCCTTGCCGCTGCACCCGCGCGGCGTGGCAGGCGAGGACCGGATGCAGGGCAGATGCAGGGCGGGGGGGTGGAGGCTGAGCCCGGAATCGAACCGAGGTACACGGCTTTGCAGGCCGCTGCATGACCACTCTGCCACTCAGCCTAAGGCGGCGAAGTATATAACTGGTGCCGAGGCTTTGTCATCCCGTTGACATCCTGGAGGGCGAAATTCCCGGGCAACCCTTGGCCACCGGCCCTTCAAGTAGTCCCCAGCAAGCCTTTCAGGCCGGCCAGATGGGCGGTGCCCCGGGCGCGGTTTTCCTCTGCATTGGCTACGCGGCGGGTATCCCAATCCAGGCCGCTCTCGGGCAATTCCTCCAGAAAGCGGCTGGGCTGAACCTGGACCATTTCGCCGAAGCGCTTGCGGCGCTTGGCCAGGGTAAAGGTCAGGTGCTGGCGGGCCCGGGTGATGCCGACATAGGCGAGGCGGCGCTCCTCCTCGATGCTGTCGTCCTCGATACTGACGCGGTGCGGCAGCAGGTCCTCCTCCATGCCGACGATATGACGTGCGGGAATTCCAGCCCCTTGGCGGCGTGCAGGGTCATGAGCGCGACGCGGTCGCCGCCCTCCTCTTCCTCCTGCGTTCCAGCACGTCCATGAGGGACAGATGGCCACCCGATCCTGCAGGGACTTGCCCTGTTCTCGCCCTTGCCGAGGGCGTCGAGCCAGTTGAGCAGGTCGGCACATTCTCCAGGCGCCGTTCGGCGACCTGCAGGCTGGAGGTGTTCTCCTTCAGCCAGGCGTCGTAGTTCATGCCCTCCACCAGGGCGCGGACGGCGGCCACCGGCTCGCTGACGGCGTGGCGGGCATGTATCCGGCCAGGCGGCGAATTGCTCCAGGCGCCGCGGGGTCGCCGCTCCAGGTGCTGACCAGCCCCAACTCGCCGCAGGCCGCAGCAGGGTGACGCCCCGGTCCCGGGCATAGGCCGAGAGCTTTTCGAGGGTGGCGGCGCCGATCTCGCGGCGCGGCGTGTTGACGACGCGCAGGAAGGCGCTGTCGTCGTCCGGGTTCGCGAGCAGGCGCAGGTAGGCCATGAGGTCCTTCACCTCGGTGCGGTCGAAGAAGGACATCCCGCCGCTGAGATAGTAAGGAATGCGCTGCTCGCGCAGGACCCGCTCGAACAGGCGCGCCTGATGGTTGCCGCGGTACAGGATGGCGTAGTCGCGGTGGTCGGTGTTGTCGGCAGAACTTGTGGTGCAGGATCTCCGACACCACGCGCTCGGCCTCGTGTTCCTCGTCGCGGCAGGCGAGCACCCGGGGGCGCTCGCCGAAGCCGTGTTCGCTCCACAGGCGTTTCTCGAACAGGTGCGGTGTTATTGGCGATCAGCGGCATTGGCGGCCGAGGATGCGGCCGGTGCAGCGGTAGTTCTGTTCGAGCTTGATGACCTTGAGATTCGGATAGTCGTCCTTGAGCTGGTGCAGGTTCTCGGGGCGCGCACCGCGCCACGCGTACACCGACTGATCGTCGTCGCCGACCACCGTGAGTGCGCCGCCGTCGCCGACCAGCAGCTTCACCAGTTCGTACTGGCCGGCGTTCGTGTCCTGATACTCGTCCACCAGCAGGTAGCGCACCTGCGGCTGCCAGCGTGCGCGCACCTCGGGATGATCGCGCAGCACATGCACCGGTTGCAGGATGAGATCGTCGAAGTCGAGCGCGTTGAAGGCCTTGAGGCTGCGCTGGTATTCGGCGTACACGCGGGCCGCGGTCGAGAGCAGCATGTCGCCATCGCTCGCGGCCGCCGCCTGCTCCGGGCTGAGCAGCTGCGTTCTTCCACGCGGAGACTGCCACTGCACGGATTCCGGCGTCACCCTTGCTGGCCGCGCAGGCTTTCGCGGATGAGATTGAGGCTGTCCTCGGAATCGTGGATCGAAAAGCCGCTTGTAACCGCAGGCCGCGAGTTCCTTGCGCAGGATGGTGAGGCCGAGGGTATGGAAGGTGGAGATGGCAAGGCCCTTGGCATCCGTGCCCTTGAGGGCGCCGCCACACGGGTTTTCATTTCGCGCGCCGCCTTGTTGGTAAAGGTGACGGCGGCGATGCGCGTCGGCGCAATGCCGCATTCCCGGATGAGCCAGGCGATCTTGCGCGTGATCACCGAGGTCTTGCCGCTGCCCGCGCCGGCCAGCACCAGCAGCGGCCCTCGATGTAGCGCACGGCTTCCCGCTGACGGGGGTTGAGGTCTTTCATGGGACGGCCTGAAGGGCAAGACAAGGCGCGCAAGTGGGTCGAGGGGTTCGCCTGGACGCGAACCGGGCGGTGGGGCTGGCTCGCGCAGGCCGGCATTATGCCCGAGCCAGCCCATCGGGGAGCAACAAGGGAATTACCGGGCGGGACGTACTAACATACGCGGACTAACGGAAACTTGAAGGCTTTGTCGAACCCGATGAAACGGATACTGACCGCGACCCTCCTGGGCGTCGCCTCCCTGGCGGCCTGGGCCCAGTCCGAAACCCAGCTCGCAGCGCCTGAATTG
>CAWJBI010000038.1:0-41902 GCA_963841065.1 uncultured Gammaproteobacteria bacterium | reverse complement strand
TGACAGCTATGGATTACTGCGTCGGGGTGGACTCAAGGAGGAAATCGACGCGATGGGGAAGGTGCCCTAAAGGTGAGGGGGGTCGCGGCAGCCTGCCCTAACCCCGGGGCCCGCGACTGGGTTCGAACCATCCGGGACAGAACTGGAATGCAAGCAATGCCCAGGAACAGGGTTTGGGTCTTAACCGCGGTCATTGACAAACCACATCATCCCCATGTCCGCCCCTCCTAACGAAATCCCGGCCATGACCTATAGCCGCCCAACATATCTCGGGAATTCCAATTGACGCTGCCACCCGAACTTTTTGGCGAGCCGATCCAAGCCAAGCACTTGATCTTCGCCGTCATGACGGCCGGCTTCCTGGCCGTCGCCATCCCCATGGCGATGAAGCACGCCTGGATGGACCGTGCCTGCATTGCCGGCATCCTGTTCATGGCCATCAACCCGGTGGACGTGACCCTCTTCAGCTATACCTTCTATCGTGGCGACATCCGCGGTATCGAGTTCGGCGTCACCGACTGGCTCACCATCACCATGATCGTGACGATGTTGAAGGCCCCCCGCTGGCAAAAGCGCAAGATCTACACCCGCAATCCCAACGAGGTGTGGATGGCCCTCTACCTCGTCTATTGCGCCTTTACCATCACCACCGCCCTATACCCCAATTCGCCTTCTTTGGCGTCACCAAGCTGATCCGGGCCTATGCGACCTTCTGGGTCGCCTACAATTTCATCCGCAGCGAGGACGACCTGCGCTTCGTCATCTGGTGCGTGGTGGGGTTGACCTTCTACAGTTTCTCCCAGGTCCTGATGGACAAGTACACTCGCGGGGTCTTTCCGCCGCGCGGTTCCTTCCCTCATCAGAACGGACTGGCAACCTTTCAGAACATATTGAATTTCATCATTTTTGCCGTCCTAATGCAGGATAGCGAGAAGCTTTTCGACAAGCGTACCCTGATCTACTGGGGCGCCCTCGGGGCAGGGGTCCTCACCAGCGTGGCCACCCTGTCCCGTGGGGGCATGGCGACCACGGTCATGGGGTTTTCCATGATCATCGTCATGTCCTTTTTCCTCAAGCAGAAAGCGGTCAAGAACAAAAAGAAGTTCACGGCTATCGGCTTGATGATATTGCTTTCCCTGCCAGCCCTGGCCGTGATACTGCCGCCGATCATTCAGCGCTTCGAAACGGCCCCGGAGGAGTCGGGAGAGTCGCGCCACGGGGCTAACATTGCCTCCGCCAAAATGGGGAAGGACTATTTCTTCGGCGTGGGCATCAACAACTATTCCTATGCCATCAACTACATGGTCTATGGCGAGGACCTGGCCCCTCTGGATCGCGGCATTGCCCATCATATCTTCTGGCTCCACTATGCCGAGTTAGGCATCATCGGGGTCGTCCTCTTCGTCCTTTTGACCGGGAATTTCATGTGGATCGCCGTGCACTTTATCCTGAAACGCCAGGACAGCCTGGAACGGGTCTTTGCCATCGGGGTCCTGACTGCCTTCGTTATCAATTGGCTCGTCGGCACCCTGGAGTGGAACTTCCGCATCATCCAGATTACGGTTGTGTATTTCATGCTCGCCGGATTCCTTACCTCACTGGATCGAGTAGAACGGGAGCGGCTGAAAAATGAGCAGGACAAAAAAAATCGCCTGACTATGTGGTTTCAGATGATGACCCAGCGCCAAGGCGCGCCCAAGCCCGCGGCGCCGCTACCCGTTAGCCGCCCCTTGGGCCGGCCCGCCACCGGCCTCCGGCGGCGCTGAATCAACCCATCCCACCAACGACTTCCGGGGAGCCCTATCGTGCGAGACCTTTCCCTCGATCTGTTGAAGGGTGTCGCCTGCGTCCTCATGGTCCTAGCCCATACCCAGCTCCAGATCGACCTGCCGTCCAAGGTCCTGACCTTCCTCGGCAGCTTCACCCCCATCCTCTTCTTCGCCGTCTCCGGGATCACGGCCAATTTCCAGGCACGCAAGTACCCGGTTGCCGGGATCCTGATCACCTATGCCATGATCTTCCTGCTGGGCCTGAGCTTTACCGCCATGGCCCGGGAGGACTTCAGCACCTTCTGGGTCCCCTTCGACATGGACATACTCCAGATCATCGCCGTGGGCGTCCTGATCCTGTATCTGGTGCAGCGCTTTCTCAAGCCAGATCCCTGGTTTCACCTCGGGGCCGCGGTGGCCATCTTTGCCCTGAAGGTTGCCACCGATGCCCTGCCGGATACTGGGTGGAGGGCTTACCTGGCCTATGTCTTCCTGGAACCGGGTAATTTCGTCATCATCCCCTGGCTGTTCCCCTTCTTCCTCGGCATGTTCTGCCACCTGTCCCCCAATCGGCACAACCTCTGGCTCGCCGGGGCGGCGCTCCTCGCCATGGGCCTGGCCTGGGGCCTGGGTCTGCCACTGGGGATCGACAATCGGTGGGACATGACCCTGGGTTACTTCCTCTTCTCCCTCTTCCTGACCGCGGTAGCCTTCTATGTCGCCCGTTGGCTGTCCCCGGCCTTCGTGGCAGGGCCCTTGTCCCCGCTGCTCTGGCTCGGTAAATTCTCGCTCCTCTTTCTCTATGTCCATATGGGCGTGATCTGGCTGATCCTGCACTACACTCAGGGTATCTGGGGGACCTATTGGGTTTGGCCCCTCGTAGGGGTGGCCTCCATCGGCTTGATGTGGGTTCTCCCGCCCCTGCTCGGGGCCCTCCGCATCCCGGTGCTCATGGCCAGATTCCCCGCCTGGCTCCTGCTGCTGGCGCTGGTGCTGGTGACGCCGCTGGCCCTGCCCACCGGGGCGACCCTGGTCCTGACCCAGTTCGCCCTAGGGCTGGTCTTCTCCTTGTATTACGCCGCCATGACTCAGGCCCTCAAGGGGGTTGCCTGGCCTGCGGCGCCAACGGCGCGGGTGGGTTAAAGTCATGACAAGCATGCAAGCAGTTCCCACGGGCGGGCGCGATGCCTGGGTCGATTACGCCAAGGCCATCGGCATCGTCCTGGTGGTCTATGGTCATGTGGCGCGCGGCATCTTCAACGCTGGCATCCCCATGGACCTGTCCCTCTACGAACGGGTGGACAGCATCATCTATAGCTTCCACATGCCGTTGTTTTTCTTTCTCTCCGGAATCTTCTTCTTTCATTCCCTGCATCGGCGCGGCCCGGCGGCCCTGGCCGCCAACAAGATAGATACCATCCTCTACCCCTACATCCTCTGGTCCCTGATCCAGGGGTTGACGGAGGTCTGGCTCAGCCGCTATACCACCGGCCAGGTGACCCTGGCCGAGGTGCTGTCGTTGTGGGACCCCCGGGCCCAGTTCTGGTTTCTCTATGCCCTCTTCCTGGTGATCCTGACCGCCATCCTGGTTTATCGCCGGGATACCCGGGCGCTGATCCTGGGGGTGCTGGCCCTCGCGGGCCTGGCCTATGTCTTCCAGGCCAGTATTCCCTCGGCCCTGCATTCGGACTACGTGATCAAGAACTTCGTCTTCTTCGCCCTGGGGGTTTGGTTCCATACCGTCAAGGATCGCCTGGCCCCGTATCCAGGGCGCTGGGCGGCGACCGGCATCATCGGCTTCCTGGTGGTGCAGTATGGCTTCCATGTCGAACTGGGGCTGCTGCATGGGGACAAGGGGGTCGCTTCCCTGCTGGTGGGGATCGTTTCTATCCTGGCCGTGGCCAGCCTGTCCCTCTGGCTCGCCCGTAGGCCGGCGCCCTGGGTCCTGGCACTGGGTGGCGCCTCCATGGGCATCTATCTGATGCACATTCTCGCTGGCAGCGGGGCTCGGATCCTGCTGGGCCGGTTCCTGGGGGTGCGGGACGCCGGGGTTCATCTCTTGGTGGGGTGCCTGATGGGGATCCTGCTGCCCATGCTGGTGATCTGGCGCCTGAAGCGCCTGGGCATCGGCGGCCTGTTCGAGGCACCCGCCTGGCTCTCGGTCGAGGCCTGGTACCGGCGACGTTTCGGAAAGGGGGCGGCCTAAGCATGACCCGAACCCGGGGGGATCGATGTCGGGGGGCTGGTTCCCTGGCCCCGGTTTGGCTCCCAGGACTGCGGTTTGCATCAAATATAGACCTGACCCCTTCCGGGTTTGATCCTTGGCCTCGGTTTGGCCATCAGGCCTGACCACCGCGAGACGAGGTGTCATATACTGCGCTTTCCCAGCCGACCATCGAGACCAACGAACGCAGGCACAGACGCGGCGCACCCATGGATACGTCCCCAGCGGCGTGGTTGAGCGAGACCAACCCGCCCCGACAACCCTTCGATAACACCCGCGACACCCGCTATTTTTTTCATTCGAGCGGGCATGCGGAGGCCCTTTCGCGCCTGCTGTTCCTGGCCGAGGACCGCAACATGGGCATGGGCTTGCTCACGGGCGAGATCGGCTCCGGCAAAACCCTGCTACGCACCGTGCTGCACTCGCGCCTCGGCGGTGAACAGCACCTGCGCGTGAGCGTGGAAAATGGCCTGCTGGGTTTCGACGATCTGCTGCTGGAGATCATCAGCCAGATGCGCGGCGAGCGCGTCGAATCCCGTGATCTGGCCGACCGCTACAGCCGGATCTCCACCTTCAAGCGCTTGCTCACCGAATTGGTGGCCAATCGCGATCGCCATCTGGTGGTCCTCCTCGATGAGGCGCAGCAGCTCGACCCCGAAAGCCTCGATGCCCTCAAGGGTCTTACCAATATCGCCTCCGAACGTCAGAATTTTCTCACGGTCATCCTCATAGGCCAGCCGGAACTGCGCCAGCGCGTCCGCCGGTTGCCCCAGGTTGACCAGCGCATCAGCCTCCGCTATCACCTGGGCGCCCTGGCCCAGGACGAGATCGAGCCCTATCTGCGGCATCGCCTCGAAGTGGCCGGCTACCAGGGCCGCTTCCCCTTCTCCGCGGAGGCAATGGAACTCCTGCACCGCTCCAGTCGGGGCATCCCCCGGGAGATCAACCGCATCAGCAAGCTCGCGCTGGAGCATGTGCGCAACCAGGGGCTCGGTGACTTCGACGAAGCCGTCATTGCCACGGTGGTGAAAGATCTGCGTCGGCATGGGGGTCTGTTAGAGGCCAGTGCCGACGCCCTATGAGCGACGAACTCAGCCTGCGACATAGCCGGCAACGCCTCGCCGGCGGGGATTTCGATCCCCTGACGGCGGAAGCCGCCCACCGGGACGCTACCTTGGGCGAGGCGGCCTGGGATATCGGGGACACCCTGCCCCCGGTCCCGCCCCCCCCCAGCGACACGGCCGCCGTTACGGCACCATCCTCGCCCTTCCCCGGCTTCCCCGGCTTCCCCGGTCTAGGTGATGAGGAAGAGGCGCCCGTCAAGGCCAAGCGGGGTGGCCTGGACCTGATGCGCTTCCTCCGTGGTATCTGGAATCGCAAATGGCTGGTGGCCGGCATCGCCCTGGTGATCAGCGCCGGCTTTCTGGGGGTGGCCATGACCATGATCCACTCCAAGTGGGAGGCCGTGGTCGCGCTCATCATGCGCACTCAGCAGGACCAGTTTAGCCTCGGCGCCGGGCAGGCGTACAAGCCCCAACAGTACAACCTCAAGACCCTGCTCGATACCCTCAAGCTGCCCAGTTCCCTGCAGGAGGTCCTGGAAAACACTGGCATCAAGGTGTTGCCCCGCACCCTGGCCGGCGCTATCGAGGTCATCGTGGGGAAGGACTCCAATATTTTTCAGATCAAGGTTACCTGGGATAATGCCAAGGCGGCGGTGGCCCTGGCCAACCAGGTGGCTGCCGCCTTCGTCGAGCGCAGCCGCACCATCCGTCGGCAGGATGCCGAGGAGACCTTCACCAGTTACGGCGCCCAGTTGGATGAAGCCCGGGAGAAGCTGCGCGCCATCAACGCCGAATTCCTGGCCTTCAAGGAGGCCAACAAGATTTCCGACTTCGAGGCCGAGATCGAGGTGCTCATCGGCGATCTCTCCCGCCTCGACGCCGAGTACAAGACCAAGCTGGCCGAGGCGGAGGCCATGGAGGCGGGTCGCATCCGGCTGGAGGCCCTGATCGCCGCGCAGCCGGAAATGATCGTGACCTCCACCATCTACCGCAGCCCCCTCAAGCAGCGGCTCGCCGATTACGCCTGGCAGTTGCAGGAGGCGCGCAGCCGTTATACCAGCGAGAATCCCAAGGTCATCAAGCTCGAAAAGCGCATTGAGGTCCTGGAGCAGATGATCAAGGAGAGCAACGACGAATCGGCGCCGGAGAACACCTATTCGCCCAACAGCCTGCGCACGGACCTCGACCTGCGTCTCCAGGAAATGATCGATGCCATCAAGGTACGCGAGGCCCAGGTGTCCGCCCTGGAGAGCACCACCCAGAGCATGAAGGACAAGCTCGCCCTGCTCGCCGCTAAACAGAAGGAATATCGCATGCTGCGAGCCCGGATCGAGGCGGCCGAGGTGCTGGAAAAAAATCTGGTGAGCCGGGTGGAGGAGGCCCATGTGATGGTACAGCGCAATGAGTCGAACTTCGCCATCCTCGAGCCCGCCACCACGCCCCTGGAGCCCTTGCCCTCCAGCCGCAAGCTGGTGGCGATCGGCGGCACCGTGCTGGGCATCGGGGCGGGGCTCTTCATGGCCCTGCTGCTGGAGCTCATGGACCCCTTTGTCCGCAGCCGGCGCGATGCCGCCGACGCCGCCGGGGTGGATCTGGTCGCGGAGTTTCAACAGGTCCCGGAGGGTGAGGACCGGGTGATCGACCCTCGCCGGCCCGCCCGGGAAATCGCCATCCTCTTTCGTAAATTTATCAATGAAGTGGAAAGTCAGCTTGACGAGGATGACTGGCGCACCTTGGCCGTTATCAGCCTGGAACCGGAGGCGGGCCGTTCCCTGGTAGCCCTAAACCTGGCGCTGGCCCTCGCCCTCAAGGAGCGGACCGTTATCCTGGTGGACGCCGATCTGCGCACCCTGACTGGCTACCGCCCTCCCGCCCTGCTCGGTCTCGACGTCAGCGCCCAGGGCCTTTACCCGAGCCTGCGGGGCGGGGGGCCGCCAGTCCTGCGCAACACCCCCACCCCGGGGCTGCGGCTCATCGAGGCGGGCGATCCACTCCCGCCCGATGATCAGGGCCTGGGGGCCCTGGGTAGCCGCCAGTTTGCGTCACTGACCGCCCAGTTGGCGGGACCCGGCCGGCATATCCTGTTCGATTTCCCCCCCCTGACCGCTCAGGAGACGGTGCTGGAGGCCGCCGCCGTCATCGGTAATGCCCTGCTGGTCCTGCGCAGCGGCCATAGCCGGCGCGGGGACTTCGCGACCATCATTGACACTCTGGAGGCGCGTGGGGTCAACTTGCGCGCGGTGGTCCTCACCGGGATCCCCGCCGAGCTGATGAGCATCAAACCCATCTTCGAGCCCCGGCCGAAAGACACGAAAGAGCGCCGGCCGAAAGGCCCCAAAAAGCCTAGCCGTTGGCGCTTCAAGCGAGCCCAACCAGACCAACCCGCCGGAGCCAACGGACATGCGGCCTGACCTTCACCACCCCATCACCTCCGCTTTGCTGGCTAGCCTCCTGGCGGGCGTCCTGATCGGCACCCTCTTCTGGGGCTGCGTCTCGACGCCACAAGTGGAGGCTCCCGGTGCCGCGGCGGCGCCTATGCTCGTCGCCGCTACGCCGCCACCCCCCCAGGTGATCAGTCAGCGCAAGACCACCGAGCAGCAACTCGCGGAGCTCAACCAGATGGTCGCGGCCCTGGGTGTCAAGCCCCGTCTGGGCAAGGCGGACATTCTCAATATCTCGGTCTATGACGAGCCGGACCTGACCATGGAGAATGTCCCGGTACGCCCGGATGGCCATATCTCCTTCCCCTTAGTGGGGGATGTCATGGCCGAGGGACGCTCCGTGGATGAGTTGACGGCAGACCTCACCCAGCGCCTGGGTCAGTACCTGCTGTCTGCCAAAGTGACCGTGGCCGTGCAGCAATTCAATAGCCTGAACTACACCATCGCCGGCGAGGTGGTGAAGCCCGGCGTCTATCCGCTCCAGACCAATGTCAGCCTGGTGGATGCCATTGCCAAGGCCGGCGGCCTGAATAAGGGCCAGTATCGGGCCAGTTCGGTGGAACTCGCCGATCTCACCCATGCCTTCGTCTCCCGGGAAGGCAAGGTGCTGCCGGTGGATTTCGTGCGCTTGCTGCGCCAGGGCGACATGCGCTTCAACGTGCAACTCCAGTCGGGTGACTACATCAGCATCCCCTCGGGGCTGTCCAAGGAGGTCTATGTCATCGGCGAGGTCAACCTGCCGAACCTCTTCGCCTTCCGCGAGGAGATGCCCCTGTCCCGCACCGTGGCCATTGCCGAGGGCTTCACCCAGGATGCGGATCTTTCGCGTATCCATGTGATCCGGGGTTCCCTGGCCAACCCGACCCTGATCGTCGCGGATTACAACCAGGTCATCGCCGGTCAGGCCCAGGATGTGCAACTGGAACCCGGCGATATCGTCTTCGTGCCCGCCACCGGCCTCGCGACCTGGGCGCGGATGCTTGACAAGATAGTCCCGACCATTACGGCCCTCCAGACCGGCATCGTCCTGCAGAATTCGCTCTCGCCCTCGGCGAAGTGATGACCAGAACCGCGCCCCTCGGGCTCGCCCTCCGCCGCCGAGTCGGACCCATCGGCATGGGCCTCTGGCTGGTGGCGGGCGGGGCCTGCTCGGAGCCGCCAGCGACGGAGGACCAGGTGGGCATTACCTCGCCCCTGGCCTGGTCCCCGGCGGTCCTTGCCGCCAGCCAGGTCGAGACCAGGCCCGCCGCCGGGGTTCGCTATCTGGAGACGCGTTCCGATCGGGCCATCAGCCTGGGGCTGGAGGGCCTGGATCATACTCATGTCACGGCCGACCTTCAGCGTTATCGTCTCTCCAGCCCGACCGATCCGCGTTACCGCGAGCCCATTGGCGCCATGGGGGCGGGGAGTGATCAACAGGTGGTGGGCCTCACGGGCAAGCGTCAGCCGATCATCGAGGCCCGCCTGCACCTCCTTTTCCCCCACCCGCTTCAGCCAGGCCATGAGTATCGGTTGGATGTCTCCAGCGCCCCAGGCGCCGATGGCCGCCCCCTGGGCCCGGCCCTCGCCGCCCTGCGCCTAGCCTATCAGCCGGAGCGCCGATCGGGATCGGTGCAGGTGAATCAGGTGGGCTATGCGCCTCATGCCAAAAAATTCGCCTATCTGGGTAACTGGCTGGGGACCCTGGGGCCGCTGCCCCTCGATCGCACCTCCTTCGAGGTGGTCGATGTCCACAGCGGCCAGCCGGTCTTCGCCGGCGAGGCCCGGCTGCGCGCCGGGGCCGATCCCTGGAGCGGCCATGACGTGTCATGAGGCGGATTTCTCGGCCCTGACCACGCCCGGGCGCTACCGGCTGCGGGTGGCCGGTCTCGGCGTCTCCGATGCCTTTGACATCCAGCCCGAGGTTTACGCGCCGGTCTATCGGACCGTCATGCGCCTCTTCTATCACAGCCGCAACGCCACACCCATCCTCGCGCCCTGGGCCGATGCGGGATACGAGCGACCCCAAGGGGGCGTACCGGCCCGGCTCGACGGCGTCTTTCACGCCGCCGTCGGGACCAGCCCCCTGGGGCGCGGCGAGCCTGCGGGCGGCCGCCATCCGGTATCCCGGGGCTGGTTCGACGCCGGAGACTTCGGCCAATATGTGGTCAACGCCGGGCCCGTCTGGTACCAGATCGGCGCGGCCATGGATATCGCGCCGGGGAATTTCCGGGACGGGGACCTGGGCATCCCCGAGAACGGTAACGGCCTGCCCGATGTCCTCGACGAGCTTGAATGGGGCATGGACTGGCTGCTGACCCTGCAGGACCCCGAGGACGGTGGCGTCTATTACCGCATCACCAGCGCGTCCTGGGACAGCGTACCGCCCTATCGCATCGACGAACCCCGTCTCATCTTCGAGAAGACCACCCACGCGACGGCCGTCTTCGCCGCCGCCGCCGCCATCCATGCCCGCCTGCTGCGTGACTATCGCCCCGAACGCGCCGCCAAGGTGCTGGCCGCCGCCGAGGCCGCCTGGGACTTCCTGCAGCGTCACCCCCAATGGCCCGCCGAGGGCGAGCGCTACCGGAACCCGCCGGGCATCCGCGCCGGGGATTATGCCGATACCTCCGCCCTGGACGCCCTGCTCTGGGCCAGCGCCGAGCTGTATCGCACCACGGGGCGCCAGGCTTATGGCGATGTCTATCGCCAGCAGGCACGAGACCTCAAGGTGGATCCCACCGCCAATGTCTCCTTCAAGGATCAGGGGCTGGCGGCGCTCTGGGCCTATCTGATGACTGCAGACCCGCGGGGCGACCCGGTGCTCGACCAGCAGGCGCGGGGGGCCTTCCTGGCCGCCGCGGATTGGCGAATACGCGAGGCCGAGGCCCACCCCTTCCGGGCACCGACCCATCATGCGATCCAATGGGCGGGCTGGGGCTCCTTTGGCCGCTCGACCTCCTCCACCCTGCCTCTGTTGCAGGCCTACCACCTCACCGGCAAGGACCGTTACCGCGAATGGGCCTGGCTCACACCCCAGCCCCAGCTGGGCGCCAATCCCCAAGGGCTCAGCTACATCACCGGCCTGGGCGTCCGTTCGCCCCGCTTCCCCCTCTCCCTGCTATCGAAAATGGATGATGTGGCGGAACCCCTGCGCGGCATCCCCGTCCATGGCCCCCATTTCCACCTGCCGGCGCTGTGGGCAGAGATGCGCGCGGTCAATGACGGCTATTTTCCGCCCGATCAGCCGGCTAACCCGCAACCCAAGGACGCCCGGGACTACGCGGACGCCTATCCGGTGCTGCGCCGTTATACCGATTCGGACGCCCTGCCGCCCATGTCCGAGCCCACTATCGCCGAATACGCTCAGGTAGGGGTCGCCTATGCCCTCCTGCGTGACGAACGGCTAGGGACTCCGACAAAGGTCGAACTCCCACATGCCGATGACCGCTGATGGGGTCCGGGTCGGATCTCTCTCATGAGCCCGCGGCCCGCCGCATCGATCTCCTGGAACTGAGTGGTGGCAAGGGCCAGCGGCTGGTTATGCTGCCCCTGGTCATAGCTCCGGACCAGTTGCCCGCCCCGGTGGAATTTCCTGACCGCCTTGGAACGCTACCTGTAACGACCTGGCCGCAGGTGCCGCTATTCCCCCGCGCCAGTCCTGCGGTGGCCTGGACCAGGAGGGTCGGGTGGCGGTTGGCGGGGGTGTCGACAGCAGGGATGCTGTCGTCAAGCCTACAGGGACGTATTCACGGCGTCCCCCGCCAACCGGCACCCGGCCCGGTAAGCCGTAACCTCGGGTGTGTTGGGTAACAGGTGCCGCGCGGCTGAACTCACGCCTCGGGAGGGCTGGCCGCCGCCCGAATACCCCCACCCGCCCCGACCGTCCCACCCATCCCACCCGCTTCCCGCCAATCTGGCAGCCCCGCCCCTCCCGCCCTGCCTCTCTGGCAGCCCAGTCCCACCCGCGCCCGCCGCCGCGTCCCATCCCCACTGTAATATATCATTTTAATCAGTCGGTTATCACCAGATATCCTACCTGGCACGGGACTTGTGATACTAATTCCAAGTTTCCACACACCCTTGCCAACCCAGGATCATCCTATGCGCCACGCCCTCGCCACCTTCGCCCGCTGCCACCTCCTGCCGACGGCCCTGCTGCTGACCCTGGCCGGCCCCGCGGTAGCCAGCGCCGCCTCCGCCGACTTCCATTACCAGTCCCGCCAGGACACCGCCGTCGCCATCACCCTGGCGACCGATGGCAACCCGCTCCTGCTCAGCTTCTACAGCGAGGGCCCCCACGGCCTGCGCCTGCTGGAGAACGGCTTCACCGCCGCCGACGGCACCTACACCGGCGCCCTGCGCCTGCCCGCCCATCTGTCGCAGGTTGTAATGGTCATTCGCGGCGCCGACCGACAAGATACCCTGACCCTGGCCGTTCAGGACCAGACCCTCGGCTACACTGAATAGGCCAGGCCCCGAGCCCCTAACCACCCCAAACCCCTTAACTCTCCCGACCCCCGAGACCACCCCCATGACCCCAACGCGCCCCACCCCGTTCCTCGCCACCGCCGCCCTCGGCCTCCTGCTCGCCAGCGGCGTATGGGCCCAGACCGCCCCCCTCGCCGCCCTCATCAGCTTCAGCCCCCTGACCATCAAGGACAGCGGTGGCGCCAGCCTGCAACGCGCCACCATCAGCTACCAGGACCAGAACTACCAGGTCATGGTCAACGGCCTCGGCGTTGGCGCCGCCGAGGGCACCCTGGTCACCGTCAAGGGCGAAGTCTACGGCCTCCAGGACGCCGCCGACCTGGAAGGCGACTTCGTCAGCGAACTGGCCGACGCCCCCCCGCGCGAGGTCAGCACCGACGACCTCTGGCTCGACAGCGTGCGCGGCGTCAGCCTGCGCCTCTACACCGGCAACCGCGCCGTCACCCTCGCCTCCGGCAGCGACACCGTCACCGTCAAATTCGGCTGGGACGACTTCGGCTGGGAGGAAGAGGAAGAGACCCCGGCCGAATAAGGCCCGGCCCCCGCGGTCGCCCGCCCGCCGTCCCCCGCACCGCCAGCCCCATCCCGGAGACCCCCATGCCCGCCACCCCGCCCCGCGCCACCGCCCTCGCCGCCCTGGTCCTCGCCGCCCTGGCCCCGACCAGCCCGGCCCACGCCTGGACCTACTTCGACGCCGCCGGCTACGACGCCAGCGGCCGTCCCGCCAGCCTCATCACGGTGCCCCTGCCCGCCAACCTCCCCGGCGACCTCGCCGCCCGCCTGCCGGAGGGCCTCGACATCAACCAGAACCGCGCCGAAAAGCAATTCCTCACCGACAACCTCGGCGCCAACATCCACCTGCTGGAAGACGCCGACCTGACCCTCATCGCCGTCGGCGGCACCACCGACTTCGTCAACGCCGTCGGCTTCTTCAGCTACCCCACCGCCACCGTCCCCGCCACCGCCAGCGCCCTCAACACCCAGCTCGTCTTCCCCAACTTCCCGGCCCTGCAACCGGGCGAGGGCGTGGCCCTCGGCCGCTTCCAGGCCGGTACCTCGGTGGGCTTCACCCTGGTCGCCAACGGCTGGACCGGCACCGCCGTCAACCCCAACCCCGCCCCCCAGGACCTCTTTTATACCATCCGTGCCCTCAACCCCGAGACCCCCTCCAACGACGGCAACAGTCATCTCAACGCCCATACCGTCCTGCTGTCCAGCCCCCTGGACAACCTCCTGGTGCTCGGCTTCGAGGACGCCTACCGCCACCCCAGCAATAAGGACGACACCAAGCCCCTGCGCTCCGACGATGACTTCAACGACGTCCTCCTCGCCATCCGCGTCTCGCCCGTCAGCCACGTCGACCTGGGCGCCATCACCCCCCTGGCGCCGGTCTCCCCGGACAGCGACGGCGACGGCCTGGCCGACAACCTGGAGGCCTTCCCCAGCGACCCGGAGCGGGCGGCGCGGCGCTTCACCCCCAGCGCCGCCGGCTACGGCTTCCTGGCCTTCGAGGACCTGTGGCCCAAGAAGGGCGACTTCGACATGAACGACCTGGGCGTCGCCTACCGGGTGATCGAGACCCTCAACGCCCGCAACGAGATCACCGATCTCAAACTCCTCTACGAGATCCGCGCCCGCGGCGCCGGCGCCGACAACGGCTTTGGCATCCACTTCCCGGGCCTGAGCCGCGACGCCATCGATCCCGCCCGCACCACCCTGACCGTCGGCACCAAGGCCCCGGTGGCCTTGCCGGTGGAGACGGGTCAGAGCGAGGCGGTGTTCATCCTCGCCACCAACGTCAACCCCCTCACCCACACCGGGCTGGCCTTTCCCTGTTCCATGTTCAACACCGTGGCCAAGTGCCCGCGCTCGGCGCCGGTGCCGCTGGTGGCGGAGATCCACTTCCGCCAGCCCCTGACCCGGGCGCAACTGGGGGAGGCGCCCTTCAATCCCTTCATCTACCGCACCAGCAAACGCGGGTTGGAGGTGCATCTGGTGGATCACCCGCCCACCGCCAAGGCGGATCTGAAGCTGTTTGGGACCCTGGATGACCGCTCCAACCTGGCGGCGGGTCGTACCTACCGTACCGCCGATGATCAGCCCTGGGCCCTGGATGTGCCGGAGACCTGGCGGCATCCGACGGAGTGGAACAGTGTCACCAAGGCCTATCCGGATTTTGGGACCTGGGCCCTGAGCGCGGGCACGAGTGCCAGTAACTGGTATCAGGGCCGCATGGATGAGCCGTTGATTTTTAAGTAGGGGGGGTCATCGGGGCAGGCGCGTCAGCGGATAAGCCGCTGGCTCCGACCCCGGTAGTCGGAACGCCACGGAGTCGGGGTGGTGGACACCCGGCGGGCATCCGGGGGCGCGGAGATCGGAGTGGTACCAGGGATGATTAAGGCCTGCCTCACCCGATCGATCCGGTGGCCAGGACTCGGCTTAGGGGGAGCTGGAACCCTCTGCCTTAATATCGGCCAACAGCCGATACAGGGTCCGCTCACCGATGCCCATGAGCCGCGCCAATTCGGCCCGGTTGCCGGGATGGCGCTCCAGCAGGAGCCTGAGATAGCTTTGCTCGATTTCGGCCAGGGTGGGTTCGTGATCGAAAGACAGGGTGATGCCGGTGGTGGTGGCCGGGCTGGCGCGGCGGAGCGCGGCAGGGTCAAGTGCTCGGAATCGATCTTGACCTTATTGCCCGACAAGATGATGGCACGCTCGATCACGTTGCGCATTTCCCGGACATTTCCCGGCCAGTCATACGCCTGCAATTGCTGCATGGCCGCCTCGCTGACGCGCTTGATGATCCGCTGGGAAAAGCCCGAGTGGGTCAGAAAGTGCCTTACCAGGGGCGCTATGTCCGCGCGGCGTTCCCTCAGGGGCGGCACCGCGACCACGAAGGCGTTGAGCCGATAGAGGAGGTCCTGGCGGAATTCACCCCGCTGGGCCATGCCGTCCAGGTCGCGGTTAGTGGCGGCGACGATTCGGACCTCCGCCGGAAGATCCGAGGTGCTGCCCAGACGACGGTAGCGTTTGGTCTCCAGGACGCGCAAGAACTTGGCCTGTATCACGGCCGGCAGCTCGCCGATCTCATCCAGAAACAGGGTGCCACCCTTGGCCTGCTCGATCAGCCCCGGTTTTTTCTGGGCGGCCCCGGTGAAGGCCCCACGCTCATGGCCAAAGAGTTCCGACTCGAACAGGGTCTCCGGCAGGGAGGAACAGTCCACCGCCACCAGGGGCCCCTCGGCCCGGGGCTCAGCCGATGAATCTCTTGGGCCACCTTCTCTTTGCCGACCCCGCTTTCACCCAGGATCAGGACCGTGGCCTCACTGGGCGCCACGGCCTGGAGTTCAGTCAGCAGCCGCTGCAGGGGCGCGCTTTCGCCGACCAGCAGGCTCGGGGCCTCGTGCCGCAGGACGTTGGTGTAAAACTCCCCGCGTTGGTAGAGGAGGGCGTTATCGATGATCCGCCGGACGGCGTCGGCCAGTTCCTCCCGATCCACGGGCTTGACCAGAAACTCCGTCGCCCCTTGGCGCAGGACCTGAAGCGCGGCATCTATCCCGCTCTCGCCGCAGAGGACCAGGACCGGATAGTCCCGCGTCCACCGCTCCAGCAGGGCCTTGCCCAGGTCCCGTGGCCAGGGATGTTCCAGCAGGATCAGGTCGGGTGGTTGCGCCGCCAGGGCGCGCTGAGCCCGGGCGCCATCCGGGACGGCGGTTACCTCATAACCGCGATCCCGCAGGTCGGCGGAGATCTCCGAACGGGAGCGCGTATCCCCTCCCACCAGCAGGATGTGGTCGGCCATGGTTGAGCTTCGCTAGGATCAGGAATCAGTTTGAGGCCAGTGCCGCCGGGGGGCGCGGCGGGATAAAGGCGGCTGGCACCGGAGTGACGGTGGGATGATGGGAAGGCATCGGCCAAGCGACCGATGCCAGACCCACAATGAGCGGGGCCCTCGCCAACTCAGGCAAAGCGCCGCCAGAGGCCGAGAAAGGCCGCCACCGCATCTTGCCAGGAGGCGCCGGGCGCCAGGGCCAGGGCATTGGCCAGCACCGGGGCTGCCGGGGCGCCGGGATTTTCCAGCAGCAGTGGCAGGGCGGCGATGAGCCGCTCCCGGGGATAACGCCGGGACCAGGCGGGTCGCCGCAGCAGTTCAGCGGGCCCGAAGTCGCGCAGGGTGATGAGGGCGTTGCGCAAGACACCCCGGGATTTCCCCCCTGGCCCTTGGCGAAGCCGGGCGACGCGTAGGTGTTCCAGTCCGGGATGGGCCGGCCCGCGCGCCCTTGCTCGAACCAGGCCAGGGTCGCGAGCCAGATGGGGACCACCCGCCCCTGCCAGGCTGCGGCGTCCTCGGCGGCAAAGCGGGCGTAGTCGGGGTGGAACTTGTTCTCACAGGCCTGGCGGTAAAGGTCCAGGAAGGCGGCCTGCCCCGGCCAGTCCAGGGTCTCCAGGCGCTCGATCTTCTTGAGGTAGGAGGGATGGTAGCAACCGCTGCCGGCCAGGCGGGCATCCCCGCAGGCCAGGATGGCCTTGAACAGATACTTGAAGAGGATTTCCTGATCGGCGGCGCCGAGGGGCTCGGGGTTGGCGAGGCGGCGCTGATTCAGCAGCAGCAGGCTGCCGCGGTTGAGCAGGAGGCGGGTGAATTCTCCGGGCGGCAAGCTGGGGAAGGGCATGGCGGGCATGGTGGCGAGCACCTGGGGATCGCCCGCCACCACCCGGTGGCCCCAGAGCATTTCGGCATTCATGAGGGAGTACTCGGCACCCGGCAGCCGCTCCTCGCGCAGCAGGGCAAAGTCCACCTCGACACCGACCTGGTGTTCCAGGGTCTTGGCCGCCACCGCCAGGTCCTGGGTCAGGGCCGCGCGGGCCGCGCCATCCAGCCCCCGCACCACCACGAAGTAGTCGTAGTCGTTGTAGGGCGCGGGCTGGCCATCCCGCCGGACGAAGCCACCTTCCCCGCGACCATAACCGCCCATCAGGACCAGGCCCCGGAAGGCGGGCGGGGCCAGGCGCGCGGTGACCGCCTTGGCCACCAGTTCCTGGTCGTGGGCGATACGCGCCTCCACGGCGGCGTCGCCATCCAGGGTGTAACGGTCGCGATCGGCGGGGGCTATGTCGGTGTCAAGCGGGAGCATGGTTTTTCATCCCCGCGCGGACGCCTTGCCAACGCGCCCACTTCTGGACCGCCCGCAGGGGCACGCTGTGCAGAATGGCCTCCGGGGAACCCCGCCGCACCCCCCAGCTCAGGTCCCGCAGGACCTCCATGCCAAAGGGCAGCAGGCAATAGCGGAGCAGGGAGGTATTGAGTTCCCCCTGGCGAAAGATCCAGGCCTCGGCCTTGCCCTCGCCGAAGTGGCGCTTGTAGGACTGCCGCAGGCTGTAGTTATGGGAGTGAGTGGCCGCCGCCTCCGGTACATAGGCGATGCGCAAGCCGGCTTGGCGCAGCCGGTAGGACCACTCGATGTCCTCGGAATACTGGATCTGGGTCTCGAAGGGGTACTGCTCCAGGATCTCGCGGCGGGCGGCGGCATTGGCCATGGAGAAGAAGTGCACCCAGGTCGCGGCCTCCCGGCCATCCCCAAAGGCCCGCTCGGTATCCTTGACGAACAGGGAGCGGCAGTCCGGCCGGGCCGTCTGGCGACCATAGACGGCGCCCACACCCGGGTCCGCGAGGGGGGCGATGAGGCGCTCCAGCCAGTCGTCGTTCTCGGGAGTGGCATCCGAGTTGATAAAGACCAGGAACTCGCCAGGCACGGTCCGCACCGCCTCGTTGAGCACGCGGCCCGGGTTGTAGTTCTTGGAATCGTTGAGCCGGATACGCTCGGGGAGGTTGTACTCCCGGATGATATCCAGGGTGCCGTCCTGGGACGAGGAGTCGAAGTTCCAGAGCTCGAAGTTCGTATAGCCTTGCCCCAAGACCCGCTCCAGGGTCTGCCGGATGACCGGGCGGTCATTGTAGGACCGCATCACGATAGCCACTTGGGGCCGATAGCCCGCGGCGGTGGGGTGCTCGGTGTTCATGGGATGCCTCGTCTTCCACTATAGGAGTCCCTGGGTTGGATCAACCCTGGGGGAATAAAACAGGATGGGGTGCGGATTACTCCGGGCGGCGCCAGGCGTAGGGGGTGAACAGCATCCTCAGGGCCTCCCAAAGTATGCCTAAATCCCGGCTCCAACTGCTTTGGCGGGCGTGGAAGGCGTCGCTGAGCAGGCGCTCCTCGATCGAGGCGTCCGCGGGGACGTTGAGCTGGGTGGGGCCGAGGAGACCTACCGGGGCGGCATCGCGGACGAATTGCCAGTCCTCGTCACGGGCGGCGGATTGCTCCGGGGTCAAGGGACTCACGCCCACCAGTCTCAGGTCACCGCGGACCACGGCTAGCAGCCAGGGCAGGTGGCGGAGCACCGGCACGCGGGTGAGCCAATTGAGCAGGACCACCGTCCGGCGCGGACTCATCGGATCACCGGGCTGTTCACGGCGATCACCCTCCATATCCCGCGCCTCCAGCAAGCGACCCCCACCCCCTTCCCGCCCCGCCAGGAAGGCTGCCAGTGGCCAGAGGGGGAGCGACAGGATCAGCAGCAGGAGCCCGGCGAGGCGATCAAGCCAGCGCCCCAGGGCGCCCGTCGCTCCGCCCTTGGCGAGGTTGGCGAGCAGGAAGGCATCGCTGATACGCAACACGGCGCCGGTATCGACGCGGATCAGCAGGTTGGAAGCGACCACGGCATTGGCGACCTCGACCAGTTCGCCGACATAGGTCTTGGACAGGATGACGCTATCGCGGATGGTGGCGCCACGATCCACGACCACGTCGTCGCCGATGACCACCTCGCCGATCAGTTCCGCCTCGGGGTGCACCCGGCTGTTGGCGCCCACGAAGGCAACCCCCTGTTTGAGGCACTTCGGCGGCACGCTGGCCCGGCGGCCCACGCTCAACCCCAGGGCCACGGTTCGACCGGGGAGGGGGATGCCGTGGAAGCGGCCCGCGACGATATCGCGATTGGCGCGATGATAGTCGGCGATGTCGGCGAGCAGGTTGAGGTCTACCCCCCCCAGGGCCAGCCGCTCGGCCCCCTCGGTCGGGGCGGGCGTCTCGGACGCCGTCCAGCGCAGATCGCCCAAGGGTGGCGTACCGGTGCCAGCACCGGCGCGCAGCAAGACCAGCGCCCCCGGGGGTCGCTTAGGGTCCCAATGATCGCCGTGCCCGGCCGTCCTTGCGCCTGCTCCAGGAAGTTTGCCACCACCGGCTCCCGCAGCACATCGCCGCGCAGAACCAGCACGGGTTCCTGATCACCCAGATTGAGGCGTTGCCAGATCTCCGCCGGGTCTTCCTCGCCGCGGCTGAGGACGAAGCGGAAGCTCGCTCCCCACCGGCGGCCATCACCCAGGGCTGACTCGATCTGATCGCCGTGAGCCGAAACCACGATGACCAGGTCGCGAATCCCGGCGCCAACCAGGTCCTCGATCCCATGCACCAGGACCTCCTTGCCCACCACCGGCAGCAAGGCCAGGGGCAGGTTCTCGGTGAGCGGGGCCAGTTCGGCGCCCTGGCGATCGGCAAAGACAAGTGCTCGCATGCTGAATGCTCCCTGAACGCCTCTTCGCCTGGGTGGGAAGAGGCGCCGTTGGTCTAATAGGCCCCTTTACCCAACAAGAGGGCGGGAATGGTCTTCAGGAGGATTTTGAGATCCGTCCAGAAGGACTGGGATTGGATGTATTCCACATCCAGCTCCACTTGCTGGTCGAAGGGGATCTCCGAGCGACCGGAGACCTGCCAGATACAGGTGATGCCGGGGATGACCTCGAGCCGGCGGCGATCGGCCAGGGAATACTCGTTGACCTCCACGGGCACCGGCGGCCGCGGCCCGACCAGGGACATGTCGCCCTTGAAGACGTTCCAGAGCTGGGGCAGTTCGTCGATCGAGGTCTTACGGATCAGGCGTCCGACCCGGGTGATGCGCGGGTCCTCGCGCATCTTGAAAATCACCCCGCCCTGCATCTCGTTTTGCTTGAGCAACTCCGCCTTGCGGGCCTCGGCATCGGCAAACATGGAGCGGAATTTCCACATGGTGAACAATTCCCCCCAGCGCCCCACCCGGGTCTGCCGGAACAGGATGGGCCCGGGGGATTCGATACGGATCGCCAGGGCGACCCCCAGAAACACCGGGATCAGGAGCACCATGAGGATCGCCGAGGCGATGATATCCAGGAGGCGCTTGATCAGGTAGGAGCCCTGCACCACCCCCGCCCAGCCGGCGCGCTTGAGGCGGAAGCGCAGGCGATGGAGCAGGCTGGCCCGCGCCAGATTGCCATAACGTGCCAGCACCAGCTCGCGCATTTTCTGTTGATGGGTCTCGATGGTCATAGCCTGTCACTCCGTGTCGATGGCGCCGTCGGTTCCCCGCCCGCCCCTTGGACCATGAGGGGGGAAGCGTTCGGGATGGCGCATCTGTTGCCACACCCGGGAGAGGAAGAGGGGATTGCCAATGATATATCGTCGCCACATCCGCTTGGGCTCCTGCAGCAGTCGCCATACCCATTCAAAGCCGATCTCGCGCATCCAGACGGGGGCGCGCGCGATCCGTCCGGAGTAGAAATCGAACAGGCCCCCGACGCCGAGGCAGACCCGGGGTTGCAAATCGGTCCGCCAGCGTTCGATCCACAACTCCTGCCGGGGTACGCCAAAGGCCACCAGCAGGATCGCCGCCCCGGAGGCGTTGATCCCGGCCACCACGCCCGCCTCCTCCTCGGGGCTGAAGTAGCCGTCGCGTGCCCCGGCGATGCGGAGCCCAGGATAGCGTTCGCGCATCTTGTTGGCCGCTGCCTCGGCGATCCCCGGCCGCGCCCCCAGCAGGTAGATCGATAGGTCGGCATGGCTCGCGGCCTCGCACAGGCGCGGGAAGAGATCCGTGCCGTTGACATTCTCCCGCAGGGCCGTCCCCAGCATGCGGCAGCCGAGATGGATGCCGATGCCGTCGGGCAGGACCCGATCCGCGCCCAGGAGAAACTGCTTATAGGTCTCGTTATGCCAGGCGATGTTGAGGCAATCCGGATTGACGAAGGCGAGGGTGCGCCGTTCCCCCGCCGAGGCCTGGTCGATGATCCAGGCCACCGCCTCGGCCATGGTGGTGTTGATCACCGGGATGCCGAAGAAGTTGAGCAGGGGCGGTGCCTCCACCGGTGCCTTGCCGCCCATGGCCACCGCGACCAGGGAGCGGGCCGCCAGACCCAGATCGCCGCGCAGGCTTTGGCCATAGACCAGTTCCCGATCCAGCTCCGACTCCTGCTCGTGGGCGATCCCGACCCGGCTGCGGAGGCGGTAGGGCGACAGCAGCCCAGGGCGCACGGAGAAGCGGGCCAGGTCACGGACCGGTACCGCTTCGCCCTCCTCCGGCGTCAAGGGCCGGGGTCCGATGATGGCCATGTCGCCGCGCAGGATGTTGAGCCAGACGGGCAGGGTCCGCAAGGGACCCCGGCCGGCGAAACCCAGCAAATCGAAGGGCGCCCGGAATCGCCCCAGTCGGGGTGTCCGGGTCAGGACGACCCCCACCTGGAGCCTGCTGACCAGGGCCCGCGCCCCCCACAGCGGGGCCAGGCCCACCAGCAGGGCCAGGCCGATGACGATGTCCAGCAGTCGTGACACCCACTCCGCCGCCACCAGCAGCAAGGCATGGAGCAGCCGCCGGAGGCCGGAGAAGCGCCGGCGGTGGCCGCGGGCGCCAAGGGGGCCGGGAATGTCGATAGGTTTCGTCACCTTGGGATTCCTGACATGCGGTGTCTGGTGGGGCCATCCAGCCTGGACTTCGCCATAGTATCCGACATATTTGGTTGGCTGTTGGGTCGGGTGAGTAAAGTTCCCCAGGACGATTGAAAAACCTCGGGTGGGGTCGGGGTCGGTGCCGCGGCTGCCTGACGGGCTGACCGCGGGCCGCCCCGCCTTTAGGGGTCGGCGGGGATCTTCCCCAGAAAGCGGTAGGTCTCCCCAGCGGCCAGCACCGCCTGCTCCAAGGCCTCTTCGTCCCCGCCCAGGCTGGCCTCCAGTTCACGTCCCAGGCGGGACCAGCGCTCGCCGGTCGCGGGGCCATAGCCCTGAAAGAAGCGGCTCGCCCCGGCCGCCGGCCGCTGATGGGCCTGGTCGAGGAGCTTGAGGATCATCCGCGACCCCAGGGTCGAGCCCTCCAGGACATAGAGGCAACCGGCGGCCCGGGCCAGGCCCTCGCCCGCATAGGGGGCGAAGCCGGCGTTAGGTATGAAGGGCGTGGGCGCGAAGGCGGGATCGAGGTGCCGGAGGTCGGCCTCCAGCCAGGCGGTCTTGACGAGCCGGTGGGCCAGTCGTAACCCCGATCTTCCCAGACTGAGGCGCGCCGCAGCAGGTGGTGCTCGCAGGCGACATTGGCCCGATGAAAGCGAAGGAGCAACGCATGATAATCCGCGCGCGTAAGTGCCGGATCAACCAGGCGCCGCATCGCCGGCAAATTCTCCAGGGTGTCGTGCATCGGCGCCGTGGACTGTTTCAGGCGGACCATGACGCCGGGGATGGCAGGGGTCTTCATAGGGGCTGTGGCCGGCTTCACGACGAGGAATAGCAATAGGGGCTCAAGAGGATAGGCGATTAAGTCGTGCGGAACAATTTGGCCGCGAGTCGCTGCCGCCCTGGCCCGAGGTCGGTGTTCAGCACGAGTGTTTCCCCTATAGTGACTGTTCCTTTGAGAGGGGTGGCGCGAGTCCTGGCTGGTCATCGCCAGATCCGGTATCAGGCCACCCGCGCAACAGCCATCGGCGGTACCTGAGTCGATCACCATGAAATCACGTCCCTTGCGCTTGATCCTCCTCCTCGCCCTGGCCCTGGGTTGGATGCTGCTCGGCGTTCCGCTGGGGGCTCGGGAAGCGCTCGCCGCGGCGCCGGACGGAGCCCCGACGGGCGTAACCGGGCAAGACCCCGCCGCGGCAGCGGGCGCCGTTGCCCCCTACAGTTTCGGCGTCGTCCCCCAGCAATCGGCGGCCCGGCTGGCCGAGATGTGGGTCCCCCTCCTGCAACGCCTCCAGGCCCTGGGCGGGGTGCCCTTGAAATTCGAGACCGCCACAGGACATTCACGCCTTTGAGGCGGGTCTGGCCCAGGATCGCTACGACTTTGCCTACATGAATCCCTATCACTTCGTGGCCTTTAGCGCCCATCCTGGCTATCACGCCCTGGCGCGGGATCGCCAGGAACGTCTTCAGGTCATCATGGTGGTGGCCAAGGACTCGCCCCTGGGATCCCTGGAAGAGCTGGCGGGCCAGGACTCGTCTTTCCGGCGCCGGGGGCCTTTGCCGCCAGCCTGCTGACCCGAGCGGAACTGGAAGGGCGCGGCATTCCCTTCCAGGCCCGCTTCGTGTCCTCCCATGATTCCGTTTATCTCAATGTCGCCAAGGGCCACTACGCCGCCGGCGGTGGCATCCGTCGCACCCTGGAGGCCCTGCGCCCGGAGGTCCGCGAAGCCCTGCCGGTGCTCTGGGAGACCGAGGGCTACACTCCCCACGCCATCATCGTCAGCCCCCGGGTACCGGTCGCGGTAGCCAGGCCGTCCTGACGGCCCTGATCGCCCTGGAAACCGAGCCGCCGGAACTGCTCCGAGGCGCGGCCCTGGGTCCCCTGGCGAGGGCCGACGACAGCTACTGGGCATCGATGTCCGCGCCCTGGATCCCAAGCGCCTGGAACGGCTGTCGAGAATCCCGGCCCCCTAGCCCCGTGCCCTGTCCGGGTCAGGACCCTCCCTGTCCCTGACCCCCAAACCCCGCCTGGGGGCGGCTCTCCTGGAGTCCCAATCCATCCCTCCCCGGTTCTGTGGGTCAATGTAAACAACCCATAAAACTCCGCATGACCAGGCGGCTGTCTTCCGGTAGTATCCAGGCCAACAGCCACGGGGAAATCGCCATGCCGACAGAACGCAAAGTACGCCGTTACACCGCATTTTTCCCTGGCTGGGCGACGGCTTTCGGGGCCCATGAGCAAGACGGGAGCGATCCACGCGGCCTGGTCTGGCTGCATGGCGAAAATCAGTTGGGACTCATCCTGTCGCCCGAGATAAAGCATTTCCTTTACCCCCTCTTTTTGGGCAATAGCCACGAGGAGGCGCCGGAGGTGGTGCTCGGGGCTGGCCTGCTGCGTATCGAGGGGGTGGAGCTCAACCTCGGCGAGGGGGACAGCCGCGCCTTCACCACCCTGATGGAACTGGTGGCGAGCGAGGGGGATCTGCACCTGTCCCAGACCTATCACCTCATCTATCCCAGCGGCACCCGGATCCTGACCCTGAGCCGCAAGGCCCCCCTGCCACTGGTCTATCGCGAGATCGCCCCCCTGCTCCTCCAGTTGCTCTGATTCCCGGAATCGCCGCACGCCATTCGGCGATTCGCCTTGCCGCCACGGATGCCCGCCATGGAACCCCCCTACCCTCTGGTCCTCGTTGACGCCTCCTCCTACCTCTTTCGCGCCTATCACGCCCTGCCCAAGCTGACCAACTCCAAGGGCGAGGCCACGGGTGCCCTGATCGGGGTGCTCAACATGCTGCGCAAGCTGCGGGAGGACTACCGGCCCGACTTCATGGCCGTGATCTTCGACGCCCCCGGCAAGACCTTTCGCGACGACCTCTTTCCCGCCTACAAGGCCCATCGTCCCTCCATGCCGGAGGACCTGCGGGAACAGATCGAGCCCCTGCACGCCATCATTCAGGCCCTGGGCCTGCCCCTGCTGCGGGTGCCGGAGGTGGAGGCGGACGACGTCATCGGCACCCTGGCGACCCGCGCCGCCGCCCAGGGGCTGGCGACCCTGATCTCGACCGGCGACAAGGATCTGGCGCAACTGGTCGGCGACCATGTCACCCTCATCAACACCATGAGCGACGAGCGCCTGGACCGCCAGGGCGTCATCGACAAGTTCGGCGTGCCGCCGGAGCGCATCGTCGATTATCTGACCCTGGTCGGCGACAGCGTGGACAACATCCCCGGCGTCCCCAACTGCGGCCCCAAGACCGCCGTCAAGTGGCTCCAGGAATTCGGCGACCTGGAGGGGGTCATGGCCCACGCCGCCCAAGTCAAGGGCAAGGTGGGTGACAACCTGCGCCAGAGTCTGGACCGGCTCCCGCTGTCGCGCTCCCTGACCCAAATCAAGCTCGATCTGGACCTGGGTTTGGCATGGGCGGACCTCAAGCCCACCGCCCCGGACCCGGAGGCCCTGCGGGCCTGGTATCGCCGCATCGAGTCGCGCCGCCTGCTGGAGAGCCTGGACGGGAAGGAGGGTGCCCGGGGCGCGCCAGCGGAAGCGGCGGCGACCGGCCCGGCGGGGGCCGCCAGCCAGCCCGACCCCGCCGCCGCCTACGAAATCCTCCTCGACCCGGCGCACTTCGACACCTGGTTGGCCCGTCTGGCAGCGGCCAAACTCTTCGTCATCGACACCGAGACCACCAGCCTGGACTACATTCAGGCCCGCATCGTCGGCCTCTCCTTCGCCGTGGCGGCGGGGGCGGCGGCCTATGTCCCGCTTGCCCACACCTATGTAGGCGCCCCGCCCCAGCTCGACCGGGAGGCGGTGCTGGCGCGGCTCAAGCCGCTGCTGGAGGATCCGGCGCGGGCCAAGGTCGGCCAGAATCTCAAGTACGACATGAGCGTGCTCGCCAACCATGGCATCGGGCTCCAGGGCATCGCCCACGACACCATGCTGGAGTCCTATGTCCTCGACAGCACCGCCAGCCGCCATGATATGGACTCCCTGGCCCTCAAGTACCTGGGCCACCGGACCATCCACTTCGAGGACATCGCCGGCAAGGGGGCCAAGCAGATCGGTTTCGATCAGGTCCCCATCGAGGCCGCCGGCCCCTATGCCGCCGAGGACGCCGAGGTCACCCTGCGCCTCCACCAGGCCTTCTGGCCCCGCCTGGAGCAGCAACCGGGCCTCGCCCGTCTTTACCAGGAGATCGAGATGCCCCTGGTGCCGGTGCTCTCGCGCCTGGAGCGCCAGGGGGTGCGCATCGACCGGGAGCGCCTGGCGGCCCAGAGTCGCGACCTGACCGGGCGCATCGCCGCCCTGGAGGCAGGCCGCCTATCGCGTCGCCGGGCGGCCCTTCAACCTGGGCTCGCCCAAGCAGATCGGCGATATCTTCTTCACCGAACAGGGCCTGCCGGTGGTAGAGAAGACCCCCAAGGGGGCGCCCTCCACCTCCGAATCCGTGCTGCAGCAACTGGCCGATGCCGGCCACGAACTGCCACGGATCATCCTGGAGCATCGCGGCCTCGCCAAGCTCAAATCGACCTACACCGACAAGTTGCCCCAGATGGTCAGCCCGGTCACGGGGCGGGTGCATACCTCCTACCACCAAGCGGTGGCCGCCACCGGGCGCCTCTCGTCCTCGGACCCCAATCTGCAGAACATCCCCATCCGCAGCGAGGACGGGCGGCGCATCCGCCTGGCCTTCATCGCCGATCCGGGCTGCAAGCTGGTCGCCGCCGACTATTCCCAGATCGAGCTGCGCATCATGGCCCACCTCTCCGGGGATGAGCGCCTGCTGGCTGCCTTCGCCGCCGGTCTGGACATCCATAGCGCCACCGCCGCCGAGGTCTGGGGCCTGGCCCCGGACCAGGTCAGCGCCGACCAGCGCCGCTCCGCCAAGGCCATCAATTTCGGGCTCATCTATGGCATGTCGGCCTTCGGCCTGGCGCGGCAACTAGGGATAGAGCGCGGCGAGGCCCAGGCGTACGTGGACCGCTATTTCCAGCGCTACACCGGGGTGAAGGACTTCATGGACCGTACCCGCCAGCAGGCGCGCCGGGACAAGTATGTCGAGACCTTGTTCGGTCGGCGCCTCTACCTGCCGGACATCGACCACTCCAACCAGGGACGCCGCGCCGGTTCCGAGCGCACCGCCATCAATGCCCCCTTGCAGGGTACGGCCGCCGACATCATCAAGCGGGCCATGATCGCCGCGGATGGCTGGATTCAGACCGAGCAGCCCCCGGTGCGCATGATCATGCAGGTTCACGACGAGTTGGTCTTCGAGGTAGAAGAGGCGGCGGTACCGGCGGCATCCGAGCGCATCCGGGCCGCCATGGAGTCCGCCGCCGATCTCGCCGTCCCCCTCCTGGTGCAGATCGGCGTCGGTGATAATTGGGAAGAGGCGCATTGAAGCAGTCAGGAGCAGCCATGAAACACCCAGCCCCCCCTCTCCGCGCCATGCTCGATGACCTGATCGCCCTGCCCACGGTGAGCAGCGTCAAGCCGGAACTGAACATGGGCAACCGGCATCTGGTCGACCGTCTGGGGGAATGGCTGCTGGGGGCTGGCTTCCGGGTGGAGGTCATGGAATTGCCCAATCAGCCGGGCAAGGCCAATCTGATCGCGACCCTGGGGACAGGGCCCGGGGGGCTGGTGCTGTCCGGGCACACCGACACGGTCCCCTATGACGCCGGGCGCTGGCAACGCGACCCCTTCGAGATCACGGAGGAGGACGGCCGGCTTTATGGCCTGGGCACCAGCGACATGAAGTCCTTTCTGGCCTTGGCGCTGGAGGCGGCGCGGGGGCTGACCGCTAAGGATATGCAGCGGCCCCTGACCATTCTGGCGACGGCGGACGAGGAGTCCTCCATGAGCGGGGCCCGGGCCCTGGTCCAGGCGGGCCGGCCCCTTGGGCGCTATGCCGTGATCGGCGAGCCGACCTCCCTCCGGCCGGTGCGGCTGCATAAGGGAGTGATGAACGAGGCAGTGCGTCTGATCGGCCAGCCAGGGCACGCCAGTGACCCGGCCCTGGGTAATTCGGCCCTGGAGGGGATGCACGAGGTCATGGGCGAGATCCTGGCCTGGCGCCGGGAGTTGCAGGAGCGGCATCGCCATCCCGCCTTCGCGGTGCCGGTGCCGACCATCAACCTGGGCCATATCCACGGTGGCGACAACCCCAACCGCATCTGTGGTGATTGCGAGCTGCTGCTGGACCTGCGGGTCCTGCCGGGGTTGCAGGTGGAGGAACTGCGCGCCCAACTTGCCGCGCGGGTCGCCCGGGTGGCGGAGCGACGCGGCCTGGGTTGGGAGGTGGCGCCCCTGTTCGAAGCCATACCGCCGGCGGAGACCCCCGCCGCCTCCGTCATCGTCCAGGCCAGCGAGGCCCTGACCGGCCATGTCGCCGAGGCCGTGGGCTTCGGCACCGAGGCGCCCTTTTTGAACCAGCTCGGCCTGGAGACCGTCATCCTGGGCCCCGGCAACCTGGCTCAGGCCCATCAGCCGGATGAATACCTGGAGACGGCGCGCATACCGCCGACCCTGGACCTGCTGCGCGCCCTCATCCGCCGCTTTTGCATCGAAGGGCTGACACCCGCGGCCAGGGCTTGGCGACCTCGCGCGGCTTTTCCCTAGCCTGGCGGTGAACTTTTTCCGACCGCGTGGTTCTCATTGGGTGAGCGTTTTAAAAACCCCGTTGCCTTCTCTTCCCCCTGGCGACTCGGGTTCCCGGCCCCCCACCGGGGACGCTCTTACCCCGCCCTTCACCCCCCTGAACGGCGGGGTTTCTTTTGTGTGCAACTATTCCGGACCTGTCCGCACCCGAGCCGCCAGAGCCCGTTGGGTCGGGTTGCGGGTTGGCGCTGGCCTACCAGCTAAAGAGGAGCCATTGGGGAACGGCGTTGTTCCAGACCCGGTCCTGCTGTACGTCCAGGGTCCCATCGCCATTGGAGTCGATCAAAAAGTAGGGTGGGCCGATCTGGGGCTGGATGCGCACCATGTAGAGCTGACCCTTGATGCGGTACTCATAGACAGTGCCGCGATCCGTCTCCAGAATGGTGACGTCCGGCTGCACCGACTCGCCGGCGTAGCCTGCGGGCGGCAATTCAGGCGCTGCGAGCTGGGTTTCGGACTGGGCCCAGGCCGCCAGGGAGGCGACGCCCAGGAGGGTCGCGGTCAGTATCCGTTTCATCGGGTTCGACAAAGCCTTCAAGTTTCCGTTAGTCCGCGTATGTTAGTACGTCCCGCCCGGTAATTCCCTTCTTTGTTGCTCCCCGATGGGCTGGCTCGGGCATAATGCCGGCCTGCGCGCGCCAGCCCCACCGCCCGGTTCGCGTCCAGGCGAACCCCTCGACCCACTTGCGCGCCTTGTCTTGCCCTTCAGGCCGTCCCATGAAAGACCTCAATCCCCGACAGCTCGAAGCCGTGCGCTATGTGGGAGGCCCCTTGCTGGTGCTCGCTGGCGCCGGATCGGGCAAGACGCGCGTCATTGCCCGCAAGATCGCCCACCTCGTCGGCGAATGCGGCCTGGCGCCGCGCCACATCGCCGCCGTCACCTTCACCAACAAGGCGGCGCGCGAGATGAAGGCCCGGGTCGCGAGCGCCCTCCAGGGTCGGGAGGGGCGGGGCCTCACCATCTCCACCTTCCACACCCTGGGCCTCGACATCCTGCGCCGCGACCACGCCCGCGCCGAGTTGCGACGCGGCTTCTCGCTCTTCGACCCCCAGGACGCCGAGGCCATCATCAAGGAGCACCTGCGGGGCCGGCGTCAGGATGACGCCCTGACCCCCGCCGCCGTCCAGGCCCGTATCTCGGCCTGGAAGAACGCCCTCGTCGAGCCCGCCGCAGCCCTCAGCCACGCCGAGGATGACTTCGAGGCCGACCTCGCCCGCCTCTACGCCGACTACCAGCGCAGCCTCCACGCCTACAATGCCGTCGACTTCGACGACCTCATCCGCCTGCCGGCGCGCCTTTTCGCCGCCCAGCCCGATCTGCTGGAGGCCTGGCAGTCGCGCCTGCGTTACCTGCTGGTGGACGAGTATCAGGACACCAACGGCGCCCAATACGAACTGGTCCGGCGTCTGGTCGGCCCCCGGGGCGCCCTGACCGTGGTCGGCGATGACGACCAGTCCATCTACGCCTGGCGCGGCGCCCGGCCCGAAAACCTGGCCCGCCTCAAGGAGGACTTCCCGACCCTCAAGGTGGTCATGCTGGAGCAGAATTACCGCTCCAGCGGGCGCATTCTCGGCCTCGCCAATGCCCTCATCGCCCATAACACCCACCTCTTCGAGAAACGCCTCTGGTGTGCTCACGGCGAAGGGGAGCGCCCCCGGGTCATCACCTGTCGCGACGAGGCCCACGAGGCCGAGCGCGTGGTCTCCGAGATCCTGCACCGGCGCTTCGCCGACAAGGCCAACTACGGCGACTTCGCCATCCTCTATCGCGGCAACCACCAGGCGCGGCTCTTCGAGCAGGCCCTGCGCGAACACGACATCCCCTACTTCCTCAGCGGCGGCACCTCCTTCTTCGCCCGGGCCGAGATCAAGGATGTCATGGCCTACATGCGCCTCCTCGCCAACCCGGAGGATGACGCCGCCTTCCTGCGCATCGTCAACACCCCGCGCCGCGAGATCGGGCCCAACACCCTGGAGAAGCTGGCCGGCTATGCCCGGGAGCGGGGCGTGCCCCTGCTGCGCGCCTGCGGCGAGCTGGGGCTGGGTCAGCACCTGGAGCGGCGACCCCGCGAGCGCCTGGAGCAATTCGCCGCTTGGCTGGATACCCATGCCCGCCACGCCGTCAGCGAGCCGGTGGCCGCCGTCCGCGCCCTGGTGGAGGGCATGAACTACGCCGCCTGGCTGAAGGAGAACGCCTCCAGCCTGCCGGTCGCCGAACGGCGCCTGGAGAATGTCCACGACCTGCTCAACTGGCTCGATGCCCTCGGCAAGGGCGAGAACGAGGGCAAGTCCCTGCAGGATCGGGTCGGCCACCTGTCCCTCATGGACGTGCTGCAACGCCAGGAGGAAGAGGAGGGCGGCGACCGCGTCGCCCTCATGACCCTCCACGCCGCCAAGGGGCTGGAGTTTCCGCACGTCATGCTGGTCGGCATGGAGGAGGAACTGCTGCCGCATCGCGTCAGCATCGAGGACGACAGCATCGAGGAGGAGCGGCGCCTCGCCTATGTCGGCATCACCCGTGCCCGCGAGCACCTGACCTTTACCCTGGCCAAGCGCCGCAAGCGCTTCGGCGAAATGGTCCAGGTCCAGCCCAGCCGCTTTCTGGAGGAATTGCCCGAGAGCGGCCTGGATTGGGATACCCGCCGCGTGGCCAATGCAGAGGAAAACCGCGCCCGGGGCACCGCCCATCTGGCCGGCCTGAAAGGCTTGCTGGGGACGACTTGAAGGGCCGGTGGCCAAGGGTTGCCCGGGCAAGCGGGGTGTTCGGTAGGGTCGGTGCCAAGCCCGGCGCCCGGGAATTTTGCCCCCCAGGATGTCAACGGGATGACAAAGCCTCGGCACCAGTTATATACTTCGCCGCCTTAGGCTGAGTGGCAGAGTGGTCATGCAGCGGCCTGCAAAGCCGTGCACCCCGGTTCGATTCCGGGCTCAGCCTCCACCTTCCTCCCTCGCTTCTTATTTGTCAGAGCCTCCCGGGCCGACGGCAAGGCCAGATCCCCCAGGTCCCCTCCCCCACCCGCCCGGGTGGCGAAATCGGTAGACGCAAAGGACTTAAAATCCTTCGACGCGAGTCATGCGGGTTCGAGTCCCGCCCCGGGCACCATTTCAAAACAATGATTTACTCAAGAATAGGGCCAAGCTCCCCCTCTGGCCTTTGATGCTTTGAGGGCATGAACACAACAAGAACACAACACGGCCTGAACTAAGGCCACCCTTGAGCGCGTTTCCGGTCGACGACTGTGACCGCCAGGGCAACCGGGCGGTGCCGATGCAGCCTGGCCAACCGGGGCAGCGTCTCCTGGGATCGGTGGCCATCGACCTCCAGCCGGGTCCAGACTCCTCCCTCCCTTCCTCACCCGAACCTAGGCCCTTCTTGGCGTCTGGCAGCCTCTCCGCTGGCGCATCCATCCTGGGGCCTTGGCCAAGAAGTACTTCTTAACTCGGCGGCGGTAGACCTCCACCTTGCAGTTGCGCCCGCGCCCCTCCTTGCTGTGAAAGTAGTGGCTGAGGGCCTGCTCCAGCAGATCCATGTCCTCCGGACCCATATGAGGCGGAAGGTGGGGCAGGTCGGTGCGCTTCTTCCAGGACGACTCCGCGATGTTGTCCGAGTACAGGTATAACGTGGGCACCGGCCCTGTAGCTTAGAGTGCTCCAGGAAGGTCCACATCGCCTTTTAGTGGAAGCTGTCGATCTTCGAGATTGCCTCCGGAGATCTTGGTCTTGATGGAAATCCGCATCGTCCGCCAGGGCCGTGACACCGCCCTGGCAGGCCATGTTGTCGATATCCTGGCACTCCGCCTCGATCTCCGCCTGCTTGCTGTCCGGTAACACCGTGAAGGCTCCAAAGATCGGGTCTACGTCGGTCATCTTAAGCTTCTCGAAGTCGATCTCTCCCAGAACTCCATGCCGTTGCTTGAAGTTGCTGGCTAGCAAACCGTTCGGTACGCGACGGAAGAACTGTGTGGGCGAATATTGACGGGCCCTGGCGACGTTCCTGTGAGGGAATATCCCTGTAGCATATCCGCAATACTATAACGCCACATCAGCCAGGAGGGTAAGCGATGGCGGCAGTGAAGACCGAGACCATCACGGTGCGGATCGATCCTGCGGTGAAGGCGGGACTGCAGGCGGCGGCCGAGCAGGAGCATCGTTCCATCGCCAACATGGTGTAGGTGCTGATCCGGGACTATTGCGGGCGCAATGGCATCCCCATCAAACAGCCAACGTCGAAGCCCGGGACGGAAAGGAAGTGAGCAAGAATCACAACGAAAACAACAAGGAACCTACCGTGGCTGCAGTCAGAAACAAGGACAACCACTGTTGAACATTCAGACGCACGATGAGCTGAAGGCCAAGATCTGGGAAATCGCGAACCGGCTTCGGGGACCCTACCGTCCGCCGCAATATCGCCTGGTGATGTTGCCCATGGTCGTCCTGCGCCGGCTCGACTGCGTCCTGGAGCCGACCAAGGATGCGGTGCTGAAGCGGCGCGAGGCACTGGAGGCCCAGCAGATGCCGGAGGCGGCCATAGATCGGCTGCTCGGCAAGGCCGCCGACCCAAGCCGCAAGCACCCGCTCTATAACACCAGCCCCTACACCTTCTCTCGCCTGCTCGGCGACGCCGAGAACATCGCGCCCAACCTGGTCTCCTACATCAACGGCTTCTCGCCCACCGCGCGGCGCATCTTCGAGCGCTTCAAGTTCGCCGACCAGATCGAGAAGCTGGACGCCAGCAACCGCCTCTTCACCATCGTCAAGGCCATGGCCGAGGTCGATCTGCACCCCAAGCGGATCGACAACCTCCAGATGGGCTACGTGTTCGAGCACCTGGTGATGCGCTTCAACGAGCAGGCCAACGAGGAGGCCGGCGATCACTTCACGCCCCGCGAGGTCATCCGCCTGATGGCGAACCTCATCTACACCGGCGAGCAGGACGTCTACAGGCCCGGCATCGTCCGCACCATCTACGACCCGGCCTGCGGCACCGGCGGCATGCTGTCCGATATCCGAGAAGCTACATCCGCGCCCAGAATCCCGGGCGCAGCTTGCCCTCTACGGCCAGGAATACAACGACGAGGCCTAGGCCATCTGCTGCTCGGACATGCTCATCAAGGACGAGGACACCGCCAACATCGTCCTCGGCGACACCCTGGGCGACGGCAAGACCCGGGACGGCTTCGAGGGCCAGCGCTTCCACTACATGCTGGCCAACCCGCCCTTCGGCGTGGAATGGAAGGACCAGAAGGACGTGGTCGAGCGACGAGCACGACAACCTGGGCTTCGCCGGCCGCTTCGGTGCCGGGCTGCCGCGCATCAACGACGGATCGCTGCTGTTCCTCCAGCACATGATCTCCAAGATGCACCCCTACGCCGAGGGGGACGAGGACCGGCCGGCTCCAAGATCGCCATCGTCTTCAACGGCTCGCCGCTGTTCACCGGCGATGCCGGCTCGGGCGAGAGCAACATCCGCCGCTGGATCATCGAGAACGACTGGCTCGATGCCATCGTCGCCCTGCCGGACCAGCTGTTCTACAACACCGGCATCTTCACCTACGTCTGGCTGGTGACCAACCGCAAGCCCACCGAGCGGCGCGGCAAGGTGCAGCTGATCGACGGCACCCGCTTCTTCCAGAAGATGAAGAAGAGCCTCAACAACAAGCGCAACGAGATCACCGAAGACCAGATTCGCCACCTCGCCCGCGTCTACGGCAATTACCAGGACGGCGAGACGGCCCAGGTCCGATCAATGGCGGGACCGAGACCCGCGTCATCTCCCGCCTCTTCGAGAACCGCGAATTCGGCTTCCTCAAGGTGACGGTCGAGCGCCCCTTGCGCATGAATTTCGAGGCCAGCCCCGAGCGCATCGCCCGGCTCGACGAGCAGAGCGCGTTCGCCAACCTGGCCACATCGAAGAAGCGCAAGGACAAGGGCGAGGTGGAGCGGAGGATCGAGGAAGGACGCAAGCAGCAGGAGGCCATCCGCGCCGTGCTCGCGACCCTCGAAGGCAAGGGGCGCTACATGGACCGCGAGGTCTTCGAGGCCGACCTGACGAAGGCCGCGAAGCGCGCCGGGCTCAAGCTCCCGGCCCCCGTCAAGAAGGCCATCTTCGCCGCCCTCGGCGAGCGCGACCCGGACGCCGCGATCTGCCGCGACGCCAAGGGCCAACCGGAGCCCGACAGCGAGCTGCGGGACACCGAGAACATCCCGCTTGCCCTCCGGCACCGTGCTGCCGCTGCCCATGGACTTCGGCCCGGACAAGCCCAACGACCGGCTGATTGCGGCCTTCCGGGGCGAGATCGACGCCTACATCGCACGCGAGGTCCTGCCCCATGTGCCGGATGCCTGGGTCGACTACGACAAGACCAAGGTCGGCTACGAGATCCCGATCAACCGGCATTTCTACGTCTACAAGCCGCCGCGCCCGCTCGATCGAGATCGAGGAGGACATTACGACGCTTGAAGGGGAGATTGCGGGGCTGCTGAAGGGGTTGGTGGCATGACGGCTCACGACTGGGAAACCTGGAAGTGTCGCATGCTTTCGGTCGCATTGGCAGTGGGACTACGCCTACGTCAAACGATGCTCGCTACTACACGGACTCCGCCGGCACGCCTTGGGTTACTACTGCGGAGCTAAGAGAGAACTACATTTCCTCTACCCAGCAGCAAGTTACTCAGGATGCCTTAAATGATTCTTGCGGCCCTACGCGTGTACCGGCCGGGATCTGTGATGATGGCGATGTACGGCGCCACCATTGGCCGGCTGGGGATTACAGAGGTTGCAGCAACATGCAACCAAGCGTGCTGCGTGTTCGAGGCGTCAGAGCAGTTCGACAACCGATTCCTTTATTACTGGCTTTGGCACCGCCGGAAAGATCTGATATCCATGTCAGTTGGCGGCGGCCAGCCGAACCTCAGTCAACAAGACTTGAGAGAAGAACGAGCCCTTTGCCCCCCCCTCGAAACCCAGCGGCGGATTGCGCGGTTTCTGGATGAGAAGACGGCGCGGATCGACGGACTGATCGAGAAGAAGCGCGCACTGCTGAACCGGCTGGCCGAGAAGCGCCAGGCCCTCATCACCCGCGCCGTCACCAAGGGCCTCAACCCCGACGCCCCCATGAAACCCTCCGGCATCGACTGGCTCGGCGACATTCCGGCGCATTGGGAGCTGGTACCATTGAAGCGGCTTGGCCAAGTTCGTTCCGGCATCACCAAGGGTAAGTCCTACTCGAACGAGGAAACGGTGGTGTTGCCATACCTTCGGGTCGCAAACGTCCAAGACGGTTGGTTGGATTTGAACGAGATCGCAGAGATTGAAGTCAGAGCTAATGACGTCCAGAAGTACGCTCTTGAGAATGGCGACATCCTAATGAACGGAAGGCGGGGACAATGACAAACTTGGGCGAGGAACGGTTTGGAGACGTCAAATTTTTCCCTGCTTGCATCAAAATCACGTCTTTGCCGTGAGACTAAATGCGCTAGATCCAGAATGGGTCGCGCGATGCACGGAAGCCGCGTATGCGAAGTTTCACTTCTTCAGGCGTGCTGTTCAATCCACTGATCTTGCTCGCTCATTTCCAGGACTGTCGTCGCCCATCTTCCGATTTCGCTGCCGCCAAGAGATCGAATCGCTCGGATACTTGCCGCTCTTGGCTTGGAGCTTGGCCAAATGTCCGAGCAAATGGATAAGATCGATCGCACGATTACGCTTCTAGCCGAGTACCGTAGTGCTCTGATCACGGCAGTCGTCACAGGGCAGCTTGCGGAGCTGCGATGACCTTCGTCTGGCTCCCAGGCTCCAGCGTCACGTCTCGATCGGTTGAGCCACCAGCTTGACGCCCAGCGCATGACAGACGCGGTTGATGGCATCGAAACGCGGCTGTGCGTCGGCGCGCAGGGCCTTGTAGAGGGCTTCGCGCGCGATCCCGCTCGCCTTGGCGATCTCGGTCATGCCGCGCGCGCGGGCGATGTCTCCCATGGCGGCGGCCAACAAGGCGGGGTCGTCCTCCTCCAGCACGATGGTCAAATATTCGGCGATGGCCTGGTCGTCTTCCAGGTGCTCGGTGATGTCGAACTCGGGCAAGTCGGCAATGCGGATCTTCTCGCTCATCGCTCAATCCTCCAGGGTGGACGCCAAGGCGATGGCCCGGGCGATATCGGCCTGCTGGGTCGACTTGTCCCCGCTGCCCAGCATCAGGATCAGCACCGCCCCACACGGTACATAGTACGTGCGCCAGCCGGGGCCGAAGAATTCCCGCATCTCGAAAACGCCGCCCCCGACCGGCTTCACGTCGCCGAGATTGCCAAGTATCGTAGGGTGGATCAAGCGAAGCGGATCCGACCAGCGCACCAAATGGGCGGAACCGCTGCCCTGCCCCTGTTCCACCCTACCTGCTGCAATGACCATTGATGGCGCGATCAATTCCGTTCTTTTTGCAGCCAGCGAGCGCGCTTCCAGCTAGGAGCTCTGACCCATGTCCGCCCACACCGAACGCGATTTCGAGACAGCGATCGAGGCCGGGCTCACCGGCTCCGGCGGCTACCAGACGCGAGACCCGAGCGCCTATGACGAAGCGCTCGCCCTGTTCCCGGACGATGTCACGGGCTTTCTGAAGGACAGCCAGCCGGCTAAGTGGGCGGCGCTGGAGGCGTTGCTCGGAGAGAAGACCGCCGCGACCGTGCTGGACAGCCTGGCCAAGGAACTGGACGTCAAGGGGACGCTCCACGTCCTGCGCCACGGGTTCAAGTGCTACGGCAAGACCCTGCGGCTCGCCTATTTCCGGCCGAACACGGCCATGAACCCCGAGGCGGCGGCGAACTACGCCAAGAACCGGCTGACCATCACCCGCCAGGTCGCCTTTACCTCGGTGATGAAGCGGGCGGATGGGAAACACCGCCGCTGCATCATCGACTTGACCCTGGCCGTCAACGGCATCCCCGTCGTCACCGGCGAGCTGAAGAACCCGCTCACCGGGCAGACGCGTCGAAGACGCGATGCGGCAGTACGAGACCGAGCGCGACGAGCGCGATCTGCTCTTCGCGCTTCAAGCGGCGCGCGCTGGTCCACTTCGCCGTGGACCCCGACGTGGTCTGGATGACGACCCGGCTCGCAGGGCAAGGAGACCCACTTCCTGCCCTTCAACCGGGGCAACAACCACGGGCGCGGGCAACCCGCCGGCGGAGGGCAACTGGAAGACCCACTTACCTGTGGGACGAGGTGCTGAGGCGCGACAGCCTGTTGGACATCCTGCGACGCTTCATCCACCTGGAGGTCGAAGGAGCGCCAGGTCACGACGGCAAGGGCGTCCGCACGGTGCGCAAGGAGACGATGATCTTCCCGCGCTACCACCAGCTCGACGCGGTGCGGCAGCTGGTCGCGCACGCGCAGGCCCATGGCTCGGGGCACAACTACCTCGTCCAGCACTCGGCCGGCTCCGGCAAGTCGCAACTCCATCGCCTGGCTGGCGCACCGGCTGGCGAGCCTGCACGACGCGCAGCGACGAGAAGGTGTTTCGACTCCGTCGTCGTCATCACCGACCGGCGCGTGCTCGACCAGCAGTTGCAGGACGACCATCTACCAGTTCGAGCACAAGCACCGGCGTGGTCGAGAAGATCGACGAGGACACCCAGCAGCTCGCCGAGCGCTGTCCCAGGGCACGCCGCATCGTCATCACGACCATCCAGAAGTTCCCCTTCATCTCCCGGGCGCTCTCGACGCTGGAGAAGAAAGGCTCAGGCGTCCATATCGACACGGCGGCAACGCTTCGCCGTCATCGTCGATGAGGCCCACTCGTCCCAGAGCGGCGAGACCGCGACGGACGCTGAAGGGCATGCTGAACAAGGAAGGGATCGAGGCGGCCATTGCCGCCCAGCTCTCCGACGACGAGGACGACGACGCTTTCCGACGAGGCCGAAGGACGGCGGTGCTCGCGGCGATGCGCTGAAGCGCGCCCGGCAGCCGAACCTGAGCTTCTTCGCCTTCACGGCGACGCCGAAGTTCAAGACGCTAGGCCTGTTCGATGAGCCAGGCCCGTCACGGCGCCTGCACCCTTCCACCTCTACAGCATGCGCCAGGCCATCGAGGAAGGCTTCATCCTGGACGTGCTGGCCAACTACACCACCTACAAGCGCTACTTCGGCCTGATCAAGACAGATCGCGGACGACCCCGATGTGCCACGCAAGAAGGCCGCGAAGGCCCTGGCGCGCTTCCTGGAGCTTCATCCCGTACAACATCGCGCAGAAGGTCGACGTCATCGTCGAGCACTTCCGGCACTACCTGATCACGAGATCGGCGGGCGGGCGAAGGCGATGGTCGTCACGGGCTCCCGCCTGCACGCCGTGCGATACAAGCTGGCGTTCGACCGCTACATCAAGGATAAGGGCTACACCGGACATCAGCTCGCTGGTGGCCTTCTCGGGGACGGTAGAGACCCGGACGACCCCGGCTCAGTCTCACCGAGGTCGCGATGAACGCCGGCCTCGCCGAGCGCGAGCTGCCGGAGCCTTCGACGCGCGACGATTACCAGGTGCTCCTGGTGGCCGAGAAGTACCAGACCGGCTTCGATCAGCCGCTGCTGCACACGATGTACGTGGACAAGCGCCTCGCCGGCGTGCAGGCGGTGCAGACCCTCTCGCGGCTGAACCGCATCGCACCCGGCAAGACACGCACCTTCGTGCTGGATTTCGCCAACGAGGAGGACCACATCTACCAGGCGTTCAAGCCCTATTACGAGACGACGCCGGTTGGCGAGAACGCCGATCCGCAGCGACTTTCCGAACTGCAGTACCGCCTGCTGGAGTGGGCGATCTTCACGCCCGCGGACGTGACCGCCTTCGCCAAGGTTTGGTATCGCGCCAAGCGCGACCACTCGGCGAGCGATCATAAGGTGATGAACGCCGTGCTCGACGCCGTCGTACAGCGCTTTGAGGAAAGAGAAGAGGAAGAGCGGGAGGAATTGCGCGGCCAGTTGACGGCCTATCGCAATCTCTATGCCTTTCTGTCGCAGATCATCCCTTACCAGGATAGCGACCTCGAACGGCTCTATGCCTTCGTGCGGAACCTGCTGGCAAAGCTTCCACCGCCGGGAGATGGTCAGTGCTTCGCTCTCGATGATGAGGTGGCGCTGCGGTTCTTCCGGCTGCAACAGATGACGGAGGGCTCCATCGACCTCGCGCCGGGCGAAGCCTATCCACTGAAGGGGCCGACCGATGTGGGCACTGGTGGGGTCAAGGATGAGGCGGTTGCCCTATCGAGCCTGATCGACCTCCTCAACGAGCGTTTCGGCACCGACTTCACCGAGGCGGATCAACTGTTTTTCGATCAGATACGGGCCTCGGCGGAAAACGACGAGAACATCGCGGAGGCGGCCCGCGCCAACAACTACGCGAACTTCGCCGCCTATCTCGATCGCATGCTGGACGAGCTGTTCATCGCGCGCATGGAGGGCAACGAGGAGATCTTCTCCCGGGTGATGACGGATGCCGAGTTCCGCTCGGCGGCGCATGAGCACCTTGCGCAGGAGGTATTCCGCCGGGTGCGAGAGCAAGCGTAAGCCACGGGGCCGACGAAAATGACAAATAACACGAACAACAGCGGACCGTTTTGTCATCTATCCTCTGGGAGAATCGCGGAGCTGATCCGAACGGCGGAAGGGGCTGTTTGTTTCGCCGGGCCAGGCATTCAGCAGGAACCGGCAAAGGCCATGGTAGAGGTCGCCAATCGCATCGGCCCAGAACTGATCACCGTCAGTCTGGACTTCGACGAGCGCGTTATCCCCACGGCGTCCGCCCCTGCCGCCCTCAGGCCGCCAGTTGGACCGTGCCGCGATGGACCTGGACCGGGGTGGCCCCCGCCAGGCTTTGATGAGGCCGCTCATGGTTATAAAACCAGAACTAGGCGGTGTTCGCCCCGTCGGGCTAGGCACGGCCGAATAGGTAGCCTCAGGCGGTGATGGGCGCTGGCGGAGAGGTTGCTCAGGGATGGCGGCGGGTCAAGCGCCAGGATGTTGCTCCAGGTGGACCACGGCCCGCGATCCGGTGGCGGCGGCATAGCGGCGCAGGGTGCGCAAGCTGGGCAGGGTGCGGCCACTCTCTAGGCGGGCAATAGTCGATTGCGTCGTCCCCATGCGGGCGGCGACCTCGGCCTGGCTTAGCCCGGCACGGGCACGGGCGGCGATCAACTCGCTGGCGACAGCGAACTCCTCATCCAGGGCGTCATATTCGGCCCGCACCTCCGGATCGCGCAGCAAGTCGGCTTTCAGGTCGTCAAAGTCAATCGTCGTCATCGGTCAAACTCCGTAAACGGACGCGGGCCAGTGCCAGGGCAGTGCGCGGGGTCTTCTGCGTCTTCTTGATGAAGACATGGAGCACGATCAGCCGTTGGCCGGAACGTGCCACATAGATGGCACGGGCAATGCCATCGCGGCCCGTCAGGCGCATCTCCCACAGCTTGTCCTCCAGGTGGCGGATATGCGGCATCCCCACTTGGCGAGGTCCGTGCTCCGCGACCAGATTCGCCACGCGCAGGAAGCGGGCGATGATGTCGGGCGGCAGGGCGCGTAACTCGCGCTCCGCCTCCGCGATCAATTCAACGTGCCACGTCATGAGTATATCGCTTTTTTGAGATTATTGGCGGGGTGATCAGGCCGTGCGGCGGCGCCGGGCGGTGATGTTGACCACCTTGGCGGGTTCCTGGCCCTCAAGGTGGCTCGCTCGCCTTGGCGCGTAGCAGTTGCTCGCCACGCTGGCCACCCGCATACAGCGCCAGTTTCAGGGCGTGATCCGCCAGCCCTTCACCCAGCCTACCGATGAAGGCCCGCAGTTCCTCACGGCTCAGTACCCGCGAGCAGGGGCGAACAGGGATGGCCTTGATCCCGGCTACCGGGTTGGTCGCGATCTCAAACGGGAGCATCGCGGCGGGGGCCTCGGTGTCGCCTTCAGCCCGCAGGGCTAGGTTAAAGGCGGCGAACAGATAGGCCCGCGTCTTACCAGCGTAGCGCTCCCGGCCAGATTCGCGTACCTCACGAATCCGAGTAGCCAAGGCGGCCTTGGACTTCCTTGGCGGGTAGGGCGGCCAGATCGGGGGCAGGGTCGAGAATGTTGACCTTGAACAGGGATCGTGAATCCTTCGACGCGAGTCATTCGGGGTTCGAGTCCCGCCCCAGGCACCATTGATTTAAAAGCGAAAAAGGCGATATAAGGGACTTTTTGGCATCGACGGTGTGATCTCGCGAATGTTGAGGGCGGGGTAGGATCGCTGGCTGATGCCGAAGTTGGTCACGCCACCGGGATTTTTGGGGTGGTTGACAAAGCGGTCCCCGATATCCGGACGTTCAAGCGATGAGGTCCGCTGGGGAGGGAAGGCACATCCTTGTGCCGAAGTCCGAAGAGCCTGGTCCGATTGCGAGACTAGGGTTAGCGCTTGCCGCCCATGCCGGACATGCCGCCCATACCGGACATTCCAGACATGCCGCCCATCCCGCCCATGCCGGACATTCCAGACTGGCCGCCCATCCCGCCCATGC
>CAWJBI010000037.1:0-17843 GCA_963841065.1 uncultured Gammaproteobacteria bacterium | reverse complement strand
CAGTCTGGGATGTCCGGCATGGGCGGGATGGGCGGCATGTCGGGAATGTCCGGCATGGGCGGTCAGTCTGGGATGTCCGGCATGGGCGGTATGGGCGGCATGTCGGGAATGTCCGGCATGGGCGGCATGTCTGGGATCGGCGAAAGCGCTAACCCTAGTCTCGCAATCGGACCAGGCTCTTCGGACTTCTGCACAAGGATGTGCCTTCCCTCCCCAGCGGACCTCATCGCTTGAGCGTCTGGATATCGGGGACCGCTTTGTCAACCACCCAAAAAATCCCGTGGCGTGACCAACTTCGGCATCAGCCAGACAATCCTACCCCGCCCTCAACATCCGCGAGATCACCCGCGACGATGCCAAAAATTCCCTTGCATCGCCTTTTTCGCTTTTAAATCAATGGTGCCCGGGGCGGGACTCGAACCCGCATGACTCGCGTCGAAGGATTCACGATCCCTGTTCAAGGTCAACATCCTCGACCCTGCCCCCGATCTGGCCGCCCTCCCCGCCAAGGAAGTCACCAAGGCCGCCTTCGCTACTCGGATTCGTGAGGTACGCGAATCTGGCCGGGAGCACTCCGCTGGTAAGACGCGGGCCTATCTGTCTGTCGTTTCTCTTCCGGGATCTGCGCCGCACCGCTGAAACCGAAATGGCCGCCATTGGTTTCAGCGTGGACCTTCGTCGGCAACTGCTTTCACATGGCCCTGGTGGCGTGCACACCGTCCATTACGACAGAGCACAGCTATTTGCCCGAGAAGACCGTCGCCTTGGAGAAATGGGAGCGCCACCTGGAGGGCCAGGAACCCGCCAAGGTGGTCAACATCACCGCCCGGCGCCGCCGCACGGCCTGATCACCCGCTGACAATCTCAAAAAAGCGATATACTCCCGACTGGGACTTGTTGGATTGATCCCGGAGGTGGGGCGCGAGCCATGCGCCCTACCGCTCGGCCTCCCCGCTCGCTTCCTGGGCGTGGGGGAGCTTGGTCCCGGAGCCCGGGCCCCGCCTAACTTTCATCTGGAGCGCCCGCCCATGACCACCTTCATACTCGATACCCTGGCTTATGCCGACACCCTCAAGGCCGGAGGCTTCAGCCCTCAGCAAGCCGAGACTCAGGCCCGCGCCCTGGCCGAAATTCTCGACCGGCAAATGGCGACCAAGGCCGAAGTTGAGGAACATGACCACAACCTGCAACACGCCCTCGAGGTGCTGCGGCTGGAACTGAAGCGCGACATTGCCGAGACCCAAGCCCGCATTGCCGAGGCCAAGGCCGAACTGACCCGCTGGGTGATCGGCGCGGGTGTCCTGCAAACTACCCTAGTGATTGGCGTCTTGCTGAGAGTGGCCCGCCTGGTGTGAGTCGGTTGTCCGCGCCTCACCCCTTTTCGGAGCCCAACCGATGAAGACGATTGACTTTGCCGACCTGAAAGCCGACCTGCTGCGCGATCCAGAGGCCCGGATCGAATATGATGCTCTGCAGGAGGAGTTCGCTGTCGCCAGCGAGTTGATCGCCGCCCGTGCCCGTGCCGGGCTAAGCCAGGCCGAGGTCGCCACCCGCATGGGGACGACGCAATCGACTATTGCCCGCCTAGAGAGTGGCCGCACCCTGCCCAGCTTGCGCACCCTGCGCCGCTATGCCGCCGCCACCGGATCGCGGGCCGTGGTCCACCTGGAGCAACATACTGGCGCTTGACCCGCCGCCACCCCTGCGCAACCTCTCCGCCAGCGCCCATCACCGCCTGAGGCTACCGTTTCAGCCGCGCCTAGCCCGACGGGGCGAACACCGGGATTCCTTCACCCGGCAGGCGCGGCTCCTCCTTCTGAAGAAGGCACTGGAAGGAGTGCAACCCATGAACAAGGAATTCGCTGGTCTGAGGATCTTCCGAGACGACATCAAGGCCCTGTATGACAGCATCGAGGAGCCATGGATGAAGCTCACCGATGGCTGTTTCGACTGGTTCAACGATCTGCGCGTCTGCCGTCACGGCATCTTTCTGCGACCCCGAGGAGGGCGGGCGGGTTGCAATCGGTCTGTCGGACGAGGAGCGGGAGGCCCTGCCGCGCCACCCGACCGACGATTACGAGGCGCCCTTGCTTAAGCTGCCCTGAACCCTGGGGGGTTTGAGAGCTTCATCGACACCTACGAAATCCCGGCCCCGGACGGTTTTCGCCTGCTCGTCTTGATCGCAAAGCGCCCGGCTCCTGACGCCCAGCCGCCAGCCGAGAATCACAGCCTCCCGACCGAAGGGGGCCGAGGTGTCACCGTGAATTTGCCGTACTTCAATGAGGCCCTGAAGAAAATTTTTCAGATCATGTGGAAGAACTGGGGCGACCCCAGTCAGAAGAATCCGCCTAAGCAAACGAATGTCGGACATGAGCCTGATGAAGCCATTGGTGAAGCAATGGTCTGGCGACCGCAAGCCGATAGTCCCTCCCGTGGCGCGATAACGCTTGCCAAGGTCATCAAGCCAGACTCATAGCCGTCAACCACGGAACCCCTCGCTAAACTGTCATCACAGGGACGTGGTGACAGTTTTTCGTGTCACCCTGTCACATTTCCATGCACTGAAATTCTCCGTTTAGTCTCTTCCGTCAAGGCGCTTTGCTTTCCGTAGTGGGCGGTTAAACCTCCCGCCGCGAGCGCTTTGATAGATTGATTATCAAGGAGATTCGCATTTCCAGTCCCGATAAGCCCGGAGCCACCACCAGGCCAGGCCCTCCGCCGCCAGTACCCTTCCTGCCGGCACTCCATGCGTCCTGCGCCTTCCCCAAGTGGAAGCCATGACCGCGCTGAACAAGACCGCCCTCTACGACCTGATGAAGGTCGGAGATTTCCCGAGGCCCATTCCCATCGGCAGTCGCGCCCGTGGCTGGCTGGTACATGAGGTCGCTGCCTGGATCGAAGAGCGAGCCGCCAGCCGCGCATAAACTGGACAAGGAGGTCCGCCATGCGGAACGAATCCAACATACCGGCCCGCGCCTGCGGTCGCTGGCGGGACATTCTGCCCGCTCTGGGCATCCCTGCCTCAACGCTAATCCGAATTGACCCACCCTCTGCTAAGAAATCAGGCCCACCCCCTGGCGCGTAGGGGCCTGCGCTAACGAGAAAGTCCCCGGCTGCACCACCCGCCCTGGGGCATCCCGGCACACTTCCACCCCGAGGCACTCTGCTGAATGGTGGGAGAGATGAGCCACGCGCCCTGCTGTTGCTGCTGCTGTGGCCAGCCGTTTGAACCGCGCCCCCAGAACCCAACCCGAGACCTACTGTTCGCAGCCGACTTGCCAGCGGGCGCGTAAGCGTGCCTGGCAACGCCGCAAGCGCTACCGATCCGGACTCCCGGGCCAGCGACCAGGCCGCCCAGCGGGCCTGGGCGCAGGCACATCCGCAGTATTGGCGGGCCTGGCGCGAGCGTCACCCCGAGGCTGTCGTGCGCAACCGCGAGGCCCAGGGGGCGCGCAACGCGCGGCGCCGTGGGGCGCTGGGGGTGATTGTGCGCATTCCACGCCAGTCGGCCACCTGGTGCCCACCAGCCAACCGGCCCGCGATTCCCAGCCGGCTTTCGCCACCCGCGGGCCATCGGCCAACGCGAGCGGCGTATCACCGCCGCCGGTCATCACGGCCCGCCGCGCACCCGACGCAGCGATCCGCCCCCGGCGCAGCAGGCGCTGCTGGTCGATGCCCCAGCGGTGCTCCGCGACTATGTCCAGGCCCTGGTGGCCCATGCCCCGGGGCGCGGGGCGGCCCGGCTCAAGCGGCTGCTGCAATTCCACCGCACCTATCCAACCGAGCCCTTCCTCGCCGCCGTCGCCCAAGCCCTGACCTATGGCCTCTATGACCTGACCCGCCTGGAATCGCTGATCCTCAAGCAGGTGCGCGGGGCCTTCTTCCAGCTCCCGCAGGGGGACTGATGCGCGCGGCCATTCACACCCTGCTCGCCGAGCTGCACTTCGCCGGCATGGCCCAGACCCTGGACCGGGTGCTCGACGGCTGCCGAACAGGGCGGCGATCCACCGGCGGCGGTGCTGCTCGCGCTCTTGCGCGAGGAGTCGCGTCACCGCCAGGAGCGTAGCCTCGCCTACCGCCATCCACACGATGTCGATGCCGCGTTTGACAAGCGCGGTGCAGCCGATGGTCCAGCGCCACGCGAGGCGATTCCACTGCATGTAGAAACGCAGGCGCGCCCTGCCGAAAGGGGTGGATGCGGTGAGCATCCGCTGGGCGAGGAGCGCGGGCATTTGGTCGGAAGTCATCATCGCATTCTTCCTTGGTGCGGGCTTTTCATGACATCCGTTCCAGGATGGAGGAGGATGCGACGGCGGCGATCGCGGGACGCAGTTGCTTGTGGGCCTCTTGCGCCGCCTTTTGGAGGGCCGGCCATCCCGTGTCGGCATCGGCAAGCCGGCCATCGCGACAGGCATGTTCGATGGATTCCGCCGCGCTCTGAAGGCCTGCCAGAGTGAAGATGGATGCGGTGCCCCTGAGGGAATGCGCATGCCGCCTGGCATCATCGGAGTTGCGCAAGTCAATCGCATTGCGGACCGCCGCCAATTGCCCGTCCAGATCGGCAAGGAAATCGGACGCGAGCGAAACCGCATCATCCGGCGAGAGTTCGTACGCGAGTTGGCGCAATGCGATCATGGCGGGAGATGGCGCGCTGTCCGCTGTCTCTGACGTCGGCGGCCCGGAATCGCTGGTTTGTTGCAGCGCGGCGCGGAGCGCTTCGAGCCGGATGGGTTTGGATAGATACTCATCCATCCCTGCCTTCAGACAGATGTCACGATCGCCGGCGAGCGCATTGGCCGTTAGGGCGATGATCCGCACCGGTGGCGTGCCTGTTTTCTTCTCCCAATCACGGATCCGTCGCGTCGCCTCGAGGCCATCCATGCCGGGCATCTGCACATCCATGAGGATGACATCGTAGCGATTTGTCATGGTTGCATGGAGCGCCTCGTGACCATCCACCGCGATATCCGCGGTGCAACCCATCTGGGCCAGCGCGGCCAAGGCAAGCTTCCGGTTGATGACGTTGTCTTCCGCAAGCAGCAGCCGCAAGGAGCGGACGTTCGATGGCTGCGGCACGGGTGCATGGCTCGAAACCATGATCCGGGGGGTGGTGCTGTGTGCCTGGGCGATCAATGAATTGAAGAGCGGCGAGACTTTGAGCGGCTTGAACAGCGTGGCTGAATTGGCATCGCCGAAAAGCTCGCGCAGGGTATGAGCGTCGCCCGGCTGGCAAAGCAGGAAAAGCGCCGTCCCTTGGCGGGTGAGCGTGGTAGCGAAGGTCACGTCCGCCGGCCCCGTGCAGCCGGAGTCGAGCAAGAGCACCTGCGGTTGCCAGTCATGCAGCAGCGTGGCCGTGTATTCGGGCGAGGGCGCGAACCGCACATCCATGCCCCAGCGCCCCAGCAACTCGGCGATCACCTGACGGGAGAACGCGTGACCGTCCACGACCAGCGCGCGTCTGCCGACCAGATCGGGAAAAGGAATGGGCGTGATCACGGGCGCCGGCTCATGGGCGACCGGCACGCTGATTTGAAACGAGAAGATGGATCCTTGCGCCGGGCTGCTTTTGACCGAAATGGTGCCGCCCATGAGCTCCACCAGGCGTCTGCAAATCGCGAGACCCAAACCGCTGCCGCCAAAGCGCCGCGAGGTCGAACTGTCTTCCTGATGGAATGCTTTGAAAAGCTGATCCAACCGGTCTGGCGCGATGCCAATACCGGAATCCGTGACACTGAAATCCAGAAGAACCCGCCCTGACGCCTCCGAGGTCGCGCTGACCTCGAGTTTCACCTCGCCGGAGGGGGTGAACTTCACCGCGTTGCCCAGCAAATTCACCAGCACCTGCCGCAGGCGCAGCGAGTCGCCAACGATGGATGACGGCACTTCCGCGGTCATGCGTGCTGCCAGGTCGAGGTGTTTTTCCGCCGCGTGGGTCGAGACGGTTTCCACCGCATCTTCAATGCAGGTTTGAAGGCTGAACGGACTGGCCTCGATGTCCATGTGCCCGGATTCGATCTTGGAGAAATCAAGGACGTCGTTGATCACCCTGAGGAGCGATTCCGCGCTGCTACTGATGGCGGAGACGAATTCGTGCTGTTGTTCCGTGAGTTGGCTGTGCTGGAGGAGTTGGGTGAAGCCCATCACGCCGTTCATGGGCGTGCGGATTTCATGGCTCATCGTGGCGAGGAAATCGCTTTTCGCGCGATTGGCCGCGGCGGCCTCCGCAGCCAGCGTGTTGGATCGGTCGCGCTCGCGGGCGATGCTCGCGCGGGACTGGTCGAGATCCTCGATCATGCTGAGCATCACCTGGCGGGATTTTTCCTGATCCTGCGCGCGCCGCTCGAGATCCTCCGAGGTCTGGCGCAGGCGGTCTTCCGCAGCCCTTTGCCGCGTGACATCGGAGACGATGCCGATGATCTCGACGACGCGGCCCGCTTCCATCAGGGGATGCAGCCAGACATGACAGATCAGTTGTGCGTGCTCAAAGGCCATCTCGAAGTGCTGATCCTCACCTTGCCACGCAAGCTGGAACCATTCCAGATTCGAGGGGGCCTTAATCAGGGGAGAAATCCCCCCCTGCTCCAGATCCGCAGGCTTCAAGCCCAACTGGGTCAAGAGGCCGCCACGTGCCAGCCCCACTGCGAAGCGGTCGCCCTCTTTCTTGCAGCGGAAGATGATATTAGGCTGCTGGGCGAGCGTTTCTTCGAAATAATCGCTGATGTGGCGCAACCGGCTTTCCGATTCCCGGCGGAGCAGCTCGTTGGCCTCCGTCAACTCGTATGGAGACGATCTCCAAGGTGTGTGCGAGGAAGTCCTTGTTCTCCTCCAGCTCGTCATAGGTCTTGCTGACGACTTCCAGGAAGGCCTGCATCCGGGGATCATCGATATCGTGATCCTGGAGCAGCCTGCGAATCTGTCGCTGGAGGAGGGAGTTCATTTACGCGTGCTCACCGAGGATGGTGATGGTCATGGTTTGATTGTGCAGCTCGATGAAATCGCCGAGATTTCCCGGGCAGACCTCGCCGTAAGAGTAGAATCCGATGGCTTGGGCGCCTTCCGGCAGCGATTCCATCACGGACTCCAGTTCTTCCTCGATGCGCTGGCCGAGGACGAGCCGGCGGCCCACGCAACTGACCAGAATGGCCAATGCACCCTCCGAATTGGAGCTGGCGGCGGCTTTTCCGGCGCAGGCCGCACCGTCCACCAACTGTTCGGTGGTCGCCTTCATCAAACGTGCGTACCAGCCTTCAGGCATGTCACCGGCAAAGGTGAGCGACTGGGATTCCTCGTCCACCGCAAGGATGGTGCGGACCAGGCCACCGGATTCTGATAGATCCTTGGTGAGTTCCAGCGGGAAAAGGAGTCCGGTGGCAGGGAGCCCCGCGGCGCGCGCTCCAAGGTAGCGCTTGTAGAGTTCCAGCGCGGGCTGGCCGTCGAGTTTGTAAAGGGTGTTGCCTTCCGATCGGGTGACGAGACGCCGTGGCCCGAAGCCTTCCCACCCGCCGCGGGAGCCGTAGCTGACGAAGAACTCTTCGCCGTAGAATCCAACGGCGACGATCTGGTCACTCGTCACGCAGCCGCCGAGGCCCACGAGGGTTTTCTTGAAGCGCGGGCCATCCCCCGCCAATCCACCGGTGATGGCGACACCTGGCGCGAGCACCTCGCGGAATCCTTTCATCAGCGCCGTGCCATTGACGGTTAGACCTTCGGATAAAATCAGGACATGCCGGAGATCCGGTGCGTTCAGGTGGGCGGCGGCGCGGTGGCCCACAGCCGTGCTTTCTGCATTATTGGCGATGGGCTCGGCGACGGCGCGCACCCGGGTGGATTGGAACCAGACTAGCGCGGCGACGACCGAATCGTCATACACCCGGTCGCCGAGGATCTCACCGGCGGTGCTGCACCCGCAGACGACGGCGTCAGGAAACCTGGCGGCGAGTTCGCGGATCGGCAGGGCGTCGCCATCCATCAGGGAAGGAGCTCCGAAGTAGAGTACGAGTCCTGGTTCTCCGGAATGTTCCGCCGGGATTTCCCAGCCGGTTTCCGCGGTCCAGCGGCAGGTGGAAGTTTGCATCAGGTATCTTGGTTTGGGTATTGCGTTTCAGCAGTTGTGCCGGTGGCGGACGGATATGCCGCTGCGCGCCCGGCGCTGAGACACATTGAATTGATTTCGCGTTTCAACTCGAGCACGCGTTCCTCCCGGGTCATCATCACGCGGTTGAGCAATTCGACCTCGGAAAGCGTGGTTCGCAATTGCTCCTCGGTGCGTTTCCGTTCGGTGAGATCTGTGGCAATTCCGAGATAGCCGCTAATCACCCCGCCGTCATCGAACAAGGCGGTGACCGAGAGAAGCACTGGAAGGCGGGACCCATCCTTGCGGACGTAGGTCCACTCGCGCTGGTCTGGCAGACCGAGTTCCGCCTTGGCCACAAATGTTTCAAACCCGGGCTTCACTTCCCGGTTGAGTTCGATACTCAACTCCTTCGCGCGGGCGACCACCTCCTCGGCCACATGAAAGACCGCCGGTGTCAGTTTGTTTTGGATCACCTCCTCAAGGGAATACCCTAACATCCGCTCGGCGGCCGGATTGAAAAGCTGGATCACGCCAAGCGCATCAGTGGAAATGAACGCAAAGCCCGCCCCCTCAAGCATGGCGCGCTGGAGGGCGTTGGTTTCGCGCAGCACGCGGTCGGCTTCCTTGCGATCGGTGATATCGCTCTGGATCGCCATGAAATTGGTGATCTTCCCGGATTCATCGCGGATCGGTTGGACCTCGCTGGCGATCCAGTATCTGCGACCCGTCCTGGAATAGTTGATGAGTTCAACCCTGAATCCCTCGCCGCGCGACAATTGGGAATGCATGTGTTGCACGGTGGCGGGATCTGTGTCCGGACCTTGAAGGACTGCTCCCGGCTTTTTGCCAAGCACCTCTGCCAGCGTCCACCCCGTAAGCCTAACAAATCCTTCATTCACCCACTCCATGCATCCCCCCGCATCCGTGACGATGACCGCGTTGTCTGTGCGCGAAGCGACAATTGCCAGCTTCCTGGCCTCCGCTTCTTTTTCACGGAGGCGGGCGCGCTGGGCAGTGAGTATGGCGGTCAAGCGCTGCAAATCATCGTTGACCATGCGCTGTGTCTGCACGACCTGCAGCAGATCCATGGTCTGGTCGTGAATGGCGAAGTCAGTGAGCGTTAGCCCGAGTCGCTCGACCTCGTCAGGGTCGGTAATCCACGGCGCGGCCAGCATCAGGAAAGAATCGGAATCCTCCAGCGCGGCCACCTCGCCGCGCAGCATCAGGCCTTTGCCAAGGATCTCGAAGAGAAACAACAGCGAGCCGCTGCGACGAAAAAATTCCGGCGTCATTTCGCCTACCGGCCGGCAAAGTTTGAAAAGGTCCGCAATTAGTACCCCGGGCACGGCTTTCTCACAGATCTTCCCAAGACTCGGTCCCGTGGATTTGATCCGCAGGTCGGAATCCCATTCGATAAAGAAAGGGAATGCCCGCCGGAGCAGTCCGTGAGTCAGCTCTGGGGTGTCCAGATTTGTCAGAACGGGAGTGGTCATCAGGTGGCGGGGGATTCCCAAGTGACAGCGAAGATGTCGTGATCCGCGCCCTGGTCCTTGCGTTCCAGCACGGTGGACGTGCAGGGGGTTTCGTAAAGTTTGCCGAGTCCTTGGATCAATCCGGTGACGAAGGATGTCAGGCCGGGCCGATGGCTGTGATAATGAAGGTTCAATCCCGAGTCCGTGACATCGGTGCATTGGAAACGTGGCGGCTCCAGATTCGGATAGATAATCGCCACGCGAGTGTGGAAGTTCGGCAGATTGACCAGGAACTCCTTCAGGGTCGAACCACCGGATTTCATCATTGGTCCGTAGCTTTTGGCCGCCGTCTTGAGAACCCAGTGTTCACCGAAGGCGATGAGGATGTCATCGGCAGGGGCACCCAGCACTTCGGAGGCCGCTCCCACCAGCTTGTAGGTCAATTCATCCGGATAGCCCTCGTTGCTGATGAAGACATCCACATCGACGCCGGCTTTGGTTTTGATGAGTTCCCACTTGTCCTCGCCGAAATTGGAGACGACGAGTTCTTCGACAGCTTTGTTAACGAGTCCGTACATTCTTGGGTGCAGGTTGGGGGGGTGAGAATCAGATGGCCTTGACGGTATTAGGTGTCGCGTAAATATCATATTTTAATGCTTGTGATCGGCTTGATCAAGGAAACGGCAGGGAGCGAGCGGGGCGAGATCGGCAAGTGATGGCTTGCGGCGCAGTAGCTTACTGACGCTGGAAAAAAGAACGGCAGTGCGCTCCTCATCGGGCAGCCCCGCATCGATCTGACTATTAATCATACCTCCACTCCCCGACGCCGCGCTGGGCCTCCATCAGCAGTTCTAAATTTAAGCCCATAGTGTTATGAAGGACTCTTCAGAACCTACTGGAGAGTGCCGATGGTCCTCAAGCCGGCGCCTACCCCTGTGAGCCAGCCTTCACCACGGCGACGCTCGTGGGCCATGATGCGCGAGATGCTGTGCGGCCTGCCGGACATGCCGCAAGGGCGGCAACAACCAGCGCTACACGATGGGCGACGCCGGCCTGAGCGCCTTCTCGGTGTTCTTCATGCAGAGTCCGTCGTTCCTCGACTTATCAGGTGCGGATGCAGAAGGAGCGCGGGCGCAACAACGCCAGTTCGTTGTTCGGCGTCGCACCAAATTCCCAGCACCCAGCAGATCGCAACCTGCTCGATCCGGTCGCGCCGGCGCATCTGGCGCCGCTGTTCGTCGACGCTCGTCGGGGCCCTCGTGGACGCCGGTGGCTTGGCCTCGCACCGGGTCCTGGATGGGCGGCTGCTGGTGGCGCTCGACGGCACCCAGTACCACGGCTCCGAGGCGATCCACTGCCCAGCAGTGCTCCACGCGCACCCTGGCCAACGGCAAGACCCAGTACTACCACATCGGCGGTCACCCCGGTGCTCGTCGCCCCGGGTCAGGCGGCGGTGTTCCCGTTGCCCCGGAGTTCGTCCGGCCGCAGGACGGACAGGCCAAACAGGACTGCGAGCTCAACGCCGGCACGCGCTGGTTGCAGCGCTGGGGCGCGCGCGTCGCGGCGTGGCGCACCACCGTGCTGGGCGATGATCTCTACTGCCATCAGCCGTTCTGCGAGCAGGTGCTTGGCCCAGGGCTGTGAGTTCCTGCTTCGTCTGTCTGCCGGCCTCCCATGCGCTCCTCTATGAGTGGGTGGCCGACTTCGCGCGCACCGGCGAGGTCGCCACGTCTGGTGAAGACCCGCTGGACCGGCAAGCAGCGCCTCACCGATACCTATCGCTGGCTCAACGACCTGCCGCTGCGCGACGGCGACGACGCCCTGCGGGTCGGCTGGTGCGAGCTGACCACCACCGACGCCGATGGCACCGTGCTCTACCGCAACGCCTGGGCCAGCTCCCAACCGATCACCGAAGCCAACGTCGTCGCCATGGTCGAAGCCGGGCGCAGCCGCTGGAAGATCGAGAACGAGAACAACAATACGCTCAAGACCCAAGGGCTACCGCTTCGAGCACAACTAACCCGACTTCGACTATTCGACCTCGATTTTCGCCAATATAGGCTGTTATCGCTGTCTAACTGCTTGAAGTAGCAGTACCAGCGGGTCCTAAAGGGCTTGTAGTGCCGACCTACCCCCTTGAGGGTATCCGGGTTTTTCCGGACACTGGTCACCTGTTCCTGCGCGACAAGAACCGCCGCAAAGACGGCAAGGATCACCGCTACTGGAGTATCGTCGAAAACCGCCGCACGGCCGATGGCCGGGTCGTGCAACGCCAGGTGCTCTACCTCGGCGAGATCAACGACAGCCAGCGTGCCGCCTGGTGCCGCACCATTCAGGTAGTGGACCCGGCGGGCGATGCCCCCACCCAAGTGGCGCTCTTCCCCGATGACCGCACGCCACCCGTGCTGGAGTGCGATATCGTCCAGATTCGTCTGAGCGGCTTGCGCCTCTGCCGACCACGACCATGGGGCGCCTGCTGGCTGGCCTGCGAACTCTGGTCACGCTTGTGCCTCGACGACTTCTGGCGCCCCCGCCTGCCGCCCAGCCGCAAGGGCACCCGGTGGCTCAACGTCCTCAAGACCCTGGTGTGTTACCGCCTGATCGATCCCGGCAGCGAATGGCGGTTGCACCGCCACTGGTACGACCATAGCGCCTTGGGTGACCTGCTCGGGGAGGACTTCCGCATCGCCCACCGTCACACCCTGTACCGCTGTCTGGACCAGCTGCTGGTGCATAAACCAGCCCTGTTTTCCTGTTTGCGCGAACGCTGGCAATCGTTGTTCGGCATCCGTTTCGAGGTCCTGCTCTATGATCTGACCAGCACCTATTTCGAGTGTGACCCACCGGGGTCGGGCAAGCGCAAACACGGCTACCGTCGCGACAAGCGCCCCGACTGCGTCCAGGTCGTCATCGCCCTCATCGTCACCCCCGAGGGCTTTCCCTTGGCCTATGAGGTGTTGGCGGGCAATACGAGCGACAAGACCACCCTGGCGGCGTTTCTGGCCAAGATCAAAGCCCAATACGGTGAGGCGGAACGGATCTGGATCATGGACCGTGGCATCCCCACCGAGGACAGTCTGGCGCTCATGCGGGGCGCGACACCGCCCGTCCATTATCTGGTGGGCACCCCCAAGGGACGGCTGTCCCAACTGGAGAAGGCCTTCCTCGCCCAACCCTGGGCGGGGGTGCGCGAGCGCGTCGATGTCAAGCTCCGGTCGCGGGACGAGGCAGTCTATATCCTGGCTCGTAGCCTCGGCCGTCAGGACAAGGAACGTGCGATGCGTCGCCGACGCCTCAAGCGCTTATGCCAACGGCTCAACGAACTCCAACGCCAACAGCCCCGCCGGGATGACTTGCTGCTGAAGCTGGGGGCCGCCCGTAAGGAGGCGGGTCGCGCCTATGATCTGCTCACCCTCCGCCTACCCGAGGCCCATGAAGCGGTCACGCCGCAGACCTTCACCTTGACCATCAATCGCAAGAAGTTACGTCAGGCTCGGCGCCGTGAAGGGCGCTACTTGCTCCGCTCCAACCTCCGCGACACCGATCCGGCCAAGCTCTGGCAGTATGACATCCAACTCACGGAAATCGAGCAGGCGTTCAAGGAACTCAAGCACGATCTGGCATTACGTCCCATTTTCCACCAACGCGAGGACCGCATCGAGGCGCATATCTTTGTCGCCTTCCTCGCCTACTGCCTGCAAGTCACCCTCAAGCATCGCCTGCGGGCATGGGGTCCCGGGCTGACCCCTCGCGCCGCCTGGGAGAAATTCGCGGCCCTGCAGATGATCGATGTCCATCTGCCAACCACGGATGGCCGAACCTTGATCCTGAGCCGCTATACCGAGCCGGAGCGGGATCAGCAACTCCTGCTGCAGCAGTTGCACCGGCAGCTGCCTGAACAACCGCCACCACGGATCACTGCCGACTTGATGATGAGCCAAGCCGCCTAACCTGGCCTGTAGTGCCGACCTTTAGATCTCGTGATCATCAAATACAATGCGTTAGCTCGTCACTTGCTCCGAATAGTCGAAACCGGGCTAGTTTCCGAAACTAAGCGTGGGGGCAGGCCCAACGGATGCGTAAGAAAAAGCCCGGATAGGACATGGGCTCGATACCGAAGTGGAAACCGCCGTGGCCACTGGCCAAGCGCAGCATCAGCGAGTAACAGGAGATGGCCAGGCTGGGAAGGACGGGCAGGGCGAGCCTTGCCTGAGCGTGGGAAAAGTTGGCCTTGTGCAGTGGGCAGGGACTCCACCATGCCTGGGAGAAGTGCCGAAGCAGCATATCCACAGGAGCCTTCCCCGCCTTACGACGGGCGTCCACAAGGCCAAGCGCGAGTTTCCGGGTTATTGACCCGGGCTTGGCTTCCCCGGATTACACCGGGTGTCCACAAGGCCCCGTGCCCCCGTGGGGGGTACACATGGGACCGATCACAGTTTAGCCCGAGGGAATGGGCCGGAGGAAGCCTGGGGGACGCAGGGCGAGCGCGCATAAACTTCCTTAAGCTGGGTGAAGGGCTGGCGGATCACGCCCTGAAACTGGCCCTGTATGCGGGTGGCCAGCGTGGCGAGCAACTGCTACGCGCCAAGGCGAGCGACTTCGACCCGGCATCCGGCGTACTGCGGCTGCTTGATTCCAAGGGTCGGCGTCAGCAACCCCGGGAACATCGTTTGCCCCTTGGCCCCATCGCCGCCGATCTGTGTAAGGCCCTGGTGGCGCGTGCCCGGGAGTTACGCCCCGAGGAAGCGGACCCGTCGCTGTTCGCAACGTCCAAAACCGTGCTGTCGCTGGATACCCTGAGCCGACGGGTATCGGAACTCGCCACCGGAATGGGGGGGCCGTCGTTTCTCTTCCGGGATCTGCGCCGCACCGCTGAAACCGAAATGGCCGCCATTGGTTTCAGCGTGGACCTTCGTGGGCAACTGCTTTCACATGGCCTTGGTGGCGTACAGGCCGTCCATTACGACAAGCACAGCTATTTGCCCGAGAAGACCGCCGCCCTGGAGAAATGGGAGCGCCACCTGGAGGGCCAGGAACCCGCCAAGGTGGTCAACATCACCGCCCGGCGCCGCCGCACGGCCTGATCACCCCGCCGACAATCTCAAAAAAGCGATATACTCATGACGTGGCACGTTGAATTGATCGCGGAGGCGGAGCGCGAGTTACGCGCCCTGCCGCCCGACATCATCGCCCGCTTCCTGCGCGTGGCGGATCTGGTCGCGGAGCACGGACCCCGCCAAGTGGGGATGCCGCATATCCGCCACCTGGAGGACAAGCTGTGGGAGATGCGCCTGACGGGCCGCGATGGCATTGCCCGTGCCATCTATGTGGCACGTTCCGGCCAACGGCTGATCGTGCTCCATGTCTTCATCAAGAAGACGCAGAAGACCCCGCGCACTGCCCTGGCACTGGCCCGCGTCCGTTTACGGAGCTTGACCGATGACGACGATTGACTTTGACGACCTGAAAGCCGACTTGCTGCGCGATCCCGAGGTTCGGGCCGAATATGACGCCCTGGATGAGGAGTTCGCTGTCGCCAGCGAGTTGATCGCCGCCCGTGCCCGTGCCGGGCTAAGCCAGGCCGAGGTCGCCGCCCGCATGGGGACGACGCAATCGACTATTGCCCGCTTAGAGAGTGGCCGCACCCTGCCCAGCCTGCGCACCCTGCGCCGCTATGCCGCCGCCACCGGATCGCGGGCCGTGGTCCACCTGGAGCAACATCCTGGCGCTTGACCCGCCGCCACCCCTGAGCAACCTCTCCGCCAGCGCCCATCACCGCCTGACGCTACCTATTCAGCCGCGCCTAGCCCGACGGGGCGAACACCGGGATTCCTTCACCCGGCAGGCGCGGCTCCTCTTTCTGAAGAAGGCACTGGAAGGAGTGCAACCCATGAACAAGCAATTCGCTGGTCTGAGGATCTTCCGAGACGACATCAAGGCCCTGTATGACAGCATCGAGGAGCCATGGATGAAGCTCACCGATGGCTGTTTCGACTGGTTCAACGATCTGCGCGTCTGCCGTCACGGCATCTTTCTCTGCGACCCCGAGGAGGGCGGGCGGGATGCAATCGGTCTGTCGGACGAGGAGCGGGAGGCCCCGCCGCGCCACCCGACCGACGATTACGAGGCGCCCTTGCTTAAGCTGCCCTGCACCCTGGGGGAGTTTGAGAGCTTCATCGACACCTACGAAATCCCGGCCCCGAACGGTTTTCGCCTGCTCGTCTTGATCGCAAAGCGCCCGGCTCCTGACGCCCGGGCGGTGTCAAGGAAGTTGTCGCGTCAGGTGGCTACTGATTTTGAGTTGGCGGTCCCTTTACGGAGTGGTTTTCCAGGGTTGAGAGACACCGATCCGACCGGCTGCCAGTTGCGAATGGCGCCGGACCATCGGCACGGCTGGCGGGCCTTGGCCTCCTCGTAAACGGCCCGCCGCTGCTGAAGAAGCGCGACCTCCTCGCCGCGATGACGTTGTCCCGGGGTGACGAAGCAGATGGCGCTAGGCAAGTGCTGCTCGTTGTACCAGGGGACGAAGGTCGCCACCCAGGCGCGCGCGGCGGCGACCTCCTCGAAGGGGCTGTCGGGGTAGGTCGGGGTGTACTTGAGGGTGCGGAACAGGGCCTCGGAGCAGGGATTGTCGTTGCTGACCGAGGGCCGGCTGAAGGAGGGGACGACCCCCAGCCTTTGCAGGGTGGCCAGCATCGTGGCCCCCTTCATCGGCGCGCCGTTGTCGGCGTGCAGCGTCAGCGCACCGCGATCAACGCCCTCGCGCCGATGGGACTGGCGAAACAGCGCGGCGGCCTGGTCGGCAGACTCGTGCCCATGGACCTCCCAGCCGACGATCTTGCGGCTGAAGAGGTCGATTGTGGATGGCGGGCGTCATGTGCGCGTACGTGGGCCGGACAAGGTTTACACCCACCTGATGTTCGGCATCCTGGTGATTGCGGCAGAGCAGATCCTGCGCCTGCTCAATTAACCGTCGCGCTCCCCCGGCGAAGCGCTCGAGGCCATCCGGCGGGGCCGTCCTTTTGCTTGGAAGCGGGATAAATCCATGCCATCTTAGCGGAATAGGGCTTGGGGGCACTAACAGAGGCAAGAAATAGTATTTCATGCCCCTCGTCTGACTTCGATTCAACCGTTACCGGCAATTTTGCAATTGGCTCAACTTGGCACTACATTGCGGTTTTCGGCAGTCGTGTATATACGGATCAGATGGTTAGGTACCATCTGGGGGTGATTATCAAGGGGGTCATGTTAAAGATGGGCTAGACTATCTCGCCACCCCTGGGGCTGCCGAACCGATGGCCATCGCCATGCCAAACTGAGATCACACCGATGCCAGTGAACCTGCACCAGAACGCCCGGACCACCCCGGCCATCCGCCGCGAGTTGCGCGAGTCGCCGCTGCCCATGGCCGAGTTGGCCCGGCGTTATCACCTGAGCAAGGCCACGGTGCGCCAGTGGCGACGACGGGAGGATGGTGCCGACCGTTCCCACCGCCCGCACCGCCTGCACACCACCCTCTCCCCCGCCCAGGAGGCGGTGGTGGTGGCCCTGCGCCAGACGCTCCTGTTGCCCCTGGATGACCTGCTTGGCGGTGACCCGCGAGTTCCTCAACGAGGGCGTTTCGCGCTCCGGTCTGGACCGCTGCCTGCGCCGCCACGGGGTCTCGGATCTCAAGGCCCTGCTGCCCCGCGATGCGAGCGGCAAACCGGCCGATAAGCCCTTCAAGGACGATGCTCCCGGCTTTGTGCATGTCGACATCAAGTACCTGCCGCAGCTGCCCGACGAGGACCAGCGCCGCTATCGGTTCGCCGCCATCGACCGTGCCACGCGCTGGGTTTATGTCGAGATCCTGCCCGGAGAAGTCCGCCGCCTGCGCCCAGGGCTTCCTGACCAACCTCCTCCAGGCCGCCCCCTTTAAGATCACCAAGATCCTCACCGATAACGGCCAGGAGTTTACCGACCGGTTCTGCGCCACCGGCGAGCGGGAACCGACGGGCAAGCATGGCTTCGACCGGATCTGCCCGCACAGCACCTCGAGCACCGCCTCATCCCGCCGCGCCATCCCCAGACCAACGGCATGATCGAGCGCTTTAACGGCCGCATCAGCGAGGTCCTGGCGACCAGCCGCTTCCGCTCCGGGGAGCACCTGGCGGAGACCCTGCAGCGCTATGTCAACGTCTACAATAACCACATTCCGCAGCGGTCACTCGGCCATGTTTGCCCCGTGGAGGCCCTGGAACAGTGGCGGCTAAAGCAGCCTGACCTGTTCGTTTCAGAGGTTAATAATCTCCCGGGGC
>CAWJBI010000036.1:0-39248 GCA_963841065.1 uncultured Gammaproteobacteria bacterium | reverse complement strand
CAATACATCGCCATTGCTCTACTGCCCTGAATTGGAAGCGCTCAGAGAACAGGTTGCCAAATTCGGCCTGGCTATGAAATATGGAGATACCTACACTCCGCCGCCAGCCAAGGGCACCGTTTTTTCCGATCTGACAGATCTCAATTACTGGGCAACTGCATGGGCAGAGCAGGCGTATTTGGAAGGTATTGTTCCGGCTTGCGGAACCGACAGCGCGACTGGTAAGCCGAAATTCTGCCGATATGACCAGTAGGACCGGAGCTTTGACGGATAGGAAATCCAACCGCTCGCCCGCTGAGTATCCGGAGAGATGGCGAAGGCGCCTGTACTGCTGACGGCGGAAGAGGCAGGCAAGAAGGGCGGTAGGGGGAAAAGGGGTGAAGAGTCTCATACCCCTTTCAAAAGGGCCAACCGTTGACCGCCTCACCGCCCGCCTCAAGCGCGACCACCCCGAGATTGCCGTCCGTATCGCCAATGGCGAGTTCAAGAGCATCCGCCAGGCCGCCCTGGAGGCAGGGATTGTCAGGCCCATGCGCAGCATCCCCATCGACACCCCGGATAACGCCGACCGCGCTCTGCGGCGGATCTGCTGGAACAAACACTGGCCAGGGCGATGATCGCGTCGGTGACCCGGGCGAGCCCGGCATTGATGATCGAGTGAGAGATGCTCATCATTTGCATGTTGAGGAGCAGCGGAAAGAAGAACCAGGCGACCTCGGGCATGGTGAGGCGGGGGGAGGTTTCCGGGGCGGTGAGTCGCATGGGCGGTAAGCTAGCAGAGACCGATCAACAGCGCCCAGAAGGCAAGGCCCGCGCCGGGTTGTACCGGAATGGTGCGGCGCAGCGACACGGCGCAGGGCAGCGCCGCAGCCAGGTGGTTTTCATCGGGTTCCGCGTTCGCCGAAAATGGCGGTGCCGATCCTCACCAGCGTTGCGCCCTCCTCGATGGCCATCTAGATGCGTTCGGTCAGGTTGATGACCACCGGCTCTCGCTTGGCAAAGGTCGAGTCATAGAGCACCGTGCGATTGCGGCCCTGCTCCTTGGCTCGATAGAGGACAAGATCGGCTGCGGCTAGTAGGTCGTGGCGGGTGTTGCCGTCCTCGGGGAAGCTGGCGATCCCCAGGCTGATGGTCAGGCGGCCGAGGGGGAGATTGGTTTCGCCGGGGAAGATCTCGGCCTCGATGGTCTGGCGGAGGCGCTCGGCCGCTAAAAACGCTTCCTTTTTAGTGGTGGCGGGGAGAATCAGGCAAAACTCCTCGCCGCCATAGCGAACCACCACGTCCATGTCGCGGGCAGTGCGCCGCATGATACTGGCCGCCTTGCGCAGGGCCTTGTCGCCGGCCAGATGGCCGCACACGTCGTTGTAAATCTTAAAGTTGTCGAGATCGGCAAAGATGAGGCTGAACGGCTGGCCCTGGCGCTGACTGCGACTCCGTTCCTCCTCGAGGCGGGTTTCCAAAAAGCGCCGGTTGAAAAGTCCGGTCAGCGGATCGGTGACCGACAGTTTCTCGAGCTCTCCGTTGCGCTCCAAAACATTGCTGAACTCGATCAACAGCACCGCTTGGGCAGCGAACGATTGCACCAGATTGAGATCGGCCTCGGTGAAGCAGCTGCCATCCTGCTTGTCGGCCAGGTTCAAGACGCAGATCAGTCGATCGCGATGTCCAACGGGGATGCTGATAAACGATTTGGTGCGGAAGCGCGGCCGGTTCGGCGAGGCCGTCCGGCTGTCACGTTCGATGTCGCTGACCAGCAGCGGGGCGCCACTGCTGGCCACGCGCCCGGCGATCCCCTCACCATAGGGTACCGACAACGAACGGATCAACGGTAGACTCAACCTTTTGGCCGCGGCAATGTTGAGTTTCTGCTGGTCCTTATCGAACAGCATCAGGGAGCCACTGGTCGCCTCGGCCAACTCAGCAGACATATCCAGCAGGCCATGGAACAGTTCTTCCCGACTGGCCGCCTGTGCCAAGGCACCGATCATGCTGGCCATACGGGTTGCGTAGTGCCGTACCTTGTGCAGATCCTCTTCCCGGCAAAAATGCAGCAGGCGGCCGGCAAGGCGGCTGGCCAGCAGTTCAATCAAGACTTGGTCGCGCGAGTGCAGTTCGACGTCCAGGACTGCCAGCAGGCCGACCGGCTGGGTGCCATCCTGGAGAGGGAAGAGCAGCGCCTCGTGATTTTTCAGCCCGGGGAGAAATTCAGCCAGGTCGTCACCAGCCAGCGGCAGTGGATAACCATGGCTGTTGTCGAGAATCTCCTGAAAACGCCCGTCACTGATCGCAAAACTGGCCGGATCGACCCCCATGGCGAAGTGTACGGCGGCCTTGCTGCCGGCCTGGCGCAAGATGAAGATGACCCGCGGCAGGTTGAACAGCACGACCAGGGCCTCGCTGGCCAGGCTGAAAGCTTGGCTGTAGGAAGCGCAACGGCCCAACTCACGGACGACCTCGCGGAGGGCAGTCAGCCGGTCGGTGGTATGCTCGAGAGTCTGCTTGTTGAGTTTTTGATCGAGCAGTTGCGGCAGGAGGCGATGGATGTCCTCGGCAATTTTGCGGGTTACCTCCCGGGTGGCCGAAGGCGGAGCCGCCGGCTCCCCGGCGGTCGGGACGGCCGGTGGAGAATTGGCCGTTCCCGGCAGCCGCTCGAGGACGCCGCCACCGAGCAGGCAGGCGGGGGTGCTGTAGTCGCCGGAGAGCGGAATGGCGAAACCGATAAAGCCGTGCGAGCAGCGGTGCACTTGTGGTCGGTTACTGACCATCGTCAGGTCGATGAGGTCTTCCCACTGTTGCACGCAACGCTGATTGCAAAGTTTTTGACCGCCGACCAGGCGAGAGATGGCGGCGATGATGTCGGGGAGCTTACTGTCGCGGTCCGTTTCGGAGTAAAGGGCCAGCCGGAAGGGGATTTTGAGTTGTTGCCGGCGCAACAGATCGAACAACTCCCGAAGATCGATCAGGCTGTTATTGGCGAGGTGGGGCATGTCCAGAAATCCTTCCTGAGCAACATCCTGCCGGTTTCCCGTTCCAGTTGCCAGATCAGCGTTGTCGAATGAATAAAATATTCTGGTCATGAGCGCAGGGCATTCAGGAGTGAAAACTGCCTGACACAATATCCGGCCGGAGAATATCCCCAGGTGCCAAATGCGTCATGACCCTAATATTTATAACATCTTTCCTTTTAGCGTCAAATCCGATCTGCGTCAAGAGAATATGTCAAGACCCGTGAGATTGTATACCTTCTTTTTAAACAATCTGGGGCATTTCTCCTGCCAATCTTGCAGGGCCTGAACGGGCGCGATGTGCCCTAACGCACGCTGGGGAATCTGATGATTATACAGGCGCACATAGCGGCTCAGGGTGTCCTCCAGGCTCTGGGCCGCATCGAAGCGGGTGGTGGCCAGCACCGCGCTGATACGGCCATTGAAGCGCTCGACCATGCCATGGGTCTGGGGATGACGGGGCTTGATGAGGCGGTGGTCGATGCCGTGGTTGCTCGCAGGTGCGGTCGAAGCGATGACGTCCGGTCGGATCGCGTTCGCCGGTGGCGCAGCAGCGATCGGTGAATGCTTTGCCGTTATCCGTCAACACCTGTTGGACCTTGAAGGGTGCCTGATCGACGAGTCGCTGCAGAAAGCCGGCGGCCTGGGCAGCGGTTTTTGCGCCCAGGATTTCCACGTAAACCCAGCGCGAGGCCCGGTCGATCGCCACGAACAGATAGCGATGCGCCGCTTCATCCGGCATCTGCGGCAGATACTTGATATCGACATGGACGAAGCCAGGCTCATCATCCTTAAAGGTTTTCTTCGGTTGATCGTCGTCTTCTGGCTGGGGAGTCAGCGCCTGGAGATTCGAGACGCCCTGCCGCCGCAGGCAGCGATCCAGACCCGAACGCGAGACATCGGGATTGAGGAACTCGCGCGTCACCGCCAGCAGGTCATCCAAGGGCAGGAGCAAGGTGGTGCGCAACTCAATGACGACCAACTCCTGGGCTGGTGTTAACGTGGTATGCAGACGATGGGGACGATGCGACGCATCCTGACCGTCGTCGCGGCGCCGCCATTTGCGCACCGTGGCGCGATTCAGATGGTACTCGCGCGCCAGTTCGCGTTCCGACTGGGTGGATTCGCGCAACTCCTGACGGATCGCGGGCGTGGTGCGCGCGTTCTTATGTAGATTCAGATTCATCGTTGGCCGGTCTCCGGGTGGATCGTTGCGACGTCGTGCGTGCCGCCTGTCGGGCACACCGTGCCTCTGCTCTCAAGAGGCGAAGCACCTCCCTGGCTAAGAATAACGGATAACTCCGTCTCGGTACATGATCACACGGGGCTTGACAGGATTTTGCGTACCGGCAGATTACGGTACGATCCGGAAATAGGAACAAGGATCGGGTGCGCGGAGTACGCCGCGACCTTTGGGCGGGCGCCCGGGGAGGGCGTGGAACCGGCGGGGTAGGGCAGCGGGGACACCCCATCCAGGGGCGGCCGCGGAAACCCTTTTTGGAAGGCGGTGGCGGGCCAGTCCCCCCTGGGTGGGAGAGGTCAATCCGCGGGCAGCTTGAGGCGGTACAGGCGCGGCCCGCCGTCATCGATGTTGTCGTACATCACCAGGAGGGTGACGGCGTCCTGGGTCTGCTCCAGGACGGCGATGGCCTCCGCCTTAGGGATCTCGCGGCCGCCCCGGTCCTTTTTCTCGCCCGTGGCATCGGTCTGAAGTTCCACCAGCGGGCGGGATTTGCCGTTCGCCGGCGTCAGGAGATGGAGGAGATAGGCGCCAGCGGCGGAATCGGCGGGCCCCGATAACACCAGCAGGCGGCCGTCATCCAGGGCCGCGAGGTCGCGGATGCCGGTGTTGGGTCCCAGGGTGAGCGTCAGCACCTCGGGCTTGGCCGTGGCGGGCTGGTCGCCGGGCTTGAAAAGTTCAGTGACCTCGACGCTCAGGATTTTCGCGGTGTTGGCGTTGGAGGAGGGCGTTCGAAAGCCCAGATACAGGCGGTTGCCGACCAGGGCCATCCCTTCAATCCCCGCCCCCTCGTCACCCGCCTTGCCGAAGGCATCGGATAAGGCGCTGTTTCTGATAATGTCGGCGAGGCGCCAACTGCGTTCCACGTCTTTTGCTTCAAGGGGTTTTGCCGTGGCCAGGGCCCGGGCCAGGATGAAGGAGGATGGCCGGAACTTACCCTTGGCCCGGGAGCAGGCATGGGAGCCGGTGACGTAGATCCGGTCGCCCGCGATGGCGACGGCCTCGCCGTCGAATTCCCCAAAGTCATCCTCCTGGTCGCAGAGGCCCCGGGGCCTGGTCCCGACGATGTCATCCTTTTGCTTCTTGGCGGGCGTCAGCAGTTGCAGGCGCTGGCCAGTGGGCGCCAGCGTCTTGCCGTCGAAGCTGGCCCATTCCGCGAAACGCTCCTCATCGTTCACGGCCAGGCAGGGGCGCACGCCCTTGACGGGGGGCAGACAGGCCAGGCCGCTCATGCCGCGGGGCGTGGTGTCCTTGGTTTCGAGCGTGGCGAAGGGTGGAGCCACGGGGATGGGTTCGCCCCTGGAGACCGGCAAGGCTTGGGTCCAAGCCAAGGCTGGTAAGGTCGCGAGCCAGGCCCCGGCCAGCCAGCATGACCGGGCGCGTCGTGGATAGGCGGATTTCAGGTCAGGGGTGCGAGGCATGGTGGGCTGGCTTCCTGGTCGTTGGCAGGGATTGGGGCGCGCGGCGCGGGCCCCAATCAGTGGCTTGCCTCGCCTTGAGGGCCGGGTTAGCCGAGCCCCAGAATGTGGTAGCCCGTATCCACGTAGATGATCTCGCCGGTGATGCCGGAGGCCAGGTCGGAGCAGAGGAAGGCGGCGGCGTTGCCGACCTCTTCGATGGTGACGTTGCGGCGCAGGGGGGTCTTATCTTCGACCTGCTTGAGCATGGAGCGGAAGTCGGAGATGCCGGAGGCGGCGAGGGTGCGGATGGGGCCGGCGGAGATGGCGTTGACGCGGGTGCCCTTGGGGCCCAGGGAGGCCGCCAGGTAGCGCACATTGGCCTCCAGGCTCGCCTTGGCCAGGCCCATGACGTTATAGTTGGGCACCGCTCTTTCCGCGCCCAGATAGCTCAGGGTGAGGAGGGCGCCATTGCGGCCCGCCATCATGTCGCGGCCGGCCTTGGCCAGGGCGGCGAAGCTGTAGGAACTGATGTCGTGGGCAATGGCGAAGCCCTCGCGGGTGACGGCATCGACATAGTCGCCCTCCAGTTGGTCGCGGGGGGCGAAGCCGATGGAGTGGACGATGCCGTCGAGGCCGTCCCAATGCTGGGCCAGGGCCTTAAAGCAGTCGCCGATCTGGGCGTCGCTGGAAACGTCCAGGGGCAACACCAGCTCCGATCCACACTTGGCGGCCATTTCCTCGGCGCGGCCCTGCAGCTTGTCGCCCTGGTAACTGAAGGCGAGAGTGGCGCCCTGCTCATGCATGGCCTGGGCGATGCCCCAGGCGATGGAGCGGGTGCTGGCGACGCCGGTAATCAAAATCTTTTTGTCTTTCAGGAACCCCATGACGTTCAAACCTCTCGTGGTGGTGAATAATCCAGGGCCTGGCCCAAGGACGTGGCGGCCGGGCATGGGCGGCGCGGACGCCTTAGGCCGGCAACATTACCGAAACTGAGCGACGGGCGGAAGGGCGGGCGATGCAAAAAGGCCTGATGGCGGGGTTGCCGGGCGCCGCTGCTGGTCCTGATCCTTCTGACCGGCTGTGGCGAGGGAGCCTGGAACAACCCCTGGCCGGCGCGGGAGGCGGGGGCCAATGTCCTCTATTCCTCCTTCGAGGAGCGGCCCAAGCACCTGGACCCGGCACGCTCCTATAGCTCCAATGAGTACGCCTTCCTGGCCCAGATTTACGAGCCGCCCCTCCAGTACCATTTTCTGCTGCGGCCCTACCAGCTCATCCCGCTGACGGCGGAGAGCCTGCCGGAGCCGGCCTATTTCGACGCCGAGGGCCGGGCGCTGCCCCAGGATGCCCCGGCGGCGGCGATCGCCCGGTCCGAGTACCTGATCCGCATCCGTCCCGGCAGCCACTATCAGCCCCATCCGGCCTTTGCCCAGGACGCCGCCGGCGGCTACCGCTATCACCACCTGACCCCCGCTGACCTTGAGGATGTCAACCGCCTGGCGGACTTCCCGGAGACCGGCACCCGCGAGCTGACGGCGGCGGATTATGTCTATCAGATCAAGCGGCTGGCAGTCCCCTGGCGACATTCGCCCATTGCGGGGGTCCTGGGGGAACATATCCAGGACTTTAGCGAGCTGACGGCCCGCATCGAGGCTCAGGCCCCCGCGACCGGGGAGGATGGCGAGCGACCCTACCTGGACCTGGACGCCATCCCCTTCGCCGGTGCCGAGGTGGTGGATCGCTATAGCTATCGCATCCGCGTCAAGGGCAAGTATCCCCAGTTCGCCTACTGGCTGGCCATGCCTTTCTTCGCCCCCATGCCCTGGGAGGCGGAGCATTTTTATGATCAGCCGGGCATGAAGGCGCGCAACCTGACCCTGGACTGGTATCCGGTGGGCACCGGGCCCTTCTATCTCAGCGAGAACAATCCCAACCTGCGCATGGAGTTGACGCGCAATCCTCATTTTCATGGCGAGACCTATCCCAGCGAGGGCATGCCCGAGGATGCCGCCACGGGCCTGCTGGTGGATGCCGGCCAGCCCCTGCCCTTTATCGACCGCGCCGTCTATGCCCTGGAGAAGGAGGGCATCCCCTACTGGAACAAGTTCCTGCAGGGCTGGTACGACAGCTCCGGGCATCTCCTCCGACGCCTTCGACCAGGCCATTCGTTTCGACAACCAGGGCGGCGCTGGCCTGACGGAGGCCATGACGGCCAAGGGGATTGGCCTGCTGACCTCGGTGGAGACCTCCATTGCCTACATGGGCTTCAACATGCGCGACCCGGTGGTCGGCGGGGATACGGAGTCTGCCCGCCTGCTGCGCCAGGCCATCGCCATCGCCGTGGATTACGAGGAGTACATCGCCATCTTCGCCAATGGTCGCGGCCTGATCGCCCAGGGGCCCCTGCCGCCGGGTATCTTCGGCTACCGGGAGGGGGAGGCGGGGCTCAATCCCTATGTCTATCGCTGGCAACAGGGCCAGGCGGTGCGGCGGACCCTGGCGGAGGCGCGGGAGTTGCTGGCCCAGGCCGGCTATGCCGAGGGGCGGGACCCGGCCACCGGCCAGGCCCTGAGCCTGAATTTCGAGGCCGTGGCGAGCGGTCCCGACGACAAGGCCCGGCTCAACTGGCTGCGCAAGCAGTTCGCCAAGCTGGGCATCGAGCTGGTGGTGCGCGCCACCGACTACAATCGCTTCCAGGAGAAGATGCGCCAGGGCACGGGCCAGATCTACACCTGGGGCTGGAACGCCGATTATCCGGACCCGGAGAATTTCCTTTTCCTGCTCTACGGCCCCAACAGCAAGATGGCCGGGGAGGGGGAGAATGCCTCCAACTACGCCAATCCCGAGTTCGACGCCCGCTTTGAGCGCATGAAGAACATGGACGACGGCCCCGAGCGTCAGGCGCTGATCGACGAGATGATCGCCATCGCCCGCCATGACGGTCCCTGGGTCTGGGGCTATTTCCCCAAGGGCTTCAGCCTGCATCACGCCTGGCTGACCAACCTCAAGCCGAACCTCATGGCCAACAACACCCTCAAGTATCGCCGCCTGGACCCCGAGCTGCGCCAGCGGCTGCGGGCGGCGTGGAACCGGCCCGTGCTCTGGCCCCTCTGGCTGGGGCTGGGCCTGCTGGGGTTGGGGGCCGTGCCGGCGATTCTCGGCTACCGACGGCGGGAACGGGAGCGGGCCTTATGAAGGTGATAATGTGACGGCCTACATCCTCCGCCGCCTGCTCTACGCCCTGCCGATCCTGATCGGGGTGAACCTCATCACCTTCCTCCTCTTTTTCGTGGTGAATTCACCGGACGACATGGCGCGGATGCAGTTGGGGGCCAAGCGGGTGACCCCCGAGGCGGTCACGGCCTGGAAGGCGGAGCGGGGTTACGACCAGCCCCTGCTGTTCAACGGCCAGGCCGAGGGCCTGGGGCGGCTGACCGAGACCATCTTCTTCGACAAGTCCCTGCGGCTCTTCGTCTTCGACTTTGGCGCCTCGGACGCGGGGCGGGACATCAGCCACGACATCGGCCAGCGCATGTGGCCGAGCCTGGCGGTGGCGGTCCCGGTGCTGCTGGTGGGCCTGCTGGTCAACATCAGTCTGGCTCTCTTCCTGGTCCTGTTCCGGGGCGGCACCCTGGACCTGACCGGGGTGGTGGTGCTGGTGGCCCTGCTCTCCATCTCCAGCCTCTTCTATATCATTGGCGGTCAGTACCTGCTGGGTAAGTTGCTGCGCCTGGCACCCATCTCCGGTTACGATCAGGGGCTGGAGGCCTGGAAGTTTCTGGTGTTGCCGGTGATCATCGGGGTCATGGGCGGCATCGGCTCCGGGGCCCGGCTTTACCGCACCCTCTTTCTGGAGGAGGCCCAAAAGGACTATGTGCGCACCGCCCGCGCCAAGGGCCTGGGGGAGCGGCTGGTGCTCTTTCGCCATATCCTGGGCAACGCCCTGATTCCCATTCTTACCGGCGTGGTGGTGGTGCTGCCCTTGCTCTTCATGGGCAGCCTGCTCACCGAGGCCTTCTTCGGCATCCCCGGGCTCGGCAGCTACACCCTGGATGCCATCAACAATCAGGACTTTGCCATTGTCCGGGCCATGGTCTTTCTGGGGTCCGTGCTCTACATCCTGGGGCTGATGCTGACCGACATCTCTTATACGATGGTGGACCCGCGGGTGCGGTTGACGTGATGCTTCTGAACAGGGGGTGCATATGAAAGGGCATGGCGCTATCAGGTCTTTTCTCTGGCCCATCCTGGGGGTTTGTCTTGCGGCGGTGCCCCCGGTCCCGGCCGCCAGTGAGCCGACCCTGAATGATGCCTGGCAAGTCATCAGGACCCGGAAGTTCGTTGATCTGACCCATGCCTTCGCCCCGGGTATTCCGCATTGGCAGGGCTTTCCGGATGAAAAGCGCGAGGTTCTCTTTGGATACGAACCCGGTGAGGGCCGCCTGGGCTCTGGATTTTTCACCCAGCTTTTTTCCCATGTGGGCCAATGGGGGACCCATGTCGATCCACCGGCGCATTTTGTGCGGGGGTTGCGCACGGTGGATCAGATCAGTGTCAAGGAGATGCTGCTGCCCTTGGTGGTGATCGATGTGCATGAACAGGTGGCGCAAAACCCGGACTATCAGGTCACCCTGGCGGATCTGAAGACCTGGGAGGCGCGGCATGGTCTGGTTCCCGAGGGGGCCTTCGTTGCCCTGCGCACGGACTGGAGTAGGCGCTGGCCAGATATGGCGGCCATGCAAAACAGGGATGCCCAGGGCATCCCGCACCATCCCGGCTGGAGTCTGGAGGTCCTGAAGTACCTCTATGAGGAACGCCGGATCACGGCCTCCGGTCACGAGACCACGGATACGGATCCGGGCATGGCGACAGCCCAGGGCGACTATTCCCTGGAGGCCTATGTATTAGGGCAGGACCGCTATCAAATCGAGTTGCTCGCGCACCTGGACCAGGTCCCCGAGCACGGGGCCCTGGTGGTGGCCACCTTCCCCAAGCCGGAGCAGGGCTCCGGCTTTCCCGCCCGGGTCTTTGCCATCCTGCCGTAGGCCGCCAGGCTGGAGGCCGGCCGAGGGGGATGCCCCTTTTCAACCAGCCATGGATTATCAGGGTCAGCCATGCCCGTCCTGCTTTTGACCGACATCTTTGTCTTGCTGCTGCTGGGGCTGATGCTGGCCTACGGCCTCTATGCGGCCCGCCACGAGCACTTGCGTGCCCCCTGGCGGCGGGTGGTCGCCAGCCGGGTGGGGATGATGTCCCTGGTGGTGCTGGGCAGTTACGCGGCCATTGGTTTGCTGGACACGGTCCACTTCCATCCGCGCCTGGAGGCCAAGGCGGGGGTCGGCGCGGGGGGTGCCTCGTCGGAGGTGCTGAGCCTCCTCGATCTCTGGCTGGCGCCCCTGCGGGAGCGGCAGGAGAAGACCTATTCCGCGCCCTTCGCCACCCATCTGCATGCCATGGAGACCCTCGCCCAGCCCGACGGCACCAGCCGGCGCGACTATCCGCGCCTGGTCCATGGTGGGGCCCACCTGGCGGCGCCGGAGGGAGACCGGGGCCGGGACATCCTGATGACTAGCTTGTCCGGCCTGACGAAGGGTCTGGCCCTCTGGGCCCTGGTGACAATGGTGGCCGCGGCCCTGCTGGCCTGGCGACGGGGGAGGGGGCGGGAGCGGAATCCGCCGCCTGGCCTGGTCCGGGGCTGGGGCCTTGCGCTCCACGATCTGGTCAGGGGGCGCACCCAATGGCCGTGGCGGACCGGGCTCCTGACCCTGGGGGTGATCCTGGTCCTGGGGGCCGTCACCGCCGAGCTGGCGGTCAAGTACCATGTGCTCGGCACCGACAAGGTGGGCGAGGATGTCCTCTACCAGGCCCTCAAGAGCATCCGCACCGGCCTGGTCATCGGCACCCTCACCACCCTGGTGATGCTGCCGGCGGCCATCCTGCTCGGCATCATGGCCGGCTATTACCGGGGTCTGACCGATGATGTCATTCAGTATCTCTATACCACCCTGAATTCCATCCCCGGCGTCCTGCTCATCGCCGCCGCCGTGCTCATGCTCCAGGTCCACATGAGCAATCATGAGGCGGAATTCACCAGCCTGGCGCAACGGGCGGACCTGCGCCTCTTTTTTCTCTGTCTCATCCTGGGGGTGACGAGCTGGACCGGGCTCTGCCGCCTGTTGCGGGGCGAAGCCCTCAAGCTGCGGGAGGTGGATTATGTCCAGGCCGCCCAGGCCCTGGGGGTGGGGAGCCTGAGCATCCTGGCCCGCCATATCCTGCCCAACGTCCTGCACCTGGTGATCATCGCCCTGGCCCTGGATTTCAGCGGGCTGGTCCTGGCGGAGGCGGTGCTGTCCTACATCAACATCGGCGTGGACCCGACCATGAATTCCTGGGGGAACATGATCAATGGAGCCCGCCTGGAACTGGCGCGGGAGCCCCTGGTCTGGTGGTCCCTGGCCAGCGCCTTCCTCTTCATGTTTATTTTGGTGCTCTTCGCCAACCTGCTGGCCGACGTGGTGCGGGATGCCTTCGATCCCCGGTTGCGGGGGGCTTGATACCTATCAGACTGGCGCCGCCTCAAACCTCGCTTGGGCCCCCGGACAGCATGGCGAGCTGGATATGGCGGATAGCCTTGTTGACGGCCTGGCCCAGGAGGTCAAGGTGGAGAATCTGCTGGATGCGCTCCCGGCGGTCCTCCGCTACCGCCTGACTAAAGACCTCGGTCAGCAGGCCGCTGCGTTCCGCCAGAGCCAGGAGGAAGGTATCCCGGGGATCGGGAATGTCGTCGGTGAAGAGGATGTTGGCGATGCGGCGCTTGACCTCGACTGTTTCGCGTTCGTCGATGAGGGGATAGACACGGGTGTGAAAGACCCAGAGAAAGCGCTTGTTGGCGCGCTCCAGAATGCCTCGGGCCAGGAGGCGGTCGATGGTCAGGCTTCGCAACCGGGCGCCATGGATCGCGAGCGCGGTGATCCAGTCCTGGATGGATTTGGGCTCCCTGGTCTCGGCGATCCGGGCCAGGCAGAAGTCGAGAATTGGTTCGTCAACCGGCTTGGGGTCAACGAGGATGAGGTGGTGCTGGTCGGAGTCGATTCGCCCCTGCAGCGCGAGATCCATAAGGGCGGCCCCGGCGAGCACGCAACTCATCACCGGGAAACCCATTTCGGCGAAGTCACCACTCTCCTCGTCATGGGCCAGCAGCAGGAATTCCTCGGCGAAGGTCAGCATGGTGATAAACGGCGATGATCAGACTATAGGGCGGAGCAGGGTCAGGGTCTGGCCGAGCGGGTCAGAGACCCGGGGGTGGAATCAGGGGGGCGTTGAGGGTATCGCGCACGTAATCGCACACCACCTGGCCGAGCATGTCGAGGCGTACTATGCCCTTGATGCGCTCTCGGCGGCGATCCACCTCGTCTGGGTTGAAGACCCGGCTCAGCAGGTCGCTGCCATCGGCCAGGGCGATGAGGAAGGTGTCGCGGGGGTCCGGAATCTCCTCGCTAAAGAGGATGTTGGAGAGGCGCCGCTTGACTTCGACCGTCTCGCGATTGTCCATCATGGGATAGACGCGGGTATTGAAAACCCAGAGGAAGCGCTTGTTCTCGCGCTGGAGGATGCCGCGCGCCACCAGCCTGTCCAGAGCCATGTCGCGCAGGACCTCGCCGTGCCGGGATAGCTCATCAACCCAGTCTTCGGCCGTGATGAGGTCGGCACTGACGACGATGCGGGCCAGGCAAAAGTCCAGCACGGGTTCGCCGGTCTCGTCTCGATTAATGAGGACCAGCCGGCGGGTGTCCATGTCGATGCGATTGAGAAGGGCGAGGTCCATCAGGGCGGCCCCGGCGAGGGCGGCGCTCATGACGCTGAAGCCGACATCGGCGAAGTCGCCAGTCTTCTCGTCATGGGCCAGCAGCAGGAATTCTTCGGCGAAGGTGATCATGTCGGCACCAGTGCAAGGGATGGAAGAGGCACAAGTTTACGCCAAAGACGCTATCACAGCCGCCCCTGGCTGGCAATTTAGCATCGTGGTTCTGCCTGGTTGCGAGCCTGTATCTTCAACGCCGACCCGCTGGGGGTTTTGTTAAACTGCTGGCCCACTCTGCGCCGATAGCCCGATGGTTACCCGCGGAGGCACTACCGGGGCCGCTCAGTCCGACGCTACCACCATGCCCATCCCGCGGTGACAGGGGCCGCCCCAATTCTAAAGGGATTAAATATCATGGTCCTGGAACAAAATTTTACCCTGCGGAACGACCTTAACGATGTCTCTCAACTCGCGGAGCGGATTGAGGCCTTCGGTGAGGAGGGCGGCCTCTCGGTCCAGCATATTTACCAGCTCAATCTGGTGCTGGACGAACTGCTGACCAACATTGTCTCCTATGGTTACGACGACGCGCTGCCCCACGAGATCAGTCTGCGGTTGCGCGCGGAACCCGGGCATCTGACCGCCATCCTCACGGATGACGGCAAGCCCTTCAATCCTCTGGAGGAGGCCCCGGCCGCCGTCCTCGATGGCTCGGTCGAGGATCGTCCGATTGGCGGCCTGGGTATTCATTTCATGCGCACCTTGATGGATGAAGTCACTTACCAGCGCCAGGACGGCTGCAACCAATTGACCCTGATCAAGCATTTAAGCGCCCGGGAGGGCTGATCTTGCCATGAGCGGTTTTTCCTCGGCGCTCAATCACGAGACAAAGCAACGCTTGCTTGCCATCACCCTGGGCATGGAGATTTACACCCTGGGCGCCTCCACGGTGGGTATGCTGACCTCCAACTCCATCGTCTTTGTGGCCAACTTTGTCATCGCCCTGACGGGGGCCCTGGCCTCGGCCCTGTCCTTGTACACGGTCAAGCGGATGGCCCAGGGCCCGGACCTTAAAAACACCTATGGCTTTGGACGCCTGGAGATGGTCTCCACTAGCCTGGTGGCCTTGACCATGATCCTGGCGGTCCTCTTTATCAGCTACGAGATAATCGAGAAAATCAGTCATCCCACCACCCCCGAGGGTGGCTTGATCGGTATCTTCCTGACCAGCTTTTCCCTGATATTGTCGACCTGGCTCTGGATCAGAAATCTCCAGTTGGCGAGGTCCGAACACGCACCCATCTTCGAGGCCATGTGGCGCATGATGCGCATGGGTGCCCTGGAGGATTTCCTGATCATTGGCGCCGTGGGCACCTCCCTGCTCCTGAGTCAGTTCGAGGGGGCCTATCTCATCGATGTCGGCGCCGCTTTGATTCTGATCGTGATCGTGGTGAGGTCCATTGGCGACATTCTCTCCGGGACCTTTGGGGATCTCATCGACAGGAGCCTGGAGGAGCACGACGAGATCGTCATCGTCCGGGAACTCGTCAATCACTTCGACGATTATGAACAGATACATGGCTTCCGTAGCCGCCGGGCGGGCAGTCAGGTCTTCGTGGAATTGTTTCTGGAATTTCATCCGGACAAGACCATGGGGCAGGTCTATGAAGTTTCGACCCGGATCCAGGATGCGATCAAGGGCCATTTCATCAATGCCCAGGTTCTCGTGATTCCCTCACGTGTCAGCCCTTCCTCCTAAGGATTGGGCTCCGCCAGGCCGAGGACGAAGAGGCTCGAAGCACATGCGCCACCACAGGAAACCGCGATGAAATTCGCCAACGCCATTCTCTCTTGGTGCTTGCTGGTATTGGCATCCCTGACCTTGCTGTCCTGCGATCAGGGATCCCAGAACCCGACCAGCGTCGGGGCTGGCGGTGAGCGGAGTTCGGCGACTACCGAGTTGGCGGCGGCCGCGGGCCAATCCGGCGAGACAGGAAGCCAGGCCGCGGCCATCGTCCGCCGGGAGAAACTCGCCACCCCAGACCCGACCGCGGCCCAGACCCAGGCGCCGGTGGCGCGCCAGCCTCGGCAAACCCCGGCGGCCGCGGGTCGGGGGAGGGGGCTGGCAATCCATGGCTGACCTGGCCCAGGGTCGGATTGCCGTCTTTACCGGCACCGCCCAGGACGTTTTTACCACCCGCGCCTTTCCCCAGGCGGAGATCCTTCGCTTCAACAGCCAGGCCGATTTCGTCCTGGCGGTCAAGACCGGCAAGGTGGATGCCGCCATCACCGAGGCGGTCTCCATTCGGGCCATCGCCCTGGACGACCCGGAACTGGCGGTGTTGGCCGACGACTTTTACGACATGCCCATTGGCGCCGCCTTCCCCAAGGGGGACGAACGCTTCCGCCAGCGCTTCGACCGCTTCGTGGCGGCGGCGCGGGCGGACGGCACCCTGGCCGGGATTCAGCGCCGCTGGCTGGTTGACCACCCCGAGTCGGTCCTGATGCCCGACATCCCCCCGGCCACGGCCGGCGAGACCCTCCGGGTCGGCACCTCCCTGATGGTCGGCCTGCCCTTCATCGCCCAGGCCGACGGGCGCTATATCGGCCACGACATGGAGGTGCTGCAGACCTTCGCCGCCCGGGAAGGCCTACGGCTGGAGATGGTGCCGATGGAGTTCGATGCCCTCATTGCCTCCCTCGCCGTCGGCAAGATTGACATGATCCTGTCGCGTCTCTCCATCACCGATGAACGCCGCGCCAAGGTCGACTTCTCCGTCCCCTATGATCATGAGCACTCCGCCGCCCTGGTCCAGAAACGGAATCTAGCCACTGACCCGGCGGTGGGACCTGGGGAATCCCGGCCCGAAGCTCCTCCTTCCCCCATTGCCGCCGATGGCTGGCGCTCCCTGGACGACCTGGCCCGGGGGCGCATCGCCGTCTTCGCCGGTGCTATTCAGGACCAGTACGTGGCCCGTACCTACCCCGAGGCCGAGGTCATCCATCTCACGGGCCATGCCGATCTCATTACCTCCCTCAAGACCGGCAAGGTGGATGCCGGCATCATCATCGCCACCAGCGCCCCGGATATCCTCAAGGCTAACCCGGAGATCGGCCTGCTGGGTGAACCCATCCTGCCCGTGCCCCAGGCCGCCGCCTTCCGTCACCAGGACCGGGACCTGCGCGAGCGCTTTGACCGCTTCATGGCCGGCATCCTGGCCGATGGCACCCATGCCAAGATGCACATACGCTGGTTCGAAGGTGATCCCCACCAGGCCAAAATCCCGGATATTCCCTTGCCCGAGACGGGCCCGGCGCTGCGCCTGGGCACCTCGGTCTTCGTCGGCCTGCCTTACGTTGGCATGGTGAACGGCGAGTATGTCGGCTTCGACATCGAACTGGCTCGCCGTTTCGCCGCCCATGAGAACCTGCGCCTGGAGATCTCGCCTCTGGAATTCAGTGCCCTGATCCCGGCCCTGGCCGCCGGCAAGCTGGATCTTGTGGTCTCGGCCCTGGCGGTGACCCAGGAACGCCAGCGGCAAGTCAGCTTCTCTATCCCTTACGCCGAGGTTTCCTCGGTCACCCTGGCCCTGAAGAAGAACTTGGCCGGGAGCGGGGCGGGGGGGGCGTCGGGGCCGGATTCAGAGGGGGAGGGCGGGCCTAAGCCTGGCTTCATCGCGGAACTTCAGGACAGCTTTTACGCCAACTTCGTTCTCGAACAGCGGTGGAAGCTGATCCTCAAAGGTCTCTGGGTGACCGTTCTGATCTCGGTGGCCTCGACAATCCTGGGTACCCTGCTCGGCGCCCTGGTCTGCTGGCTGCGCATGTCTCCCCAATCCTGGCTACGCCTTTTCGGTTCGGGCTACATCTTCCTGATACGCGGTCTGCCCGTGCTGCTGCTGTTAATGCTGATCTTTTACGTTGCCTTCGCTTCGGTGAATATCGACCCCCTGCTCGTGGCGGTCATCGCCTTCGGTATGAACTTCGCCGCCTATGTCTCCGAGATGTTCCGTAGCGGCATCGAGGGCGTGGATCGGGGCCAGAACGAGGCCGGCATCGCCATGGGCTTCACGCGCGTCCAGGCCTTCTTGTACATTGTCCTGCCCCAGGCGACGCGCCGCATCCTGCCGGTCTATCGTGGGGAGTTCATTTCCATGGTCAAGATGACCTCCATCGTCGGCTATATTGGTGTCCAGGATCTCACCAAGGCTGGCGACATCATCCGCAGCCGCACCTTCGAGGCCTTCTTCCCCTTGCTGATGGTGGCGGCCATCTACTTCCTGGTCATTTGGGTCTTGGGGTTGGCTCTCGACCATATCGACCGCCGGACGGATCCAAAAAGGCGCGCCAAGGTGGACGTGAAAACGTCATAATCACCCCGGCCCTTTCTGGCCAGGTAATCAAACTTTAATCATTAGGGGCCAATCGCATGAAAACGCTGATATTATTTTTGGCGGGACTGCTGCTCATCGCGGGTTGTTCCAAGCAAGATAATACCAAGGAAATTCGGGTCGCCGTCTCGCCGGCCTCTCCTCCGAACCTTTTCGAGGAAAACGGCCAGACCAAAGGCATGGATCTCGAGATTTTCGAGGGTTACTGCAAGTCGCGCGGCTGTAGTCTGAAGATCACCTCCTACGATTGGCAAGGCATGCTCGGCGCCGTCGTGGGCGGGCAGGCCGAGGTGGCCTTCTCCGGTATTTCCATCACCGACAAGCGCAAGGAGGTCATGGACTTCTCCCAGCCCTACCTCGAGAACACCTGGAATCTGATGAGCCTGAAGAGCCGGAATATCCAATTCACGGATCTGGCCGAGTGGAAAAACTATTCCACGGGCTATCCGCGGGGCATGGCCTACACGGATTTCATCAAAACCCAAATGGAGCCGAAGGGTCTCTACAACCTCGACAAGGTCAAACTCTATCCCAGCTACAACGAGGTCCTGGCCGATCTGCAGAATGGGCAGGTGGACTTGGCCTTCCTTGACGGCACCGTGGCCGCGGTCTATCGCAAGCAGTTGCCTATCCAGGATGCCTATGTGTTCACCGGCTTCGATCGCTTTGGCTTTGCCTTTCCCAAGGGTTCGCCCTTGCGGGATGATTTTGACCGCTATTTGAAAGAGCTCGGGCCCGAGAAACTGAAGATCATCGCCGACAAGTGGCTCAATTGACCGAGACCCAGGGTCAATGAATTTTCTACAAATCCTCGGCCTGCTCGCGACGGGCGCGGGTTACACCATTTTGGTGACCCTCGCCTGCATCGGGACCGGGTTGGCGACCGGATTGGGTATCGCCCTCTTGGCGCGCCTGCGCCTGAGGGCCCTGGATCGCCTCCTGGATACTTACACCTATATTTTTCGCGGCATCCCGGTGTTGGTGCTGCTTTTTCTCGTCTATTTTGGCCTGCCCGGCATCGGTCTCAATGTGCCGCCCCTGGCCGCCATGATGCTCAGCCTGGGGCTCATTGCCGGGGCCTATCTGGCCGAAGTCTTTCGGGGCGCCTTCGAGGGGGTTGATCCCAACGAGATCATGGCCGCCGAGGCCATGGGCATGACCCGGACCCAGATCTTGCTGTCGATCGAGATGCCCCAAATGTTGCGCTTCGCCGTACCCGGCATGCTCAATGAATTCACGACCGTGCTGAAGTATTCGCCCTTTGCCTATACCGTTGGCCTGCCCGAGATCATGAAGCAAGCCATGGCCTTGGCCGCCACGACCCTCAGAGGGCTGGAGATCTATCTCGCCATCGGTCTGCTCTATTTCGGCATCTATAAACTCATGCTGTTCCTGGTGCGGGCTATCGAACGCCGATTCTCCGTCCCTGGATTCATCCGACTCTGAGGTCAGGCATGGCGCTACTGGAAGTCAGGAATCTGGTCAAGGAGTTCGATGGCAAGTTGGTCCTGGACGGGGTCGATCTGGATCTTGAGGAAGGGCAAGTCAAGGTCATCATGGGGCCTTCCGGCTGCGGCAAATCAACCCTGCTGAGATGCATCAACCGGTTGACGGAGCCCACTTCGGGACAAGTAATCTTTCGCGGCGAAGAGGTCACCCGTCCTGAAACGGATGTGCGCGCCTTGCGGCAGCGTATCGGTTTCGTCTTCCAGAACTTCGCCCTCTACCGTCATCTCAGTGCCCTGGACAACATCAAGCTGGGCCTGCGCAAACTCCGGGGCCTGGCCGATGGCGAGGCGACCGCCAGAGCCAGGCATGAACTGCGCCGCATGAACATGGAGGACCACGAGAAGAAGTTTCCAGCCCAACTCTCGGGCGGACAAAAACAACGGGTGGCCATCGCCCGGGCCTTGGCCATGGACCCGGCGGTGCTCTTCTTTGACGAACCGACATCGGCCTTGGATCCGCGCATGGCGCGGGAGGTCGTCGCCCTGATCAACCAGCTTTACCTGGATAACGTGACCATGCTCTGCGTTACCCATGATGTCTTTTTGGCCCGCCACATCTCCGATCGGGTTCTGTTCCTGGACCATGGCCGGGTGCGGGCGGAGGGTGATGCCGATCATTTGCTGGATGACCATGACGACCCTCATATCCGCGCCTTCTTTGGCCGCGAGACCCAGAACCCATGACCGGCTGGCTGGCCTTCCTGCATGAGGTTCTGGAGTATGGGCCCCAGATTCTCGCGGGGCTCGGCAACACCCTGTTACTCGCGGTCATCATCACCTTGAGCGGACTGGTTGGCGGTATCCTGGTTTTCTATTTGACCTTGAGTCCTGGATCAGTTACGCGCCGCCTGACCGAGGGTTACATCTCCTTCTTCATCGGGACGCCACTGATCGTGCTCCTGTTCCTGATGTATTACGGCCTGCCGCAATGGGGAATGCGCCTCCCGCCCCTGGCCGTGGCGGTCATCGGCTTCACCCTGAATGTTGCCGCCTACAATGCCCGTTACCTCAGGACCGCCTATAACGGTCTGGATCAGGACGAACTGGAGGCCGCCCGAGCCCAAGGGCTATCGGGCCTGCAGGTGTTCAGGCACATCACCCTGCCTCAGGTTCTTCGCCTGTCGGTGCCGGCTCTGACGAACCAGGCGATCCTCAATCTGAAAGACAGCTCCGTGGCCTTCCTGATCCAGTACACCGAATTCTTTGCCGAGGTCCAGGAGTTGGCTACCCGGACCTTTCAATACTTCAAGGCCTATCTCATAGCCGGAATGGTGTATCTGGCATTGGTCTCGATCATCGTCTTCGCGGCCCGGCGCCTGGAGAAGACGATCCTGCGTCCCATGCTCTGAGTCACATCGCTCGGGTTACCCTTCGCGATCCTTTGAGGGTGCCCACCCGTGGCGTCAGGAAATCGCCCCCTCGGGTTACAGGACGACTCCTTTGAGAGTGAGGTTGTCGACCCGTTCCGTATGGATGGCCGCGACCTGCTTAAGAACCTCCTGAAAGGCCGTCGCCCCTAAACGGCAAGACGAGGTGGCGGAAAGCGAGTCGGAAGGGGATGACACACGGGTGGCCATGATCAGCAGGACCATGAAGGCATCCCAGTCCTGGCGGAAGGTCGAATGTTCGTCGATGACACGCATGGTTCAGGGGTACTGGATGGTACATGAGGGAACCAAAAAGCGAACTTGGAGTGCGGCTTACCACCCCCGCATGGTAGAATTGCCGGGTTTAGTTCGATGGGCTCAAGCCGCACGCCCCTGGGGGCCGGACACCTCTGTCCACCCTTGCCGTTAGTCCTTGTTTGCCATTGCCTCTAGTAGGTTAGCGATCCTTATGCCGGAGTTTGCCAAAGAAGTTCTCCTCGTCAATCTGGAAGACGAAATGCGTCGGTCCTATCTGGATTACGCCATGAGCGTGATCGTGGGCCGAGCCTTACCGGACGTGCGCGACGGGCTCAAACCCGTCCATCGGCGTGTCCTCTTTGCCATGAGTGAACTAGGGAACGATTGGAATAAGCCCTACAAAAAATCGGCGCGCGTGGTTGGCGACGTCATCGGTAAGTACCACCCCCATGGCGATACGGCGGTCTATGACACCATCGTGCGTATGGCGCAACCCTTTTCCATGCGCTACATGCTGGTGGACGGGCAGGGTAACTTTGGTTCCGTGGATGGCGACGCCCCGGCGGCCATGCGTTACACCGAGGTGCGCATGGCGCGCATCGCCCACAGCCTGCTGGAGGATCTGGACAAGGAAACCGTCGAGTTCTCACCCAATTACGACGAGTCGGAGCATGAGCCCAAGGTCCTTCCGGCGCGCTTTCCCAATCTGCTGGTCAACGGTTCCTCCGGTATCGCGGTGGGCATGGCGACCAACATCCCCCCGCACAACCTGCGCGAGGTGATCGAGGCCTGCCTAGCGGTGATAGAGCGGCCAGAGATCGGGATCGAGGAACTCATGGAGCTGGTCCCGGGGCCGGACTTTCCGACCGCCGCCATCATCAACGGCGTGCGGGGTATCCGCGAGGCCTATCGGACCGGGCGGGGGCGAGTCGTCATGCGGGCCCGCACCCATGTGGAGACGGAGAAGCGCAGCGGCCGCGAGGCCATCATCGTCTCCGAACTGCCCTACCAGGTGAACAAGGCGCGGCTGCTGGAGCGGATTGCGGAGCTGGTCAAGGAGAAGAAGATCGAGGGCATCGCCGAACTCCGGGACGAGTCGGACAAGGACGGCATGCGCATGGTCATCGAGGTCAAGCGCGACCACTACCCGGACGTGGTGCTCAATAACCTCTACCAGCACACCAACATGCAGTCGGTGTTCGGCATCAATATGGTGGCACTGGTGGATGGCCAGCCACGCCTGCTCAACCTCAAGCAGTTGCTGGAATACTTCCTGCGTCACCGCCGCGATGTGGTGACGCGGCGCGCTATTTTCGAGCTGCGCAAGGCCCGGGGCCGGGCCCACATCCTGGAAGGTCTGACGGTGGCCTTGGCCAATATCGACGAGGTGATCGACCTCATCAAGCGTTCCGCCAGCCCCGGCGAGGCCAAGGCCGGGCTCATGGAGCACCTCTGGCGGCCGGGGGCGGTCTCGGCCATGTTGGCGCGGGCCGGCGCCAGCCAGACCCGCCCCGACGACCTGGATGCGGGGCTGGGCCTGAGCGCGGAGGGTTACCGACTGGGCGAGGCCCAGGCCCAGGCGATCCTCGACCTGCGCCTGCATCGCCTGACGGGCCTGGAGCAGGATAAAATCATCAAGGAATACGAGGAGATCCTGGCGGCCATCGCCGATCTGCTCGCCATCCTCTCCTGCCCGGACAGTCTCATGGCGGTCATTCGCGACGAACTCGTGCTGATCCGCGACCAGTATGCCGATGCCCGCCGCACCGAGATCCTGACGGATCACACCGACCTGACCCTGGAGGACATGATCACCCCCGAGGATATGGTGGTGACCCTGTCGCACGCCGGTTACGCCAAGGCCCAGCCCTTGAGTCAGTACCAGGCCCAGAAGCGCGGCGGCAAGGGGCGCTCGGCGACGGCGACCAAGGACGAGGACTTTATCGACAAGCTGTTCGTCGCCAATGCCCTCGACACCGTACTGTGCTTTTCCAGCCTGGGTAAGGTCTATTGGATCAAGGTCTATGAGTTGCCTCAGGCGGGGAGGGCGGCGCGGGGCCGGCCCATGGTCAATCTCTTGCCTCTGGGCGAGGGCGAGCGCATCAACGCCTTTCTCCCAGTGCGGGAGTATGACGAGGGCCACTTTGTCTTCATGGCCACCACCGCGGGCACGGTTAAAAAGACGCCCCTGCTGGAATTTTCGCGGCCCTTGTCGCGGGGTATCATCGCCCTGGATCTACACGAGGATGAGCGCCTGGTCGACGTGGCCATTACCGATGGCGAGCAGGAGATCCTGCTCTTCAGCTCCGCGGGTAAGGCGGTGCGTTTCCGGGAGACCGAGGTCCGTTCCATGGGGCGCGGTGCCCATGGCGTCCGCGGCATCATGCTGGACCAAGGCCAGCGGGTCATCGCCATGCTCGTGGTCGATCCGGCTTGCACCGTGCTGGGGGTGACGGAGAATGGCTATGGCAAGCGCACCCCGGTGGAGGATTTTCCGACCAAGGGGCGCGGCACCAAGGGCGTAATCGCCATCGGCACCTCCGCGCGCAACGGGCCCCAGGTGGGTGCCGTGTTGGTGCGGCCCGAGGATGAGATCATGCTCATTACCGTTGGCGGCACCCTGGTGCGCACCACCGTGGCGCAGATCCCCACCGTTGGCCGCACCGCCCAGGGTGTCAAGCTCATCCGCGTCGGCGAGGGCGAGCGCTTGGCGGGCGTGGAGCGTATCCTTGCCCTGGAAGGTGGCGCGGAGGAAGGCGACGAAGGCGAGGACGAGGGCGCCGATGGCGAGGAGTTGGCTTGAGGGGACGTGCGACCGCCGAGCAATTTTTTCACAAATTTTTGATATTCCTATTGATACGGAGTTACGACCATGGCAAGACCCTATAACTTCAGCGCTGGTCCGGCCATGCTGCCGGACTCCGTTCTTATCCAGGCCAGGGATGAGATGCTGGACTGGCATGGCAGCGGTATGTGTGTGGCGGAGATGAGCCATCGAGGCAAGGAATATATGTCCATCGCCGCGGCGGCGGAGGCGGACCTGCGCGCCCTGCTCGCGATCCCCGACCACTACAAGGTTCTGTTCCTGCAGGGGGGTGCCTCAAGCCAGTTTGCCATGGTACCCATGAACCTGCTGCGCGGCGGCCAGGACGCGGCTTACCTTAAGACCGGCTCCTGGTCCAAGAAGGCCATCCAGGAAGCCAAGCGGTATTGCACCGTAGCGGTAACGGAAGGGGGCATCGAAGGTCGTTTCACCAGCGTGCCGGCCCAGGTTGACCTGCTCCTGGGCGATGACGCCTCCTATGTCCATTACACCCCCAACGAGACCATCGAAGGGGTCGAATTTCCCTACGTCCCGGTAACCGGCGACATCCCCCTGGTGGCGGATATGTCTTCCACCATCCTGTCCCGTCCCATCGATGTCTCCCGCTTCGGCCTCATCTACGCCGGCGCGCAGAAAAACGTGGGCCCAGCGGGACTGACCATCGTCATCGTCCGCGAGGATCTGATCGGCCAGCCCATGGAGGGCACGCCGACCATGTTTGACTACAAGATTCACGCCGATAACGAGTCCATGTACAACACCCCCCCGACCTATGCCTGGTACCTGGCGGGCCTGGTATTCCAATGGCTGCGGGAACTGGGCGGGCTGGAGCAAATGGCGGTCATCAACGAGCGCAAGGCCAAGCTCCTCTATGGCGCCATCGATGCCTCGAGCTTCTACGCCAACCCGGTACGTCCGGATTGCCGCTCCTGGATGAATGTCCCCTTTACCCTCGCTAATCCGGAACTGGACGCCAGCTTCCTGGCCGAGGCCAAGGCCGCCGGGCTCCTGACCCTCAAGGGCCATCGTTCCGTCGGGGGCATGCGGGCCAGCATCTACAACGCCGTGCCCGAAGAGGGCGTCAAGGCCCTGGTCGATTTCATGGCCGAGTTCGAGCGTAAATACGGCTAAGGGTTGCTGAAAGAATCATGTACAAGATACTGACTCTCAATAATATCTCCGTCGCTGGCCTGAACCGGCTCCCCCGCGAAAAGTACGAGGTCGCCTCGGAGATCGCGCATCCGGACGCCATTCTGGTACGTTCCGCCAGCATGCACGACATGGAGATCCCGGCCTCCCTGCGGGCCGTGGGCCGTGCCGGAGCTGGCGTCAACAACATCCCGGTGGCGCGCATGTCCGAGCGGGGCGTGCCCGTGTTCAACGCCCCCGGCGCCAATGCCAATGCTGTCAAGGAATTAGTAGTGGCGGGCATGCTGCTGGCGGCGCGCAACATCGCCCAAGGTTGGGCCTTCGCCCGCGGCCTGGAGGGTGACGACGCGGTCATCAACAAGGCGGTGGAGAGCGGCAAGAAGCAGTTCGTTGGCTTCGAGCTGCCTGGCCGCACCCTGGGGGTGATCGGCCTCGGCGCTATCGGCGTCCAGGTTGCCAATGTCGCTCGCGCCCTGGGCATGAAGGTCATCGGCTACGATCCCACCATTACCGTGCAGCGGGCCTGGCAACTGGCCGCCGATGTCCAGCAGGCCCTGAGCGTGGACGACCTGGTCGCCCGGTCGGATTTCATCAGCTTCCATGTACCGCTCACCGAAGAGACTCGCGGCATGATTAACGGCGAGCGCTTGCGCCACATCCGCAAGGGCGGGGTGCTGCTCAATTTCTCTCGCAACGGCATCATCGACGACAAGGCGGCGGTGGCGGCCCTGGACTCTGGTCATCTCTACGCCTATGTGTGCGATTTCCCGAGCAACCTCTTGAAGGATCATCCCCGCGTCGTGACCCTCCCGCATCTTGGGGCCTCGACCGTCGAGGCGGAGGATAACTGCGCCATCATGGTCGCCGACCAGGTGCGCGGCTGGCTGGAGGCTGGCAATGTCACCAACGCGGTCAATTTCCCCGAGATCCTGCTGCCGCGCAATGGCGGTTTCCGCCTGGCCGTGGTCAATAGCAATGTGCCCAACATGGTCGGACAGATTTCCACCGACCTGGCGGCGGCGGGACTCAACATCCTCGATATGCTCAACCGCTCGCGTGGGGACATCGCCGTGACCCTCATCGATGTCAATCAATGGGTGCCCAAGGAGACGGTGGCACGGTTGCGCACCATCCCCGGTGTACTCTCGGTGCGATGCCTTGGCTGCGAGAAGGAAGAGGCCTGATGCCTTGGCTCAAGGGCGGGCGGGGGAGGGCGGGGCCATGACCTCCGAGGACCGGTTGGCGGATGTGCGTCAGCGTATCGATGCCATCGATGGGGAGATTCTGCGCCTCCTCAGCGCCCGCGCCGCCTGCGCCCATGAAGTGGCCCTCATCAAGCTCGAGGTGGGCGATAGCCAGTTCTATCGCCCGGGCCGCGAGGCGGAGGTGCTGCGCCGGATCAAGGCCCGCAACCCGGGTCCCCTGAGCGGGGAGGCCATGGCCCGCCTTTTCCGCGAGATCATGTCCGCCTGCCTGGCCCTGGAGCAGCCCCTGGCAGTGGCCTTCCTGGGTCCGGCGGGGACCTTCACCCAGGCGGCGGCGGTCAAGCACTTCGGCCACGCCGCCAACACGGTTCCGGTTGGCAGCATCGGTGATGTCTTCCGGGAGGTCGAGGCCAGATCCTGCCACTACGGGGTGGTGCCGGTGGAGAATTCCACCGAAGGGGTCATCAATCACACCCTCGACATGTTCATGCGCTCCCCCCTGAATATCGCCGGGGAGGTCAGCCTGCGCATCCATCATCACCTGATGAGCCGGGAGCCAGACCTGGCGGCGATCCAAACGCTGTTTTCCCACCAGCAATCCCTGGCCCAATGCCGGGGCTGGCTGGATCGCCACCTGCCCCTGGCCGAGCGTATTGCCGTGGACAGCAACGCCGAGGCCGCCCGACTAGCCGCCAGCCATCCCGCCGCGGCGGCGGTGGCCGGCGAGGCAGCCGCGGATATCTACGATCTGGATATCCTGGAGCGCTGCATCGAGGACGAGCCGGGCAACACCACCCGCTTCCTGGTGATCGGCACCGAGGATGCCCGCCCCAGCGGCGACGACAAGACCAGCCTGCTGCTCTCCTGCCATAACGAGGCCGGCTCCCTCTACGGCCTGCTCGAGCCCCTGGCGGCCCATGGCATCAGCATGACCCGCATCGAGTCCCGTCCCTCCCGGCGGGGACTCTGGGACTATGTCTTTTTCGTCGATATCGAGGGCCACCGTGAAGACGAGACCGTCGCCCCGGCCCTGGAGACCCTACGCCGGACCACCAGCCTGTTCCGGGTCCTGGGTTCCTATCCCAAGGCCGTGATCTAGTACCTCCTGCCGAGCCACAAGTATGACCACCCTTGTCAACCCCTTTCTCAAGCTGACGGCTCCCGGCCTGCCTGGCCTGCAGCCCTATATCCCTGGCAAGCCCCTCTCCGAGCTGGAGCGGGAACTGGGTATCACCCACTCGATCAAGCTGGCGTCCAACGAAAACCCCCTCGGTCCGGGCACCCTGGCGCGGGAGGCGGCAATGGCTGCCTTGGCGGAGTTGGGGCGCTATCCGGACGGGGGTGGCTTCGAGTTGCGCCGGGCCCTGGCCGAGCGTCATGGCCTGGAGGCCGCCGCCGTCACCCTCGGCAATGGCTCCAACGATGTCCTCGATCTGGTTGCCCGCGTCTTTCTGCACCCGGGCCAGGAGTCGGTCTTCTCCGAGCACGCCTTCGCGGTCTATGCCATCGGCACCCAGGCGGTGGGGGCCACGGCCCGCGTCGCCAAGGCCATGGACTTTGGCCACGACCTGGAGGCCATGGCGGCCCTGGTCAACGAGCGCACGCGGGTGGTCTGGATCGCCAATCCCAACAACCCCACCGGGACCTGGCTCAATGCCGACAGCCTGGCCAGTTTCCTGGCGGATCTGCCGGATACCTGCGTGGCCGTGGTGGACGAGGCCTACACCGAGTATGTGGAGGATCCGGATTTCCCGGACGCCACCCTCTGGCTCGACCGGTTCCCGAACCTCATCGTCACTCGCACCTTCTCCAAGGTCCATGGCCTGGCGGCCCTGCGGGTGGGCTACGGCCTCAGCCACCCCCACATCGCCGACCTGCTCAACCGCGTCCGCCAGCCCTTCAACGTCAACAGCATCGCCCAGGCGGCGGCCCTGGCGGCCCTGGCCGACGAGGCGCATGTCCAGGCCTCCCTGGCACTGAACCGGAGCGGCATGCGGCAACTGGAGGAGGGCGCCCGCCAGTTGGGGATCGGCTATATCCCCTCGGTAGGCAACTTCATCACCCTCGACCTGGGCCGCCCGGCGGCTCCCATCGATCAGGCCCTGCTGCGCGCCGGCTGCATCACCCGCCCGGTAGCCAACTACGGCATGCCGAATCACCTGCGCGTCACCATCGGTCACGAGGCGGAAAACGCCCGCCTGCTCGCCGCCCTGGCGGCGGCCTTGTCGGCATGATCCAGCAGCTCACGGTGATCGGCGTCGGCCTCATCGGGGGCTCCCTGGCCCGGGCCCTGCGCCGGGCTGGCTTCGTGGGCGAGGTGGTTGGCTGCGGGCGCTCGCTGGGCAATCTGCAACGGGCCGTCGAGCTGGGGGTGATCGACCGCTACCACCAGGACCCGGCTCGGGCGGTGGCCGGCGCCGATCTGGTCTTCATCGCCGTACCCCTGGGGGCCATGGCCGCCACCTTCGCCGCTATCCGCGATCATCTGGCCCCTGGCGCCATTCTGACCGATGGTGGCAGCGTCAAGGGCAGCGTGGTGGAGGATGCCCGCCAGGTCTTTGGTCGGTTGCCCCCGCGTTTCGTCCCCGGCCACCCCATCGCCGGCACGGAGCAGAGCGGGGTCGATGCCTCCTTCGCCGAACTCTACCGCAACCGGCGCGTCATCCTCACGCCCTTGCCGGATACGGACCCGGCGGCCACCGCCCAGGTCCAGGCCATGTGGGAGGCCTGTGGCGCCGAGGTGACGCAAATGGCGGTGGATCATCACGACGAGGTTCTGGCCGCCACCAGCCACCTGCCGCACCTCCTGGCCTATGGTCTGGTCGATAGCCTGGCGCGGCTGCGTGAAAATGACGAGATCTTTCGCTACGCCGCCGGTGGTTTCCGCGACTTTACCCGCATCGCCTCCAGCCACCCCATCATGTGGCGGGATATCTGCCTCGCCAATCGTCAGGCCTTGGGCCAGATGCTCGCGCGGTTCCAGCGTGAGCTGGCCGAACTGGCCGCTCACGTCGAGCGCGGCGATGGGGAGGCCCTGCTGGAGGTCTTCGAGCGCGCCAAGGCGGCCCGGGATCGGTATGTGGGCAGGCAGGGTTAGTGCGGGGTGGGAGTCTCTTGAATCGGACGCAGGCCATGAATATGCTTAACCGCATCCGCCAATTCCTCCTCGACCAGCACCCACCCAGCCCCTGCCTTATCCTTGATCGGGAGACCGTGCGGACGAAATATCACGCCTTCGCCCGCGTCCTGCCCGACAGCCGTATCTTTTATGCCATCAAGGCCAACCCGGCGCCGGAACTCCTGGAACTGCTGGTCGGGCTGGGCTCCTGTTTCGACTGCGCCAGCGTCCCCGAGATCGACATGGCCCTGGCCGCCGGGGCCACGCCGGAGCGCATCTCCTATGGCAACACCATCAAGAAGGAGGCGGATATTGCCGCGGCGCATGACCGGGGTATCAGTCTCTTTGCCATTGATTGCCGGGAGGAGGCGGAGAAGATCGCCCGCGTCGCCCCGGGAGCGCGGGTCTTTTGCCGCATTCTTTCGGAGTGCGTTGGCGCCGAATGGCCCCTGTCCCGCAAATTTGGCTGTGCCCCGAATCTCGCCGTGGGGGTACTCATCGAGGCCGACCGCCTGGGCCTCGATGCCTATGGCATCTCGTTTCATGTCGGCTCCCAGCAGCCCAACCCGGACGCCTGGGATATGCCCCTGGCGGCGGTCGCCAGCGTTTTCCACGAGTTGAGGAATCACGGCATCCGGCCGCGCATGGTCAATCTCGGCGGTGGCTTTCCGGCGCACTACCTGACGGCCATACCCGCCCTGGAGACTTATGGCCGCGCTATCAACCAGGCCCTCTGGCGTCATTTCGGCGATCACCTGCCAGAAACCATCATCGAGCCGGGTCGCGGCCTGGTCGGCGATGCGGGCCTCATCAAGGCCGAGGTCGTCCTGGTGTCGAGGAAGGCGGAGGATGACCCCTTGCGCTGGGTCTTTCTCGATATCGGCAAGTTTGGCGGTTTGATCGAGACCCTGGACGAGGCTATCCGTTATCCCATCCATACCGCCCGCGATGGCGATCCGACCACCCCCTGCATCATTGCCGGCCCCACCTGCGACTCGGCGGATATCCTTTACGAAAAGACGCCCTATGAGTTGCCCGTCTCGCTGGTCCCGGGGGACGAGGTCCTGATCGAGGGCACCGGGGCCTATACCACCACCTATGCCTCTATCGCCTTCAATGGCTTCGAGCCCCTGCGGTCCTATGTCATATGAGGTCAGCACGGCAGGGAGCGGGGGGGGATGCCAGGGTCAAATGATGAAGGGGTTAGCGCGCAGGGCGGAATTCAGGCTTCTCACCCAACCAACTCCGTCGCCCGGGAGTGCGGCATTCTTTCCAGGGTTTAGCGGCCCTGACCCTTCCCCATGGCCACCAGCAAGGCGGCGGTCACTTCCCGCATCCGAAGAATCACCTCCGCCCGCCCGGCGGCGCCCGTGAGCCTGGCGACCTCCCCCCAGTCCCGGTGTTGGAGCACGAGGGCGATGAGGGGGATGGCCTGGCCGAGGCTGATATCACCCTGCCGCAGGGCTGGCCCCACATAGCCCTCCGTCAAGGCCCGCAGGGAGGTATAGCTGGCCTCGAAGGGCCGTTGGGCGAAGGCGAAGGCCGCCAGTTCGCGCCAGTCCGGCTCGTCGCCGGCCGGGGGTGGCTCTGGGGCGGTCATCGCCAGCAAGGTGGCGGCCAGGTCGGGCTCCAGGCCGCGGCAGGGGCCGGCGAGTTGGGCGGGCAAGCGGCGGCTAAAGCGCTCCCGGGCGCGGCGGGCCAGTGCCTCGCCGGTTGCCGACAGGGCGCCCAGGACGACGGCGGCCTGGGCGCCGCTGGCGGCGTTGCGGCTGGTGCCCAGGTGGGCGGGGGCCAGGCCGCAGGCCTCCCAGAAACGCAGCAGGTTCCCGGTGGCGCCAAAGCTGACCCCCACCAGATCCTGGTGATCGGCCCGGGCCTGGTCCTGGATTTTCCCCACCAGGAGCCGACCCAGGCCGCGGCCTTGGGCGGCGGGGTGAACGGCGATGCGCAGAATCCGTGCCCAATCCAGGAGTGGAGCCTCCTCCAGGCCGGCATGGGCGCTGAGGGTCTGGGGCAGCAGGTGGCCGCGCGGCCGCCGCCGGCCCTCGTAGATGTCTCGCGCCAGGTCCGGGGTAAAGCGGCCCTCCAGGGCGACCAGGGCGGTGGCGGCGATCTGGCCCCGGTGTCTCAGAACCTGGACCTGGATGTTGGGCCCATCCAGGAGGTGGCGCAGGTCCAGGGGGCGCGTCTGGTAGTGGGCCAGGACCAGGAGGCCGAAGAGTTGCGCCAGGCTGGTCTCATCGCCGGCCAAGGCGTCGCGGTCGAGCCGGGCATAGCGGCAGTTGTCGGGGTTGGCGTCCGCCAGGTCCCCAGCGGCGGCGGGGGCGGCATCCAATAAGCAGGGCGCGGGCGACCAGGGCCTCCAAGGGGTCGTCCGGCGCCCAGCGGATGGGCGTCTTGAGTTCGAGCCGGCGGTAATTGGGCGTCAGACGCTGGAGGGAATGGCGGAAGCGGACCTCGAAGCCGTGCCCGGTGCCCTCGTAGCCGTGGATGGTGGAGGCAAAGACCAGGCGCGGGTAAGTCGCGAGCAGGCGCTCCAGCAGGGGCGCCGGGATGGCGGCCGCCTCATCGACCAGCAGCAGGTCGGCGGGCTCGGTCCCCTGACAGAGGGCATCCGGTGGCAGGAAACGGATCTCGCCCTGGCCGATCTCGATGCGATCGGCGTGCACCCGGCCCTGCTTGAGCCAGGCGGCGGCATGGTGGAAGAGGGGGGCGACGGCGGCCAGGCGCGGGGCCGTCACCAGGATGCGCGCCATGCCCTCGGCCAGCAATTGGCCCGCGGCGAGACCCAGGGCCGCGGTCTTGCCCCGGCCGCGATCAGAGATGAGGACCAGGGGACGCCGGGCACGGCCCCGGGCCGTGTGCAAAATGGCTTCCACCGCCTCGGCCTGATCCGGGGTGCGGTATGTGGCTCCCGGGTCCTCGGGCGCGGGGCACGCGGGCGCCGGGGCTTGCGCTGGGGCGCTTTTTGAAGGCGGCGGGGCGGTCAGCCATGCCGGCTTGCCTTGTTCGATCAGGGTCAGGCCCTCATGGCTTGCCAATACCCGCGCCAGGCGCGCCACAAAGCGGCCGCCGAGGTGTTCGGGGGCGTAGCCCTCGACCGTGATGCGCCGCGCCTGGGGGTCCGGTAAGTCGGGCCAGTCCTGTAGCGGTGGCGTCAGGAGCAGGAGCAGGCCACCGCCGCGCAAGGCGCCAGTGGCGGCACCGAAGCTGTCGGGATCGAAGCCGGCCTGGGCGTCATAAACCAGATAATCCAGTTCCCGCCCCAGCAGCTTGAGGCCAGCGGCCAGGGGTTGGTGGGGGCGGGTCAGGGGTCCATCGGCGAGCCAGACCCCGGTCCCAGGCTGCTCTCTCAGGCAGGCCTCGGCCATGCCCTGGGTCCAGGCCGCCGCGCCGGCGATGACCAGGGCCAGCCGATGGCGGCGAGCGCTGGCCAGCCGGCGCCACTCCCGGAGCCTGGAACGCGAGGGCCAGGGGCTCGGCGGGGAGGGGGATGAGGGGGGGCAGCGAGCCAGGGGGCGGCTCGCCGCTATCGTCGATTTCACTTTCACCTGGGCGCGGGGCGGTTAGCAGACTTCCTTGCCCTCGCGGGGTGGTCCACCGGGCTCAATGGCCGGTCAGGATCCCTGCCCGGCGGTCGCCGGACTTCCCGTGGCGGCTGGTGCCGGCACGACTCTGGCGCCGACGTCCTTGAGCAATCGCTTGAAGTCGGGCGAGTCCATCATGATGGTTCCCGCCGCCGCGCGCAGGCGATCGACGGCCTCGGCGGGCAGCACGAACGACGTCGGCTGCTGATTCAGATAGTCCAGTTCCGCCTTGTCCTTCAGTCTGGGGAAGGACACGTCGATGGCATAGATCTCGGCCGCGGGAACGCGCAACGCGGCGGCGACCGCGGGGTCCTTGTTGGCCGCGTAGGCGGGCGAGTTGCGGATCCGGCGCAACGTCTGCCACCTCGCTGCCGTGTCTCTCAGCCGTTCGACCGTCTCGTAGGAAAAGGCGTCGATCGGCGTGCCGGCGGCCTTGAGCAGAATGTCCAGGGTGCCGGGCGGGGCCTCCGACTCGTCCCAGTTGGTCGGGGGCGACGACAGCGAATTGACGCTGATCACGATGATCCGGCGCGCGCCGTCGAGCGGCGATGGCAGACCGGCATCGTGCAACGCCTCGAGGATCTCCAGCGCATCGAGCACCGCGCGCATGCCGACATTGTCCGATACGCCGCCGTCAACCAGATGCAGGTAGGGCCGATGGACGCTGTCGCGGAAGCTTTGCTCGGCCTTGAGCGAGCGGATGGCCCGTGCGGCGGGCCGTGGCGGGTTGTCGGAGTCGAGGAACGGCTTCACCCAAGCGGGCGTGTCCGCTGTGCAGGTACCGCCATAGTTGTTGATCGTGACCGGCGAGAGCACCACGGGCACCGCCGACGAGGCGGCCGCGGCGCGGGAGAGCGGGACCGCATTGAGATCCGAGCAGACGACGTCGAAGATGCGCTGGTTGAAGACGAAACGGGAGCCGGTCGAGATGTCGGTGGCCGACGCCAGGATCAGCGGGCCCTTGCCGCGGTCGAGATCACCGAATGTGGCACCGTTGAACAGGATTTCGTCGTAGAGCTCGGCGGCCAATTCGGAACGACCCCAGCCGGTGGACCCCAGCTTGCCCCAATTGGACGGACTCAAGGTGCGCGCGACGATCTCGCCCTGCACATCGCGCTTCAGGAAGCGTTGCTCGTAGTCGTCGAACAGCTTGTCGCCGTAGAGACCATAGGCGAGCGCCGTGAAGCTCCCGCCCGACACGCCGGTGATGACGTCCACCGCGTCGAGCAGGCGGATCTTGTTGCCCTGCGGTCCGACCACCTCGGTGCGCCGCAGGAACTCCAGGACGCCGTAGGAGAAGGCGGCGGCGCGCGTGCCCCCGCCCGAGAAGGCGAGGATGACCAGATTGTCCTTGTTCCTGTCCCGCGCCTGGCGCGTCTCGAAACGGTAGCCGGCGCTCGGGTCGGTCTGGGTGATCGGCGGATTGATCGGGCGGGTGGCGCAACCGCCGAGCAGCAGCAATGATGTCAGCACCCAACAAAGACGGCATCTGTAAGCCAGACATGATTTCCTCCAGCCAGACCATGTCCGGCTACTGGATTGTTTGACGGTGTACCCGCGGCCCTCGGGGCAGGCGGCATGTACCTTGACGAAGCCCACCTCTTGTTCTCGCCCCTCTTTCCCGCGCAGCCACGCGCCAGAGGATGCCCGACCCGGACGAGCGTAATCGCCGTTTTCCCCTCATGCCCGCGCTTGTCCCGCCGCCGCAGGGTCGGCCAGAGCGACCCCGCAAGCCTCCGCGCCACGGAGGATGTCGAGCAGCAGCGCTTCCTGCGCCTCGAGGAACTCGGGGGTGGAGGTGGTGAGGATCCGCGCGAAGACCTCGATCTCGATGTTCCTTTCGCCGGCACCGAGTCCGACCAGGCGCACCCGCGGCAGGCCGAGTGCCGTCTCGACCAGCGGGTGGGCTGCGACGCGACGGCGAAGCTCGGCCAGCAGTGCCTCGATCCGCGCGCTGGAGAGACCGCTGGGAAGGCCGACTTTGTGCTGGAACATGCAGTTCGGTCGGGCCGAGACGTTGACGAGTTGCGCCTTGGCCAGATCGGCGTTCGGCACCGACGTCAGCGTGCCGTCCGCCCCGCGGATCCGCGTGGAGCGGGGCCCGATCGACTCCACTGTCCCGCTGCCGGTGCCGAAGCGGATCTGGTCGCCGACGCGGAAGGGGCGGTCGGCGAAGATGGTGACGCCCCCCAGCAGGTTCTCGACGGTGGATTGCGCGGCGAGCGCGAGCGCGATGCCGCCGATGCTGACGCCGGCGAGCAGGCCCACGCCCGGTACGCCGATGTCGTTCGCGCCGTAGAGCAGGATGCCGCCCGCCGCGACCAGCGACCCGACGCGGGCCACGATGCGCAGCAGGTGCGCGTCGAAGGTATCGTCCGGGAAGGTGGGCGACGCGATGATGGCCTCGGCGATCAGCCAGCAGGCGCACCAGGCCGCCCAGGCGGCTGCCACGTAGAGCGCGAGGGTGGCGACCAGGGTCTCGGCGCGTGCGATCTCGCTCGAGGGGATCACCTGCCAGGCGATGAAGCCATGGCCGAGCACGACCAAGACGCCGAGCAGCACCGGGACGGTGAGCCGGAGCGCGTAGCGGCGCCAGGCCGAGCCCGTCGTCGTCCAGCGGCCGACGAGCGACCGCCATCTCAGGACGACCACGACGATGGTCGCGGCGATGAAGCCGGTGAACAGCACCTTCCAGATCGGCGTGCCGAGCATCGTTGCCTGCAGTGATGCCGGCAGGCGCTCCAGGGGCAGGCGCATCAGCCAGGGCCCGACGATGCGCTGCTGCACCGTTGCCCAATCGCCGATCGCACTCGGGCGCAGCGCGGGCAGGCCCTCGGCCTGGGCGTGGATCTTTGGAAGCCGCGCCACCGTGGCGGCCGAGAAGACGTAGTCTCCGGAGCGCGGACCCTCACCCAGCCGGACCATGCGGATTTCGGTGCCCGGGATCGTCCAGTGCGGTGGCAGATCGCCGCGCGGCCCGCCGGCGCCACCCGGGACCGATTCCGGCGGGATCTCCGGCAGCCGGAGCAGGATGTCGGCAAGGTAGCCGACGACGGCATTGCCGGCCTTCACCCGCGTCGCGTGCGGGATCTCGCTGAGGTCGAAAAGCTGCGCACCGATCCTCTGCAAGGCGTCCGCCATGGCGAACTGCGTCGCGGTCGTCGGGGCCGCGCTGTAGGTCTCGTAGAGGGCTTCGACCCGCCTGCGTCTCGGCGTGGAAGGAACCCAGGGTGGCGGCGGGGCTCGACGCGTCGAGTTCCGCCAGCAGGCCGGTTGCGCCGCTCTGCCCATGGCACAGAAGCCCGATCGTCAGAACCAGCGTCCGGAGGAACCCTGTCATGCCGTCGCAGCCCCTCGCCGCCCGTTCGCGATGGGGAGTGCCCCTGAAGCTGTCACCGACGACGGCGCCCTGGCCTGCTTCGTCGCACGTCTGCTGCTGAGGATGACGGGCGCTGCCGGCCTTTGCCGACAAAACCGCCGCAGGGGCAGTAGCTTCACGCATGGGGCAGGGGCAGTTCACAAGCCTAGCCCCAGGCTGTTCATGCTACGGCTGGAAATCGAGGATGCCAGGAATGCGGACACTGTAGAGGTTCTCCAGATCATCCCGGACGATGGCCACCTGGCCGTTAACGGAGCGGATCTTACGGATTAGGAAGGCCCGCCGCACGGGTTGCATTGGGGTTGGAGTGCCGGAGACGGTAGCATCGAAGTAAGACTTCTGGCAAGGTCTGCACATCTGGCTCGCACTGTGCCCTTGCCGAGGTCCTTCCTTCGAAGCTAAGTTCCCCTCATTCCAGCCGCCGTGCGGTTGGATTTCCCATCCCCTCCCCATCTATCCCTCCGCTACGGCTTGTAGTTGCTGTAGGGTCCCCCAGTCCGATCATAGGTGTTGCCCAACTCGTCCTGGGTGATCATGGTCTTGCCGTTGTCGGTCATGAAGACCAGATCCTGTTCCAGGATGGGAGAGCGGAATTTCCAGCCCGCGGGTAGCTTCAAGCGCGAACCCAGGTCCTTCAGGGCTTCGAACTTCTGCTTGGGGTCCACGATCAGGCTGGCTGACTTCATGACCCACGAGGTGCCTTCGGGATCATCCAGGATGTAGGCGCGAGATCCCTTGTTGATGCCCATGCTGGTGTCACGATGAGCGTGCATGACCGCGTAGGAGAGGTCCTTATGTTCGCGGATCGCCTCGGGGATCGGGAACCACATGACCCATCGCGCCTTGAGGCCTTGGAAGTCGCGCTCCTTGCCGACCTTTACGCCGACATGATCGACCGTCCAGAGGCGCGCTCCGTTCTTCACGGTGCTCAACGCATGGTTGTCCTCCTGGACCTTTTTCATGTCGATCTTGTCGAGGATGACCGCAGGAGAGCTGTCACCGCCACCAGCGGGGTTGGCGCCATTCAGGCCGAGGGTGTTGTAGACACCGGCCATGTAGTTGCTGGTCAAGGCATTGCCGAACACCAGCAGAATTTCCGTGTAGCGGGAATTCATGAGGCCCTTGAACTTGATCTCCGTGAGTTGAGCATCGTCCTTCGGCGCTTCGGCCACCACCTTGGGATACACGACGATGGCCGCGACGATGATGAAGGCGACGACAATGCCTATCGCCCATACGAACTTCTTTCTGATTTCCATGGTTTTTTCCTCGGGTCGGAATATTTGGGTTGTCGATCTGGGCATCGCCTTCACAACACCCCCGTTCCCTTGGCATGCGCGGGCTGCGCCCGGAGTCGTTCGGCTCATTGCATGAACCGCTCGTCTTTCGCGACGTTCCGGAAGGCGGTTTGCCGAGCTATTCCGGCGATGCCATGTGCCTTGCTGCCGGGGCTTACGTGTCATCGCCGCACCTTCTGCACCGGCGGCGGTGTCCAGGAGCCGTCGAGGATCGACGGCGGCGCCGTGCGCGGCTGGTAGAGGCGCATGACCAGCACGAACTTCCCCTGGGGCGCCGGCAGCCAATTGGCCTCCTTGTCCTTACCCGGTGGATCCGCCTGGATGGAGAAGTCCACGGAGCCGTCCGGGTTGGCGATCAGCGGGTCCCGCTGAGCCAGGTCGTAACGATTGATGGGGTTGGGCACGAAGAAGAAATTCTCGTCGTACAGGGTCAGCGACCAGAACGCCTCGGCGGGCGGGAGCTTGCCCTTCTCGAAGTGCATGACGTAGTTGTGCTTGGCACCGTCGTAGTCGTCGCCTTGCGCGTCCTTCTGCGAGAGCGGATAGACAGCGTCCTGGGGGCGATTCCAGCCGGGACCGAGCAGATTGGCCATGCCCCGCAGCAGATAGTCGGTGCCGAAGTTGCCCACACCCTGGGTGAAGTAGAGCCAGCCGTTGGTGGTCTTTTGTTCCTTCAGGTGCAGGCCCATCTCCAGAATGGCCAGCTTGGGGACCATCCGGATCGCCTCGCGGTCCAGGAACCCGAGCTTGCTGGGGTCGAAGTCCTGGCCTGGCACCAGTCCAATACAGGGTCTGATTGCCGACATTGATCAGGCGCAGGGTCTTGTCGTCGGCCTTCATGTCTTCGGCGGTCTGCACGAACATCAGTTGTGGCTTGGCCTCCGCGGGATTTGCCAGGGCGGGGCCAGAGGTCAGAGGGATAGCGGCAGCCATCAGCGCTGCGGCGGCAAGGAGATTACGTCATGTGTCGGTCTCCAAGTGATGATGTCGAGAGGCGGATGTGCCCTGGGTGTCGCGGCGCTTTGGGTGGGGACGCGACTGGGGGTGGGGATGGCACTGACCGGCTTCACCAGGTCCGCCCTAGGGACAGACTTGCCGCGGGTGAGGGCTCCAGATGCCATGCGAGTCCCTGTTGTGGACAAGTGCCCATTGGGGGTCTAGCCGCCCGCACCGCCCAGAACCACTGGGATTATGCCTTGTTGCCTAGGATACTGCTTGACACTTCACGACAGAATCAGGGCTCCCGAATGATTATCCCTGACCAAGCAGGATGTCGCCTCCTGGCCCAACACCAGGCGGTTGCGACACGCCCAGGCATTGACCATCCCCCAGCAACACGATATCCAGAAGCGCATGGCGCTGATTGCGCTCGCCCCGGGGGTCTTCCAGGGAGAAAACATGCTCAAGCAGGCTAGCAGACATGAGAGAGTCCTAATCAGGTTTCTCTCGGTTATACCGTAACTTACCCCCGAATCGAAGGTTATGCGCGCTTGACCTGCTCACCATGGCCAGGATAGCGGCAGGGGGCGGCACAAACGGATTATACTTCGCCATCTTTTCCACCTAGTCTCGGTCCCTCACCATGGCAGCCTCCTTGCACCCCTTTACCCCCCTGGTCCGCCGCGCTGGAACCCTGTTGGCCCTGCTTGCCCTCTGCGGGGTGGCCGCCCAGGCCGAAGATAAGGCGCCCGCTGGCGCGGAAAAGGCCCCCATGCCCTCGG
>CAWJBI010000035.1:0-192704 GCA_963841065.1 uncultured Gammaproteobacteria bacterium | reverse complement strand
TCACCAAGTTCCTTTGTAACTATTCAGGCCACCTGCCCGCGACTTAGGCGGGTTGGGGCATGGAGGCGGGTTGCCCTGTAGGGGAAGGCGTAGGGCGGGTGGACCGTGTGATCCGGGTTCTCGACCTGACGGCAAGTCGCCCCGGGTACCCCTTCTGGGCGCCCGGCTTGCGCTCGTTCTTGGTACTTCAGCCAGGGCGAGAATCCTGAACGGTTACGTTCTAAGGATTGGCGGAAGATAGCTTCTCGATGTTCGCCGCCTTCTTCAATTCGTCGATTCTGGCCGCCAACTGTTTTTTTACTGCCTCATTCTTCAGCAGGCTCTTGATCTTCTCCTCAACCTGAGCGAAGGGCACTGTTTCACTCGGCGTCTTTCCCTGTGACTTGATAATGTGGTACCCAAATGGGGTTTCAACCACATCGCTCACCGCGCCGTCCTGGAGGCTAAACGCCACCTCCTCGAAGGGCTTGACCATCTGCCCTCGCCCGAAGCTACCCAGGTCACCACCTTTCTTGGCACTAGGACAGGTCGACTCCGCCTTGGCGAGTTCGGCAAAATCAGCACCGCCCTTGATCTTGGCGAGGAGATCATTCGCCTTTTGTTGGGCTGCCTGCTTCTCCTCGGGGGTCGCCTTGGCATCGGCGCCGATCAGAATGTGGCTGGCCTTGACCGATTCCGGCTGCTTGAACTTGTCGGGGTTCGCGTCATAAAACTGCTTGGCCTGCTCGGTCGTGAGGGTGATCTTGGCCGTGACCTCCTGGTCGATGTAGCTGGCAATGAGCAGATCACGGGCCAGGCGATCCTTGAATTCCTGCCCGGTCAACCCCGCCTGGCCGAGCGCTTGCTCGAAGGCCTCGGGGGTGCCAAACCGCGCCTGGGCGGCATTGAACTTCTCCTCGACCTGCTTATCCAGGTCGGCTACCGAGAGGCCTTTAGCTGCCTGGTATAGTAATTCTTCGTCTATCAATAGATTGAGTGCGCTATCCAGGACTTGCCGCTGCTGCTGGGGATCGGTAGCGGCGGGGGTTCGGCTCTGGGCAAGCAGCATCCGCGTGGCCTGATCGACTTCGGCGCGGCTAATGGCCACCCCATTTACCGTGGCGACCACCTCGCTGGTGGTCGGGGTGGCGGTTGGGGCGGTAACCGTGACGGCGGGCGTCGCAACCGTCGGGTTGGGCGGGGTCGTCTCGGCTGCGCTGACGGGGATGGTCAGGATGGCGGCCAGGGCCGCAATGGAAACATTGAGTTCAGTTTGGAAGCGCATGTCGTTATTCTCGATAGTGAGTGAAGTTGGATTTTGGCAGGATATATCCCTGCCCTGAGGGTTGTCCTGAAGAGATTCCGATTCCGGGCGCTCGTAACCCCCATCGTCGTTGTCTCGCCAATTCCTGACGATTTTTGAGCGGATATTGGGTACCCTAGCGCCTCTGAATCAAATACTAATAACCGGTACCTCCATGCAAATTCCAAAAAATCCCCTGTTCGTGGGTCTGGCCATCAGCCTGGTATTGAGTGCCTGTGCCACCAGCAGCGGCCCTACTCGAGTTGACTCAGACCAGTGGCAAATCGTCGCCGCAAACTATATAGAGGCAGCCAGAAAGGCGAAAGCACATTGCAACTCATTGGGGCTGGATGCGCTTAAAGTGACCAAGCGTCAGGCACATGAGGATAATATCGAAATCCTCTACCGCTGCTCAAAGGAATAAGCCCGCTAGTGCCCCATGCAATCCCGGACCTTGAGCGCCACGTCCAAGGCCTCGAGGCCAACGCGCCCATCCACCAGGGGCCGGCGATGCTCGCGTACACAGGCGACGAAGGCCTCGATCTCGCGATCGAGGGGCTTGACAGGCACGACCTGGATACGCTCGCGGACGATCTCGGGCCGGGTCGCGCCCTCCGCCAGGTGGGGATAGGCGATGTCGATAGTCTGTTCGATGAAGTCGAGGGACAGGTATTTGCGTTCCTGAAAGACCCGGATACGCCGGGTCTTGCGATCCGAAACCCGACTTGCCACCACATTGGCCACGGCGCCGTTAGCGAACTCCAGGCGCGCATTGGCGATATCCACGCGATTCGTGAGTACGGGCGTGCCTACCGCCGACACGGAATGCAACTCCGAACCCATAAGGGACAGGATGATATCGATGTCGTGGATCATGAGGTCCGAGACCACGTCCACATCCGTGGCCCGCTCGACAAACTCACCCATGCGCTGGATCTCGACGAAGCGGGGATGATCGATGTGCTCCGCCAGGGCCATGACGCCAGCGTTGAATCGTTCCAGGTGGCCAATTTGAAGAATGGCCCCGCTTTGATCCGCCAGATCGACGATGCGCTTGCCCTCCTCCCGAGTCGCCGCAATGGGTTTCTCCAGCAACATATGGATGCCCCGCCGCAGCAGAGGCTCGGCCACGGCCAGATGGGCGGTCGTCGGTACCACGACGGATACGGCATCGACCTGGTCAGCAATGACCTCCAGGCTATCGAAGACCGCGCAACCCGCTTCCTCCGCCACTGCTCGAGCTCGCTCTGGATCCGTATCAACGACACCCACCAACTCCACATCGGGTAGGCGGGAGTAGATCAGGGCGTGAAAGCGCCCCAGATATCCGACGCCAATGACGGCGAAACGCAGTTTGTCAGCCATGCTTTATCCCTCTGGAAGAGATGATGATGCGCATACCCTAGCCCCCAAAGACGCGATCAACCGGCGCCTGCCGGGCGAAGGGGACGCGATCCGCGCCATAATAGACCTGGACCTGGTAAAAGAGGGTAACGGCCATTCCGATCACGACGGCCAGGATCAACATGTTCAAGGGGTCGCGCTTGCGACGGCGGGGGCTTAGACTCATGAGGCGGCGGGGGACAACCAGGGGTAGGATAGATTGAAAACAAGGGGTTGGGCTCGCGACGACGCTGACGATCGGACATGACGGCCGATCCAGCGGGGGGCAATTATCCCCCATTTCCCGCCCTCGCGCCCCTCGCATTTGCCGTTATCTTCAAGGGCCCCGCACCAGCCCCCCAGACCCGAAACCAGGCCTTGACGGCCATTGTATTTCCTGCACAAGCCCCTTATTCTGCGTCCATGTTTTTAGGATTCCTCGCCATGCCAGCCGATCAAGACCCTCGCTACCGCATTTCCGTCCGGGCCCAGAGCGTATATATCCTGGAGCAATCCCAACCGGATAAGGATCGTTACGCCTTTGCCTACACCATCACCCTGCAGAACACCGGCCAGACGGCAGCCCGCCTCCTCGACCGCCATTGGGTCATCACCGACGCCAACGGCCGGGTTCAGGAGGTCCGGGGCGATGGCGTTGTCGGCGAGCAGCCACACCTGGAACCCGGGGAGAGTTTCCGTTATACCAGCGGAACCCTGCTGGAGACCCCGGTGGGGTCCATGCACGGCAGCTATGGCATGATTGCCGACGATGGCACCCGCTTCACCGCCCCTATCGAGCCCTTTTCCCTTTCCACGCCGATGCGTCTGCATTGACAGGCCCGCTTAGTTTCCCAGCGGCCGCCCTTCATGACCGACAGGACTTATGACCACTTACGCCATAGGTGACATCCAGGGTTGTTACGACCCCTTCCGCCGGCTTCTCGACAAGCTGGCATTCAATCCTGGTCAGGACCAACTCTGGCTGGTCGGCGATCTCGTCAACCGGGGCCCGGATTCCCTGGGCGTATTGCGTTACGTCATGAGCTTGGGCGAGTCCGCCGTGATTGTGCTGGGCAACCACGATCTCCATCTCCTTGCCCTGGGCGCGGGTAATGTCAAGACCGCATCCATGAGCAGCCTCCACGATGTGCTGATGGCCCCGGATCGCGAGGACCTTTTGCATTGGTTGCGCCACCAGCCCCTTATGCACTACGACGCCAGCAAGGACTTCGCCATGGTCCATGCCGGCCTGGCCCCTCAGTGGGACCTGCTTCAGGCCCTCACTTGCGCTCACGAGGTGGAGGAGGTCCTGCGCGGTCCCGATTATCGGGACTTCCTCCATGCCATGTATGGGAACCTGCCGGATCGCTGGTCGCCATCCCTGAAGGGTATGGACCGGTTACGCTTTATCACCAATTGCATGACGAGGATGCGCTACTGCCTGCCAGATGGCACCCTGGGGCTCAAGGAGAAGGGCCCGGTGGGTACTCAGTCCAAACCCTACATCCCCTGGTTTGACATACCCTGGCGCGCCAGCAGCGACTTCCGTCTCGTCATCGGCCACTGGTCAACCCTCGGCTTCATGGTCAAGGACAACATCTGGGCCCTGGATACCGGCTGCCTCTGGGGCCGTTCACTCACGGCCATCCCGATCCGCAAGAAGAAGGACATTGAGCCCATCTCCCTGGATTGCCCGATAGGGGCATTGCGAGATTAGGCCAACACGCGCTCCAGGCTGACAAAGCTCAGGTTGAAGGGATTCGCCTCATCCTTGGCCCATTCCTCGCGTTCAATTTCTCGCCATTCCGCTGCGGCCCAGGACGGGAAGAAGGCATCCCCATCCTCGATCCGGGTGTCAACCAGCGTCAGATAGAGCCGCCCCGCCCGGGGCAGCAGGGCGCGATAGAGGGCCTCGCCACCAATAACCATGATCTCCTGTTCGCCCCTCGCTATCGCCAGCGCGGCCTCCGGCGTGGGGGCGAGCAGGCAGCCCGGGGCCTGATAGCCTGGGTTGCGGGTCACGACGATATGGCGCCGCCGGGGCAACAAGCCTGGCAGGGACTCCCAGGTACGGCGGCCCATGATGATGGTCTTGTCCAGGGTGCGGCGCTTGAAGTGGGCCAGGTCCGCCGGCAGGTGCCAGGGCAATTGGTTGGCCCTGCCGATAACGCGATTCTCGGCAAGGGCGGCGATCAGGGCGACCCGGGGCAACTCACTGGCCATGGCCGCTAATTGCCGAGGAGCGCCGCCTTGCGGGTGGCCTCGGTGGCGGACCAGAGACGTTCCAAGGCGTAGAAATCGCGCACCTTGGGCAGCATGACGTGAACCAGCACGATATTGAGGTCCACCAGGGCCCACTCGCCCTCGCTCAACCCCTCGCTGCCCAGGGGCGGCTCGCCCGCCTCCTTGGCGCGAAAGGCAACGGTCTCGGCGATCGCCTTGACGTGCCGCTCGGAGGTACCGGAGGCGACAATCATGAGATCGGTGATCGCGGTCTTGCCGCGTACATCCAGCACCTGCACATCCTGGGCCTTCATGTCATCCAGGGTGTCCAGTACCAGTTGCTTGAGTTGATCGAGATCCAAGGGATTCTCCTTTGTGGTGGGATTCTTTTCGAGGGGAGACCCGCAGACCGCTAGTCAAGAGGGCTAGGGGGTCACCGGTAGAGACCGTCGCCCACGATGAGGGCGATCACGGCGTCGGGAAGCAAATAGCGCGGGCTCCGGCCCAGGGCCACCAGGCGGCGGATGTGGGTCGCGGAGATGGCCAGCGGGGTCACATCCTGGAACCAGATGCGCCCGGCGGGCGCCTCCGCCAAGGTGGTCGACGACGAGCACAGGCGCGGCGCGGCCCAGGCGCTCAGCTCCTCGTCCATGGCCGCGGGGCCGCCGGGAGCATCGCCGGGGCGCCGCATGACCACCAAATGGGCCAGCCCCAGGATGTCTTCTGGCCGGTGCCAGGAGAGAAAGCCGGCGAAGGCATCGGCGCCCAGCAGCAGACAAATCCCCTCCTCCACCCCCAGTTCCGCGCGCAGCTCGACCAAGGTGTCGTAGGTATAGGAAGCGCTTGGGCGCCGCAACTCCCGATCATCGACACTCAATCCCGGCTCGCCCATCACGGCCAACTTCAGCATGGCCAGCCGCTGGTCCGGGCTGGCCAGGGGCTGATGGCGATGCACGGCCTGACGCAGGGGGACAAAGCGTACCTCCCGGAGACACAGTTCCTGGCGCACCTCCAGTGCCGGCCGCAGATGGCCGAAATGCACGGGGTCGAAAGTGCCGCCAAGGACTCCCATCATGCCGGCTGGGGCCCTATCAAGCCCGCACCTCGCCATTGCCCAGCACGATGAACTTGACCGAGGTCAGGCCCTCCAGGCCGACGGGGCCCCGGGCGTGGAACTTGTCGGTGCTGATGCCGATCTCGGCGCCCAGGCCGTACTCGAAGCCATCCGCGAAGCGGGTGGAGGCGTTGACCATGACGGAGCTGCTGTCCACCTCGCGCAGGAAACGCCGGGCCCGGCTGTAGTCCTCGGTGACAATGGCGTCCGTGTGCTGGGAACCATGGCGGGCGATGTGATCCATGGCCGCGTCCAGGTCCGCCACCACCCGGATCGACAGGATGGGCGCCAGGTATTCGGTATCCCAGTCCTCCTCCGTCGCCGGGATGGCCTGGGGGATGAGGCCACAAGTCCGCGGGCAACCCCGCAGCTCGACACCCTTGGCCAGCAGGGGCGCCGCCAGGCCGGGCAGCAGGGCCGCCGCGACCCCTTCGGCGACCAGCAGGGTCTCCAGGGTATTGCAGGTGCCGTAGCGCTGGGTCTTGGCGTTCATGACGATGGGCAGGGCCTTGGCCGGATCGGCCTTATCGTCGATATAGACATGGCAGATGCCATCCAGGTGCTTGATGACCGGCACCCGCGCCTCGCGGCTGATGCGCTCGATCAGGCCCTTACCGCCCCGGGGGATGATGACGTCCACATACTCCGGCATGGTGATGAGGGCGCCCACGGCGGCGCGGTCGGTGGTGGCGAGCACCTGGACCCCGTCCTCCGGCAGCCCCGCCGCCGCCAGGCCGCGGTGGATGCAGGCGGCAATCGCCTGATTGGAATGAAAGGCCTCGGAACCGCCCCTCAGGACGGTGGCGTTGCCGGACTTGAGGCAGAGGGCCGCCGCGTCCGCCGTCACATTGGGCCGGGATTCGTAAATGATACCGACCACCCCCAGAGGGACCCGCATCCGCCCCACCTGAATTCCGGAAGGCCGGTAGTTGAGATCGGAGATAGCCCCCACCGGGTCCGCCAGGGCCGCGACCTCCCGCAGCCCCGCGATCATGGCGTCGATCCGCCCCGGGGTCAGCTCCAGGCGATCGAGCAGGGCCGCGTCCAGGCCCTGGGCCGCCCCCGCCGCCAGATCTTGCCGGTTGGCGATCATGAGGTCGGCGCGGCAGGCGCCCAGGTCCGCGGCGATCGCCAGCAGGGCGTCATTCTTGGCGGCCGTCTCGGCCCTGGCCAGAAGGCGCGAGGCGGACCGGGCCCGCTCGCCGACCTGCCGCATGTAGGCGGCGACATCGCTGATCTGTGTCTCGGACATGGATGAAGTCCCGTAAAGCTGAGGGGTACGAGGTTTTGGCAAGCCCAGAAGGCTAAAGCGAATGCGGATTCTAACAGAAACGCCGCCCAGGGCTGGCTGGGAGCGAGCTAGACCGGGGAACAGCCACTATTAGGCCAGCTAAAGGGGGTCTCGCGACGAAAAGCGCGGGGCGCCGCTTGCGCTTTACCCCGGGGGCCGGGAACGACACCTGTCAGCGTCGCAGCATGAGGGTCTCGATGACCAGCAACACCACCGAGATGACATTGGCGATCAGGGCGCCGCCGCTCAGGGAGACGATGCTGGCGGTCACCCCGGGCGTCAGCCCGGTTTGCGCGATATGGGCCGCCCCCGTCCAGACGATCGCGGCGGCGATGAGTTGCAGCATGGCCGCCAGGCTGGTGGCCAGGAGCACGGCCCCCATCTGGCTGCGGTCGCCAAACTTGAGCACGGTGGCGATGGCGTTCACCACCAGGGTAGCAAAGAGTTGCCAGGCATCGTGGTGCGCTGGATTGTCCACGTCGCCGATGAAGAAGCCAAAGTTGAGGGTCAGGGACAGAATGATGAAGAAGGCGAAGACCACCTTTTCCGGATTCATGGATGTCACTCAAAGAAAGGAAAAGGTGACATCAAAGAGCCGTTCCACGGCCGTGATCTGGCGTTTGTCGGCCAGGAAGAGGACAACCCGGTCCTCCGGCTCGATGTGGCTGTCGTGGTGAGGAAAGATGAATTGGCCCTGGCGAGAGATGGCGCCGATGCTGACCCCGGGGGGCAAGGCCAGTTTGGCGATGGGGCGGCCAATGACGCGGGAGGAGTGGCTGTCGCCATGGACGGTGATTTCGATGGCCTCGGCGGCTCCTCGCCGAAGGGAATAAACCGCCTCCACGTCGCCACGGCGAATATGGGTGAGCAGGGCGCCGATGGTGACCTGGGCCGGCGAGACGGCAATATCGATGGTGGTGTCCTGCACCAAATCCACGTAGCTGGGGCTGTTGACGATGGCGATGGTCTTGCGCACCCCAAGCCGCTTGGCCAGGGTCGCGGACAGAATATTGGCCTCTTCGTCGTTGGTCAGGGCGCAGAAGACGTCGGTGTTGGCGATGTCCTGTCGCTGCAGCAGGTCGGCGTCGCCGGCGTCGCCGCGCAGGACGACGATGCCGTCCTTCAGGGTCTCGGCCAGATAATGGTAGCGTGCGGCATCGCGCTCGATGATGGTCACCTGGTGATTCGCCGCGATGCGCTCCGCCAATTGGGTGCCGATATTACCGCCACCGGCGATTATGACCTGGCGATAAGGTGCCTGGGATTGGTGGAAGGCGCCGACGAAGCGAGGAATGTCGAGGCTGGCGGCCAGAAAGAAAATCTCGTCATTGACCTCGATAAGGGTTGCGCCCTCCGGCATGATGACCTGGCCACGCCGGAAAATGGCTACCACTCGGCACTCCGCGTCGGGGACCCGGCTCGGCAGGACGAGCAGTGACCGTCCCACCATGGGGCTTCCCGCCGTGGTCCGCACCGCCACCAATTGCGCCTGACCATCAAAAAAGTCGAGGATCTGCAAGCAACCCGGCTGCTCGATCAGATGAAAAATGAAAAGGGCCACCAGCCGTTCGGGGCTAACGATATAGTCGATCGGGATGGCCTTGGGCGAGAAGAGTTCGGGGTAGGCGAGATAGTTGGGGTCCCGTACCCGCGCCAGCCGCGTGGGGGTGCGAAACAGGGTATAGGCGAGATGGCAGGCGATCATATTGGTCTCGTCACTGTTGGTGACGGCCAGGATGAGATCGGCGTTCTGGATACCCGCCTCGATCAGTACCTCCGGGTGGGCGGCATAACCCGTGACCGTGCGCAGGTCGAGACGTTCCTGGAGGAGTTGCAACAGTTGGGGGTCGCGATCGACGACCGTGATGTCGTTATCCTCGCTGGCGAGGCTATGGGCGACCGTGCGGCCAACCTGGCCAGCACCGAGGATGACGATTTTCATGATCTGTTAGCCCCGATTCCGCGGCATGGCGGGTATCAATGCCGCCAGTAGGCCGGCAGGAAGAGGATCAGCAGGGTGAAGATCTCCAGCCGGCCCAGCAGCATGGCGAAGGAGCCCAGCCATTTGACCGTGTCATTCACTTCGGCGAAGGTGACGGCGACCTTGCCCAGACCCGGCCCACACAGGTTGATGGTGGCCTGCACGGCGCCGAAGGCCGAGACGAAGTCCAGACCCGCCCCCATCATGGCGATCGTCAACAGCAGGGTGCTGGAGATGTAGAGGACATAGAAGCCCCACACCGAGAACAGGATCTGATCCGAGACGGGTCGCCGGCCCAGCTTGATGTGGCTTATGGCCTGGGGATGGGCGAGCAGAAAGAGTTGTCGCAGGCCGAGTTTGCCCAACAACTGGATACGCACGACCTTGATCCCACCCGCCGTCGAGCCGGCGCAGCCGCCAATAAAGGACAGGGTCACCAACACCAGGGGCAGATAGAGGGGCCAGTCGGCGAAGACCGCGGTCGTAAAGCCGGTGCTGGTCAAGATGGAGGCCACCTGGAAGGCGCCATGGCGCAGGGCCTGCCAGCCATTGTCGTAAGTCCCGGTCAGGGCCAGGGTGGCGGCGACGAAGAGGGACGAAAACAGGAAGATGAGACCAAAGGCCCGCACCTCCGAATCCCGGACCAAGGGCCAGAGCGACCGGCGTTGCCAGACCAGGAAATGGACGGCGAAATTGGCCCCCCCGGCGAGCATGAAAAAGATGCCGATGCCATCGATCAGGGGGCTGTTCCAATAGCCGAAGCTGGCGTCATGGGTGGAGAAGCCGCCGGTCCCGACCGCCGCGTAGGAATGGCCGATGGCGTCGAACAGGCTCATGCCCGCGGCCCAAAAGGCCAGGGTGCAGGCGGCGGTCAGGGCGAAATAGACCAGCCAGAGGGAGCGGGCCGTTTCGGCGATGCGCGGCGTCAACTTTTCGTTCTTGGTGACCCCCGAGGTCTCCGCCCGATAGAGCTGCATACCGCCGACGCCCAGCATGGGCAGAACGGCGACAGCCAGGACCACGATGCCCATGCCGCCCAGGAAATTGAGTTGCTGACGGTGGTATTGGATAGAGGGTGGCAGTTGGTCGATACCACTGGCGATGACCGTGGCGCCCGTGGTGGTAAAGCCGGAGATGGACTCGAAGACCGCGTCCGTCAGGCTCCAATGCAGTCCGATCATGAACGGCAAGGCACCGACCACGCCCAGGAGCACCCAGAAGAGGGTGACCACCAGGAAGCCATCCCGCACCGAGAGCTCCTGGTGCGCATGCCAATTAGGTAGCCAGAGGAGAGCCCCCGCCGCCAGGGTCAGGAGAAACGAGATATAAAAGATCCCTTCCTGGCCATCGCCGTAGTAATAGGCAATGCCGATCGAGGGCAGGAAGTTGAGGCTATAGAGCACCAACAGGATGCCGAATAGCCGGATAATGGCGCGCCAATGCATGAAGGTCGAAGACCGAGGAGAGTTTGTTCCAGGGGTGCGTACCCGCCTTCGCGGCGGTAGCCAGGACCGGCCTAAGCCCTAATACCGGGTCCCCTAGCTCAAGCAGGATGGAAAGATTATCGAGGCCCTCCCCAGGGAGGTCATATAAAAATTATGTAAAAATTTAATGAAATTTTTACACCCCGAGTTTGGTAACCAGGGCAATATATAAACATTATATAAAAATTATCCCCCGCGACTTATGCCGGTGCGATCCTTGCCTCAACCGTCTTTTCATCTCCGGCCATCACACCCTACGAGCCTCGCCGCCCCAGCGCGGGCACCCCTGATGCCCTATCTCTTCGCCGTCATGGTGGTGGCGGTTACGGTCGCCCTCGCCTTTCTTCTGCCCTGGCTTTTCCCCCATGCCAGCCGGTCGCTCCTCTTTCTGACCGGGGTGCTGGTCGTCTCCGCCCGCGCTAGCCTTGGTCCCTCCCTGCTGGCCAGTTTCCTGAGCTTCCTCGCCTTCAACTTCTTTTTCACCGAGCCCTATCACACCTTCAAGGTGGCGGATGATGGGGACGTGACCACCCTGGTCTTCTTTCTACTGGTGTCGGCCATCTCCGGCAATCTGGCCTCCCGCATGCGCCAGGAGATGGCCGAGCGCCGGGCCTCCCTGGCGCGCATCTCGAACCTCTACGATTTCAGCCGCCGTCTGGCCTCCGCCATGGGCACGGAGGAGGTGCTGGATGCCCTGGCCGATCAACTGGCTCTGGTGCGGCCGGGGGCGGGGGGCGCCATGCGCATCCTGATCGCCGAGGGCAAGGAACCGCCCAAGGAGCGCCGCGGACGGGGTGACGACCGGCTAATGGCCCCGGAGGACCTGATGGCCGCCTGGAATCAGGTGGGGCGTAACCCTGTTGTGAGGGGCGACTGGGTCTTCCACCCCCTGGCGACCGACCGGGGCACCATCGGTCTGGTGGCCCTGACGGGGCAGCCCGATCCGGACCGGTTCGAATCGCTGCGCAGCCTGTGCGACCAGGCGGCCATGGCCCTGGATCGTATCCGGCTGGCGGCGGATCTGGAACAGGCCAAGCTGATCTCGGAGACCGAGCAGTTGCGCTCGGCCCTGCTGTCTTCCGTCTCCCACGATCTGCGCACCCCCCTGGCTTCCATCATCGGCTCGGCCACCAGCCTGCTGGAGTATGGCGAGGCCTTCAGTCCCGGGGATCGCCGGGAACTCTTGGCCACGGTCGCCGCCGAGGCCCAGCGCCTGGATCGCCATATCCAAAACCTGCTGGACATGACCCGCCTGGGTCAGGGCAAGCTGAGCCTGCACCGGGATTGGGTGGACCTGCACGACATCATCGCCAGCGCCATCGCCCGGCTCACGGACGTCCTCGGGGGTCTGCGGGTGGAGGTCCAGATCCCGGATGACCTGCCCCTGCTCTGGGTCCACGGTTCCCTGATCGAGCAAGCCCTGATCAATCTGCTGGACAACGCCGCGCGTTTCTCCCCCGAACAGGGACAGATCGGTATCCAGGCCGAGCGGGCCGGGGACGAGGTCTGGATCGAGGTGCGTGATCAGGGCCCTGGCATCCCGGAGAGCGAACGAGAAACGGTGTTTGACATGTTCTATTCGGTGCGGCGCGGCGATCGAGACAACCGCGTCGGCAGCGGCCTGGGCCTGGCCATCTGCCGGGGCATGATCGGCGCCCACGGCGGCCAGGTCCGGGCACTGCCGGGCGCGGCGGGATGGGGAACCCGGATGCGGCTCAGCCTGCCCCTGGCCAGTCCGGAGGCCAAGCCATGACCGCCATCAAGGATGGAGTCGAGACCCTGCTGATCGTCGAGGACGAGGCACAGATCCGCAAATTCGTGCGCATCAGCCTCGAGGCTCAGGGCTACCGGGTGTGGGAGGCGCGCCTCGGCGAGGAAGGCCTCAACCTCTGCGCGGCCACGCCCCCCCACCTGGTGATCCTGGACCTGGGTCTGCCCGACGTCGATGGCCTGGATTTCATCCGTCGCCTGCGGGCCTGGTCGGCCATTCCCATCCTGGTCCTGTCGGTGCGGGCCTCGGAGACCGAGAAGATTCAGGCCCTGGACGCGGGCGCCAACGACTATGTCACCAAGCCCTTTGGCATCGGCGAACTCATGGCGCGGGTCCGGGTGCTGCTGCGCAAGGAGGAGCGCCAGGCGGCGGCCTCGGCCCTCTTCGAGTCACCCGGGTTGCGGGTGGATCTGGGGCGGCGCGAGGTCATGGTCGATGGTGCCCCGGTATCGCTATCGCGCAAGGAATTCGCCCTCCTCGCCCTCCTCGTGGCCAGCCAGGGCCAGGTCCTGACCCATGAGCAAATCCTCCGCGAGGTCTGGGGCAGCGGCCACCAGGAAGACACCCATTACCTGCGCGTCCTCGTCGGTCATCTGCGGCAAAAATTGGGCGACGACCCCATGCATCCGCGCTTCATCCTGACGGTCCAGGGCATCGGCTATCGGTTGGCGGTCTGATGATCGTCAGCCCCTCTCGCCAAGCCTCTCGGCCCTGTCCTGAAGCCACCCACCCTCTGAACTTGCGGCCCTCATCCACCCATGGCAAGAAAAATCTCGCGATCGACAAAGCGTTTGCTCCTCTTCGTGGCCGCCCTGCCGGCCACGCTCGTCATCATGGCCTTGATTTATATGACGGGCATGGAACATTTCGAGGGGTCACCGCGCACCTTTCTGGAAAGCCTGCAATGGGCATCGGAAACCTTGACCACCACGGGCTATGGCAACGATAGCCATTGGCAACACCCGGTCTTCGCGCTCTTCGTCATCCTGGGCCAAATCATGGGGCAGTTCCTGGTCTTCCTCATTTTCCCTATTTTCCTGTTGCCCTACCTGGAGGAGCGATTCCAGACGCGCCTGCCACGGCAGTTGCCAGCCATGGCGGGCAAGGTCCTTTTTTACCGTCATGGCCCGGCCATCGAATCCCTGCTCATGGAATTCAAACGCTCCGGAACGCCCTTCGTCATCTACGAAGAAGATATGCAATTGGCACAAACCCTGCGGGATCGCAAATATAGTGTGGTTTTCGGCAAACTGGGCCAAGACCCCTCGGTGCTGGCCAACGTCAAGGACGCCCGGGCGGTCGTGACCCTGGGTAACGACCATGCCAACGCCACCTGTACCATTCTCGCGCGCGAGGCTGGTTTTACGGGGCAGATCTTCGCGCTGGCCCGGGAACCCCTGTATCGGGCGCCCATGCTGCGGCTCGGCGCCACCGACGTCTTCACGCCCGCCCATGTACTCGGCGGCGCCCTCGCCTCGCGGGCCAGCCTGCGCATCAGCCCGCCCGCCGAGGGCATGCATCTCCTCGGCACCAAAATCGGGCTGACTGAATTTCGCATTCGCCCCGACAGCCCCCTGGCCGAAAAAAGGCTTGGGGATCTGAATCTACGCCACCAACACGGCGTGTCCGTCATCGGACAGTGGCATGGCGGCGCCTTTACCACGACCCAAGGCCCGGAAACCCTGCTCAGGGCCGGGGCCATTCTTATCGTCGTCGGCCCCCTCGCCAATCTGGAGAAGGTCGAACGGATGGCGATGCCGATCCGGCGCTCCGGGTCGATCGTGGTCGCCGGTTACGGCGCCGTCGGCTTCAAAGTCGCGCAGATGCTGCGTGATGTCGGTGAAACCTGCACCGTCATCGACATCCGGCCGATCGGGGGCGTTGATGTCGTGGGCAATGTACTGGAGTTCGACACGCTCAAGCAGGCCCGGGTGCGCGAGGCCAGCGCCATCATCCTGGCCCTGAGCGATGACAGCGAGGCCATCTTTGCCACCGCCGCCGTGCGCGACTATGCCCCGGAAGTGCCCTTGATCGTCCGCGTCAGCCGCACCCATAACACCGAGCGGATGTACCGCTCCGGCGCCGACTTCGCCATCTCGGAAGGCGAGGTGGCCGGCAAGATTCTGGCCTATCACCTGCTCGACGAGCAATTAGTACCCGTTGAGAACGGCATAAGAATCACCCGGCTCGGCGTCGGTAACCTGGAAGGCTGGCATCCCTGGCGTACCGAGGTGCGTGAAAGGTCAGGCGCGAACATCATCGCCATTGAACGGGGCGGGGAGGCGCTGATGGAATTTGCCAAGGATTTCCAGATCAGTCCGGACGACGTGCTCCTCGTCTGTGGAACCATCCAGGATCTGGAGCGTTTTCAGCGCGAATTTCAAACGGCGCCCCTGGCGGCACCCCACGCCTAAGTCTCGACTAAATCCGTTACCCGGTCCCTAAACTCACGGCATCCTCGCGGAGGAAACCCCCACGATGAATAACCGACCCCTGATTCGCGTCCGCGAGGTCATGAAGCCCCATTTCGACCTGGTCGACGGTATGGCGACGGTGGCCGCCGCCCTGGAGACCATGCGCCACGTCGATACCAAGACCCTCATCGTCAAGCCGCGCAGCGAGCACGATGAACTGGGCATCGTCGTCCTGTCCGATATCGCCCGGGAGGTGCTGGCCAAGGACCGGGCCCCGGACCGGGTCAACATCTACGAGATCATGGTCAAGCCGGCCATTACCGTGCATCCCGACATGGACATCCGCTATTGCGCCCGCCTCTTCGACCGTTTCGACCTGAGTCGGGCGCCGGTGGTCAAGGACCGGGAGGTGCTGGGAGTGGTAAGCCTCACCGACCTGGTGATGAAGGGCCTGGTGCCTCGCCTCTAAGACTGATCTTGCGATCCTGCGCTATCGGGGTATCGGCTGGCTGAGGGCGGGGTCAAATACCGCTTCCCCTGGATGCTGGGAATCGGGTTTTTCCTGCCACAGGATAACGAGGACCGCGATCAGCAGGGCCACCAAACCCAGGCCGGAAATCCACATCAGTACCCTGGAACCCTTGTCAGTACCCAGGGACGCTTGCTCCGGGATCGGGACCGGCGGGTCTGATTTAGGAGATGTGGGTCGGTGTGACATAGGCTTAGCGGCGGTCAGTCCTCAGGAACCAGATCCCGGTAGGCGTGCCAAGTGGCATGACCCACCAGGGGCATGGTCACCAGCAGACCGATATAGAAGGTCATGATCCCAATCCCGACGAACATAACGATCAAACAGGCCCATAGGGTCATCGCCTGCCAGTTGACGCGTACCGCCTCGATACTGGTCTGCATGGCCGTGATGACATTGACGTCGCGATCCATGAGCATGGGGACCGTGATGGCGCTGATCGCGAAGGTAAATCCGGCAATGACAGCGCCGACCAGGATGCCGGAGAAGACGAAGACCGGGCTGTCGCCAGACAGAAATACCACCGGGATGAAGTTCTCCAGGGTCGGTACGGGCAGATCGTAAAGAAGGGCGAACACCAGAAGGCCAGCCAACATCCACAACAGCAGCACCATGACGAGCACCAAGGCCATGGCGCTGAGTTGAACCTCGTTGCGCTTCCATGCCTCGATGGCCTGGCAGAACTTCAATTCGCTACCCTTCTCCAGATTCTTGCTGATCTGGTAGAGGCCAATACCCAGCAAGGGCGCGACCAGGAAAAAGCCGGCGGCCAGGGGCGGGATGATGAAGAACATGTTCTCCGCCATCAGGCCGAGGGTCAGTAGATAGCTGATCAAGACAAAAAAGGCGCCATAAAGGAGGCTGAAGCGCGGGGCGCGGATCAAGTCGTTCCAACCTTTGGCAAGCCATTCCCAGGGGTTGTCAAAGGTAATGCTATTGATCCGGGGACGGGCGCCCGGTTGGGTGTCCTGATTAAGGGTTGCGACGGGTGACATGAGGGTATCCTCCATTATTCTCTTAAAGTTTAGGTCTGGGGTCCGGCGGTGTGGACAAGGGCCATGAAGTCTTGGGCTATCAGGGCCGGGTCGTGAGGCGCACTGAAGATTGCGGCTAACTGGCCCTGGGGGTTGATCAGGTAGATGGAAGCGGAATGGTCCATGGTGTATCCGAGAGCGCTTTGCGGGTCATTGACCCGCGCATAAAGGGCGCCGAGATCACGTGTCACAGCCTTCAGAATATCATCGGAACCGGTTGCCCCAAGGAAATCGGGGTGGAAGTGACGCACGTACTGGGCAAACCGCTCGGGGGTGTCGCGCTCGGGGTCCACCGAGATCAACAGGAATTGCGGCCCCGGCCCCCTCGCCGTCGCGCCTATCCGCTGCTGAAGTGCAACGAAAGTTGCCATGTTCATGGGGCAGATGTCGGGACAGGTGGTATAGCCGATGGCAGCGAAAGTCCATTTACCACGCAGTGCCGCCTCGGTCATCTCGCGGCCATCCTGGTCGGTCATGACGAAAGGGGCCAGTGGCTTGGGCCAAGGCAGTGCAGTCCCGGCCTGAAGTTGGGCGGGCACGGGTCTCGGCCCGCCGCGGTGATGCCCATACCAGTCGGCACCGAACCAAAGCCCTACCAGTGCCGCGAGTAGAGCCACCACGACAATGACCGGTGCGGTGAGGCCGGACTGGGGCGAGTTCGGGCTCATGAAGCGCCCCGCACCCTGGCGGGCCTATCCAGGTCGGCGCGGCCTGGTCCGGCCTCGCCCGGCGGGTTCAAGGCATGCACCAGGGTTAGCACGGCGAGCAAGAGCAAGGCGGCGCCGCCGTTGTGGGCCACCGCCAGGTCCAGGGGTAACTTTGCGACTATGTTGGCAATGCCGAGACCCACCTGAAGCACCAGCGCGAGGACCAGGGCCTGGGCCAAGCGGCGATGTACTGGGTATCGGGCCCGACGCAACACGAGCAAGGCAAGGATGCCGAGGTACAAAAAGAGGATCAGGGCCCCGGCACGGTGTGTCAGGTGGATCGCCGTCCGCGCCGGACCGTCCAGAACCCCGCCCTCATAGTCCACCCCGACGGGGCGCAAGAGACTGAAACCCGCAGAGAAATCAGCCCCTGGCCACCATTCGCCACCATGGCAGGTAGGAAAATCCGGGCAAGCAAGAGCGGCGTAGTGGGTACTGGTCCAGCCGCCGAGCAAGACCTGAACGCAGACCAGCCCCAACCCCAACCAGGCCCAGGGCCGCAATGCCGCCAATTCAGGCGGGACGACCGCGTCGAACAATCGCCCCTGGCGCAGGGTCAACCACCACAGCAAGGCGAGGGTGGCCAGCCCTCCCGCGAGATGCAGGGTCACGATACTCGGGTTGACGAGCAGGGTGACGGTCCACATCCCCAGCAAGCCCTGGAATACGACCAAGCCCACCAACAGGGTCGGCAGGCCGACGGGGAGACCCGAGCGCCGCCCGGCCCAGGCGAACCCCGCCAGGATCAGAATGGCCAGCCCCAGGCTACTGGCCAGATAGCGGTGGGCCATCTCCTTCCAAGCCTTGGCGGTGTGAACCGGACGTTCGGGGAAGGCCGCGTTGGCCTCGGCCAGCGCCTCGGGATGGCTGGGCGCGGCCAGACGGCCATAACAGCCGGGCCAGTCCGGGCAACCAAGCCCAGCGTGGGATAGGCGTACATAGGCTCCCAGCATGATCACGGCTAAGGCTAATACCGCCGCAAGGGCGGCGAGGGCGGCAAATCTGCTTCGCTTCACGTGGGGCTTCTCCTAGAATGAATCGTTCGACATCATCAGGGGCGTAAATGTCATGGCGGATCAAAAATCGACCTTAAGCGCGAATACCGGGGCGGAGGCGTGGCACCCTGCCCTCCCGTTGGCGCGGGGCTGGCTGGGGCTCGGGGTCCTGGCGCTGGCACTGGCCGGGATCTTTGCCATCCTGCTGGTCCTGGCACGCTCCCCGGGGCTGGCGTGGCTCTTCCCCACCCAGGATTTCTTCCGCACCGCCTTAGTGGTGCACGTCGACCAGTCGATCCTGATCTGGTTCCTCGCCTTCGCCGGTGTTATCTGGGGTCTCGCCCCCGGCGTCCGTCTAGAACTGTCGCGGCTTGGCTTGGCGGCAGCGACCCTCGGTTGCCTCCTGGTCGCGGCCTCGCCCTTTCTTGGGGCCAGCGCTCGCGAACTCAACAACTATGTCCCCGTCCTGGATGCCCCCGTCTTCTTCTGGGGCCTCGGCCTTTTCGCCCTTGGCGGCCTGCTGCAGGTCTCCGCCTACCTCCTGGGGTCACTGCCAAGGATCAAAGTCACCGACCCCATTGCCGTCGGCGGCGCAACCGCCGCCTTCGCGACCCTGATTGCCGCGGTTTCCCTGGTCTGGTCCTGGATCGACCTGGCCCAGATCGGCGTTGGCATTTCTTATGAGCTCCTGTTCTGGGGGCCAGGTCATGTCCTCCAGTTCGTCTACACCCAGATCATGCTGGTTGCCTGGCTCTGGCTCGCCCGCGACCTGGGATACCCCCTGCCCCTGCCCGACCGCTGGCTCTCGGGGGTCCTGATCCTGGGCGTCCTGCCCCTGTTAGCCGTCCCCCTGATTCACACCTTCTATCCCACCGGCACTGGGGACGCCCGAATCGCCTTCACCCGCCTGATGCAATTTGGCAATGGTCTGGCCGTGATCCCCCTCGGCCTGCTGCTGGTGATCGCCCTGATGCGCCGCCGCGGCTCACCCCGGGACCAAGCCCTACGACCGGAGTCCCGGGCGCTCGCCGCCTCCTTGACCCTATTCGCCGCTGGCGGGGTGCTGGCGGTGGCCATCTCCGGGGTGAACACCATCATCCCGGCCCATTACCATGGGTCCATCGTCGGCGTGACCCTGGCCCTGATGGGTCTGACCTACCACCTGCTGCCCACCCTCGGCCTGGCCCGCCCCGACGGCTGGATGGCGAGGGTGCAACCCTGGATCTATGGCAGCGGGCAGTTGCTGCACATCGGCGGGCTGGCCGTATCCGGGGCCATGGGCATCCAGCGCAAAACCGCCGGCGCCGCCCAAGGCCTCGACACCTTGTCGGCCAAGGCGGCCATGGGGGTCATGGGGATCGGAGGTCTGCTGGCGGTCGTCGGGGGCATCCTCTTTGTCCTGGTGGTCATTAAGGCCTTTATCGCCCGCCCCCGGCCGCTGCGCACAGGGACCTAAATCAGCGCCATCACATAATGATCCACCAGCAGCACCCCGAAAAGCCACATCAGGTACCGGATGGAATAGAGGAAGGTGGGCATCGCCATGCTATCGCCTTCGCTGATCCAGAGACGCAGGGCGAAATAGACGAAGCGCGTACCCAGAACCAGGGCCCCACCCAAATATAACAGCCCCGCCATATGCCCTAGAAAAGGCATGAGCGAGACGATCAAGAGCATCAAGGTGTAGATCAGGATTTGCTGCTTGGTGAATTCCACACCGTGGGTCACGGGGAGCATGGGGATGCCCGCCTTGGCATACTCGGCGCGGCGTTTGATGGCCAGGGCCCAGAAATGCGGGGGGGTCCAGAGGAAGATGATCATGACGAGCAGTAAGCCAAAGCCGCTCACCTCCCCGGTGACGGCTGTCCAACCGAGCAGGGGCGGGGCCGCCCCCGCGATGCCACCCCAGACGATATTCTGGGGCGTGGCCCGCTTGAGATAGCTCGTATAGATGACGGCGTAACCGATGAAGGCGGCAAAGGTCAAGGCGGCGGTCAGGGCATTGACCAGGGTCGTCAGGATCAGCATGGACAAGGCGACCAGCGCCAGGGCAAAGCCCAAGGCGTGGGGGGCGTCGAGGTCGCCGCTGGGCAGTGGCCGGTTGCGGGTACGCTCCATGATGCCGTCGATACGCTGATCGACCACGTGGTTCAGGGCCGCGCCGGCGGCCGAGGCCAGCCCGATGCCAAGCAGTCCGAAGACCAGGGGCTGCACCGGGACCATCCCAGGGGTGGAGAGGAGCATCCCCACCAAGGCGGTGAACAGGATGAGTGCCACCACCTTGGGCTTGGTCAGGTCGTAGTAGCGTCTCCAGGCCAGTTCCTGGGACTTGGTCAGGGTGATCTCACTTGTGGCCATAGCCTGCACCTTTTATCCAGTTTCGGGAGGCCTTGATGAGGCGCCCCATGTCTTTAAGGGTATCTTTCGCCGGGGCATCCGGGGCATAACGCATCATCAGATTGCCCATGGGATCAAGGATATAAATTCGGCCGAGGGCGGAGTCACCCTGACCCAAGAGGTCCAGCAAATCCTTCCCGCCCACCGCATCCGTCCGCGCCACCCGCATGCCTCGAAATTCCCGCGCCAGTTCGGCGTCCCTCCCCTGCCCATCCGGGTCCACCATGATCAGGAGACGCTCCGTGCTCAGACTCCCCTCCCCGAGGGCGAGACGGATCTGCCGTAGATCCCTGATTCGTGACTGGCACGGAGCGGCGCAGTCCCGACCGGTCAGGAAAACCAGGGTCCATTTGCCCATCAGGGCGTCCCGCTCCAAGGGGGCCCCCTCGGGGGTAATCAGCTCCATACTGGCGGGGATGGGCACCACCGGGGAGATGAGCTGGCCCAGGTTGGCGTGCCCGCTGGGCAGGTATTCCGGGTTGAAGTACAGGAACCAGGCCCCCAGCGAGGGCGCCGCGAAGACGGCAATCATCACCAACAAGGGCTTCAGGCGCCGCTTCGGGTAGCTTCCCTCGCCGCGTCCCGGCGCGGCATCCTCCGCCAAGCTCATGGGGACACCCCCTGCCTACCGCCTTTTGCCAGGCTGAGACGCAGCCAGATGACCAGGACAATGACCGCGAAGGCGAACCACTGGATCGCATAGCCCAGGTGCATCCCCTCCTTCGGCAGTTCCCGAGGCCAATCACGGACAAAGCCCCCTGCCTCGGCCGGATCCAGGAGCATGACCACCGGCTGGAGCGGATAGGCGACCGTCGCCCGATAGAGGTCCACTGTCAGGTAGGGCCAGCGCCCTCCCCAGCCCGTCGCCGCATCGGAGCCGGCGTGCAGGATCAGGGCCGGCGCGGCTGGGATGTGGGTCTGGCCCGTCACCCGGACCTCGCCCGGTGGGACCGGTGCTGGCGTGGCCTGGCCCTGGGCGTCGGCCGGAATCCAGCCCCGGTTGACCAGGACCCGCGTCTCGCCGCCGCTGATGCGCAGGGGCGTGACGACGTGAAAGCCCGTCTTGCCGGCGTGTCGGCGGGCCTCCAGCAGGATCTGTCCCTCGGCCTCGTAGGTCCCGGTGGCGCTCAGGAGCCGATAGCGCAAGGCCTCCGGCTCAACAGGTTCGGCGCCGAGGACGAAGGCCGGCAGTTCTCCCCCGGTTGCCAGATCGTTAGCCTGTTCCCGCTTCTCCGCCGCCCGTTCGATCTGCCAGAACCCAAGGGCGACGAAGCTGGCAAATGCCAGCCCAAGGACCAGGGTTGGTAGCCAGCGGGGATGAAACACGGATTCGTCAAAACGCATAGGGATGCTATATTCATGCGAATGTCGCGCTGGCGTTACGACGGCCGCGGACATTAGCAACCACCAACAACATAAGGGGGAGTCGTCATGGAACTCATCTTCAAGATACCAGTACTGCTGGTCCTGGTCTTCATTGTCTTCTCATTGGGCCAGGGCATGTATTACCTTGCCAAGGACGATGGCGAGGAGGACAAGACTCGGGTGGTACGCGCCTTGACGGTGCGTATCGTTCTTTCGCTAACCCTGTTCGGGCTCCTGATGCTCGGCCATTTCACTGGTCTGCTTCAGCCCCACGGGGTCTAAGGCCAATCCACATGGTTCGCCGGGAACAAGTTCCGGCGAACCCCATCCCCGATTAAAGCCAATACACAAAAATGAAGAGCCCCAGCCAGACCACGTCCACAAAGTGCCAATACCAGGCTACCGCCTCGAAGGCAAAGTGGTTGTGGGGGGTAAAGTGCCCCTTCATGGCCCGGACCAGGATCACGGTGAGCATCACCGCACCCATGGTCACGTGGAAGCCGTGGAAGCCGGTGAGCATATAGAAGGTCGAGCCATAGGCCCCGGAACCCAGAGTCAGGTTCAGAGCATGGTAGGCGTGGTAATACTCATAGGCCTGAAGCAGGACAAAGAGAAAACCCAGACCTATGGTCAGGCCCAGGCCGCGCACCAGGGTGGTGTTGTTGTGCTCCTTCAGGCCCCAATGGGCCCAGGTTATGGTGGCCCCGGAGGTCAGTAGCAGCAGGGTATTGATGGCCGGGATGCCCCAGGGGCCCATCGGCTTGAACTCCCCGCCGAGCTGCTCGGGACCCGCCGAGGGCCAGACCGCGCTGAATTGGCTCCACAACAGGGCGTGGGACTCGCCCAGATAGCCCTCGCCCCCCAGCCAGAGCATGGCAACATTGCGGATGTACCAAAGGGCCCCGAAGAAGCTCAGGAAGAAGAAAACCTCGGAGGCGATGAACCAGAACATCCCCTGGCGAAAGGAGCGGTCCACTTGGGCATTGTAACGGTCCGCCATGCTCTCGCGGATGACATCGCCGAACCAACCGTAGAACATGAAGGCCAACAGGACGAAGCCCGCAACCAGCATCCAGGTACCGAAGCCCACGCGATTGATGCTCAGGGCTGTCCCGGACAGCATCAGGAACACCGCGAGCATGGCCGTAATCGGCCAGGGGCTGGAATCCGGGATGAAATAGTCTTTTTGCCCGTGGATAGAACCGCTCATCCTCGCACTCCTCGTTTTTCTTGATGTCGATGATGGCCCACGGCGCCAACTGGCGCCAGGACCGCTCGGGTGCCGGCGATGCCCCGGCTATTGGGCTGCCGCTAGGGGCCCACCCTGAAACCGCATGACGTTATAGGAGAGCGTCAGGGAATCGATCTCCGGAGGCAGGTCCGGCGAGACCACGAAACGCACCGGCATCTCCTTGCGCTCATTGCCGGCCAGGGTCTGCTGGCTAAAACAGAAGCATTCCAACTTGGAGAAGAAGCCGTTGGCCTGCCAGGGTGCAATGCTCGGTATCGCCTGACCGGTGATCGACTGGGCGGAGTGGTTCTCCGCCACGAAGTTCACCACCCGCGACTCCCCGAGTCGCACCCGGACCTTGCCCTCCATCGGATTGATGCTCCAAGGCAATTCCGGGTGCATGGTCGTATCGAATTTGACCGTAACCCACCGCCCCTCGGCACCAGCCCCCTCCCCCGCCGTTGCCACCCGCCTGCCGAGATCGCTCATGCCGTCAACCGACTGCATACCCGTGACACCGCACAGCAGCCCGTAGAGCGGGACCATGGCGAAGCCGAAGCCGAACATGCCAACGGCGAGCATCGTGAGCCACCACAAAGTCCGCCGTTTCCTCTGCCCGAGGTCGGCGGCCCCGCTCATAGTCCACTGGCCGCGATCATGTTGGCCAGGCCTTTCCAGAAGGGAACGGAACTCAGGAACATGAAGCAGGCAAAAGCCGCCAGCAACCAGGCGGTACGGACATTGCGGCGCCGCAGTTCGGGCCTCGTCTCGGTAGTCATGTCGTTAGTCATCTGGATGTCGATGATCTCGTTCAGGTTACAGTCGGATGGCTTGGCCGGGATTCATGCGGCTCTCCTGGCCAGCCACCCCAGGCTTCGCGGTTATCTGGCCAGGACCGGAGCCGTGGTCCAGCTATGGAAGGGCGGCGGCGATGGCAGCTCCCACTCCAGGCCCAGGGCACCCTCCCATACCCGGTCCTTGGCCTGCTTTCCGCGGCGCACCGTGTCAATGATGATGTACAGCAGCAACAGGTGGCTTAGGCCGAAGACGAAGGCCGCAAGGCTGGAAATGACATTGAATTCGGTAAACATCACATTGTAATCGATGATGCGTCGGGGCATCCCCGCCAGACCAATGAAGTGCTGTGGGAAGAAGGTGGCGTTAAAGCTAATGACATTCGTCCAGAAGAAGATCTTGGCCAGTCGCTCGTTGTACATGTGGCCGGTCCACTTGGGCAGCCAATAGAAGACCCCGGCGAACAGCCCGAAGACGGCCCCCGGCAGCAGCACATAATGGAAGTGGGCGACGACAAACATCGAGTCGTGATATTGCATATCCGCCGGGACCACCGCCAGCATGATGCCGGTCAGGCCACCGAAGGAGAACATCAGCAGAATAGCCACGGCAAAGAGCATGGGCGTCTCGAAGGTCATGGATCCCTTCCACATGGTGGCCATGTAGTTGAAGACCATGAGCCCAACTGGGATGGAGATGATGATGGTGCCAATCATGAAATAGCTCACCGCCCCCAGTGACATGCCGATGGTGTACTGATGGTGAGCCCAAACCACCATGCCGATGACCATGATGGCGATCATGCCACCCACCAGGGAATTGTAGCCAAACAGAGGCTTGCGAGAGAAGGTCGGGACTATGGCGGCCAGAATGCCAAAGGAAGGCAGGATCAGGATATAGACCTCGGGATGGCCGAAGAACCAGAAGAGATGTTGGAACAGGACCGGATCACCGCCCCCGGCGGCATTGAAGAAGCTGGTGCCGAAGTGGCGATCGAACAGCAGCATGGTGACACCGCCCGCCAGAACAGGCACCACCAGGATCAGCAGGAAGGCGGTCACCAGCCAGGTCCAGACGAAGATGGGCATCTGCATCAGCTTCATGCCCGGGGCACGCATGTTGAAGATGGTGACGATGATATTGATGGAGGCCAGCACCGAGGAGATGCCCAGCAGGTGGATGGCGAAGATCAGAAAGTCCATGGACATGCCGACCTGGATCGACAACGGCGGATAGAGGGTCCAGCCGGTATTGATCTGAGTCCCGCCGCCGGGGAAGAAGGGCACCACGAAGGACAGGACCAGCATGGTCCCGGCCGCCGGCAGGATCCAGAAGCTCAGGTTGTTCATGCGCGGCAGGGCCATGTCCGGAGCCCCGATCATGAGCGGGATCATCCAGTTGGCCATGCCCGCGGCGGCCGGCATCACGGCGCCGAAGATCATGAGCAGGGCGTGGTTGGTGACCAGATTGTTGTAGAGGTCCGGCTCCAGGAGTTGCAGCCCGGGCATGAACAGCTCCATGCGGATCAGCATGGCGCTCGCCCCGCCCATGAAGAGCATGATCAGGGCGAAAATCAGATACATGGTCCCTATGTCTTTATGATTCGTGGAGAACAGCCAGCGCCGCAACCCGTGTGGGGGGCCATGCTGCTCGTGCTCGTGATCCAATGTGATGGCGGTCATGGCGGTCTACCTCGTGGGAGAAAGAGTGCGTCCGCCCGCCGACGCACCCATCTGGATTGGGCAGCGTGGCGTGGCGTCCTTGTGCGGATGGGGAACGGCTTGCATTAGCCTACTTGACTGCCAGGGAGCGGCCGGCACGCACGTCGCGAGGCTGAACCAGGTCGCCGGTTTCATTGCCCCAGGCGTTGCGCTCGTAGGTGATGATGGCGGCCAGTTCCAGGTCGTTCAGGGTATTCCAGGGTACCATGGCGGTACCTGCCTTTCCGTTCAGAACGATATCCAGGTGGCCACCGATGGGGCCGGTGGCGATCTTGCTACCCGCCAGGGCCGGGAAGGCCGGAGCCAGCCCCTGACCGTTGATTTGATGACAGGCGCTGCACTTGCTGTTGTAAAGGTCCTTGCCCTTCTCCATCAGGTCGGCCTTGGCCCAGGTCTTGTCCACATTCGCCTCGGCGGCGGAGGCAAGCATTACTAGCTTTTGCTTGGCCATCCAGTCGTCAAACTTTTCCTTGGACACGGACTCCACGACGATAGGCATGCGCGAGTGCCAGGTTCCGCACAGTTCGGCGCACTGGCCGCGGAAGGTGCCTTCGCGGTTCAAATCAACCCAGGTCTCCGTGACGTAGCCGGGGATGGCATCCTTTTTTACCGCCAGCTCTGGCACCCAGAAGGCATGGTTAACGTCGGCCGATGTGTGCAGGAAGCGGATCTTGGTGCCCACCGGCAGGACCAGCGGGTTGTCCACCGCACGCAGGTAGTTATCACCGGCCTTGTCCTGCGGGAGGTAGCGGCTCTCGATGCGGACATGCTTGGGCTGACCCTCCACATCCACGGAGTGATCCAGATATTCGAACTCCCACCACCACTGATGGCCCACCACCTTGACCTCCATGAGGTCTTCACCCTTGGGGATTTCCCAAACCTTTACCAGGGTCTTATGGGCGGAATTGGCAATAGTCAGGTCCACGCCCAGCACCAGGACGGGGACGATCACCCAGGACCAGCGCCCGAACCATGACTCGTGGAAATGCTGATCGGCCGCATAGCCTCGGCTCTTGCGGTGATAGATCAGGGAATAAATCACGAATCCAAAGATAACGACCAGCAGGACCGCGGCAATGGTCGTGGTCATCATATGGATGTCATAGATCTCCTGGGCCACGCCGGCGGCGGGCTTGGGGAAGTTGAATCCCAACTCGGCCGCCGCGTGACCTGTCCAGCAGGCGAAGGATAGCGAGGCGGTTGTGGCCCCGATGCGCTTTAAATTCACTGCCAAATCCCCTCTCGTAGTAATTGTTGTACTTGCGAGGCGAGGTCTGGGTTCAGAGCCTCGATTTCTCGGTCTTCACGATTGGCGCTTTGCAGGCCCAACCACCCCTTGAGTCATGCTGCAAGATCTACGCGTTCGGCTCGATCAAGCGGATCACGACCTCGACCAAGCCCACGCCGCGGGACGGGACCTAGGGATCGAGGCGAAAAAACAACTGTCATTAGAATGCGAAAAATCACTCGAAAGTGCAAATTAATTTGACTTAGATCAATATATCGGTATTTGCTTGTATATTTACGTTCCTGCCTTCCAAGCACTTGGCAGGTGAGGGTTTGGGCTAGAGCCTCGCCAGTTCAGCTTTCTGGCTAGGACGGGGACAGTGGGACGAAAGCCCCAGGTTGAGATTGATTAACTGGGAAGAGAATGGGGAAGAAGCGCCAGTTTTATTCCATCCGACACAACAAGGTCCGCGCCGGATGGCGCGGACCTTGTTCAAAACTAACCCCGGCGGGGCCCGGGTGGCTCGGCACCTCCCTGTGCCGACGAAAGCCGTTATCTCATTCCTGGTTCAAACGGCGCTGGCCTGGCTTACTTGGAGGGGGCGGCAGGAGCAACCGGGGGAGCGGGCGGGGCATAGGGGGCACCGTAAGGAGCGCCGTAAGGGGCATATCCGTAGGGGGCGCCATAGCCGTAGGGGCCGTATCCGTAGCCATAGTTGTCATAATAACGATTGTAACCACGGCCATAACCGCGGCCGCCACCGCTCATGTTCATGCTGAAGTCGCCGTAGCCGCTTCCATCGCCAAACATGTCGTTCATCATGTTGTTGTTGCCGTAGCCCGGACCACCACCCCAGAAGGCGGCGGCGGAGGCGGAAACGCCCAGCAGGGCGGCGATAGCGGCGGCGGTTGCAAGTTTTTTCATCTTTATTCTCCGAAGTGGGATCTGGGTTGCAGCAAGGGAAGGCGTCTTAACGCGCCGTCCTGGGAAGACAATATATTAGTAATCGCTAATATTGTCAAACGCTCTTTCATGCGGTGCGGGGGGCGGATCAGCTAGCCGGGGTTCCCTGTGCACCCAGGCCGATCGTGACATGCCGATCAGGAATGGCTTGGACATCTCTGCCAGGCAATTTCGATGGTAATGACAAGAGGTTAGTTCAACATACCCGGGCGGGCGCCCACCCGGTATTTCATGTTAATCATCTCACCTCGGGGGAAGAGCCCCCTCCCCGCCGGCCAAGGTATCACCGATGACCGCCAGGGTCAGCCAGGCCTCACCCACTTCCAGGCCTTTGATCTGACGATCGGCGCGAGCGCATTGGCCGATGAGGGCTCGCAGCCGGGCGGGCGGCAGGCGACGCAGGGCCGACTTCATGGGGCCTTGGCGATTTTGCCAAACCCGTTCAGCGCTCAGGAAGGCATCTAGCGCCCGGGGGCCGGTGCGCGAGGCGAAGGCGGCGCGAGCCAGAAGACGGACCTCGCGTGCTAGGACCCAAAGCACCAGGGGCTCGGCCGTGCCCTCGGCGGCGAGGCCGTCGAGGATGCGGTGCATGCGGGCGCGATCTCCCGCCAGGGCGGCGTCGGGGACATCGAATAAATCAAAGCGGGAGCTGTCGGAGATGGCGCGACTGAGTTGTTCGGCATTCAGGGGGCCTTCGCCCTGGATCAGGACCAACTTGTCCACCTCTTGGGCGGCGGCAAGCAGATTACCCTCTACCCGTTCGGCGAGCATGGCGGCGACCTCGGGATCGGGTCTCAGGCCTCGTTCGCGCAGGCGCTGCCCGATCCACTCCACCAGCCGTTGGCCTTCCAGGGGCTTAACCTGGAGCAGCACCCCGGCGCGCTCGACCACCTGAATCCACTTGGCCTGGAGTTCCTGATATTCCAGATTGGGCGCCAGGATCAAGAGCCGGTTTTCGGGCCTGGGCTGGGCGCAATAGCGGCGCACCGCCTCGCCACCCTCGCGACCTATCTTGCCGGAGGCCAGCCGCAACTCGATGAGCTTGAGACTGGAAAAGAGGGACAGAGACTGGGCCGCCACCGTGAGCAGACTCCAGTCGAAATGGCCGTCCACCTCCAGGATTTCCCGTTCCTCAAAGCCCAACGCGCGAGCGGCATGGCGGACCAGGCTGGCGGCCTCGCCGAGCTGATAGGGCTCGTCGCCGCAGAGCATGACCACCGGCGGCAGCCCTTGCTTGAGGTGGGTGGCAAGCTGCGGAAACTGGATGCGCATGGGCCAGCAGGTCCGGGACTAGCTCGCGGGTAAGGCGGCGCGCAGCATCGCCAGGACCTGGGTGGCCGCGTCCTGGGCCATCTCCGCGTAGAGGATCTCCGCCTCCAGTTGCTTGCCCAGCACCTCCACGTCGGCATTCTCGAAGGTGCGGGAAATCTCCAGGATCCGGGGCTCGACCAGGACCTTGCCCGTGGCGTCGCGGGCGTCGAAGCGCAAGTCCAGGAAGAGTTCGGTGGCGATAATCTTGCCGTTACGATCCAGGGCCCCGACCCGCGAACGGCGGGACTCGGACAAGATGCGCACCAGGACGCGGGCGTCCTTGGCCGCGGCGGCCTGTTGCACGGCCGAGAGTTGGAATCTCTCCCGCAGAATGCCCCCCACCAGGGAGTTGCCGGGGGTCTCGACGAAGACCGGGCTGAGATTGGGCGGTATTTCCACCGCGCCCCGCAACTTGAAGCCACAGGCCGTCACCAGGGACAAGGCCATCAGTATCACTACCAGCAACCCCAGGCGCGTATCGGCTAGGCCCTTGACCATCACTGCACCACCAGATTGACCAGCTTGTTGGGGACCAGGATCACCTTGCGCACCTGGGCCTCGCCCAGAAAGCGGCGCACATTGTCGTTATCCAGGGCGGCCCTTTCCACGGCCTGGCGATCGGCAACGGCGGGCACCAGGATCTTGCCGCGCACCTTGCCGTTGACCTGGATCACGTATTCCAGGGTATCCCGGCGCAAGGCCTCTTCGTCCACGGCGGGCCAGGGCGCCTGTAGGATGTCGTCACCAAAGCCCAACTCGCGCCAGAGATGGTGACTCAGGTGGGGCGCAATGGGGGCTAGCAGCCGCAGGACTATGCCAAGACCCTCGCGCATCACCGCCATGCCGGCCGCGCCCCGGTCGAGTTTCTGGAGGCTGTTGACCATGGTCATGCAGCCCGAGACCACGGTATTGAATTGATGACGTTCGTAATCAAAGAGGGCCTTCTTGAGGGTGGCATGGATCTCGTGGCGCGCCTCCCCGGGCTCCAGGCCACCATCCGCCTCCCGGCCCTCGCGCTGCTCGTCCTGGGCCAGGGCCCAGACCCGCTTGAGGAAACGGGAAGCCCCCTCCACCCCCTCGTCGTTCCATTCCAGGGACTGCTCCGGCGGGGAGGTGAACATGGTGTAGAGACGCACGGTATCGGCGCCATAGCGATCCGTCAGCACCTGAGGATCGACCCCGTTGTTCTTGGACTTGGACATCTTCTCGATGCCCCCAAAGATGACGGGCTGGCCATCGGCCTGGAGCCGGCCCCGCACCAGCCGGCCCCGCTCGTCCCGCTCCACCTCCACATCCGCGGGATTGAACCACTGCTTGCGACCCTCGCCATCCTCGCGATACCAGGTCTCGGCCACCACCATGCCCTGGGTGAGCAGCTTAGTGAAGGGCTCGTCGCAGTCCACCAGGCCCTCGTCCCGCATCAGCTTGTGGAAGAAGCGGGCATAGAGGAGGTGCAGGACGGCATGCTCGATACCGCCGACGTACTGATCGACGGGCAGCCAGTAGCGAGCGCGCTCGTCCAGCATGGCAGTGTCGCAGTGGGGAGAACAATAGCGGGCGTAGTACCAGGAGGACTCGAAGAAGGTATCGAAGGTGTCCGTCTCCCGGGTCTCGCCGCCGCCCAGTTCGGAGAATGCCGGCATCTTCTTGAGGGGCGAGCCCGAGCCATCGACGATGACGTCCTCCGGCAGCCGCACCGGCAAGTGGGTCTCGGCGCGCACCTGACCATCCGCCCCATGGATCACCGGCAAGGGGCAGCCCCAGTAGCGTTGCCGGGAGACGCCCCAGTCGCGCAGGCGGAAGTTGACGCGACGACCGCCCCGGCCCCGCTCCTCCAGCCAGGCGGCGATGGCGGCGCAGGCCTGGGCAGAGTCGAGCCCATCGAAGGGGCCCGAGTCACGCAGCACCCCCTTCTCGGTGTAGGCCCCGGCCTCGATACCACAGGGCGAGCCATCGGCGGCGAAGATGACCTGCCTGCGAGGGATGCCGTATTTCGCGGCGAATTCCCAGTCGCGCTGGTCATGGGCGGGGACGGCCATGACGGCCCCGGTGCCGTAGCCCATGAGGACAAAGTTGGCGGCGAAGATGGGCACGGGCGCCCCGGTGATGGGGTGCAGGGCATCCAGGCCGAGGGCATGGCCCTTCTTTTCCATGGTCTCGATCTCGGCCTCGGAGACGCCACCTTGCCGGCATTCCTCGATGAAGGCCGCCAGACCGGGATCGGTCTCGGCCGCCCGCCGCGCCAGGGGGTGTTCGGCGGCGACGGCGACATAGGTCACGCCCATGAGGGTGTCCGGTCGGGTGGTATAGATGCCGAGCTTCTCATCCGAGCCGGCGATTCCGAAGTCCATGTGGACGCCCTCGGAGCGGCCGATCCAGTTGCGCTGCATGGCCCGTACCTGGTCCGGCCAGCCGTCGAGGCCGTCGAGGGCGTCCAGGAGTTCCTGGGCATAGGCGGTGATGCGCACGAACCACTGCTCGATCTCGCGCTTCTCCACCGGGGCGCCCGAGCGCCAGCCCTTGCCGTCGATGACCTGCTCGTTGGCCAGCACGGTGCGGTCCACCGGGTCCCAGTTCACCATGGACTTGGCGCGATAGGCCAGGCCCTTGTCCATGAGGCGCCCGAACAGCCACTGCTCCCAGCGGTAGTAATCCGGGTCGCAGGTCGCCAGTTCCCGGTCCCAGTCATAGCCAAAGCCCAGGCTCTTGAGCTGGGCCTTCATGTAGGCGATGTTGGACTTGGTCCATTGGGAGGGCGGGATGCCGTGCTGGATGGCGGCGTTTTCCGCCGGCAGCCCAAAGGCGTCCCAGCCCATGGGCTGCAGGACGTTCTTGCCGAGCATGCGCTGATAGCGGGCGATGACGTCGCCGATGGTGTAGTTGCGCACATGGCCCATGTGCAGCTTCCCGGAGGGATAGGGGAACATGGCCAGGCAGTAGAACTTCTCGCGGCTGGGGTCTTCCACGGCCTTGAAGGATTGGGCTTGTTCCCAGTAGGCCTGGGCCGCCGCCTCGATGGCGCGCGGGTCGTATTCTTGTCGCATGGGTCGGCTTGGCTTCGCAGCGTGGGAAAATCAGGATGCCGCGCGGCGGCGGCGGACGGCCTCGGCGAGTTCTTCCAGCAGGGGTTGTGTGTCATCCCAGCCGATGCAGGCATCGGTAATACTCTGACCATAGGTCAATTCGGTATCGGGGTGCCAGTCCTGGCGGCCGCCAATCAAATGGCTCTCGATCATGGCGCCCATGATGCGGCGATCGCCCCGGGCGACCTGGCCGGCGACGTCCCGGCCCACGTCCACCTGCTTTTGAGGCTTCTTGCGGCTGTTGGCGTGGCTGAAGTCGATCATGAGGCGCGGGCGCAGCCCGTCATCCTCCATCTCGTCCGCCGCCATGTTGACGCTCTCGGTGTCGTAGTTCGGCCGGGCACCCCCGCGCAGAATCACGTGGGTATCCGGGTTGCCGGCGGTGGCGAAGATGGCGGAGCGGCCTTCCTTGGTGACCGACAGGAAATGATGGGGATGGGCCGCCGCGTGCATAGCATCCAGGGCGATACGCAGGCTGCCGCTGGTGGCGTTCTTGAAGCCCACGGGGCAGGACAATCCCGAAGACAGCTCGCGATGGCCCTGACTCTCGGTGGTGCGGGCACCGATGGCCCCCCAACTGATGAGGTCGGCGATGTATTGGGGGCTGATGAGATCGAGGAACTCGGTCCCCGCCGGGACGCCCAGGCCATTGATGTCCACGAGCAGGGAGCGGGCCAGTTTGAGGCCCTCGTTGATCTCGAAACTGCCATCCAGGTGGGGGTCGTTGATGAGACCCTTCCAGCCCACCGTGGTGCGTGGCTTCTCGAAATAGACGCGCATGACAATCAGCAGCTCCTTGTTGAGGCGGTCACGGACCGGCAAGAGTCGCTCGGCGTAATCCCGGGCCGCGTTGACGTCATGCACCGAGCAGGGCCCCACCACCGCCAGCAGGCGGTCGTCCTCGTCGTGGAGAATGTCGCGAATGGCGCGCCGGGTATGGTGGACGGTGGCGGAGATGGCATCCGTCAGGGGGTAGAGCCGGATCAGATCCTCCGGCGATATCAACTGCTTCATGGCGCGGATGCGTAGATCGTCGGTCTCGTAGCGCATGGGGGTCTCATCTAACAGCGGGGCGGGGCACTGGCGGCGAGGGCCAGGGGCACGGTTCATTCCAGGTGCCAATGGCGCTATCTTACGCTGTAATAACTGGAGCGGAAAAACCCTTTGGCCAGCGGCTGGGCGCGCACCCGGCCCCTGGGAGGCCTCGATGGCCCCGGATGGACGGCCCGATCAGGTCCAGGTGACCGCCCGCTAATCGGAACCGATGGTACAATCCGGCCCATTTTCTAAACCCTCCTTGCCCGAGACCCAAGTCCCAAGTCCCGGCCCGGGTCCTCAGCGCCCCGGCCGCATCACCGCCCCCAGAAGACTGGTACCTGACCTAACCTGACGCCACCCGTGGAGACTACCCTCATGCATCCGAGAATGAAGGCATTTCTTGCCCTGACCACCCTAGCCGCCGGGTTATCCAGCCAGGCCTTGCGGGCGGTGGAAACCCCGCCCGCCCTGACCGCGACGGGCTGGTTATGGCAACAGACCCACATGAACAACGACGACCTCTTTCGCCCGGCCGAGCCGGGGAATTATCACCTGCGCTTCCTCGGGGATGGAACCCTCGCCATTCAGGCGGACTGCAACCGGGCCCAGGGTCGCTACGAGATTGAAGACCATCGCCTGCGGATCGAGATGGGGCCCATGACCCTCATGGCCTGTGGCGAGGCCTCCCTGGGGGATCGCTTCCTGGCCAATCTGGGCGGGGCCAATAGCTATTTTCTCCGGGACGGCAACCTCTTCATCGAACTCAAGTTCGACAGCGGCACCATGAAATTCAGTCCCCAGGCCCCGGGGCTGGTCGGCACCCGCTGGCGGGTGACGGGTGTCAACAATGGCCGGGGCGCCCTGGAGGGCGTCCTCGGCGACCCGGCGTTGCATCTCCACTTTGGGGAGGCGGGTGCCCTGGACGGCTCGGCGGGGTGCAACCATTTCAGCGCCTCCTTTACCATCAGCGGCGACCAGATCACCATCGGCCAGGCCCTGAGCACCCGCAAATTCTGCCAGGACCCACCAGGGGTCATGGCGCAGGAAACCGCCTTCCTGTCCGCCCTGCCCCAGGCCGCGCGCTTCGAGCGGACCGGCGATCGGCTGGAGATGCGCATGGCGGATGGTGCCCTGGCGGCCACCTTTACCCGACTGCAGGAATAAGGGCCGATCCCCCGGGCGGGATCAAGGGTCGATCACCATCGCGCCCGGGGGGCGACGCTGATAGAGGCCCCTCAGTCGGAAACAAGAGGGCTGATCCGGCTAAAAACAGGAGATAGGCGGGGCGAAGGATGGGGAGTCATCCGGCAGGCACGCCCCGACGCAGGGCGAAGAGGCCGGCTGAACCGACCAGGAGGAAGGACAGGTTCGAGAGGGTATCGAGACTGTTTGGAATACCCCAGTAGGCACGCTGATCCGCAAAGGCATGGTAGGCGGCTGACTGGGTAATGGGGCCATGGAACATCAGGACCAGGACCGCTACCAGGGTCATGCCCAGCAGGGCTAACAGTCTTGGAACAGGTTGGATCTCCCGAAGCCTGGGCATGTGTGTTAAGTTCCTCGCTAGCCATTTACCGGAGGTATCGTCGTGCCCGCGCCCCCCTTTGTCCAATGCATGCCTTCTCGCTGTTCGCTACCCCGGCGCATCAAGATCCGGACACGCCCCCCATGCCCAATGGAAACGCCATGAATCCGGAACTGATGGGGGTCCTCCTCCTCCTCGCCGCGGCTATCCTCATGTTCGCCCTCAACCGGCCCCGGGCGGATGCCGTCGCCCTCATGATGCTGCTGGTCCTGCCTTTCACCGGCATCATTACTATCGGCGAGGCCATCGCCGGCTTCAGCAACTCCAACATCGTGCTCATTGGCGCCATGTTCGTGGTTGGCGAGGCCCTGGCGCGGACCGGTGTCGCCAAGGGTGTTGGCGACTGGCTCGCGGACCGGGGCGGCAGCAGCGCCTGGTTACTGACCCTGCTCATCATGCTGGCGGTAGGCCTGCTCGGCTCCCTCATGAGTAGCACGGGGGTGGTGGCCATCTTCATCCCGGTGGTGCTGCGCATTGCCGACCGGACCGGGCTCGACCCCGCCAAGCTCCTCATGCCCATGGCCTATGCCGCCCTGGTCAGCGGCATGCTGACCCTGGTGGCCACCTCGCCCAACCTGGTCATCAACTACGAACTCATGCGCACCGGTGTCGAGGGCCTGGGCTTTTTCAGCTTCACCCCCTTCGGCCTGCCGATCCTGGTCGTGACCATCCTCTACATGCTGGTGGCGCGGCGCTGGCTGCGCTCGACCCCGTCGGACGCAGCCGGCGGGCGGCCCCAACCGGGAATGATGGATTGGATCGACCGCTACGACCTGGCGAATCGGGAATATCGGGTGCGGGTCCTACCGGGGTCCTCCCTGGTGAGGCAACCGCTGGGCGAGATCGATCTGGCCCAGAAAATTGGGATCAGGGTGCTCCTCATCGAGCGCGGCACCGGCTGCCTCCCGGCGGATACTGGCACGCTCGCCGGAGACCGTTCTGGAGGTGGATGACATCCTCTTGCTGGACGTTGACAGCGACCGGGCCGATACCAAAACTCTCGCCACCCGCTACCGGGTCGAGGTCTTGCCCCGCTCCCAGCGCTATTTCATCGACAAGGCCGATAACGTCGGCATGATCGAGGTCATGGTCCCGCAGGAGTCTCAGCTCATCGATATGACGGTGGCCGAGGCCATGGAACTGACCGACGCCCAGTTGACGGTGGTCGGCCTGCGCCGGGGCCGCGACCCTCACCCACCCTTCGGTCATCCGCGAGGAGATCCTGCAGGGCGGCGACACCCTGCTCCTGGCCGGACCCTGGAAGCCGCTCCGCCAGCTCCAGAAGGGGGGTCACGACCTGGTCGCCCTGAATCTCCCCAAGGAATTCGACGAAGTCCTGCCCGCGGCCAAGAAGGCCCCCCAGGCCATCCTGGTCCTCATCCTGACGGTGACCCTCATGGCCACGGGCATCATCCCCAACGTTCACGCCGCCCTCCTCGGCGCCTTCCTCATGGGCGCCTTCGGCTGCATCAAGATTGATAAGGCCTATCGGGCGATCCAGTGGAAGACCCTGATCATGATCGTCGGCATGATGCCCTTCGCCCTGGCCCTGGAACGCACCGGGGGCGTCGATCTGGCGGCGGATGCGCTCGTGCAGGTGGTGGGCGCGGCGAACCCCCACGTCATCCTGGGCGCCCTCTTCGCTATTACCGTCACGACCGGCCTCTTCATCGTCAATACCGCCAATGCCGTCCTGCTCATCCCCATCGCCCTGGCGGTCGCCCACCACCTGGGGGCCTCGCCCTACCCCTTCGCCATGATCGTGGCCCTGGGCGCCTCCGCCACCTTCATGACCCACATCTCGCCCATCAACATCCTGGTCCAAAGCAAGGGCAACTATGGCTTTATCGACTTCGTCCGCATCGGCTTGCCCCTGACCCTCATCATCGGCATCACATCAGTCTTCATGGTGGCCTGGTTGTTACCCTTATACTGATCCTATTATTGAGTGCCTGGTCGCCAACGCCGGCCATGCCAGCACTTCAGCCCTCCAACACCGGCTGTGATAGCCTGCCCAGCCTCGAACCGCGGAAACCGCCACCATGGACACAAAACCCCCCAAAACCAGCCGCCCCCGGGTCAGCATCGATCTTGCCCTTCAGGGAGGCGGCTCCCATGGCGCCCTGACCTGGGGGGTGCTGGACCGGCTGCTGGAGGAGGACTGGCTGGTGATCGAGGGCATCTCCGGCACCTCGGCGGGGGCCATGAACGCGGCGGTACTTTGCGACGGTTTTGTCCGGGCCGGGCCCCAGGGGGCGCGGGCGGCGATGGAGGACTTCTGGCGGCAGGTCGCGGAGGCGGCCCGCTGGAGCCCCCTGCAACGGACCCCCCTGGACCGGCTCATGGGGCGCTGGACCCTGGATCAATCACCGGTCTTCATCGCCTTCGAACTCGCGGCGCGCATGATCTCGCCCTACGACATGAATCCCTCCGCCTACCACCCCTTGCGCGACATCCTGGCCCGGTGCATCGACGTCAAGCGACTGGCGGCCTCCCCCATCAAGCTGTTCATCACGGCCACCAAGGTCAGCACGGGCCGCGGTCGGGTCTTTCGCAACGCGGACATCTGTCCGGAGGTCCTGCTCGCCTCGGCCTGCCTGCCCACCCTCTTTCAGGCCATCGAGATCGAGGGCGAGGCCTACTGGGATGGGGGCTACGCCGGTAATCCGACCATTACCCCCCTGGTCAGGGAATCCAATGCCCACGACACCATTCTGGTGCAGATCAATCCCGTGGAGCGCCCGGACACGCCGCGTAACGCCAGCGAGATCCATAACCGTCTGAACGAGGTCGCCTTCAACGCCCCCCTGCTCAAGGAGCTACGCATGATGGCCCTCTTGCGCCAGGTGGCGGACCCGGGTCAATCCGAGGGCGCGCGCTGGGCGGCGATGCGCATGCACCGTATTTCCAGCCCCCTGATGCTAGAGTTGGGCTATTCATCAAAGATGAATGCCGAATGGGAATTTCTGTGTCTGTTACGGGACGAGGGCCGCCGCCAGGCCGAACGCTTCCTGGAGCAACATGGCGACGATCTGGGCCACCGCTCGACGCTGGACCTGGACACCTTCATTGACTGGGAGTGAATCCAGAGAAGAGATCCTACATCCAGTGGCGGTTGTGGTCGGCCAGATCGGCCCCGGGGCCCCTGAACATCATGACTAACCGGGCCGCTGGCGCTAGCAAGCGGTCTTTCAAACCTCAACCCATTTATCTGGACTGAAGCATGGGACTCCTGGGAATTCTGCTCGGCCTCGCCCTCCTGATCGGCCTTGCCTACCGGGGCTGGAGCGTCCTCTTGCTCGCTCCGGCCGCTGGCATGGTCGCCACCCTCTTCACCAGCGAGCCCCTGCTCGCCCACTGGACCCAAACCTTCATGGGCAGCGCGGCCGGCTTCCTCGCTCAGTTCTTCCCCCTCTTCCTCCTCGGGGCCCTCTTTGGCAAGCTGATGGACGATAGCGGCTCCGTCACCGCCATCGCCCACTTCATGAGCGCCAGGCTAGGTCCGCGCCGCGCCGTGCTGGCGGTGGTCCTGGCCGGCGCCCTGGTGACCTACGGTGGGGTCAGCCTCTTTGTCGCCTTTTTCGTCCTGGCGCCCATGGCCCAGGCCCTGTTTCGCGACGCCCGAATTCCGGGACACCTGGTGCCGGGGGCCATCTGGCTGGGTGCTGCGACCTTCACCATGTCGGCCATGCCTGGCACCCCCGCGATTCAAAATGCCATCCCCATGCCCTTCTTTGGCTCCACGCCCTTTGCCGCGCCGGGCCTGGGACTGATCGCCTCCGCCATCATGCTGGTCTTCGGACTCTGGTGGCTGGGTCTCCGTGTCGCCAAGACGCGGCGCCAGGAGCCTCGGCCGAGCGACGTCCCCACCCAATCGTCCGCTCCAGACGCGGCGGCGGAGGACCCCCTGGTCCGCGAACGCTCGACCATCGTCCAGAACTTTGACCCACCCGAGATGCACCATGGCCATCGCAGCCCGGACCTGCCCTCGGCCCTGGTCGCCTTCCTGCCCCTGATCGTGGTGATTGGGGTGAATCTCCTCATGTCCCTGGTAGTCTTGCCCAGGCTGCACCTGGATTTTCTGGCCGAGGACCGCTGGGGACCCACCTCGCTCCAGGCCGTTGGGGGAATCTGGTCGGTGCTCATCGCCCTGTTCGCCGCCATCCTGGTCTTGCTGGCCCTCAACCCGCGCCGCCTGACCCAGATCCGCGAGACCATGGACGCCGGCGCCAATGCCTCCGTACTCCCGGCCCTGAGCGTCGCCAGCCTGGTCGGTTTTGGCGCCGTGGTCGCCGCCCTGCCCGCCTTCGAGCTGGTGCGTGATTGGGTGCTGGCGATCGAGGGCGGCCCCCTGGTGTCCCTCGCCGTCTCCACGAACATCCTCGCGGCCCTCACCGGCTCGGCCTCCGGCGGCATGACCATCGCCCTGGATGCCCTGGGCGCCACCTATCTGCAATTGGCCACCGAAATGGGCATGGATCCCGGCCTCCTCCATCGCGTCGCCGTCATCGCCTCGGGCACCCTGGATAGCCTCCCCCACAACGGTGCTGTGGTCACCCTGTTCGCCGTGTGCGGCGTTACCCACCGCGACAGCTATCTCGATATCGTCATGGTCGGTATACTCGGCGCCCTGCTGGCCTTGGTGGCCGTCATCGTCCTGGGGACCCTGTTTGGGTCCTTTTAATCTTTATATCAGACGGATAAGCACAAATCAGATGAAGGGATACCTCCTGGCACCAAACCCACGCACCCTCCTGGCCATCCTGGCGGGTATCGCCGCACTCACCGGGGCTCAGGCTCGGGCGGCTGATTTCGCCGCCTGCGCGGCCATCGCTGACGACCCGGGGCGTCTGGCCTGTTATGACCGCGCCGCCGCCTCGGCGGCCCCGGTAGCGGCCGCGACCCGCACCGGTACCGCCAAGAGCCAACCCATGACGGCGTCTCCGGCCACGAAGGGGACCGCAACCCCGGCTGAGTCCGGGCCTGGACCGACGGTGGCCACGTCAAGCCCCCCCGCCACCTCCCTGCTCGGTACGGCCTGGGCGCTGAGTCCTGATTCCGCGCGCTATGGGATCAACCTCTACCGCCCCAACTATCTCCTGTTCGCCCGCTACTCCGACAATCCCAACGAGCACCCCTTCACGCCGCTCTTCCCCCCAGGGGATTTGGACTTCGACCCGATCGAGGCCCGCTTCCAGCTCAGCTTTAAGTTCCGGCTCTGGGCCACGGAGGATCGCCGCTTCGGTGTCTGGGCGGCCTATACCCAGCAAAACCAGTGGCAGGTCTATAACAAAGGAATGTCGAGCCCCTTCCGGGAATCCAACTATGAGCCCGAGGCCATGCTCACCTACAACCCCGACCTGGCCCTGGGCGCCGGTTTCCATTGGCGCCTCTTCAACCTCGGCCTGAACCACCAATCCAACGGCCGCTCGGATGCCTTGTCCCGGAGTTGGAACCGCGTCATCGCCACCTTCGGCTTCGAGACCGATAACTTCGTCTTGCTGGTACGACCCTGGTACCGCATCGGGGAGGAAGAAACCGAGGACGACAACCCGGACATCGAGGATTACCTGGGCTACGGCGACATTACCGGCATCTACAAGTGGCGCGGTCACAGCTTCACCCTCATGGGCCGGGGCAATCCCAGCACGGGCAAGGGCGCGGCCCAAATTGCCTGGACCACGCCGCCCCTGTTAGGGCCCCTGCGCGGCTATATCCAGGCCTTCACCGGTTATGGCGACAGCATGATCGACTACAACTGGAGCCAGAACGCCATCGGTATCGGCGTTTCCCTGAACGACCTGCTCGATCAACCCCTTGAACGGTTTTGAGACAGCTCGGCGGTTTGAAACCCTTTTCGGCCCGACAAGACGATTATTCCTGTTCACCGCACCCCATGTTTCGCCGCCTGCTTGCCTTTGAGCGGCCTTGGCCTTGATCATCGCCGCGCTCACCTGCGAAGTAAGGCGTACCCTGATCCTGACCGGGGTTCGGGCCAGGCATCCGCACCAAGAGCCCATGCAAGCCTTGCCCCCAGCCGTTCCGAGGACTAACATCCCGCCATCTGGCACGACCTCTTTCCCATAACCTGGCTTGGACCTCCCATTGGCTGGATTTGGATCAGCCCAGGCGACCCAAGTTACCCTGACCCATAGCCCGCCCCTGGGGGCCGAGGAAACTTATGTTCAAGAACACGCTGGATGATCCCCAATTCGCCAAGGTCGAGAGCCTGGCGCTGACTTTCGAGCGCACGGGCCGCACCGGCTTCTGGGCGCAACTGGTGCTGGGCACCTTCCCGGTAGTGGTTATGGCCTTTGTCCTCTTCTACGCCGGCAACCTGTCCGGCACCCGCGCCGGGGTGCCCATCGTCGAGTGGCTGACCCTGGGCAACATCCTCCTCCTCTTCTTCACCACCTTCTGGTTCCATCGTTACCGCGGTCTGGCCAAGCGGATTGCCGACCCCGCCACCCGTCCCACCCGCGAGGAAGTGGCTGGCAAGGTCTGGACCGGCCTGATGGCCAGCATCCTGGGCGTCATCTTCTCCATCCTGGTGATGCTCTTCGAAGTGGGCCAAATCTTTTTCTACTTCCTGACCGCCCCCCAAGGCGGCGTTCCCACCGTCCAGGTGAACGGGGCGACCTTCGTCTCCGCCATCGATATGGCGAGCCTCATGGCCCTGGTGATGACCATGGCCGCCGAGGTGCTGGTGACCATGATGGGCCTCTGGCTCCTCTTCCGGACCAGCCGCGCCTATGCCGCGGCCGATCCCGCCTAGGTTCCACGGGCCGCCAAGGTTTGCCCCGGTCATCGGGGCATTCCTAACAAGCCTTTCTCATTCATAGCCGGCCATGCCAGCCCGCACGCAAGGACGCCCTCGGCGCTGGCCACGCTGGCTGGCCATCACCTTGGTCGCCTTGGCCGCCCTAACGCTGGGTTGGACCTGGTGGTCCGGGGATAATCCGCGCGCCGACCGCCACCTGCGCGGCCTCATCAGCCAACAACTCCATGCCTGGTTTCCCACCGCCATGGCGCCGGATGACGGCTGGCACGGCCTCTATCGGCGTGACCCACAGGCCCCGCCCCAGGCCCCGCCAGTCCTCTTGATTCATGGCCTGGATGAGCCCGGCGATATCTGGGATGACCTGGCCCCAGCCTTGACGCAGGCCGGCTTCGCAGTCTGGGAGTTCCGCTATCCCAACGATCAGGGCATCGACCGCAGCACCGCCTACCTGGCACAACACTGGCTGGAATTGCCGGCGGACCAGCCGCTGGTGCTCATTGGCCACAGCATGGGCGGGCTGGTGGCGCGGGAATTCGTCTCCCGGTGGCGGCACCCGGTCGCGACGAGTCCCCTGGTGGCGGGCGCCCCCGTTGGTGGGGTCATTCTCGCGGGCACCCCTAATCAGGGTTCGGAGTGGGCCCGGCTGCGCATCTGGCTGGAATTGCGCGATCATCTCGCCAGCCAGCGCCCAGGCCCCCTCGACCCGCTGGCCGGGCTGAGGGACGGCCTGGGCGAGGCCAAGATCGATCTGCTCCCGGGCAGCGATTTCCTCAAGGAACTCAATGCCCGCCCCTGGCCAGCGACGGTACCGCTGTTTATCATCGCCGCCCGGCTGGTCGGCCCCCCCGGCGAGCGACTGGCGGATTTGAAGGCGGCGGCGGTCGCCGCGGGCGTGGGTGAATTGGCCCAGGAACTGGAAGACCTGGATGCACAACTCGGCGAGGGGCTGGGGGATGGTCTGGTGAGCCTGGAATCCGCCCGGCTAACCGCCCTCGAACCCCTGGTGGTCAATGCCTCCCACCGCGGCATGATTCGCCGACTGTTCGCGGGTAACCCGGAACCTCCGGCCATTGCCCCTATTTTGACCACCCTGCGGCAGTGGCAAGCACCGGAGCCAACCGCAAAATAACGGCCCCGACCCTGCCGGCGGGGAACCCGGGGCAAGACATCTGTTCGAAACCCAGGGCGTCCATGTCGGACACCCGCCTACTCAATAAGGAAAATCATCGTGACCCAATTCTGGGATATTCTCCAACTCATCGCCTCGACCATCCTGTTCGTGGCCTATCTCATCGTCCTCTTCCATGTAATCGTTGACCTCTTCCGGGATCCCGAGCTCGGCGGCGGCTTCAAGGCCCTCTGGATCATTGGTCTACTATTCATTCCGGTCTTGACCCTACTCGTCTATCTTCTGGCCCGCGGCGGCGGAATGGCCGAGCGCGAGCGCGCCGTTTACACTCAGGCCAAATCCGACGCCGACGCTTACATCCGTCAGGTCGCCGGCAAGTCCCCGGCGGAACAAATCGCCGATGCCAAGGCCCTGCTGGATACCGGCACCATCAATGAAGCGGAATACGCCAAGCTGAAGGCCAAGGCCCTGAGCTGATCTTCCCTGCCCCAGGGGTCCTCCCTGGGGCTGGCACGCCTCACGACCGAGATCCCGGGCGCCCATCATGAAACGCCTAGCCCTCTTGCTGCCCCTCGCCGTCCTGGTCTGGGCCTTTCTGGCCCTGGGTCTGGACCAACACCTCACCCTGAACGCCTTCCATGCCAGCCACGACGCCTTTGCCGCCTGGTATGAAGAACATCCCTGGCTGGTCATCGGCGGTTACATGGCCGCCTACATCCTCATTACCCTCTTCCTGCCCATCGCCGCCCTCATGACGGTGGTCGGCGGCGCCCTGTTCGGCTTCTGGAAGGGCGTCCCCATAGCCTCCTTCGCCGCCGCCCTGGGGGCCACCCTGGGCTTTTGGCTCTCACGCTTCGTCTTGCATGACAGCGTTCAGCGCCATTTCGGCGAGCGCCTGGCCGCCATCAATGCTGGCATCGCCAAGGACGGGGCCTTTTATCTCTTCTCGCTGCGGCTGGTACCCGTCATTCCCTTTTTTATGATCAATCTGGTGATGGGGCTCTCGCCCATGCGGACCCGGACTTTTTTTGGGGTGACCCAAGCCGGCATGCTGGCCGGCATCCTCATCTATGTGAATGCCGGCACCCAGCTCGCCGAGGTGGATGACCTGGCGGACATCCTGTCCCCCGGACTCCTCGGCTCCCTGGTCCTGCTGGGAATCTTTCCCCTCCTGGCCAGGAAGGTCTTGGCCTGGGTACGTTCTCGCCTCACCTCGACTGACCAGAGCCTGCTTTAGCCGAGGCGGCCGTCGGGCCCAGGCAAATGGCGGGAGCCATCGTCGCCGGCTCAAGTCCATGGCGACATTAATATCTTGCCGGGTCGCCCGTGATTAGAGGCCAGGCGTTCGCGCCAATAGGGGATTGGCGCTCAAAATGGGGGCTGAATTTGGAGGGGGTGCAAGGACGAGCGGGGGAAAGGGTGGTCGGTAATAGGCATAAAAAAAGCCAACGCTGACCGCATTGGCCTTCGGCGCTTTCAATCCAGGCTATTCCGCTATGCGGTAGTTTTCCAAATCTTCCCCGGCCTCCATCGCGGCTATCACCCATTGCGGCCGCCGGCCACGCCCGCCGGACCATTCATTGCCATGTGCATCACGGTACTTGGGTTCAGGTTTCGCGACGACTTTGGTACCTCTTGGGGCGCGTCTAACGACTGTCATTTCAGGAACATTGAGCCCAAGGTCCGCAGCGGTCAAGTCATAGGTTTTAATTTTTTCCCGGAGCTCCGCGATAATCCCTTCTTTCTCGCGGTTCTTAATTAGATTGGCTTTTTCTTGAAGGGCATCAATTTGGGCTTGAATCTCGGCCAGGCTGGACATGGGTTTATTCCTCGAGTTGTTGAGATGACAATTTGCATTTTAAAATAAATTCTCCAATTATGGAAGCCGTGCAACAAGATTATTGATATCGTTTTGCAGTCCAGTTTCGCGAAGCCACCGACCCTTTAGGATAATTGGCGCCTTTTAGGTAGCTCTGCCCGGTTAAACCGGGCGTCCTGATTAGGACCAGTACGGATGCGGGGGGTTAATGAGGCCACAACCCACCCCTGGCGAGCCCAATGCCAATAGCGAGTCATATACAGTAGAATCCCCCCTGATGCCGTTGCCAGGGATTCCCAGGCGCGGCTCCTTGGATTTTGTTCCGCCAAACCCGCCCGAGTCCGCCCGCGACCCTGGCTTGACGGTTCGCCTCACTCAGTTTCGGGAGTCACCATGCAGCGCTTTTGCGTCCTTCCAGTCATTGCCCTGGCCATCGGCCTCGCGGGCTGCAAGCCGACCGGCGAGATCGCCGCGCCGTCCACCCCAGCGCCGCCGCCGTCGGTCGGGGTCGCCACCGTCGTCCAGCGCGAGATCAGGCCCGCCGCGGAGTTTGTCGGCCGAGTCGAGGCCATCGACGCGGTTGATCTCGTGGCCCGGGTCAATGGCTTCCTGGATGCCCGCGAGTTTCAGGAGGGCGCCACCGTCGAGGCGGGCCAGTTACTGTTCCGGATCGAACCCGAACCCTTCGAGGGCGCCGTCGCCGCCCGGCGCGCCGATCTGGCCCGCGCCGATGCGACACTGCTCAATGCCCGCCTCCAGCGCGAACGCCTGGAGCCCCTGATCAAGCGCGGCGGGGCGACCCGTGCCCAGCTCGACGAGGCGACCGCCGCGGAGCAAGTCGCCACGGCCGCCCGCGAGGTGGCCCTGGTCGCCATTCAGCTCGCCGAGATCGACCTGGGCTACACCGAGATCCGCGCCCCCTTCCAGGGCCGCATCGGCCGCGCCAACTTCGCCGAGGGCGCCGTGGTCGGCCCCAACGTCGGCCCCCTCGCCCGGCTGGTGCGGACCGATCCGGTCTTCGTCAACATACCGGTCACGGATCGCGCCATGCTGGCGGTGCGCCAGACGCAAAACACCAGCGGCTTCGCGCCCTATCTGCGCCTCGCCGATGGCAGCCTGGTCAAGGAGCCCGGCAAGTTTCAGTTCTCCGACCCGGAGATCGACACCACCACGGATACGGTCCGCATCCGGGCCCTGTTCGACAACGCCGACGGGGTTCTGCTCCCGGGTCAGCACGTGACCGTCACGGTCCGGGCCACCCAGCCGGAGCTGGCCCTGGTCATCCCTCAAGTCGCGGTCCAGCAGGACCAGGCGGGCCGCCTGGTGCTGACCCTGAACCCGGACAACAAGGTCGAGGTCACGCGGGTCAAGCTGGGTGAACGCGTCGATACCGATTGGGTGGTGCTCGAAGGTCTGAACGCCGGTCAAAAGGTCATCGTGGAAGGCATCCAGAAGGCACGGCCCGGCATGGTGGTACAGCCAACGCCCGTAGCCCCGCGCGGCGGAGACTGAGCCCATGTTTTCCGCCTTCTTCATCTCCCGCACCCGCTTCGCCATGGTGATCTCGCTGGTGATCATCATCGCGGGCGTGATCGCCATCAAGGTCCTGCCGGTGGCCCAGTTCCCGGACATAGTCCCGCCCCAGGTGTCGGTGCAGGCCTTCTACCCCGGCGCCAATGCCGAGATCCTCGCCGAGACCGTGGCCGCGCCCATCGAGGCCGAGGTCAACGGCGTCGACGACATGCTCTATATGAACTCGACCAGTGACAACTCCGGTCGCTACCGCCTGGACGTGACCTTTGCCGTCGGCACCGATCCCGACATCGCCGCCGTCAACGTGCAAAACCGCGTGGCCCTGGCCCTCCCGACCCTGCCGGCCGAGGTGTCCCAACAAGGCGTCTCGGTGCGCAAACAGTCCACCAGCATGCTGCTGACGGTCAACCTGCTGTCGCCCAAGGGGACCTTCGACCGGCTATTCCTCTCCAATTATATGGAGATCAATATCCGTGACTCCCTGGCGCGCCTGCCGGGTGTCGGCGACGCCAGCCAGTTCGGACCCCTCGACTATGCCATGCGCATCTGGCTCGACCCCCAGGTCATGACCTCCCTGGCCATCAACGAGGCCGAGGTGGTGGATGCGATCCGCCGCCAGAACCTGCAGGCCGCCACTGGCCGCCTGGGGGCGCCGCCGGACAACGAGGCCCGCGCCTTCACCTATACCCTTCAGGCCAAGGGACGCCTCACCGAGCCCGAGGAGTTCGAGCACATCCTGATCCGCGCCAATCCGGATGGCTCCGTGGTGCGCCTGGGCGATATCGCGCGCATCGAACTGGGGGCCCAGACCTACGACGCCGATACCTGGGTGGATGGGGTATCCACCTCCATGCTCGGCATCTATCTCTCCCCCGGGGCCAACGCCCTGGAGACCGCCGATCGGGTCTATGCGACCCTGGAGCAATTGGCCGAGCGCTTCCCCGACGACCTGGAATACGACATCTATTACGACACCACCGACTTCGTGCGTATCAGCATGCGCAACGTGGTCATCACCATGCTCCAGGCCCTGGGGCTGGTCATCCTGGTGACCTATGCCTTTCTGGGTGACTGGCGCTCGACCCTGGTGCCGGTGTTGGCGATCCCGGGCTCCATCATTGGCACCTTCGCGGTGCTGCTGGCCGCGGGACTCTCCATCAACACCGTCTCCATGTTCGCCATCATCCTCGCCATCGGCATCGTCGTGGATGACGCCATCGTCGTCGTGGAGAACGTCCAGCGCCTGATCGACGAGGAGAAGCTGAGCGCCAAGGAGGCGGCCAAGCGGGCGATGGAGCAGGTCACGGGGCCCGTGATCGCGACCACCCTGGTGCTCTACGCCGTCTTCGTACCGACCGCCTTTCTGCCCGGCATCACGGGCCAACTCTACCTCCAGTTCGCGGTGACCATCTCGGTGGCGGTGACCTTGTCCTCCCTGATCGCCCTGACCCTGAGCCCGGCCCTGTGCGGCCTGCTGCTGCGACCCTCGCGGCAGGTGCGTGGCCCCCTGCGCTGGTTCTCCGTCTTCCTGGACTGGACCCGGGATGGCTACGCCCGCCTCGTCGCGGCCCTGGGGCGCGTCTCCTTCGTCGCGGTGCTGATCATCGCCGCCTCCGCGGCCGGCGCCGGCTGGCTCTTCAATCAGGTGCCCACCGGCTTCATCCCCGACGAGGACACGGGCTTTTTCTTCATCGATGTCTCCCTGCCCGATGCCTCCTCCATTGCCCGCACCGGCGCCGTGCTGGCCCAGGTCCAGCAAGCCCTCGCCGCCGAGGAGGAGATCGATCACGTCATGACCGTGGCGGGTTTCAGCCTGCTGGCGGGGGTGCGGTCGAGTGGCGGCATGGCCATTGCGATCCTCAAGCATTGGGAGGATCGCCCCGGCCCCCAGAGCACCTCGGCGGCCGTCCTGGCCCGGATCCAGCCCCGGCTCCTGGCCATCCCCCAGGCCACCGTCTTCGCCTTCGCCGCGCCACCCATCCAGGGACTGGGTACCGCCGGTGGCATCGAAATGGAGCTGCTGGACCTGACTGGCCGGCCGCCGGACGAACTGGCCCAGGCCCTCCAGGGCTTCATCACCCACACCAACGAGGACCCGCGTATCCAGCGCGCCTTCTCCACCTTCAGCGCCCAGACGCCGCAACTCTTCCTGGATATCAACCGCGACAAGGCCGAGGCCCTGGGCGTGCGCCTGTCCGATCTCTTCGTGACCCTCCAGACCCACCTGGGTTCGCTCTATGTGAACGACTTCAACCTCTTCGGCCGCACCTTCCGGGTTTTCCTGCAGGCCGATGGGCGCTTCCGCATGACCCCAGCGGATCTGAACCAGTTGCATGTCCGTAATTCCCGTGGGCAGATGGTGCCGATCCAGTCCCTGGTGACGGTCGAGCCCATCCTGGGTCCCGAAAGCACGCGGCGCTTCAACCTCTTCCGCGCCGCAAGCGTCAACGTGACCCCGGTCGGCAGTACCGGCGAGGGCATTGCCGCCTTGCGGGAGATCGAGCAAGCCAGCCTACCGCCCGGCTTCGGCATCGACTGGAGTGGCACCACCTTCCAGGAGGTCCAGGCCGGCGGGGAGGCCGCCCTGGTGCTGTCGCTGGCGCTGCTCCTGGTCTATCTCTTCCTGGTCGCCCAGTACGAGAGCTGGACGGTGCCCCTGTCCGTCATCCTGTCGGTGGTCATCGCCGCCGTCGGCGGCCTGGCGGCCACCTGGCTGGCGGGGCTCGACAACAATGTCTATACCCAGATCGGCCTGGTCATGCTCATCGGCCTCGCCAGCAAGAACGCCATCCTGATCGTGGAGTTCGCCAAGCAACTGCGCGAGGAGGGCCGCTCCATCCAGCAGGCGGCGGCCGATGCCGCCCGCATCCGCTTCCGCGCCGTCCTCATGACCGCCATGAGCTTCGTCCTCGGCATGGTGCCCCTGGTCCTGGCCACCGGCGCCGGCGCCGCCAGCCAGGTCTCCCTCGGCGTCGTCGTCCTCGGCGGCATGATCGCCGCCACCGTCGTCGGCATCATCATCATCCCGCCGCTGTACGTCTTCATCCAAGGCCTGCGCGAGCGGGTCAAGGGGGGTTAGGGCGGCAAGGCGGTTTCAGCGACCGGCGGCTTGATCATGGAGTTTCTCGCCGTCCCGGCCCTGGAGCCGGGACTGGCCGCGGCGATCGGCAAGAGCCTGGCGGGCATGGACCCCTGGCAGACCCTGGGTTATAGCGCCGAGACCCTGGCCCGGGGGCTGGCGTCCCCCCATCCGGAGGTGACCCGCTATCTCGCCATGGAAGGCGACGAGCCCCAGGGGCTGGTGGTGGTGCGCTATCCCTGGCTGCGCGGGGCCTATATCGAGCTGTTCGCCGTCCTCCCGGCGGCCCAGGGCCGGGGCGTCGGTCGCGCGGCCCTGGCGTTCATCGAGTCCCACTATCGCGGGCGCACCGCCAACCTCTGGCTGCTGGTCTCGGGCTTCAACGCCGGCGCCCGGCGTTTCTACGAGCGGCAGGGCTTTCGGCCGATCGGGGTCATCGAGGACCTGGTGGTGGCGGGGCAGGATGAGGTATTGATGCGCAAGGTGATCGGATGAGGGGGCCTGGGTTAATCGGGACCTTCAAGCTTCTCGCGGAAGGCCCAGGTGTCGAAGCATGACGATAGCCCCACGCCCCGGATTTCGGCAGGCCCTGGGGGTTTGCCTCGGCCTCCTGGCCATGGCCGGTGCCATGACCCCGGAGACCGCCGTCGGCGCGGATGAGCGCTCCTACCCTCAAATAACGGCGGCGGTCCCGCCAGTCCCAGGCGCTGCCGCCGCACCGGCCACCAAGCCGAGCGCGGTGGACGCAATCCCGCTCACCGAGCCGAGCGCAGGGGAAGCAATCCCGACCCCCAAACCAAGCCGAGCGGACCCAATCCCGCCCGCCAAGGCCCCGGCGCCGCCAGCCGCTCAGACCGTCGATTCTCCACCCACCGCCCCCGAGGCCCGGGCGGGAGGCAAGCTCGCCCCCCAGCCAACCCGTCAGCCCGACCTGGCCCCCGCGCCCGCCCCCAGGCCCGGGGCGACCAACCTCCTGGAGGCCTGCTGGGACCCCCAGGACCTGCGCGGCCGACCCGGGGAACGCAAGAGCCGCGGCCTTCGGACCCCCGACCATCGCCCGCCGGAGCATCAGGTCCCGGAGATGCCGCCTGCCGCCATGCCCCCGGTTCCCGCGCGTTCCCTGCGCTCTGTCACTCCAACCAACGGGGAGAAACTCATCGCCCTGACCTTCGACCTCTGTGAGCAGGCCGACGAGGTCACCGGCTACGATGGCGAACTGGTCGATACCCTCCGGGCGCAAGGCGTCAAGGCGACCTTCTATGCCGGCGGCAAGTGGATGCGGTCGCACCCCGAACGCACCATGCAGCTCATGGCCGATCCGCTCTTCGAACTCGGCAATCATGCCTGGACCCACGGCAACCTGCGGGTGTTGCAGGGGGCGGAGATGGAGAACCAGATCCGCTGGACCCAGGCCGAATACGAGCGGTTGCGTGACCAACTCCTGGCGCTGCCCTGCGCCGCCCCACTGGCCGCCAGTCGAGGCACCCCGCATCCCCCGCTTGCCCGAGACCTTCCGCTTCCCCTACGGCACCTGTAACAGCGAATCCCTGCAAGCGGTGGCCGCCGCCGGCCTCTACCCGGTGCAATGGAACATCGTGACCGGCGACCCCGCCAAGGGCCAGACCGCCGCGCGGATCGTCAATACCGTCATGTCCCAACTCAAGCCGGGGTCCATCGTGGTTGCCCACGGCAACGGCCGCGGCTGGCACACCGCCGAGGCCCTGAAGACCCTGATCCCCGCCCTGCTGAAGCAAGGCTATCGCTTCGTCACCGTCAGCGAGTTGCTACAGGCCGGCACCCCCGTCACGGCCGAGCAGTGTTACGAGGTACGCGAAGGCGACAATCTGCGTTACGACAAACTGTTTGGGAAGGGGACTCAATGACCGCGACGACCCTGGAGTACCCTTTACCAAAGGGCTAATCGGCGGCCGTCATGGGCGGCGGAATTACACCATCGCTCCGTAGGGAGCACCTGAGGATTTCGCTTAGTCGACCTGAAGGTTATCCTCCGAGCATAGAAGTAAGATTTAGGTAAACAACCGATGGAACAAGTCCAAATCGCTCAAGCCAAGGCACACCTCTCCGCGCTGCTCGAACGAGTCGAGGCGGGCGAGGAAATCATCATTGCCCGCCGGGGGAAGGCCATCGCTCGATTGGTGCCGGAACCCTCGCAGCCGAGGACGGCGGCCGCGGCACTGGCCCCGGTCTGGGCGCTCGGCGGTTTCGACCTAGAGCCGCGGAGTTGAAAATGACCCTCGAAGAAAAATTCGAGCAATGGGCGGAAGACTATAAGCGGGAGGGACGCAATAGCGCCTGGAGGGAGAATACGGTGCTCCAGCGCCAACTACCCGCCGCTTTGGCCCCTTGCCCAGCGAGGTGATCACGCGGATCTCCGGGGCCTCCTTTGAGGAAGTTGAAATCTGGTGCGACCGCGTGCTCGACGCCACCTCCCTGGCTGAGGTCTTGCGTCCCTGACCCCCTGGCATCCCTAACACCCTCTAGCCGCTCAATTTCTTCAGGCTCCGCCGCCCCCTCGGGCGATGGACGACCGGGCAAAATGTCGTTTCTTGTCGCGAAATAATATCTGTACAAGCCCGCTGAAGTTGCATACCCTTGGCCCGTAAAGAAACGCGTCCCATGTGACCCCTCGCTAACCTCGGTGCGCACCAGGACTTCTCATGCCCCCTCAGACTGGGCGCTGCCCCAACTGCTTTGGTGCCACGGCGGTAACGCCTTGTTCGCACTGCGGTTGGCAAGTTGGACAAGACAACCCACCGCCCGCCCTGGCCCTGGGTCGGGTGCTGGACGGTCGTTACCGCGTGGGTCGCGTCCTGGGTCATGGCGGCTTCGGCATCACCTACCTCGCCTGGGATGACAACCTCCAGTTACGGCTGGCCATCAAGGAATATCTACCCCGGGATTGCGTCAGCCGGGGACCCGATGGGGTCAGCCTGGCCGTCTATTCCGGCCAAGCCGGCGACCAATTCGCCTATGGCCTGGACCGTTTCCTCGAAGAGGCCCGCACCCTGGCCCATTTCGACCAGCATCCGGGCATCGTCACCGTCAAGAACTTCTTCCGCGCCCATGGCACCGGCTACTGTGTCATGGACTATGTGGCGGGGATCACCCTGCGGCAGTATCTGGACCAGCAACCGGGCGGGCGGATCAGCGTCGCTGACGCCCTGAAACTGCTGACGCCGGTCATGGATGCCCTGCGGGCGGTGCATAAGGAGGGCCTGCTCCATCGGGACCTGGCGCCAGATAACATCTACCTGACCCAGGATGGGCGCATCAAGCTGCTGGACTTTGGCGCCGCCCGCTTTGCCGCCAGTGAGCACAGCAAGAGCCCTCTCCATCATCCTCAAGCCCGGCTACGCCCCGGAAGAGCAATACCGGACCAAGGGCAAGCAAGGCCCCTGGACGGACGTCTATGGCCTGGCCGCCACCTTCTACCGCGCCATTACCGGCCAGGTCCCGCCGGAATCCCTGGATCGGCTCGACAACGACGACCTGGTGCCGCCCTCCCGGCTGGGGATTGCCATCACGCCCGGCCAGGAGGCGACCCTGCTCCAGGCGCTGGCCGTCAAGGCCGGGCAACGCTTTCAGAGCATGGCGGAGTTGCAAGCAGGCTTGGCGAACCGGCGGCCATGCCCTTGTCGCGATCCCCTGGCCGCTGGTGGCGCCGGCAGAGGCAGCAATGGCGCCAGTGACCCCAGCCCCAGGGGCCGCGAACACGGCGGAAATCGGGTCTCATCTTGGCTTTGGCTGGAATCGTGGCCCTTATGGCCGTGGCCGGCGCTGTCCTGTGGTCAGATAAACCTGAGCCCGCACCCCCCATGGTGGCGGCACCACCGCCCAAACCTGCCCAAGCAGTTCCCGCGCCCCCCGCGCCCATAATGGCCCCGCCAGCCCCGGTAGTTACCCTTGCTCCCGCAGCCCCTGACGCTCCCACGCCGCCAATAACTACCGCGGCTCCGAGCAGTACCCGCAGCGCCCTCAGCCCCGGCAGCACCAGAATCAGCCACGGCACCCGCCGAGGAGGCGGGCGAGCCGGCAATCCCCCAAACGCCGGCCAAGCCAGGGGAGCAAATGCGCCATTTACTTTGCCGCTGCAAGTGGCGCCCACGGCCAACATCCCGCCCGAGGCCCCGCTGTGCTACAAATTCATGGTTGCCGGTCCGGAAGAGCAACTGCGGAAACTCAAGGCCAAATACCCGGGCCTGTATGATGACCAGATTGTGACCAATCCCGAGGGCGGCAAGAACCTGGTGGCGAAACGCCGGGACGAGACCGGGAAGGAAATCACCTATTTCTATTCCACGAGCCCTGGGGTTTGTAACACTTACCAACAAGACCGCTTGCAAACACCAGCCCCGCCGGGGGACAGGGAAGAGACCAACGCCGCTTCACCGCCAGGGGCGGCACCGGCGTCCGCCGGGAGCGACAACTCCCCCAACGCACGCTACCGGTTCCTGGGCAAGGACCAGGACATCGTCGAAGACACCCGCACCAAGCTGCAATGGCAGCGGTGCAGCCTGGGGCAGACCTGGACTGGTGCCACCTGTGCGGGGGAGGCAACAAAATATCAATGGGACGAGGCTCAGCGGATCGCTCCGGCGGGTTGGCGGCTGCCGACGAAGGATGAGTTGGCCAGCTTGGTCTATTGCAGCTCTGGCGAACCCGCCTACTGGAAGACTGCATCTGAAACGTGCAAAGGCGCTTACGGATCGCCGACGATTTGGAGCGCGGCCTTTCCGAATACGCCTAAGGCTTGGTTTTGGTCGTCCTCGCCCAATGCCGACGACTCCGGCTTCGCGTGGGACGTCGGCTTCGGCGATGGCGACGTCAGCGGCTACGGTAAGGACTACGCCGTATACGTGCGGCTCGTGCGCGGCGGACAGTGACTTTGGCCGCGCAGCGGCACTTGGCGGGGCTACCGCAGCCATCGCCAAGCGAAGAACCCGGGTTTGGCGCCATCCCGGGTTGCGTCACGAGCGGCGGAACCCCAAGCGCCAGGGGCGGGACGCGCGTCTCGGGGAACGCTTTGGGGGGCTGGACGGTCCCTGGTCGCTGTCCCCCGGCCACCCTCCCACGGGAATTCGACCAACACACCCCTCCCTCGTCGGCATTCAACCCAGGGGATCTCTTCGCACCAGCGACCATGAATGCCAGCTACTCCCTCACCAGGCTCGGCCTGGCCTTCCTCCTGTGCTGGCTGCCGGTCCTGGCCAGCGCGGAGGGCCGCGCCGACGCCCTGAATGCCGTCACGGCCCGGGTCCTGTGCCTGCCCACGACGGGCGATCCTCAGACCGGCTCGGGCATCCTTCTGGGCGGCGGCAGCTATCTGGCCACCAACTGGCATCTGGTCGCCTGTACCCAGGAGGGCGGTCAGGTCCTGGTCCTGCTGGACGCCGATACCCGGGAGCGGGTGGCGGCGACGGTGCGCGAACGCGACGAGGCCCAGGATTTGGCGATACTCAAGCTGGCGCGACCCCTGGACCGGCCGGATGCCCGTTTCGCCACCCTGGCGACCCTGCGCCAGGGCGATCCGGTGATGGCGGTAGGCTTTCCGAGCGATGCGGACGAGATGGGGGGCCAGGCGGCGCTGAGTACCTCGACCTTGACGCAAGGCGTGGTCGGGCGGCTGCTCCCCGCCGTGGCCGGCCAGGACCGGCCCTTGATCCAGTCCAGCGCGGCCATCAATCCCGGCAACTCGGTGGCCCCCTCTTCGACGAGGCGGGGCGGGTGGTGGGGATCAACACCCTGAAGTCCATGGCCGCCGTGATGACCCTCGACCCGCAAACCGGCCTGGCCCTGCAACGGGTGGTGCTGGGCGAGGGCTTGGGCTGGGCGGTGGCCAGCGACGCCTTGCTGCCCCTGCTGGAGCGGGCTGGCATCCCATACCAGGTCAGCCATGCCCGCCTTTGGGCGCTGGAGCGCTGGTGGCAGCGGGAGCCGGTGTTGACGGCCAGCCTCGGGCTGCTGTTGCTGCTGGTCCTGGGCTTGACGGTGCTGATGGTTTCGGCGACGGGTCGGGCGCGGGTCCGGGAGGGCCTCACGCGGCTGGGGTCAAGGATGCCTCTGGCCACCACGCCGAGGACGCCGCAACGCGCGGCGCCCCTGGCGTCCCGTCAACCCGTGCTGCTGGGCCTGGCCGGCCCCTACGCCGGACAGATCATTCCCCTGAAATCCGGGGTGCGTGGCCATTGGCCGCGATCCCGCCCTGGCGCAACTGGTGATACCCGCCGATCAGGTCGGTATCAGCCAGCGCCACGCCCTGGTGGGGCATGACAGCGGCCAGGGTGGCTTTTACGTGGAGGACTGCTGGTCCACCAATGGCGTCTTCCTGCTCACCGGTCAGGGCAAGGCGCTGCGTGCCAAGGCCGGCCAGGCCCAGCCCCTGGCGCCGGGGGCGCGCTTTTATCTCGCCACCCCGGCGATCAGCTTCGAGGTGAATTACCAATGACGGCCTTGCGCTTCGACACGGCCAGCCTGAGCCGCACGGGCGCGCGGGCCAACAATGAGGATGCCTGCGGCTTTCGCGACGGCTGTTGGGTGGTGGCGGATGGCCTGGGCGGCCACGGCGGTGGCGAGGTGGCCGCGCGGCTGGCGGTGGATGCCTTGCTCGGGGCCTGGGACCCGACGGCGCCGCTGACGACCGAGGCCCTGACCCAGGGACTCGCGGCGGCGGCGGCGGCCATCCACGGCCACCAGGCCGAGGACCCAGGCCTGAGCGGGATGCGCACGACCCTGGTGGTGCTCGCCACCGACGGGGCGCGGGCGCTCTGGGCCCATGTGGGCGACAGCCGCCTCTATCTGCTGCGGGACGGGCGCGTCTGCTTCCAGACCGAGGATCACAGCGTCCCCCAGGCCCTGGTGCGCGCGGGCGAGTTGACCCCGGCGGAGGTGCGCACCCATCCGGATCGCAATCGCCTCCTGAGGGCCTTGGGGGACGGCAAGCCGCCGCGCCCGGACCTGGCGGCGACGCCCCTCGAAATCCAGCCCGGCGATGCCTTTCTGCTCTGCAGCGACGGCTTCTGGGAGGCGGTCACCGAGGGCGAGATGGAGGTGGCCCTGGCCAAGGCCAGCGATGCCCATGACTGGCTGGAGCGCATGGCGCTCGGTCTGCGCCGCCAGGCCAAGCCCGGCCAGGACAACTACACGGCCCTGGCGATCCTGGCCGAGGCGCCGCTGTCGTCATGAGACGCCACAACCGCGAGATCAGCACCCTCAGCCTGTCGATGCTGGATGTCATCGCCGGGGCCATGGCGGCCTTTCTCATCCTCATGGTCATCCTGCTGCCCTACTACGGGAAAGAGACGGTGAATCAGGAGGCCCTGATCGCCGAGTTGCGCCAGGCGGTCGCCCAGGCCGAGACGGCGCGGTCGGCGGCGGAAGACGCGGCCGAGGCAGCGCAAGCCCAGGCCAACCAGGCCCAGGCGGAACATGGCGGCGGCGCAGGCGCAGGCCCGCCAGGCCCAGACCGAGGCGGAGCGACAGCAGGCGCGGGCGGAGGGCTTGGCCCGGCAACTGGCCCACACCTTCTGGTCCTGTATATCCGCTGGGATACCCATGACGACGTGGACCTGCACCTGACGGACCCGAGCGGGGCCGAGTTCTGGTGGGACCGGCACAAGATCATCCCGGGCCGGCCGGGTGAGCTGAGCGAGGACAATATCCTCGGCCCCGGTAACGAGGTGTGGGAGATCCGCGATGCCCCGCCGGGGGATTACCGGGTGGAGGTCAGGCTCTTCCAGGTCCGAGACACGCGCAAACCCGTGGTGGTGAAGGGGCGGGTCTTCCACCGGGACGGGAGCGCGGTCTTCACGGAGATTGCCCTGGCCCAACGGGGTCAGCGGGAACGCATCGCCACCATTCGGGTGGACGAGGACGGTGGGGTACGGTTGGTGCCCTGAAGCGGTTGGTGGCGAACTAAATTATTTCAAAGGGAGATCAGGACGATGAGCATGGTGTCTTGCGGCAACGGTCATTTCTTTAACGACGAGGAGCACTCGAACTGCCCCTTCTGCGGCGTGGGCCTGGACCTGCGTGCCACGCGCCCGCTCGGCGCTGAAACCCCTGGGCGGCCCACGGGCGACGCTGGCCATACCCGCGCCGCGAGCGCCGCGCCGGCGGCGGGACTGGGGCGCGATCCGGGGGAGACGCGCCACGTCTGGGCCAAGCGCATGGGCGGGGTCGATCCGGTGGTGGGCTGGTTGGTGTGCGTCGCGGGTCCGGAACAGGGCCGCGACTACCGGCTCCACAGCGAGCGTAACTTCATCGGCCGTGCCCCGACCATGGATGTCGCCATCACCGGCGATGCCACCATCAGCCGCGACAATCATGCCGTCATCAGCTACAACCCCAAGAAACACAGCTTCCGCCTGGCGCCCGGGGACAGCCGGGGCCTGGTCTATCTGAACGACGAGGAGGTGCTGACCCCGGTCGAAGTGGCGCCCTACGACCGCATCGAACTGGGGGAGACGCTGTTGCTCTTCGTCCCCTTCTGCGGCGACCACTTTACCTGGCCCGTCGCGGACAAGCCGGCGGAGGCGCGGTCATGAGGGCCGGGAGGACCCGCGGCCTCGGCCTCCTCGGGCTGGCCTGGCTCCTGGCCACCAGCGCCCTGGCCGGGGAACCGGCGAGCCTGCGCATCAGCCAGGCCCTGGCGGAGGGCACCCAGGTCAAGGTCTATGCGCGGGTGAGCGACGCCCTGGGCGCGCCCGTGGCGGACGAGACCCTGACCTTCCACGCCACCCTCGGCACCCAGGTGGCGGAGGTGGTGTCCAGCACGCCCTTCGCGGCCAGCGGCGAGGGGGTGCTCTACCTCTTCCTGGTGGACCTGTCGCGCTCCCTCGACGCGGCCACCTTCGAGCGCATCCGCCAGGCCTTGCGGGAGTGGGTGGCGGCCCTGGGTCCCCAGGATCGGGCCGCCATCCTGAGCTTCGGTACCCAGGTCCGGACCCTGGTGGCGCCGACGGCGGACCCCGCGGCCCTGAACACCGCCATCGCCGGCCTCAAGCCGACGGAGCCCCATACCGCCCTCCACGAGGCCCTGGCCCAGGGCCTGATCCTGGGGCAGCAACGCGGGACGGATCTGCCGTCCCGACGGGCCCTGGTGGTGTTGAGCGACGGCCGGGATGACGCCCCCGGCGGCATGACGGCGGAGGAGGTGGAGGCGCGGCTGACGGAAGGGGCCGTGCCCATCTACGCCATGGGTTTCAGCCGGGCACGGGATCGGGCCAGCCGCGAGGCGGGGCTGGCCGCCCTGGGGCGGTTCGCCCGCCAATCCGGCGGTCTCTTCATCGACGCCAGCGCCGGGGACCTGGCCGGGACCTATGCGGCCATGCGGGAGCGTATCCGCGAGGTGCTGCGGTTGGAGGTGCGGTGCCCAGGCTGCGTGGCGGACGGCAACCGCTATCGCCTGCAACTGGCCTTGACCCAGAACGGGCGGACCCTGAGCGATGGGGTGGATGTGCGACTGTATCCCCCGGTGACGGCGGCGCCCTCCCCCGCCGCGCCGGGGGCAGGCAACTCGGCACCGGCGGGGACTGGAGCCGGCGGTGGGCCCAGTGGCGAACCGGCCGCGCCAGGGGGCGAAGGTACGGAGAGGCCTGCGGACGCTGATGCGCCGGGGGCTCCGGCTGCGGATGCCAGTCCGGAAGGTGGCTCGGAAGCCGGTCAGGGGCCCGGGGCCGAAGGGACCCCGGCCACCGGGCCCAATCCCGCTGGGACGGCCCCGGTTGCTCCTGCTCAAGGCGAACCGGCAGCCCCAACCGGAACCGGCACACCCGTCGGGACCGCCCCCGGCGCCTCGACCACAGGCGATCCGGCTGCCCCAACCGGAACTGAAACGCCCGTTGGGACCGCTCCCGGCGCTTCGCCGTCCGGCGAACCGGCGGCCCCGTCCGGAGCTGACACGCCCGCCGGGCCGGCCCCCGGCGCTCCGCCCCCAGGCGCACCCGCGTCCACGCCGGCATCCGCACCGGCCCTCGGCACATCACTCGCGAGTCTCGCCGCCTGGTGGCCCTGGCTGCTGGGCGCCGTGGGTCTGGGCGGGGTGCTCCTCTTCCTGGGCCTGCGGCGGCGCGGCCCTGGGGCCCGGTCAACCCCGCCGGTCCTGGTACCCGAGGCCGAGCCCCTACCGGAAACGCCGATCACCTTCCCCCCACCCCCGCCGTCGGGGCCCGTGGAGCCCACCCGGCGGCAGCAAGCCGCCCCGGCGGGACCCGCCCTGACCCTGGCCTACATGAAGGGCCGCCGGCGCGGCGAGGTGGCCCGCCTGGTGCTGGCCCCGGACGGCGTCATCGGGCGCAACGGCGCCTGCGCCCTGGCGCTGGTGGGGGATGACGAGGTCTCGGCGCGCCATGCCCGCCTCTTCGTCCAGGACCGCCGGCTGCTGCTGGAGGATCTGGGTTCCACCAATGGCACCTGGCTCAATGGGGTGCGGCTCTTGGCCCCGACCCCGCTGCGGGAGGGGGACGTGCTGCGCGTCGGCCAGACCGAATTGCGCCTGGGCGGGATCGGGGATTCCCGATGACGAGCCCGCAAGCCCCGGCGACCCTGGCCGGCCCCGGCTGGCGTCCGCGTCCCGGCAATGCCCAATGGATCGGCGCCCGCCAGGAGCAGGAGGACGCCTTCGGCTTTGCCGGCTTTGACGCGCGCGGCCAGGCCGGTCCGGACGGGGTCCTGGCGGTGGTGGCGGATGGCATGGGCGGGCTGAGCGAGGGCCGGGCGGCCAGCCAGGGGGCGGTGTCCGGCTTTCTGGCGGCCTGGGCTGGGCAGCCGCCGGACCTGGCCGTGACCGAGCGCCTCTTGGGGGCGATCACGGCGGCCAACCAGGTCGTCCACAACCTGGCCCGCGCGACCGCCGGCGAGGGCGAGGTCGGCACCACCCTGGTAGCGGCGGCGATCCACCAGGGGCACCTCTTCTGGATCAGCGCCGGCGATAGCCGACTCTATCTCTACCGCGCCGCCGATGGCTCGCTGACGCCCTGCAACGAGGAACACAACCTGGCCCTGCAGCTCTGGCGGCAGGCCCCGGCCGATGGCCCGACCCCCGACTGGATCGAGGACCACCCCCAGCGCGATGCCTTGATCAGCTTTCTCGGCCTGGCGGAGATCCCCGAAATCGACCGCAATCTGCGGCCCCTGGCCCTGGAGGCCGGCGATCGCCTGCTGCTGTGCAGTGACGGCGTCGATGGCGTCCTGAGCCCGGACGAGCTGAAGGAGGGCTTGGACGCCGACCCCCAGACCGCCGCGGAGGGGCTGATCGCGCGGTTACAGGGGCTCCAGCGGCTCTATCAGGACAATGCGACGGTGGCCATTCTGGCCTGCGAGGGGTGGGATGCCCCCACCCGGGTTAGCCCGATGCCAGCCGTCAGCGACGGGGTCCGCCGGAGGCGGATGGCCAAGGCCAGGCCGCTGGGCCTTGGCGCTGGTGTTGCTGATGTTGGTTATGGGGTTGGGCGTCGGGTGGTGGCAAGGGTGGACGCCAGCACCCCCGGCCCTTGAGGCCAGTGCCCCGGAATCCTCGGATCAGCCCAAACCGGCGATGGCTGAACCCGCGTTGGCCCCAGCGTCGGCCTCAGCCACAGACCCGGCCGCAGCCCAGACCACCCAGGCCCCGGAAGCGGGTGTCCCGCCTTCGGCAGCCCCCGGGGCGGATCTCCCGCCCGTCAATGCCGACAAGTGGGCGCGGCCCCAGGAGTAGCGATGAAGGCAATGCGACGTAAATACAGCATCGGCCGGGAGCGAAGCTGCGACATCCCGCTGGCGGACGACTCGGTGAGCGGGCATCACGCCGAACTGGAGTTCCTGGAGGATGGCAAGTGGCTGCTCACGGATTGTCAGAGCACCAACGGCACCTTTCTGCTGGGGAACGGCGGCGCGCCCCGGCGGCTCAGCCAGAGCCTGGTCTCGCCCCTCGACCGGGTGCGCTTCGGCGGCGTGACCTTGGGGATGCGGGAACTCCTGGAGGCCCTGCGGCTCAAGGCCGGGATTCCCGGCCCCGCTCCCGAGGAGGCGCCCAGGGTCCAGGGGCGGCGGCTGATCCGCTGCCCGTGCGGTGGCATCAAGACCGCCGAGGCCCCTTGCCCGGAGTGCGGCCAATGAGCCCCTCCTTGGTCACGATCCTCTGGCGGCAGCCCCAGGCCTGGCTGGTCCTGGTCCTGTCGGTCTTGGTGGCGGCGCTGGTCATCGCCCTGCTGACCTGGGCCTTGCCGGCGGGGAGTCCGGCGGCGCTGGTCATCCTCGATTACCAGGCCACGCCGCCGCCGGCTTATCCCTTCGTCTATCCCTTCACCATCCAGAATCTGACCCATCTGCTCCTCTTCATCGGGCTGGGCGAGATCTACCGCCGGTGGCGCACCGCGGCTCGGGAAGAGGCCTGGCTGACCCAGGGCCTGCTGCCAGAGGCCTATGCCGTGGTCCTGCAATCGCACGATCTGCCGCCGCTGCGGGCCCGGGTGGCGGGGCTGTATGACGGGGAGCGGGGCTTTCTGCCGGGCCTCATCGACCTCTGCATCCTGCAGTTCCTCGCCAGCCGCTCGGTGGATCAGACCGTGAGCGTTCTCAATTCCAGCCTGGAACTCCTGATGCACCGGGTGGATCTGCGCTACACCCTGCTGCGCTATCTGACCTGGGTCATCCCCACGGTGGGCTTCATCGGCACCGTGGTCGGCATCGCCCTGGCCCTGGCCATGATCGATCCCAGCGCCACCGTCCAGCCTCTGGGCAACATCGCCCTCGCCTTGGGCGTGAGCTTCTACACCACCCTGGTCGCCCTGGTGGATAGCGCCATCCTGGTCCTGCTGCTGCAACTGGTCCAGGCCCGCGAGGAACTGGCGGTCAACGCCGCCGGGCGCTATGTGCTGGTGAATCTCATCAATCGGCTTTATAGCGGGCAGTGAGAGGGGGCCCGGGTAACTCAGGAATGGCAGACCTATTTCTTGCCGTAGGTGCTATCGTGATCCGCGGCAATGGTTAGCAGGCGGATGAAATCGCCCTCCCGGTAGGCGGTGGCCCGATGGGACCGGGTGATGCGGAGGGAATACAGGGCAGCGATGCCCGAGGGAGGTTTGATGCTGACAATCTTTTCCCATTTGAGGCCCGCATCGCGATACACCTGGGACCAGGTCAGACGCCGCAACTTGTTGAGGGTCTCCAGCGCCGCCAATCGTTCAGGCTTTTGCAAGGCGAACAAGGCATCTTGAAAGAGCGGATTATTGAGGTCTAGCCTGACTTGGGGATCAACCTTGATGTCAGTCATCGGCTAATTTCAGCAGCAGTTGGTCAAGGTTGGCGTCATCCGCGGGGTTATCTCGCCGCCCAGGCCAGGGCTCGCTCCAGATCCGCGACGGCTGCGGGGGCTTGCAGCCAGTGTTCGTTATCCGGGACTATGGTTACGGTGCGGACAAGCCAGACGCCAGGCGCATGCTCTTCCACTAATACCTGCCGACCGGCGTACTTTTTACCCAGCGAAATTTGACCATTGGCACCAATCATTTTGACGGTGGATGGCGTCATGGTGGGACTCATAGTGACCTCGCCTTTTTCGTTCTGCACCATGGCACTATAGCACTGATAGCGGCATTGAAGGGTATGCGTGGCAATCTCCAAGGACGCTCAATTCGCGGCAACCCACCGCTGGCGGCCATGGCGAGACCCACCCCCCGCTGATATTCTGATCGCCATCGCGCTCCTGACTTGTCGCCTGATGCCATGGCTCCTCTTGTCTTCCTCCTCGTCTTAGGGCTAATCCCCGGCATCCTGGCGGCCCAGCCTGGCCTTGATGCTCCGTCGGTTCCCAGGACGGACCCGCTTCTGGATCCCTTGCGCGCCGAGCGGGGTTTCGTGGGCGCGGCGGCCTGTGGCGAGTGCCATCCGAAGGAACTGGCCCTCTGGCGGGGCTCTTATCACGACCGGGCCATGACGGTGGCGACGCCCGAGACGGTGCTCGGCGACTTCCAGGACGCCGAAATCACCGTCCACGGGGTGACTTCCCGCTTCTTCCGCCGGGATGGCGAATTCCTCGTCCACACCGATGGACCGGATGGCGAGTTCAAGGACTACCCCATCCGCTACACCTTCGGCTGGTGGCCCCTTCAGCAATATCTGATCGAGTTCCCGGGCGGCCGGCTCCAGAGCCTGGGCCTGGCCTGGGATGCCCGCCCCCAGGAGCAAGGGGGGCAAGACTGGTTCCATCTCTATCCCGACCAAGCGATGGACCACAGCCATCCGCTGCACTGGACGGCGCCGGATCAGACCTGGAACTATCAGTGCGCGGACTGCCACTCCACGGACCTGCAAAAGCGCTATGACGCCGAGCGCAAGGGCTATGACACCCACTACGCGGAGATCAACGTCGCCTGCGAGGCCTGCCATGGCCCTGGTGCCCGCCATCTGGCGTGGGCCAAGGCCACCGCCGCGCGGTCGGCGCAGGCGGGTGGGACAGGCACGGATCAGGCGGCCCTTGCCGCCGCGGCGGATGATCCGACCCGCGGGCTGCTGGTGGACCTGAAGGATCGCGATGGCGGCACCTGGGGGCTTGCCGCCGAGACCGGCAAACCCCGTCGCCAGCCACCCCGCGGTTCCCACCTCCAGACCGAGACCTGCGCCCGCTGCCATTCCCGGCGCGGCCGCATCTGGGACGAGATCAAACCCGGCGAGCCCCTGCACCAGGGCTTTCGGCTGGCCCTGCTGGAGCCGGACCTCTATTTCCCGGACGGCCAGATCAAGGACGAGGTCTTCGTCTTCGGCTCCTTCATCCAGAGCCGCATGTACCATCAGGGGGTCGTCTGCGGCGACTGTCATGATGCCCACAGCCTGCGCCTCCAGGCGGACGGCAATGCCGTCTGTGCCCGCTGCCATCTCGCCCCCCGCTACGATACGCCCGAACATCATCACCATCCGGCCGGCTCCACGGGCGCCGCCTGCGTGGCCTGTCACATGCCCCAGCGCTTGTACATGGTGGTGGACGAGCGGGCCGATCACAGTCTGCGCGTGCCGCGACCGGATCTGTCCCTCAAGCTCGGCACCCCCAACGCCTGCAATGGCTGTCACACCGACCAGGATGCCGCCTGGGCGGCCACCGCGGTGGAGACCTGGTATCCCGATCCCCAGTATCGGGGTCCTCACTTTGGCGAGGCCCTCTACGCGGCGGACCACCACGCCCCGGATGCGACTCAGCGCCTGCTGGCCCTGGCGGGAGACCCGGCCCGGCCCGCCATCGCGCGGGCCAGCGCCCTGGACCGGCTCCATGACCAGCCCCAGGACGGCGCGGGCACCGCGACCCTGCTCACGGTGCGCCGCCTGCTCGCCGACCCCGAGGCCCTGGTCCGCGCCCAGGCCGTGCGCTATCTGGATCGCGTGGATTTACGGACCCGGGTCGAACTGGCCTGGCCTCTCTTGTCCGATCCGGCGCGCACGGTGCGACTGGAGGCGACCCGGGTGCTGGCGCCAGTGATGCGCCAGGGGATCGGCGGCAAGCTGGCGGACCAGATGCGGGCCGCCCTGGCCGAGTACGCGACCGCCGAGCAGGTCAATGCCGACCGCCCCGAGGCCCACCTCAACCTGGGTCTCATCGCCGCCGCCCTGGGTGAGCCCGGCCTGGCGGAGCAGTCCTATCGCACCGCTCTGGAGCTTGATCCCCGCTTCACGCCCGCCCGCGCCAACCTGGCGGACCTCTATCGGGAACAGGGACGGGAGGCGGACGCCGAGGCCGAACTCAAGGCCGGCCTGGCATCCGATCCGGACAATGCCGACCTGCACCATGCCCTGGGGCTGGCGCGGGTGCGTACCCAACGTCTGGCGGCGGCGATCGAGGACCTGGCCCGGGCCGCGCGGCTGGCCCCGGACAACAGCCGCTTTGCCTATGTGCATGGCGTGGCCCTGGACGCCGCCGACCGCACCGCCGAGGCCCTGGCGGTGCTGGAGGCCGCCCAGCCGGGAGATCCGGCCAATCGGGACCTCCTGATCGCCCTGATCCAATACAATGCCAAGCTGGGACGGGTCCAGGAGGCCCATCGCTGGCTCGCGGAGTTCGGCGCCACGGCCCCGGGGGACCCGGCCCTCAAGGCACTGCGGGAGCAGATCGGGAAGCCGATGGGGCGTCAACCCTAATGTCGACGTGAACGCCAAACCTCAATGTGAATGTCAACAGCCATCACGACCTCCTGCAGGAGCGTCACGTGCGGTGCTCTTGAATGGGGTGCTCGTACAATTTCCTGTCCATGATCAACCGCCAGAGGAAGCCAATGGATGCCATCAGCTACACCACCGCCCGGGCAAACCTGGCCCGCACCATGGACCGGGTCTGCGCGGACCATGACCCCATCATCATTACCCGCAACTCGGAGCAGGCCGTGGTCATGCTCTCGTTGGAGGACTACAGCGCGCTGACCGAGACCGCCTACCTGCTGCGCAGCCCCGCCAACGCCCAACGCCTGCTTGAGTCCATCGCGGAATTGGGGCGGGTTGGGGGTACCGCGATCACTATTGAGCCCGACCGAGGCAGGATTCTCGCCTCTGCAAAGGAACCTCCAAGATCGCCTCATTCCCAGGCCTCCGCTTAGTTCCCTTGCGACCAGGTAAGCTATTCGTACCAGCTACCGACTTAACGGTGGGTTTTCTGCTACATGTATTTTTCTTACTCGACCGAACCTGTCCCCTTGCCAAGTGTCAACAGCAATCTATCCTTAACTTCATGAGGGCCGAGCGTGGTATAAAAGGAACGCCCTCATGAAGACACAACAGTCGTTTGAAGAAGCAGGGTTTCCAGGGGCGTTGGCGCAAGCCTGTTGTATTTTGGCTACAGTCAGGCCAATGCCACCTCGACCGGAAACAAGATGTCCGGAGGTACCATCATGACCATCAGCCAAGCCCAAGCCCTCTGGGAGCTCTGCCGTCAGGGCCTCCCCTTGAGCGCCGATGAAGCGGAGCGCTGCTGGGAGCAGGGCCAGACTTACCAACTTCGGGAGCCGGTCAAGCTGCCCTGGGAGGTCGCGGGCCTGATCGAGCAGTGCAATTGGGAGGTCAGTGTCACCGTCAGAGCGCACTGATTTACCCGCCTGGGTCGCGGCCTGGAGCCGGTCCCACCCAAACACAGGCCCCGGCACCCCTAAGGGAGACCGGGGCCTCTCATTGCCCCCTCGCCGCGAGACCGGGTCTGGATGCTATGATTCAGCTTGGCCACTAGGACTCTGGATCAAGGGGGATGACATGCGCTGGAGAACCGGCAGGCGAAGCGACAATGTGGAGGACCTGCGGGATGACCCCGGGTCTGCCAGCGGCGGGTTTGGTGGACCGCGCCTGCCCGTGCGCATAGGCCGGGGCGTCGGGTTTGGCGGTGGCCTGGGCACCATCCTGCTGCTCCTGGTTGGCCTCTATTTCGGGGTTGACCTGACCGCCTTCCTCGGCGGTGGGTCACCCCAACTCGACACCGGCGGCGGACAGTTGCAGTTGCCGAGTCCGCCAAAGCCACCGCCTCACGCCGGCGGCCTGCAAGCCCCGGGGGCTGGGGCCAAGCCCGATGAACTCAAGGAATTCATCTCCGTCGTCCTGGCGGACACCGAGGACACCTGGGGCGAGATCTTCCGCCAAGGACAACAGCGTTACCAGGAGCCCAAGCTGGTCCTCTTCTCGGGCAATGTGCGCTCCGCCTGCGGCTTCGCCGAGGCTGCCATGGGACCCTTCTACTGCCCCGGAGACCACAAGGTCTATATCGACCTGTCCTTTTATGACGACCTGCGCAGCAGGTTCGGCGCCCCGGGGGACTTCGCTCAGGCCTATGTCATCGCCCACGAGATCGGCCACCATGTCCAAAAGCTGCTCGGCATCACCGATCAGGTCGAGGAGGCCAAGCAGGGCCGCGGTAAGGCCGCGGCGAACCAACTCTCGGTGCGCCTGGAACTCCAGGCCGACTGCTTCGCCGGGGTCTGGGCCAACCGCGCCGACCAGGCCCGGGGCATCCTGGAGGCTGGCGACGCCGAGGAGGCCCTCAAGGCCGCCTCCGCCATCGGCGACGACCGCCTGCAAAAGCAGACGCGGGGCTATGTGACCCCGGACAGCTTTACCCATGGCAGTTCCGCCCAGCGCGTCGCCTGGTTCCGCCGCGGCCTGGAGAAGGGCGACGTCAACGCCTGCGACACCTTTTCCGCCAAGAACCTCTAATCCAGTACCTTAGCCAGGGCGCGGGGTATTGCCGGATTTGACCGGCACCCCGAGCCTCCAACACCATCCACCAGCTCCCTTAACAGGACTAAAGACACCATGAACCGCACCCGCACCCTCGCTGCTCTCTTCTCCCTTGCGCTCCTGGCCCCCGCCTTCGCCGATGAGGTGGTCCAGAAGAGCATCGCCGACATTTACAAGGAGAAAGCAGAACTCGCCGGCAAGCCGGTGAAGCTCCAAGGCAAGGTGGTTAAGGTCAACAACAACATCATGAACCGGAACTTCCTCCACCTGCAGGACGGCTCCGGCGACCCCGCGGCAGGCACCAACGACCTGACGATCACCAGCGACGGCACCGCCGCGATGGGTGACACCGTTACGGTCACCGGCACCCTGGCGGTGGACACGGACTTCGGTTCCGGCTACAAGTACCCGCTGCTGCTGGAAAAGGCGACCATCACCCCGGCCCCATAACCGCGACGCCGCCTCGATCCCTGGTCACGGCCACCCATGCCTTCCCCACCTGGGACCGATCCGCCCCGCGGGCAGCCAGGCAGGGCTCGAGCCCATGGGGATCTTGACCAGCAGAATGGCTTTTCGCATCCATGTCATATAATTTCCCCCGTGCTTCGGCACAACCAACCAGGCCTTTCATCAACCTCAGGTTTTTCAACAAGCGCTAGGAGCAATCCATGAACCTCAGTAACAAACTCGCCGCCGAATTCATCGGCACCTTCTGGCTCGTCCTCGGCGGCTGCGGCAGCGCCGTGCTGGCGGCGGCCTTTCCCGGGGTCGGTATCGGCCTGCTTGGGGTCTCCCTCGCCTTCGGCCTGACGGTCGTGACCATGGCCTATGCCATTGGCCACATCTCCGGCTGTCATCTGAATCCGGCGATCTCGGTCGGCCTGGTGGTCGGCGGGCGCTTCCCGGCCAGCGAACTCGTGCCTTACATCGTGGCGCAGGTGCTGGGTGCCATCCTGGCGGCCTTCCTGCTGTATTACATCGCCAGTGGGCAGGCGGGTTTCGTACTGTCCGCCAGTGGGCTGGCGGTCAATGGTTTCGGCGACCTGTCACCGGGCAAGTACTCGATGATGGCGGGCCTGGTGACCGAGGTGGTGATGACCGCTATCTTCCTGTTCGTCATCATGGGCAGCACCGACAAACGCGGCATCGGCTCCCATGCCGGCCTGGCCATCGGCCTGGCCCTGACGCTGATCCATCTCATCTCGATCCCGGTGACCAATACCTCGGTCAACCCGGCGCGCAGCACGGGACCGGCCCTCGCCCTGCTGATGGGCGGCTATGATCAAGCCCTGAACCAACTCTGGCTGTTCTGGGTCGCACCCATTCATCGGCGCCATCGTCGGTGCCCTGGCCTATAAAGCGGTCGGTGGCAAGGAGGCCTGATCGGCGACCTGGGCGTCAGCCCTCACCCGGACCGGGAGTCGCACCGACTCCCGGTCCAGCATCCCTCCTCATCACCCCCAGGATCGGTGGCATCCCGACCCTAGACAGATCGACCCTCGCCGCGTCGGTGCCGTCATAGCCATTAGCCCCGAGGTACTTGCCGATGAACCGCCTGCTCCTGCTCTTTGTCCTCGCCCTCGGGCTTAGCGCCTGCGCGACCCCGACTGACGTCAATGACACCCAGGCGCCCTCCTCCGGACCCACCCTCTACGGCAAGGTTACGGGCGCGGTGGATCGTGTCTGGCGGCCGTGAAGGCGAGAGGCGCCTGAGTAGCCCTTCGGGGCGCCTCACCTCGTTTTCAGTGGCTCGTCCCCTCGGATCGTGTGATCTTGTTGTAAACATTGTATTTACCAGAAGGCTTGCGCATGGGTAGCCGCTTCACCTCCTTGAGTGTCTGGGCGTCATAGACCACCAGGGCGCCATCGTCCTCCCAGATACTGACCAGGGCGTACTTGCCATAGCGGTCGAATTCCACATGGGCCGCCGTCTTGCCGGGCTCCGGTCGCAGGGTCGCGACGATTTGCAGGCTCTGCTTGTCGATCACATGCATGGCATCCTTGTTGGGTCCCGAAAAGACGTCTACCCAGGCGTAGGGGCTGTTTTCGTGGCTGCGGGCAAAGAAGCCCGGACCCAGGGTCGGGATGCGCGCCACCGTCTCCCAGGTGCCCAGGTCAATAACCGTCACCTCGGCCTTCGACAGGTGGGGTGTTGCCAGCAGGGTACGGCCATCGCGCTCCCAGGTGATGCCGGAACTCAGGTGCGGCATGCCATCCAGGTCCAGTTCGGCGATGCGCTGACGGACGTCGAGATTGATGGCCTGCCCCTTGTTGCCATCCCGAGCCGCGCCGATCAGGATCTGGTAGCTCTGATTGAAGAAAAAATCATCCAGAAAGCCATCGAGCTTGGTCCGGCGCACCGGGAAGGGGCCTGGCTCCCGGGCGGTCCCCTCCCCCATCCGGTAATCGTGCATGGGGCCGTTATAGACCGGCAGGGGATCGTCCGCGACCATGATCTCCCAGACCTCGGGGATATCCTTGAGGGCGGCGACGAAGCTCTGCCGGGGGGGCGCGGCATAGACGGCGCTTACCCGGCTGGTCTTGCCCGTTTCGTCCTGGACCGGGATCAGCTTGATGGGCAGCAGGTCCCGGGCGTCCAGGATCACCAGGTTGTGGGGCAGGTAGTTGGCCACGGCGACATAGCGGCCATCGCCGGACACCGCCAGGTTGCGGGTGTTGATGCCGGCACGGATCTCGGCCACGGTCTGGAAACTGTGCAGATCGAATTTGCTGATCCAGCCGTCACGGGAGGCGAAATAGACGAAGCGCCCGTCATTGGAGAACTTGGGCCCGCCATGCAGGGCGCGGCGGGTAGCAAAGCGATGGAGGGGTTCCAGGCGGTCGCCATCCAGGATGGTGGCATGGTGATCGCCCGTCTCCACCACCACGAAGAGATTCAGCGGGTCGGCCCCATGGAGGGGGTGATCCGGTAATTTCGCGGGGTCCACCAAGGCCAGATGGCTGGCGCGGATGCGCTCCAGGCCCCACTCCGGGGTCTCGGCCGGCGGGGTGAAGACCAGGTCCACCAGGGCCTGAGCCTCGGCCGCGGAGAGCCGATCGGCGAAGGCGGGCATCTGGGTGGCCGGTCGGCCCTGGAGGATGAGGTTGGCGGCCTCCTCGCGCTTGAGGCGACCAAAATTCTCGGGGATCAGGGGCGGACCCGTGATGCCCAGGCGGTCGGCGCCATGACACTCGGCGCAGATTTGCAAATACAGCGCGCCGGCATCCCGGGGTTGGCTCACCGCCGCGGGGATGGACCCCGTCGCCAGCGGCACCGGCGGGGTGGACTCCCCGGCGGAGGCTTGACTAAGCGCCATCGCCAGCGGCAACAGCAGGAGGATTCTTGGCATGGCCATGGCAACTCACTCATAAAAAATCGCCCGGGCGGCGATATGAGGTGGCGGGGCCTCCCTGCCCCATGAGGATAGCGCCCGGTCCCGATCCCGGCTAGGCCGGGAAGGGAAGCCTGGCGGCTGACGCCGGGTCAGCGCTCAATAGACATCATGGATGGTGTTGTAGACGTTGAACTTGCCGGTCGGGGTCACCAGGCGATCGTCCTTGATGACCTTCTTGAGCTTCAGGGTCTTGTCGTCCACGACCACCAGGGCCGATTTCTTATCCTTGCCGTTCCAGACGGAGAACCACACCTCGTCGCCCGCCTTGTTGTACTCGGGCTGCACCACGCGCTTGGCACCCTCGCCCAGATCCGCCCATTCGGCGATGGGCAGGACCGTGAAGGGGGCATCCAGCTTGTCGATATTGAATACCGCCACGCTCTGGCTCAACTTCTCGACCGAGTTGAGGGCCGTATCCACATAGAGGTTTCGGGATTTGGGGTGGGTCTTGATGAAGAGGGAACCGCCGCCCTGCCCTTGCAGTTTACGCACCACCTTCCAGGCCTGATCCGGATGCTTGTCGGGATCGGTGCCGATCAGGGAGATGGAGGCATCCCCCAAGTGGCTGGTCCCCCAGACCGGGCCAAATTGCGGATCGACAAAATTGGCGCCACGACCCGGATGGGGAATATCACCCACGTCCACGATGGCGGCCAGTTTCTGATCCTTGGAGTCCACCACGGCGATCTTGTTGGACTTGTTGGCCGCCGTCATGAAGTAGCGCTTGGTGCCATCCCAGCCGCCATCATGCAGGAAGGGGGCGGCCTCGATATCCGTGGTCTTGAGATTGTCGATGTCCGAATAATCGACCATCAGGACATGGCCAGTCTCCTTGACGTTGACGATGAACTCGGGGTGCTCGTGAGAGGCGACGATGGCCGCCACCCGGGGCTCCGGATGGTATTCCTGAGTGTCCACCGTCATGCCGCGGGTGGAGACGATCTTGAGGGGCTCCAGGGTATCGCCGTCCATGATGACGAACTGGGGCGGCCAATAGGTGCCGGCCACCGCGTACTTGTCCTCCATGCCGGGGAACTTGGAGGTCTCCACGGAGCGTGCCTCCATGCCGACCTTGATCTCGGCGACGGTCTCGGGCTTCTCCATCCAGAGATCGATGAGGTTGATCTTGGCGTCGCGGCCAATGACGAAGAGATAACGCCCGGAGGCCGACAGGCGGGAGATATGGACCGCGTAACCCGTCTTGATGATGCTGACGATCTCCTTGCTGTCGCCATCGATCAGGGCGATCTCGCCGGCGTCGCGCAGGGTGACGGAGAAGAGGTTATCCAGATTCAGCTTGTTCATCTGCTTGGTGGGCCGCTTCTCGGGCGCAACCAGCACCTTCCAGGTCCCCTTCATGTCCGGCAGGCCAAATTCGGGGGGCTGAGGTGGCTCATGCTGCAGGTAGCGGGCCATCAGATCGACCTTGGCCTCGGTGAAATCACCGGAGGTGCCCCAGTTGGGCATGCCCGCGGGCGAACCGTAGGTGATCATCGCCTTGAGGTAGTCGGTACCCAGGGCCCGGGTCTTGTCGGTGGTCAGGGGCTTGCCGGTGGCACCCTTGCGCAGCACGCCGTGGCAGCCCGCGCAGCGCTGGAAGAAGATCTCCTTCGCTTCCGCAAACTCGGCCTTGGTCATCTTGGGCCCTTCGCCGTCCATAAAGTCCTTCATGGCCGCGGGATCGATGGCCCCGGGGGCGCCCTGGTAGGACATCTCGGGGCTTTTGGCATCGGGGTGCGCGGGGTCGGTCGCGGCTAGGGCGTTACCCACGGCAAACGCCATGGCGCTGACTAAAAATACCCCGGCGCGGTGGCGCCCGATGGTCGTCAACAATTTCGAATTCATGAAGTGCCTCTCCGCTTGGTTTTGATGATCGTGGGCCGACCGAGTATCAGCCAGCACGGAGAATAAGTGCTGTCTTACCGCTTGCCCTTGACTTATGTCAAGGGGCTCTGGCCAACCGAATTGAGGTGGATCAAGGCGCCCCTGGGAGCGCCCCCTAAGCTGCGGATCCAAGATCAAGCCCGCATACACCTTGCCGGCAATTGAACAGAAAGTCCGGATGCCAACCAGAGCGACACCCATCCCTTGAGCAACCTCTCCCCCGCCCCCTTCCATCTTGTCGATATCCCCCATGCGCTCGGCTCCGGGTGGCGCCACTTGCGCACCATGCCAGGACCCAGCCTGCTGCTGGGCTTCCTCCTGGCCCTGATCACCACTAGCATACTGCTGATCCCTCTCGCTATCGGCACCCCGGCCCTGGCGTTGATCCTGGCGGGCGGCTTCTTCCTGATCGGCCCCCTCCTGCTGCCGCCCTGGTTGGCCTTGCACAAGTCGCGGGACGCGGGTCAACGGCCTGGCCTGGGTCTGGCGTGGCGCGGTTACCGGCAAGTGGGCGCGGGATTCTGGGCCCTCGCCGGCGCCTGCTGCTTTCTCCTGCTCGTTTGGATCACGGACGCCGGCATCCTCTATGCCTTCCTGGTTGGGACTGGCGCCTCGCTGGACGCGGGCGCGCAAGCCGCGGGCGGCACTGGGTCAGCGGCCAAAATCGGGACTTTCCTCCGCTGGTCCAGCCTCATGGGGGCCTGCCTCGCCGCCGGCGTCCATCTCATCGCCGCCTTCGCCGTGCCGCTTCTCTACGAAGGCCGCGCCCAACCCATCACCGCTATCCATGCCAGCGTGCGGGCCATGTTTTATAGCCCAGGGCCAGCCCTGGCCTGGGGCCTGACCATCATCCTGGGGCTCCTGGTTGGCATCCTCCTGCCACCCCTGCTGGCCCTGATCCTGCCGGTACTGGCTTACGCCCACTATGAGCTCTACCGCATCGTCTTTCCCCCAACCAGGGAGCCCACTGGCCCAGCCGAGGCCGCCGCCAACCCGGGCTTGGGGCCCGATGCCCCGTTGGAGGCTCGCTCGGCTACTCAATCAGTTCTCCAATCTGGAAATCCACTGACACCTGCCGGGACAGGCTCTCGGACTCCGGGAAATCTCCATGCCCGCTAGTCAATACGCCCTGGAAAACCTCCCCATCACGGCTTCACCGGAATTCCGCGACACGGGCATCCCTGGCAACAAGGCCATCTGGGTCGGCATCTTTGCGGAGATGACCGAATTCGCCCTGATGTTTTTCGTCTATTTCATCGCCCGCGCCCATCATCCGGAGGCCTTTCACCAAGGCCCAGCCAAGCTATGGACCCTGGCCGGCATCGTCAACACCCTGGTCATGCTGACCAGTAGTTTCATGGTCGCCAGCGCCCTGCATGCCATCCGTGCCGATCGCGCGCGCGCGGCCCTGACCTGGCTGGTCCTCGCTTTGGTGACGGCCTTGGGCTATCCGATCATGAAGGTCCTGGAATTCCGCTGGAACCTGGCGCGAGGCTTGGACGGAGGCGGCGATGTCTTTCAACTGGCCTATTACTACCTGACTTTCAATCACCTGGTGCATGTGAGCTGGGGGCTGCTCGGCATGGCCTGGATTATGGCCCGCCTCGCCACCGGCGCCTACTCGGCCAGCAACCATCGCGGCATGGTGGCCTTCGCCAGCTATTGGCACGCCACCGACCTGATCTGGCTCATGATCTTCCCACTCTTCTACGTCCTGCCCTGAGGCGCCTCCATGAACCCCTCCTTTCGCGCCCTGGTCCTGACCTGGCTGATCCTGGTCATCCTCACCCTCACGGGCGCCAGTCTTGGCGAGGGGGCAACCCCGGGCCTGGGGCTGACCCTGATCGTTGCCACCATCACGGCCTGGAAAGGCGGCATGGTCATCGAGGAATTTCTGGAAGTCAGCCAGGCCCGGCCCGGCATTCGCTACCCGGTGCGGCTCTTTGGACTGCTGGTGCCGGCTTGCATGTTGTTGGTCCACCTCTATGGCCCCGAGATCGCCCGGCTGACCAGCCTGACTTAGGGATAAGGGGCGGGGTTTAGCCAGGGCCGGGCGATTAGGGCCCAAACTTGCCTTGGCCCGGATCGCGCCGCTCACTCTCCACATAGCGACAGGCACAGGGCAGTTTAGAAGTGGCGAAGAGGGTAATGCGGGCCTTGGCCTCGGCAAGAGAGACCTCGCGGCGGACGTCCAAGTCTCTGCGTACCCTTATCGATAGACCTCATCATGGGAACCGATATCAAGCAGGATGATCTCCCTTTCGGTGACCTGGAGGATCAGGGTCAAGCGGTAAGCGTGGGTGAGGCTGACCGCCTGGACGCCGGCGAGAACTCCGGTCAACCCGTGCAGCCGCAGGCTCGGTTGAAAGGGATCTTGCCGGAGTTGCGCCAAGGGTTTCCCTCAAGACGGCCTTGAGGTCCGGATGTTTGCGCAAGAACTTGGTTGCCCGACGCTCGAAATGCTGGGTCGTAATCAGCGCGAACGTCATTCCAGGTCGTTCCGCTCAAGCCGGTCCATTAGCGCATCGACATCATCGTAACGCGTCACGCGGCCGGCCTTTAGATCCTCAAGTGAGACGCGCAGACTGTCGCGGGCGGCGCTGGCCTGATCCTGTACCAGTTCCTGGTAGCCCTCCTCGGTCAACACGACGTACCGTGGGCGATTGTTTTTGACGACATGCACCGGCCCCAGCCGGAGCGCCTTATCGACAGCCGAGATGCCGAGGCGCTTGATCTCTTGTGCTGGGATGCTATTCATTTCAGGCCTCGATATTGGATTTAATGCGGATTTCAGCACCCGGCGCGGGGGCCGTCAACTCCGCCTGACTTTGCCATACATCTCCAGGCGTGAGCCGACGCGGCTCCCATGCTAGGCTTATCGGAAGTTCTCAACCCACACCCTAAGCCCAGGTGACCGCCCATGAAACTCGTCAGTGACAGCTTTAGCCAGGGTCAGGCGATTCCGGCCCAGTACGCCTTTGCCCGGATCGCGCCCGACACCCATATCACCCTCTCCGACAACATCAACCCCCATCTCGCCTGGACGGACATCCCGGCGGGCACCCAATCCCTGGTGCTGATCTGCCATGACGCCAACGTCCCCAGCACGGGTGAGGATGTCAATCAGGAGGGCAAGACCCTGCCCGTCGCGCTGCCCCGCATCGATTTCTTTCATTGGGTCTTGCTGGATATCCCCCCCTCTACCACCGAGATCCCCGCGGGCAGTCACTGTCGCGGCGTGACCCCCCGTGGCAAATCCGGGCCAGCGGCGCCCGGCGGCCTGCGGCATGGCTTGAACGATTACACCGGTTGGTTCGCCGCGGACGCGGAGATGGCGGGCCCCTATTTCGGCTACGACGGCCCTTGCCCGCCCTGGAACGATGAGCGGTTGCATGACTACGTCTTCACCCTCTATGCCATCGACGTCCCCGCCCTAGCGGTGGCCGGCGAACTCGACGGCCGCTCCGTGCGTCAGGCCTTGGAGGGCCATGTGCTGGCCACGGCGACCCTGTCCGGCTTCTACAGCCTGAACCCCGCCGTCAGCGGGTGAGCGATCGGCCCCTCGCGGCTTGCCAGCCCTGAGCGCTGAGCTTATGGCCAAGCTGCGGCCTTTTCTGGCGGCGGCCCTGGTGGGAATCCTGGCAGGGCTGGTCGGGGCAGCATTCCATGCCCTGCTCGACCAGGCCGATCAGGGCCGCGACCTGCTGCGCACCGCCCTGGAGGCGGCCCCGGTGCCGGGTTGGCTGGTGCTGATGGCCCTGGGGGCCCTGGTGCTGTGCGTCGCCCTCTGGCTGGTGCGCCGTTTCGCCCCGGAGACGGCCGGTAGCGGCATTCAGGAGGTAGAGGCCATCCTTGCCGGTGAACACGGCCTGGGTTGGCAACGGGTGCTGCCGGTCAAGTTCGTCGCCGGGGTCCTGGCGGTCGGCTCCGGTCTGGTGCTGGGGCGCGAGGGGCCGACGGTCCACATGGGCGCCGCACTGGGCCAACTGGCGACGGAGCGGCTGGGCCTGGATGCCCGGCAGGGCCGCACCCTGATCGCAGCCGGCGCGGCCGCGGGACTTGCCGCCGCCTTCAATGCCCCGCTCGCGGCCATCATCTTCGTCACCGAGGAACTGCGGGAGCACTTCGAGTACAGCTTCGCCGCGCTGCAGTCGGTCATCCTGGCGTGCTGCCTGGCGGTGGTGGTCAGCGATGGCTTCCTGGGACAGGGGCCAGCCCTGCCCTTGCCGCCACTGGGCCTGGCCCCCCTGTCCGCCTTGCCCCTCTTTGTGGTGCTGGGAGTCTTGGTCGGGGTCCTGGGGGTCCTCTTCAACGCCCTGCTCCTGGGGTCGCTGGGGCGGTTGCGGGCCTTGCGCGAGGGCCATGCCTATCTCACCACCGGCGTCCTGGGGATGGCCCTGGGGGCTCTGGTCTGGAGCGCGCCCCAAGCCATGGGTGGCGGCGAGGGCCTGGTGGCGTCCCTGCTCCAGGGCCACCCGGGCACCGGCTTCCTGCTGATCCTGCTGGCGGCGCGTGTGCTGACCACGGTGGGCAGCTATGGCGCCGGGCTACCGGGCGGTATCTTCGCCCCCCTGCTCGCGCTGGGCACCCTGGTCGGAGTGCTCTTCGATCACCTGGTGGCGGGGCTGGCCCCGGGGCTGGGCCTGAGTCCCGGCCTCTTCGCGGTGGCGGCCATGGGCGCCCTCTTTGCCGCCACGGTGCGCGCCCCCTTGACGGGGATCATCCTGGTGATCGAACTTACCGGCGCCCTGGACCTGGGCTTGCCCATCATCCTCACCTGCCTCGGGGCCACCTTCACCGCCGAGGCGCTGGGCGGGCAACCCATCTACAGCCTGCTGCTCGCCCAGGGGCATCAGCCACCACCCCCGCCCCGCGCCCCCTGGCTGCGGGTGCTGGCCGCCGGCGGCATCCTGGTCGCGCTGCTGGGCTTGGGTCGTTTGACGGCACCTGTGCCGGGGGAGATGCTGGACGGACCCCGGAAAGGGACGGCGAGCACGGAGAGTCCTGCACCGCTGGCCCTCGATCCCACCGGCCCCGCCTTGTCCAGCCGCATTGCGGTGGTACCTGGCCCTGATCCTGATGTCGCGCCTCCGGATTCATCGCCACCCCACGACGCGACCCGCGTACCAGCGCCAGAAGGTCGGGACCCGGGCGGCTTTGCGATCCAGCTCCTGACCGTGGCCAACGACGCGGGCCTCGCCGCCTTCGCGCAACGGCACGCCGGGGTGGGTCAGTTCCGCATTCTGCAAGGCCAGCATCGGGGCAAGGCGTGGGTGGCCCTCCTGGTGGGCCATTACGCCACCCGGACCGAGGCCGAGGCCGCCCTGACCGCCCTCCCCCAGGACTTGCAGCGCCTGAAACCCCTGGTGCGCCCCCTGGCGGCGGGCACACGACTGCTGCCGGTCCCAACCGAGACAAAGCCCTAGCCACCCTGCTTATCGGGACGGCTGGACGCGAGGCATGAGAATAGGATTCTGGAAAGACAGATAGCTAGCCCGAGGTGAGTTGGGCCAGCGAGACGATACGAAGAGGTGGCGTCGAAGAAAGGTACTTGCTACCGCTAAGATGCTTACGACCCTCCCCCGACGCCGAAAGGGGTATAGGACGGAGCACACATCCCTGTGCGCGACAATTCCCTAGCTCAGCCGTGGCTCACTTGGAGGGAGCGGCAGGGGCGGCGGGCGGAGCGGGCGGGGCGGGCGGGGCATAGGGCGCGCCGTAAGGGGCGCCGTAAGGAGCACCATAGGGAGCATAGCCGTAGGGGGCGCCATAGCCATAGGGGCCATAGCCATTGTAGTAGTTGTCGTAGTAGCGGTTGTAGCCGCGACCATAGCCGCGTCCGCCACCGGACATGTTCATGCTGAAGTCGCCGGACCCATCACCGAACATGTCGTTCATCCAGTTGTTGGAGTTATTACCCCAACCGTCGTTGCCCCAAGGGCCGCCACCCCAGAAGGCGGAAGCGGTGGCGGAGACACCCAGCAGGGCGGCGATAGCGGCAGCAGTAGCAAGCTTCTTCATTTGATTTTCTCTCTCTCGTTGGTTTCTAGTTGGCAGCAAGGGCGGCGTCTTAGTTAGGCGGTGCGCCGTCCATGGGTTAGTCAGAATATTAGAAAGTACTTATGCAGTCAATCATCTTTTTCCTGGCAGTGGCCTTCAGTCCTTGATGGTCGGTATCGCCGACTGTAGGTGCTTACCGGGGGCTCAACGTGCCGCTGCCTGGCCAAAAGGGTTGAGAAACTGTCCCGCCTTAGTGGCAATCCGCGCGACTGTCCCGCTGGTCCCCGGGGTAGCGGTCGGCGCTATATGCCGGCGCCATTCCCGGCTGATCGTCGAGGGGGCACGGTGCAGGGTCCGCGCCATGGCACGCAGACTCTGCCCCTCTTGGGCCATCACCATGAGCGTCGCCCGTTCTTCGGCAGACAGTTGTTCGAAGTGCTTGGTCATCACAACACCTATAAGTGTAGAGGTGTTGCATTTGATTCTAGACTCCGCCCGTGATAAAGAAGGCATTGATGTCAAGGCGTTCGTCGCCGCAAACCCTGAAATCTATGCAAGGGCAAAGGATGGCGGCGAACGTGCAAAGACCGTACATGTCCGTCATACAGACGCCGCATTTTCTGGTTACATCCCTCCAAAAGGAAACGAGGTCAACTTCAATATGAGAAAAACACCACTTCTCATTGAAGAGGCTCGTATTCCAGGAAAAGTGGAGTTCGTTTTCGGGCCAGATCACTACATGTACATCGAACTGCACGATAAACTTGAGCAGGTCACTCAGTTCTGCTACGACCACTTTTATCGGCTAAGGAGTTTCCATGTTCAGAGCAAAGCCCAGTCGTAACCTGTGGCCTAACCCATCATTCCACCGGACCTGCGCGAAAAGCCGCGCAGGCCGGTGAATTCAAACCGTTAGGCGTCGCACGGAACCAGCCGTTGCACTACCAAGCCCTTGCAGATGCAGTTCTTCTCTTGCACTTCGGAGTCGTCGTGTTCGTGGTGCTGGGTCTCCCGGCTATCGTCATCGGAAACAGGGCAGGGTGGTCGTGGGCAAATGAGTACTGGTGGCGTCTGGGACACATCGTTGCCATCGGTGTTGTCGCGCTGCAGGCGTGGCTCGGCCAGTATTGCCCGCTCACCATCATTGAGTCGTGGCTTCGCAATCAAGCAGGTCAAGCGGGGTACACAAGCAGCTTCATTCAGCACTGGCTACAAGGCGTCCTGTATTACCAGGTTCCGCTCTGGATCTTCGCCATCGTCTACACGGCATTCGGTCTGCTGGTGGTCTGGGCGTGGTGGCGCTACCCTCCTCGGGCAGGAAAGCCGCAAAACAGCGACGCCTAACGAATAAGGACAACTCGTGTGAGCGAAGCGAACCACGAGTTGTCCTTATGGTTGGACGAGCCCGGCGGGTTGGCACGGAGCCTGTGATAGGAATTATCTTTTTGCCGACCATCCCCCGGGAGGCGATCCCGGGGATGGTGGTGGGGAGAGGGTGGCGGCTCAGTGGCCGGATCGGGCTCGATCCGGCCAATGTTGGCTGAAATTGGGTCAGAAATGCCTGATTTTGAGCCGAGCGCACCCCTCGGGCGGGAATGGCCCGATGTGGGAGGTGAAGGGGGGGCGGGTTACATCGCCATCTCCAGGGTCGCTGCCGCGGGCCTTGCCGCTGATCTCAGATGGGCGGGGATGGGGAAGATCGACACCGTCACCGTTCCGCCGCAGTGTTTGCAGCACCGCGGCGGTCGTTGCTTCGGCTGGGGCGGGATGAAGCGCAGCACCAGATGCAGCAGCCCGATGAGCCGCTTGCAGTTGGCATGGAGAAAGCCGTAGTCGCGACTGCGCCGCAAGCCCTTGGGCAGGACGTGACGCAGCAACAGCCACAGGAAGTCCGCCCCGGCCAGGGTGCGGGTTTTGTGCGCGATAGAGATAGCGCCCGAGGTAGATCAGCGCCTTGTCACCGTTGCCGACCGGCTTGCAGTCGACCACCCACTGCGCCGGCAGGTCGGCCTGGACGGTCCAGCCGAGTTCCTTCATCGCGGCGAACCACTTGGCCCGGAAGACCTTGGCCAGGGCCTTGTGGGGGAAGAGGAACTTGCCCGTCTTGCGATTCCAGTGGCGGGTGGCGGGGTCGATGGCCCCGGCGGGCAGCACGACATGCACGTGGGGATGGAAGTCGAGGGCGCGGCTGTGGGTGTGCAGCACCACGGTGGCGCCCAGGTCCCCGTGCAGGGCCTTGTCCCGCAGCCCGAACGCCGCGAGGGTCTGCCAGGCGAGGCGGATGAGCAGATCATAGGCTTCGCGCTGATGGTCGTAGACCAGCGCACGCCAGGGCGCGGGCAGGGTGAAGGTGATCAGGTAGTAGTCGACCGGCAGGAGCTTGGCGCGCTGCCGTTCGAGCCAGGTCTCGCCGGCCTCGTGCTGGCACTGGGGGCAGAAGCGGTGGCCGCAGGACAGCGGGAAGACCTCGTGGCTGTCGCAGTCGTGGCAGTGGATGGCGGCGGTGCCCAGTGCCTGGGTGCGGCACTGCTCGATCGCCGCCAGGGCCTGGCGGTGGCTGGGCAACAGCCGGTGGCCGTACTTCTGCTCCAGATCCGGGAGGAAGGTCTTGATGATCTCGGCGAGGCGGATCATGCGGCGTCCCGCCAGCGCAGGACGAAGGACTCCAGCAGACGGCCTTGGCGCTCGCGCGCCTGGGCGGCGGTGACCTCGGTCAGATGGGCTAGCGGGCGGTGGTCTCCGGGTGGGCGTGGCCGAGGATGGTCTGCAACTCGCGCAGATCCACCCCAGTTCCAGCATGTGGGTCGGAAGCGTGCGCAGGCTGTGGACGCTGATGCGCAGGCGGATCGGGCATCGGCCACCGCCGCGCTCATCGCCGCCTGCACCCCGCCGCGATCCATGGGTGTGGCCTGACGCATCCGCTCGGGGCCGCCGGTGGGGTTGGGAAAGAGCAGGCGGGGATGGCGGTGGGTCGCCCACCAGCGGCGCAGCATGTGCAGCAGCGTCGGTGATCGGCACCTAGCGATCCTTGTCGCCCTTGCCCCCGCGCACATGGATGCGCAGCCGCTGCGCGTCGATGTCGCCGACCTCCAGCGCCAGCCCCTCGCTCAGACGCAGGCCGGTGCTGTAGAGGGTGGTGAAGAAGACCCGGTAGCGGAGCTTGCGTACCGTGCCCAGCAGCCGCAGGGTCTCCTGGCGCGTCAGCACGTCCGGCAGGCGCTGGGGACGCGGCGGCTTGACGATCTCGGTCCAGTCCCACGGCCGCTTGAGCACATAGCGGTAGAAGAACTGCAAACCACAGCGGTCGAGCTTGACCGTAGACCAGGAATGGGACTTCAGGAGTGCCGCGAAGTAGGTCTGGAGCTCCTCAGCGCTCAGGTCGTCGGGGCAGCGCTCGAAGAAGTCGGCGCTACGCCGGATCGGCGCGCGCATAAGCCTCGACGGTCTTCTCGGCCTTGCCCTGGAGCTGCAGGGCGCGCAGCATGGCGGCATAGAGGGGGTCAAGCCGGGCTTGCTCGATAGAATTCAAGGGGATACTCTCCAGCAGGAATGTCGCGATGGTCGCGACCGCCCGGAGATCGGGCGGCTGGGAGAGTATTGGGGCTCAGCTCATCTGCCGCGGTAGCGGCTTCGTCCAACAACAGGTTTGACAACGTGTGTTCTCGGACGCCCCTCAGGTGGGGTCGCCGGCGGCGGGGAAAACCCGGCTACCCATACCAAACGTAACAGAGGCAAAAAATCCCCATCCATGCCTGGCAGGATGGGGATTCCGGTGCGGGCTATTGTAGCCATCCGGGGTGAGAGAGGGAGCTACAACGCAATTGCTGCCGCAAGGATGCATCACCGCGTTGATATGGATCACAATGTCATACTGACCCGCGCCCCGCGCGACCGGCACTACCATTGTACCAACCGAGCGCCCTCATGAAACGCACCGTCTTCTTCGTCTCCGAAAGCACTGGCATCACCGCCGAGGCCCTGGGCCACAGCCTGCTATCCCAATTCGAGGGCGTGGACTTCGAACGAGTCTATATGCCTTTCATCAACACGGAGTTGCGCGCCAAGGCCCTGCTGGACCTGATCCAGGAGGCGGCGGATCGCGACGGGGCCAGGCCCATCATCTTCAGCACCATGCTAGATGACAGGGTGCGCGAGGTTATCAAGAGTGGTACGGGTTACTTCCTGGAACTGTTCGAGATTTTCATGGACCCCATCAGCCAAGAACTGGGCATACCCCCCAGCCGCAAATCGGGGCGCAGCCACGCCATCACCGAGCCTAACTCCTATATTCAACGCATCGATGCCATCAACTTCGCCATGTCCAACGATGACGGGGTGCGACCGGATAACTTCCGCCGCGCCGACGTCATCCTGACGGGCGTCTCACGCTCCGGCAAGACCCCCACCTGCCTTTACTTGGCCATGCACTACGGCCTGATGGCGGCGAACTACCCCATCACCGAGGAAGACTTCGAGTATGGCGACCTGCCTCGGGAAATCTATGAAGTCAAGGACAAGGTCTATGGCCTCATGATCGACGCCCAACGACTGCACCTGATCCGCCAGGAGCGCCGCGCCCACAGCGAATACGCCTCCCTGGCCCGCTGCCAGGCCGACATCCGCCGCGCCCAAGCCATGTTCCAGCGCCTGGGTATCCGCGTCCTTGATACCACCAGCCAATCGATCGAAGAGATCGCCTCCCACATCCTCAAGGCGGTCAAAAATAAACAGCGTCACGCCGAGGGGCACTAACCTCGCCCCGGGGGGAGAGGATCCCTGGCAAACTCCCCCATCGACCCCTGCTCGCCCAGGGACCTGAGTTCGATCCTGGCACCCCACAGCCGTTCCATAACCTGGCGAAGTTGAGCGGGTTGACCGCTCGTCCAGAAGAAATCGCCCCCGGCCCGAGGTGGGGCAAGGAGGCCCGCCTCGGCCAAGCGCCGGCGCACCTGGCGGGCAACGGCGCGGCCCGAGTCCAGCACCTGGACCTCGGGGCCAGCCAGACCCGTGATCAGGGGCGCAAGATGGGGATAGTGGGTACAGCCCAGCACCAGGGTATCGGCACCCCGGGACAGTAGGGGCTCGAGGTATTCGGCCAGCAGGGCACGGGTACCCTCCCCCTCCAGATCCCCGGCCTCGACCCGCTCCACCAGGCCGGGGCACGCCTGGGTCAGAACCTCGGCACCACCATGATTCGCCAACAGATGGGAAAACTTAGCACTGGCCAGGGTCTGACGAGTGGCCAGAACGCCCACGACGCCGGAGCGACTCTGGGCCACCGCTGGCTTGACGGCAGGCTCCATGGCGATCACGGGCACCGCGAAACGGGCGCGCAATAGCCTGGCCGCCGCGCCCGTGGCCGTATTGCAGGCCACCACCAAGGCCTTGGCGTCATGCTCCAGCAGAAATTCGGCGATGGCGATGGCCCGGGCCTCGATGGCCTCCAGGGGTTGGTCCCCATAGGGGGCATGAGCCGAATCCGCCACGTATAGCAGATCCTCATAAGGCAGTTCGCGCCGGATCTCACGCAGGACGCTAAGTCCGCCCACGCCGGAATCGAAGACGCCGATGGGCCTTTCAGACGACATGGCGAGGCAAGAAGTGGATGGCCCCCGGGGGCCGCGTGACCAGAGCCCTCATGGATCTCATTAAGGAATATCCGGGGGTTGGACCCGGATCTCTTCGAAGATATCGAGATATTGCCGCGCGGGCCTGGCCCAGGAGTTGTCCATGGCCATGCCGTTGAGACGCAACTGTCGAAAGTATTCCGGATAATCGAACCAAAGGCCCAGGGCACGATCCAGGGCTGACTCCAAGGCCTCGGGGGTCAGGTCATCAAAGACATAGCCATTGCGCTCCGCGAAGGGCTTGTCGGAATAGTTGGCATCGAAGACCGTATCCGCCAGGCCCCCGGCGCGCCTCACGACCGGCACCACGCCGTAGCGCATGGCGATCATCTGGGTCAGGCCACAAGGCTCATAGACGCTGGGGATGACCATGATGTCCGCTGCCGCGTAAATGAGGTGGGCCAGGGCCTCGTCGTAGCCCAACTCCAGGTGGCAATCGGGATTGGCCGCCGTCTCCCGCTGCAGGACGCGGAAGTAGGCATCCAGGATGGGGTCCTGGGCACTGCCCAGCAGCACCGTTTGGGCCCCCCGTTCCAGGCCATGGAGGATGGCGTGGCGGATCAACTCCACCCCCTTCTGGGCATCCAGCCGGCTGACCACGGCGATGAGGGGCTTGGCGGCCTCGGCCAGGCCCAGGCGCTGGCGGAGGGCCTGCTTGTTGCGGGCCTTGTCCGGCAGGCTCTCCGGGCCATAAGCATGGGGCAGGTGCCTATCGGTCAGCGGGTTCCAGGAATCGTAATCGATGCCATTGAGGATGCCCCTGAACTTGTGGCCATGGCGACGCAGGGTCTCCTGGAGGCCCATGCCCTGCTCCGTGGACTGAATCTCCCAGGCATAGCGGGGCGAGACGGTGGTGACATAGTTGGCATAGACGATACCGCCCTTCATCGGGTTGACGGTATGGGGGTTGCCCGGGTCGCGCAGGCGGTCCAGGGTCATGAGGCGCCGCGCGTCCAGGCCTAGCTGATGCAGGATATATTCCCCGACCCAGCCCTGGTGTCCCAGGTTGTGCAGGGTGTAGCAGACCCGGGTCCGGTTCAGGCCCAGGGCCTGGTAGGTCTCGTAGAGGAGCACCGGTATGAGCCCCGTGTGCCAGTCATTGCAGTGGATGACGTCCGGGTGGCGCCCGGACTGGTGGAGAAACTCCATCAGGGCCCGGGCATAATAGGCAAATCGGTCCGGGTCGTCCGGCTCGCCGTGAATGACGCCCCGGTTAAAAAAGTCCTGGGGCGAATGGGGGTCGATAAACCAGCAGTCGATGCCATCCACCTGGCCCTGATAGAGGTCACAGGCAACCCCCTGGTCGTAAAAGGGCACCCAGAGATCGGGGTAGGCCTTTTCCAGCCCGACGATCGCCTCCAGGCGCAGGGAGTCATACTTAGGCAAGAGGACCTCGACCCGATGCCCCGCCTGCACCAGTTCCCTAGCCAGCCCGTGGACGAAATCCCCCAGGCCGCCGGCCTTGGCAACGGGGGCGCATTCGGCGCTGGCCATGACGATATACACAAACAAAGACCTCCGGATTAACAGGGGTTAGCTGAAGTGGCCAGGATCCAGATCGGGAAAGAGGCCATCCATCAGCTCCAGGCCTACCAGGCGATCACCCGGGTCCAGCCCCCGCCGCAGGGCATCGGCAAGAAAGGCAAAGCGCGCCAGGTGGGCTCGCAAGCGTGCCTCGGCATAGGAGCTGCCACCCCCCCGACCCAGATGGAAAGTCCAGTCCGAACCCTGGGCCAGCAACAGGGAGCGGGCCGCCTGCCGCAGCAGACGCCCCCTCGGGCTGGTCGCCGGCGCGGCGCCATGGTTGTGGCGCAAGGTCTGAAATTCGACCGCCGCCTGCTGCAATTGCAGATGGACCCAAGCGGTCTCGGGCCTCAGCCAGGTGCCATTATAGCCACCCTCGCCCCAACTGGAGGCGGCGACACGACAGGGTCCAGCGACGCCATGCTCCGCGAGATGTTGGCCGAGGCTCACCATCACCAGATCCTCGGAAACCTCCAGTTCCCGGATGAGGGCATCCAGAAACAGGGGGCCTTCGTACCACCAGTGGCCGAAGAGTTCCGCGTCAAAGGGGGCAACGATCACCGGGGGACGTGGGACGGATGGCAGGCGGGCGATGAGCTGGCGACGCCGGGCAATGAAGGACCGCGCGTCCTGGGTAGCCCGACGGGCGGCGCGGGCGGGGTCATAAAGGTCCTTGGGGCCCATGCCACCCGTAACCCGTTGATATTTTATCCCCGTGGGGCCCGAGGTCACCCCCGGGGGCAGGCAAGTGGCCAGGGCCTCGGAGGGGCCGGCGAAGCCCAGGTCGGAGTAATACTCCCGGTAATCGGGATGAGCCGGGTAGCCAGACTCACGGTTCCAGACCTCATGGGCCGAATCGGGGTCGCGGCCAAAGAAGGCGACGCCCCCCACCGTCACCGGGGCATAGACCCCCCAGGGTGGGCGCGGCTGGCCCTGCTGGAGCCCATGGGCCTCCAGCAGGCTATAGCCATAACCCGCCGCGGCGATCTCCGTCTCCAGGCCCGGATAATAGCCGCACTCCGGCAGCCAGAGCCCGGCGGGGGCCTGGCCGGTCAGGGCGGTAAAGGCCTCCCGCCCGACCCGGATCTGGGCCCGGATGGCACCCGGATGGGTGCGCAGGAGGGGCGGGTAGCCATGGGTGGCGGCCGTGGTGATCAGTTCCACCCCCTGGTCGTCGCGCAAGCGCGTCCAGGCCCTGATGAGATCGCCGCCCAGGTCATCGCGAAACTGGCGCCGCCGGGCCTGGAATTGGCGCTCATACCAGAGGGTCAGCCGGCGCTGGCGCGGATCACGCAGGCGGGTGAGTTCACTCGTGCACAGGCGCAGGCGGCGATCCAGATAGTCAAGGAAGCGGTCTGGCAGACTGGGGTCCGCCAGCATGGACAAGAGGGTCGGCGAAAGCGATAGGGTCAGACGGCAGGGGCTGCCCCGCGCCCGGGCAGCCTCCAGGACCCCCAGCAGCGGCAGATAGCAGTCGGCGATGGCCTCATGCAGCCAGTTTTCTTCCAGACTGCGCACCTGTTCCGGGTGCCGGACATAGGGCAGATGGGCGTGGAGCACCAGCGCCAACTGAGCGGGGAATGTCACGGCCTAGGGGGCGGGGCTGGCGCGAAGGGGCGGGGGGTGGGACCAGCGGCGGAAGGGGTGTCGGGTGGGTAGGCAAAGAGCCAGAAGCGGGCGCCAGGGCCCTGCAAGCCGGGATCTTCCCAGGCACCCGACGGGGAACCCGGAGAGGGGGACCCGGAACCGGGACTGGAGCGGGCGCACGCGAGGATCGAAGGTCGCCAGGAGAGGGGATGTCTGGCAGGCGCTCAAGGGCAGATCATCCGAACCCTTCGCTGGCGCCAGGGGCACCAAGGGCGCCGCTATCCGCGCCGGTCGGGAGTGGTCTTGCCCCGGCAGGGGGTTGCGCGCTATGACCAGGGGCTGGGACTTGCGCCCACTGGCGGTCCTTGACCGAGGGGCACCGGGAGGCTGAGAGACCACCCCGACGGAGGGGGTTGCCAAGGTCGGTGGCTGGGGAAATTCCGGCTCCAGCTCCTGGCCCGCATCCGCCAGGGTCGGGTCCCAGGGAGGAGAGGCCTCCACTCCGGCCGGTAGGGGGGGTGATGGAGGTAAGTACGCACCCGCCCCGGCCTCCTCTTGATGCCCGGCGAACCCGGCGGGCCGGGGTGGAATAAGCCGCAAGGGACGCGGTGGCAGGGTCGCCAGGTTGGAGCGCGCCAACAGGATCCAGCCGCCCTCCGGGGTGGCGAGGCCCAGTTCGGCCCGGTAGAGGACGCCGGGACCACCGCTCACCAGGAAGCGGGCCACGCCCTGGGCATCCAACTCGCCAGCCGGCAGGGACAGGGCGGCGACCTCCAGATGCCCCGCATCCTCCCGCAACAGCCGCAGACGCTGATGGATTCCCTGCAGCCCCACCGGGAAGGCGCCCCGCACCAGCGCCAGTTGTCCCGACTCCACCTGCCATTGGGCCTGAAGCTGGTCGGGATCCAGATCAAAGAGACTGAGCAGGGTGCGACGGGAGGTCAGCGGGAACTCGCGCTCGATGCCCGCGGCCACCGCGCGGAGCCGATCCGGCCCCCACTCACCCGTAGGGGTCTCAGGCATTCGGGTGCTGCCCGCGCAATCGCATGGCAAGGAAGATACCGGTCATGGCTCGAACCCGCTGCTGGCGTAGGTGCCGGCGCCCAGGACCGGCGGCGACAAAGGTCGGATTTTAGCTCAGGAGACGGGCGATTTCGCCCCTTTCAACCGCACGACCCCCACTCGGATGTCCGACCACCCCGGCGGGCGGTCCTCAGCGTCCCTCGAGAATCACCAGGCTATGGGCCTCGAGATAGATCTCATCTCGCAGGAGAGGCACTTGTTCCTGGGCTGGCACCAGATCCGCGCCCGGGGGGCGGCCCGTATCCAGGACCAGATACCAGGCACGGCCCGGCAGGCTGGGGAGACGGAAACCCCGGCCCGCGACGCCCATGTTGAGCAGGGCGCACAGATCGGCCTCATCCGCCGCGACCCGCGCCAGGGTGAAACCCAGACAAGAGTCTCCGGTTGCCTCCCAGTTCGGGGGCTGGCCATCGGCCCCCTGCCAGGCGATGTCCGGCCTGGCGTCATCCTGGCGGGGACGGCCGGTCAGAAAACGCCGCCGCCGCAGGCTCGGGTGACGCTTGCGCAGCGCCACCAGCCCCGCGACGAAACGGCGCATGGGGTCATGCGTCACGACCTGGGTCCAGTCAAACCAGCCAACCGGGTTGTCCTGACACCAGGCATTGTTATTGCCGCCCTGGGTGCGCAACACCTCGTCACCGGCCAGGATCATGGGGATACCCTGGCTGAGAAAAAGGATGGCCATCAGGTTGCGGGCCTGCCGCCGACGCAAGGCGAGAATGGCCTCGTCCTGGGTCTCGCCCTCGCTCCCACAGTTCCAGCTCAGGTTCTCGTCGCTGCCATCCCGGGCGGCCTCGCCATTCGCCTCGTTGTGTTTGCGGTCATAACTGACCAGGTCCCAGAGGGTGAAGCCGTCATGGCAGGTGACGAAGTTGATGCTGTTGATCGGCAGGCGCTGATTAGCCTGATAGAGGTCGCTGCTACCGGTGATGCGGCTGGCCACCTCGCCGATGAGGCCGCCGTCGCCACGGACGAAGCGCCGCACGCTGTCGCGATAGCGGCCATTCCACTCCATCCAGCGGTAACCGGGAAAGGTCCCGACCTGATAGAGACCGGCGGCGTCCCAGGCCTCGGCGATGATCTCGGTATGGGCCAGGACGTCGGAAAATTCGATGCCCCAAAGGAGGGGTGGATTGTGCATGGGCTGGCCATCCTCCCCCCGCGCCAGGGCGCTGGCCAGATCGAAGCGGAAACCATCCACATGCATGGCCCGCACCCAGTACTCCAGGCAATCGATGATGAAGCGCGACACCAAGGGGTGATTGGCGTTGAAGGTATTGCCGCAACCGGTGAAGTCCAGGTAGTGCCCCTTGTCGATGCTGTCGAGCAGGTAAAAGGTTTCGTTGCCAAATCCCTTGAAATTGAGGACAGGCCCATCGGCCCCGCCCTCCGCCGTGTGATTGAAGACCACGTCCAGGATGACGCCGATCCCCGCCCGATGCAGGGCCTTGACCATGTCCCGGAATTCATCGCGATGGGTCCCGGCCTCGGGGGTCACGCAATAGCCCGGGTGCGGGGAATAGAAGCTATGGGTGCTGTAGCCCCAAAAATTGCTCAGGCCCAGATCCCGCACGCCCCGGGGTACATCCTGATCATCGAAGGCCATGACCGGCATCAGCTCGACGTGGGTAATGCCGAGGGACTGGAGGTAGGGGATCTTTTCGATCAGCCCCCCAAAGGTACCGGGATGCCGCACGCCCGAAGAGGGGTGACGGGTAAAGCCACCGACGTGCAGCTCGTAGATGACCATCTCTTCCGGCGGCAGGCGCAGGGGGGCGTCCCCCTGCCAGTCATAGTCGTCGCCAATGACCATGGCCCGGGGGGAGTCATGGAGCAAAACGCCTTGCCGCAGGCGACGCCAGCGATCCCAGCCCGCCTTATTGACCGCCCGCGCGCAGGGTTCCAGGAGCTCGACCCGGGCATCGAAGCGCAACCCCCGACCACGGGGATCATTGGGACCCTCCATGCGCCAGGTGAAATGCGTGCCGACGGGCAACCCCACCACCAACAGGTGCCAGGAGAAGAAGGTGTGGTTGATCTCGGGGTCCAGGCGGATAACCTGGAAGGGTTCCGGGCTGTCATGGCCCTGGTAAAGGAGGAGTTCGACGCCGGTGGCGTGGCGGCTAAAGATCGAGAAATTGACCCCCTCGGGTTCCAGGCTCGCCCCCGGGGGATAACGCCGGCCAGGCAGGGTGGTGAAGGGGCCTAGGGTCATGGGGAGGTCGTTAGACAAGAGTGCCAGGGATAGCTATCGAGGGGCCGGCCTCCGGAGGGGGCCGCCCCCTCGGACGCTCAATTAGCCGGTGAAGCGACCCTCGCGCAGGGCCTGGGCCTCCATGATCTCCAGCTCCCGGGCACCGGAGATGACGATCTCGGGGTCCGGCACAAAGTCCAGTTCCTTGTTCAGGCGCTCGTAGGGCACCGCGTTCAGGATCACCTTCATGGCATTGATGCGGGCGCGATACTTATTATTGGAGCGAATGATGGTCCATGGCGCATGCGCCGCATGGGTACGCTTGATCATCTCGTACTTCTGGCGGGTGAAGTCGTCCCAGCGGTCCTGGGCCTGGGCGTCGATCTCCGACAGCTTCCATTGACGCAGAGGGTCCGTCTTGCGCCGCTCGAAACGGCGGGACTGTTCATCTTTGGTGACGCTGAAATAGAGCTTGACCAGAATGGTGCCCTGGCGGACCAGATCCTTCTCGAAGCCCACCACGCCGTACATGAAGTTCTGGTACTCCTGGTCGGAGCAGAAACCAAAGATCGGCTCTACCACGGCGCGGTTGTACCAGCTCCGATCAAAGAGCACCACCTCGCCACCGGTGGGGAACTGGGCCACGTAACGCTGGAAGAACCACTGGTGACGCTGCTCCTCGGTGGGTTTGCCGAGGGCGACGAGGCGATAACGTTTCTCGTTCATGTACCGCGAAACACGGCGAATGGTGCCACCCTTGCCCGCCGCGTCCCGGCCCTCGAAAACGATGATCATGCGGGTCTTGGTTTCTTCCAGATACTTCTGCAACCGGATCAGCTCGGCCTGGTAAGGCTTGAGACTCTTCTCCTGGCGCCGACGCACGACTGAACTGCGGTTTTCGCTCTTACTCTGCGCTAACTTGTTGCGCATGTTACGGTAATCGTCCATCAGCTCCGTCAGTTTGACCTGCTGACCGCGATATTCCACAAATTCAGGGTTCTTCAAATCATCCGACATGACGATTACCTCGTGGTTTTATTAGCGCACCCGGTGAAAGGATATATTTTATCATGCCCGGGCACCCACTTCCCGAAACATTTGCGTCTCATGGGTAGGGCGAGCCTGACCCGGGGCCGGGGCGGGAGCCCGGAACCCGAAAGGAATTTCAAACTCCCATTTATGCTCGGCCTAGAAACTGGCAAACTAGGCCGGCCCGGTGCCCTGCTCGGGCATCACCCTCGCGATCCCCATCGCGATCAAGATCGCAGCCCCAACGGAGAGGTCCTGGCCGTCCATGTCCGACAACGTCAAATACCTGCTCGACGAGCAGGACATACCCAAGTCCTGGTACAACATCAATGCCGACCTGCCGGTCCCCCTGGACCCGGTGCTCCACCCGGGCACCCATCAACCCATCACCCCCGATGACCTGGCGCCCATCTTCCCGCGCGCCGTCATCGAGCAGGAGATGAGTGCCGAGCGGGAGATCGAAATCCCCGGTCCGGTGCGGGAGGTCTATCGCCAGTGGCGCCCTTCGCCCCTGTTCCGGGCGCGCCGCCTGGAAAAGGCCCTCAACACCCCGGCCAAAATTTATTATAAGTACGAAGGCGTCAGCCCCGCCGGCAGTCACAAGCCCAACACCGCCATCCCCCAGGCCTTCTACAACAAGGAGGAAGGGGTCAAGCGCATCACCACCGAAACCGGCGCCGGCCAGTGGGGTTCCTCGCTGGCCCTCGCCGGCGCCTTCTTCGGACTGGAGATCGTGGTGTACATGGTCAAGGTGAGTTATCACCAGAAGCCCTACCGGCGCGCCTTCATGGAGGCCTTCGGCGCCCAGTGTATCGCCAGCCCCTCCGAGACCACGGCCTCGGGGCGCGCCATCCTGGCCGAGCACCCGGACAGCACCGGCAGCCTCGGCATCGCCATCAGCGAGGCAGTGGAGATGGCCGCCCAGCGGGACGACACCAAGTACGCCCTGGGCAGCGTCCTCAATCACGTCCTGCTGCACCAGACCGTCACGGGGCTGGAGTCCATGCAACAACTGGCGATGGCGGGCGACTGGCCGGATATGGTCATCGGTTGCACCGGCGGTGGCAGTAACTTCGCGGGTCTGGCCTTCCCCTTCCTGGGTAAGCAACTGCGCGAGGGCGGCAACATCGAGTTCATCGCCGTAGAGCCTTCCGCCTGCCCGACCCTGACCAAGGGCCTCTTCGCCTATGACTTTGGCGATACCGCCCACCTGACCCCCCTGTGCAAGATGTTCACCCTCGGCTCCAGCTTCGTCCCCCCGGGCTTCCACGCCGGCGGGCTGCGCTATCACGGCATGGCCCCCCAGATCAGCCATTTGGCCAAGCTGGGCTACATAGCGCCGCGCTCCTACAACCAGTTGGAGTGCTTCGCCGCCGGGCTCCAGTTCGCCAAGGCCGAGGGCATCATCCCGGCACCCGAGGCCAACCACGCGGTGCGCGCCGCCATCCACGAGGCCGAGAAGTGCCGGGAGTCCGGCGAGGCCAAGACCATTCTCTTCAACCTCTGCGGCCATGGTCACTTCGACATGCAGGCCTACACCGACTACCTGACCGGTAAACTTCAGGATCTGGTGTATGACGAAACCGAGGTGGCGATGGCACTGGCGGGCTTGCCGTCGGGGGTGTGAGGGCAGCCCTCTCACTTTCTCCGTCGTGGGCAGGGATGCCCTGATTTCTCAAACCGCCTGCTCATGCTCCTCAAGGTGGGCGCCGAGGATCTCCAACAGGATGCTGGTGACGGCGCCACCCATCAGCCCCCCAAGGAGGCCGCTGGGTATCTCGCCCAGGACCTCCTCCAGACCGCTGCTCAGGGCGGGGTCAAAACCCGTCGTGCCAGCCATGACCCAGACGCCGGCGCCCACCACGGCGGCGATGACCCCGGCGACCAGGGGGGCGGATATCAAATGCGGACACCAGCGGACGATATAACTTACCAGGAACCGCTCGGTAAGTTGGAAGAGCCCCCCCACCACGGCCACGATGCTCGCCGCCATGAGGCCCATGGCCAGGGGTGCGCCATGGAGTGTCAGCACCAGGGACAGGATTCCCCCCGCTACCAGACCACAGAGTAAGCCTGTAAGGCTCTCCGCCAGGGGCCGCTCCCCGCCTTGGTTCAACCAGGCATAGAGGGCGCCCGCGGCTAGGCCAACGGCTGCGGCCAGGCCCGCGATGAGCGGCAGACTCAACCCGTTCCCCACCGCCATCAAGGTGCCGACGGAGCCCAGCACCCCGGCCATGCTTCCAGCCAGGGCGACGGGCATGGAACTATAAAAGGCGCTGGTGGTAACCGCCGCGATCAGGGTACCCAGCATGCCCGCCTGCCAAGCCGCCAAGCCGCTCAGTACCAGCAGTCCGTATAGGGCGGAGAAAAGACCGCCAAAGAGGGCGCCGGCCAGGGCCCAGACCATTATGGTCATGAAGAGGGTGGCGGGATTGGGGTATTTCTTCATGGCTGGCTCGACGGGGTTGTCGACTTGGTGGCAGGTGCGAAATTGCCTAAACGATAAGCTTAACCGGCCCTCGATCCAGGGAACAGTCCCGACCTCGATCTTCATCAACCCAATTGCCCATCGGCCGATGCCAGCCGCCCGGGACCCAGAGTTGCGACGCGGCCGTGCGGGATCATCGTCCACCCAAGTCCTGGCGAACTTGAGCGGCGGCAATCGAAAAGTTATGGCATCGAGGTGCCAGGCCACGCCTAGGAAAGGGGGGCATCCTGGCCTAAGCTGACTGCATGCACCTGGCTAATCTTGACATCCCCGCGGCCCTGCAAAGCCTGGGCACCGCCGAAACCGGGCTGACGGCCAGCGAGGCTGAGCGCCGATTGCGGGAGTATGGCGAAAACCGCATCCTCGCCATCGGCGGCGAGCCGGAGTGGCGGCGCCTGCTGCGGGAGTTTACCCACTTCTTCGCCCTCATCCTCTGGGTGGCCGCCGGCCTCGCCTTCTTTGCCGAGTCCCGCGACCCTGGCGCGGGGATGTGGCAGCTCGGCATCGCCATCCTCGCCGTCATCCTCATCAACGGCAGCTTCTCCTACTGGCAGGAATATCGCGCCGAGCGCGCCATCGACGCCCTGCGCAAACTGCTGCCCCAGTCCGCCAAGGTGGTGCGCGACGGCCAATTGACCAGCCTCCCGGTGGAACTGCTGGTGCCCGGCGACATCATCCTGCTGGAGGCCGGCGACAACGTCCCCGCCGATTGCCGCCTGATCGCCAGCGCCGAGATCCGCGTCAACACTGCCACCATCACGGGTGAATCCCTGCCCAAGGCCAAGAGCGCCGAAGACTGCCCCGAGGGCAAGACTACCCTGGAGACCCGGAACCTGCTGCTGGCCGGGACCTCCCTGGTCGCTGGCGAGGGGCGGGCCCTCGTCTTTGCCACCGGCATGCACACCGAATTTGGCCAGATCGCCCATCTGACCCAGACCGCCGAGAGCGCGCCTTCCCACCTGCAACAGGAGATAGCCCGGCTCTCCCGGCTGGTCGCGATCTTTGCCACCGGGCTGGGGCTGCTGTTCTTCCTGATCGGCCTCGTCCTGGGCCTGCCCTTTTGGGCCAACCTCATGTTCGCCATAGGCATCATCGTCGCCAACGTCCCCGAGGGCCTCCTGCCCACCGTGACCCTGTCCCTGGCCATGGCCACCCAGCGCATGGCGCGCCGCCAGGCCCTGATCCGCCACCTGCCGGCGGTCGAGACCTTGGGGGCCACGACCGTGATCTGCAGTGACAAGACCGGCACCCTGACCCAAAACTGCATGGTGGCGCGCCAGACTTATCTTCATGGCCGCCTACATGAGGGCCCCGTACCGCCCGATGAGCCGGGAGTTGAGCGGCTGTTGCGCAACCTGTCCGTCTGTCACAGCCTGAAGCAGGGAACCCGGGCGGGCCAGCCGATCTGGCTCGGTGATCCCATGGAACTGGCCTTGGTCGCCTTCGCCCGCCAGGCCAGGACCTTTGCCGACATGAGCCCCAGGGGTGAGCTGCCCTTCGATAGCGAACGCCGCCGTATGTCGGTGATCGTCGCCCAAGGGGGTGAACGCTGGCTCTACTGCAAGGGGGCGCCCGAGGCCGTCATGCCTCTATGCGCGGAGATCGAAACGGGGCACGGCACCCAGCCCTTTGACAAGCAGAACCACCACGCCATCGCCCAGGCCCAGCAGCGCATGGCCGATGCCGGTCTGCGCGTCCTGGCCTGTGCCTGGCGGCGGCTGGAGGCCGACGCCAAACCCCGGGAGGAAGGGTTGGTGCTGTCCGGCCTGATCGGCCTTTACGACCCACCCAGGCCCGAGGTGCCCGAGGCCATCGCCCGTTGCCGCTCGGCGGGCATCAAGGTCATCATGGTCACCGGCGACCACCCCCACACCGCCCAGGCGATCGCCCGCGAGATCGGCCTCGTCCAGGGGGAACGGCCGCGCGTCATTCTCGGTGAGTCCCTGCGCCGCCTGACCAAGGCGCAACTGCAAACCGCCCTCGACAGCCCCGAGATCCTCTTCGCCCGAGTCACCGCCGAGCAGAAGATGCTGATCGTCAATGCCCTCAAGCGCAAGGGCGAGATCGTCGCCGTTACCGGCGATGGCGTGAACGACGCCCCGGCCCTCAAATCCGCCCACATCGGCATTGCCATGGGGCTGTCGGGCACGGACGTGGCGAAATCAGCGGCGGACATGATCCTGCTGGACGACAATTTCGCCAGCATCGTCAATGCCATCGAGGAAGGCCGCGCCGTCTTTGACAACATCCGCAAGTTCCTGACCTACATCCTGACCTCGAATATCCCGGAGCTGGCGCCCTTCCTCGTCTATGTACTGCTGCGTGTCCCCTTGCCCCTGACCATCATCCAGATCCTGGCCGTCGATCTGGGCACCGACATGTTTCCCGCCCTGGCCCTGGGGGCCGAGCGGCCGGACCCCGGCGTCATGCGCCAGCCGCCACGCCCGGCCCAGGAACGGCTGCTCTCATGGCCCCTGGTGGTGCGCGCCTACCTCTGGCTGGGGCCCCTCCAGGCGATCGCGGCCCTGATGGCCTTTTTCTGCGTCCTCTACCTGGGTGACTGGACCTACGGCACCCTCCTCGACCCCCTGGACCCCCTCTATTTGCAGGCCACCACCGCCTGCCTGGCGGCCATCGTCACCGCTCAGATCGTCAATGTCTTCCTCTGCCGCCATCCCCGCAACGCCGCCTGGTCCCTGTCCCCCTTCGGCAATCGCCTCCTGCTGCTGGGCCTGGCGGTCGAGCTGGGACTCCTGGTCTTAATCGTCTTCACGGCCCCCGGCAACTGGGTATTTGGCACCCAGGCGTTCGAACCGGGCCTCTGGGGAATCATCGTCCTCCTGGCCCTGGCCTTTGGCATCCTGGAAGAGACCCGCAAGTACGCGGTACGGCGCTGGGCGCGGCCCCAACCCGACGCCTGAACCCGGATTGGTTCGGCCAGGGGTTTAAGAGGTACAGTAGCGCCCCCAACCCCCGAACCCCCGAGGCCCCACCCGCATGAGCCAGGAACCCCGCCCCTGCTGGATCTACAAGAGCCCCCGCAAGGAAGAGATGTACCTCTACCTCACCGCCAGGGAGGGCTTCGAGGCCCTGCCCCCCGCCCTCCTGGACCACTTCGGCCCGCCGGTCTTCGTGATGGAACTGGCCCTCCACCCCGAGCGGCGGCTGGCAAGGGAAGACGTGGCCAAGGTCATGACCAACCTGGACACCCAGGGCTTCCACCTCCAGATGCCACCCCAGATCCGCCCGGATTTTCTGCCCTCCTTCCACCAGAGCACCTTGCACTGAGGATCAGCCCATGCAGACGAAGATAGGCTTCATCGGCCTCGGCATCATGGGCCGGCCCATGGCCCTGAACCTGCGCCAGGCCGGCTATCCCCTCCAGGTCCACGCCCGCCGAACCGAATCCATGGCCCCCCTGGTCGCGGCAGGCGCCATCGCCTGCGCCAGCCCGGCGGAGGTGGCGCGGCAGGTGGACATCCTCTTCACCCTGGTTGCGGATACGGCGGACGTGGAGCAGGTCATTCTGGGGGACCAGGGCGTCCTCGCCGGCGCCCGCCCGGGCCTGGTGGTGGTGGACATGAGCACCATTTCCCCCGCCGCCACCCGCGCCCTGGCCCTACGCCTGGCTGAGCAGGGCGTGGACATGCTCGATGCCCCCGTCTCCGGCGGCGAGATCGGCGCCATCCAGGGCATCCTGTCCATCATGGTCGGCGGCGAGGCGGCAGTCTTCGCGCGGGTCACGCCCCTCTTCGAGATCCTGGGCAGGAATATCGTCCACATCGGCGACCATGGCGCGGGCCAGGTCTGCAAGTCCTGCAACCAGATCGCCATCTCCCAGACGCTGGCCGGGGTCGGCGAGGCCCTGCTCCTGGCCCGCGCCTCCGGGGTGGACCCCGCCAAGGTCCGCGCCGCCCTCCTCGGCGGCTCCGCCAACAGCCGGGTCCTGGAGATCCACGGTCAGCGCATGATCGACCGCGACTTCAACCCCGGCTTCAAGGCCCGCCTCCACCACAAGGATCTGCGCCTGGTCCTGGAGGCCGCCCACGAACTCGGCCTCGCCCTCCCGGGGACCGCCCTCGTGGCCCAATACCTCAATGCCCTCATGGGTCGCGGCCTGGGTGAACTCGACTCCAGCGCCCTCTACCAGGTACAGGAGGAGGCCAGTGGCCTGGCCCCCCGGGAAGGGCCCTGACCGGCTACCAGCGCCGGAACACCAGATGGAGCGGCTGGCCCTGACGCAGAATCGTCAGGGAGGCCGGCTCCCCCTTGTCCAGGGCGGCCATGACCTCATCCGCCTTGCGGATGTAATCCAGGGCCCGGGTCGGGCTGAATTGCGGGATCTCGCCATCGATCAGGGCAATGACATCCCCCTCCCGCAGGCCGAACTCCCAGAGGACGGAATCCGCCGCCACCCGATCGAGCGACAGCAGGGTCGGTTCGCCATCGCCCCGGGGCAGGATGGAGCTGCTGGCCTTCATCAGTTCCGGTATCCAGTTGGACGAGTCGGCAATGTGCGTCAGCAGTTCCGGGTAGAGCACCCGCTCCTGGTGGGTCAGGCTCCCGGCCCCCTCGGGAATGACACCCTGACGGCGCAACCGGGAGATCAGAATCCGCTCCTCCCGCGCCGCCGCCCCCTCCCCCGAGGACAAGGGACTCGTGGCCTTGGGCAGGCTGGGCGCCAGGGAGCCGAGTTGGGTGGGGGCCTGGGCAGGCCCATTCCCGAGCGGCGAAGCGGGCTTTTGAGCACCATCCGCCGAGGGGCTCGCCTCGCCGCCCGCCCGCTCCTCCCCTGGCGGCCAGCCTTGCAGCACCGCCACCAGCAGGAGCACCAGGAGTCCCAACAGCGCCAGACCACGCCAGGTGCGACCGGTCGCGGCGTCCCTCCCGGATGCCAGCCCCTCGTCAAGACTCGTCTTTGGACCCCTACTGACCATACGGCTACCTTTACGCTCGGTGGACGCCTCGGATGCCCATGATGGCGCTAAACTAGGCGCCCGAAAAGATCACCAGGTCCCCAGACCCACAATGCCCCAAGCGACCCGCGACAACATCACCGGCGTCATCCTCGCCGGGGGTCGTGCGCGCCGCATGGGGGGCCAGGACAAGGGCCTCATCCCCTTCGGCGGACGGCCCCTGGTGGCCTGGATCATCGAGGCCCTGAGGCCCCAGGTCGGTCGCATCCTCATCAACGCCAACCGCAATATCGAGGCCTACGCAGCCCTCGGCTATCCCGTGGTCGGGGACCTCCTGGCGGGCTTTCAAGGCCCCCTGGCGGGCATCGCCACCGCCATGGCGGTGGCCGAGACCCCCTGGATTCTGACCCTGCCCTGCGACGGACCCTATCCGCCCGCCGATCTGGCCCAACGTCTGGCCACGGCCCTGACCCAGGCGGACGCCGAGATCGCGGTGGCCCGGGATGCCGAGCGGATACAGCCGGTCCATGCCCTGCTGCCCGTGGCGCTCGCCCCCAGCCTGCATCGCTACCTGGCCGCCGGGGAGCGGCGCCTCGATAGCTGGCAGGCCCAGCATCGGCTGGCCCTGGCGGACTTCAGCGACTGCCCCCTCGGCTTCGTCAATCTCAATAACCCCGAGGACGCGCCAGGGCTGGAGACGCGGCTCAAGGCCTGACCACCAACGCCCGACCCTGGTCCGGATCTCAAGATCACCGCCCGTGGGGTCGCCATCAGCACTCCCTGGGTCCAGGGGTAGCTTCCTTTGTTTCTGCACCCTGGACCGCCATAATCTTCTCCGTGACCTTCTCCATCCGCACCAAACTCTTCCTGACCCTCTTGACTGCCAGTTCCCTGGCGGTGGCGGGCATGCACGCCTTCATGGCCTGGTCCTTCAATAACGGACTCCTGGAACTGGCCGAAAGTCGCCAGCAGGAACGGCTGGAACAGATCACCGAGCGCCTGGTCGAGCGCTACCGCCAGGATGGCGGTTGGCAGGAGATCGCCGCGGACAAGGGCGTCTGGATCAGCATCCTCACCGGCTTCGTGCTGGCGGAAGATCCTCCCGGCCCGGGTCCCCGGGGCTGGGGCCCCGGCGGCGGCCCCCGGCGCCACCAGGCGCGCATCATGCGGCACCGGTTCGAAGAGCCCGGCATCTGGCCTCCGACCCCGGCGGTGGAGCGAGCGCGCCAGCCCGATGGCCCGCCCCTGCCCCTGGAGATGCGCCTCATGCTGCTGGACCAGGACGGCACCCCCATCCAGGCCCAGCCGGAATTGCTACCCGGGACACCGCGCTTCCCCCTCCGCCTTGACGAGGAGCGCATCGGCGAGCTAGCCCTGATCCAGGGCCCCTTCCTGCCCGAATCCGGGGAGCTGCGTTTCCAGGAAAGCCAGGGCCAGGCCCTGCTCCTCATCGCCCTCGCCATGGTCCTGCTGTCGGCCCTCTTCGCCTTTCCCCTGGCCCATCGCCTGGCCCAGCCCGTGCGCGGCTTTCAGGACACAGCGCGGCGCCTGGCCTCCGGCGACTATGGCGCCCGCGCCGTAAGCCAGGGGGATGATGAACTGGGTCGGCTCGGCCGCGACCTCAACGCCCTGGCCCAGACCCTGGAGGCCAACGAGCAGGCGCGACGCCGCTGGATGGCCGACATCTCCCACGAACTACGCACCCCCCTGGCCCTGCTGCGCGCCGAGATCGAGGCCGCCCAGGACGGCGTGCGCCCCCTCGACGCCCGCACCCTGGAGGCCCTGCATGGCGACACCCTGCGCCTGGGGAGACTGGTGGATGACCTGCACGAGCTGTCGATGACCGACCTCGGCGCCCTCAGCTATCGCAAGGCTGACACCGACATCGTGGAAATCCTGGCGACGGACCTGGACGCCTTCCGCCCCCGCTTCGCCGCCGCCGGCCTGGTGCTCAACCTCCATAACCCGCTGGCGGAACCCCCGGTGCTCTGGGCGGACGGCCACCGCCTCTCCCAGCTCTTCCGCAACCTGCTGCAAAACAGCCTCCAGTACACCGACCCCGGCGGCGAGCTACGCATCCTCCTCGGCCAGGCGCCCGGCCATCTGCTCATCGACTTCCAGGACACGGCCCCCGGCGTACCCGAGGCCGCCCTGGGCCACCTCTTCGACCGCCTCTACCGGGTCGAGGCCTCCCGCGGCCGCCACAGCGGCGGTGCCGGGCTCGGCCTCGCCATCGCCCACAATATCGCCGAGGCCCATGGCGGGGACATCGCCGCCCTGCCCTCCCCCCTCGGCGGCCTCTGGATTCGCCTCCGCCTGCCCCTCCAAGGTGCCACCCCATGACCGACCACATCCTGATCGTCGAGGACGAGGAACGCCTCGCCCGCCTGGTCGCCGATTACCTGACCGCCGCCGGCTACGGCACCCACATCCTCGCCGACGGCACCCTCGTCGCCGACTGGGTGCGCGCCAACCAGCCCGCCCTGGTCCTCCTCGACCTCATGCTGCCCGGCCGCGACGGCCTGGACCTGTGCCGCGACCTCCGCGCCTTCAGCCCGGTCCCCATCATCATGACCACCGCCCGCGTCGAGGAAATCGACCGCCTCCTCGGCCTGGAACTGGGCGCGGACGACTATGTCTGCAAACCCTACAGCCCCCGGGAGCTGGTGGCCCGGGTCAAGGCCGTGCTCCGCCGCACCCAGACCGCCGGCGGGGCCCAGGCGGGCGGCGAGGCCAACGCCCTGACCCTGGACGCCTCCACCCTGCGCGTCCACTGGCGGGGGCGCGCCATCGAACTCACGGCGGTGGAATTCAGCCTCCTCGCCACCCTCCATGCCGCCCCCGGCCGCATCTTCTCGCGCGAGCGGCTCATGGAGCGCATCTACCGCGACCACCGCGTCGTCTCCGATCGCACCATCGACAGCCACGTCAAGAAACTGCGCCGCAAGCTTGATGACCTGGCCCCGGAACAGGAATTGATCCATTCCGTCTATGGGGTCGGCTATCGCTACGAGGAAGGGGCCGAGACGGCTTCGTTGTAGAGTTCAGGGAAGGGACACCCAACATAACCTCCTGTTCAGCGATAAAGCCCGGGCTTGCCATTTCCCCGCCATGGGGCAAACTTGACACAGGGGACGCAACGTCCCCCCACCCACAACCAGTCACCGCCACCACCCGGAGCCCGCCATGACCGACAACGACAAGCCCGCCGCCCTCGACAGAATGGTCCAAGCCTATGAGGAGATGCTCAAACACACCCATGAATCTCTGGCCAAGGCCGGGCAGGAGACCATGCCGGCCCTGCGCGAACTGCTGGACAAGGCCCGCGACCACATGGTGGAACTGGGCGAACTCACCCGCGAGGAGGCCACCAAGGTAGCCGAATATGTCGAGCGCGACATCAAGGACGCCGCCACTTACATCACCGAAACCGGCGCCGACCTGCGTCAATGGTGGCGCTTCGACCTAGCTCAGATTGAACAGCGCATGCTGGAAATGTTCACCAGCGTCGCCGACCAGACCAGCCTGCAACTACGCACCTGGGCCGATCAGGCCCGTCACACCATCGGCTACCACACCGGCGAGATCTCTGGCCCCGGCACCCTCCTCTGCGTCGCCTGCGGCGCCGAGTTGCATCTGCACAAGACCGGCCGCATCCCCCCCTGCCCCAAATGCCACGCCACCCAGTTCAAGCGCGCTAACGCTAACGACAACACGGGACAATGAAGGACGTCATCCTGGCCGGGCCTGGGCACCCGGCTCTCCGAAGAGACCCTCCTCAAACCCATGGTCGAGATCGGCGGCAAACCCTTCCTGGGGCACATCCCCCAGACCCATTCCCATCATGGCGTGAACGACCTCATCATCTGCCTGGGCTACAAGAGCTACCCGCACGAAGGACCACCCGCCCAAGGCGAGCCTACCAGTCCCGCGGTCATCAGAGCCTGTATCTAGGCGTCAAGCCCCGGGAGATTACTCATCTCTGAAATGAACAACTCGGGTTGCTTTTGTTACCACTGCTGAAGCGCTTCATGGGGGCTGACGTGACCCAGTGCCCGCTGCGGAAGGTGGTGATTATAGACGTCAACAGAGCACCGCAGCGTCGCCGCCAGGTGCTCCCCGGAGCGGCAGCGACGGGTCGCCAGGACCTCGCTGATGCGCCCGTTGCGGCGCTCCACCCTGCCGTTGGTCTGGGGATGGCGCGGCGGGATGAGGCGGTGCGGGCGGTGGGAACGATCGGCATCATTCCTCCCGTCGTCGCCACTGGCGCACCGTGGCCTTACGGAGGTGATAACGCCGGGCCAACTCGGCCATGGGCAGCGGCGACGCGCGCAGCTCGCGGCGAATGGCCGGGGTGGGGCGGGCATTCTTATGCAGGTTCACTGGTATGGGGGTGGTCTCAGTCTGGGGTGGCGACGGCCAGCGGTGCTGTGACCCCCGGGGCGGTGAGATACGCTAGGAGGCTGTCCGACTTATCGGCGCGCAGCCCGCAAGATCGCGCGTTTTCGCGAAAAATACGGACAATTTCGACGTTTCGCGCGCCATCGCCTGTCTCATTCTTGCCAATGCAGGCTGTCGGAACCCAAGCCGGAACCTAAGTCGGACAGGCTCCTAGACGGTCAAGCGGCGAAGCCGGGGATCGGGATCACCTATCGGCCCTTTGCCAGACTATTTACCCCTAGACACACAGGCCTGATCGCACAGATCACGGCTTGTGAAGGGCACGGGGCCATGGCAAGGACCGTAGCGAAAGGGGCGACAGGTATCGCTGGGGTAATCGTAGTAAAAGCCCGGGGTATGGCTCGCGCATTTCCCGGATTTAGGGGTATCGAGGCAAAACACCGGGAGGTCGTTAGTGGTCACTTCATGAGTCGTACAGCCAACCAAGAGGATTAGGGGCACAAGGGGCAAACAGAGATGGATCAAGCGCATGGCATTCCCTATCGCGTCATCCGCCCCCAATGAGGCGGCACGAAAGGCACGCATGGTACGTCCCGGGGCGCCGATTCGCTACTTGATTCATAATTATTATGATTAGCGCAACGGAATCCGCCCTTATGCTCCTCCCCGACACCTGCCTGCCGATGCCAGATTATGGCGGCGGGAGCATCGTCAACCTTATGGCCTCCCTCTTGCGGGCCCGGGGTGGAGAGGCGGACTACCCCAACCTCCGGCTGCTGTCCCCGGAAGAGATTCAGGGATTCACCAACATTCTGCTGTTGGTGATCGATGGTCTGGGGGCAAACTGGCTGGCGGAGCAATCGCCGACGGGCATTCTGAGTCGCCACCGGCTCGGGGCCATTACCTCGGTCTTCCCAACCACTACGGCCTCTGCCATCACCACTTTTCTGACCGGTGACGCGCCCCAACAGCACGGCATAACCGGCTGGTTCACCTACTTCCGCGAACTCGGGTGCGTCATGAGCGTGCTGCCCGGGCACCCCCGTTATGGGGGCGTCGGCTACCGCCAGGCGGGTGTTGACCTGGCGTCGCTCCTCGGGCATCGGTGCCTGGCCAGCCGTATCAGCACCCGCGCCTTCTTTCTCAGCCCGGCCAAAATTGCCCATTCGGACTTCAATCTGGCCCACCTGGGTCCGGCGCAAGCTCGGCCCTTCACGGACCTGCGGGACATGTTCCGCCAGGCCACCCGCATCCTGCGAGCGGATGCGGACCCCAAGTACCTCTATTTATATTGGCCTGGCCTGGATAGCCGCGGTCACGAGGCCGGCATGGCCAGCCCCCTGGCCGCACGCCACTTGGGGGCCATCGAGCAGGCCCTCACCGACTTCATGGTTGCCAGTTCCGGCACCGACACCCTGGTCCTGGTCACCGCCGATCATGGCCTGATCGACACCGGACCCGGGGACCGCATCGACCTAGCGAATCACCCAGAGCTGGAGGCCTGCCTCTCCCTACCCCTCTGCGGCGAACCCCGCGCCGCCTTCTGTTACCTGCGTCCGCGTCGCGTCCAGGACTTCCAGGACTACTGCCAGCATATCCTGGACGGCCACGCCTTGCTTAAGCCCAGCCAAGAACTGATCCATCAGGGGCTGTTTGGCCAGGGCGAGCCCCATCCTGGGTTACAGGATCGGGTCGGAGACTATACCTTGCTGTTAACGGGCCGGAGTGTCATTCGTGACCAGTTGCCCAGCGAGAAGGGCACGGTCCAGATTGGCGTCCATGGCGGCCTGAGCGAATCGGAGCTGTTCGTACCGCTTTGCCGCCTAAGGTGATTTACGAAAAAACATATACCATTGCGTGCGATAGTCGTGCCCTGTTCCGAAGCGACGCGTGGATCATCATATTCTCTCAACCGCAAACAGCCGTTCTTGATGCCGGTCATCGCGAAGATCTCAAACGCCCCGCCTCGAAAATGGTGGGAGCCGAGCGGCGGGCATTCGACAGCCTTCAGGTCTGTTGGGGGCAGCAAGCCCCACACCCTCGTGAGTGCGTCGCTCTGCCCCAGATCAAGGCCAACAATTTCCCGGAAAGCCATGGGCGGCGCACTCGGTTTCTCCACTGCATGGTCGCGTATGCCGATCACATCGGCAAACCCATTCCGTTGTTGTATTACCCGCCCTATCACAGCAAATACCATCCGGTGGAACGCTGCTGGGGGATTCTGGAACAGCATTGGAACAGAACTGCACGCTCCGGGTCGACGCCCAGACTTACCGAATATAATTTCTCACGGCATAAAATTTCAGGATTCAGGGTTCCCGCTATATCATTGCCAGTAACGGGATGCACGTTATCCACGGCCCAATAAAGTTTGAATTCGCCTATCACCCACTGACTGGCCGCGCGTCATAATTAGGAGGAGTCTGATCACCCATGGCTGATGACAACAAGATCTTAACCAAGAAAACCACGACCCAAAAGGCGCCCGCTGTCCCGGTCGCGCCGGGGAACCCGGTGGTCAAGAAAACCGTGGACCCGTCGGGCCAGGATGTCAAGACGACGCCCGTCACCAAAAAGTCGGCGCCGGTGCGCAAGACCGTCGCCCGACCGGCCGCCACCGCAGGGAATGCGGCGGCAAGGCCGGCTCCCGCAGCGGCCAGGGCCCCCAAGGCAACAACGTCAGCTCCGACTCCAGCAGCCAAGGCGCCCCCCGCCGCAGCGACCCCACCGGCAACGGCTCCCAAGCCTGTCCCATCCTCAACCCCCGCCTCCAGACCCCTGGCAGCAAAATCCCAGAACTCGTCCCCTTCAGCCGCCGTGACCACGGAGGAGCGCGAGGCCATGATTCGCGAAGCCGCCTACTTCATCGCCGAGAAGCATGGCTTCGACCCCAGCTTCGATAGCATGAATTGGGAAGAGGCGGCCCAGCAGATCGACGTCCTCTTGGCCAAGGGTAGCCTGGATTAGTTCAAGCGATCGTGTCTGGACCTTGCGCTGACGGATTGAAGAGACGTTGGAAATTGTCATGGGTGGCGGATACCAGCGTATCCGCCTCCAGGCTGCGTAGCTCGGCGATGCGCTGGGCGACATGGGTGACGTATTTCGGCTCGTTGGGGCGCCCCCGGTGGGGCACGGGGGTCAGGTAGGGGCTATCGGTCTCGATCAGCATCCGGTCCAAGGGCAGCCGGGCGGCGACCTGCCGCAATTCATCCGAGCCCGGGAAGGTAATTATGCCGGAAAAACTGATGTAAAAGCCCAGATCCAGGGCCTGGCTGGCCATATCCCAGTCCTCGGTAAAACAGTGCAACACGCCCCCGACCTCCCGGGCCCCCTCTTCGCGCAGGATGCGCAGGGTATCCGCCCGCGCCTCCCGGGTGTGGATGATCAGGGGCTTGCCGCAGGCCTTGGCGGCGGCGATGTGGTTGCGAAAGCGCTGGTGCTGCCAGGCCAGATCCCCCTCGCTACGGTAATAGTCGAGCCCGGTCTCGCCGATGGCGACATTGCGGGGGTCTGCCGCGAGTGCCACCAGCTCCTCGACCTCGGGTTCGTGGCGGTTGACCTCATTGGGATGTACACCCACCGATACCGACACCTGGGGGTAGGGCTCCACCAGGGCGCGCATCTTGGGGTAATGCTCCAGGTCGATGGCGACGCAGAGCATCCGCCCTACCCCGCTGGACAGGGTCTCCGTCATGAAGCGGCTGAAATTCTTATCATAGGCCTTGAGACTGACCCGGTCGAGATGACAATGGGAGTCCACGAGCATGGGCTTTCTCCTTCGCAATTGCGGGCGCCTGGGCCAGGCCCAGGCAGCATAAAAGGGGTTTACCGGCCCGGCAGCCGGCTACATGGTATGGGTGGGCCGATCCAGTTCCAGCATGCCGGCCAAATAGGTCTCGATCTTGGCGCGCGCGGCCCCCTTGTCCTGATCGCCAAACTGGATGCCGATGCCAATGGCCCGATTGCCTTCGGCGCCCGGTGGGGTAACCCAGACCACCTTGCCGGCGATGGGCAGGCTCTCGGGGTCGTCCATCAACTTGAGCACCAGGAAGATGTCATCCCCCAGTTCATAGCGCCGGCTGTTGGTGATAAAGATGCCGCCATTCTGAATGAAGGGCATATAGGCGGCGTATAGGGCGGCCTTGTCGCGAATCGCGAAGTTCAGGATACGGGGGCGGGCGCCCATGGTGGGTGCTTCCATTGCCTTCTCCCCTAGCGTGAGTGACCGCCGGCGGCGGGACTATAGAGACGGGCCCACTCCAGGAGCCAGGTCTCAAAGAGCAGCAGGCGGTTGAGATTCGTGGTGTCACTGGCGCCCACCTGCCAGACCTGGCGCAGGAAGCGATGACCGGCGGCGGGGTCCACCTGGGCCGCCAGAGCCCGAAAATCGCTCGCCCGGTCGGCATTGATCAGCCGCGGCTGCCCGGGCGACCCCAGCAGTTCCGGGATGAGCCGCAAGAGGTCGCTGACCCAGCCCCCCAGCCAGTCGAGGAGCAGGGCCGGTTCGGCCTGGTTCCAGGCGACCGCCTCGGCGAGGGGATCGCGCTTGCCTTGCGCCACCTCGACGAAACCCCTGATCAGACGATCACGCAAGGCCAGGCGTTCCGGGTTGGCCAGTTCCAGGGCGCGCAAGGGGGCGCCATGGGCCAGGTGCAGCAGGGTCTTGGCATCAAACCCCGGGGTTCTGGGCGCCAGCCAGGCCAGGGCCTCCGCCTCGGGTGGGACGGCCAGGCGCAGGACCTGACAACGGCTGCGAATGGTGGCCGGCAGGCGGCTAGGCTGCTCGCTGACCAGGCACAGAAGGGTGCTGGGCGCCGGCTCCTCCAGGGTCTTGAGCAGGGCGTTGGCGGCGGAGGTATTCAGGCGATGCGCCGGGTCGATGAGGATCAGCTTCCAGCCGCCCCGATGGGCGGTCAGGCCCTCGGCGCTGGCCAGGGCGCGGATGGCGTCAACCTTGATCTCGCCGGACTTGCCCTCCTCGTCCGGCCCCACGCGCGCCAGGTCCGGATGGGTGCCGGCGGCCAGCAAGCGGCAATCCGGGCACTGGCCGCAGGCCCATCCCCCGGCCCGGGTCGTGGGGCACAGGAGGGAGTGGGCCAGAGCCTCGAGCAGGCGGCGCTTGCCCACCCCGGCGGGGCCGGTCAGGAGCAGGGCATGGGGAAATCGATCGGCGTGGCGGGCGCTTTGCAAGGCCGCCCAAGGCTCCTTGAGCCAGGGGGGCAAGGCCTCCAGGGGCGCGGCGGCGGTCATGGGTTGGCATCCCTGGCGCCGGCGGCAAAGGCCCGGATGGCCGAGGCGACGGCCTGGCTCACCTGGTCAAGGGGGGCACGGGCGTCGATGAGACGTATCCGCCCGGGCTCGGCCTGGGCCCGGGCCAGATAGGCGGCGCGGGCTCCCGCGAAGAAGCGCGCCGTCTCGCCCTCGAAGCGATCCGGGGCCGAACGCATGCCGGCGCGCGCCAGCCCCAGGTCCGCCGGCAGGTCGAAGAGCAGGGTCAGGTCCGGGCGCAGATCGCCCTGCACAAAAGCCTCCAGCACGGCGATGCGGGCCGGATCCAGGCCGCGGCCACCCCCCTGATAGGCGTAACTGGCATCGGTAAAGCGGTCACAGACCACCCAGTCACCCCGCTCCAGGGCCGGGCGGATGGTCTTGGCCAGATGTTCGGCGCGGGCGGCAAACACCAGCAACAGCTCGGCGTCCGCAGCCATGCCCCGACAGTCGGGGTCGAGCAGGATCTGGCGCAGCCGCTCGGCGATGGGGGCGCCACCCGGCTCGCGGGTGAGGACGACCCTCAGGCCCAGTTGTGCGAGGGTGGCCTGGATCAGGGCCACCTGGGTCGATTTGCCCGCGCCCTCGATGCCTTCCAGGGTGATGAATCGTCCTCTTAGCCTCATGGCTTGCCCCCCTCGGTCCCCTGTCCCAACTGATAACGTCGCACCGCTTGATTGTGCTCCTCCAGGGTGGGGGAGAACCAGTGGCCGCCATCGCCCTTGGCGACGAAGTAGAGGCTATCGCCCGCCTCCGGGTGCAGGGCCGCGTGGATGGCGGCCCGGCCGGGGAGGGCGATGGGGGTGGGCGGCAAGCCATGCCGGGTATAGGTGTTGTAGGGCGTATCCCGGGTCAGATCATTGCGGCGCAGGTCCCCATCAAAGGCGGCGCCCAGCCCGTAGATGACCGTGGGGTCGGTCTGGAGCCTCATGCCGAGCTGGAGTCGCCGGATGAAGACGCCGGCGATGGTGGGGCGCTCGCTGGCCTGGCTCGTCTCCTTCTCGATGATAGAGGCCAGGACCAGGGCCTGGTCCGGGTTCTCCAGGGGCAGACCGGGGGCGCGGTCCCGCCACTCCTCGGCCAGGACCCTATCCATGGCTTGGGCGGCGCGTCCCAGGATATCGAGGTCGCTGGTGCCCTTGGTAAAGCGGTAGGTATCGGGAAAGAAGCGGCCCTCGGGATACTGACCCGCCCGGCCCAGGGCGGCCATCAGGTCCTGGGGCGTGGCCCCCTCCAGTTTGCCCACCAGGCGATCATCCTTGGCCAGGGCCGCGAGGAGTTGGGCCAGGGTCCAGCCCTCGATGAGGGTGACGGAGCGCTGGTAAACCTGGTTCTTGACCAGCTTGTCGAGCAGGGCCACCGGGGTCATGCCGGGGCTGATCTCGTATTCCCCGGCCTTGACCCGCCCCGCGTCGCCACGCAGGTAGGCCAAGGCGAGGAAATAATAGGGTTGGTCCAGCACTCCCAGGGCCGTCAACTCCTGGGCCAGGGTGCGCAGGGACATACCGAGGGGGATCTCGAACAGGAAGGGTTGATCGGGCCCCACCGTGGCGGGCAAGGCCAGGGGCCGCTCCTTGAAGGCATCAAAGTGAAAGCGGAGCCACAGCCCGGCCAGGCCCAAGGCGACGACCAGGAGGAAGAGGAAACCAAGATGCCTGAAGCGGCGGCGCCGGAAAGGTCTGGCGGGCGGCGGCTGGCCTGGGTCTAACTCTGGACGGGTCGCGTCATCCGGGGACAGGCTGATCAAGGGCCCGAGGGAGTCTCCCACGGTCTCGAGATCAGGGGCGAGGCCGGCCTTGGCCTCGCCACAGGCCTCAGATTCGCCGGAAGACGAGGGAACCGTTGGTGCCGCCGAAGCCAAAGGAGTTGCTGATCGCCACATCGATCTTCATGGGGCGGGCGACGTTGGGCACGTAGTCCAGGTCGCAATCGGGGTCGGGCGTTTCGTAATTGATGGTGGGTGGGGCCACCTGGTCACGCATGGCCAGCAGGGTGAAGATGGCCTCGGCCCCGCCCGCGGCACCCAGCATATGGCCGGTCATGGACTTGGTGGAGCTGACAGCGACTTGGTAGGCGTGCTCGCCAAAGGCGCGCTTGATGCCCTTGGTCTCGGCGATGTCACCCGCCGGGGTCGAGGTGCCGTGGGCATTGATGTAGTCCACCTGCTCGGGCCCCAGGGCCGCCATCTCCAGGGCCAGGCGCATGCACTCCGCGGCGCCCTCGCCATTCTCCGAGGGGGCAGTCATGTGATAGGCGTCGGAATTCATGCCGAAACCCACCAGTTCCGCATAGATATTGGCCCCGCGCGCCTTGGCCATCTCGTATTCCTCGAGCATGATAACGCCGGCGCCGTCGCTGAGGACGAAGCCATCACGGTCACGATCGAAAGGACGACTGGCAAGCTGGGGGGCATCGTTGCGGGTGGAGAGGGCCTTGGCGGCGGCAAAACCGCCGAGCCCGACGGGGGTCGTCGCCATCTCGGCCCCGCCGGCCAGCATGGCATCGACCATGCCGTGGCGAATCATGAGCGCCGCCTCACCGATGTTGTGGGTGCCGGTACTGCAAGCGGACACGATCGAGTAATTAGGCCCCTTGAGGCCGTATTTGATCGAGAGGTCTCCGGCGACCATGTTGACGATATTGGCCGGCACGAAGAAGGGCGAAATCTTGCGGGGCCCGCCCTGCAGATAGGCCGCGTAGCTATTTTCGATGCCAGCGATGCCGCCAATACCTGAGCCCACGGCGACGCCAATACGGCGACAATTCGCCTCCGTGATCTCGAGGCCTGAGTCCTCCATGGCCTGAGTCCCGGCGCCAATGCCGTAATGGATAAACTTATCCATCTTCTTGACGTCCTTCTTGGCGACGTAGAGCTCGGGGTCAAAACCGTAGATAGGCCCACCAAACCGGGTAGAAAAGGGCGCTATTTCGAAATGGGTGATCGGCTGAATGCCGCTACGCCCGGCTAGGATACTCTCCCACCCAGACTTGGTATCCAGCCCCACCGGGGCGACAAGGCCGACACCGGTGACTACAACCCTTCTGATCGACATAGATAAATACCCTCGAACCTAATCGGGAGCCTGATCTGGAATCCGGCTGGCGGCCGCGCCCATGAGGCGCCACCACCCGCCCGCGAGGACGCGAGGGTCCTGATTAGGCCTGATGCGCGTTGATGTAATCAATGGCCTGCTTGACCGTGGTGATCTTTTCGGCGTCCTCATCCGGGATCTCAGTTTCGAACTCCTCTTCCAAGGCCATCACCAACTCAACGGTATCCAGGGAGTCGGCGCCGAGGTCATCGACGAAAGAGGATTCAAGGGTCACCTCTTCCTCCTTGACACCCAGCTGCTCCACTACGATCTTGCGGACTCGCTCTTCAACGCTGCTCATTTTCTTTGACCCTCACGGATTTAAATATATCGCCCCAAGAAGGGCGGTGCCTATTCTAGGCGTATTCGTTGACGGATGAAAGGCGCCCAGGGGCACGCCCGAATTTGCCTCAGACCATCCACATGCCGCCATTGACATGCAAGGTCTCGCCGGTGATGTAAGCCGCTCCGGGTGACGCCAGGAAGACCACGGTCGCGGCCACCTCTTCCACCGAGCCCCAGCGCCCCAGGGGGATGCCGGCCAGGATTTGCTGCTGATGGGCCTCGTCCAGGGCACGGGTCATGTCGGTGTCGATCAGGCCCGGCGCCACGCAGTTGACCGTGATGCCCCGGGAACCGACTTCGCGCGCCAGTGACTTGCTGAAGCCAATCATGCCGGCCTTAGCCGCCGCGTAATTGGTCTGACCGGCATTGCCCATGACGGCCACCACCGAGGCGACATTGATGATACGCCCCTTGCGGGCCTTGGTCATGGCGCGCAGGCAAGCCTTGGACATGCGGTAAACCGAGCCGAGATTGGTGTCCAGGATATTGTTCCAATCGGATTCCTTCATGCGCATCAGGAGGTTGTCGCGCGTGATGCCGGCGTTATTGACCAGAATGCTCGGCTCGCCCAGGTCCGACCTCAGACGCTCCATGAGACTGTCAACGGAGGCCGGATTGGCGACATCGAGGACCAGGCCGGCACCCTGACAGCCATGGGCGGTCAGCGTCTCGCTGATGCGGTCGGCGCCGGCCTCGGTGGTGGCGGTGCCCGCGACCACGGCCCCGGCCCGGCCCAGGGCCAGGGCGATGGCCTGGCCGATGCCGCGCGAGGCGCCCGTGACCAGGGCGATGTCACCTTCAAGCATGATTCGTTGCCTCCAGAGCTAGGGCCAGGCCCTTGGGGTCCAGGACCGCCAGGGCCTCCAGCCGATCATCGATGCGCTTGGTCAGGCCCGTCAGGACCTTGCCAGGTCCGGCCTCCAGCAATAACCCCACCCCTTGGTCCGCCAGGCACCGCACCGTTTCGACCCAACGCACCGGGCTGTAAAGCTGGCGCACCAGGCGCTCGCGGATCGCCGTTGGATCCGCCACGGCATCAACGGTGACATTGTGCAGCACGGGAATCCGGGGCGCCTCGAGGGTGATGGCCGCCAAGATCACCGCCAGTCGCTCGGCGGCGGGGCGCATCAGGGCGCAGTGGGAGGGGACGCTGACCGGCAGGAGGATGGCGCGCTTGGCGCCCGCGGCCTTGGCGGCGGCAATGCCACGTTCCACCGCCGCCGCCTCGCCGGCGATGACCACCTGACCCGGGGAATTGAAGTTGACGGGCTCCAGAATTCCGCCTTGGGCGGCTTGAGCACAAACGGCGACGACCTGGTCGTCGGCAAGCCCCAGCACGGCGGCCATGGCACCCGCGCCGGCGGGCACCGCCTCCTGCATGAAACGGCCACGCTGGGCGACCAGGGCCACGGCATCGGCGAAGCCCAGGGCCCCGGCGCATACCAGGGCGGTAAACTCACCCAGGCTATGACCCGCCATCCAGGCCGGCGCGGGGCCCCCCGCCTGGTTCCAGACCCGCCAGACGGCGACGCCCGCGGCAAGCATGGCGGGCTGGGTGATATCGGTGCGATCGAGCAAGTCTCTGGGACCCTGGCTGGTTACATGCCAGAGATCCATGCCCAAGGCATCCGAGGCCTCGGCGAAGGTCTCGCCCACCAGCGGCCAGGCCGCCGCCAGTTCGCCCAACATGCCGACGGACTGGGACCCCTGCCCCGGAAAAATGATGGCGATCGGTTTGTTCATGGAAAGATTCGTCGCGGGAACAAGAGGTTCAGAAGCGCGCCAAGACCGTACCCCAGGTGAAACCACCGCCAAAGCCTTCCATCAGGATGGTTTGGCCACGCTGGATACGGCCGTCGCGCACCGCCGTGTCGAGCGCCAGGGGGATAGAGGCGGCGGAGGTATTGCCATGATCGGCCACGGTCACCACCACCTGTTCCATGGGCAGGTCGAGGCGGCGGGCCGTGGCCTGGATGATGCGGATATTGGCTTGATGGGGCACCAGCCAGTCGATGTCCGACTTGGTCATGCCATTGGCCTCCAGGGTCTCATCGACAATGCGGCCCAGGGTGCTGACGGCCCAGCGAAAGACCTCATTGCCGCGCATCTCGAGATAGGGGTCCTCGCACCCCCCCCGGCCTATGCCCTTGGGGACTTGCAGCAGATCCTTGTAGGCCCCGTCGGCGCTGATATGGGTGGAGATGATGCCCGGCTCCTCGGCGGCGCCCAGGACCACGGCACCGGCCCCATCGGCAAAGAGGATACAGGTCGAACGGTCCTGCCAGTCGAGGAGCCGGGACATGGTGTCCGCGCCAATCACCAGGGCGCGCTTGGCGCTGCCGGTACGGATGAATTGGTCGGCGACACTCAGGGCATAGACAAAGCCGGCGCAGACCGCCTGGATATCAAAGGCGGGCACGCCCCTGATGCCCAGCCGGGGCTGGATGATGCAGGCCGTGCTGGGAAATATCTGGTCCGGCGTCGTTGTCGCCAGGACGATGAGGTCGATCTCGCTCGGGTCGACCCCGGCGGCCTCCATGGCGGCACGGGCGGCGGCGACCGCCAGGTCCGAGCAGGTCTCCCCCTCGACCACCACATGGCGCTGGCGGATACCGGTACGGTCGAAGATCCATTCATCCGTGGTATCGACGATCTCCTCGATATCCTTATTGGTGAGGATTTTCTTGGGCAGATAGCTGCCCGTGCCCAGGATTCGGGAATAGAGCTTCACGCGATCGGCCTTTGTTGGCGTTCGGCATCAAGCTGACCGCCAACGCGGTGGGCGATGCGCTCGGGGATATTGCAGTGGATTTCCTTCTCCGCGATATGGATCGCGTTCTCGAAGGCGAGGACATCGGCGCTGCCGTGGCTCTTGATGACAATGCCCCGCAGCCCCAGTAGGCTGGCGCCATTGTAGCGACGCGGGTCAAACTTGCGGCGAAAACGCTTGAGAACCGGCATCGCCGCGAGGGCGGAGAGGCGTGTCAACCAATTGCGATTGAAATTCTCGGTCAGGAAGTGGCGCACCATCTTGGCCAGGCCTTCGCTCGACTTCAGCGCCACATTACCCACGAAGCCGTCGGTGACCACCACATCCACCACACCGAGGTAGATATCATCCCCCTCGACATAGCCAATGTAATTCAGGGAACTGCGGGCCAGAAGCTCATGGGCCCCCTTAACCTGCTCGTTGCCTTTGATCTCCTCAGCGCCAATATTGAGGAGCCCGACCTTGGGCGCGGCCAGGCCCTCGACGGCCGTAACGGTCTCGCTGCCCATGACGGCAAACTGGAAGAGGTGCTGCGCCGTGCAATCGACGTTAGCCCCCAGGTCCAGTAGATGGGTGCTGCCGGTCATGGACGGCACCGAGGTCATGATGGCCGGCCGGTCAATATTAGGCAGGGTCTTGAGGACAAAGCGCGCCGTGGCCATGAGGGCGCCGGTATTGCCAGCGCTGACGCAGGCATGGGCCTCGCCGGACTTGACCAGATCGATGGCGACCCGCATGGAGGAGTCCTTCTTCAGGCGCAAGGCCTTGGAGGGCAACTCGTTCATCGCCACCTCCTGGGAGGCATGGCGAATGCTCAGACGTTCACCGAGCCCACCCGCCGGGATGAGCTTGGCGATTTCCCCTTCCTTGCCCACCAGAATGAGGGCCACATTTTGGGTGGCGCGCAGGTAATTGAGCGCCGCGGGGACCACGACCTTAGGCCCATGATCTCCGCCCATGACATCCAGGGCGATAGTCAAACGATCCATCAGGGCTTTAGGCCGCCAGCGCGGAGATGGGGAAGGCTGCGACTTCAGTCCTTAGTCTCTATGACCTTGCGGCCACGATAAAAACCATCGGGGGATACATGATGACGACGATGAACCTCGCCACTCTGCGGCTCGACCGACAGGGTGGGACCCGTCAGGGCGTCGTGGGAACGACGCATATCGCGCCGGGAAGAGGTCTTACGATTTTGTGGGACAGCCATTTTTTTCTCCGTGACAGGGGATGCCGCCCACCACCTTTAAGGATGAACGGCAGCCGCCAATAAATTCATTAACATCCGCGACATCGAGAAGATGTCACGAGGGTTTCAGCCCTTCCCGCCCCGGCCCAGGGCGCCGAGAATGGCAAAAGGGTGGGGACTCCCGGCATCCACCAGCTCTACGCCCACCTCCATCGCCTCCTGACCTGGAGGGGCACATTCTCCAGGCTCGTGCATGGCGATCTGCGGCAGGGCCAGCAACAACTCATCCTCGATCAGGTCCAGCAACCGGATCGACGCCTCGGATACCAGCAAGGGGTCGAGTTCTTCCGGCAGCAGCCGGGCCTCGTCGAGTCCGGAAATCAACGCCAAGTCCAGGGGTGCGTTAACGTCCCAAGTCCAGGGCGCCCAGGCAACGCTGACAGGTCAGAACCAGTTGGGCCTCAATTTCGCCCTTCAGGGTGCCGCGACCTTCCAGATCGCGCGCGAAGACCAACCGATACCCAACCTCGCCTGCCGCCTCCCTTAAAGACTCCCGTAACCGCGGCAGACCCGAGAGAGGCCAAGCGCCTTCAAACTCAGCGCCCGCGTCCACGGCTCGCCAAGGGTCGATCAAATCGGGAAGCGGCGAAGACATAACCTGCGCAGTTTATTCAGCCTGGCTCCCTTTCGTCAAGAACGGATGCGGCCAAGCCCACATCCGTCTCGCCCCCTAGCAGCCTGTCGGACTTGCTGGCCCGGTTCACCGGGTTCATGGCCTGTCCTTACTTCTCGCGTTTCCGGGTGGCAAAGGCCTGCGCCAACAGCCTGGGCAGTTGGTCTCTTGCTGCCATCAGGTCCAGGACCTCCATGCGGGCGTGATCAACCCCCGTCAGTTCGGCTACCGGTGGCGGCTGCTCTCCCCGACACCAGGCGACTAGGGCGTCGGCCGTACCGCCGCTGCCGGCGAGCGCCAGGACCCGGCCCCGCTGGCGCAGCCGGTGCAGGACGTCCCAGCGGGTGACCTCCCCACCCCCGGCGACCAGCATCAGGGTGCCCCGCCCGCCCGCCAGGCGCTCCGCCGCGGCCGTGAGCCAAGGGGATTCGTCACCCCAGCGCTCACCGGGGACCAGGAGGAAGTGGCTGTGGTGGGGATCGAGGGTCACCCGAGGCTCGAACTCACCCTGATCCTGTCGAGGAGCAGACCCCGTGAGAGGCCCGTTGGGGCCAGCCACTTGGAATTCAGCCCCTGCCTGATCAGAGTGAAAGTACCCGCCACTTTCATCGCTCGGTATGTCGGAAGAACTTCCATGTCCGTCAGGTGAGATCCCCGCCGGTGCATCCACGCGGCCGCGCGGGGCGATTCCGATCAACGGAAAGCCTCCCGCGGCACGCTGGCGCGCCGCCCCCATTAGCGCCATGACTCCGAAGGGGGTGCCGCCATCAATCACCGCCACTCCCAGCCGGTCCAGAAGGGGTACCAGGCCCGTGAAGAGGGGTAGCAGTTGTGCCGCCACCCCGCCATCGAGACTGGCGGCCCCACCAACCAGGATCAGGACCGGGCGGGGTCCCCTCAGCCCGATTGCGGCCAGAGCCCCGCTCACGGCCGTGGCCGGCGAACCCCGAGGGCAGGCGATCAGCGCCGAGGGTATCTGGCCGCTGGCGTGAGGGTTAGGCTTCATTCGTCGGGCAGGGTCCAGGGCTGAGGGCTTGCGAAGGTCGCCCCATGCCAGAGTCTATCCCAATCCAGCTGCGTTTTGCGCCCGTCAACGCAACGTCGCCGGGGTTATTATCCAGATGCTGCGTTCGAGTACTGGGGCTCACGGTGCCTTTATGAAACATTTGGTATAGTTATTCCGCATCTGCCCAGCCAGGGAGTGGATGGTCTCCAGGTGGCGCTGATTCCAGATCGACAACCCTTTGGTGAATCCGGGGAGCGGCAGATGGCCTCACGATTATTCTGGTTCATATCGACCCTGGCGCTGGCGCTGGTCCTGACCGGCTGCGCGGGCCTCAAGTCAGTCGATCAGGCGAACCGGGTCGATTCCCGGGCCATCGCCAATCCCGAGACCACCCCCCTGGGGAAGCAGATCCGGCGCCTGGTCAGAACCCAGCCAGCGGGCCAGTCGGGTTTCCTGCTCCTGGACAAGGGCGAGGAGGCCCTGCTGTGGCGGGGCATGCTGGCCGACCAGGCCACCCGCACCATCGATACCCAGTATTTCATCTGGTATCAGGACAATGTCGGTAAGATCGCCGCCGAGCGCCTCTTGCGGGCGGCGGAGCGGGGCGTCCGGGTCCGGGTCATCGTCGACGAGATTTCCCTCGACGCCGATCCCCGTTTTCTCGCCTTCCTGAACGATCACCCCCAGGTCGAGATCCGCCTGTACAACCCCGTGGGGGCCCTGGGTCTGGGTACCCTGGGCAAGCTGGCGCGGATCATCGGCTCGGTGGGCGATTTTCCGCGCCTCAACCGGCGCATGCACAACAAGACCTTCATCGTCGACGGCAGCCTGGCCATCCTCGGGGGCCGCAACGTGGCCGATGAGTACTACGACCTCAATCAGCAGTTCAACTTCCGGGATCTCGACGTCCTGGCGCTGGGGCCCGTGGTGCCGAAGGTCTCCAGCAGTTTTGACGAGTACTGGAACCACCCCTGGGTGGTCCCCCTGGAGGCGGTGGTCGATATCGCCATCACCCCCGAGGAACGGGCGGCCTATTACCGCGGGCTGCACCAGTATGCCTCTCACCCCGAGAACTTCCCCCCGCGTTTCGACGCCGGCCTCGCGGCCACCACAGCTCGCTTCAAGTCGCTGCGGGCCGCGGATCTCCACTGGGGCCAGGCGCGGCTCATCTCTGACCGACCCGGCAAGAACCCGGAGCTGGACCGTTACGACGCCTTCGGCGAGAGCGGGCGCCAGTTGACCGAACTGGCCCTGGGCGCCCAACGGGAACTGCTCGCCGCGACGCCCTACCTCATCATGCTCCCGGGGACCTTTAGCCTGCTGGAGGACCTGCGGGAGCGCGACGTTCGGGTGGCCATCCTCACCAATTCCATGGCGGCCAACGATGCCATCTGGGTGCATTCGCGCTACGCCTTTCAGCGCCGCCGCTTGCTGGGCATGGGGATCGAGTTGTTCGAATACCGCGGCGACGCCGAGGACCAGCCGCTCCTGATCGACCGTTACGCACGGATGCCGGACAAGGTGCCCCTGACCCTGCATGCCAAGACCCTGGTCATCGACCGCCAGGTGGTCTACATCGGCTCCTTCAACATGGACCCCCGCTCCACGCACCTGAATACGGAGATCGGCCTCATCATCGAGAGCCCGCCCCTGGCCCAGGCGGTGGCCGCCCTCATCGAACGGGACATGGCCCCCCACAACAGTTGGCGCCTGGAGCTGACCGCGGAGGGGCGGATCGAGTGGGTGACCCAGCGGGAGGGGCGGCCGGTGCGCGCCGAGGCCGAGCCGGACATCGGTGTTGGCGAGGCGCTCAAGTTCCTGATCCTGACTCTCCTCCCGATCGGAGAATTGATCTGAGGGGCCTGGCTGATGGGCGTGACGTCCCGATCCGTCAGGGGTTGTCCCGGCCGGGGGGCTATAGCAGGTCCTCACCCCGCACCTTCTCCGCGGCATAGGCGGCGCCAATGTCGCGCAGCAGGGGGATCAGCTTGAGATTGTCAATCTCAAAGCTGGTATTGGCGACCTGCTGGGCGCGGGCGATCTGTTCAGGGGAGAAGTGCAGATTGTAGCGGAGATAGGTGAAGTTACGACCCGGGGCGGCGCTCGGATCGGCACCTTTGAGGTCACCGATCTCGCAATCGATCTCATCGCCGACCCGGCAGTGGCCGAGGACCCGGCACATCAGATCCTGCTGCAGGCTGGACGAGTCGATGAGGGCCACCGGCACGCGGCGGGCGTGAAAGAGCAGGCTCATCTCCCCCACCGTGGCCGTGCCGGAGGTGACGCGGACCCGTCCGGTCCCAATCGAGACCAGCAGCAGCCTATCCAGACCCCGCTCCCATTCCAGGTGGAAACAGGGCAGGGTCGCCATGAGATAGAGGAGCAGGCTGGGGTTGTTGTAAGGCGTGATGCCGCCATCCACGAAGACGTGCCGCCGGCCGCCGAGGACGATGGTCTCCGGGGGGAAAAAGGTCGGGGCGGCGGTACTGGCCCGGACCAGTTGCCACAGAGGGATGTGCAGGTTGCACTCGGGGGAGGCGGGATCGTTGAAGCGGGCGGCGGGGTTATTGGAGATTGGCCAGGGGGAGCCCGTTGAATAGTTGCGCATCACCAGGCAGAGCAGGGTGCGCAGTCGGCGCGTGCCCAGCAGGGCCGGCACCTGGCCCGCCTCATCCTCCGCGAAGACCTCCTTGAGCATCCCGGTAATGGCCTCCGCGGCATACTTGCTCTGCCAGCGTTTGTACCAGGGCGCGGGCCGGAAGATCTCCATCCCCCGCCGGATATAGAGGTCCTCGATCATGGCTACCGGCATGCCCCAGGACAGGCAGGTGGCGATGATGCCGCCGGTACTGGTGCCGGCGATGTAGTCGAAATAATCCGCCAGGACCAGATCGGGCCGGCCGGTCCGGGCGCGCAGCAGTACCTCCATGCGCGCCAGGACCTCCAGGGTGAAGATGCCGCGGATGCCGCCACCATCCAGGGCCAGGAGTCGTTTCATAGTCCACCCATTGCGTCACTCAACCATAGCGGGGTTCCTGGCCCAGGGCGAACCAGTCGGCGATTTCCCGGGCCAGGTAACGTTCGGTGCGGGCGATGGCCCGCTGCAAGGCATAGAGATTATGACAGGCCTGCGTCTCCGCCCGCGCCGCGATCAGGAAGTTCGTCAGGGCGCGGGAATGGGCCAACTGGCCATTGAGATCGAAGACTGAAATCAGCGCCAGGGCGCAGCCGGCCAGACCGGGGAGCGCCAGGGGCAGGAAGTGGGTGAGGGTACGGCTGGCCTCCAGGCTGAGGCTGTCCGTGCCGTACACACCGGCGAAGAGCCCACGCAGGACGGCCAGGGCGGAAAAGAACCAGAAGAGACTGATCAGGCGCTGGCGCAGACGGGCGAGCCGGACGGCACGGGCCTGGTGGTACTGGATCTGATCATCGATGCGGTCGCGCGCATATCGCTCCCGGATCTCCTCCAGGGGTGGGGGGACAGCCGGGCGGTCACAGAGGTGCATCATCCTGACCGAGGTCGTGAGGCGGGCAAAGGTCTCCCCCAGACCCTGAAGGTCCGGCAGCACCAGCCGGGGCAATTCCCAGGTGGCGATCGCGGCCCGGCAGATCTCCGCGGCTACGCGGCAATGGATCCAGCGTTGATGCACCTTGCGGTATTTCAGATAGAAGCCGGCCCCCATGGCCCCGGCGGTCATGAGGAAGGCCAGGGCGTCCAGGGCAGGCAGGCGCAGGGCGAAGGCGATGATGAAGGCCACCATCAGGGTCGCACCGGTATTCAGTACCAGCGAGGAGGCGACCCAGCGCCGGAAATTCGGCGCCGTGCGAGTCGCCATCTGGTCGACCTTGGTGAAAAAGCGCCATAACGACGGGGGTACCGGCGAGGAGTCCGGGGGTTCCATCGCGGCACCCTCGCCAAGACTGTTGAGGAAGCGGAGCTCATGATCCAGGAAGGGATGACCCTCCCAGCCCTCACGCCGGACCTCGAGCGTCTCAGGATTGATGATGATCAGCGGTCTCCCGACGCCGCGGGCATAGGTGACGATATCCCCCGTTCCCCCCGGTGCTGCCGCGGGCCTCTCGTCCCAGACGGCGATGAGCAGGTCCGCCTGATCCACGGTGTCCAGGCCGCACTCCAGATCGGCCTCGTCCCTGCCCGCGGCCCTGCCGCGGACCTGAATCTCAGTCGCCCGCGCCAGCAGTTGCTCGCGGCACTGCCACTCCTCCGCGGTGAAGTCCTGGCGCAGCTCGGCCAGGGACGCTGGCAGCAGGGCGCGCCAGGGGAACGACAAGGCCAGGATCGCCTGGGCAAAGAGGGTGTCGGCCCCGCGGGCGATGGAAGAAACGCCGACCAGGGTGCCATCGATCTCCTCGCTCAGGGCGCCCAGCAGGGCGGCGAGCGCCTCGCCGACCGCCTCCGGCTGACGCAGGTGGCGGTGGCCCTTGAGAGCGATGAGCCAATAGGGCTGGAGAGAAGAGGAGGCTTGCGGGGATGTCATAGCGGGGGTGGCCACCATTGCCAGGCCGCGGGTCCGGTGAACCCGCCGGGACAGAAGGGCGTTCTGGTCGGTAATAATATACTGAACTTTGGCCTATCCTGTCCCTTGACGGCCGACGCCTCCTTCTCGCCCTTTTCCCCATGCTACAGGTGATGCCCATGGCAGACCCCCAGGTCCGCATCTTCGTCTCTTCCCCCTCCGACCTGGATCATGAGCGGGCCCTGACGCGCAACATCATCGAGGCCCTGGCCCAAGAGTATCTGCCCTATTTCAAGGTCCAGGCGGTCCTGTGGGAACAGGAGGCCCTGACCGCGGCCCAGAGCTTCCAGGCGGGCCTGGCGCGGCCCTCGGACTGCGAGATCGTGCTGGTCATGCTCTGGGCCCGGCTGGGGACGCCCCTGGCCAATGACCCCTATGGCGGCCTGACCGGGACCGAGTGGGAGTTCGTCGACGCGGTGGAGGCCTCGGCGCAGACTGGCAGCCCGGAGGTGCTCGTCTATCGCAAGACCGCCCCCTGCCTGGTGGACGTCAACAATCCCGAAGTGGCGCGGGAGGCCCTGGCGGATCGCAGCCGTCTCGAAGCCTTTTTCCGCACCCATTTCTTCAACCCCGATGGCAGCTTCCGGCGCGCCTTCCGCCAGTTCGGCAATGACCATTCCTTTCGCGAACTGGTCGAGACCCAACTGCGCAAGCTCCTCAACCGCCGCATCAGCGCCGAGCGGCGCCTGACCTCGCACCTCCAGGATTGGCTGGGCAGCCCCTTTCGGGTGGACCGGCCCTTCGAGTTTCCCGACCATCCGATCTTCGTCGGCCGCGAGACCGAGACCCGGGAGCTGATCACCCGCCTGGAGGCCAACGTCGATCGGGGCCGGGGTCTCCTGCTGGTCACCGGCCCCAGTGGCGTCGGCAAGAGTTCCCTGATCCGCGCCGGCCTGCTGCCCCGGCTGGCGCGGCCCTTCCTCTTCCCGGGGATCGCCCTGTGCCGCTGGTGTCTGGTCGATCTCAAGGGTGAGGAGGAGCCCCTCCAGGCCCTGGCCACGGCCGTGTGCGCACCGGCGGTCCTCGGCGCGGCGCTGGAAGGGTTCGGGCTCGACACCCAGTCCCTGGCCGATCTCCTGATCGCCACCCCGGAGGTGGCCGCCGCCGAACTGGCCGCGGCCCTGGCCCAGGTCAGCGTCAAGTTCGCCGAACAGGCGGGGGCTAATGGCGGGCGGGCGCAACTGGTCATCGTCGTCGATTCCCTGGACCCCTTGTTTGGCGCCACGACCTCCCGGGCCTTCCTCGCCGCCCTGCCCTGCCTGGCGGCGCGGGATGGAATCTGGGTCATCGCCACCCTGCGCAGCGACTATCTCCCCCTGCTTGCCGAACTGCCCGAGCTGGCGGCGGAACTGGATGAAGTGAGCTGGTTTCCCCTGCAACCGCCCGCCACGGCCCGCATCCGCCAGGTGATCGAGATCCCGGCCCGAATCGCCGCCATCGATTACGAGGAATCGACCAGCGGCACCGGCCGCGGACTGGTGGACGTCCTGGAGACGGAGGCCAGTCTGCTGACCCATTGGCCCCCGGTGTTGCAGGAGGTCCTGGAAGACCTTTATCGGCGGGCGGCTAGGCGCCTGGGCGAGACCGAGGCGCATCAATCCCTGCTGACCCTGGCCGACCTGCGCAGTCTGGGAGGGGTGGCCGGGAGCCTCATCACCCGGGCCGACCAGCTCTGGGGGGAACTGGAACCACCCCAGCGCGCCGCCCTGCCAACCCTGTGCCGGGCCCTGATCACCCTGGAAGGGAGCGGTGCCCCCCGGCCCGGCATCCGCGCCGGGGACCTCCAGACCCTCACCCACCTGCCCGCGGTGGCGCCCCTGGTGGAGCGCCTGATCGCGGCGCGCCTGGTGGTGGCCGACGCGGAGGAGGAGGAAGCGGAGGCGGTGGCGGCCCCGCCAGCCGCCCCGAGTATCTGGGACGACCTGCGCCGGCTCTGGCGGCAGACCCGGGAGGAGCGGCTTATCCGCCACGGTGGGGTGGGACGCCTGTTGCGCCTGGGCACGGATCTCATCGGCAAGGAGGGGCCCCTCACGGCCAGCGAGGCCCCCGCCGCGGAGGCCCCGGAACCCCGGGCGACCAGCCGGCACTGGGAACGCTTTCGGCCCATCGCCGCCTTCGTCCATCCGGTGTTGCTCGAGCGCTGGCAGCCGGTGCGGGACTGGCTGGCGGAACCGGCCCAGCGCCGCGATCTCATCCTGCGTTACCAGCTCACCCGCCAGGCACGACTCTGGCGGCGTACCGACCGCAACCGGGAATATCTCCTGGGGGAAACCGGCTACGCCGCCGCCCAGCTCTTCGCCACCACCTACGCCGAGGAACTGGAACCCCTGGAGCGCGACTACCTGGAGCAGAGCCGCCTGTATCTGGGCGTCCAACGCCGCCGCAACCGCCAGGCGCGCATCCTGGGCTGGAGCCTCCTCAGCCTCCTGGTGATCGCCACCTCCACCGCCTGGTGGGCCTGGGATGCCTCGAACAAGTCCCGGCTCAGCTTCTACCGCAGCGAGTTGCGCAACGCCGAGAGCGCCATCGACCGCGGCAATACCGCCGAGGCCGTCCGCCTGGCCCTGGCCGCCGGCCCCTATCTGCCCGCGGAGGCCACGGACAGCCTGAGCCGGGCCTTCATCCGCAACCGCCTACTCAGCCTGGTCAGCGCCCCGCCCGCGACCGGCGCCGCCGCCCTGGCGGCGGCCTTCAGCGACGATGGAGAGCGCCTGGCGATGCCGGCCCCCGGGGGTGGCGCCGAACTCTGGACCCTCCAGGACCAGCGCTATCATTTCGCCGGGGGCTTGGCCGGACCGGAACTGCCGATTCACAGCCTGCGGCTGGTCGGTACGGGCGAGGGGGTACTGGCGCTGGGGATCGGCGAAGAGGGCGTCTGGCGCCTCCCCGCCGCCGCGACCGATCCTCCGACCTGGACCTGCGGCGGGCGCCCCCGCTCGCCCATCGCCCTGGATCCCGGCGGGCGCACTCTGGCGCTCATCCATGGGGATCGGCGCTCTCCCGCCCTCTGCGTACTGAGCCTGGTGACCCCGGGGGTGGTCCTTTGGGATCGCCAGATCCATGACCGCGGCGTCCGCAGTCTGGCCTTTTCGGCCGATGGGCAGCGGCTGGTGACGGCCTCCTTCGATGGCACCGCCAAGGTAGTCGATACCTTGACCGGGGAGGAGATCGTCGTCCTCCCGGCCAGCGAGTCCCGGGGCCGCCCGGCCTACCACGCCGTCTTCGACCCCAGCGGTGAACGAGTCGCCGTCGCCTTCGCCGACGACCGCATCCGGGTTTACGACCTGACCGGGCGCGAGTTGGCGGAGCTGGGGGTCATCACGCGGGATGGCCACAAGATCCGCATCCACCGGGCCTCGGTGCGCCGCATCGCCTTTGGCCCCGAGGGACGCACCCTGGTGGCGGTGGATGACGACGGCCAGGTGGTGCGCTGGGACCTGGCGACGGGCGAGGCCCAGATCTTCGGCCATCACGACCTGGCGGTGGACCAGGTCCAGATCGCATCGGGACAGGACGCCGGCGAGGAGGAACCCCTCGTCCTCACCGCCTCCCAGGATGACACCATCCGGCTCTGGGGGCTCTGGACCGGCCAGAGTCTGGCCGTCATCAGTCACGAGGGGGATGTCACCGAGGCACGCTTCAGCCAGGATCAGCGCCGCATCCTCAGTTACTCCAGCGAGGACGGCTCGGCCCGGCTCTGGTCGGTGCGACCGGTGGCGACCTTCGTCCTCCAGTTCCCCCAGGCCGACCAGGTCGCCCACCTGGCCCTGGCCCGGGAGCCGGCGGCCGAAGAGGGTGCCCCCCCGCCGGGGAGTCCGCCCGGCACGCCGCCCGCGACCCTGCTGGCGACGGGCGCCCATGATGGCCGCATCGAGGTCTGGCGCCTGGAGCGCGGCGCGGCGGGCCTGGTGCCGGCCTTGCGCTGGCGCCTGGGCGGCGAGGGCCAGGGCCACCAGGATCGGGTGCGCCGCGTCGGTTTCTCCCCCTCCGCCGGGCTGCTGGCCAGTGCCGGCTTCGACGGCACGGCCCGGATTTGGGATCTGGCCCGGGGGGAGGAGGTCTGCACCCTGGCCCTGACGCCCGACCTTCAGCCCTGTACCCAGAACGGTAGCCTGGACTGCCCGGCGATTTATCAGGCGCTCTTCGCCCCCCACGGCGACTGGCTGCTGACGGCGTCGAACGACTCCTGGCATCCGCTGCGGCTGTGGGACCTGCGCACCTGCGCCCCGCTGGGCGAGGACCTGCCCGTGGAGCCGGGAGCCGGCCTCGTCCGGGCGGCCCTGGCCCGGGACGAGGAGGGGGAGGTCTGGGTGGCCAGCGGCGCCGAGAATGGCCGGGTCCAGGTGCTGCGGGTCGCCGCCACCGGCCAGTGGACTGAAGTCTGCGCCGGGCCCTGGCACAAGAATACCGTCCAGGATCTGGCCTTCAGCCCCGATGCCCGCCTCCTGGCCACGGCCAGCGAGGACGGCCGCATCGCCCTGGTCGAGATCGCCGGGGGCGCCTGTGGCGAACCCCGCTATCTGAAACCCGATACCGGCCCGGTCACCAGTGTGCGTTTCGCCCCGGATGGCCGGACTCTGGTCACCGCCAGCGGCGAGGGGGACGCCCAGGTGTGGGGCCTGGACGGCACCCCGCTCGCCCGGCTGAGTGGTCACAAGGCGCGGATTCTCAGCCTCGAGTTCTCCCCCGACGGGCGCTGGCTCCTCACCGCCTCCCGCGATGGCACGGTGCGCCTCTGGCCCAGCCCCACCGCGGCCCGGGACCAACCGCTGACGGCCTATCTGACCCTGTCCGCCGGGCTGGGTAGCGCCGCCCACGCCAGCTTCAGTCCGGATGGCCTGAGCATCGGCGCCGCCTACCGCAACGATGTCGCCCTGCTCTGGCAGGTGTGGAACGAGGGGTCGGGGACGGACCCGGCGCTAGCGGAAACCTGGGGGGCGGATCGGGCGCGTCTGTCCCTGATCCAGGCCGCCCGGCGCTTCATGGACGAGAATTTGCAGCCAGTACGACCCTTGCCGGCACCTGAGGGGGTGCCCGGCGTGATCGCTAGCGGCTAGGCGTTCAGGATCAGGTGGCGTCGCGGACGCCGTGAATACGTCCTTGTAGGCTTGACGACCGCATCCTTGCGGTCGACACCCCGCCAGACGCCACCCGATCCTCCCCCGTGCTCGACGGACACCGAAGGGCTTCGGGCTTATTTCTCAAGGATTTCTCAGGGGGATCCCCTTTCCCCTCGCGCCAGGCCTGCAGGTCCGTCACCACCGCGGCGGCCAGGCGGTCCGCCAGGCGGGTGGCGGCGGCGGCCATGGCGGCGGGGGTCTCCCCCGCGACGATTTCCTCGGCATCGTAGCGACGGACCAGGAGCGGGCGGCGGTCACTGGCCCGCATCAGGGTCAGGCTGAGGGTGCCCGCCACCCGGGGTGGCGTCGCCGTGGGCAGGTGCTCGAAACGCTCCACCTCGCCGCCAAGGAGGTAATCGGCGCGCCCACGGTCGGCGGGGATGAGGACGAAGCGAAAGAGCCCGGCGGCGCGGATACTGGCCGCCAGGTGGCGGGACAGGGCCCGTGGCACCGGTTCGTCCCACAACAACTGGTCGTAGCGCTGGGTTTGCCAGGGGTCCGCCGTGGTGCGGAAGACAATCTGTCGCCCGCCGAGAAAGCCGCGGGCCGCCAGTTCGTTGACCTGCAGATCGGTTGCGGATGAACCGCTGGTGGGCGAATGGCCGCTGAGTTCGGGAGCGGTCGGGGGGGCCAAGGAGAGGTACTGATCCTCCTTGACGGTCACCGGCGAACCGCAGCCGCCAAGGCCAACGCTCAGGAGGTAGATCAGAAGAAAGCGCTTCATTTGAACCATGGAGCTTGCTCCTCGGTCTCCCGCGGGCGCAGGAGGTGGGTGGGATGGGAGCGCAGTTCCTGGGAGAAGGCGGACAGGTTGCGGCTGGCGTCCTCGATGTTGGTCAGGATCGGCGTCAGGGCCGCCGCCAGGGACTGTAACAGGAACTGGGTGTCATCCAGGGAGCGCTGCAAGGCGGGGCGGTTCTCCTTGACCAGGCCGCGGATATCGGTGGCCAGGTCATCATAGTTGTTGACGGTCCGCTGGACGTCCTGGGTGCTGCCGGCCATCTCGGCGGTGATCCGCGCCAGGTCGGCGGACATGGTCTCGACCGAGGCGAGGATGGCGCCGATGGCCTGGGGGTCCACCACCTTGACCAGGTTGTCCGACAGCAGGCGCAGGTTCTCGAAGGCCCCGGCGAGCTGCTCACGGTTCCCCGCCAGCCCCTGGCCCTGGTCCTCGCCCCCGCCGACCAGGAGCTCGATGGTCTTGACCTGATCGCGGATGCTGGCCAGGGTCGGGGCTATGCTCTCCTCGACTACCAGCCGCACCGTCTCGGTGAGGACGGCGAGTTGCTGGGTCAGGTCGGGCTCGGGGGCGAGGGCGGCGATCACCGCGCCGGGGGCAAGCAGCTCCGCCGACTGGCCCACGGCGATGCGCAGGGCGTTGCCCTTCAGCAACCCCAGGGTCGTCAGGCGAACCTCGCTGTCCTGGGGAATGGGCCACTGGTCGCGGATGCGCAGGGTGGCGCGGAAGCAGGGCAAGATGGGTGAGCGGGGCGGGGCCTCGGCGGCGGGCAGGGGGCAATGGCGGCCATGGGCCGGGTCGCCGGGAAAGACCGGCTTGACCCGCTCGACCAGGCCGATCACATAACCCTCCTGGATCAGTTGCATCCCCGGGTCCAGGCCCTCCGCGTCCGGGAAATAGGCCTCCAGCCGGTAGGCCTGACCCAGGAGCCCCGGCAATATCAGGGCGAAGGCCGCCACGACCACCAGGGCCATGGCCAGGACGAAGCCCCCCGCCAGGAGCAACTGGCGGCGCTCGGCCAGGGCCCGGCGCTTGCCGGGGGCCCCGATCTCGGGCGGGGCATAGAGGCGGTCCAGGCGCCGCGCGGCGGGGGGGATAGGGTCGTGGTTGCTCATCGGATCGGCATATTCGTCGTCATATCAGGCGTCACAAATTCCAGGCCCGACCCTCCCCCTGGCGGTCGGAGATTGCAGTTCCTCGGGGATGCCGTGGTCAAAATCGGCCTCCCAGGGCGGTGCTGAGTTCCAGGTCCTCGGGGCTGGCGGCGGCCAGTGCTTCCCGCGTCCCCAGAAACAGCAGACGCCCGCCGCTCAGCACCCCGACCCGGTCGGCGGTGTCCCCGAAGGCCTCCGGGGTGTTGTCGGTGGCGATCAGGGCCATGGCCTGGCCACCGCGCAGGCTGCGCAGGACGGCGAGGATCTCCCGGACCACCGCCGGGTCCAGGCCATCGGAGAGACCGTCCCAGACCAGAAGCCGGGGGCGGCGGATCAGGGCCCGCGCCAGTTCGACCCGGCGCTGCTGACCCAGGGAGAGGGACTGGGGCGGATGATTTTCCAACCCGTCCAGGCCCAGCAGGGCCATCACCAGCCGCGCCGCCCGTGCCATCTCCCCGCGCGTCAGGGGCGCCTGGCGCAGGGGTAGGAGGATGTTCCCCAGGACACTGTGATCGGCGAGCAAGGAGCCGCGCTGGATCACGGCGCCGACCTCGGCGCGCAGCCGCTCCATTCCGCGGCCGTCGAGCTGCGCCAGGTCCCGCCCCAGGACCTGGACGCGGCCGGCCGAGGGCCGGTCGAGGCCGAGGATCAGCCGGGAGAGCAAGGTCTTGCCCGCACCATTGGGGCCGCAGACCAGGAGCCAGGCGCCGTCCGCCAGCTCCAGACTCAGGTCCTGGAGGGCCAGGCGTCCGGCTACATGCTGGAAGACCCGCTCCAGCTTCAGCGCCCAGGGTATCCCGATCCTCCCGGTGGCAGCCATCTCAAACCCGCACCAGGATGATATAGAGGAGATCCGTGACCAGGATGGCCGTGACCGCCCCGATCATGGTGCCGGTCGCGGCGCCCGCGACCCCCCCCGCCCGGCGACCCGCGCCGATGCCGTTCAGGGTCGCGATCAGGGCGATCAGCACCGCGAACAGCAGGGGTTTGATCAGGGCCTCGACCAGGGCCTCGGGGGTGAGAGCACTCGTCAGCATTTCGAGGAACAGGGCCGGCGCCACCCCCGTGCTGGCCCAGAGCCAGGCCCCCGCCACGCCGAAGGTCACCAGGGTCCCCCAGACCATGAAGGCGAAGCTCATCAGCAACATGGCCAGCAGGACCGGAGCCAGGGTGAAAGGCAGGGGCTGCACCCCGCACACCAGCAGCCCGTCCATCTCGCCGGTGGCGAGCAGGGTCGCCTGCCGCACCGCCAGGGCGACCCCCGCCCGGCCCGCCACCAGGATGCCGACCAGGACCGGAAGCACCTCGATGATGAGGGCGAAGGCCACCGTCAGGATGACCACCACCGGCAGGTCGAACTGGGTGAGGATGCCTTCGACCTGGTGCCCCAGGATGAGGCCGATGGCGACCATGACCAGGGTGATGGCCGGCAGGATCGACAGGCCGGACTGCCGCAGGGCGGCGGCGAAGGCCGGCAGGTCGAAGCGCGCCCGCCCCATCAGGACCCGGCCGTAAAAGGCCAGGCAACTGGAGAGGGCCAGGGCCGCCAGCCCCAGCGCCTCGATCCAGCCCCGGGGGCCACGGAAGTTCAGTCGTCTAAGGTCCATGGGAGCCTGCTTGCGGCGGTTGCCGGGTACCTCGTTCGACCGCGGAAGGTCAGTAATCGAAAGTCCATGTCAGGCCGGGGCCGTCAGGATCGAGCAGGATCCGTTTGTCTGGCCCGCCCGCAAGGCCCGTCATCACCCTGACTGCCCTCGATTCCGTATCAGAGGCCTTGCCGGGAGCGCTCGTAGCATCACCCAAGCATGGCAAGGTCTCGCCCAGGATGAGCTGGATCTCGGCGCGTCGGGCGAACCAGGCCGCCAGTTCCCCCTCCCCTCGCAGGCTGATCCGCCGTTCCGCCTGGGCCAGGAGGGTCAGAAACTCCCGGCGGGCCGCGGTCGGGCTCAGCCGGTGCCAGGAGGTGGCTGAGGGGATGTGGCAGCAGCAGGAAGAGACTGGCGCCCTCGGCACCCTCCATCAGTTCCCGGACCAGGTCGCGCTCCCGGTGATCCGCCAGGGTGGCGGCAATGACCAGGGCGCGGTCCGGATAACGTTCCCGCAACCGCTCCCGCAGCCCCGTCGCCAGGCGCCGCAGGGGCTTGCCGCTCGGACAGGCGGGACCGGGCGGATGGATCCCGAGGATGAGCAGGCGCTGGATGCCGAGCCCCAGACGGGCGGCCAGGGTCGGCAGGCCGCGCACGGCGAAGCGGTCCAGGTCCTTCATGGCCTCCGACAGCTCCGCGTAGGGGATGAGCTGGGGGTGAAGCTTGCGGGCGTTGTCGCGCACCGGGCCGTAGGACCAGCCATCCAGGTAGCGATCCGCCGCCCAGCGCGCGTGCTCGACGATCGCCAGCCGCTCGACCTCCAGGGGAGTCAGGGCAAAGACCTCCACCAGGTCCTCCGCCACCGCCCGGCAGTCGGTGACGGCGAGCTTGGCCCAGACATGGTCGGCCTGATGGCGGTTGGCCTGGCGATAGGAGGTCGCCAGCCGCTCCCAGGGCTGGCCGGCGGGCTCCTGGGTCAGATCCCGCCCCTGGGCGGCGATGGTGTCGCGGTAGTGCTCATGGATGGTCCGCGCCAGCTCGTCTCCGGCGCCGTCCAGGAGCAGGGCGGCGCGGCAGGCCTCGCGCTGATAGTCGAAGGGGATGATCTGGCCATCCCAGTCCTCGATACCACCCCCCGGTTCGGCGGCGCCCACCTCCAGCAGCACCGGGGGGGATACCCCCTGGCTGGCCGCCAGTTCTTCGATCAGTCGGCGCGCCAGAGCCAGGCCGGAGTGGTTAGCGAGATCCGAGGGGGGGCGGTCGCGTGGGGCACTAACATGTAACCCTTCAGCCCCCTCTCCCCAGCCCTCCCCCGCCAGGGGGGAGGGAGCAAGAGAATCAGTGGGTTGAGTTAGCGAACCCAACTCATGCAGCCGAGGGGTCTGAACGCTTACACCAAGATCAGGATCAGGGTGGTTTCTGGTATCCCGGGGCGCGGCAGGGTCCCGATGCGGAGGCGGATCATCCCCGATACAGACCACGGCGAGGGTGACCGGCGGATTCGCCAAGGGCGGTGAGTGTAACCCTTCAGCCCCCTCCCCCCAGCCCTCCCCCGCCAGGGGGGAGGGAGCAGGAGAATCAGTGGCTTGAGATACCGAACCCAATCCATGCGGCCGGGGGGGCTGAAAGCTTACCGGTGAGTTCAGGTCGGGTGCATCCGCTGGCCGCAGCAAGCTGGACAGCTCCTCCAAGGGCGCGAAGCGCAGGTCGGCGATGAAGGAGGCCTGGGGATAGGCGGCCAAAAACTCGGCGGCGACGGCCTCGTGGCGGTCACAGATCAGGCTGATCCGCGGCCGGCCCTGGCCATAATGGGCGAGCAGCAGGGCCTGCAGCAGCAGGGCCCGGGCAGGAGGGGCGAAGCCCAGGAAGAGCAGGTGGGGGACCTGATCGAAACCCGGGTCCAGACCCAGATGCGGGGGCCAGCGCCGGAAGAGGGCGCGGGCGGCGCGGTCCTCGATGGCGAAGGTCTCGATTTGCAGGGGATCGTCCGGCTCGCAAGCGGGCAAGACCGGGGCGGGGTCCCGGGGATGCATGAGGATCAGGCGCTGAACCGGCCCCGGCCGGCCTTGCCGCCCCGCCTGCCCACCGGCCGGCCGCCCCGCGCGGCGCTGGCGGGCCCCCTCCCGGGCGCGTGCGAGCAGCGTGGCGACGAGGTCCGGGGCATCCGGTGGATCAGCCAGGATCAGGACGGGGGTTCGGGCCGGGTCAAGCACCGCCGGATCCAGCGGGATAGCGGTTGGGGTCAGGTCTGGCGCCGTCGGATCCCGCCGGTCGAGGCGCCGCGCCCGGTGGCCATCCCGACGCAGAGCGACGATCACCTGGTCCGCCAGGTAATCCCTGCCCAGGACCAGGATGGTGCGGCGCCGGACATTCAGAAACAGCCGGTCCTTCACGACGCGATATTGCTCAAAATCACTCTCGGCGTCTTGCTTGGCGACCTCCGCGCTAATCCTGGGGTCATTCCGCAAGATCTCGCGCTCATCGCAGCCGAGCAAGGCAACCGAAGTGATCTCGGCAATCTAGGCAGCCAGCCCTCAGGCGTCGAAGGGATGGCGCTTGACGATGGTCTGGGCGCGGTCCGGTCCCGTCGAGATGATGTCGATGGGCAAGCCGGACAATTCCTCGATCTTGGCCAGATACCGCTGGGCATTGGCGGGCAGGTCCGCGACCTGGGTGGCGCCCACCGTGGATTCCGTCCAGCCGGGCATCTCCAGGTAGCGGGGCACGCAGCGGCTCAGATCCTCCACCGCCGGCGGCGGCGCCGTCAGCAACTGGCCATCCAATTCAAAGCCGGTGCAGATCTTGAGGGTCTCCAGACCGTCCAGCACGTCCAGCTTGGTGATGCAGATGCCGGTGATGCTGTTGATGTCGAAGGAGCGCTTGAGGGTCACCATGTCGAGCCAGCCACAGCGGCGCTTGCGCCCGGTGGTGGCGCCGAACTCGAAGCCCTTGGCGCTCAGATGATCGCCCACCGCGTCGAAGAGCTCGGTCGGGAAGGGACCGGCGCCCACCCGGGTGGTGTAGGCCTTGACGATGCCCAGGATGTAATCCAGGTGGCGCGGTCCCATGCCGCTGCCACTCGCCGCCCCCCCCGCCGTGGTATTGGAAGAGGTCACGAAGGGATAGGTGCCGTGATCGATGTCCAGCAGGGCCCCCTGGGCACCCTCGAAAAGGACATCGGCGCCCGCGCGCCGCAAGTCGTGCAGGGTGCCCACGACATCGGTCACCATGGGCCTCATGCGCTCGACCTGACCCAGGAGTTCGTCCAGGACTTGCTGGTAATCCAGGGGCTCGACCTTGAAATAGTGCTCCAGGGCGAAGTTGTGGTATTCCATGACCTGCCGCAGCTTCTCGGCCAGGCCGGCCGCGTCCAGGGCGTCGCCGAGGCGCAGGCCGCGCCGCGCCACCTTGTCCTCGTAGGCTGGGCCAATGCCGCGCCCCGTGGTGCCGATGGCCTGGCTGCCGCGCGCGATCTCGCGGGCGCGGTCGAGGGCGACGTGATAGGGCAGGATGAGGGCGCAGGAGGCGCTGATGGCCAGGCGCTCGCACACCGGGATGCCCCGGGCCTCCAGCCCGTCGATCTCCTCCAGCAGGGCCTCCGGCGACAGGACGACGCCGTTGCCAATCAGGCACTTGACGCCATCGCGCAGGATACCGGATGGGATGAGGTGCAGGACGGTCTTCTCGCCCTCGATGACCAGGGTGTGGCCCGCGTTGTGGCCACCCTGAAAACGCACGACGGCGGAGGCCCGATCCGTCAGCAGATCGACCACCTTGCCCTTACCCTCGTCACCCCACTGGGTGCCGATCACCACTACATTCTTGCCCATGGTTCTACATCGCTCGTTGTGAATGTGCTCCGCGCCGGGGGGCGACATCAAACCGGTCGCCGCCGCCAGCGCTCCCCCTCGAAAACCAAAACCTCGGCGCAACCGGCCTCCCGGGCGCCGCCTGGCTGACCGGGCAGTTCGTTGACCACCCGCTCGCCCGCGGCCCGCAGCCGTTCGACCTCGGCGCGCAGGGCCAGATCCGGCAAGGCGGGCGCGAAGATGCCCCCACCGCCCCGGTAGCGGGCCTCCAGCCCCCGCCCCTGCCGCAGCAAGCTCTTGAGATCGGAACTGAAGCCGACCGCCGGCCGCGCCTGGCCGAAGACGCGGCCAATGTCGTCATAACGTCCGCCACGGGCGATCTCGAGGCCCCAGCCCGGGACAAAGGCGGCAAAGACCACCCCGGTCTTGTAATGGTAGCCGCGCAACTCCGCCAGGTCGAAATGGACCGGCACCTCCGGCAGCCAGGTGTTCAGGCCGGCGCGCAACAAGGCCAGGTGGTCCAGGGCCTCCCGGACCACGGGGTCCGCCGCGGCCAGATCGCGGCGCGCCCGCTCCAGGGCGTCATCGCCATTCAGTTCCGCCAGGACCAGCAGCATGTCCGCCGCCGGCCCGGTCACGCCCCAGTCACGGATCAGGGCCTCCACCTCCGGGATGGCCTTGCGCTGCAGGGTCTCGAAGAGGGCCATCTCCCGCTCCGGCGTCAGGCCCGCCTGACGCGCCAGGCCACGGTAGATGCCCACATGGCCCAGATCCAGATAGGCGTTGCTAATGCCAGCCCGCTCCAGGGTCAAGAGGACCAGGCGCAGGATTTCCAGTTCGCTCTCGGCCCCGGAGTGACCAAAGATCTCCGCACCCACCTGCAGGGGGCTGCGGGTCCCGGCAAAGCCATCCGAGCGCGTGTGGAGCACGGTCCCCAGATAGCAGAGCCGGGTCGGGCCCGCGCGACGCAGGTGATGGGCGTCCATGCGCGCCACCTGGGGCGTCATATCCGCCCGGACGCCGAGCAGCCGGCCGCTCACCTGGTCCGTCAGCTTGAAGGTCTGGAGGTCGAGGTCATGGCCGGTGCCGGTCAACAGCGACTCCAGATAGTCGATGAAGGGCGGCATGACCAGGTCGTAGCCCCAACCCTGATACAGGTCGAGCAGATCCCGCCGCAGCCCCTCGATGACCCGCGCCTGGGGCGGCAACACCTCCTCGATCCCGGCCGGCAACAGCCAGCGTTCCTCTTGCATCCGCGCCTCGATCAGTCCGGTCTCAGTTAACCAGGTACAGCAGGCCGAGGCCCGCCAGCATGCTGACCAGCCCCGCCACCCGCAGCACCCCGTCCTCCTGCTCCACCAGGGTCCGCAGGGCGCGGCGCATGCCCGCCGGGTTCAGAAAGGGCCAGATGCCCTCGATGACGAAGACCAGCGCCAGCGCCACCCACAGGTCGTGCCACATAACAGGGCCTCGCGCCGCTCGGCATCGAGCCGCTCGACAAAGTGCGCGATGATTGCAGATGAGGGCCGCCCTGTCCATCCACGGACGGTGTTTGCGGGCATTTGCCAGTTACACCTTCCCTCGCCGCAGCGCCCGGCCATCGGCGACGTAAACCACCGCCAGATAAACGGCGAGACAGAGGGTACCCGCCACCAGGGAGGGCCATCCGAGCGCGGCCAGCCCCCGCCCGGCGGCGTAGAGCCCCAATCCCAGAAGGAGATAGCCCAGGATGCGCTTGAGGTCATAGGGCACCGGGTAGTAACGGCGACCCATGGCCCAGGAGACGATGACCATGAAGCTGTAGCAGATCAGATGGGCCCAGGCCGCGCCGGCATAGCCATATTTCGGCACCAGGAGCAGCAAGGCGGCCACCGTCACCAGGGCTCCGGCGATCGCCACCCAGGCCCCCAGGCCGGTGCGGTCCGTCAGCTTGTACCAGATGGACAGGTTCACATAGATGCCCAGCAGGAGATTGGCCAGCAGCAGGATGGGCACCACCCAGAGGGCCTCCCGATAGGCCGCGCCGACGAAGTACTGGAAGATATCCAGGTAGAGACTCACCAGCAGGAAGATGAAGACGCAGAAGATCAGGAACCACTTCAGCACCAGGGCGTAGAGTTGGCGGGCATCCGCCTGGCGGGCATAGGCAAAGAAGAAGGGCTCGCCGGCGTAGCGGAAGGCCTGGATAAAGAGGCTCATGAGGATGGAGAGCTTGTAAACGGCCCCATAGATGCCGAGCTGGGCCATGTTGGTCTCCAGGTCGTGGGGCAAGAGGAACTTGAGCGCCGCCCGGTCGAGCATCTCGTTGACGATACCGGCCAGGCCGATGGCCACCATGGGCAGGGAATAGCCCAGCAGGCGGCGGACCAGGCCCCAGTCCCAGCCCGCCGTGATGCCGCGAATCTCGGGGGCCAGGAGGAGCAGCTTGAAGGCGCTCGCCACCAGGTTGGCCAGAAAGACGTAGCCGACGCCGATGGTCGGGTCCCAGAGCCCGCCGAGCCAGGAGTCGGGGTCCGCCGCGAAGGCCCGCCGGCAGAGGAGGATGAAAAAGAGATTGAGGGCCATGTTGAGCCCGATCTCGGTCAGCTTGACCGCGGCGAACCGCAAGGCCCGTTGCTCCGCCCGCAGGCGCGCGAAGGCGATGGCCCCCACCGAATCCAGGGCCAGGATGGCGGCGACCCAGAGGATGTATTCCGGATGGGCCGAGTGGCGCAGCAGCGCGGCGATGGGCTGCTGGAAGCCCCAGGCCAGCAGGAAAAAGCCCAGATTGGCCAGGATCACAAAGCGCAGCACGGTGGCGAAGACCAGCCGCGGCGCCCAGCCCGCCTCCTCCCGGAAACGGAAGTAGCCGGTCTCCAGCCCGAAGGCCAGCAGCACCGCCAGGAAGCCCATGTAGGCATAGAACTCCGCCACCACCCCATAGTCCGCCGGCAGGAAGCTATAGGTGTAGAGGGGCACCAGCAGGTAATTGAGGAATCGCCCGAGGACGCTACTGACGCCATAGACGGCCGTCTGGGAGGCAAGGCGTTTCAGAGGGTTCAAGTTTCGATGGCGCTAGGTCGGGTTGAGGGAAGGCTGGCGTCGCTGGCCCTGGCCAGCCGCGACAGTCTGCCCCGGCGCCGCCATGGGGGCAAGTGCCGCCGGGCCGCCTATCGCCCTACCCGAGGGGTTGATGGGATGCTTGGGGTTAGGTTAGGAGGGCAGTCCTTTTAAGGTGTCATTACGTGTTCGACCCGGAACCCGCGAGCAACGTTGCGGTCGAGACATGAGGTTTACCCTGGAACTGGGTGCGTGGTGTCGGCGGCTGCTTCGGCCCGCGCGTAGTCTTCAGCAGTTTACGCAGATCCACGTATTTCGCCAGTATGGGCAAGTACCCAGCCAACTGCTCCGTGCTGGCGTACGTGAAGGGCGCCCATTCGTCTTGGGACACGGCGATATTCAGACCCGTCATCGTCGTGGCAATTTCCCCCGCGAGATAGTACTCCGATACCGTGCTATCAATGTCGTGCCGGGGATGGGCCGCGCGGAGCGCGGCCATCACCACGGCATAGAGATTGAACGCCACCAGCGCCAACCAAAAGCCAAACAGCGCCGCCTTCGGATAGCCCAAGGTCGTCGATTTCGGGATTGAGATACTTCTCCAGTTTTTGAAAGGCCGTTTCGATACCCCATCGCCGCCGATACCAGGTGGCAATGGTGAGGGCATCGGCCGCCGCTGACGGCAAATTCGTTAATTGAGCCGATACCCAGGCAACAACGGGGCGCGCGCCCCGTTCATGGTCTCGACCAAGACCGGGGCCTCGCGGGCGATGTAGCGCACCAGCGCCTGGGAGGTCTGTCAGCTCGACCCCTTGCAATTTCGCATAGACTGCGATGATGGAGGCCGCGATGTTGGCATGGTGGTACGCGGCGTGAACGCTGGCTTGGGTCTTACCGACGATTTGCAGCATCAGTCCAACGAGCGACGAGAACAGCATGTCACGCGTATATTGGGTCTGGCGCGTGACCTCGAACCACTGGTCCAGTTTCTCGGGGTTGAGCAACTGCTCCAGCAAAGCGCGTACCATGACGGTGGCGGGGCCTTTCTCGGCAAATTTCTGAAGGATCTGACCAAACATGGCGACTGGGGCTCTCGTGTCCTGGTGATATATCTCCTTATTTTACAGAATCTTGCTGCCACCTTAAAAGGGCTGGTGCAAGACACTCCTCTTTGAGAGGTTTCCATGCCTTCCCTTTTTCAAGTCTGTTCATGGCTGTTCCGGCGGTGGCTAATGCCTTGCTAAGCGGCGGAGCGTAAGCGTAGTCCGCTTGAGCTACTTGTTGTGTATTTTTGCTTTAAAACCATCATGACGCTTCAATGCTAGTAACTTCTTACTGCAAGAAATATAACCCCTAGGGCAACCACCCAGACTGCAACCTTTATAGATACTATATATCCACCTAACTCTGTTAGTTTATTGAACAGATGCATATTTGCATCTAATGCATCTTGAGAATAATCTCCTTCTGTCAGTGGGTTTTCTTCCTGTAGTGCGTCTTTTTTGAATTTAGCCAATTTATTGCTAAACGTGATCCCTGCAAATTCTGCTAATTCACGGTTTTCTGTGTCAAGGTAAATTTGCCCATCACCTATTGGTCCCGTCCACTGCCATCCTTTTCTATTTATAGATACGTGGAGCTGAATATTAGTTTTTGAGCACAGTCTTTCAATGTCATCAAAAACATTCGATGGTGCGTAAAATTGAGCATATGGCCCACCTTGTATTTGCAATTCTGAATTATCTTCAATAAAACCAAATGAGCCAGATTTTACCATCCTGTCCAAATCATCTATGTAAGCCTCATGAAGTAAAAAAATCAAAATATTCTATTTTCGTCTCACGTGAGTTTGTGGACTGCTTATCTTCGGGGACGCCTAGAAAAATTTTATTGTATGAACCATCGCTGTATTTTGCTTTGGCTCTTAAAGTTCTTTTTGAATTCGAATATTTAATGCTTTTTGGATTTTCATATTCAGTAATTTCTTTATTCTTTTTTCGTCTATATCTGAAAAAACACCAAGAAGGAATGGCGCTCGCTCTACCCAATCGCCGTCATCATCAAGTTGTTGAAGCTTAATACTACAAAGTAACTCGACATCATATAGGTCAAAATTCTCATGGTGCCAGCGGAAGTTTAAGTCACGAAAACCCATATTAATGCCTCAGTATGATTTATACACACAACGACCAAGCTCAGTGGCGGAAATGGAGCGCAGCGTCCAGCGACCGAAGGGAGCGCGGTTGAGCACCGGGTTATGCCTCATGCCGCACGGACACCCTGCTCTGAGACGAGTACGCACGACAGGCCGAGGGTTGCGCGGGCATGCTGTGGGATTTTCAGGAGCTGATTCTCCCACGACGGTTCGTCGGGAACGGCTAAGACAAAACCGTGTTTTCTGCCCTGCATTTGTAGGACAAGTTGCCCGAGTGCCGAATACATGGCTTGCTCTTTTTGGCGCGAAGAGTTGCCTTCCACCTCGACAACGAACAGCCCATGTTTTGGATGTTCCGCCACTATGTCTGCGCGGCCAAACTCTGGGTGCGTGCCGATGGTTACACCCATGCCCAGTAGCACTGCCTCGGCGACACGAGTGCGCCCGGCCTTTTCGGGTTTGTGTTGGCCACCCTTCGCTCGTTCCATTGCGTCGATATCTACGCAAACGCGCCAGCCCTCGCTTGGTGGAAAGCGGTACGAGACAAGCCACTGCTTCACTTCAAGTTGATACACGGCCGGGCACCTGGTTTAGAGGCATAACGAATAAACTCAGCCGCGCCGTTTTTGGCGTCGGCTGGAGTGCCTTGTTAGCTGCGACGCAGATGAGGCCGTACCTGATCTTCGATAGTATTGATGGTTGCCTTAATTTTCTGTCGAGTTCGTTTTTCTATCGCCTCTTGACGCATGGGCGTCACTTCTCATCTTTTTCCCGAAGTCTTTATCAGTTTTGAAGTTCTCACCACGTTGAGCTATATCATCGACAATTGCTTCCATGGCCACATGTAGCTCCCTTGCAGACTGTAGGAGTTCATCCGTCTTTGTTCGGATATCACCGCCCCAGAGTGCCTCTGCCTCAAGCACATGGGTTTCGAATTCCTGTAGCGCCTCACGCACGGGCTCCCAGCGGTTCCTATACACATAGCTCCAAGCTTGTGCTTCTTGTTCCGCTGTCGCAGTCAGCCTGCCTGGGTAGTCTGACGGAAATTCCCCCGCAGCAAAGATTGGTGCTCGACTGTATTGAAGTTCATCTCTCACTCGATATGTGGCCCTCATTAGGTTACGAGCTGCTTCAAACGCCGATTTTCCGCAGTTCACGACTCCAGTTCTTCAAGCCGATCACTGCGACTGTTGCCGTTGTCACAGCAGCAGCACCAAGCAAAACGTCTTTAATTGTGGTAATCACTTCCGCCGTTGTCATACATGCGCTCATAGCAGCTAACCATTGATTATCAGGGCAACTCGTCCCGATATAATCCGATATTACCACCCTTTTCGGGCAGTTTCGCCCAGTGAATTTCATCAAATACTCCACTTGGTTGATTACAGACATCTTTGTATTTCGTGTTTTACGTTATCCCACGCGCTTATGCCGATTGAGCTAATCGTCATTGGTAATGGCCCCCTTCCCCTGGCCGTCATAGAGCGTGGCCCCCATCGGCCTAATTGGCCCAGCGTTAACCTAGGATATTTACCGAGCGCCCCTTGCTGAGTCACGCTCAATATCTATAGCCCAATCCATAGGCTAGACCGCCCTTTCCCTGCCGTCTACACACCAAATGCGTCCAAATGCAACCAAATACGACATTTTGACCGCTTTCTTCATTAGAATTAGTAACTTGCAAAATCCAAAAAGTCCCGAAACGGGCGAAAAAGATGCTCTCGGCCTGGATCAGGTAGCATGTCCCGGTGTCCTTCACCCTTACCCGAGGTCCCCGCTCCTTGTAGTGCCGCCTCCTGATACTTGTAGCGCAGACGCCTATAGCCTATTGAATCTCAAGAGTAATCCCAAAGACCATCTGCTACTTGTAGGGTCCCTTCTCGGATCGCCACGGCATCTTTCGCATCAAACCCGCCCTCGACCACCCATGGCGCCAGGCCTGGAGCCATCGCCACCATCCAGGCGACCGCGCCAGCCGACCCTGAAAACCAAAAATCGAGGGGTGTTCGGTATAATGGCGACCCCGTTCAGCAGGAACCCGCCCATGACCACGACACCGGAACTCTTTCGCGCCCACGCCATGGCGCACGGCCTGTCCCGCGAGGAGTTGAAGGCGGACCCCTTTCTCCAGTTTCAGGACTGGTTCGAGGCGGCCATCGCCACCGGTATCCCGGAGCCCAACGGCATGAGTCTGGCGACGGTGGACGAGGAGGGCCAGCCCTGGCTGCGCACCGTGCTGCTCAAGCTTTACGATGCGCGCGGCTTCGTCTTCTTCACCAATTACGAGAGCCGCAAGTCCCGTCAGATCGACGGCAACGCCCGGGTCGCCCTCCTCTTTCCCTGGGTCGGCCTGGCCCGGCAGGTCAAGATCCTGGGGCGCGCGGAGCGTATCCCGACCCGGGAGTCCCTGGCCTACTTCCTGACCCGGCCCCGCGGCAGCCAACTCGGGGCCTGGGCCTCGCCCCAGAGCCAGGTCATCCGGTCCCGCTCCCTGCTGGAGGCCAAGGTGGACGAGGTGAAGCGCAAGTTTGCCCAAGGCGAGATCCCCCTGCCCGATTTCTGGGGCGGCTACCGGGTTGTGCCCCACCGTATTGAGTTCTGGCAGGGGCGTGACAGTCGGTTACATGATCGGTTTGCGTTTAGCCTGCAGGCGGAGGGGGGCTGGACGGTTGAGCGCCTGGCGCCTTGATAGGGATTTTTGGGTTTGACTTTCGTCAAGACACTCCTTGCCGGCCAAGGCTTAACTTGAATTGGTGTACTCGGGGGTCCGACGTTTGCACCTAGGGGCGGCAGCGGTTAGTGTTTGCGGCTTTGTTGCCCTTTAGCCCCCTCTCCCCAGCCCTCCCCCGCGAGGGGGGAGGGAGCAAGAGGGCATCAGCAACCCTCAGCAATCCTTGGGAACCCATGCTAGAAGTCGTCGATCTGGAATGCCGGCGGGGCGATCGCCTCCTCTTTTCGGGGCTGTCCTTTAACCTGGAACCCGGCACCCTGCTCCATGTGCGCGGGCGCAACGGCAGCGGTAAGACCACCCTGCTGCGCACCCTCTGCGGGCTCCTGACCCCGGACGCCGGCGACATCCTCTGGAATGGTGAAAATGTCCGCCACCTGGGGGAGGACTTTCACCGCGACACCCTCTATTTCGGCCATCTCAACGGCATCAAGAGCGACCTGACCGCCAGCGAGAACCTGAGCGTCTCCGCCATCCTGGATGGCGACCGCGCTGAGGAGACGGACATCCTTGAGGCCCTGGACCAGATGGGCCTGACCGGCTTCGAGGATCTACCGACCAAGATGCTCTCCCAAGGCCAGAAGAAGCGCGTCGCCCTGGCCCGGCTGCTCCTGAGCCAGGCCCCCCTCTGGATCCTGGACGAGCCCTTCACGGCCCTGGACCTGGACGCGGTGGATCGGCTGCAGATGCTCATTGCCCAACACGTGGCGGAGAACGGCCTGACCATCCTCACCACCCACCAGGAGGTGCCCCTGACCTCGGGCCAGATCCGCCGGCTCCATTTGGGCGCACCCCAGGATGCTACCTCGCACCAGCCCGGGGACCTGGTCGGGGATACGGAGGAATCAGCCTGATGTGGCGCGTCTTTCTGTGCGTCCTCGGTCGCGACCTGCGCCTGGCCATGCGCCGGCGTACCGATGTCCTGACCACCCTCTTCTTTTTCGTCATCGTTATCAGCCTCTTCCCCCTGGGCGTGGGCACGGAGAAGCAGATCCTGCGTATCCTGGGGCCCGGGGTGGTCTGGGTCGCGGCCCTGCTGGCCTCCATGCTGGCCCTGGAGCGCCTCTTCGCCGCCGATCACGAGGACGGCACCCTGGAGCAGATGCTGATGACGCCCCAGCCCCTGTCCCTGGTGGTGCTGGCCAAGGTATCGGCCCATTGGCTGCTGACCGGTCTGCCCCTGGTGGCCATCGCCCCCCTGGTCGGGATGCAATACCACCTGCCGGACATCGCCCTGTTGACCATGGTGCTGGCCTTGCTCCTGGGCACCCCCGTCCTGAGCCTCATCGGGGCCATCGGCGCGGCCCTGACCCTGGGGCTGCGCGGTGGCGGCATCCTGCTGGCACTCCTGATCCTGCCCCTCTATATCCCGATACTGGTTTACGGTTCCCGGGCGGTGACCGTCAGCGTCATCGACTTCGCGGACACAGGTCCCTATTTCTCCCTGCTGGGGGCCTTCCTGCTGCTGGCCCTGGTCCTGTCGCCCCTGGCGGCGGCGGCGGCCTTGCGCATTTCCACGGAGTAGCGAGCTTGGGTTCGAGGTTGAACGCACCGCCGGACGGCCATTTGCCCGCGCGCACGAAAACCATCGCGGAGGCCTGGGTCGCGCCTTTAGTCAGGCTTGAAATTTTCTCTCCCAGACCACAATTCGATCCCTCGCGTTCAGCCACCAGGCCTGCCCGTGCTAACCTTGTCCATCGCCCCGTTACGGGCCTAACTTGCCTGATCGAGCCATGAAGCTATTCCGATTCTCATCTCCGGCCGCCTTCTATCCCCTGGCCGGAAAACTTATCCCCTATCTTCTGGGTGCTGGCGGGCCTGGCGCTGGGCATCGGCCTCTACTGGGGCCTGCTGGAGACCCCCGACCGCCTCGGCGGGACTAATCCCCAGAAGGAGTATTACCGCATCATCTTCATCCACGTGCCGGCGGCCTGGCTGTCCATGTGGCTCTACCTCATGCTGGCGGTCTGGTCCGCCATCGGGCTGGTCTTCAACACCCGGCTCTCCTTCATGATGGCCCGGGCCACGGCGCCCACGGGGGCCATCTTTACCTTCCTGGCCCTGGTCACCGGCTCGATTTGGGGCCATCCCAGTTGGGGCACCTGGTGGGACTGGGACCCGCGCCTGACCTCGGAGCTGATCCTCTTTTTCCTCTACGTGGGCTATCTGGCCCTGAACTCGGCCATCGACGATCACCGCCGGGGCGACAAGGCCAGCGCTCTCCTGGCTATCGTTGGCCTGGTGATGCTGCCCATCATCTTCTGGTCCATCAACTGTCCGGACCCCAATCAGTGCGCGGCCCTCCATCAGCGTTCCTCCATGTCCCAGATGGAGGGCAACATCCTCTTTGCCATGCTCATCATGACATTGGGCATGTGGATGTACTCCTTCGCCACCATTCTGACCCGGCTGCGCTCCATCATTCTGGAACGCGAGGGCGACACTACCTGGGTCAAGGAAATACTGGAGAAAGAAGCATGAGCGAATTCCTATCCCAGGGCGGCTATGGCGCCTATGTCTGGGGCGCCTATGGCCTGACCCTGATCCTGCTCATGGCGGAGGTCTGGCAACTGAGACGCCAGCGACGAACTATTTTCACGCGACTGAGTCGAATGGTCCGTTTGCGCACCCGTGGAGACCAAGCATGAAAGCCCGTCAAAAACGCATGATGTTCATCGCCCTGGGCCTCGCGGGCGTGGGTGTCGCCGCCTGGCTCGCCATTGGCGCCCTGCGCGGCAACATCTCTTACTTTTTCAGCCCCTCCCAGGTCCTGGCCAACGAGGCGCCGGCGAATGCCGTCTATCGCTTGGGCGGCCTGGTTGTCAAGAATAGCCTGGCGCGCCAAGCCGATGGCCTGACGGTCCACTTTGACGTGACCGACAATGCCCAGACGGTCAAGGTCAGCTACACGGGTATACTGCCGGACCTCTTCGGGGAGGGGCAGGGCGTGGTCACCAAGGGCCGCATGGGCGCGAGTGGGGTCTTTGTCGCCGAGGAGGTGCTGGCCAAGCACGATGAATCCTATATGCCGCCGGAGGTCCAGGATACCCTCAAGACCGCCCATGCGGAGGGGGTCGTCAAGATGGCGAGTCAGGAAACAAACCTAACCAGCAACCCGGCCCTAGGCAACGCAAGTCCTGGCCAGCCCGGCCGGGTCTCCGGTGGAGATAAGCCAATGATCCCCGAACTCGGCCACTTTGCCCTGATCCTGGCGCTGGGCCTGGCCCTGATCCAGGCCTCGGTCCCCCTGGCGGGGTCCTACTCCGGCAACCGCAACTGGATGAACATGGCCCGTCCCCTGGCCTGGGGGCAATTCATCTTCGCCGCCATCGCCTTCGCCCTCCTGCTGCAGGCCTTTCTGACCGACGACTTCTCCGTCGTCTATGTCGCCAGTAACTCCAATACCCTGATGCCGACCCTCTTTAAGGTCTCGGCGCTGTGGGGTGCCCACGAGGGCTCCCTGCTGCTCTGGGCGACCTTTCTCGCCGCCTGGGGCGCCGCCGTCGCCACCCTCAGCCGCAATCTGCCGCTCCAGGTCGTGGCCCGGGTGCTGGCCGTCATGGGCATGGTGGGGATCGGCTTCCTGCTCTTTATGTTGCTGACCTCCAACCCCTTCGACCGCATCTTCCCGATGCCGCTGGAGGGACGTGACCTCAATCCCCTGCTCCAGGACTTCGGCCTGGCCGTCCACCCGCCCTTGCTGTACATGGGCTATGTGGGCTTCTCCGTCGCCTTCGCCTTCGCCATCGCCGCCCTGCTGGGGGGCAAGCTGGACGCCTCCTGGGCGCGGTGGTCGCGCCCCTGGACGACCACGGCCTGGATCTTCCTCACCCTCGGCATCGCCCTGGGGAGCTGGTGGGCCTACTACGAACTGGGATGGGGCGGCTGGTGGTTCTGGGACCCGGTGGAAAACGCCTCCTTCATGCCCTGGCTGGCTGGTACCGCCCTGATTCACTCCCTGGCGGTGACGGAAAAGCGCGGGGCCTTCAAGAGTTGGACCGTGCTGCTGGCCATCACCGCCTTCTCCCTGAGCCTGCTGGGCACCTTCCTGGTCCGCTCCGGCGTCCTGACATCGGTCCACGCCTTCGCCACCGACCCGGCGCGCGGTGCCTTCATTCTCGTCTTCCTTTGCCTAGTCATCGGGGGTTCCCTGGCCCTCTATGCCTGGCGGGCGCCCGCCGTCTCCGGCGGGGGGCGCTTCGAGTTGCTGTCCCGCGAGAGCCTGCTCCTCTCCAACAACCTCTTGCTGACCCTGCTCACCGCCTTCATCCTGCTCGGCACCCTCGCCCCCCTCATCTACGAGGCCATGGGCTGGGGCAAGATCTCCGTGGGCTTTCCCTGGTTCAACACCATGTTCGTGGCCGTCACCCCCTTCCTGGCCCTGCTCATGGGCATAGGCCCCTGGACGCGCTGGAAGCAGGATGATCCCGGTCGCCTGATACGTGAACTCTGGGTACCCTTTGTGGTGGCGGGACTGGCCTTCTTGCTGACCGTGGTCTTCATGCCCCTTCTCGCCGAAGGCTGGTTTCTGGTGCCCATTGGCATCGGCCTGGCGGCCTGGCTGCTGGCCTCTCATGTCCTGGTGGTCCGCGATCGCCTGCGCCACAAGACCAGCCCCGGCGCCTTCTTCACCGACCTGGCGGGCAATGGCCGCAGTTTCTACGGCATGGTGCTGGCCCATCTGGGCGTGGCCATGTTCATCGTCGGCGCCACCATGGTCTCTAACTTTGGCCAGGAAAAGGATGTGCGGATGTCGCCGGGGGATGCGCAGGAGGTGGCGGGCTACCGCTTCCTGTTCCAGGGCGTCAAGAACGAGCGCGGGCCTAATTACATCGCGGCGCGCGGTCATTTTCAGGTCTTCGAGGGTGATCGCCAGATCGCCGAGCTCTGGCCGGAAAAGCGCAACTACTTCGCCTCCCAGAAGCCCATGACCGAGGCCTCCATCGACTGGGGTCTGACCCGCGATCTCTACGTCTCCCTCGGCGAACCCCTGGATGGCGGCGACTGGGCCTTGCGCCTCTACTACAAGCCCTATGTGCGCTGGATCTGGCTGGGGGCGGTCTTCATGGCCCTGGGTGGCTTGCTGGCGATCACGGACCGGCGTTATCGCCTCGCCCGCAAAGCCGCGACCCTCCCCGCCGGCGCCACCGCCATCAGGAGTTGAGACATGGGTAAGTCACTGAAATTTCTTATCCCTCTGGGCTTGTTCGGCGTCCTGGTCGCCCTGCTCTTTTTTGGGCTGACCACGGACCCCAGCAAGGTGCCCTCGCCCTTGATCGGCAAGCCGGCCCCCGAGTTTTCGCTCCCGGCCCTGGGAGATCCGGCCCGCACCGTCTCCCGCGCCGACTTGCTGGGCAAGGTCTCCCTCCTCAATGTCTGGGCCTCCTGGTGCCACTCCTGCCGCGCCGAGCACACCCAGCTCATGCGCCTGGCACGCGAGCTCAAGGAGGTCCAGATCCTGGGCCTGAACTGGAAGGACACGGAGGAGGACGCCAAGCAGATGTTGCAGACCTCCGGCAATCCCTACCGGGTCAGCGCCTTTGACCCGGACAACCAGGCGGGCATCAACTGGGGCGTCTATGGCGCGCCGGAGACCTTCCTGGTCGATGGCGAGGGCCGGATTTGTTTCAAGAAAATTGGTCCCGTCGCACCTGGGACCTGGGAGACGGAAATGGCCCCCACCATCGACCTGACCACCAAGAAGTGCAAGGAATCCCGGACATGATCAAGCCGCAATGGCCGGCCTTGCTGCTGGCGGGGCTGCTGGTCGCCCCCTCCCTCGGGGCCTACACCCTGGAGGAATTCAAGTTTCAGGACCCCGCCCAGGCCGAGGATTTCCGTCGCCTGACGGCCGAGCTACGCTGCCTGGTGTGCCAGAACGAGTCCCTGGCCGGTTCCCAGGCCGATCTGGCCCAGGACCTGCGCAAGGAGGTCTATCGCCTGCTGCAGTCTGGCAAGTCCCGCGAGGAGGTCATCACCTTCCTGGTCGATCGCTACGGCGATTTTGTCCTCTATGACCCGCCGCTCAAACCCTCCACCTACCCCCTCTGGTTTGGGCCCCTGCTGCTCGCCGGAGTCGGCGGCCTCTTTTTACTCCTCACCCTGCGCAAGAAGAAAGAGGCCCGGGAAGAGGCGTTGTCACCGGAGGAAAGGCAGCGGCTGCAAGCCCTTCTGGCGGATGACTCGAACCCCAACAAGGACAAGGCATGACCATCTTCTGGATTCTCACCGCCGGCCTCGCCGGCCTGGCTCTCCTCTTCGTGATTCCGCCCCTCCTGTCCCGGCGCGAGGCCACGGCGGAGACGGATCAGGACCAGCTCAATCTTGACGTCTTTCGGCAGCAGCTCGTGGAACTGGATGCCGACATGGCGGCGGGTAAACTGGAAAGAGGCCAATACCAGGACGCGCGCCAGGACCTGGAGCGGGAACTCCTGCATGACGTCAAGGGCCAGGGTGCCCCTGCCGCCACCTCCGCCCCGGGCACGGCCCCCTTCACCGCCCTGATCCTGGCCCTGGCCCTGCCGGCCTTCGCCGTCGGCCTGTATCTCGCCATTGGCCACAGCGCTATCATCCCGCGTCTCGAGACGGCCGCCGTTGCGACCGCCAGCACGCCGCCAGACCACGGCGCGGGTGGTGCTCAACAGGCCGCCTCCCTCGAAGTCATGGTCGAGCGCCTGGCCGCCAAGATGGAGGAGAATCCCAACCAACTCGAAGGCTGGCTGATGCTGGGGCGGACCTATGTCGCCCTGAATCAGCCCGATAAAGGCGCCGCCGCCCTCGCCCGGGCTCTGAGCCTGGCCCCGCAAAACCCCGAGGTCATGATCAACTTAGCCCAGGCCCTGGCCACCGCCGCCAATGGCCAGCTAGCCGGCCGGCCAGCCGAGCTGATCGCCGCCGCCCTCGTCATCGAGCCCAAGCACGCCACGGGGCGTTGGCTCAACGGCCTCGTCGCCTATCAAGCGGGAGAATTTCCCTTGGCCGTGAAGCGCTGGGAAGCCTTGGCGCTCGACTTGGACGCCGCTGGCGAGGACGCATCGGAATTGCGGCAATTCATCGCGGACGCCCGCGAACAGGGCGGCCTGCCTCTGGCCACAACCGCGACCAGCCCCCCGCCCCCCCCTACGCCGACCCCGGCCAGGGTTACCAGCCCCGGGGCCACGGTTGGACCCACGGCTGGGGTCAGCCCCGCCGCCAAGCCCGAGCCCGCGCCAGCCCGCGCCGCCCAGGGCCCGTCCATCCAGGTCGCCGTCAGCCTGGCGGAACCCCTCAAGTCCAAGGCCAACCCCAACCAGAGCCTCTTCATCTATGCCAAGGCCGCCTCTGGCCCGCCCATGCCCCTGGCCGTCAAGCGCCTGCGGGTCGCGGATCTGCCCATCACCGTTACCCTCGACGACAGCCTGGCCATGACCCCCGAAATGCGCCTGTCCAACTTCCCGCAGGTGATGGTCGGCGCCCGCATCTCCGCCAGCGGCCAGGCCGTGCCCCAAAGCGGCGATCTGGAGGGCGAGATGGGACCGCTGGCGCCCGCGGAGACCTCCTCGCTGCAACTGGTCATCAACCGCGTCAGGCCCTAGCCCCAGCACAAGCCTGCAAACCTCGGACGATAACGACGCGCGCAACGTCATGATGGCCACCCTAGCCCAGGTATAAGCCTTCAAACCCCCGGCCGCCCGGGTTGGGTTCCGTAGCTCAAGCCACTGATTTCTTGCTCCCTCCCCTCACGGGGGAGGGCTGGAGAGGGTTTTCTCCTCTCCCCCCCCCTCGCGGGGGAGGGCTGGGGAGAGGGGGTGAGGGTTGGGGGGGTCAAAGGGTTTACGTCCCGGTGAGCCACCCCGGCAACCCCGGGGTAGGCCTACCCGCCCGGCCTAAGCCCCAGGTTTCAGGGATTGACGAAGGCCCGCTCCGGCTCCACCCGATCGATGAGACCCAGGCCGTGCAGTTGTTCGGCCAGCGTCCGCCACCGCTCCAGCGTCATGGTTCCCAAAGAGCCATCATCCAGTTGCCCCTGAATGAGGGGCTGCTGGATGAGGGCCGCCTCGGCGAAGGTCTCGGCGGCCATGGTGGGATTGAGGGCGTGCATGATGCCATTGGCGAGGCCTGGATCGGCCAGATAGGCCTGCCAACCCCGGCGAACGGCACGCACCAGGGCCCGGACCCGGTCGGGATGCGCCTCCAGGGTTTGCCGCCGCGTGATGATGAGGCCAGTGTAGGGGTTAAAACCGATATCCTTGAGCATGAAGACTTGGGGGTCCGCCCCGGCACGACGGGCGACGATGGGCTCGGAGCTGATGAAACATTGCTGAGCCATCCGGGGATCGTGCAGGAAGGGGGCGATATTGTTGTCGTGGGGCACCACCTTCATCTTCCCCAGCCCGTACTCCCGCTCCAGCAGCTTCAGGAAAGGCGTGCCCGGGATGACCCCCAGGGTGCCCCCCTGGAAGACCTCCGCCATGGAATTCAGACCCCGGCTGGCGTGGACCATGATGCCCTCGGGGAAAGACTGATAAGCCGCGTAGATGGCCACCAGATCGGCGCCCCGATCCCGGGCCATCAGCAGGCTGTCGGCGCTGGTGATGCCAAACTCCACCTGGCCAGCGGCCACCATCTGTTCCACCGGTGACTGGGCGCCCCCCGGGCGAATCTCGACCTCCAGCCCCTCGGCGACGAAGGCGCCCCGCTCTTGGGCGGCGTAATAGCCGCCAAACTCCGGCTCCGGGACCCAATTGAGCTGCAACGCAGTCTTCCGCAAGGCCGAGGGCGGGCCCTGCTCGCCGGAACAAGCGGCGAACAGGAGCAGGGACAAGAGGAAGAGGCCGAAGCTTGTGCGCTGGAGGGTCATGCGTTACTCCCGAGTTTCGGCGATATGCCAGTGCCGCAGGGTGAAGTGGCTGATGAGGTTGATGAGGGCAAAGAAGACGAGGCCCAGCAGCGAGGCCATGAGCACCGCCGCGAAGACCTTGTCGGTTTTCAGTTCCTTGATGGAAACCATGACCAGGGTGCCGATGCCGCCGCCATCCTGGTAGTCGTCCGCCACGAACTCGCCCACGATGGTGCCAATGACCGCCAGCCCGGAGGCGATACGCAGGCCCGTCAGAAACTGGGGAATGGCGCCGGGGATGCGCAGTTTCACCAGGGTGGTCAGGGTGCTGGCCTGGTGCAATCGGAAGAGGTCCCGCAAGGCCGGATCCGTAGACAAGAGGCCGCTCAAGGTATTGGCGATAATTGGAAATACCGAAACGATAAAACTGACCGCAATGATGGTCTTGAGTCCATAGCCAAACCAGATCACTAGGAGCGGGGCGATGGCGATGATAGGCACGGTCTGAAAGAAGACCGCGTAGGGGTAGAAGGCGCGCCGCATCCAGTCATTGCTCGACAGGAGAATGGCCGCCGCCACGCCCAGCAGGGCGCTGGCGATCAAGCCGACACTGGCGGCGAGGCTGGTACGCAGGATGGCCCGGGTCAAGTCCGCCCCATTGACATAGAGGGCCCTGAAGACCTCCGAGGGGCGGGGCATCAGATAGCTGGGGATCTCCGCCAGCCCAAGTCCCAGCTCCAACGCCAGGGTGAGGCCGGCAAAACTGAGGAGGGGCGGCAGCCAGACTGCCCGGCGGAAGGGTATCCTCATAGCCCCTCTCCCTTCACTTCATGGTTCAGGGCTGCGGCGAGGCACTGGATCTGGGCCAGATAAGCCGCCGAGACCCGGGTACCCGCATCCCGGGGACGGGGCAGTGCCACCCGATGATCCAGGACAATGCCACCACCCCGGGGGCCGAGCATGACCACGCGATCGGCGAGAAAGACGGCCTCGGCGATGGAGTGAGTCACGAACACCACCGTCATGCGGCGATCGAGAAAAAGGGCCTGAAGGTGATCGTCCAGGTATTGACGGGTGAATTCGTCCAGGGCCGCAAAGGGTTCATCGAGGAGTAGGAGGCGCGGCTGGGTGACCAGGGCCCGTGCCAGGGAGACGCGCATCTTCATGCCACCGGACAGCTCGTCGGGAAAGCGGTCCAGGGCCGCGCCGAGCCCCACGGTCTGGATGAGCTGGCGGGCGATGGCCTGACGCTCGGCCCGGGGGACCCCCTTCAACTCCAGTGGCAGGGCGACATTGTCCAGGACCCGGCGCCAAGGCAGCAGGCAGGCATCCTGGAAGACATAGGCCTTGGCCTGGGCAGCGGGGGCGAGCCGGATTTCGCCCCCATCCGGGCAGTCCAGCCCGGCGATCAGGCGCAGCAAGGTCGTCTTGCCGCAGCCCGAGGCCCCCAGCAGGGCCAGGAATTCTCCCCCTGGGATACGAAGATTAAGGCCATCGATCACCTGGGTACCCGCGAAGGCGCGGCCGAGGTCGTTGAGTTCAACCGCCACCTCCGCCGTTTCGGTAACAGGGACCTGCAAGGGGTCGGGGTGAATGTCGGTATGGGCGGGCCTTGAGTACATCAGGTGTAACGCACCGCGGGTGATCCTGGGGTCATGATGAAAAGTTGAAAAGCTGTTCACACATTCGGGAAACCTCATACCCAGGCCAACCTGGCGCCGAGGGATGGTAACAAGAATGGGATAACATTCTAAGGCTAACCCAGCCATCGCTTTACCTCTTGAGGTTTAGTTTCCTTTCGGGCATCTTACTCAAGTCTCAATTCGCGTAATAAGCCGGTTCTGATGTTTCAAGAATGGACCCTTGCCCAGGCCGGAGATCTATATCGCATTCCCTATTGGGGTGCTGGATATTTCGGCCTTTCCGAGGAGGGCAAGGTCACGGTGGGGGTGGACTTCCCCAGCGGCCGGGTTGAGGTGCCACTCCTGGACATCCTCTCCGGCATGTATCAGCGCGGCCTGCGGGCGCCGGCCTTGCTGCGGGTAGAGAATCTCCTCTACGCCCAAATCACTCGCATTCATGAGAGCTTTCACGCCGCCATCGCCAACCTGGGCTACCAGGGCGCGTATAGGGGCGTCTTTCCCATCAAGGTCAATCAGCAGCGTCAGGTCGTCGAGGAGGTCACGGCCTTTGGTGCTCGCTATAGCCATGGCCTGGAGGCTGGTAGCAAGGCCGAACTCATCATCGCCCTCTTCGCCCTCGCTGGCCGCGACGGTCTCATCATCTGCAACGGTTACAAGGACCGGGAATTCTTTGAGCTGGGCCTGCTAGCCCAACGGATTGGTTACCAGTGCCTCTTCGTGGTCGAGACCCCGGCGGAGCTGCCCATCCTACTGGCCTGCGCCGAGCAGACCGGAGTTCGTCCCCGTATCGGCGCGCGGATCAAGCTCGCCTCCCGGGTGGGCGGCCTCTGGAACGAGACCAGCGGCGACCGCAGCCTCTTCGGCCTAACCCCCCATCAACTCATGGACCTAGTGGAAGAGTTACGCAGTCGGGACATGCTCGAGTGCCTGGAACTCCTGCACTATCACCTGGGTTCCCAGATCCCCAACATCCGTGACATCCGCAACGGGGTTCTGGAGGCCTGTCGCTACTATGTGGAGTTGGTCCGGGAAGGGGCGCGTCTGGGTTTCCTGGACTTGGGCGGCGGCCTGGCTGTGGATTACGAGGGCGCCAACGCCAACCACCCCCACAGCAAAAATTACTCCCTGGACGAGTATTGCACCGACGTGGTCGAGGCGGTCATGACCGTACTGGACCCAGCCGGGGTGGCTCACCCGACCCTCATTACGGAATCCGGGCGGGCTACCGTCGCCTACGCCTCCATCCTGGTCTTCAATGCCCTGGACGTGACCCGCTTCGAGCCGGCCCCCCTGCCCGACCGCCTGGACCCCGAGGAGCATCCGCAACTCCACTGCCTGCGGCAGGTGGAGGAGGACCTCTCCGCAAACAACCTCCAGGAATGTTACAACGACGCCCACTACTACCTGGACGAGATACGGGACCTCTTTCGTCGTGGTCATATCCGCCTGCGTGCCATGGCCCTGGCGGAGAGCCTCTTCCTCAAGATTATTCAGCGCATCGCGGGGGAATTGGCGGTGGGCGTGCCGATACCAGCGGAGTTGATGGGCCTGGCCGACAGCGTGGCCGACATCTACTACGGCAATTTCAGTGTCTTCCAGTCCCTACCAGACGTTTGGGCCATTTGTCAACTCTTTCCGGTCGTGCCCTTGCATCGCCACCAAGAGGAGCCGACGCGCCTGGCGGTTATCGCCGATATCACCTGCGACAGCGATGGCAAGATCGACCGCTTCATCGACACCCACCATGTCCACCGCACCCTGCCCGTCCACCCCTTGCGCGCGGGGGAGGAGTATTACCTGGGCGTCTTTTTGGTCGGCGCTTACCAGGAGACCCTCGGGGGCCTGCATAACCTCATGGGCGACACCCATGTCGTCAGCGTCCGTCTCAAGCCCGAGGGCGGCTTTGATTTCGTCAAGGAAATCCCCGGCGACAGCATCGCCGACGTCCTGGGTTACGTCGAATACGACCCGCGCGAGTTACGGGAACGGCTGCGCATGACGGCGGAGGCCGCAGTGCGGGACGGCAAGATCTCACCTCCCGAACGACAGCGGATACTGGAGGCCTTCGGCGCCAGCCTGCGTGGTTATACCTATTTCGAAAAGTGACCCAGTGGCGCCAGACCATTACCCTGCCGCCGCGGCAGGCCGAGCCCGCGCCCGAACCCAGGAGTGACAACCCATGGCCAAGGTATTGATCGTCGGCGCCGGCGGCGTCGGCCAAGTCGTGACCCACAAGTGCGCCCAGGTGCCAGAGGTCTTCTCCGAGATCGTGCTCGCGAGCCGCACACTGGAAAAGTGCCAGCGCATCGCCGCCCAGATCGAGCGGCCCATCGCGACGGCCCAGGTGGACGCGGACGACCGCGCCGCCATGACCGCCCTCCTGGAGCGGGAGCGCCCGGACCTGGTCATCAATGTCGCCCTGCCCTACCAGGACCTGGCCATCATGGATGCCTGCCTGAGCACCGGCGTCCATTACCTGGATACCGCCAACTACGAGCCCCCGAAGACAGCCAAGTTCGAATATAGCTGGCAGTGGGCCTACCAGGAGCGCTTCCGCGAGCAGGGACTCATGGCCCTGCTCGGCAGCGGCTTCGACCCCGGCGTAACCAATGTCTTTACCGCCTGGCATCCGCAAGCATCTCCTGGACGAGATCCACGAACTGGACATCATCGACTGCAATGCCGGCGACCACGGCCAGCCCTTTGCCACCAACTTCAACCCCGAGATCAACATCCGCGAGGTGACCGCGGCGGGCCGCTACTGGGAAGAACGGTGAGTGGGTGAACCACGCGACCCCTCAGCCACAAGCCGCGCTTCGATTTCCCCGAGGGCATAGGGCCACGAAGATCTACCTCATGTACCACGAGGAACTCGAATCCCTGGTCAAGCATTTCCCCGAGCATCCGCCGCGCCCGCTTCTGGATGACCTTCTCCGACAACTACCTCAAGCATCTAGAGGTACTCCAGAACGTTGGCATGACCCGCATCGACCCAGTGATCTACAAGGGGCAGAAGTCATCCCCCTGCAATTCCTCAAGGCCCTGCTCCCCGACCCGGCCAGCCTGGGGCCCCTGACCAAGGGCCGCACCTGCATCGGCTGCCTCGCCAGGGGTCTCAAGGCACGGGGAGAACAGGTCTATTACCTCTACAACATCTGCGACCACGAGGCCTGCTACCGCGAGGTCCAATCCCAGGCCATCTCCTACACCACCGGCGTCCCCGCCATGATCGGGGCCAAGCATGATGCTCACCGGTGCCTGGCAGCGGCGCCGGAGTCTTCAATATGGAGCAGTTCGATCCCGATCCTTTCATGGACGACCTCAACCGCTATGGCCTGCCTTGGGAAGTCCGGATGCTGGAGAGCGGCCTGGAGTAGGCATGACAGGCGAAAAGATCCACCCAAACCCCAACCGGGAGCGTTTCCGCCGTTTCGATACCAGCCGGGTGCCGACCCCCTGCTTCGTGGTGGACGAAGTAGGGGTAGAGGCCAATCTGCGCGTCCTGGAACGCGTCCAGCGCGAGAGTGGGGCCAAGGTTCTGCTCGCCCTCAAAGCCTTCTCCCTCTTCGCCCTGGCCCCACTGTTGATGCGCTATCTCAAGGGCGTCTGCGCCAGCGGCCTCCACGAGGCGCGGCTCGGGCGGGAGGAGTTCGGCGGCGAGGTCCACTGCTTCGCCCCGGCCTACCAGGAGGGGGAACTGAGGCAGATCCTTGGGATCGCTGACCACGTGCTCTTTAACTCCCTGGCCCAATGGCACCGCTTCCAGCCCCTGATCCAGGAGGCGCGAGCTGAAAGGCCCGGGCTGCGCTTTGGGCTGCGCATCAATCCGGAGCATACCGAGGGCTGGAATCCTCTCTATGATCCCTGCGCGCCCTGCTCCCGCCTCGGCATCCCCCGCGCTCAACTCATGGGGCAGACTCTGGAAGGCCTCAGCGGCCTGCACTTTCACAACCTCTGTGAACAGGACCTGCCGCCCCTGGCCCGCACCTTGGCGGCGGTGGAAGAAGGCTTCGGCCCCTGGTTGGGCGGCATGGAATGGATCAATTTCGGTGGCGGGCACCACATTAGCCGCCCGGACTATCAGGTCGATGGTCTTATCCAACTCATCCGCGACTTCCGCCGGCGCTGGTCCCTGGAGGTCTATCTGGAACCCGGCGAGGCCATCGCCCTGAATGCCGGCGTCCTGGTGACCCAGGTCCTCGATACCATTTGGAACGGCATGGACATCGCCCTCCTCGACACCTCCGCCACCTGCCACATGCCCGATATCCTGGAGGCCCCCTACCGCCCCGATGTGGAGGGGGCTGGCGAACCCGGCCCAGGGCTCCACACCTATCGCCTTGGCGGTCAGACCTGCCTGGCGGGTGACTTCATGGGGGACTACGGCTTCCCCGCGCCCCTGCGGATCGGCGACCGCCTCATCTTCCACGACATGGCCATCTACACCATGGTCAAGACCACCAGTTTCAACGGCATGGTTATCCCAAGTATTGCCCTGTGGAACTCCGACACGGATGAACTGCGACTGGTGAAAAGCTTCGGTTACGAGGATTTTCGTGACCGCTTGTCCTGATGATGCCCCGGGGGCTGCCCGCGGTCCAGGTCCAGCACTTAACCTCATGCAGGCCCCGCGCCGGGACTTTCATCCCCTGGGGGCTTGAGCCCCGCTCTCCTGATCCATAGGCACGTCGGCAATACGGGGGCCTTCATGGATGCCGAGACCCTGGTACCCAGGCGGGTGGAGACGGCGACGCTGCCGGAAAACTTCCCCCGCCAGGAATTTTTCACCCTGGACTTGGCCAGCATGGACCCGAGCGCCATGCCGGCCACGGGGCCACGGGTGCCTGGTGGGACTGACTGTTATCCGACCCTGCGGCTCTTCGAATCAGTAGCCGCCCAGCGCCAAATTATTGGGCTGGATCTGATGGAATTCGCCCCCATTCGCGGACTGCAGGGTCCCGATTTCACCGCTGCCCTGTTGGCCTATCGGCTGGTGGGGAGCCTTCGGAGGAGCTTGATCCCGGGCGGGGTCCGCTGGGGCGGGGATGAGGCCAGCCGGCGGGCTTTCCGGCTGAGGGGGGGCACCGACGGGAGCCGCGGCTGGGCCTGGCTCCGGGGTTGGCGCCGGTGGCGACACCGGGGCTTCGGCGGGGACCGGAGCCTTGATCGGGGCAGGAGCCGCGACCGGGGCCTTGACCGGTGCCACGGGCCGAGGAGGAGCCACGGCCGGGGGCGGAGCCTTAACCGGAGCTAATTTAGAGGGCAAGGCCGGCGGGGTGACCTCGCGGCTAGCATCCACCGATGTGGCGCCCATAAGGCCCGTTTTATTGAAATAACGGAAGAAATCCGAATCGGGCTGCAGCACCAGCATATCCCCGCCTTGACCGAAGGCGGTGCGGTAGGCATTGAGACTACGGTAAAAGCTATAGAAATCCCGGTCCTGATTGTAGGCCTTGGCATAGGTCTCGGCCGCCTTGGCATCACCCTCGCCGCGGGCCTCTTCCGCCACCTTGTAGGCATCGGCGATGATGACGGTGCGTTGGCGATCGGCATCGGCGCGAATGCGTTCGGCGGCCTCTCCGCCCTTGGCACGCAAGTCGCGGGCCACCCGCTCGCGCTCGGCGCGCATCCGCTCATAGACGGATTCGCTGACCTCCGGCGGCAGGTCTATCTTCTTGACCCGCACGTCCACCACCTCGATGCCAAGTTCACTGGCCTGACGATCCGCCTCCTTGGTCAACTCGTCCATGAGTTGATAGCGATCCTCGGACACCACCTCCTGGATGGTGCGGCGGCCGAACTCGTCACGGAGCCCGGTGTTGATACGCTCGGCCAGCAGGCGCGCGGTGCGGGTGCTATCGCCACCCGTGGAGCGGTAGAACTGCCCCGGGTTGGTGATGCGCCACTTGGCGTAGTAATCGACGATGACATCCTTCTTTTCCACCGTCAGGAAACGCTGGGGCCGGGAATCATGAGTCTGGATGCGGGCGTCGAAGGTCTTGACGTTGTTGATGATGGGAACCATGAAGTGCAGGCCCGGCTTGTATTCGCTATCGACGATTTCGCCCAATTGCAGCTTGATGGCCACTTCCCACTGGTTGACGATGAAGGCCGAGGCATAGATAACCAGGGCCAGCGCGGCGAGCCCGACCGGGGCCAAGATCTTGATCTGGGGATTCATCAGCGTTCCCTCCGCTCGCGAGCAGAATCTCGGGTATCCTTCCTGGGTGCCTGGCCCTGCTCGCTGGCGGCGGCCGGCGGGGTCGTGGCCTGGCCGGCGGCTTTCGCCTCCTGACCCGCCTGCTTCTTATTGACCAGTTGGTCCAGGGGTAAATAGACCAGGCTGTTGCCACCTTCCTTGACGTCGAGCAGGACCTTGTTGGTCTCGCTCAGCACCTTTTCCATGGTCTCCAGATAAAGGCGTTCGCGGGTGACCTCGGGGGCCTTGGCATACTCGCCCAGCACGGACAGGAAACGGGCGGATTCGCCCTCGGCACTGGCGATGACGCGATCACGATAAGCCTTGCCGTCCGCCTCCATCCGCGCCGCCTCGCCACGCGCCTGGGGCACGATCTCGTTGGCATAGGCCTCGGCCTTGTTCTCCAGGCGCTCCTTATCCTCGCGCGCCTTGATGGCGTCGTCGAAGGACTCCTTGACCTGTTCCGGGGGCTTGGCGGGTTGCATGTTGACCGAGGTGACCTCCAGCCCGGTCTTGTATTGGTTCATCAGTTTCTGCACCCGATCCTTGATGGTGGTGGCGACCGCGCCGCGGCCTTCCGTCAGGATGTAATCGAGCTTGCTGGCGCCGATGGTCTTGCGCACCTCGGTCTCCGTGGCATCACGCAAGGTCTTTTCCGGGGCCTGATCCTGGAAGAGGTAGTCCGCGGCGTCCTGAATGCGCGACTGCACCGTCAGCTCCAGTTCCACGATGTTCTCGTCCTGGGTCAGCATGGTGGCCTTGTGGGTGAAGGACGAGATCTCGTCCACATTAACCTTGACCACATTCTCGAAGGGATAGGGGATATGCCAATGCGGACCTGGTTCGGTCATGTAGGCATAGGCACCGAAGCGCAGGATCACACCCCGCTCCGCCGGCTGGATTATGTAGATCCCGGATCCCAGCCAGATGACGAAGAGGATGCCCACCACCACGCCAGCGGCCTTACGGCTGATACCTCCGCTGGGCAGGCCAGGAAAGCCGCCGCCCGAGCCGCCCCCTTTCTCCTCGGGCTCACCCTTGGGCGGCTTCTTATTACCGCCGAACAGGCTCCCCAAACGTTCCTGGAGCTTACGGACCACCTCATCAAGGTCCGGCGGACCCTGCTGATCGCCTCCGCTCTTGCCGCCCCAGGGATCCCTGTTGCCGCCACCGGGCTCATTCCAGGCCATAGTTACCCCACGCCATGCTGTTGACCCTTGGGTCGTTGGACGAATCCCAGCCATCGGACCGGGACGCCACCTAGGGGCGACGATTCGCCATTCGGATGTGACATTGTAAGGAAGGATAAAGAGGTTCGGCAAACCCGCCCGCTTCAGGCCTGGGCCGGCACAGCCAGCCCCCCTTCCTCTTGCTCTTGCTCTTGTACCGCCAGGGGCTCGGACAGACACCCCGCCAGCGCCGGATAGCGGCTAAGCAGACGCTCCAGGTCGAGACGCGGTACCCGGACCTCCAGATCCCACCCCCCCTGCTCCCGGTGCGCCTCCGCCAACACCTGGGCATGGGTGAAAAACCAGGCCCGCAGCGCACCCTCCCCCGGACCCAGGCGCACCGAGCGGCGCAACCGCTCGGTGCCAAAGTGTTCGGCGATGGCCCCCAGCAGCAGATCAATGCCCGCCCCTGTCTGGGCGCTCAGCCAGACCCGCCGCACCTGGCCCTGGGCATCGCGCTCCAGGCGGGGCTCGGCGTCCGGAAGCAAATCGATCTTGTTGAAGACCTGGATCTGGAGCACCTCGCCGGCACCAATCTCATCCAGGACCTCCGCGACATCGGCGATGCAGCCCTCGCGCCGCGCCCCGGCGGCGTCGATGACATGCAGCAGCAGATCGGCGCCGCGGGTCTCCTCCAGGGTCGAGCGGAAGGCGGCCACCAACTCGTGGGGCAGATGATTGATGAAGCCGACGGTGTCCGCCAGAATCACCGCCGGGCCATCCGGAGTCTCCAGCCGGCGCAGGGTCGGGTCCAGGGTGGCGAACAACTGGTCGGCCTGGAAGACGCCGGCTTGGGTGAGACTGTTAAAGAGGGTCGATTTGCCGGCATTGGTATAGCCAACCAGGGACACCGTCGGCAACTCCGCCTTGTCCCGGGCCCGCCGACCCTGGGCCCGCTGACCGACGATGCGCTCCAGCCGCTTGTTGAGGGTGGCGATGCGTTTGCCGAGCAGGCGGCGGTCGGATTCGAGCTGGGTCTCGCCCGGCCCACGCAGGCCGATGCCGCCTTTCTGGCGCTCCAGGTGGGTCCAGCCCCGGACCAGCCGGGTTGAAAGGTGGGTGAGTTGCGCCAGTTCCACCTGGAGCTTGCCCTCGAAGGAACGGGCGCGCTGGGCGAAGATGTCCAGAATGAGACCCGAGCGATCCAGCACCCGGCACTGGAGGTGCCGCTCCAGGTTGCGCTCCTGGCCCGGCGACAGGGCATGGTTGAAGATAACCAGTTCCGCCTGCTCCGGCCTCCACCAGCATTTTCAATTCGTCCGCCTTACCAGAACCGACGAAGAGACGGCGGTCGGGGGTAGCGCGGCTACCGCCGATTTGGCCCACGATCTCGGCACCAGCAGACCGGGCCAGCAGGCGAAATTCCTCGACCTCCTCGGGGTCCGAGACACGTCCCAGATCCAGATGAACAAGGACGGCCTTCTCTCCGGCGCGCGGGCGCTCGAACATGGTTTCAGCTTCTGGGGAAAGGAAAAAAAGGGGGGTTGGAGCTCTGAGGGGGTGCGGTGCGGCGAGCCCTCAGGCCCACCCGACGCGCCCCGCGCGGGATCAGGTGTTACCGGGTTCGGGCATATCATCGACCAAGGGGGGGGCGATCCGCACGTTACGCGCTGGCACGACCGTGGAGATGGCGTGCTTGTAGATCATCTGGCTCACGTTGTTCTTGAGGAGTACCACAAACTGGTCAAAGGACTCAATCTGGCCCTGGAGCTTGATGCCGTTCACGAGGAAGACGGAGACGGGGACGCGCTCCTTCCTAAGGGCGTTGAGGAAGGGGTCTTGAAGGTTTTGCCCTTTGGACATGGAGGGATCTCCCGATTCTTCTAGTTGATGCATGTGAGTATGTGTCGCGGCGGGGGCCAAAAGACGCTCCCGCGGAAAAGTGTAAATAGGACCACGATATTCTGGCGAAGTTCAAGGACCAGCATGGTGCAGGAGGTGTTGGGCCTGGTCATAAGGGTCTTCGTCATCGAAAATCCAGTGGCAATCGGGCTCGGCGCGCAGCCAGGTCAGTTGCCGCTTGGCCAGTTGCCGCGTGGCGATAACCCCGCGCTCGATCATAACGCCAAAACTTGAGCCACCCAATAAGTAATTCAATATTTGCCGATATCCGACGCTGCGCATGGCGGGCAGGTCGGGGGTCAGATCGCCCCGAGCCCAGAGATTTCGTACCTCTTCCTCGAAACCCGCCTCCAGCATGGCCTGAAAGCGCACGGCGATACGCTCGCGGAGCACCGCCCGCTCCCGGGGGGCACGGACCAGCTTGAGCAGGCGGTAGGGCAAGGGGCACTCGGGCCCGGACTCCCGCTGCAACTGGCTCAGGGGCCTGCCGGTAAGCTCGAACACCTCCAAGGCCCGCTGGATGCGCTGGGCGTCGTGGGGATGGATGCGGGCGCCAGCCTCCGGGTCCACCGCCAGCAACCGTCGGTGCAGTTCCGCCCAGCCCAGGGTCTCCGCCTCCCCCTCCAGCCGGGCGCGAAGCTCGGAGTCCGCCTCGGGCAAGGACGACAGCCCCTGTTGCAGGGCGCGGAAATAGAGCAGGGTGCCGCCGACCAGGAGCGGTATCCGCCCCCGGGCCACGCTCTCCGCCATCTCGCGCAGGGCATCGGCCCGGAAACGGGCCGCGGAGTAGGCCTCGGTCGGTTCGCAGATATCGATGAGCCGATGGGGCGTGGCCGCCAGCACCTCCGGCCCAGGCTTGGCGGAGCCTATGTCCAGCCCGCGATAGACCTGGGCCGAATCGACGCTGATGATGTCGCAGGGAAAGCGGGCCGCCAGCTCCAGCGCCAGTTCCGTCTTGCCGGAGGCGGTGGGACCCATGAGGAGGACGGCGAGGGGGCGATCGGACATGGTCTTGGGGGATGAGAACCGGGATCAGCGCCCGCGCGCGAACAGGCGGTCGAGTTCCGCCAAGGACAGGCGGACCCAGGTCGGGCGGCCGTGATTGCACTGATCCGCCCGCTCGGTGCGCTCCATGTCCCGCAGCAGGGCATTCATCTCCTCCAGGGTCAGACGGCGATGGGCGCGCACCGCGCGATGGCAGGCCAGGGTCGCCAGGATCTCATTGACCCGGGCCTGGAGCATGTCGCTGCGACCATGCACCACCAGATCCGCCAACAGGTCACGGAGCAAGCCCTCGGCATCGGCGCCCTGCAACAGGACCGGGATCTCCCGCACCGCCAGGCTGGCTTCACCGACCCGATCGACGACCAGGCCGAAGCGGGTCAAGACCCCGGCGCTGGCCTCCGCCAGGTCGGCCTCCCGCTCGCTGACGCGCACCACCACCGGTACCAGCAGGGGTTGGCGGCGCAGACCCCGGGCCAGGTCGCCGCCCTGCCCGCCCTCCGCCAGGCCCGCCTCCCAGGACTGCTTGAGGCGCTCGTAGCCGATGCGCTCGTGGGCGGCGTGCATATCCACGATCACCAGGCCATCCGCTGCCTGGGACAGGATATAGATACCCTGGAGTTGCGCCAGGGCGTAACCCAGGGGCGGAATCTCCCCCAGTTCGTCCGCGCCAGGTCCGACGCCCGAGAGGACATTGGCGAGACCGGCGGTCAGGGCCCCACCAGGGCCTGCTCCCGTGGCACCGGACAGGGGCGCGGGGGCGGGGCGTTGGACATCCAGATGCGCCAGCCAGTCGCCGCGCCGCTCCGCGATCCGCGGGGACATGGGCAACTGGCGGGGCGGGGCCCCCCGCTCCACCGGTCCCGTCGCGAAACCGAAACCCGGCGCGGAATCCGGTGCCCCCAAGGTGGCCACACCGCCGCCCATCTCCCCCTCCGCCAGCCGCCGATGCAAGGCGCGGAAGATGAAGTCGTGGACCTGACGGCCCTCCCGGAAGCGCACCTCCTGCTTGGCCGGGTGGACATTGACGTCCACCAGCAGGGGGGGCAAATCCAGGTAGAGGACATAGGCCGGATGGCGGCTCTGATGCAGCACGTCCTGGAAGGACTGGCGCACGGCGTGGGTCACCAGCTTGTCCCGCACCAGGCGGCCATTGACGTAAAAGAATTGCAGGTCCGCCTGGCTCCGCGAGAAGGCCGGCGCCGCCACCCAGCCCTGGAGGCGCAGATCGACCGCCGCCTCCGCCACCGCCAGGGCATGTTCCAGGAAGCCCTCCCCCGCCAGTTGCGCCAGCCGCCGCCGCATCCCCTCCTCGCCCTCCGCCGCCGGTAGATCGAGCAGGGTGCGGCCATTGTGATTGAGGCGGAAGCGCGCCCCCTGCCGGGCCAGGGCGATACGCCGCACCACCTGCTCGATGTGGCCCAACTCCGTCTTCTCGGCCCGCAGAAACTTACGCCGGGCCGGGGTGTTGTAAAAGAGATCGCGCACCTCGACCGTGGTGCCGATGGGATGGGCGGCCGGGGCCGGTTCATCGAGGCGATCGCCACCGTCCCCGCGGATGGACCAGGCCTCCTCGGCATCGCGGGCCCGGGACCGCACCTCCAGGCGCGAGACCGAGGCAATGCTGGGCAAGGCCTCGCCCCGAAAGCCCAGGGAGGCCACCGCCTCCAGGTCCGCCAGGCTGGCAATCTTGCTGGTGGCGTGGCGACTCAGCGCCAGGGCCAGGTCCTCGCGGGGGATGCCGGAGCCATTGTCCCGCACCCGCAGCAGCTTGACGCCCCCCTGTTCCAGGTCGATCTCGATGCGATCCGCGCCGGCGTCCAGACTATTTTCAATTAATTCCTTGGCCACGGACGCCGGCCGCTCCACCACCTCGCCGGCGGCGATCTGATTGACGAGTTGCGCGGGTAGTTGGCGGATGCGGTTGATGCGGGAGATGGTGATGCTCATGAGCGAGGATGGAAACAAAAAGGGCGACGGGAAGCAAGACGCCCTTGACCCCGGGCGCAGGCCGGCCGCCCGGGTGGGACGCGATATGACCGTCAGCCCCAGCCGGGCCGACGAGCCTGCCTGAAGGGTTTTCCTGGCGCGAAGGGTTAGTGATTATTGGCCTCGTCCGGCATTCAGTCGATTACGCCCCGGCCCCGGCTGGGCTATCATTCCGCACCCTTTCCCAATTTGCCACCCCATCCCCAGACATGCTCCAGGAATCCAATACCGGCCAGCCGCCCCGGCTGTCCATCGCCATCACCGGCTCGGGCGGCAGCGGCGCCGTCACGACGGGCTCGATTCTGCTCGCCGCCGTGGCCCGCGCCGGCTTTTACGGCCTCATGACCCGCTCCGCCGGTCCTCAGATCCGGGGCGGGGAGTCAGCGGCCATGGTGCGTTTCGGACCGACGCCCGGTGAACGCCATGGACGACCGTTTCGACATCCTGGTGGCCCTGGACTGGCTCAACATCAGCCGCTTCCTCGACGAGATCCCCCTCGACGGCTCCAGCCTGATCCTGACCGACCCCGCGGGCGGCGCCGTGCCCCCGGCCATTCTGGCGAGCGGGGCCCAGGTGGTGGCTCTGCCGCTCAAGGCCCTGGCCGATGCCGTGGCGGGCGGCCGGCTCAACATGGCCGCCCTGGGCGCCGCGGGTGCCATGGCCGGTCTGCCCCTGGCGGCCCTGGAGATCGAGGCCCGGGCGACCCTGGGCAAGAAGAGCGCCAGCGTCGCCGACTCCGCCGTCGCCTGCCTCCAGGCCGGCTACGCCGCCGCCCCCGGCAAGCCCCTCGTCGAGATCCCGGGCACCGAGCGCTGGAACATGAGCGGCAACGAGGCCAGCGGCCTGGGCGCCCTGCGCGGTGGCATCCGCTTCGTCGCCGCCTACCCCATCACCCCGGCCACCGAGATGCTGGAGTGGCTCGCCCCCCGCCTGGAGAAGGTCGGCGGCGGCCTGCTCCAGGCCGAGGACGAACTGGCCTCGGTCAACATGATCATTGGCGGCTCCTTCGGCGGCGTCCCCTCCCTCACCGCCACCTCCGGTCCCGGCCTCAGCCTCATGATGGAGGGCCTGGGCCTGGCGGTCGCCAGCGAGACGCCCATCGTCGTCGCCAATGTCATGCGCGGCGGCCCCTCCACCGGCATCCCCACCAAGTCCGAACAGTCGGACCTCAATATCGCCCTTTACGGTTTCCACGGCGACGCCCCGCACCTGGTGCTGGCGGCCACCGACATCCGCGACTGCGTCTTCACCACCCAGTGGGCGGTGCGCCTGGCGGAACATCTGCAAACCGTCGCCATCGTCCTCACCGATCAGGCCCTGGGCCAGTCCCGCACCATCTGCGCCCCCCCGGCCAGCTTCCCGGAGGCCCTCCCGCGCCTGGTGGCGGAGATGGGCGATGAGCCCTACCGCCGTTACACCCTCACCGAGTCCGGCGTCTCGCCCATGGCCCTGCCGGGACAGGCGGGCGGCATGTACACGGCGGATGGGCTGGAGCACAACCCCGCGCGGTACGCCCTCGAGCATGGCCAAGGACCACCTGGCCCAGTCCGAGAAGCGCCAGCGCAAGCTCACCGACTTCGACTACGGTCACTATTGGGCCGAGATCAGCGGCGCCGGCCCCATCGCCCTCGTCACCTGGGGCTCGGCCACCGGGGCCGTCGTCGAGGCCGCGGAACGCCTGACCGCCGCGGGCCGGCCGGCCCGCGCCATCGCCCTGCGCCTCATCGCCCCCCTGCGCCACGCCGACCTGGCCCAGGCCCTGGCGGGGGCCGAGGAGATCCTGGTCGTCGAGCAGAACCAGGGCGCCCAGCTTTTCCACTACCTGCACGCGGAACAGGCCCTGCCCGCCGAGGCGCGCATCCCTCGCCCGGCCCGGCCCCCTGCCCCTGCGGCCCGGCGACATCGTCGCCGCCGCCCTCGCCCGCCCCGCCGCCAGCCCCAACCAGGAGCATTGAGATGGAAGCCGCGACCAGCACCCCGGCCCTCAAGGCCAAGGATTACAAATCCGACATCAACCCCATCTGGTGCCCCGGCTGCGGCGACTTCGGCGTCCTCGCCGCCATGAGCAAGGCCGCCGCCTACCTGCAACTGCCCAAGGAGCGGTTGGCGATGGTCTCGGGCATCGGCTGCTCCTCGCGCCTGCCGGCCTACATCGACAGCTACGGCTTCCACGGCATCCACGGCCGCTCCCTGGCCATTGCCGCCGGACTCAAGGCGGCGCGGCCCGACCTCACCGTGCTGGTCTCGGGCGGCGACGGCGACGGCTTCTCCATCGGCGGCAACCACTTCCTGCACGCCTGCCGGCGCAACATGGACCTGACCTACATCGTCATGGACAACGAGGTCTACGGCATGACCAAGGGCCAGGCCTCGCCCACCACCCAGCCCGACTGGACCCGCAGCAAGCTCACCCCGCGCGGCACCGGGCGTGCGGCGCTTCCAGCCCACCGCCCTGGCCCTGGCCGCCGGCGCCTCCTTCATCGCCCGCGGCTTCACCGGCGACCCCAGCGATCTCACCCGCTTGATCGTCCAGGCCATCCAGCACCCGGGCTTCGCCTTCCTCCACGTCCTCAGCCCTTGCCAGACCTACCAGCCGGAACAAAAGGACTGGAAGCACCTGGTGCATCCCAACGCCGCCGAGGCCACCGACGACCCCGTCGAGGCCGCCCGCCGCATCCAGATGGACGACGGCATGTCCCTCGGCCTCCTCTACGCCCAGGAGCTGCCCTCCTGGCAGCCGCCCCACCTGTCCAGCGCCACCCTGCCGGAAATCGAAGCGGAGTTTCAGCTATGAGCAACCATCAGCCCGCCAGCATCGCCACCATCCCCGAATTCCTGGCCCACGCCCTGGAACTGGAATACGAGTCCGCCGAGCGCTACCGCGAACTGGCCGGCAACCTGGCCGTCCACAACAACCCGGAGATCGCCGAGCTCTTTGATTACCTGTCGCGGCATGAGCGACCTCCACGCCCAGGAGGTCGAGGGGCGCGCCCAGGGCATCGTCCTGCCCCAGATCCCACCCTGGGACTTCAAGTGGGCCGCCGGCGGCAGCCCCGAGGCCAACGCCGCCGAGCAGGACGACGACCTCAACTACCTCATGACCCCCATCCAGGCCCTGCACCTGGCCCTGCACAACGAGATTCGCGGCCGCGACTTCTACGCCCAGGTCGCCGCCGGCTCCCCCGATGCCGAGGTGCGCCAGCTCGCCGCCGAGATGGTCGAGGAAGAGAACGAGCACGCCGCCCTGCTGGAGGAAAAGCTCGCCAGGATGGACCCGGCCCGCGCCGAGCCGGTCGAGGATCTCGACCCGCCGAATATGCCGGAGTGATATTGGGGTCAGTGAGTTAGCGATGCCCACCCTGAATTGGATCGGCAAGGACGCCGTTGTCAGACACCACCGGGAAGTCCCCTTTCGCCTGCTGGAGCCGGTGCCAGCCCTGTCTTGCGTCCCCGCTAGCGGCGCCGGGGACAGCGGGAACCTGATCGTCCAGGGCGACAACCTGCATGCCCTCAAGGCCCTGCTACCCCGCTATGCCGGTCGGGTGAAGTGCATCTATATCGACCCACCCTACAACACCGGAAACGAGGGCTGGGTTTACAACGATAACGTCAACAGCCCCGAAATCCGTCGCTGGCTGGGCGAGGTGGTTGGCAAGGAAGGCGAGACCCTGGACCGGCACGACCGCTGGCTGTGCATGATGTATCCACGGATGGTGCTGCTGCAGCAGTTTCTGCGGGAGGATGGGGCCGATCTTCGTTTCCATTGATGATAATGAGATCGCCACGTCTGCGGTTGCTTAATGGATGAGGTGTTTGGGGGTCAGAACTTCGTAGCGACCGTTTTGCCTGGCAAAAGAAATATCTGTCGCCAATGACCACGGACCATCGCGCCGATGCATGAATATGTACTGGTTTATGCGAACCTTCGACCTGTTTCAATGGCGGCCGTAACCTGCTACCCAGAGGGAACGAAAAGATACGCAGTATAAGTTTGAAGACTGAAACAAGGAATTTTCCGCAATGGTGATTGGCACTGGCAATACCGATGACTGCCGAGGATACGGCCCAATCTTATTGTACGAAATCAACCCAAATTCTGGGGAGCGAACTTGGCCACGCGAACAAGGGTGTGGGCACTATTCGCAAAGGAGTTTGCTCGACATACTGAAGGCCAGGGTCTGATTTATTGCGGTAAGGATGGCAAACGCAAAGTCCATGCACTATAAACGCTATAAACATGCTTTACGAAATGCCGATGGCGTGGTGCCGTGAACCTGTGGCCACACGATTTTGCTGGGCATACTGATGGCTCCCGGAAAGAGATTACGAGAGGTCTTCATGACGTGCCATCCATATCGGATTTCGCCACCCCAAAGCCGACGCTTCTCATCCAGCGCATCCTGCAAATTGGGACCGATCGGATTCCCTCATCCTTGACTCTTTCGCAGGTTCCGGTACCACCGGCCACGCCGTCCTGAAGCAAAACGCCGAGGATGGCGGCAATCGCCGTTTCATCCTCGTCGAAATGGACGAGAACATCGCCCGCAATGTCACCGCCGAACGCGTCAAGCGCGTTGCCGAAGGCTATACCAACGCCAAGGGGCAAGCCGTGCCCGGCCTGGGCGGCGGTTTTCAATTTTGCCGCCTTTCCGCCGATCCCCTTTTCGATGCCGATGGCCAGATTCGTGGCGATGTCAGCTTCGCCCAACTGGCCGAATTCATCTGGTTCGCGGAGACAGGCACCGGCTTGACCCCTGACTCGTCCGCCTCCGGGGAGACGGGACAAAGCCTGTCACCCTTGCTGGGCATCCACGAAGGCCGCGCCATCTTTCTCCTCTACAACGGCATCCTCAAGGACCAATCGGTGGCCGGCGGCAACGTACTCACCGGCCCCGTGCTCGACCGCTTGCCCAAGTTCCCGGGACCGAAGGTCATTTATGCCGCCGCCAATCGACTCGGCACCCGCGCGGGACGCGAGAATATCACCTTCAAGCAGACCCCTTACGCCCTGGATGTGTAACGTGCCCATCATCAGTCAATTTTTTGGCATCATCATCCGCATGTTCTTTAATGAGCATGTCCCCCCGCATTTCCATGTCCAGTACGGCGAATACAAGGCATCCGTTGATATCCGTTCGCTGACTCTCACCGAGGGTCGGCTTCCCCGCCGCGCGCTGGAGTTAGTCTTGGATTGGGCTGAGCTGCATCAAACTGAATTATTGAAGGATTGGGATTTGTGCCAAAACCACCTGCGTCCCGAAGAAATACAACCACTGGAATGAGGCGGATCATTGATGTACGCGGATGTTATCGATATCAGAAACCTGGGGCATCTGGAATTCGTGGTCACTTTCGCCGATGGCTTGACGGGCCCCGTGCGGATGATGCCTTCTCATCTTTACGGTGTTTTTGAGCAGCTCAAGGACCCGGTTTTTTTTAACCGCATTCAATTGGTGGATGGCTTTGTTTCCTGGCCTGGTGAAATTGACCTTGCTCCCGATGCCATGTATGACGCCATTAAGGAGCATGGCGAATGGATACTTTCCTAGTTTCGCATTTTCATCCAGGCCAAATGACCGACAAATTCTTGCTCGCAACAGGACACCGCGAGCCTGACCACCGGATCACGCGAGGCCGGGAATGACTGTCTTCACGCCGAAGACCTACCAATCGCAGGTACTGGAGAGCGTGACGGCTTACTTCCGGGCCTGCCATGAGCTGCCGTCGCCTGCCATCGCCTTCTCCGCCACCACCGAGCGCCTCTGGGGGCGGGGCCTGCCCTACCATCCCCTGCCCGCCTTTCCCCTGGACATGCCCTATTTCTGCCTGCGCGTGCCGACCGGGGGCGGCAAGACCTGGCTGGCGGCCAAGAGCCTGGCGCTGATCAACACCCATTTGCTACGCGTCGAGCACAGTCTCATCCTCTGGCTGGTGCCGAGCAAACCGATCCGCGAGCAGACCTTGCGCGCCCTCAAGGATCGCCAGCACCCCTACCATACCGCCCTGCGCGAGGCCGGACCCATCGCCGTCATGGATCTGGAGGAGGCCAAGGGCCTGACCCGTGCCACCCTGGATACGGCGACTACCATCCTCGTCGCCACCCGCCAGGCATTTCAGGTGGAGGAAGAGGAGTGCCGCAAGGTCTATCAGGACAACGGCGCCCTCATGTCCCACTTCGACAACCTGTCCCCAACCCAGCGCGACCAGTTGCTGACGGACGGCGAGGGAACCGACCGCCGGCCAATCTTCTCCCTGGCCAATGTGCTGCGCCTGCGGCGGCCTTTCGTGATCGTGGACGAGGCCCACAATAGCCGCACCGAACTGGCCTTCGAGATGCTGGCGCGCTTCCGTCCCAGCGGGGTGATGGAACTGACCGCCACTCCGGACCTGGAGCGCACCCCCTCCAATGTCCTGCACAGCGTCTCCGCCGCCGAGTTGAAGGCGGAGGAGATGATCAAGCTGCCCGTGGTGCTGGAGGCCGAACCCAACTGGCGGCAGTGTCTGGCGGATGCCATCGGCCGCCGGGAGGCCCTGCACAAACTGGCCGAGGAGGAACACCGGGCGGGCGCCGACTACCTGAGACCCATCGTCCTCATCCAGTCCGAGCCGCGCCGGACGGGGGTGGAGACCCTGGATTTTGAGCGGGTCCGCCAGGAGTTGATCGTCAACCAGCGCATCCCCACCGAGGAAATCATCATCGCCACGGGCGAGGTAAAGGGCCTGGAGCAGGTCGAGGCAGCCTACAAGCTGGGCCTCGCCGATCCGGCCTGTCCGGTGAAGTTCGTTATCACCCAGAAGGCCCTGGCCGAGGGCTGGGACTGCCCCTTTGCCTACATCCTGGTTAGTATGGCCTCCCTGTCCTCGGCCACGGCGGTGGAGCAGTTACTCGGCCGGGTCCTGCGCCAGCCAGGGGCGAGCCATCGGCAGGCCCGGGCGCTAAACCAGTCCTATGCCTTCGTCGTTTCCCGCAACTTCGCCGAGACCGCCAGCACGCTGCGTGACCGACTGGTGACGGGTGCGGGTTTCGACCGGCGGGAGGTGGCCGAATTCGTAGCCGCTGCCCACCCCGCCCAGGGTCGCTTGGACCTGGATGGGCACCCGGGGCGCCTGGTCATGCGTCCGGTGGCTATCGGCCTGACGGAAAAGCCGAATCTCAAACACCTGCCCAAGACCTTGCGGGACAAGGTGAATTGGGACGGCAAGCGCAACACCCTGACTATCGACAAGCCCCTGACCGAGGATGAGACGGCGGTTCTCGTAACCTCGGTAACGACCGAGACGGCGGTGGCGGCTATCGCTGAGGCCGGGGAAATCAGCCGCACAACCGCCATCGAATTCTTCCAGACCCCCGCGGAACTGGGCGAGCGCTTTCGGGTGCCGCGCCTGGCGCTGCGGGTGCCAGGTCCCGACGGCAGGGAGCAGTTGCGGTTGTTCGACGACCCCGAGGTGCTGGAGTATCCCTGGGACCTGTCCCCCTACGATGCCAAGCCGAGTGCAAATGACCTCGCGACCCTGAATGAAGGCTTCAAGATCGCGGAAATCGGCGAGATCGATGTCGAAAACGACACGGGCCGGGTGGTATCCCGCTTTCTACCAGAATTGCAGCGCGATCTCGGCCTGTCCTACCAGCCCGAGCATTGGGACCCGGTGCGTCTGGCGGCCTGGCTTTGCCGCAACCTGCCGGAGGAATCCCTCACCCATGCCAACAAGATGGGCTTCGTGGCGGCCTGGCTGACCCAATTACTGCGGGAACCCGGCTTGACCCTGGCGCGCGTCAACTTGCAGAAGTTCCTGATTCGTAATCTGATCGAGGCGCGTATCCGGGAGTATCGGAAGCAAGCGGTAGGCCAGGCCTACCAGGAGACCCTGTTTGGCGAGGGCGCCGCGTCCCGAGTGGCCGTGGGTGGCCTCGATGACCCTGGCCTGGTCTTCGAGTTTCATCATCAGGCCTATGCGCCCAGCCGGGATTACGATGGGCACTTCGGCCACTTCGACTTCCGCAAGCATTTTTACGGCCGCATCGGCGATTTCGACAGCAAGGAGGAGTTCGAATGCGCCTGCTGGCTGGACATTCAGGCGCAGAAGGGGCACATCCTGTTCTGGGTCCGCAACCTGGTACGGCGCGAGGGCAGCAGTTTCTTCCTGCAGAAGGCCGATGGGCGCTTTTACCCCGACTTTCTCTGCCAGTTGCCCGGGGCCGACGACCAGTCAGGCCCCATCCTTGCCGTCGAATACAAGGGTGCGGACCGCTGGACCGCCGCCGAGGATGACCGCCTGATTGGCCATCTCTGGGCCGAGCTTTCCGCGGGTCGTTGCCGCTTCGTGATGGTCAAGGACAAGCGATGGGAGTTGATCCAGCCCTTGCTTCATTAGCCAGACCCTTGGGCACAGGATCTGGATGAGGGGGTGCGTGGGGTTACCCCGGCGAAAATGATCAAGGACCGTCGGGACGATCAGCCCCGCGAGGGGGATGATGACTGACGGCCCACAAGTGGCGCCTGCTTCTGCCCGAGGATAGAGAAATAGTAGTCGGCGTAATCCTTGTCCGCGCCGACCATGTGGCCCACCAGCCAGTGGTGCAGGGATTGCACGGTTTCACTTTCGAGATGGATAAGGCTCTGGCGATCCAGATCGCGAACCATTTCGATGTACTCGGCCAGCAAGAGGGCGTGTTCACTGCGGTGGGAGGCCAGCTCCGGGTAATCGATGGCGCGCATCAGGGCCTCTTCGTGCTTGAAATGCTCGCGGGCCTGTTCGGCAAGGACTTCGAGTGCGGTAATGAGAGCGACGTGGTTGACCGAAGGGCTAGGGGGGGTATCCCCGCCCGCCACCCCCAACGGCTCCGCGGCTTGGGCAGGGTCCGCGGTGAACCGCGCGGCAAGTTGGTTGATGCCATCCACCAGACTCTGGTGCTCGGCGTCCATCAGGTCGATGCCAAGGGTCCAACTCTCTTGCCACAGGATCCTGGACATGGGTCTTGTCCTCCACAGTGCGGACTACAGCTAAGTGAAGTGTGGCCGATGCGCGGCAAGACTGCCAGATTTGGTGAATATTCGGATGGGAGGAGCAACCTGCCCGGTTTCGTCCAGACCGGCCAATCCCCATACCAGGGCGAAGGCTGGCTGTTTCTCGGCGAAGCCTCCCCGTGGGGGGCGCGGATCAGGCTGTGGGGATCGGCTAGGCTGGCCACCATGGTGGCCAAGACTCCCGGTTACGGAGGCAAGAGTTCTGACGCCACGCCATGCCCGTTATCGGTAGGGCTGGCAATAGCCACGGTTGTCGAGGTAGTAACCCTTGCGGCACCTGTTATCGGAATAGCCTCTATTCCTGTCTTGGGAGGAGTCGTACATATACCCCCCCAGCGCCCCGACACCCGCGCCAATCAGGGCGCCCTTGCCCGCATCGCCGGTGGTGGAACCAATAGCGGCACCCGCCGCGGCTCCGCCGACTGTTCCTACCGCGGTGCCGGTACCGGGTTCCCTGCAACCCATGAGGGGCAATAGCACAATCAGGGATAGAAGGATGGGAAAATGCTTCATCGGTTTTCTCCAAGGCAGCTAACATCAAGGACTTTCATATCAAACCATGCTCTTATAGCATTCTTCAGGGAGCCTGCGGCTCATGCCGCGAAGCTGTTCACCTTGCATGCGATCCCTTCCAAAGGGCTATAGGCGATGATGGATATACTCGTTGCCAGCCCTGGCTGGCAGCTAATCATGGTTCAATAAGGCTAGTGGGCAAGCTTTCTTCCGTCAACCGCTGGCGCCTGGATGTGAGTTTCGGTGTTGAACCTCTCTTATTTTGAGGAATGCCATCATGAATCGCAGCATAGGATCCATTTCTGTTATCCCCTTGTCGGTCTTGACCCTCGCCCTCCTCGGGTGCGCCAGCAGCATGAACCAAGTTCAGCCTGGCCGGGTGATCATGGACAGATCCGGGATCAACTACCCAGGGGATTCCCAGGACTGTCGTCGGATTGCCGAGAGCTACGACTACACCGAGACCGCCACTAACCAAGCCATCCAGGATGGGGTCACGGCGGGCGTGATCGGCGGCATTGCCGGCGCGGCCATTGGCAGCTTTTCCGGTCATGCGGGCAGCGGCGCCGGCATTGGCGCCATAGTGGGCGTGGGCACCCAGGCCATCAGCTCGGCGACTGACCAGCACGAAGACGCTACCCGTGTGTGGGCGAACTGCATGTCGAGCCGAGGGTATGCCATTTATTCCGTCAGATAGCCTGGCTCGGTTACGAGAGCAGTCACAACCCCCGCAAGGTAACCCCCATGCATACAGACGCCCCTCAAGGCCACCTGTTGCAAATTTCCCGTCGAGGGCTATTGCGCTTGGCCGGTCTGGGCGGATTAGGGGTGGCGATGTTGAGCCTGTTCCCTGGCTGCGGCGACAGCGATGCCCCCGGCCTCCGGCCTGCGAATTAAGCCGCCACCATCCTCGACGCTCGCGGAGCGATACGGGAGGCCATGGCCAACCTCGGCGGACCTACCGCCGTCTCCCTGGCCCTGGTCGATCACCAGCGCATCCTGTGGGCCGAGGCCTTCGGGTTCCTGGACAAACCCAGGGGACTGGCGCCCACCACCTACACCCGCTTTGGCCTGGCCTCGGGCAGTAAGGTCTTCGCCGCCATTGCGACTCTGATACTGGTCGATCGCGGGCTGATCGGCCTGGATACGCCCTTGGTCCACTATGTCCCAGATTTTCGGATGGCCCAGGGCCAAGCCTACGCCCGCATCACCCCCCGTCTCTTGCTTAGTCACTCGTCCGGCCTGCCGGGGACCGACTATCGGAATGGCACCACTTTTTTCCCAGTGAAGGGTCATGCCGCTCAAGTCATGGCCACGCTTGCCAGCCAGCGTCTCAAGCATGCCCCCGGCGAAATGGCGGTCTATTGTAATGACGGCTTCTCCCTGATCGAGCCGCTCGTCGCCGCCGCGACTGGCCAGGCCTACACTGACTTTATCCACCAGGAAATTTTCCGTCCCCTGGGCATGAGGCACAGCCGCTTTGGCATCGAAACCTTAGCACCCGACAGTTACGCCACCGCGCTCAGGGTCAATGGGGAACCCTACCCCCAGGAATACATCAACGTCCTGAGCACCGGCGGCATCTACTCGACGCCGAGCGACATGGGCCGCTTGGCGATGATGCTGATGGCGGCGGGACGCGAGGGGGAGAATCGCCTGCTGTCCGCATCGGCCGTGACGGAAATGGGCCTCAATCAGTCCGCGACACTGCCACTGAACCCGCTCCATGAAAATGATTTTGGCCTGGGCTGGGATGGCGTCCGCCAAGGCGGCCTGGCAGCGGTCGGCGTGACTGCCTGGCATAAGAATGGCGGCTCCACCTTTTTTTCCACCCAATTTGACGTCGCCCCGGACGAGCGCCTGGCGGTCATGATCATGGCGGCTGGGGGCGACCTGGCGGTCGAGACCCTCGCCGAGCGTATCCTGCTCCAGGCGCTGGCCGAGCGAAGGTCCATTGCCGGGATGCCAGCCCCCCTGACCCCCCATCCGCCACCTCCGATTCCGACCCCCGAGGCGGACCTGCTGGCCCTGGTCGGCCACTATGCCGCGGAAAAGTTGTACCGCCTGGAACCCGGCGCTGACCAGAGTCTGACCTGGTCGGAGTTCGTGGATGGCGCCTGGCTGGAACGTATCTCGGGGCTCCAGCGGCGCCAGGGCGGCGACTGGATTGCCGACAGCGTCCCTGATCGCGCCTTGTTGGTCATTGAGGCCGATGGACGCCCGCATCTAGCCCTGCGTGAACCCAAGGGACTCAAGCACTATGCATCCGCCAGGATCCTGGGTCAGTTGCTAGCCTCCTTGGCGCCCCTCTCCACCCCCTGGCTGGCGCGGCTCCAACATCGCTGGTTGATGGTTAATGATCCCTATAGCACCCTGCTGGCCTTGGGCATGCCGCCCTTATTCAACCTGTGGCAGGCGCCGGGTTTAAGGGGCTATCTCATGGCCGCGGGTAAAGTGGTCAACCCCAGCGCCAGCGACGAGCGCGCCCTGATGTGGACCAAGGTCGCGGCGCGCGATCTCAACGATCTGATCATCGTGATAAGGAACGGGGAGGAATGGGTGCTCTGGGGCAGCACCCTTTATCGGCCCCTGGCCACCCTGTCGCTCCTGGCGACCGGCCACCACCTGATCGCGATCGGCGATGAGGGGCTGGGTGAGTGGCGGCGGTTGACGGCTGCTGCCGTCCTCAAGGTCACCGCAGCCAATAGCTGGTATCTCTACGGCCCTGACTTCCAACTGCTCAACGCTGTCGTCAAAGACAGGGCCATCACCCTGGATTGGGATGGTCGGATCACGGAACCCGCCTATCTGTTGGTACAGGGCAATCCCTGGGCGTCCATCGAGGTTACCCTGGGCTAAAGGATGCGGGAGTCTCATCGGCGGCGTTTCTCTGGATTTCCGCCACCAGGAGATGGGGATGACCGGCATCGTCACTGAGAGGGGCGGGGATAAGCGGTCACCGGGGACCCAGGTGACAGGGACTGGACGACCGCCAGCCCCGGGTAGTCAAATGATCGCCATGGCCAGGGTGACCCTGCGATTTTATGCCGAGCTGAACGATTTCCTGCCGCCGGAACGGCGTCAGCGGGATGTCGTAATCGACTGCGTGGCACCCGCGCCGGTGCGTCACCTCATTGAACTCTGCGGCGTGCCGCACACCGAGGTCGAACTCATCATCCGCAAGGGTGAATCGCTTGGCCTGGAGGCCACCATCGAGGCGGGTGACCGGGTGGCGGTTTACCCCCTGTTTGAGGCCTTTGATGTTCGCCCGGCCCTGCGGCTAGGGCTAAGGCCCAAGCGGGTCCCCAGGTTTCTTGCCGACGCCCACCTCGGGGCCCTGGCCAAGGGCCTGCGGCTGCTGGGCTTTGACACCCTGTGGCATAACGACCTGGGCGACGAGGCCCTGGTTGAACTGTCCCGGCGGGAGCACCGCATCCTCCTAACCCGCGACCGGCGCCTGCTCATGCGCCGTAATCTCACGCATGGCTGCTACATACGGCCGACCAAGCCCCGGGAACAAGTCGACTACCTGGTCGCGCGGCTCCAACTCTGCGCCGACCTCCGGCCCTTCAGCCGCTGCATGGTCTGCAATGGGGAACTGGTTGCCGTCGCCGGGGAAGCCGTGATGACCAGGATCCCACCCAGGGTCTGGGCGACACCGCGCGCCTATTGGCGCTGTCCAGGTTGCGAACGGCTTTATTGGCGCGGCAGTCACTGGCAAGCGATGTGCCGACGGATTGACGAGCTTTGTCCGGGTATCGAGCGGGAATAAGTAGCGGTCTCCTCGGCATCAGGTGGGGATAAAACGGAATCAAGGTTTCTGGCAAAAAAAAGGGCCTGGCGGCCCATATCTCATGGTTTTAATTGGCGTCCCCACGGGGATTCGAACCCCGGTTGTCGCCGTGAAAGGGCGGTGTCCTAGGCCTCTAGACGATGGGGACTTTGAAGGGTGGGATGACCAGTCGAGGGCTGCAAGGGCTAGCCTACGGCTAATAATCCAGATATTTGGTGGAGCCAGGCGGGATCGAACCGCCGACCTCAACACTGCCAGTGTTGCGCTCTCCCAGCTGAGCTATGGCCCCGAATCAATCGAGAGCGACAATTTTATAGAGCCCCCCTGGACCTGTCCAGCCTTTTTTCCCGAACCCGAACCCGAACCCTAGTTTGTGGTCCGAGAGGATGGCGCGGGACACCGGGTCTTCCGGCAGAATCGTCGGTAAGGGCGGCGGCGTGCCGCCCATCAGAGCCGGGTCTGGCGACCGCCCTGCCCCTTTGCCACAAGAGTGAACAACGACATGAAACGCATCCTTCTATTTCTCGCGACTAACATCGCCGTACTCCTGGTCATCAGCCTGGTCTTCAAGCTGCTGGGTTTCGAGGGCCTCTTGCAGGCTAACGGCGTCGATCTGAATCTGTCGGCGGTGCTGGTCTGGGCGGCCCTGATCGGCTTCTCCGGGTCGATCATCTCCCTCCTGATGTCCAAGGGCATGGCCAAGCGCTCCATGGGCGTCCAGATCATCGACAGCCCCTCCACCCCCTTCGAGCAGTGGCTGATGACCACCGTGGAGCGCCAGTCCCAGGCCGCCGGCATCAAGATGCCGGAGGTAGGCATCTTCGACTCCCCGGACCCCAATGCCTTTGCCACCGGCTGGAACCGCAACGACGCCCTGGTGGCGGTGAGCACGGGCCTGCTGCAACAGATGAACCGTGACGAAGTGGAGGCGGTGGTGGGTCACGAAATCAGCCATGTGGCCAATGGCGACATGGTGACCTTGACCCTGGTGCAGGGGGTGGTGAATACCTTCGTGGTCTTCCTGTCCACCATCATCGGCCACTTCGTGGACCGGGTCATTTTCAAGACGGAGCAGGGACATGGACCGGCCTACTTCGTCGTCTCCATGGTCTCCCAGCTGTTGCTGTCGATCCTGGCGACCATGGTTGTGATGTGGTTCTCGCGCCAGCGCGAATTTCGGGCCGATAAGGGCGGGGCGGACCTGACCAGCCGCAATAAGATGGCGTCGGCCCTGCGCGCCCTGCAACGCGTCCACGAGCCGCGGGATTTGCCCGCGGGCGAGTTCGCGGCCTTTGGCATCAGCGGCGGTATTGGCGATGGCTTCAAGCGGCTCTTCATGAGCCACCCGCCCTTGGAGGAGAGGATCGCGGTGCTGGAAGGGAGGCGCTGATCTCGGACATCGGCGCGGGCAGACCTGGCCCTCGCTAACGACACACGGGCCGAAGCTGACTTCGGCCCGTGTTTTTTGGGCGGAATCTCCGGCCAGAATCATCTGGCCGGCGGCTTAAAGCCCGATCAGGCCTTGGCGTTCAAGGCGGCGTGAGCGGCGGCCAGGCGCGCGACCGGGACCCGGGGGCCCGAGCAGCTCACGTAGTCGAGGCCCGCCTCCTGGCAGAAGGCGATGGAGGCGGGATGGCCGCCATGCTCGCCACAGATGCCGACGTGCATGCCCGGCCGGACCCCGCGGCCCCAATCCACCGCCAACTTCATCAACTTGCCCACGCCCTTGACGTCCAACACCTCGAAGGGGTTGTCCTGGAGGATGCCGGAGTTGTTGTAGAGGGGCAGGAACTTGTTCTCCGCGTCCTCGCGGGAGAAGGAGAAGGTCGCCTGGGTCAGGTCATTGGTGCCAAAGGAGAAGAATTCCGCCTCCTCGGCCAGGGACTCGGCGCGCATGCAGGCCCGCACCACCTCGATCATGGTGCCGAATTTGAAGCTCACGGGGTGGCCATAATACTCCGCCACCTCGGTGTGGATGGCATCCACCCAGGACTTGACCTTGCGCAGTTCCTGGGCCGTGCAGACCTGGGGCACCTTGATCTGGGGATGGACCTCGATGCCCATGCGCGAGCACTCCGCCGCCGCCTCCAGGATGGCGCGGATCTGCATCTGATAGATCTCGGGGAAGGTGATACCCAGGCGGACGCCGCGATGGCCCAGCATGGGGTTGGTCTCGTAGAGGGCGCGCACCTTGCGCAGCATGGTCTCCTTCTTGGCGATAGCGTCCTCCACCATCGCCGGATCGACCATCTGGCGCATGGCATTGACCTCCTGCCGGGCATGATCACTGGCATGCAGCAGCCCCATGGTACCCGCTAGGACCGCCAGGCCACGGGTGGTGGCGGCCAGTTGGCGCAGCTCGGACAGGTCACGCTCCAGTTGGTTCTCGTTGGGCAGGAACTCATGGATGGGCGGGTCCAGCAGACGGATGGTCACCGGATAGGGGGACATCACCTCGAACAGCTCGCGGAAGTCCTTGCGCTGCAGAGGCAGCAGCTTGTCCAGGGCGGCCTGGCGCTGTTCCGGGGTCTCCGCCACGATCATCTCGATGACGATGGGCAGGCGTTCCACGTCGTTGAACATGCGCTCGGTGCGGGCCAGGCCAATACCGACGGCGCCGTACTTGAGGGAGCGACGGGCATCGTCAGGGGTATCCGCGTTGGCCATGACCTTCAGCCGGGCCACCTTGTCCGCCCAGTCGAGGAGGACGTTAAGCTCGTTGGTGAAATCCGGCTCCACCGTCGGGATCTCGCCCAGATAGACCTTACCAGTAGTGCCGTCGATGGTGATGAGGTCACCCTCGCGGAAGCTGGTTTCGCCCACATAGGCCTCGCGGCGGGCGACATCGACGCTGATGCCCTCGGCACCGGCTACGCAGGGCTTGCCCATGCCACGCGCCACCACGGCGGCATGGGAGGTCTTGCCGCCTCGGGAGGTCAAGATACCCTGGGAGGCGAAGAAGCCATGGATATCCTCGGGCTTGGTCTCCTCGCGGATCAGAATCACCTTCTGCCCCAGGTCGCGTCCCATTTGCTCGGCGCGGTCGGCGTCGAAAATGGCGATGCCACAGGCGGCACCCGGCGAGGCCGGCAGACCCTGGGCCACCGCCACGGCGCGATGGCCGGGGTCCAGACGGGGGAAGAGCATCTGTTCCAGCAACTCGGGCTGGATGCGCAGCAAGGCCTGTTCCTGGGTGAGGAGCCCTTCGCCGACCATCTCCACCGAGGAGCGCACCATGCCTTGGGCGTTCATCTTGCCGTTGCGGGTCTGGAGGCAGAACAACTGGCCGCGCTCGATGGTGAACTCGAAGTCCTGGACCTCCTTGTAATGGGTCTCCAGCTTGGCGCGCAGCTCTTCCAGCTCCTTGGCGATGCGGGGCATCTCGACGGCCATGTGGTCGATGGGCTTGGGGGTACGGATACCAGCCACTACGTCCTCGCCCTGGGCATTGACCAGATACTCGCCGTAGAGCTTGTTCTCGCCGGTGCCAGGGTTGCGGGTAAAGGCCACGCCGGTGGCGGAGTCATCGCCCCGGTTGCCAAAGACCATGGTCACGATGTTGACGGCGGTTCCATTGGCCAGATCGGGGGTGATGTTGAACTGACGGCGGTAATCGACGGCGCGGCGACCCATCCAGCTATTGAAAACGGCCTTGATGGCGATCTCGAGTTGGTCGAAGGGGTCCGCCGGGAAAGGCTTGCCGGTGTACTCCTCGACCACCTTGATGAAGCGCTCGCTGATCTCCTGGAGATCGGTCGCGGAGAGATCGACGTCTTCCTTGACCTTGGCCTTGTGCTTGACGATGTCGAACTGCTTGTCGAACAGCTCATCCGGGACCCCCAGGGCCACCTTGCCGAAGAGCTGGATGAAGCGGCGGTAGGCGTCATAGCCGAAGCGCTCGTCACCCGTCTGCTGGATCTGGCCCTTCAGGGTTGCGGCGTTGAGGCCGAGATTGAGGATGGTGTCCATCATGCCCGGCATAGACATGGCCGAACCCGAGCGCACCGACACCAGGAGGGGATTATCCGGATTGCCGAAGCCCTTGCCCGTCTTGGCCTCCATGGCCTTCATTTGGACATGGACCTCATCCATGACGCCATCCGGCAGGGTACGGGACGGCGAGGCTAGGTACTCGAGGCAGGCCGCCGTGGAGATGACGAAGCCGGGCGGGACATTCAGCCCCAGTTGGGTCATTTCGCACAGATTGGCGCCCTTGCCACCCAAGAGCTTTTTGTCCTTGCCATTGCCTTCCTCGAAGGCGAAAACGTGTTTCTTGGCTTGGGTGTCCATCGCGTCGTTTACCTCTAATGGATTGAAGATGATGAAATGAGCAGGGGCTAAAAGCAGGGGTGTCCGCGCGGGCAAACCGCCGATGTCCCAACGCCGAAGGGTGTCGGCCAGGGGTCCGACGAGACTGCCAAAGCCGCCGCCTGAGTGCCGGGCATGGTACATCCAAACCGGTTCACCCGGCGTGTCGCGGCGGAAAATAAAGCCAGTATTGCATCTGAAAGCTACCGGAAGGTGACGATCCGGCCCCCCCAATGCCCCCAGCCGATCGGTTATACTTTTGCCATCCTTCCGCCGGCCCACCTTGCTTACCTTCAATCATGCTCGACAAGAACTACGACCCCCAGGCCCTGGAACAGGGTTGGTATCGGATCTGGGAGGAACGGGGCTACTTTGCCCCCACCCCCACGGGCGAAAACCCTTACTGCATCATGATCCCGCCGCCGAATGTCACCGGCAGCCTGCACATGGGCCACGCCTTCCAGGACACCATCATGGATGCCCTGATCCGCTATCACCGCATGCGCGGCGAGCCCACCCTCTGGCAGGCAGGCACGGACCACGCCGGCATCGCCACCCAGATGGTGGTCGAGCGGCTGTTGGAACAAGAGGGCAAGACCCGCCACGACCTGGGCCGCGACGCCTTCATCAAGCGCGTTTGGCAATGGAAGGAGCAATCCGGCGGCACCATCACCCGCCAACTGCGCCGCATGGGTGCCTCCCTCGACTGGGAGCACGAGCGCTTCACCATGGACGAGGGCCTGTCGGCGGCGGTGCGCGAGGTCTTCGTGCGCCTCTTCGAGGAAGGGCTTATCTACCGTGGCAAGCGCCTGGTCAACTGGGACCCGGTCCTGCACACCGCCGTCTCGGACCTGGAGGTGCTGTCCGAGGAAGAGGCCGGGCAGATGTGGGACATGCGCTACCCCCTGACCAACGGCACCGGCTATATGGTGGTCTCCACCACCCGCCCGGAGACCATGCTGGGGGACTGCGCCGTGGCGGTGAACCCGGAGGACCCGCGCTACCAGCACCTCATCGGCGAGTTGGTCGAACTGCCCCTCACCGGCCGCCGCATCCCCATCATTGCCGACGAACACGCTGACCCCGCCTTCGGCACCGGTTGCGTCAAGATCACGCCCGCCCACGACTTCAACGACCACGCCGTCTGGCTGCGGCATCGCGACGAGAACGCCATCGCCGATCAGCCCCACGGCGGCCTCATCAACCTCCTGACCCCGGACGCCGCCATCCGCGCCAACGCCCCCGAGGAGGGCGACCTGATCCCGGCGGCCTATGTCGGCCTGGATCGCTACGAGGCGCGCCGGCGCATCGTCGCCGACTTGGAGGGCCTGGGGCTGCTCGCCGGCCTGCGCGACCACAAGCTCATGGTGCCCCGTGGCGACCGTTCCAACGCCGTCATCGAGCCTTACCTCACCGACCAGTGGTACGTGCGCATCCAGCCCCTGGCGGAGCCGGCCATCGCCGCCGTCGAGGACGGCCGCATCCGCTTCGTCCCCGCCAACTGGAAGAACACCTATTTCGAGTGGATGCGCAACATCCAGGACTGGTGCATCAGCCGCCAAATCTGGTGGGGGCACCGCATCCCCGCCTGGTACGACGCCGAGGGCAACATCTATGTGGGTCGCTCCGAGGCCGAGGTCCGCGCCCGCCACGGCCTGGCCGCCGACTTCCCCCTGGCGCAGGACCCGGACGTGCTGGACACCTGGTTCAGCTCCGCCCTCTGGCCCTTCTCCACCCTGGGCTGGCCAGAGGACACCGAACGCCTGAAGGCCTTCTACCCCACCTCGGTGCTGGTCACGGGCTTTGACATCATCTTCTTCTGGGTGGCCCGCATGATCATGATGGGCCTCAAGTTCATGGGCGACGTGCCCTTCCGCGAGGTCTATATCCACGGCCTGGTGCGCGACGCCCATGGCGACAAGATGTCCAAGTCCAAGGGCAATGTCCTCGACCCCATCGATCTCATCGACGGCATCGAGCTGGAGCCCCTGGTGGCCAAGCGCACCGGCGGCATGATGCAGCCCCACCTGGCGGACAAGATCGCCAAGGCCACCCGCGCCGACTTCCCCAACGGTATCCCCAGCTTCGGCACCGATGCCCTGCGCTTCACCTTCGCCGCCCTGGCCAGCACCGGACGCGACATCAAGTTCGACCTCAGCCGCACCGAGGGCTACCGCAACTTCTGCAACAAGCTGTGGAACGCCTCGCGCTTACGTCCTCATGAATACCGAGGGCCAGGACTGCGGCCTGTCCGGCCCCCTCGAGTTCTCCGCCGCCGACCGCTGGATTCGCGACCGCCTCCAGACCACCATCGCCAGCGTGGACGAGGCCATCCGCGGCTACCGCTTCGACCAGGCCGCCCAGGCCCTGCACGAATTCACCTGGAACCATTTCTGCGACTGGTACCTGGAGCTGTCCAAGCCCACCCTCACCAGCGAGGCCAGTTCCGACGCCGCCAAGCGCGGCACCCGCCGCACCCTGGTCCAGACCCTGGAGACCTTGTTGCGCCTGGCCCACCCCATCATGCCCTTCATCACCGAGGAGATCTGGCAGAAGGTCAAACCCCTCGCCGGTATCGAGGGGGAGACCCTGATGCGGGCCCCCTACCCCGTCGCCGATCCCAGCCTGGCGGACCCCGCCGCCGTGGCGGAAATGGACTGGGTCATGCAGTTCATCCTCGGCGTGCGCCGCATCAAGGGCGAGATGAATATCCCCCCCGGCAAGCCCCTGCCGCTGCTGATCGACAACGCCAGCCCCCAGGATATCGCCTGGCTGGGGGCCAGCCGCCCCTACCTGGACTTCCTCGCCCGCACCGCGTCGATCCGGGTCCTGGGCGCTGGCGAGCCCGCCCCCGAGTCCGCCATCTCCCTGGTCGGGGAGATGAAGGTCCTCATCCCCATGGCCGGCCTCATCGACAAGGAGGCCGAACTCCAGCGCCTCGCCAAGGAGATCGCCCGGATCCAGAGCGATCTGGAACGTGCCCAGGCCAAGCTCGCCAACCCCAGTTTCGTGGACAAGGCCCCGCCCGCCGTAGTCCAGAAGGAACGCGACAAGATCGTCGAGCAAGAGGCAGCCCTGGCCAAGCTGCGGGAGCAGGAGGCGAAGATCGGCGCCTTGTAAATTAAGAACCAAAGTACTCATGCCAAAACCCACGGCAGAGCCGAGGGTTTTCTTGTCTTAATATGGCCGGCGCCGTAAATGCAACCGGTAGAGGGGCCCGGAGACCGCTATGTCGAAGAGGGTGAAGGCGGCCACCATCGGGGCTATGTCCAGCCACCCCAGGCCGAAAGGCCCGGCCACCGCCAGCAGGGGCAGAAGGGATTCGGGGACCTGATCCAGGCCGGTGGCCTTGTCACCGGGTTTGAGCCCCAGGCGGCGTTTGATGAAGCTAGACAAGGCATCGCCCACCATCGCCAGCAGGCCGATCAGGGCTCCCAGGCCTGCGCCTAGGCCAAGCAGGCAGGCCAATACCATCGTCGCCAGTACCGCTCCCGCCAGGCCCCGCAGGGTGATGTGCCCACCCAGCAGGGGGCGGCCATCGGGGTGCATCCGGCCGCCATCAAGGGGCCAATCCCAGAGCGGGCCCAAGGCCCAGGCCAGCAGAATCGGAGCCCCGTTGGCGGCGATGAGTAAAAGCAACAAGCCCAATTTTTCCCACATGTGGTCCCATCTCTCGCGCCGCGGCAGGTTTCTTGATGTAGATTATGGTCGAATCTCGAACATCCGCCCTCCCCCGCCCTAATCTAGCCGGCGGGGTCATGGAGTTCCACCATGCACCCACCGCTTTCGCGCTTGCTCCTGGCCCTCGTCCTTGGGTTTCAGACCCTCCTCACCTTCGCCCAGCCGCAAACCCCCATCCAAAATCCAGCCCAAGCCCCAGGCCCGGCCGCCGTCCCCGCGACACCCCCCCCCCGCACGCGACCAGATGCCGGGGATGACGGAGCCCTCCCTCTGGGACAAGTCCCTGGGCACGGCCGGGGACCTCTGGCGGGGGACCAAGGAGAGCGCCGGGCGCTGGTTCGAAGGCTCCCAACACGGCGCCGAGACTCTCTGGCAAGGCTCCAAGCAGACCGCTGGCTCCGCCTGGGACACCACCCGACGCTACCTGGGGCCGGACCCCCAGGCCAATTTCGCCCGCCTCTGGGATGGCGTCCTGCCGACCCTGGAAGAGACACTCGCCCTCCAGGAACGTCAGGCCAGCCTGCCGGAGAACCGCTGGTTTGGCGACGATCAGGCCAGCAACCAGGCGGAGATCGACCAACTCCTCGACCAGGCCGTCGCCATCCTCTCCAGCTCCAACACCCAGGACCATCGGCAGCGCATCCGCGTCCTGCAGCAGGAGATCGCCAACGCCCGCCAGGACCTGGCGGAATATCGCCGCCAGCGCGTCTCCGCGCCCTCGGACTCCCTGGTCAAGAAAACGGTCGGGGACTATGACGAGGCCATCGCCGACCGCCAGGCCGACATCGCCCGCTACGAGGCGAACCTGGCGACCGTCAAGCGCGAATTCGCCGCCGAACTCCGGGCCATGGGCCTGGAACTGAGCGACGACCAACTGGATTTCATGCTCTCCACCGTGGTCGGCGACAACCTCATCGACCTGGGCATCCTCTTCGACAACGTCAAGGCCATCACGGCCCAGCTCGAACGACTGGTGGAGGAAAGCGGCGAGGACCTGCAGAGCGCGCGGCGTTATTACGGCCTCTACGTCGTCCTGCTCAAGAGCCTGCGTCAGATGCATCTCCAGGTGGAACAGGCCATCGCCAACCACTACATCCCCCGTATCGACGCCATCGCCGAGCGCGCCCGGGACCTCTCCACCCAGACCCAGGCCCTCCTCAGGCAAGCGCCCGAGAAGCGGGAGATCCTCGTCGCCAATCTTGATGCCCAGCGTCTCACCATCGAGGCAGCGGGCGTTTACCGCCAATATCTCGACGAACAGGGCCGCCAGATCACCGCCGCCCGGGTCGCCCTGGAGACCGACATCGCCACCGCCTGGAATACCTACGAGACGGTGCGCGTCTCCGGCGAGCTGGTCGGCATCGTCAAGGCCAGCCGCAAGCTCCTGGACGGCCTCATCAGCCGCCAGGTCCCCAAGCCGCGCCCCTTCCGCAACCTGGAAATGCAGCGCGAATTCGAAAAGCTCACCGAGCAGTTGCGCACGGGCGGAGGCTTGGGGGAGAAGTAGATGCCCCGGCCTCGATGTTCGATCAGTCGGCCAATTCCTGACGAACCTACGGCAAGCTCGCATTGCTAGCCCATCTTTAACATGACCCCCTTGATAATCACCCCCAGATGGTACCTAACCCTTTGATCCGTATATACACGCCTGCCGAAAACCGCAATGTAGTGCCAAGTTATTCAACAGGGTCAGAGTAAAACGGGTACCGGGTGTCGTAAAGTACCGGGATGTACAGCCGTCGCACGCATACCAGTAACAGCGCCACCGGGGAGCGCTACACCACCCGCCGCCTGGTGCCGTCCGCGCGCCTGGGCGGCCGGGTGCGGCAGGTCACCCTGCTCAACCTGGGCCGCCAGTTCGCGTTGCCGCCGGAGGCGTGGCCGACACGCTGTGCGCGGCTGGAGGAATTGCGTAGCGGCCAGGGCGCCTTGCTGGCCGGCGCCGGGCCCGTCGAACGGGAGGCGCAGCGGCTGTTCGCCCGGTTGTTGGCGCGCCAAGGCGTTGCCCCGCCAGACTGGCGGCCCCGCGGGCGGCGATGTGCAGGCGGTCGATGTCGACGCGCTGGAGCTGAGCCGACCGCGCAGCGTCGGGGTGGAGTCGGTGGCGCTGTGGGCGATGGCGGAGGTGAATTTTGTCGCACTGCTCCAGAGCTTGGGGCTGAGCGGCCCGCAACGGGCGCTGATCGTCGGGGCGGTGGTCGGGCGCATGGCGGCGCCGGGCTCGGAACGGGCGACCCACCGCTGGCTGGGTGAGCGCAGTGCGTTGGGGGAATTGCTGGAGGTCGACTTCGCGACCCTCCCCCTGGCACCGTTCTACCGGGCGGCGGACCTGCTGATGCGGCACCGGGCGGTGATCGAACAGACGGGTCTTTACGCGCGTCAGTGACCTGTTCGGCCTGGACTGGACGGTCACCCTCTATGATCTGACCAACACCTTCTTTGAGGGGGCGGCGGCCGGCAACCCCAAGGCGCAGCGCGGACACGCCAAGGAGCAGCGCAGCGACTGCCCGCTGGTGACCCTGGGGCTGGTGCTCGATGGCAGTGGCTTGGTGCGCCGCTCCCAGACCTTCGACGGCGCGGTCAGCGAGGGCACCACCCTGGACGGCATGCTGCAGGGCTTGGGGGCGCCGCGCGGCGCCCTGGTGATCATGGACGCCGGGATCGCGACCGCCGACAACCTCCGCTGGCTGCGCACTCAGGGTTACCGCTATCTGGTGGTCAGCCGCGAGCGCCAGCGCCAGTTCGATGCACGCGGCCACGTCGCTGACGACGGCCAGTGGTGAGGCGTTGGCCATCCAGCGGGTGGTCGACACCGACGCTGAGGAAGTGCGGCTGTATTGCTTTTCCGAATGCCGGGCCGGCAAGGAGCAGGGGACCGCCGAGCGCTTCACCCAGCGCTTTGAAACCGACTTGCAAGCCCTGCATGACGGCTTGGCGCGGCCACGCACCACCAAGCAGATCGACAAGCTCTGGGAACGGATCGGGCGCCTGAAGGCCAAGAGCCACGGGGTCGGCCAGCACTATCGTCATTGAGATCGATTCCGGATGCCACGGGCAAGCTCGCCGCGGCGATCCGCTGGGAACGCCAGCCGGTCGCTGGGACCCTGCTGACCCACCCCGGGGTCTACTGCCTGCGCACCAATGAATTGACCTGGGACGCCAAGCGACCTGTGGCGGACCTACACCATGCTCACCGACCTGGAGGCCGTGTTCCGCGTCCCTGAAATCCGAATTGGGCTTGCGCCCGATCTATCACCGCACCGAGGCGCGGGTCGACGGCCACCCGGTTCATCTCGGTCCTGGCCTATCAATTCGTGCAACTGATCCGTCGCCGCTTGCGGGCGCACGGCATCAGCGACCGCTGGTCGACCATGCGCGACCGCCTCGCCTGTCAGAGCCGGGTGACCGCTACCTTCCGCCGGGCGGACGGGCGCACCCTGCATGTGCGCAAGGCGACCCGCGCCGAGCCGGCGCAGCTGGCGATCGTCCAGGCGCTGGGCAGCGATCCCAGCCCGGGAGGGATACAGAAAATGCTTGTCTGAATCGTCCGGTTTCACAAAATTTCACGAATGTAGTGCCACTGACCGATTTTTCCCGCTATATGCGTATGATCTTAAGAGAGAAATAATCTGAGGTGTTAAACTTGGGCTAGGTTCCCCCGACTACAGCCGCCGTCCGATTGGATTTCCCTATCCCCAGGGAACCCGGACCAAGCTCCGAAACAGCCCCGATGCAGACACCACCGCAAGCCGAGGTGAGATTTACATGAACGCTGCTGCCCCGCCGATCGGCTCTCCAAGGTGCTGCTGAACGCCGTGACGCGCATCTTCGCGGACGAGTGCCAGGCACCACGGACGTCAAGATCAACTCGGTCTGCCCCGGCTGGGTTCGAACTGACATGGGCGGCTCCGACGCGACGCTCACCGTCGCGGAGGGTACCCGCGGCATCGTCTGGGCCGCGATGCTGCCGCGGACGGCCCGGGGCCAAGCGGCGGGTGCTTTCGCCACGGGGAGCCGATCCCGTGGGGACGGCGCCGCCCGGCGTCGACTGACTCCGCGAGCCCCGCGACCGCGGTGTGCCGATCCGGTCACATCGGCGTCGGCCGCGATGAACGCTGACTCCCGCTGCGCCGGCTGCTGCCGCTCGCGCTCGCCGCGGGCCTCCTCTACGTCGCATCACTCGCCGTCACCCAGCTGCCGTGCTGGGCCCTGTCGCTGCTGGTGCCGGTGGCCTGGCTGCTCTGGGCCTACTGGGCCGGCAACGCGCTGTTTGCGCGGCGGCTCTGGCTCACCGGGGTGACGCGCACGCAGAGCGGGCTCAGGCGCTGGCTCGTGCGCGGCTGGCTGGTGCAGGCGCTCGCGACGGTGCCGGCGCTGCTGTTCGCGGCGGTCCTGCTGGCGCTGGCGGCGCTGCTCAACCCGGAGCACTGGCTCCTGCTCGCGCTGGACGTGCTGCTGCTGTCGCTCGCCATCGGCCCGTTGCAGCGCTGGCTCGGCACGCAGGTACAGGCGGACAAGGTCAGCACCGTCGTGCGGCGCTGGCCGCTACTGCTGCTGAACCTGGCGCTGCTCGGTGTGACCTTTCTGCTGCTCGACTTCGCCGTGCTGGGAGGGCCGGACAGCCGCGGGCAGGCCTGGCACATCGTGGCCGAGGCGGCCTTCCGGCACGCATCCGCGGCGGCCTCCTGCACCGCCGCCGGCTGGGGCTTGGGCGCCCTTGCGGCCATCGATGCGCTGGCCTGGCATGCCTCGCTCTTGGTGATCCCAAGCCTGCCCAAGCCGGTGCTCAGGCTCGCCGCCTGGGGGCTCGTCCTGTTGCAGGCGGGGGTCTTCGCCTGGCTCTTCACGAGCCTGCTGCTCGGCGCCCTGGCGCTGGTCGAGCAGCGCAGGGCGGCGACGGCGGGCGAGGTGCCTGGCGTGAACGCGACGATGTCGACGGCCTCCATCTACACCATCCTCGTGCTCGCGCTACCCTACCTATACGCTGCGCACAAGCTTCGCCAGTTCGACCCGGCGTCCTTGGCCGGGCCGGCCCAGACCGTTGTCGCCTGGACCAACCCCTGCCGCGCGGACCCGGCGCTGGCGGCCTTGTCCGACGAGCTGGATGCGCAGCTCGGCGCCGCCCGCACGGATGCGCTCGCGTCCGCGGACGCAGCGATCGCAACCGCCCTGGACGACTTCTTCGCCCGCGCCGAGGCCGGCGTCGATGCCTACCTCGACTGGTACTTCACCGTGGTGGGCGAGTATCAGCGCCTCGCCGCCGTCGCCGTCGGCGATATGGGCGCGTTCATGGCCGCACAGTTGGACCAGCGGCTGTTCGCAGACACCGGCTTCGAGACCTGGCTCGATGCGACCTTTGCCACGCTCGATGCCGACGCGGACGCGCGCCTGGCCGGGCTCGCGGATAGTCTGGGCGCCCGACTCGGCAGCGCGGCGGAGCAGAACGATTCACGGTGGAACTTCTGGGCCCCGCCGGGCTCGGCGGCGCCTTCGGTGACCCGGCGGCTCTCGGTCGCGATCTCAGCCGCGCCGGAACCGCGGCCGCGGCGGGTGCCGCGGCGGGAGCGCTGACGGCCAAGCTGGTCTCGAAGCAGGTGGCCGGCGCCGTCGCCGCCAAGCTCGGCGCCAAGCAGAGCTTCAAGACCGCGGTAGCGCTGGCCGGCAAGGCGGCGGCGAAGAAGGGCGGCGCCTCCGTGGCTTCCGCGCTCGGTGCGACGGCGTTGTGCGCGCCGAGCGGGCCCTGGGCCGTGCTCTGCGGCATCGGCGCCGGCGCCGCCGCCTGGCTCACCGTGGACAAGGCGATGATCGAGGTCGACGAGGTGCGCTTTCGCGAAGCGATGCGCGCGGACCTGCTCGCG
>CAWJBI010000034.1:0-8718 GCA_963841065.1 uncultured Gammaproteobacteria bacterium | reverse complement strand
CAAGTAAATTTGCCTCATGTCTGAGCAGCCCGCCTCAACCTCGCCACCCCAGTCACCTGATGACGAATTAGTCCGTCTGCGCCGGGAGAACGCGGAGTTACGTGCCTTGGTTATCGACCAAGCGGCCCTGATAGAGCAACTGCGACAACGCCTCCAGGAACTGGAAGCGCGCTTAGCCAAGGATAGCCACAACTCCAGCAAGCCGCCGTCCTCCGATCCGCCCTTCAAGAAACCCGCCCCGCAATCCCTGCGCACAGAACCGTGGCCGTAAGCCCGGCGGCCAACCGCGGCATCCGGGTGCCACCCTGGAATGGGTTGATCACCCGGATCAGCGCGTGACCCTGCCCTTGTCGGGAGCCTGTGCGTGCGGCCAGGACTTGACGTGAACTTGCCGCGACGCCCCTGCCCGAGCGTCGCCAGGTCACCGAACTCGTGATCCGCCGCGAGGTCACTGAGTACCGCACCGTGACCGGGACCTGTCCCTGTGGGCGCGTCCATCGCAGCGCCTTTCCGGACGCGGTGCGCGCGCCGGTACAGTATGGCGCCGGGGTGGCCGCCTTCGCCGTCTTCCTGACCCAGTTTCATCACCTGCCCTATCAGCGCACGGCGGACCTGCTCGCCAGCGTGGCGGGCATTGCCCTGTCGCCCGGGACCCTTTACACCCTGGTGCAGGAGGCGGCGGCGCGTTTGGCCGCCCCGGTGGCGGCGATTGGCGAGGCCCTGATCAAGCAGACGGTCGCCCATGCCGACGAGACCGGCGTGCGCATCGCCGGCAAACTCCATTGGCTGCATGTCCTGAGCGCCACCTGTCTCACCTTTTTTGCCGTCCATGCCCAGCGCGGACGCCAGGCCCTGGCGGCCATCGGGCTCCTCGCCCACTTCCGCGGCATTCTCGTCCATGATCATTGGTCAGCCTATGCCGGCTATGACTGCACCCATGCCTATTGCAACGCGCATCATCTGCGCGAGCTCATCGCCATGGCGGAGACCTACCCGCGCCGCCGCTGGCCGCAAGCCCTGATCGACCTGCTCGTGTGAGGCCAACGCGGCGACCAAACTGGCCCGTGCCGCCGGCTTCGCCGCCTTACCTCGCCTCATGATCGAGGACTTCTTCACTCGCTATGACGATCTTCTTACCACCGCAGCCAGCCAGCATCCGCGCGCCGTCCGCCCGCCAGGCCAACGACGCCGCGTCAAACAGACCCCCGCCTATAACCTGATCACCCGCCTGCAAGCGCACCGCGACGAGGTGCTGCGCTTCATCACCGACCTCCAGGTCCCCTTCGATAACAATCTCGCCGAACGCGATATCCGCATGCCTAAGCTCAAGCACAAGGTCTCCGGTGGCTTCCGCGCCGTGGCGGGTGCCCAGGCCTTTGCCACCATCCGTTCCTACGTCTCGACCTTGCAGAAGCAATCCATCGATGTCTACCACGCCTTGGTCTTAACCTTCCAAGGCCAGCCGCCGATGCCGCGCCTGGATTGAGTCAGGCCAAGTGAGCTGAATAGTTTGGCCCGGATATGGAGGTCAGAACCGGTACGCCAGCCCAGAGCGCATCGGAGGCAGTGGTATGGGCATTGCAGGGGGAGGTATCCAAGAAGAGGTCAGCCAGGGCAATCCTGGCAAGATGCTGTGCATGGGGGACATGAATGGAAAATATAAGACGATCAGCCTGGATGCCGCGCCGGGCGGCCTCCTGAAGAAGATTAATCCGAATCCTATCCTCGGGGCAAAGAGCCAGAGAATGGCATGAGGCGCAGCCTGGAGTAGTCTGCACCAACAGTCAAAATGTTCCGGCGTGTACTTGTAGGGATTATTGAAGCAACAGAAGACAAAGGCCTCCTCGGGCAGGCCAATCTGGGAACGGGTTTGAGATGGATCGCTCTGGCGGAGGAAGTCCAGGGGTTGGTAGGTATCCGGAAGATAGGCCAGGGCCTCATCGTATTCTCTTGCCTCCTCTAAAGGGACCACGGTTTCATCAACAATCAAGTAATCGATAAAGGGAACGCCCATGCTGCCTGGGAAGGCGAGCCAGGAGACCTGGATGGGAGCGGGACGCTCGGGCGGAGATTTCTGGCCGCGAATGACGCGTATAGCCCTGCATATCCACAAGAATATCAATGTCATACATTCCGGATGTGGCTTGCCACCTCGCTGGGCGAGAATTGATGAACCTCGGTCAGGTGTTCAAAGGCGGCCAGTAGCCGCTGGCACATTGGACTGGCCCCCATGGGCGCAAGGGAATAAGCGAAGATCTCGAAATGTTCGCGATCATGTAACTCGAAGACCGAGGCCGCAAGCCGGGCCGTGGCATGGTCGCGCAGGTCGCCCGAAAGGTAACCAATGCGCAGTCTGTCGTGGGATTGACGCTTATGGAGCTTACTATTTCGAGGCACGGACTCCATCCAGCTCCGGTAATGTTGACCACGGGCGCGCGCGACACGAAGCAGGTCTGCAGGCGTAAGACCAGGCACGGCGAAAGCCGCGAAGGGCGAAATTGCCCCACCATCCCCTTGCTGAATCCGCTTGACCAGGGGAAGAAGACGTTCGTCCCAGAAGCGCCAGTCGCACAAAAATCGCTGACTGGTGACTAGGCCACCCAGGAGGCCACGGGGTATAGTGGCGCTCTGTTTTAGGATGCCTTCCCACACCTCCACCGCCTCAGCGTGAAAACCCAATTTACCGAGCAATTCCGCCAGCATATGTCGGTATTCAGGGTTACTATCGCCATGGGCTTGTGCCTTGGCAATTTCCTCTTGTAAGGATTGCACATCCTGCTGATGTGCAAAAAGGGCCACTCGTACGGCATGTAATTCCTGGGGGAGCGCCGACCCAGTGGACTTGGCCTGGGCGATCAGGGCTTGGGCACTGACCTCATCATGCTCAGCCAGACAAACCAGTGCCAGGGAGAGCAGGGCGCGCGGGTGACCCGGCACGGCGCGCAGCAGGGTCTCATACTGGGCCCGCGCTTCCCGGTAGCGGTATTGAAGCCGGTAGAGAGAACCGAGGTTGAGTCGCGCTTCGTGCAGGTCGGGCTGGCGCGCTAGCAGGTCGCGAAAGATGCGCTCCGCCTCGGGATAGGCCTCGCGCTCGCGCAGGAGGTTGCCGAGATTGACCCAGGCCTCCCGATAGTCGGGTGCGAGGGCGAGGGCGCGGCGATAAGCGGCCTCGGCCTCATCCAGGCGTGTTTGGGCGCGCAGGCAGTTGCCGAGGTTGTACCAGGCGGGTGGATAGGTGGGCGCCAACCGGGCGGCCTCGCGGTGACAAACCTTGGCCTCGGCGTGCCGACCCTGGGCCATGAGGGCGTTACCCAGGTTGTCCTGGGCAGCGGCGTGGCCGGGGGCGATCGCGACACAGCGGCGCAGCCAGCCCTCGGCCTCGGCCATGCGACCCTGCCGGGCGGCCAGCAGGCCCATGATGTGCAGGGCCTCCAGGGTCTCCGGGGCCCGTTCCAGCACCTTCGCCAGAACCCGCCGGGCCTCGTTGAGGCGCCCGGCCTGGAAGGCCTCGATGCCCCGTCGCAGGCGGGAGGCCGGGTCGGGCTTGTGGGTGTTGGTGCCAGTGGGTGGTTGCTGCCTGGTCATGTCCTTGCCTCCCGTTGGGCTGTGCCGCCCTCGCACCAACTTATCCACATGGCCCGGAAGGCGGCCTCCAGATCCGCGGCGAATTGGGGGGCGTTCATGAGCGGAGACTGTTCCAGGCGTGCGCGCAGGCCCGCGCGCAGGCTTTGTAAGGGTTCGATCGCCTGGGCCAGGCGTACCGCCGTCTCCACATAGTCCCCTTCGGTGGCGGCGACCCACTCATCCATGCCCAGGGCGCGGAGCATACTCTCCCCTTGGCGGGCCAGCAGGCGGTCGCCGGCCAAGGTCAGGAAGGGGACTCCCATCCACAGTGCCTGGATGCTGGTGGTGCCACCTGTGTAGGGAAAGGGGTCGAGGGCAATATCCACGCGGCCATAGGTAGCCAGGTAGTCCGCGAAGACGGAGGTGCCCTCCAGGATCAACCGATCCGCCGTCACGCCCTCGTCGAGGAATCGCGCCGCGATGGCGGCGCGACCCGCTTTTCCCTCCAATTGTTTTGTCTTGAGGAAGAGGCGGGCATCTGGCAGGGCCTTCAATATCCGAGCCCAAAGCGCCACCACGCGATCGGTGGACTTTACGAATATTGTTGAAGCTGCCAAAGGTAAGATGTCCGGCGGTCAGGGCGGGCATGGGTGCGACGGGGACCGCCACTTGGGGACGCGAGAAGCAGAGACGCGTGTGGGGTAGGCGCCAGATGGTCTCGGAAAATTCCGACTCCTCGCACGGGGGGACGTCCCAGGGGCCGGCCAGCAAATAATCGATTTGCGTCAGCCCCGTCGTGCCGAAATAACCCAGCCAGGTGATCTGGAGGGGCGCTGGCTTGCGGGCGAAGAGGCCCATGCGATGTTTGTCGGTATGTCCAGAGAAGGTCCACCAGCATATCGATGCCATCGGCCAGGATGCGCGCGGCGGCCTCGTCATCGTCAAGACCGGGAATGGGTAACCAGTGATGGAAGGCGGCACGAAAGGCCTCGGTTATGGGATCGCTGGCGCGGGTGGTGGGGTAGGCGAAAAGCTCAAGGGAAGGAGACAGGGCCAGGGCCTCGACGACCGAGATAAAGAAGTATCCGACCGGGTGCTGGCGCAGATCGCCGGAGACGAAACCGATGCGCAGGGGACGGTTGGGGTCCGGATTATTGGGCCAGGAGATATGAGGCACCAGACCCCGGGTTAGGATATCGCCGTAACGCCGGGCCCGGACATGGATGTCAGCCTGGGTCTCGACTCCAAGATAGTTGTTAATAAAAATCAAACTACTATGGATAGCCAGTTCATCGGGGGCGATGGCGATGGCGCGGTCAAAATGGGCTTTTGCCTCGTCATGATCCCCGACTTCGAGGCAAAGAGCGCCGAACTCCTGCTCTGCGTGCGGATGATCGGGGTTGATACTGATCAATGCGGATAGCGCCTGTCGCACCCGAGAAAAATCGCCCCTACCGTGGCAAGAGCGGGCGAAATTTAACAAACAGGTCTCGTTGCCCGGTGCCAGGGTCAAGGCCATAAGGGCGTACTGATAAGCGTGGTCAAATCGCTGTGTGCCAATGGCCGCATCGGCGGCATTGTTCCAGCTCACATGAAAGCCGGGGTTCAGGGCCAGGGAATGATCGTAGGCGCGACTAGCCTCCAGAAAATCCTCGATAGCATCAAAGGCATTCCCCAGATGATCCCAGACATCCGGGCGACCCGGCAATAGCTGACTAGCCTGGCTCAGGGCCTCAGCGGCAGGCTCCCAACGCCGCAGGGCGGAAAGTGCTCGCCCGCGCAGATAGTGGCCTTCGCCCCAGTCATGATGGTGGTCGAGCAGGAGGGACAATTCCTCGAGCAATTCAGGCAGGCGCTGGGCGAGGTAAAGTTGCTGGAGGCGAGCAAAGGATTCAGCAAGGCCAGCATGACAAGGGCTTTGAGTATTGAGTGTCAGGGGACGATCGGGTGGCTCTCTGACCCCCAGAGGATCAAGAGGCTGAAGGGCGAGGATGTTTAAGGCGGTGGCATCCATACCCTCCCGTACTTGGGAAATATAGTGTTTCCAGAGTGCCACGTCGATGGGGACGCCACCTTGCTCACAACGGGCGAGGAGGGCCTCGCCCGCGATCAGATCACCCGAGCACAGGCGGGCAAACAGCATGGCGCCCTGATAGGTAGCCGACCCGGGCTCCAGCAGAGAGGCGCGTAATAAAAAGGGTATGGAGAGCAGCCCCATGCCCTGATCGATCTGTAGCAAGCCAAAATTGTAGGCCGCCAGGGCACGGTTAGGGCGCGCGCGCAGGGCCTCGATGTAAGCGGCCAGGGCCGCGCGCCAATCACGCTGGCGATGGGCGGCGAGGCCTCGGTGCAACGGGTCGAGCAGGGGGATAGTGCCGGACCAGCCGAAGGCGTTGGTGCCGGGTGACCAGGATATCTTGTAGTCGATCAATCATTCCTCCTAGCAGCCTGTCGGACTTAGGCCCCCGAAGGGTCCCACCAGAGCCATTTCGGGGTCATTTGTTGCGAAAAGGGACATTATTTCGAGAAAATAGCGGTTGTTCTTGGCGTTTCCCTCACTGCGGGCGCAATACGGCCATGCGTTTGAGATTCCACGCCAGACACACCAGCGTCCACTCGCCCTGAACCTGGTCCAGGCCGCGGGTGAGAAACTGGCGGAAGCCCAGCACCGATTTGATGATGCCGAACACCGGTTCCACCCGCTGCTTGCGCAGCGCATAGGCGGCCCGCCCCGCGCCGGTCTTGAGACGGTGCTGCATGCGCTGCACCGGGGTGGGGTTGGCCGGCAGTGCTTCGGGTTCGCCGAAGCGCTCGGTGAAATGGGGATGATGGTGTTCGCGTTTGACGGCGATCAGCGGTTCGATCCCGGCCTGTTCGCAGGCGGCCACGTTGTCGGCGCTGAAGTAACCGGTGTCGGCCAGCAGCTGCTCGGGTTGGTTCAGACCGGCGGGCAGCGCCTGCACCCGCTCCAGCATCGGCACGACTTGCTGCTTGTCGTTGACCGCCTGGGTGACCTGCGGCACCACCACCAGCAGGGTGTCGTTATCGACGACCGCTTGGGCGTTGTAGCACTGCTCGAAGCCGCCACCGGCGACCGGCATGATGCGTGATTGCTCGTCGGTGAGGTTAATCTGGTCGCTCGGGCGCGGACCCGCGGTCGGTGGTTGGGGTGCCTGGCCGCCGACCTGCTTGCCCGTGGCGGCGGCACGTTCCGCGCGGGCGGCGAGTTTGGCCTCGTACTCGGCCTGCTCGCGGGCGAACCGTTCGGCGGCCCGCGCCTCGATCTTGGCCTTGGCGGCGGCGATGGCGGCGAGGCGGTCCTCGCGCCGCTGCAGTTCCTCGGGCACGGTCATCCCGTCGGGGACGTTGGCACCGTCGGCGTCTGCGGCCAACGCCAGCAGTTGTTGGACTTCGCCCTTCAGGTGCGCTTCGATGGCTTCGGCATGCGCGTAGGACAGCGCGCTGTGCCGGCTGGCGTTGGCGTGGATCTTGGTCCCGTCGAGGCTGACGCTGCCGAACTGGCTCAACTGGTTCTCGCGCGCGACCTGCAGCACCTGCACGAACACCGCCTCAAATTCCTGGTTGAAGCGCCGCCGGAAGGTGGCCAGGGTGTCGTGGTCGGGATGGCGGTTGCAGGCGAGGTAGCGAAACGCCAAGGAGTCGTAGGTCGCCCGCTCGATCTTGCGGCTGGAGAAACAGCCGGTCACGTAGCCGTAAATCAACAACGCCAGCAACGTCGCCGGGTGATAGGGCGCGCTGCCGCGGCCGCTGTAGGACCCCACCAGGTGGCTCAGGTCCAGCCCATCGACCACCTCGGCGATGTAGCGCGCCAGATGTCCCACGGGCAACCAGTCCTGGACCGAGGGTGGCAGCAGGAAGTCGATGTCGCGGTCGATCGGTCGGAAGTTGATCATCGGTGCAGGTCCTTGGGCTGGTTGGCCCGATTGTATCGCGACCTGCCCCAATCGGCTGCGGGAAAGTCCGACAGGCTGCTAGGTAGTGTTGACATTAGGTGTTGCAGCCGCGTGCTGATTATATACCGAGACGGAGTTATCCGTGTCAAGACCCGTGAGATTGTATACCTTCTTTTTAAACAATCTGGGCACTTCTCCTGCCAATCTTGCAGGGCCTGAACGGGCGAGAGATGCCCTAACGCGCGCTGGGGAATCTGGTGATTATACAGCCGTACATAGCGGCTCAGGGTGTCCGCCAGGCTCTGGGCTGCATCGAAGCGGGTGGTGGCCAGCACCGCGCTGATGCGGCCATTGAAGCGCTCAACCATGCCGTTAGTCTGGGGATGACGGGGCTTGATCAACCGGTGGTCGATGCCGTGGCTATCGCAGGTGCGGTCGAAGCGATGACGTCCGGTGGGATCGCGTTCGCCGGTGGCACAAAAGCGATCGGTAAATTCCTTGCCGTTATCGGTCAGGACTTTTTGCACCTTGAAGGGCGCCTTCGCGACGAGTCGCTGGAGAAAAGCGGCCGCATTATCGCCGTTTTCTCGCCGAGAATCTCCACATACACCCAGCGCGAGGCGCGATCGATGCCGACGAACAGATAGCGATGCGCGGTCTTCGTCCGGCATCTGCGGCAGATACTTGACATCGACATGGACGAAGCCAGGCTCATAATCCTTAAAGGTTTTCTTCGGTTGATCGTCGTCTTCCGGCTGCGGGATCAGGGCCTGGAGATTCGAGACGCCATGCCGCCGCAGGCAGCGATCCAGGCCGGAACGTGAGACATCGGGATTGAGAAATTCGCGCGTCACCGCCAGCAGGTCATCCAGGGGCAGGAGCAAGGTGGTGCGCAACTCGATGACCACTAACTCTTGGGCGGGTGTCAGGGTGGTGTGCAAACGATGAGGACGATGTGAGGCATCCTGACCGGTGTCGCGGCGCCGCCATTTGCGCACCGTGGCGCGGTTCAGGTGGTACTCGCGGGCCAGTTCCCGCTCCGACTTGGTCGATTCGCGCAGTTCCTGGCGGATGGCTGGGGTGGTACGCGCGTTCTTATGCAGGTTCAGATTCATCGCTGGCCGGTCTCCGGGTGGCTCGTTTCGACGTCGGGTGCGCCTCTGCTCTCAAGAGGCGCAGCACCTCCCTGGCTAAGAATAACGGGTAACTCCGTCTCGGTATATAATCACACGGGGCTGGA
>CAWJBI010000033.1:0-150474 GCA_963841065.1 uncultured Gammaproteobacteria bacterium | reverse complement strand
CTCCGCCGCCCTGGGCTTTGCCTTGGGTGTCTGCCTCTTCTTTATCTTGTCCGAGCCACCGCCGGCCTGGCCCCTCCTGGGGCTGCTGGCGGCGGCGATGGCCTGGCTGGCCTGGTATTGGGCGCCAGCGCGTCCCCTCTGCTGGTTGCTGGTGGGGCTCCTCTGGGCCCAATTCCGGGCTTGCGACCTGCTGTGTCATCCCTTTCCGGCGGAATTGGCGCGGGTGGATCTGCGCCTGGAGGGTCGGGTGGCCTCGCTGCCGGAGTCCAAGTCCGGGGGGACGCGCTTCCAGTTTCGTGTCGAGCGCGCCTGGCGGGGCGAGGAGGCACTGGGGTTCACGGGCCTGGTCCGCCTGACCTGGCGGGGGGCGCCCCCCTTGCGGGTGGGAGAGGCTCGCGCCCTGGGGGTAAGGCTCAAGCCGCCCCATGGCTTCGCCAATCCCGGTGGCTTTGATTACGAACGCTGGCTGTTCCAGCAGGGCATCGTCGCCACGGGTTATGTGCGGGATGGCGGTGACCTGGGCCTGATCGACCCCGGCGCCGGGCCCTACTGGATCGACCGCTGGCGTCAGGGCCTGAGCGAGCGGCTGGGAAGAGCGTTGGCGGGCTCGCCGGCGGCGGGGCTGGTGCTGGCCCTGGTGCTGGGGGAGGACACGGAGGTGACAACCGCCCAATGGGAGGTGTTGACGCGCACCGGCGTCAATCACCTGGTCTCCATTTCCGGGCTGCATGTGGGCCTGGTGGCGGCCAGCCTCTTCTTTCTGACCCGCTGGTCCTGGTCGCGCTCGCCCTGGCTGGTGGCCCGACTGGCGGCGCCGCGGGCGGGGGCCCTGGGGGGACTGGTGGCGGCCCTGATCTACAGCGCCCTGGCGGGCTTCGCCGTCTGCACCCAGCGCTCCCTGATCATGTTGTCGGTGGTGCTGGTGGCCCTCCTCTGGTCCCGCACCCCCCGGCCCTGGACGGGCCTGACCTTCGCCCTGGCCGCGGTCCTGCTGCTGGACCCGACGGAGGTGCTGAGTTATGGGCTCTGGCTGTCCTTCGGCGGCGTGGCGGCCCTCATCTATGGTCTCGGCAACCGGCTGGCCCTGGAAGGCCTGTGGCGGCGCTGGGGCCAGGCGCAGTGGGTGGCAACCCTGGGCTTTCTGCCCCTCTTGCTGTTGCTCTTCAGTCGGGCCTCGGTGGTCTCCCCGCTGGTCAACCTGGTGGCGATCCCCCTCTTTGGCCTGCTCCTGCCGCTGGTGTTGATCGCGGCCGCCCTGCTGTTGATGACCGGGATCGCGACACCCCTCGTCTGGACCGCCGCCCTGCTGGCCTGGCTGCTGGATGGCCTGACGGCGATCTCGGCCTGGCCCTGGGCCTCGGTGGGCATTGCGGCGCGGCCGGACTGGGCCTGGGTGGCGGCCTTCGGCGGGGCCCTGCTGCTGTTGGCGCCCCGGGGGCTACCCGGGCGCTGGCTGGGTCTGCCCCTGCTGCTACCCCTCGGGCTGCTGACCCCGCCCACGCCGGCCACCGGCGAGGCCTGGCTGCGGTTACTCGACGTGGGGCAGGGGCTCTCCGCCGTGATCCGCACCGCCCATCATGTCCTGGTCTTCGATACGGGTCCGGCCTTCCTGGGCGGTTTCAACACGGGCGATGCCGTCGTGGTTCCCTACCTGCGGGAGCAGGGCGTGCGCCGGATCGATACCCTGGTCCTGAGCCATGCGGATCAGGACCATGTCGGCGGCTTCCCGGGCCTGGCCGCCCAGATGCCGATCGATCGTATCCTGGCGGGCGAGCCGGGCGAAATGGCCGATCCCCGGGCCGAACCCTGTCTCGCTGGCCAGGGCTGGACCTGGGATGGGGTGGACTTCGCGGTGCTATATCCCTTCCAGGCCGGGTTGGAGGGTAACGATAGCTCTTGCGTGCTGCGCGTGGCCACCCAGGGTGCCAGCCTGCTGGTGCCGGGTGACCTGGGTCAGGCCCCGGAAAGGCAACTGGCGCGACGCGGGGGTCTGACCACGCCCCTGCTGGTGGCCGGCCATCACGGCAGCAATACCTCCAGCAGCCGCGAATTCCTGGCGGCCGTGACGCCGGCCTGGGTGCTCTATGCCAGCGGCTTCGCCAATCGCTTCGGCTTCCCTTCCGCCCGGGTACGGGAGCGGGTAGCCGCCGTCGGTGCCCGGGAACTGAACACGGCGGAGGCCGGGGCCATCGGTTTCGTCCTGACCGCCGCGGGTCTGGACGGTCCCGACCTTTATCGCGAGGCCCATCCCCGCCTCTGGTCCTGGCGACCCCCGGGCGAGAGGTAGCCGGGTTCCGGCGCCCGGCTTGGGGTATCATGCCGCCCAGTGCAAGGCGTCCCCGAGAGGTGAGTGACCCGTGTTGGAGTTGATGAGGGCCGGTGGCTGGCTGATGTGGCCCATCCTGGCCTGTTCCGTGGTCGCCATGGCCATCATTCTGGAGCGCCTCTGGAGTCTGCGCCGCCGCCGGGTCATGCCGCCGGGGCTGATGGAGCAGGTCTGGCAGTGGCAGCGCGACCAGGCCCTGACCCCGGAGCGGATCCAGGCCCTGGCCCAGGGCTCGCCCCTGGGACGGCTCTTGAGCGCCGGCCTGGTCAACCGTAATCACTCGCGGGAGGTCATGAAGGAGGCTATCAATGACGTGGGCCGTCAGGTGGTGGCCAACCTGGAGCGTTACCTCAATACCCTGGGCACCATTGCCTCGGTGTCGCCCCTGCTGGGCCTGCTGGGCACCGTCTTTGGCATGATCGATATCTTTACCGTCATCATCGACGCGGGCGTTGGCAATCCGGGTGTCCTTGCCGGCGGTATCTCCGAGGCCCTGCTGACCACGGCGGCGGGTCTGACGGTGGCCATCCCCAGCCTCATGTTCCATCGCTATTTCAACGGTCGCGTCAACCAGTTCGCCCTGGCCATGGAGGAGGAGGCCCTCAACCTGGTGGAGGTCATCAAGGGCGAACGCGAGGCCCTGCCGGAGGCGGTGGCGTGAATCTGCGTCCCCAGCGTCCCGAGCCACCGGATATCAATCTGGCGCCCCTGATCGACGTCGTCTTCCTGCTGCTGATCTTTTTCATGGTGACCACGACCTTCAAGGACGAGGTAGGCATCAAGGTCCAGTTGCCCCAGGCCCAGGGCGAGGTGGCGGCAGAGCCGCGGGCCCTGACCCTGGTCATCGACGCCAGCGGTGCCTTCTATGTCAACGACCGCAAGTCGCGGACACCCAGCCCGACACCCTGCGCAAGGCCCTGGGGGAGGCGATCGGCCAGGCCCGGTCAGAGGCGGATGACCGGGCGCCAGGGGACCTGCCCCTGGTGCTGATGGCCGACGCCAAGACACCCCACCAGGCCGTCATGACCGCCCTGGACGTGGCCAGCCAGCTCGGGCTGACGCGCTTCTCCTTTGCCGCGAACCGGACGCCAGAGGCACCATGAGCCGCCCCGATGTCCTGGCCCCCGGCTCGGCTCGCCGCATCTATGTGCGTCTGATCGGTTACGCCAAGCCTTATTGGCGCATGTTCGCCGTTTCCGCCGTGGGCATGGTCTTCTATGCCGCCACCGAGCCCCTCTTCGCGGCCATGATGAAGCCTCTGCTGGATGGCACCTTCATCGACCGGGATGCGGAGGTGGTCAAGTCCATGCCCCTGATTCTGCTAGGCATCTTTTTGGTGCGCGGCATCGCCGGCTTCATCAATACCTATTGTCTCCAGTGGGTGGGCCGGCGGGTGGTGGCCGACCTGCGCCAGGAGATGTTCGAGCACCTGCTGCGTTCGCCCGCCGGCTATTTCGATACGCAGAGCACGGGGCAGATCCTGGCCAAGCTGACCTATAACGTCGAGAACGTCGCCGATGCCGCCACGACCGCCGTCACCACCATCATCCGCGATGGCCTGACCGTCATCGGCCTGGTGGCCTACATGCTCTACATCAATGTCATGCTCTCGGCCATCTTCCTGCTGGTGGGTCCGGCCATGGGCATCTCCATTCGCTACGCCAGCCAGCACTTTCGCCGTCACAGCAAGCGCATCCAGGACCGGGTCGGGGAACTGACCCATGTGGCCCAGGAGGCCATCGATGGCCATCGGGTCGTCAAGGCCTTTGGGGGCCAGGCCCGGGCGGCGGAGCGTTTCAGCTTCGTCAACGAAAAGACGCGATCCCTGCAGATGAAGATGGTGGCCACCAACGCCATCAGCGTGCCCCTGGTGCAACTGGTTTCCGCCATCGCCATCGCGGTCATCATCTACCTCTCGACCATGCAGGGGCTGCGGGAGGACATCTCGGTCGGCACCTTCATGTCCTTTATCCTGGCCATGGGCCTGCTGCTCCAGCCGATCAAGAGCCTGACGGGGATCAATAATCAGTTGCAACGCGGCATCATCGCCGCCGACAGCCTCTTCGAGTTGATCGATTCGCCCGCCGAGGTCGATACCGGTGTCCGCACCCTGGACCGGGCCCAGGGGCGGGTGGAGATTCGTGGCCTGACCCACGTCTATGACGCGGACAAGGGTCCCGTGCTGCGGGACCTGGATCTGGTGATCGAGCCCGGGGAGACCCTGGCCCTGGTCGGTCGGTCGGGGAGCGGTAAATCGACCCTCGCCAGTCTGCTGCCGCGCTTCTACGACCCCCTCGCGGGCGAAATCCTCATCGATGGTATCCCCACCCAGGAATTGACCCTCGCCAGCCTGAGGGCCCAGATTTCCCTGGTGACCCAGGAGGTGGTGCTGTTTAACGACACCATTCGCAATAACATCGCCTATGGCCACCCGGGCCCGGTCGATCAGGCGACCCTGGAGGCGGTGGCGGAGGCGGCCCATGCCCTGGAGTTCATCCAGGAACTGCCGGAGGGTTTCGACACCCTGGTCGGGGATCGGGGCATCCTGCTTTCCGGCGGCCAGCGTCAGCGCCTGGCCATCGCCCGCGCCATGCTCAAGGACGCCCCCATCCTGATCCTGGACGAGGCCACCTCGGCCCTGGACAGCGAGGCCGAGCGCCATATTCAGGCGGCCCTGGAACGGCTGATGAGCAATCGCACCACCCTGGTGATTGCCCACCGCCTTACCACCATCGAGCGGGCGAATCGGATCCTGGTTCTGGATCAGGGCCGGGTCGTGGAGACGGGGAGCCATGCCGACCTGCTTGCCCAGGACGGCCATTACGCCCGGCTTCACCGGATGCAGTTCAGCGATGCCCAGCCGGATCCGGCCCCATGAAGCTGGAAGCTATCTGGTATGGCCGCCACTGGCTGTCCTGGCCCCTGGTGCCCCTTGCCGGTCTCTACCGGCTGGTGGTCGCGGCACGGCGATCGGCCTTCCGGCGCGGGTGGCTGGCGAGCGTGCGGCTGCCAGTCCCCGTCATCCTGGTGGGCAATCTCACCGTGGGCGGTACGGGCAAGACGCCCCTGGTGCTCTGGCTGAGCGACTTTTTGCGCCGGCAGGGCTGGCATCCCGGCATCGTCCTGCGCGGCTATGGCGGCTCGGCCCGGGACTGGCCGCGCTGGGTGACGGCGGCGAGCGATCCCCGGGAACTGGGCGACGAGGCCGTGCTCCTGGCCCGCCGATCCGGCGCTCCGGTGGTGGCGGGGCCGGATCGGGTGGCGGCGGGGCGGCTGCTGTTGGAAGGGGGCGGTTGCGATATCATCCTGGGCGATGATGGCCTGCAGCATTATCGGCTCCAGCGTGATCTGGAGATCCTGGTCATCGACGGCGCCCGCGGCTTTGGCAACGGCTTCTGTCTGCCCGCGGGACCCTTGCGCGAGCCGGTCTCCCGCGGCCGGGACATCAAGCTCAAGGTCTCTACCGGCGGGGCCTGGCCCGGTGCCGAGCCCCTGGCCCTGCGACCGGGGGACCTGGTGAATCTGCGTCATCCGGCCCGGACCCAGGCCCTGGCCCGCTTCAAGCGCCAGCGGGTGACGGCGGTGGCGGGGATCGGCAACCCGGAGCGTTTTTTCGCCCTGCTCCGCCAGGCGGGCCTGCATCTGGACGAGCGCCCCTACCCGGATCACCATGGTTTCACCGCCGCCGATGCCGCCACCTGGCCCCCGGGGCCCGTCATCATGACCGAGAAGGATGCGGTCAAGTGCCTGAGCCCTTCGCCGGGGACGAGCATTGGTTTCTGCCCGTGGAGGCGGTCCCGAGCGCCGCCTTCGAGCGTCAATTGTCCGCAGCCTTGAAAGGTCTGAAGAATGGATAAGAAACTCCTGGATATCCTGGTCTGTCCCCTCTGCAAGGGGCCTCTCTATTTTGATAAGGCCGCCGCCGAGTTGATCTGCCGCGCCGATCGTCTGGCCTTCCCCATCCGTGACGACATCCCGGTCATGCTGGAGGAGGAGGCGCGGGAACTGCCCGCCGATGAAGAGGTGCCCAAGGCTTGAGTGCGGCGGGGTCGGCCGAGACCAGGGGTGGGACCGGGCTGGGAACCCGGGGGACGGATTCCCTGGCGGTGCCCCGCCTGCCCTTCAAGGTCGTCATCCCGGCGCGCTATGCGGCTTCGCGCCTGCCGGGTAAGCCCTTGCTGGAGATCGCGGGCAAGCCCCTGATCCGGCATGTCTATGAGCGCGCCCAGGCCACGGCGGCGGAGGAGATCCTGATCGCCACGGACGACGAGCGTATCGCCGCCGCCTGCCAGGCCTTTGGCGCCGAGGTGGTCATGACCCGCGCCGATCATCGCAGCGGCACCGACCGCCTCGCCGAGGTCATCGCCCTGCGTGGCTGGCCCGACGAGACCCTGGTCGTCAACCTCCAGGGTGACGAGCCCGGCATGCCCCCCGCCCTGGTGGATCAGGTGGCGGCGGGTCTGGCCGGCCATGGGCGCGTCGGAATGGCGACCCTGGCCTACCCCATTCAGGATCCCGAGACCCTCTTCGATCCCCATGTGGTCAAGGTGGTGACCGACGCCCAGGGCTACGCCCTCTATTTCTCCCGGGCCCCCATCCCCTGGCATCGCGACGCCTTTCACGGCGGACGGCAGACCCTGCCGCCGGGCGGGCGCTTTCTGCGCCATATTGGCCTCTATGCCTACCGCGCCGCCTTTCTGGCGCGCTTTGTGGTCTGGCCGCCCGCGCCCCTGGAACTGGCCGAATCCCTTGAGCAGTTGCGGGTCCTCTGGCACGGCGAGGGCATCCATGTCGGCCTGGCCACCGAGGAGCCGGGCCCCGGCGTGGATACCGCCGCCGATGTCCAGCGCCTCCTGGACTTCCTGGGGCGCGGTCAAGCGGCCTTGGGCGGATCTCCGGACCCTGGCGGAGCCTTGAAGCCATGAAAACCAGAAGTTGCCAGCCTTGTACCGCCTGCTGCGATGGCTGGGTCAAGATGACGATTCAGGGTGTCCCCGTCTTCCCCGGCCACCCTTGTCCCCACAGCACCCACCAGGGTTGTGATGACTATCTCAATCGCCCCATCGATCCTTGCGTCAACTTTTCGTGCGGCTGGATTATCGCCGCCAGTCCGCTTCCGGACTGGATGAAGCCGGACAATGCTCGGGTGATCGTCCTCTTCAATAAATTCCAATGGCAGGGGGTGCCCGTCGATCTCGCCGTGCCAGTGGGCAAGCGCATACCGCCCCGGGCCCTGACCTGGCTGCGAAACTTTGCCGAGACCCAACGGCGCCCCCTCGTCCATACCGAACAGACCCTGGTAGGGGGCGAGTATCAGGAACAACAGCAGGTATTCGGCCATGGCCCACCAGCCTTTCAAGAAGATCTGCTGCGCCTGCAACGGGACGGGAAATCCCTCTGGTCCTGATTTTTCCTGAAGCAGGCGCCTGCGCCGGGGAATTGCAACATCACGATGTGGTCGCAGAGTTTGATCGGGTTTGTGGGCCTTTTTCTGTTGACCTGGCTGTTCAGTGAAAACCGTCGGGCGGTGCGTTACCGGCCAGCCCTGGTGGCCCTGGCCCTTCAGTTCTTCATCGCCCTGCTGCTGTTGGAAATTCCGCTGTTCCGCCATTTCTTCCTGGTGTTGAACGAACTGGTGACCAGCCTGGAGGCGGCGACACGCGCGGGCACTAGCTTCGTTTTTGGCTATGTGGGCGGGGGTGACTTGCCCTTCGAGGTCCAGGCCGGGGGCAGTTCCTTTGTTTTCGCCTTCCAGGCCCTGCCCATGGTGCTGGTGGTCAGTGCACTTTCTGCCTTGCTCTTTCACTGGCGGGTTCTGCCCTGGGTAGTGCGGGGTTTCGCCTGGCTGTTGCGCAAGTCCCTGGGCCTGGGCGGTGCCGCGGGGGTGGGGGTGGCGGCCAATATCTTCCTTGGCCATGTGGAATCGCCCCTGCTGATCAAGCCCTATTTGAAAAAGGTTTCGCGCAGCGACCTCTTTCTGATCATGACGGCGGGCATGGCGACGATCGCCGGGACCATCATGGTCATCTATGCCAGTATCCTGTCAGCGGTCATCCCCGATGCCTTGGGACAACTCTTGATCGCATCTCATCATCAGCGCCCCCGCCGCCGTCATGGTGGCGCGGATCATGATCCCCGCGACCGACGGGGATGACGACGGAGTGCATTGGGAACCCCCCCGACAGGATTCCAGTAGCCTGGATGCCATTGCCCGGGGCACCCTGGACGGGGTGGGGCTGCTGGTCAATATCGTGGCCATGTTGGTGGTCCTGGTGGCCCTGGTGGCCTTGGTCAACCAGTTCCTTGGCTTACTGCCGGCCCTGGGAGGCGAGGCGATCAGCCTCCAGCGCCTGCTGGGCTGGGTGCTGGCACCCTTGACCTGGTTGATGGGCATTCCCGCAAGCGAGGCGGTAACGGCCGGCGGCCTCATGGGCGTCAAGACCATCCTGAACGAGTTTCTGGCCTATATTGAACTGGCGGCCCTGCCCGAGGGTGCCTTGAGTGAGCGGTCGCGGCTCATCATGACCTACGCCTTGTGCGGCTTCGCCAATCTCGGCAGCCTGGGCATCCTCATCGGCGGCATGGGCGCCATGGTGCCCGAGCGCCGTGCCGAGATCACGGCCCTGGGCCCCCGTTCCATCGTCGCCGGTACCCTGGCAACCAGCTTCACCGGCGCCGTGGTCGGCCTCATCAGTCTCTTTCCTCATTGAGCCCTGGGGCTCACCGATTCAGCGGAGTTTGTCCATGAGCGAGCATCTTGAAGTCTCATTTCCTGGCGGAAAGCGGGTCGATGTCCGCGTTCGCGAGTTTGAGATCCATACCGATCAGTCTATTAAAGGGGGTGGGGGAGCCAGTGCTCCTGAGCCTTTCGACCTCTTTTTGAGTTCGATGGCAGCCTGCGCTGGCATTTATGCCCTCAATTTCTGCACCTCCCGCGACTTATCGACCGAGGGCCTGGCCTTGAGCCTGGACTGGGATCGGGATCCAGCCAATCCCCTGACTGCCAGCGTGCGCTACCAATTGCGGTTACCCGCTGGCTTCCCGGACAAGTATCGCTCCAGCATCCTCAAGTCCATCGAGCTGTGTGCCGTCAAGAAACACATCCAGAACCCTCCCAGCTTCGAGATCCTGGTAGTGGAATAGGCGCAAACCCAAAAAAAACCCCGCCATAAAGACGGGGTAATTCACCACTGAGGAGGTTCGAGAACGGAGGTGTCGGAACAAGACTGTTCCTCGCTTAAGTATTAGCAGAATCCGTGCCATGCTTGCGATGCCTCCTTGGGGTTGAACCCTGCATAGGCGAGGGTATTCCCGGGAGTTTCAATATTAACAGTAGATTGAATACTACTTGCTGGCCCCAGGATAGTAGGCGCTGCTAATCTCCCGATGGCCAAGGCTGCCTCATGGCCTGGCTAATCCTCTTCCTAACAAGGCAGGAACCGCACCTCAAGGGTGCCAGAGGCCTGCTGGCGGCACCCGGATGGCGCCTGGATGTTGCGCTGGGCCAGGGAGGAGGCGCCTCGGGCCTGGCCTGGGTTCTTGTTCAATTCGGCGCCGATGCTATGATCCTGATTGGGATTCAACCGCGGGGGGAGCTGCCATGAGCGAAGCAACGAGGGTGCGGATTTTGTTCGTTTGCATGGGAAATATTTGTCGTTCCCCCACAGCGGAGGGAGTCTTCCGGCATTTGTTACGAGGGGAGGGGTGCGATGAACTAATCGCTACCGATTCCGCCGGTACCCACGGCTATCACATCGGTGAGCCACCCGACGAACGGGCGCGGGAGACGGCGCTGAGGCGGGGGATTGATCTGAGTGATTTGCGTGCCCGGCGCGTGGCGCGGGAGGATTTCGACCTCTTCGATTATATTCTGGCCATGGACCAGGAAAACTATCAGGCCCTCAGGGCCATCTGTCCTCCGGTACATCGCAGTAAATTAAGACTCTTGATGGACTTCGCCCCGGATTACGGCATTCGCGAGGTGCCTGATCCCTACTATGGGGGCCCCCGGGGCTTCGAACAGGTATTCGATTTGGTCGAGGTCGCCGCCTTGGGGCTGCTGGAGGATATACGGCAGCGCTGGAGGTGAATGGCACCTAAGGCCAACCCCGGCTATCCCTGGCGGCGCTGACCGCCACAAATTCCAGGACGCCATCCGGAGATCCAGGCGGGCTGTTGGGAAAAGAAGCGATGAGAGGAGATGTTAGCGAACGTCGCTATCTAGCCGTTCGTATCTCAACGAGCTGCTGGGACGAAAAGCGATAAGAGCCTGAACCCGCCGGCGTCCTTGCCGTGCGGGGTCCAGGGACCTGACCTAGTCGCGGTCTCCCGCTTCTCCACGGGACTGATCGGCGACTTTCGGATCGCTTGCCGCGGGTTCCACCTTGGGGGCCTTGGGGGTCTTGGGCGCCTTGGATGTCGCGGGCTCGCTAGCTTTGGGCGCCTTCACCTTAACCTCTTCCGCCTTTGCCTGGGGCGGGGTGTCCAGTGCCGGGGCCATTTTGTCCGGGCTGATGGGTTCGGCCCCCACGGCGGGCTTGGGCGCCTTCCTTGGCGCGGGGGCCTTGGTCCTTTCGGCGAGGATTTCGGGCTCGGGCTCGGAACTAACCTGGCTGGGCTCTGCCTGGAATGCAGCCGGGGTCATGATCGGTCCATCCGGAGCGGGGGGGACCTCCTTCATGGCCTTTAAGGCAGGGGGGGCGGCTTCCTGGCCCTCGGTCTCGAAAGGTTTCTCTCCCTCCTCGGCGACCTCGGTGGCTGCGCGTCGGCGGCGGGGACTCGGGGTCGGACTGGGGGCCGGGGTCTCGGGTTCGGGCGAGGTGGGCTCCAGGGGCGTTTTGGCTTTCGCCTTGGCAGGTATTTTGACCGGGGCCGTGGGCCCCTCCTCGGCGACTAGCTCCGGCTTTTCCGGTGTGAACTGGGTCTCGGCCTCCTTTCGGGGTCTCGGCAAACTCGAGCGGCTGGGCCTGGGGGGGGAGCGGACGGGTGCCGCCGGGGCCAGGGTCTCGGTCAGATCCTCCGCCGCGCTGGCTTCGGGCTGATCCTCGTCTTCGCCGGCTTCATCCTGATCGGACTCATCCAGGCTGGCCTCGCCGCTATTGCCACGGCCACGCCGGCCACGTCCGCCGCGACGCCGCCGGGAGCGGGGTTTGCTGGGGGCCTCCGCGTCTCTCCTCGATCAGGGCTCGGGGAAGGCTTGGATTCAGCTTCGTCCTCCGGGGTTGCCTCGGCGGCCACCGGCTGGTTAGCCGGGTCGCTCGGTCCTCGGGGTGGGTTGAATAGCCTCGAGGATAAGCTTTGGCTCTTCCTCCCGGGGCGGCCTCGGTGCCTCGGCCTCGGCGAACTCTTGCCGGTGTCCAGCCGGTCTCCTCCGCGTCGATGAGGTCTTGTTGGGGCCTTCCTTGGGGTCTGCTCCGGGGGAGCAAGGGCGGTCGTCGGTGGCTGGCCAGGCCTGGCCAGGGGCTGGGTGGGGCCTTCCGCTGGGATGAGATCCCAGTCAAAAAAGTCCAGGGCATCGCTCTCCTCCAGGGGAGCCGCCGGGGTGACGTCCTCGGGGCGGCGCGCCTCGCCGCCGCGTCGACCGCGACCGCGACCCCCGCGCCGGGAGCTGCGCCGGGTTTCGCCGCCGCCCTCGCCGCGTTCCCCGCCCTCGCCCCTGGCCGGGGTCGGTGGAGCGGGGGGCTGCTCATCCCCAGCCTGAGTGGCGGGGGGCTGGGGGCGTGACTGAGGACCACCAGTCAGGGGCCTGGGACCAAAGGCCTCTTCACGCCTGGGTTCATCTCGCCTGGGCTCCTCGCGTCTGGGCTCGTCACGGCGGACCTCCTCGCGCCGGGTTTCCCCGCGCTTCACATCCTCACGCCTGGCTTCTTCGCGGCGTGGTTCGTTGCGCCTGGGGGGCTGTTGCGCCGGACGTTGCCGGGAGGCATCCCGGTCACCGCCGCCGCTGGGGGGGCGGCCCGACTGAGGCTGGGATTCCACCGGTCGAGATGGGTTGGCTGGCCGTGGGGCGGGTCTGGTCCGCCGCGGAGGCTCGGGCCGGGCCGTGGGCACCGGCGCCGGCACCGGGGCAGGTTCCTCGGCATGGCGCGGGGCGAAAAGATTGGTCCAGAGCCGCTTGAGCAGGCTTTCCGGCTGCCGTTGTTCCTGGGCTGGCAGGGCCGGCTGAACCGGCATGGGTGGCTGTTCCTGGCGTCGGGGCGGCGGCGCTGGCTCCGAGGGGGCGAGTTGCTTGATGGCGGGTTCCTCCACGCGTACCGGCTCAGCGGCGCGCCCCAGTTCCACATGTCGCTCCTCGATCTTACCCGCCAGTTGATAGCTGGGCTGATCGGGGGTCAGCCGTTCCGCATCCTGGGTGCGAACCCGTTCGATGCGGTAGTCCGGTGTCTCCAGGTGCTGCGCTGGGCAGGAGCAGGACGCTCAGGCGCTGGCGCTTCTCGATTTCGAGGATGGCGCGGCGCTTTTCGTTGAGGAGGAAGGTGGCCACGTCCACGGGCAACTCGGCCAGGATGCGCTCCGTGTTCTCCTTCATGGCCTCCTCTTCCAGGATGCGGAGGATGGAGAGGGCGAGGGACTCGACGCCGCGGATGGTGCCCTGGCCCTTGCAGCGCGGGCACACGAGTCTGGCTGGATTCGCCCAGGGAGGGGCGCAGGCGCTGGCGGGACATCTCCATGCAGGCCGAAGCGGGAGATGCGCGCCAACTGGACCCGGGCGCGGTCCTCCTTCATGGCATCGCGCAGCCGGTTTTCGACCTCGCGCTGGTTGCGCGCCGGGGTCATGTCGATGAAATCGACGACGAAGAGGCCGCCCAGGTCGCGCAGGCGCAACTGGCGGGCGATCTCGTCGGCGGCCTCCAGGTTGGTGTTGAGGGCCGTCTCCTCGATGTCGGCGCCCTTGGTGGCCCGGGCGGAGTTGATGTCGATGGAGGTCAGGGCCTCGGTATGGTCGATGACGATGGAGCCGCCGGAGGGCAGGCGCACCTCGCGCTGGAAGGCGGACTCGATCTGGCTCTCGATCTGGTAGCGCGTGAACAGCGGCACCTCGTCCTCGTAGAGCCGCAGCTTGCGCAGGTTGTGGGGCATGACCTGGCGGATGAAGGCCTCGGCCTTCTCGTACATCTTGCGGTCATCGACCACGATCTCGCCGATGTCCGTGCGCAGGTGGTCACGGATGGAGCGGATGATGACGTCGCTTTCCTGATAAATCAGGTAAGGCGCCTTACGTTCGGCGGCGGACTGCTCGATGGCGGCCCAGAGCTGGTTGAGGTAGTTGAGGTCCCACTGCAACTCCTCGACGCTCTTGCCGACGCCGGCGGTGCGCACGATGAGCCCCATGTTCTCGGGGATCTGCAGTTGGCTCATGGCGTCGCGCAACTCGGAGCGGTCGTTGCCCTCGATACGCCGGGAGACGCCGCCGGCCCGCGGGTTGTTGGGCATCAGGACCAGGTAGCGGCCGGCCAGGGAGACAAAGGTGGTGAGGGCCGCGCCCTTGTTGCCGCGCTCCTCCTTGTCGATCTGGACCACCACCTCGCGGCCCTCGGTGAGGGCGTCCTTGATGTTGACGCGAGCGCCCGGCTTGTTCGCCTCCTCGGTGAAGTAGCTGCGGGCGATTTCCTTGAGGGGCAGGAAGCCGTGGCGCTCGGCCCCGTAATCGACGAAGGCGGCCTCCAGGCTGGGCTCGACGCGGGTGATGATAGCCTTTGTAAATATTGGCCTTTTTCTGTTCCCGGCCTGGGGATTCGATATCCAGGTTGAAGAGTTTCTGGCCATCGACAATGGCCACCCGCAACTCTTCCGGCTGAGTTGCGTTGATCAGCATTCTTTTCATTCTTTGTCTCGCAGCTAGGCGCGCTGGTCTACCGGGACTCTGGCCGGCCCATCGCCGCCGAGGTGGGGGCGGATGGCCGGGGGTCTGTCCAGCCGCGCCGGCCCTCCAAGCCCCCGCCATTCGTGAGGCGGCGAGCGGTAAGGGCCGCGCGGACAGGCGCGCGTGATCCTTCATGTCGCGGGGCCCTGTCTGAACCCCGTGCGCTTAGGACCAGCGCCTTCCTGTGCTGAGGGGGCGCTGGACCTTTGGGGCAATCTGGGCACTGGGATGGGGGCGAATCGAATCGAATCGAATCTCACCAAACCGATGCGCCGGGGCCGTCTCGGTGTACAATCCGCGACCGCCTGATATAAGGGACGCCGCTGGTTTAGCGCAAGGTGCCGGCCGACGGCAAAGGGTATGTCGGGGCGCCGAGGGATTGGCACGGGGGGCGGCCTATGTGGAATCGCCCGGGAAATCGTCTGTTTGCAGCGCCGTTCCAGGCTAAGGGGCCGGTACGTCGCAGCCTTCCAATAGTATCAATGATCGCCGATCGCATCAATCGAATCAAGGTTATGGACCAGATCTCCTCTCACCGCTGTTGCTGCTTCCCACCTCATGCCGGATGAGGCCCCCCATCAGGCGGTCGTCCTGGTAAGCATCGATGCCGAGCTTGCCGGCCAGCGTATCGACAACTTTCTCTTGGCCAAGGCCAAGGGCGTGCCGCGCAGTCATGTCTATCGCATCCTCCGGCGCGGCGAGGTACGGGTGAACAAGGGCCGGGTCAAGCCGGACTACCGGTTGCAACCGGGTGATCTGGTGCGTATCCCACCCCTGCGTACCGTCGAGCCCCGGCCGCCCGGTCAGGCGCCGGAGTCCCGGCTGCGTGGCCTCGCCGGCGCCATCCTCTACGAAGACGAGCGCCTCCTGGTGCTGGACAAGCCGGCGGGGCTGGCGGTGCATGGCGGTAGCGGCCTGAGTTTCGGCCTCATCGAGGCCATGCGCCAGATGCGCCCCGGGGCGGAGCTGGAATTGGTCCACCGCCTCGACCGCGATACCTCCGGCTGTCTGCTGCTGGCCAAGCGCGCCAGCACCTTGCGCGATCTGCATCGCCTCATGCGGGAGAATGGCGTCGAAAAGCGCTATCTGGCCCTCCTGGTCAGGCCCCTGCCGAGGCCCGAGATGACCCTGGATGCCCCCTTGCTCAAGAACACCCTCAAGAGCGGTGAGCGGGTGGTGCGGGTCGATACCGCCCAGGGCAAGCCAGCGCGGACCCAGTTTCGCCGCCTGCGGCGCCTCGGTGACCTGGACCTGGTCGAGGCGCGCCTCATTACGGGGCGTACCCACCAGATTCGCGTCCACGCCGCCCATCTGGGCGCGCCCGTGGCTGGGGACGAGAAGTATGGCGACGAGGCCGCCAACAAGGCCCTGCGCGCCCAGGGTCTCCGGCGCCTCTTTCTCCATGCCACCTCCCTGAGCCTGCAACCCGCCCATCTCGACCAGCCCCTGCGTCTCCAGGCCCCCTTGCCCACCGAGCTCGAGGCCCTGCTCGCGCGGCTGGAGGGAATTAAAAAGTAGGGGAAAGGCGGCCCTAGGGATTATCCTAGTGTCCCAAGATTGGGTCCCAGGCGCCTTACTGGCGTTTCCACCAGCGGTATTTCTCTTTGCACGCTTCTTGCCGTATTAACGCCATTCCCCGCTGATCAGGCATTTCCGCCATGTCGTACAAATTGCTTGTCTTTGACTGGGACGGAACCCTCATGGATTCGGAGGCCCGGATCGTGGCCTGCATCCAGTCCGCCTTCGCGGATCTTGGCGAGATGCCGCCGCCCCGGGAGATTGCCCGCGAGGTGATCGGCCTCGGGCTGGAGGAGGCCATGACCATGCTCTGGCCGGACGGGAGCGTTCTCCAGCGGCGCGAACTGGTCGATCGCTATCGCTTCCACTTTCTGGGCGGCCAGGAGACCGAGTCCCATCTCTTCCCGGGCGCCCGCGAGTTGGTGCAGGACCTCAATGCCCGTGGCCTGCTGCTGGCGGTGGCGACCGGCAAGAGTCGGCGCGGTCTGGAGTCCGCCCTGACGAGCACGGGGCTGCGGAGTCACTTTCATGCAACACGCTGTGCCGACGAGACCTTCTCCAAACCCCATCCGGAGATGCTGCTGCAGGTCATGGCGGAATTGGGGGCGGACCGGTCCGAGACCCTCATGATCGGCGACACGGAATTTGACATGGAGATGGCCCGCAACGCGGGCGTGGCGGCCCTGGCGGTCGCCTATGGCGTCCATCACCCGGAACGCCTGCTCCGCCATGAGCCCCTGGATTGCCTCAAGGAGTTTCAGGAACTCAGGGAATGGCTGGAGCGTAACCTGGAGCCCTGATGCCCCCCGTCAAGGGCGCCATTCGATCCGCCAGACGTTGTGAATGCGCGGATTGCGGGCGAAGTCCTTGGGCAGGGTCGCGGCGGTGATATTCGTGATCTCCAGGGCACCCCAACTGTCGAGGGCCTCCCGATCCAGTTGAAAGCGGCGCAGATTGTTGGAAAAGATCAGGATGCCGCCGGGCTCCAGGAGCCGGAGGGCATCCTGGATCAAGGCCACCTGATCCCGCTGGATGTCCAGGGTGGCGGTCATGCGCTTGGAGGTGGAGAAGCTGGGCGGGTCCAGCAGGATCAGGCCCCAGCGCCGCCGGCCGGCTTCCGCGCGCGGCCAGTGCAGGCAATCCGCCTGGATCAGTTCATGGTCGCGCCCGCCAAAGCCATTGAGGGCGAGATTGCGACCCGCCCAATCCAGATAGGTCCGTGACAGATCCACCGTGGTGGTGGCCAGGGCACCCCCAGCGGCGGCATGGACGCTGGCGGCCCCGGTATAGCCGAAGAGATTCAGGAAACGCCGCCCCACCGCCAGTTCCCCGATCAGGCGGCGTACCTCGCGATGGTCCAGGAAGAGGCCCGTATCCAGGTAGTCTTCGAAGTTGACGAGAAACTTCAGGCCTCTTTCCTGGACTTGGAAGAAGCGGCGCTGGCTGTCGAGGCGCTGGTATTGATCCTTGCCCTTCTGCCGCCGGCGGACGCGAAAGAAGAGCTGCGCGGCGGGGATCTCCAGTACCTCGGGGATGACGCCCAGGGCCTCCCGTAACCGGCGCCGCGCGTCCAGGGGGTCGATGCTGGAGGGGGCCTCGTATTCCTGGACATTGGCGAGGCGTTCACCCGTCCGGGTCTCGTAGAGGTCTAGGGCGAGGGCGTATTCCGGCAGGTCGGCGTCGTAGAGCCGATAGCAGTCCACTTGCTCGCGCCGCCGCCATTTCTCCAGATTTTTTAGATTCTTGCGTAGCCGGTTGGCCAGCATCGTGGCGCCAGGCCCCCGGTCTGTCACCGGCAGGGGGCGGGGCTGGTCGGAGACGAAATTCTCCTCCTTGACCTCGAAATGGAGCAGCCGGCAGGGAATGGGGCCATTGTAGAGGCTGTGATAGCCCTTGGCCCGCAGGCCCATCCGCCGCCCCAGGTCCGGGTTGCCCATCAGGACGGCGGCCTGCCAGCCACGAAATCGCTCGCGGAGCACGGTGCCCAGCAGGCCGTAGAGACCCGTCAGCTCCTCTGCCTCGCCCAGGCGTTCGCCGTAGGGCGGATTCGCTACCACCAGGCCCAGATCCCCCTCGCGACCTGGGTTGGCCTGACTCAGGTCGCGGCGCTCGAAGTGGACCTTACCCGCCAGCCCGGCGCGATCCAGATTGTCGAGGGCCACGCGGATCGCGGCCGGATCCCGGTCGTAGCCCCGGATCGAGGCCTTGATGGCGTCGAACCGCGCCAAACCCAGGGCCCGGCGCTCCCGCGCCTCCGCCAGGAGTTCCCGCCAGGGGCCTTCTTCGTGCCCCAGCCAGCCGGTCATCCCCCAATGGACGCGGGCGAGCCCAGGGGCTATGTCGGCGGCCATCAGGGCGCCCTCGATGCAGAGGGTGCCGGAGCCACACAGAGGGTCGAGGAGGGCGGCGCCCTCCCGGGCCATGGCTGGCCAGGCCGAACGCAAGAGGATGGCGGCCGCCAGATTTTCCTTTAGGGGCGCGGCGCTGCCCTGATGGCGGTAGCCCCGCAGGTGCAGGGAGTCGCCCGACAGGTCCAGGCTGAGGGTCACCTGACCGCGATGCAGATAGGCCTGGACCCGCAGGTCCGGCCGCTCCCGGTCCACGCTGGGACGCTCGCCAACCCGGGAACGGAAGCGATCGACGATGGCGTCCTTGACCCGCAAGGCCCCAAATTGGCTGTGGCTGATGCCGCCCTCCGCCCCGTCAAACTGGATAGCGAAGGTGCCCCGCAGGGGGAGATGCTCCTCCCAGGGGAGGGCGCTGGCCCCGGCGTAAAGGCTGTCGCTGTCCGTGGCCGGGAAGCTGGTAAGCGGCAGCAGCACCCGGTTGGCGACCCGCGACCAGAGGCAGGCGCGGTAGGCGTCCGCAACCGAGCCCGAGAAGCGGGCACCGCCCCGGGCCTCCTTGACCGAGGGGAGGCCGAGGCCGCGCAACTCATCGGCAAGCAGGGATTCCAGGTGCCGAGGGGCAGTGGCAAAGAAGTCGGGCATGGCGGGACTGGTGCTGACAAGGGGCTGGCATGAGGCACATCGAAGGATGACATCTTACGGCTTTTACTTGCCGATTGATGTGTTAACGGCCAATATTGGCGCCTGTTAACCCCAATTCGGACCGCACGCTTTCCCGCTGGCCTGCCGAACCGCCTTCACTCAGGTCTCGTCCTGGCGGTTGAGGCCGGCCGGGGTGAAGGATGCCGCAGCCTACCTGGGCTTGGCCGCGCCCTTGGTGAAACTGTCGCCGTGGCCGATCCGGGTTATACTTCAAATCCCTTTGTTAACTTCCGCCTCCATATCCGAGCAGCCCATGGACGCCGATTTACTCCGCATCATCCTCGCCGTGCTTGGCGCCCTGGTCATCGCCGGGCTCTACTATTGGGAGCAGCGCCGCCGCCATCGCGACCAGGACGCGGAGCCAGAGGACCCTGATGATCTGGGTCGCCAGGGCTCGAATGCCGAAGGCTGGGAACTCAAGACCGACCACGACAAGATTGACACCAAGCGGGAGCCACGCCTGGGGGTCTGGGGCCGGGATGAAGGGGATCTGGACGCTGAGGAGGGCGAAGGCGCCGAGGGCGAATCCAGGCTTCAGTCCCGGGACAGGGCCGAGGCGACCCATTTCAATTTTTTCAAGCCTGATCCGGACCTCGCCGAGGAGTCCTTCCCGCCGGGCCCCCTGCTTCTGGTGCTGCACGTAGCTGCCTGCGGCCCTCATTTCCAGGGCGCATCCATTGTTCACGCCGCCCGCATCGCCGGCCTGGAGCCGGGCGATCAGGAAATCTTCCACTGCAAACTGGGCGACGAGCATCATACCGAAACCCTCTTCAGCATGGTCAACATGGTCAAGCCCGGTACCTTCCCCTTCGGCGCCATGGCGGAATTCGAGACCCCGGGCCTGACCCTCTTTGCCCAGCTCGATGGTCAAGCCGGCGACCCCGGCCGTCTGGAGGAACTGCTCGGCACCGCCCACAGCCTGGCCAATGACCTGGGCGGCGAACTGCGCGACGACCGGCGTCAGCCCCTGACCCCCGAGGGCGAGGAGGGGTTGCGCCAGCGCGTCATGGCCTTCATTACCAATCGGATGGCGGAGTAGGCAGGGATGGCCTCGGCGGAGGATCCGTCCAGCCGGGCGGAGGCTTTGCGCCAGCTCATCGATTACCACGACTACCGATACTATGTGCTTGATGATCCAGAGATACCGGACGCCGAGTACGACCGCTTGTGGCGAGAACTCCAGGCACTGGAGGCCGCCCATCCCGAACTGATCAGCCCCGAGTCCCCGACCCAGCGCGTGGGTGGCCGTCCCCTGGAGACCTTCGCCACGGTGGCGCATCGGGTGCCCATGCTTTCATTGGACAATGCCATGAATGAGGGGCAGTTGCGCGACTTCGATGCGCGGATGCGCAAGGATCTTCACAGAGAACAGGTACGCTATCTGGCTGAGCCCAAGCTAGATGGTCTTGCCATTAGCTTGACTTATGAAAATGCTATCCTGACTCGGGCTGCAACGCGCGGCGATGGTCATATTGGCGAAGACGTGACGGCTCAGGTCCGTACCATTAAGACCGTTCCACTGCGTCTGCTTGGCAGGGCTGGCCCCTCATCCTTGAGGTGCGCGGCGAGGTAGTCCTGCCTAAGGCCGGCTTAGAGGCTATTAACGAACGCGCGAGGCGTGAGGGTGGCAAGGTCTTCGCAAATCCGCGCAATGCCGCCGCAGGTAGTTTGCGTCAACTGGATCCCCGCGTGACCGCCCAAAGACCACTGACTTTCTTTTGCTATGGATTTGGCGCCGTCGAGAGAGGCGAGTTAGCACCCACCCAGAGTGCCAGTCTCGAACTCTGCGGGGCTGGGGCCTGCCTATCTCCCCACACTGGCAAGTTCTGGATGGTATTGATGCTTGCATCAACTACTACAAATCTATGAGCGCGCGCCGTGATGGACTCGACTTCGAGATCGATGGCGTGGTTTTCAAGGTGGATGCCTTGTCTGATCAGTCCGTATCCAATCAAGACAGGCTGATCAAGCGCGGTTCGGCTCCAGCTTCCGCGCCCCGCGTTGGGCAGTGGCCTATAAGTTCCCGGCCATGGAAGCCTTGACGATGGTCGAGGCGGTGGAATTCAACGTGGGCCGCACGGGTGCCGTGACCCCGGTGGCGCGCCTCAAACCAGTGCAGGTTGGCGGCGTCTCCGTTGCCAACGCCACCTTGCATAATATCGACGAGGTGTGGCGCAAGGATGTCCGTCCGGGCGACACCGTTATTGTGCGCCGCGCGGGCGATGTCATCCCCGAGATCGTGCGCGTGCTGCTCGAGCGCCGGCCCAAAGGTGCCGCCCCGGTGGCCCTCCCCGCTAACTGCCCAGTCTGCGGCTCGGCGGTCATCAAGCCCGAGGGCGAGGCCGTGGCCCGCTGTGTCGGCGGCCTATACTGCCCTGCCCAACGCAAAAGGGCCATCCTCCACTTCGCCTCCCGTCGGGCCATGGACATCGAGGGCCTGGGCGAGGAAATTGGTGGACCAGTTGGTCGAGCGGGACTTGGCGCGGGACCCCGCGGACCTCTACGCCCTGCGCCATGAAGACCTGGCCGGCCTGGATCTCATGGGCGACAAGTCCGCCCAAAACCTGCTCGCTGCCCTGGAGCACAGTCGCTCCACCACTCTGGCACGTTTTATCTTCGCCCTCGGCATCCCGCGAGGTCGGGGAAGCCACGGCTCTGGCCCTGGCTGATCACTTCGGTGACCTCGAGTCCCTAATGGCGGTGACCTCGAAGATCTGCTATTCCAGCGCGGCATCCCGGGTGTGGGTAAGACAACAGCCCAGCGGATCGTCGATTTCCTGGCACGTATCCCGAGCGGAACCTGCCGCCGGTCAGGAGTTGGCGGACTGGCTGGCAAATCAGTCGATTCCTGGCATCTCCCCAAACATTGCCGATGCCATCGTGGAACGATTCCCCACCCTGGATGCCTTGCGCGGGCAGGCACCGAAGACCTGGAGAACCCATGTCAGGTCCTGGTGGCTGGGATTGGCGACAAGGTGGCGAATCAAATCGTCCGTTTCTTCGCCCAGCCCCACAATCACGAGGTCATTCGCATCTCCTGGCCGCCGGTATTCACTGGCCCGTCGTCCAGGGATGCTCCGCAGCGAAGGCCGATCGGGCTCCTCCCTCTCTGGTCGGACGATCGTTATCACTGGTACCCTGAGCCGGCCCCGGGATGAGATCAAGGACCGGCTCCTGGGCCTGGGGGCCAGGGTGAGCGGTAGCGTATCCGCTAAGACCGATTACCTTCTTGCGGGTAATGAAGCTGGTTCCAAGCTGAATATGGCTATGAAACTGGGTGTACGAGTGATCTCCGAGGAAGAGTTGCACCGACTCCTAACTGGCGGTGAGCTTTAAGTTGGAGACTATGTCGTTACCCTTTGGATTAATCGATATGGAAGAAATAGCCTTTGAAGTTCGGGGTTCTGCCCCGGAACCATATGTGGTCGTTTTCGTCAGGCGATCACAAACTAATATATCTGCATATTGCTCCTGTCCTGCCGGAGAGCAAGGGCAATATTGCAAACATCGTTTTGCAATATTGGATGGAATTGAGACGGGTGTTGTAAGTCTCAATGTGGCCGACATAGGGATCGTTCAATCTTGGCTAACAGGCACAGATGTTGAGCGAGCTTTACTCAATGTGCGTTCTCTTGAGAAAGATGCGGTCAGGATAAAGAAGGAACTTTCTTCTGCAAAAAAGGAACTTGCTAGAGCTATGCGAGATTAAATCATAAATTGAGAAGCCAGATGAGCGAACTAGAAATTATTAAATCTCTATGGCCAAAAAAAGGGATTGATGGAAAAATAATAAAAAAAATTAGGGAAACAAGTCTGATAGTACCTGAAATAACATATTCCGGACAGGATGGGTCTCTCAATAATGATTCATGGGCATTTAAAGTCACTTATTCTTTTCGGGATGCTCTGGATATTAAATATGAAGAGCGTAAAATAAATAAAGAGGCCTACATGGTCTGGACGCAAGGGCCGCTATTAAGGTTCAAAGAGGGAGATGTATTACATTCTAGAGATGGACGTCGAGTGGTACAGGTTCTATCCGCCAAGCAAATGGAGTGGGATGCAGCGGAAGAAAAAATGTATCAGGGGATTGTTATCTATTTAGAGTATGCAATGTCTGGCAACTCCTTAACTAAGCTGAAAGAGCACGCAGGTACACAAATGCAATTTTTACAATTGTTGATAAATGGTCAAGATGATGGCTCGATGGTCGTTAAAGACTGATCCTGCATTTTCTGCGTAGGCTCTGGGAGTATGTTAGCCTTCCTCCAATCCGCAGATGCAGTCTGGCGAAGATTTCATCACACGAGGAAAATTAACATAGAGATTGAGATGCAAGATCTGACGAAAGAGCAACAAATCCTGGTGGCCATGCGTAAGACGCTGACGGCAATCATTCGGGACGTTACCCCCCCACCGGGGATGAAGCATCCCCTGTCGGCGGGGACCATCGAGGACGTGCGCCAGTGCCTGGCCCTGATCTCGGCGCGGGAACGGGAATGGGCGGATCAGCAGGGGCGCGTCACCGAGCGACCCTACTACACGGATGAGCCCCAGGCGGCGCAAGTGGTCTCGATGGCCGGTCTGGGCAAGAGCCGTAAACCGAATTGATATATCCAGCGCCAGTCACGCTTCGGCAGGTGAGCGGGAGGGCTGGATGGCGGCGGGCGGGGGTGTCGACAGCAGGGATGCTGTCGTCAAGCCTACAGGGACGTATTCACGGCGTCCCCCGCCCGCCGCTACCCGGCCCGGGAATACCGAAACACTCGGGTGTTTTGGGTATATCTGCCCGAGGCTTGAACAGCCAACGCCGTGACTGCCCAAGCGCGGATAAGGGGATGCCCTGAGTGCCCAGCGCCGAGGAATTACTCGCCATTGATCGGGCCCATGCCTGGCACCCCTACACCTCGACCCTGAACCAGGACCCTGTCTATGCGGTGCGCGGCGCCCACGGCTGCCGCATCGAACTCATGGATGGTCGAGTTCTCATCGATGGCATGTCTTCCTGGTGGTGCGCCGTCCACGGCTATAACCACCCGGTACTCAACCAGGCCATCCGGGACCAGCTCGATCGGATGGCCCACGTCATGTTCGGGGGCCTCACCCACGAGCCGGCGGTGTCCCTGGTGGCGCGGCTGGTGGCCCTGACACCCGAGCCCCTCCAGCATGTCTTCCTCTGTGATTCCGGCTCCGTGGCGGTGGAGGTGGCCATCAAGATGGCCATCCAATATCACCAAGCCCGGGGCGAGCCCGGACGCCACCGCCTGCTAACCCTGAGATGCGGCTACCACGGGGATACCCTCGCCGCTATGTCGGTGTGTGACCCCGTCACAGGCATGCATCACCTCTTCTCCCATCTCTTGCCTCGCCAGCTTTTCGCCCCGGCCCCGACCTGCCGTTTCGGCGAGCCCTGCCAGGACGCCGATATCGCCGCCTTCGAAGCCCTGTTGCGGGGGCATCGCCAGGAGTTGGCGGCGGTCATCCTGGAGCCCATCGTCCAGGGCGCCGGGGGCATGCGTTTCTATGCCGCTGATTACCTGCGGCGGGTGCGCGAGCTGTGCACCCAGCAGGGCGTGCTCCTCATCGCCGACGAGATCGCCACCGGTTTTGGCCGTAGCGGCCGCCTCTTCGCTTGCGAACACGCCGGCATAGCCCCCGACATCATGACGGTTGGCAAGGCCCTGACGGGCGGCTACCTGACGCTGGCCGCCACCCTGGCCAGCACCGAGGTGGCCGCGACCATTTCTTCCGGCAAGCCGGGCGTCTTCATGCACGGCCCCACCTTTATGGGTAACCCGCTTGCCTGTGCCGTGGCCAACGCCAGCATCGACCTCTTGTTGGAGCGCGGCTGGCAGGCGGAGGTGCATCGCATCGAGGCGGGTCTCGCTTCCGGATTGGCACCCTGTCAAGGGCTCCCCGGCATCACCGAGGTGCGGGTGCTGGGGGCGATTGGCGTGGTGGAAATGGCAAGGCCTGTGGTCATGCGCGACATTCAGCGCCGCTTTGTCGATCGCGGCGTCTGGGTCCGCCCCTTTGGGCGGCTGGTCTATCTGATGCCTCCCTATATCATCAGCGAACTGGAGTTGGAGTGGCTCTGCGCCGTGACGGTCGATGTAATCAGTGAAAACAGCAGCTAGGGTCTCGGAAAGCGCTCAAGCCCACCAAGGTCGTCCGGCAAGTACCCCAGATCAGCCGGTTCATCGATATCTATCAACTCGTCTCCTGTCCAGACCCGACAGCCCACGGCCTGGATGCGGGCCAGGGTCAGGCTGGTGACCACTGCCGTGCTCCAGGGCAGGTACGTAAACAGGCGGGGATCAAAGGTCCGCAAGCCCAACAGCACATAGCCCCGTCCCGGGCCCGGATCAATGCGGCCTCATGATTATCCAGGGCCTCGGCGGCCTCCCACAGACCTTGGGCGGACAAGCCAGGGCAATCGGCGCCAATCATGAGCACCCGCCTGCCCAGACTCAGGTGTCGCCGCGCGGCTCGGGCCAGCCGCGCCCCCAGGTCGCCAGCCCCCTGATCACTTGTCTCCAGGCGGCTGGCTGCCAAGCCGCCCGCCCTGGGTAACGGCTCGGCAATCACCAGAGCATTTGCGGCGGGGGCCGGCTGGTCCATGTGGTTCTGGTGGTCACGGTGTCTGAGTCACGGGTTTCTGAATCGTCACTGATACCCAGGGACAGGCGCTTGCTAGCCCAATCGGGGTGTGTGAGGGGGGAGAGGCGCACAAACTCCATCGGCCCCAGGGCCGCCGCCAGCGCTTGCGTCAGGGTGTGCCGCAACAGATGGCTGGCGAGCCGCGCCGCGCCAGTCGCCCCCAGGGTGGGGATGAACCGGGTCTTGACGCGACCCGGGATCGGGGCCTTGGAAAAGATCAGGATGCGGACCGGGCTCACCGCTAGAACCCATCGCGTAAAGGAGGGGCTGGCGGCTGGGCCGGGGGGCGATAGCGCCCGGCCAGTGACTCCGCCGGCACCCCGCGCCAATAATCGAAGCGCAACCACCACATGAGCAGGATGGTGCGCCAGGGCCCTTGGGACTCCCAGCGTCGGCCGGAGGTGGTGACCCGCTGCCGCAGACAGGCGGGCGGGCCAAGGCGCTTGAGGCGCCTGGAGAGGGCGATGTCTTCCATGAGCGGCAGATCGGGGAAGCCCCCCAAGGCGGCGAAGGTGTCGCGCCGCACGAAGATGGCCTGATCGCCGGTGGTGATGCCGGTGAGCCGGGAGCGCCCATTCATGAGAGCGGCGACGACCTTCAGCACCCAGGGCCGGCCGGCGATGCGGACATCGAAGCGCCCCCATAGCCGGTGTTGCAGGGCGTCGCTAATGAGGGAGCCAGCCCCCTCCGGTAGGTGGGTGTCGGCATGTACAAACACCAGGGCCTCGCCCTGGGCCTGGGCCGCCCCGGCGTTCATCTGGCGGGCCCGGCCCCGGGGGGAGGTGATGACCCGGTCCACCCTGGGGGCGGCCAAGGTGGGGGTGCCATCGGTGCTGCCGCCATCTACCAGGATGACCTCGTGGCCCAAGGCGCGCAGCGGTTGGAGGCACGCCAGGGTAGCCGGGATGCTCGCTGCCTCATCCAGGGCCGGCAGGATGAGCGACAGCCTCATGGGGCAGGGGTCGGCCCGGGAGCGGCCAGGGCCCCGCCGCAACTACTGCCCTGACCCGCGGTACAGCCATAGCAGTGATCGGCGATGACGATGGGGCCCCTGGCAAAATCGGTATCCAGCAGGTCGCGCAGGTAGGGATACTGGCGTCCCTCGTCACCTGGGTCGACCGGGGCCAGCCCCAGCCCTAACCCCAGTTGCTGATTGAAGTCGCAGTCGAACAATCGGCCCCGCCAGTCCACGCTGATCAAATCCCGACACATGACCTGTTCCAGGTTTGCGGGGTGGAAGCTGTCCTTGAGCAGGGCCATGTAGTCGCCAAACTGGCCCTGGGAGATGAGGGTGCTGCCAAAGCGCTTGATGGGCATGTTGGTCAGGGCATAGAGCCGGTTGAAGGTGATGCCGTGGCGGGCTTGCAGCTCCCGCTTGTAGTCCGCCTCCAAGCCTGTTTGTTCCGGCGGCAGGCTAGCCCCGCCCGGGTTGTAGATCAGATGCAGCTCGAGGCCACTGCCGGGCTGACCGTAACCCAGGTCATTCAGCCGCTTGAGTCCCGCGATGCTGCGCTGATAGACCCCCGAGCCGCGCTGGGTGTCCACGTTGTCCTCCAGATAGCAGGGCAGCGAGGCCAGGACCTCTACCTTCTGGGCGGCGAGGAAGTTCGCCAGGTCCTCGAACCCCGGCTCGGAGAGGATGGTCAGGTTGCAGCGGTCGATGACCTTCGCGCCGAGGGCGCGCGCTGCCGTCACAAGCCAGCGAAAGCGTGGGTGCAGTTCGGGGGCGCCGCCGGTGAGGTCGAGCGTGGGCAGATCCCGGGCGGCGAGCACCTGGGGGATCAAGCCGATGGTGGCGTCGTCCATGGCCTCAGTGCGTCTGGGACCGGCGTTGACATGGCAGTGCTGGCAGCTCTGGTTGCAGCGGTAGCCCAAATTCACCTGGAGGGTCGCCAGGCTACGTCGGCGCAGGCGCGGAAAGTCGGTGGCGCGTAGCAGGGGCAGGGTGTCAAGCATGGGGCGACGAGCCTCTCGGTTCTAATGTTGATTTTCTGAGTCAAGATGCAAAAAAAGTGGCTCAGGCCCGGTGACCTTCGGACCCGCATGGACCCGTCGGTACGCTGAAGAGGCTCCGGATCTTTCTGAACCCCTACTGATTAAGGGCGGTCACGAGGGCGCCGCGGGCCGCTTGACCAATCTCCGGGGTGGGCCGCCACCCCACGAGTGGGACCTGGGGATGCGCATCACCCTGGCTCTCCTGCCAATACTTCCTTGACCAGCGTCACGGCCCGGTTGAGCAGGGCCTCATCCGTGTAAAAATGCGGTGAAAAGCGGATGCCCCCGCCCCGCAGGGCGCAGATGACGCCCCGGGTCTGGAGTCCGCGCCACAGGCTGGGGTGATCGGCCCCCGGGACGCGGAAGGTGAGGATACCCGCGTGTCGCTCGGGGGCGCGGGGGGTCAGGACCTCGAAGCCAGCCTGATCCAGGAGGCTCATGAGCCGGCTGATGCGCTGCTCGATGGCGGATGCCACGGACGCCATTCCTACCTCTTGCAGGAGGGAGAGGCTGGCCTCCAGGGCGTGGATGCCCAACAGGTTGGGGCTGCCGCACTCGAAGCGGGTAGCGGTGGGGGAGGGGGTCCAGTCGTGGCGATCGTAGTCGCCGGGGTGGGCGATCATGTGCCAGCCGAACTGGCGCAGCCTGAGCCTGGGCCTCAGGGCTGGCGCGACATAGAGGAGGGCGATCCCCTCCGGCCCCAACATCCACTTATGACCATCCGCCACGACGACATCCACGGGGGTCCGATTTAAATCGAAGGGCAGGGCGCCCAGGCTCTGGATGGCGTCCACGCACAGCAGAATGCCCCGGCGGCGGCAGGACGGCGCTGAGACGCTCCAGGTCCAGGCGCAGGCCGCGGGCGTATTGGACCGAACTCACGGCGACCAGCCGGGTGCGGGCGTCGCACAGTCCCGCGAGGGCGGCTTCGGGGTCATCGGTGGTGTCAAGGTCCAGGGCGCGGTAGGCAACCCCCTGATCTTGCAGGGCCTCCCAGGGCAGGCGGTTGGAGGGGAATTCCTGGGCTATGCCCACCACATTGTCTCCCGCTTGCCAGTCCAACCCCTGGGCCAGGATGGACAGGCCCTCCGAGGTATTCTTGACCAGGGCGATGTCGTCGGTGGAGGGGGCCTGGATGAGGTCCGCCAGGCGTTCGCGCAGCCGCTGTTCGGTGGCGAGCCAGGCCGCATAGTCCGACGAGCCGCGGCGGCCATTGGCCTCGGCGAAGCGGGTCACCGCCGCCACCGCCCGTCGCGGCCAGGGGGCAACGGCGGCGTGGTTCAGGTAGCAGAGGTCGGGCGAGAGGTCAAATTCAGGGTGCATGGCGGGCTCCGTTCAGGGGGGCGCGGGTTGCCACTAGTTTACCCTGCATCCGGGGCCGCATCGGGAGTGCCGGATGCGATTCAGCGCGCGCTGGCTGTTTGAATGAGGTGATCCCGAGGACGCCTCCGCCCTCTCCGCCCCGTCCGTGGTAAGCTCCCCGCGCATGGCAATACGATCCCAACCTCAATCCCCTTCCGTCCCGGCGTCTGGCGCTCTCGCCCCGGTGGCGGCTGGCCCGGAGGCCGTGCGGGTGGTCATCCGCCGCCGCCCCCTGCCGGTAGCCTCGGTGCTCATGCCCACCAACCTGTCCCCCTTGCTGCGCCGCATCTACCTGGCGCGCGGGGTGCGGGATGAGTCCGGCTGCCAGCTCCCCCTGGGCGCCCTTCACCCGTCCGTGACCCTGCTCGACATCGGCCGGGCGGCGGAACGGCTGGCGGAATGGGTGACGGGCGGGGGCTCCATCCTGGTGGTGGGGGACTATGATGCCGACGGCGCCACCGGTAGCGCCCTGGCGGTGCGGGGCCTGCGCGCCATGGGTGCTGAGCGGGTCTCCTACCTGATACCGAGCCGTTTTGCCTATGGCTATGGCCTGAGCCCAGCGGTGGTGGACGCGGCCCTGGAATGGCGGCCCGACCTCATCCTGACCGTCGACAACGGCATCGCCGCCATCGCGGGCGTGGCCCGGGCCAATGAAGTGGGCATTCAGGTCATCGTGACCGACCACCACCTGGCGGGGGAGGTCCTGCCGGAGGCGGCGGCCATCGTCAATCCCAACCAGCCGGGTGACCCCTTTCCCAGCAAACATCTGGCCGGGGTCGGCGTGGTCTTCTACCTGCTCGCCGCCCTGCGGGCCCGGCTGCGCGATTTGGGCTGGTTCGGACCCAATCGCGCGGCCCCCAAGCTGGCGGACCTCCTGGATCTGGTGGCCCTGGGGACGGTGGCGGATGTCGTCACCCTCGATCAGAACAACCGCATCCTGGTGGAGCGGGGCCTGCGCCGCATTCGCGCCGGCAATGGCAACCCAGGGGTGCGGGCCCTGTTGGCGGTGGCTGGCTGTGACCCGAACCGGGCCGTGGCCCGCGACCTGGGGTTCCTGGCGGCGCCCCGCCTCAATGCGGCGGGCCGGCTGGAGGACATGGCCCTGGGCGTCGAATGCCTGCTGACGGACGACCCGGTCCAGGCCGCCGCCATGGCGCGTGAACTGGACGACCTCAACAAGCGCCGCCGGGAGATCGAGAATGGCATGAAGGCCGAGGCCGAGGCCGCCCTGGCGGCCTTGAATCTGGAATCCGGCGGGCTGCCGCCGGCGCTTTGTCTCTTTGATCCGGGCTGGCACCAGGGCGTCGTCGGCATCCTCGCCTCCCGCATCCGCGAGCGCTGGCAAAGACCCGCCATCGCCTTCGCCCCCGGTGAGGATGGCCGGCTGCGTGGCTCCGCCCGTTCCGTCGAGGGCCTGCATATGCGCGACCTGATCGCTGCCGTTGACCGGCGCCATCCGGGCCTGATCACGCGCTTTGGCGGTCACGCCATGGCCGCCGGCCTGACCCTGGAGGAGGCCGCCTTCCCGCCCTTCCGCGAGGCCTTTTGCCAGGCCGTGCGCGGTGAAATCGGCGACGTCCCGCCAGTGCGCGAGATCCTCTCCGACGGCGAACTGCCACCCCAGGCCCTCGACCTGGCGACCGCCCAGACCTTGCGCCACGCGGGCCCTTGGGGGAAGGGTTTCCCCGAGCCCCTCTTCGATGGGGTCTTCCGGGTCCTGAGCCGCAAGCAGGTTGGGGATGGGGAACACCTGCGCCTGCGCCTGCGCGCCGAGGGTGGGGTTGGCCTGGCCATCGACGGCATCGGTTTCCGGCTTGGGGACCTGATGGATGGGCCGGGCGATCGGGTCCACTTGGCCTACCGCCTGGATGTCAACGAATTCCGGGGCGAATTCAAGCCCCAATTGATCCTGGAGCACCTGGAATGGATCGCATGAAGCATGCCCATGAGCGGCAAGACCCCCCCGAAGAGTCCCGCTACGATGGCCCGAGCAAGAGCCAGGTCAAGCGCGAGCACCATGTCCTCCAGGATCTGGCGAAACGCCTCCTGTCCCTGCCCCGGCATGAGCTGGAACGTCTGGAGTTGAGCGCCGCCACCTGGGCCGCCATCGAGGAGACGGCGCGCATCAAGGACATCCGCGTCCTGGGACGCCACTACAAGCGCATCGCCAACCTGCTGGCCCGGGACGACATGGCCACCGTCACGGACCTGCTGCAGGGTCAGGAGCACCAGAGACAGGAAGAGGCCAACCGTCTCCACCTCCTGGAGGGTTGGCGCGAGCGCCTCATCGCGGCAGGGGACGTGGCCCTGGGGGCCTTGCTGGACGAATACCCCCAGGTGGATCGCCATCAACTGCGGACCCTGATCCGCGCCGCCCGCAAGGACCGCGAGCAAGGCAAGCACGAGGGCGATCGCCGTCTGTTCCGTTTTCTGCGGGAGGCCTTGGCCTGAGAATGGCGGGGTTCGATCGAATGGTCTGGCCCCGTTCGCCCATTTGCCTATTGTGCAACCGCTGCGGCGCTTCAAAGCGGTCACCAAGCTGATCTCGACGTATGCCAAGAGTTACGCCAGTGCGAGCGTGGCGTAGGAGATACGTTCCAGCCAGGGAACCCAAGGGACCAGACTGGATTGGATTCCGGTCGGTGAGAGGAGGCTACCTTCCCATTGCCGGCACAGGTTGGTTCCTCCCCGGGCTCCACTTTTGGCCGACTGCTGTCGGTTAGTCTAGTCTCCGGCCGGCGGCGTCCGCGCACGCACCGTGACGAGTCACCAGCGACCGAACGGATCAGGTCCTTCCACTACGGCAGACCAGCTTTGCCCACACTGCGCTGCACCAACGCCGGCGTGGGCTGAGGACGCTTGCGGCGCAACAACAACAAATTTCTTATCATAATTCCCGGTCAGGCCCCCTCCTGTCCGGCGGCGGCCGCTTTTAGTCGGTAAAGACTCATTTGCCCGCGCGGCATATCACTGCCAGGTTCCAGGCTCATCCCGTGGCAGTAAGACACAGTTGAGCAGAGCCACTCCAAGGCTTTTTGGTCCGGCGGCGGGCAGCGGATCGACGACGTAGATCGGCTTACAGCGGTAGGGCCTGGTCGCACCGAGTCCTTTCGGCGGTTGCAGGTCGATGTGGAATAGCGCAGGGCCAATCGCGGCGACCCGCCCCACGCCGCCGCTGCATGCGTATGGCCAGTGCAGGAACCCGGTCACCGGTTCTGCCAGTGGTCCCACTGCGGGTCATTCCTCACCCTTCAGCGATACAGCGCTGTCGCGTGCGTTGGCGTGATCAGCAGTCCGGCCCGCTGTGGCGTCTGCGCGGCCCTTGGAACAATTCGTAAAGATCAGCCTCTCGGTCGGCGATACTAAGAATTCGGTATCGAGCACAGCGGTCCAGCGCGCTGTGTGCTATAACTATGTCAGCCAGCGCCCGCTTCATTCACTTCGATTGAACGTCTGCGCCCTGGCTTACCCAGGATCGCGGGTTGCGCGCGAACACCTGATATCCACTACCTCCAATGGCACCCTTGTGGGGTGAAGCCAGCGTATCGTGGACATTGAGCGCAGCGCTCCGTCGGCACGTGCGTTGATCCACCCCAGGCACGTGGTGCCGGATGGGCAGCATAGTCAAGCTGGTGTGTACAGCATCACCAGCACTCCTGTTCAGCGGCGATACGCCTGACCTTCGCGCGTATTGAGGCTGGAGCAAGGTCGGGAGATCACTTGGGGGTTATGCAATAAACATAGGCGCCTTCGACTGCCCCGCATCGCCTTCACGCCTGCGGGCGGCGTGCCGTCGGCTTTCGCCCACGGCCTGCGCCAAGCGTATCAGCGGGTGCGTATCTGATGTGAAAGTCGACCTGGCAAAATTCCTGCTTCGCCCAGCGTCGGACGTCGGGGACTACCCCAGCCGCCGTGGCAGCCGGGTGTACAACTGCTGCCTGCCAGTCCGCTGCCAACGGCTGGAATAGAAGCCCTTGCGCCGACACTCGATCCTGCCGGACCATAGCCGGCATGGTCCCCTGACCTGCAGTTCGCGTCTCTGGTAGACCTTACCGGCATACGGCTTTCGTCGACGAACGTTTCCAACAGCACGTAACGTGGCCCCATAGCGGGTGGCAGACCTACATCTGCGCCGCCGCCAGGCCAGGATTGCGAGCCCTGGTTCAGCACCTGATGTCGGCAGGGCAGGATGCCTTTGGCCTCCACCCGCGACAATTCGTGAGCAGCGCATAGGCGTAATTAGCCGATCTACTGCGTACGCCCGCACCTGACAGCGCCGATGAACACCACGCGCAGCAGCCGACATTGGCGAGTGATCATTCGGGGGGGGGCTCGCCGAACCTGGGGCAGCGCCAACCCGCTGCAATTGAAGAAGGCGGACAAGCTTAAACTCGGGGGAAAACTGTCATGGACATGGGTCCACTTTACTTCCTCGCATTTCGCAGCCCGTTGGCTCCGCTGCAATAGCGTCAGGGCAATCGGTGCATCCGGTCAGTCTGCTGACGCACATAACCCAAGGCGGAACCTGTGTACCTTTTGACGAGGGTCAGCGGCAATGTTTGATGACATGCCGCGCTGACGTTGTGCATTTTGAATCAGGCGGAACTCATGTCCTTTGCTATCTGGGCGCTGATCATCGGCGCGCTGTTGATCACCATGGCGTTATCGGGCACGGCGCTGCGGCGGCTGCCTTTGAGTACAGCCATGCTTTACCTGGCCGTCGGCTACGCGCTGGGGCCGGCCGGATTGGGGCAGATGTCACCCGACCCGCTGAGCAACACGGCTTTTCTCGAAGGCGTGGCGGAAGCGGCGGTGCTGATTTCGCTGTTCGCCGTCGGCCTCCGCCTCGGTCTGCCCCTGACCGATCGGCGCTGGCTGTTACCGCTGCGTCTGGCGCTGGTTTCGATGACGTTCACGGTGGCGCTGATCGCCGCCATTGCGATGCTGGGCCTGGGTTTTTCGCCGGGCGCCGCCATCCTGCTTGGCGCAATTCTGGCGCCGACCGACCCGGTGCTGGCCTCCGATGTCCAAGTGGTCGAGGCGAGCGACCGTGATCGCTTGCGCTTTAGCCTGACCGGGGAGGGCGGCTTCAACGACGGCGCCGCGTTTCCGTTCGTCATGCTCGGCCTGGGGCTGCTCGGTCTGCACGATCTGGGCGCATTCGGCTGGCGCTGGGTTGCGCTCGACGTGGTTTGGGCCATCGCCGGCGGTTTGCTGATCGGCGGCACGCTGGGCACGCTGATTGGGCGTTTGGTGGTGTATCTGCGCAGCCGCCATCAGGAGTCGGTCGGCCTCGACGAATTTCTCGCGCTGGGCCTCATCGCGCTCTCCTACGGCGTGGCCGTGCTCTGCCTGACCTATGGTTTCCTGGCCGTTTTGGCCGCTGGCCTGGCGCTGCAACGGGTGAAGGAACAGCCGCTGGAAAGCGCCGGTTCGGCCGTTCTGGAAACCGGTTTGCAGAGCACGCAGGCAAAGGAAGCGCTCGCCACCGACTCGGAATATGCCAGCGCTTTCATGATGCAGGAGGTGCGTGGCTTCAACGAACAACTGGAGCGGATTGCCGAGATCGCGGTGGTGCTGGTGGTCGGCGCGATGCTTGCGTACATCGATATTCCATTTGGCGCGGTCTGGTTTGTGCCGTTGCTGTTCCTGGTAGTGCGCCCTGTGTCGGTGTGGCTGGGCTTGCTGGGGGCGCCGGTGTCGCGCGATCAGCGCCTGTTGATTTCCTGGTTCGGCATCCGTGGCGTCGGTTCCATCTACTACCTGATGTACGCGATCAACCACGGTCTGCCGCGCGGCCTGGCGGCAGAGATCATTGCCATCACGCTGACGGTCGTGGCCGTCTCCATCGTATTGCACGGCATTTCGGTAACGCCGCTGATGAGCCTTTACGCTCAACGGAAACTCCGCGGGTCGGGATTTGACCGGCGGGCGTGAATACGTGTCCTGGCGCCGGACCTCGTCGACCGCCCGGTTCACCAACTGGATGACGTGGAACTCGTCGAAGGTGACGTCGACCCAGGGCAGGTGTTCCGCCAGGCCCGCGCGGTAGCGGGTGGACATGTCGATGCAGGCCGCGGTGAGGTTCTCTGCGCAGCCGTCATGGGCATCCAGGTCATCGGCGAATGGGGCGACCACGCCCGGTGCGCCCCGCGCAGGCAAACAACAGACGGCCGGCGTCGAGATCGTGGAACAAGCTGATGTCGTGATGGCCGCGCCGCGCGGCGGTCTCGTCCAGACCGATCGTCGTCACCCCGGAAAAGTCTTCCTGGGCACGGGCGTTATCCACATAGTGATCGAGGATACGCCAGATGCGTGGATCACTAACCGCCAGCAACTGCGCCACCTGGCGCATCGGCATGGCTTTGATCAGGGTGACCATCAAGGCCTCCATGAGCAGGCTGAAGCCGCCGCCCTCCCGCGCCCACGGCACCGGCACCTGGGTGGTCTTGCCGCACGCCACGCAGCGCACGCGCGGCACCTTAGCCTGGAGATAGGCCTGATACTGAAAGAAGTTAAGGTGACGCCATTCCCGCTCCAGGGTGTCATGGACCGGTTGCTGCTCGGCACCGCACTGGGGACATGTGAAGCGGGCGCCGGGTTGAAAAGACACCTGCAGGTCGAGTCGCCCGGCATCAGCATCAAAGGCGACTGCGCTGACCGCCCAGGGGGCTTGCAGACCCAGGGCCAGGGTGAACAGGGAGGAAGAAGTTGGCTTCATGTCGGACCCTCACGCGATTGGCCTGTGGCGTTGTGGACGCGTCCTACGGATCGGCCTGCGCCCTGCGGGACGTGTGGGCAAGTGGGGGACAACCCGCTCGGGCGGGTTGCCCCCCACTTGCCCACACTCGCGGGCCTCTCGCCCACAACGCCACAGGCCCCACCACCAATTTTTGATAGGCCCTCAGCTGAGGGCTTGTGGGCGGGGATAAAGCTGCTACCCACACCAAACGTAACAGAGGCTGCTTTAGTTCAGGCTGGTCCAGGGAGATTTCCCTCTGAGATCATGAGTTCAAGTCCCAGACTCATAAAGATGCGAAATTTCAGCATGATATTGTGCGATAACTCGGTTGCGCCTGAATTTCAGGGTTGGTGTCATGAGCCCGTTATCGATGGTCCAGGGATCGAGCAGGAGTAATACGCGGCGGATCTTGGCATAGCCTGGAAAGTTCCCGAGGGCATCCCGCACGCGTTTGAGCATGGCCTTGAGCAGCAGGGGGTTGGCCAGGCTGTCCCTGGATTCCGGGTCCAGGCCAAATTCCCGGGCCAGGGGCGGCCAGGAATTCGCATCCAGGACGAGCAAGGCGGCCAGGAAGGGGTGGCCCTCGCCGACAATCAGGACCTGCTCAAAGAGGGGGTCCAGCCCGATAGCCATTTCCATGTCCGCCGGCGACACCTTCTCACCATTAGACAGCACCAGAATATCTTTAATGCGACCGGTGATATAAAGGTGCCGACCTTCGATGCGCGCCTGGTCGCCGGTGCGCAGCCAGCCATCAACGCCCAGCACCTCGACGGTGGCGTCGGGGTTATTCCAGTAGCCCAGCATGACGCCAGGGCCTTTGACCTGCAGTTCGCTGTCGGCGCCGAGCCGCACCTCCATGCCCCTCAAAGGCACGCCGACACTATCCAGCCTATTGTTTTCAAGTGGGTTTACGGCGATGACCGGGCTCGTCTCCGTGAGTCCATAGCCCTGGATGAGCGGCAGTCCAAGCCCGACGAGGAGGTGGGCGACCTCGAAGGGCAGGGGGGCGCCACCGCTGACCGCGGCGCGCATGCGCCCACCGAACTTGTCGAGCACGGGCTGGCCAATCACGCGCCTCAGCAGAGGCCACAGCAGGAGCAAGGGGTGCCAGCCGCCCCGACTCTGCTTGCGCTCGAAATCGCGCCAGCCAGCCGCGACGGTCAAATCAAACAGGCGGCCGATGAAGGCCGGGCGGGTGCGTAGCTGAGCGCCGATACGGGCATGAACCCGCTCGAACACCCGGGGCACGGCAATGATGACGCTGGGTGCTATGGTCTGCATGTCCTCGCCCAATTGCGCCACCGAGCGGGCATAGGCCACGGTGCTCCCCGCTATCATCGGCAGAATATAGCTGCCGGTGCGCTCCAACATGTGCGACAGGGGCAGGAATGACAGAAAGACATCTTCCTGATAGACATCGACCAGCGAGAGAATGGCTTGGGCGTTGCTGAGGATATTGCGGTGGCTCAGCATGACGCCCTTGGGCCGACCCGTGGTTCCAGAGGTATAGACGATACTGGCCAGGCCGTTCGGGTCCGCTGTACGCCGTGGCCAGTCAGGGCCGCTCGCTGGCAGCCATTTGAGAACGACGGCGAGGCGCCGGTCCTCCACCGCGAGGCGCTTGGACTCCTCGTTGCCGTCGAGCAGCAAAACACGCCTGAGTATCTTGGCCGTACCGATCATGGGGGCCAATCGCTTCCAGCGGTTGGCATCCTGCATGAGCAGGAGTTTGACGCCCGCGTCCCGCAGGATCTCTGCGGCGTTATCGGCCCGGTCGTCGGTGTAGAGGGGCACCGTGACCAGGCCCAGGGACAGCGCGGCCTGGTCGAAGATCACCCATTCAGGACAGTTTCGCAATTGCAGTGCGACGCGATCGCCGGGCTGCAACTCCTCGCCCCCGAGGGCCTGCCGCCACCGTGCCACCTCGTGCCCCATCTCGGCCCAGGTCATCTGCCGCCAGCCGCCCAGGACGCGATCGAACCAGCGGTAGGCGATGCGCAAAGGTGAGCACCGGACCCGTTCCAGGAAGATGCCGTCTAACGTCGCCATGTCCTCGACGGGAATCGGATCTATTGACCAAGCTTTCAAAGTAGTGACCTCTTGATTTGGGGCCATTGGCCGCGCCCAAAGGGCGGTAGGGCGGAAGGCATCAGCGGTTCCGCCATTGCGCCGGAGGCAGTGGCGCATCGCCCTGCGGTAAGGCTACCGAGGTGGCAAGAATAATCATCAAGGCCGACCAATGCAGCCGCCGCGTTCACGCCGGATGCGGCACCGGGTCCTGATAGGGTTCCATCAGGTAGCACAGGCAATCCTGGCGGATAATGGTTTCGTCTCGCGTAAGCATGGTGGGCATGGTCGCCCGGGATAGGCGTAATTCGCCGTCCTCGATATGGAAATAGCGCGCCGTCACATCGCCCCCTCTTGCATCGCGCACCCGGATCGGGACCCCCCTGCCTTGGGTTATCACCCGGCCAAAGCTGGTGCCGGGGGCTAGTTCGCAAAAGTTGAAGCCTTCCAGATCCGGCGCCAGGATGAGATCGGCCTGCCCCGGCTCATAGGTGAAGTTGTGGTCATCCCGCACCTGGACCTGGGCTACGGTGTGGTAGAGGTCGATATCCTGGGGGGGGACCGGGTGCCCGGGCAGGTCGGAAAGGTGCAGGCAGGCATCGATGTATTCCTGGGCATGGCTCACCCCGTGTTTTTCACCAACCTTGCCGCACTCCAGGGTTACCGCTGGGCAAAGGGCGCCCATGGCGGTGGCCTGGACGCCCTTGGAGTGGAGGATGTAAACCAGGGTGCGGCTGAAGAGGGCGGCCAGGTGTAGGGATCGACCGTCAAGGTGGGTGACGCAGCCGTAGTGGGGGTTGATGCCGGTCGTGTTGTGGATGTCGATGCTGGCAAACAGGCCCCGGTCGCGCAGGCTGTCTATTACCCTTTGCATGAGGTCGTGCTCCGGGGTAGGGGCCAGTTCGCTGCCAGGCCAGACCCGGTTGTAGTCCGGCTGATGGGGCAGGTGGCGAAGCCCCTGGGCGGCGGCCGCGACATTGCCGATGAAGAGGCTCAGGGCGCGAGGCAGCCGCAGATCCCCCCACCGTTCCAGGCGCTGGCGCAAGAGGGCACGGAGGGCATCCCAGCCACTGGTCTCGTTACCATGCTGCAAGACCGATATAAAGAGGGCCGGTTGGCGTTTGCCAGGAAGATGGATGAGGGTCGGCCCCCCCAGGCATGCCTCTAGACCGCGGCTGTCTTGGTCCAGGAGTCCTTCCGGCAGTTCATAACGTTCTGTAAGCATGATGTGGCATGACGTGGAATGAATTGAACAATCTAAAGGGTCCACTCGTGGACGGGTACGCCGCTTTGCTGGCGCTCAAGGTAGGCGCCCGTGAGGGCGGTCATATCCGGTCCATGGCGGGCGATGAAGGCCCGTTGCCACTCCGCCCCCGTCTGGCCGGTACGGACACGGCCCTCCAGGATCCCGAGCCAGAAGGCTATTTCCTCGCGGTCGAACCCGAGATGCCGAAGGCCCCACCGGGCTCGAGGCAGCAGGTCGGTGGCGATGATCTCACGGGCCGTGGCGACGCGGCCACCCAACCACTGGAGCCGGGTCTCGAGACCCTGTTGCGCGGCCCGATAGAAATTGGCGCTAGCCACCGGGCAGGGCAGGGACCCTTCCGGGCGCTGGGGGTCTTGGAGGAGGGATTGGATGACGCCAAAATAGAGGGCGGCGTTGGCGACGACATCCAGAATCGTCGGTCCCGCCGACAGGGGCCGGTGTTCGATGCGCAGATGAGGGGTGCCGTCCGGGTCGAAACCCACCACCGGCCGGTTCCAGCGCCAGATACTGCCATTGTGCAGCCGCAAATGCGCCAGGCTTTCGATCGGCTCATCCAGAAGTTCGGGCAGATAGACGGGAAAGTCACGCAGGTTGGCCTGAAAACACTCAAGAACCGAGCCTTCGGCATAGCGAGTGCCGAAGCGGGTGCGGTCCGTCCGGCTTGACCAAGTCACCGAGGTAGTCTGCTCATAAACGGGAATACGGGTCTCGCGCCAGAGGTCCAGGCCGAAGAGATAGGGTGAATTGGCGCTCACCGCCACCAGGGGGGCGGAGACGATCTTGGAGAGGTTATAGACCCGGGCGGACTCGGCGGGCGATACCTTGAGGTGGATTTGGAAGGAGGTGGTGGTGGCCGTGGCCATGACGTCAGGGCGGGTGATCGCCAGGCGGTCCTGGCCCTGGATCTGGAGTTGCAGCGGCTGGCCCTGATGTTGGGCGATGATCTGGGCATTGAGAATGGGGAAGCGGTTGGAGGGCGTCATGTTGGCCATGACCAGATCCGCCTCGCGCAGGGTCGGGAGGATGCCGATCATCACCAGGCGCGCCTCCAGGGTGGTGCCGACGGCCTGGGCCCTCGCCCAGGTGGCACCCAATTCCGCGGCCATCTGGCTGAGGGACCGGCCCTGGAGCCCTAGGGGCCGGCCATTGATCTCCAGGTTGAAGGTGGCTACCTCGTGGATGACCTGGGGGTCGCCGAGGCGCGCCAAAAGCTCCCCGGCGCAGGGCCGTGGCCGCAGGTCCGGACCCACCAGCCAGCCTTCCAGCTCGTAGCCGCCCGTCTTGGGGCCAGAGGCCAGGACGCCCTCCGCTATCCAGGTCGCCAAGAGGTCCGTCTCCGCCCGCAGGCGCGCCTTGAACTCCACCAGGTCGGCGGGGGTGAAATGATCCGTCCCGATCTCCTGGCTCATGGTCGCCAGCGGCTCCGCAAGCCGGCGTCCAGTTCCCGCAACCGCTCCGGGGTGCCGATGTCGAGCCAGATGCCGGCATGATGCTCGCCCGTCACGCGGGAGCGGGCCATGGCGGTGCGCAGCAGGGGCGCCAGGGGGAAGGGGCCGGGTTGGCAGTCCCGGAAGAGATCGGGGTGATAGAGGCCGATGCCGCTGAAGGTCAGGCGTGGCTCGCCCTGGGCCTGGACCAGGCCGTCGGCGAGGGCGAAGTCACCCAAGGGGTGGTGGGGTGGGTTGTCCACCAGGATCAGGTGAGCGAGCTGGCCGCTCTCCAGCCGTAGGCCCGCGAAATCCATGTCGGTCCAGATATCGCCATTGATGACCAGAAAGGGGCCAGGACCCAGATAGGGCAGGGCGCGAAAGATGCCGCCGCCCGTCTCGAGGGCCGGTGCCTCGGGGGAATACTGGATCTGGGCACCCCAGCGGGCACCATCGCCCAAGGCGGCGACAAGTTGCTCCCCCAAGTGGCCATGATTGATGATCAGTTCGCGAAAGCCGGCGGCGACCAGCCGCTCGATATGGTGAACGATCAGCGGCTTGCCACCGGCCTCCAGTAGGGGTTTGGGCACCTGATCCGTCAGGGGCCGCATGCGCTCGCCGCGTCCGGCGGCCAATATCATTGCTTTCATGGGGTTGGGGACATGGGATCAGGATGGATGAAGCGGGGCGCGGGCCAGGCCGTCATCCGCGGGTTGGCCAGAATTGTAGCGCGCTTCAGGCGAGAATCAGAAAGATACCGGCGACCATGAGACCGCCAGCTGCCAGGTGCCGAGCCAGGCCCTGCTCGTGGAACCAGAGGGCGCCGTAGAGGATGCCGAACAGCAAGCTGGTCCGTTTGACGGCGATCATGTAGGCCACCTCGACGCGTGCCAGGGCCAGGAAGTGGGTATAGACCATGAAGGCGTTGATCCCGGCCACCGCTAGCATGGCCCAGGGCCGGCGCCAGAGGGTGACCAGCCGACGCGGGGATGGCAGGGCAAAGATGAGCAGGGCCGCCAGCCCCAGCAGGACGAAATAGAAGGCCCCGAAGGTCTCCGGCGGCATATGTCGCATGGCGCCCTTGCCCATGACCGAGGTCAGGCTGTAGAGGAAGGCGACCAGCAGCATGGCCCGGGAGCCCGGATGGTCGAGGATGGCGCCCAAGGGCTGAACCCAGGCGCGCCAATCCGTCCAGGGGTTAATTCGGCTAGGTCGCCGGCGATCTTTGTCCAGATTCAGGAGCCAGGCCCCCGCCACCACCAGCAGGATGCCGAGACCCCCGCGCCCGCTCACCTGCTCGCCGAGGAGCAGATGGCCCGTCAGTATGACGAAGACGGGGGTGAAGGCCAGATAGGGGAGGGTCAGCGACAGGGGATGGTCGCGGATGGCACGCATGTAAAGCAGCATGGCCGCCGTCTCCAGGGGGAGCAGGGCGCTCACCCACCACCAGAAGGCCGCTGGCTGCCGCCAGATCTCCGCCAGGTTTGGTAGCCAGGGTGTCAAGAGGAGACCCGTGACCCCCAGGCGGACCAGCGCCAGCTCGCGCGCCGAGTAGTCGCCCAGCCAGGCCTTGGTCATGGCGTCCGTCGTGGCCAGGCTGAAGGCGCAGATCAAGGTGAGGGGTAGCCAATCCATGGGGGCCTGGGCCGCCGGGCAAGCCGCCGTGCCGAAGGTTGCGAGGGTCAGGCCGAGGCGCCGCGGGCGGCCGGCTCGTTGGCCAGGGCCTCTCGCCGGGGCGGCATCGCCCGGCGCAAGAGGTCCAGGTCGGCGCCTGGGAGGTGGACATTCTCGCTCAGGGTCCGGCGCCAGTGCTTGGCACCGGGCTGGCCCTGGAAAAGGTCGAGAATATGGCGGGTCATGGCCTGGAGGGGTACTCCCAACCGCATCTTGCGCTCCACATAGGGCAGGAAGGCCTCCAGAATCTGGTGGCGATCGGGCAGGGGGTGGTGGGTCGCCGAAGATGTCCCGGTCCGCCGTCGCGAGCAACCAGGGGTTCTGATAAACGCCACGGCCGATCATGACCCCATCGAGTCGATCCAGTAAGCCCAGGGCCTGGTCCAGGTCGAGGATGCCGCCATTGATGATCATCGGCAGGTTGGGGAAATCCCCTTTGAGCTGTTGCACCCAGTCATATCGCAGGGGGGGAACCTCGCGATTTTCCTTGGGGCTGAGACCCTTGAGCCAGGCCTTGCGGGCGTGGACGATGAGGGCATCGACCCTAGCCGCCGCCATGGCCGCCGTGAAGGCCTGCAGTTCCGGGTAACTGTCCCGGTCATCGATGCCGAGCCGGGTCTTGACCGTCACGGGGACACGCACCGCTGCCTTCATGGCCGCCACGCAGTCCGCCACCAGGGCTGGCTCCGCCATCAGGCAGGCCCCAAAGCGGCCGTTCTGGACCCGGTCGGAGGGACAGCCGACGTTCAGGTTGATTTCGTCATAGCCCCAGTCCTCCCCCAGGCGGGCGCAGGCCGCCAGTTGTTCAGGATCGCTGCCCCCCAGTTGCAGGGCCACCGGGTGCTCGAGGGGATCGAAGGCCAGATGTCGTTGGCGATCCCCATGGATCAGGGCACCGGTGGTCACCATCTCCGTGTAGAGCCGTGCATGGCGGCTGATTAATCGCAGGAAAAACCGACAGTTACGGTCAGTTAAGTCCAGCATCGGCGCAACACAGAGGCGCCAAGGGCGGTTATTTGCTGCTATATCGTTGTTTTCTAATGTCATTGCCTGGGCTTAGGTGACTTGTTGCGGTGTGAGCGCCGTGACCCATTAGGAGGCAATCCGCGCAGGCGGGTTATTTATGCCCGGATGATTCTCAGCCTTCCGCCGTGGCGGCGGGCAAGGGCTGGGCGACCAGCTTGACGCCGAGGGCATGACAGACGCGGTTGATGGTGTCGAAGCGGGGTTTGGCATCCGGGCGCAAGGCCCGGTAGAGGGCTTCGCGGGCGAGGCCGCTGGCCTGGGCGATCTCGGTCATGCCGCGGGCGCGGGCGATGTCGCCCAGGGCGGCGGCTAAGAGTGCGGGGTCATCCGCTTCGAGGACGATGGTCAGGTATTCGGCTATTGCCTGGTCGTCCGCCAGATATTCGGTGATGTCGAAGTCGGGGAGCTCGGCGATCCGGGTTTTTTCGGTCATGTTCAATCCTCCAGGGTGGCGGCGCGGGCGATGGCCTTGGCGATGTCGGCTGGCTGCGTCGATTTGTCGCCACCACCCAGCATCACGGTCAGGACCTGGCCGCGCTGGACATAATACAGACGCCAGCCCGGGCCGAAGTACTCGCGCATCTCATACACGCCGGACCCAACGGGTTTGACGTCGCCCAGGTTACCTAATGAGGCCTTGCGCAAGCGGGTTGCCAGACGCCGTTGGGTCATGCCGTCATTCAGACCGGACAGCCAGGCCGCGAACTCGGGCGTTTGCTTGATGGTGATCATGGGGAAAGTGTAACCAGACCATTACACGAAAGCCATGACATGTCGATAACTGCCGCAAACTCAGTAAGGCCGGTGTGCGCCAGTGGCGCCGCCGCGCGGATACCGCTGACCGTTCCCATCGCCCGCATCGTCTGCTGACCACACTCTCGCCCATCCAGGAGGCGGTGGGGCTAGCCTTGCGCCAGACGCCGCTGCTGCCTCTGGATGTCATCGGCGGATACGGCTTGGGCGGCCCGCATCATGGCCCCGCCGTTCGTTATACTTGTTCGCCAAGACCCTGCTATCTAGCTCCTGAGTTTTCATGTCCTTTGAACTTTCCTCAGAGATTTTCCTCTCCTCGACCTGGTATCTGGTCGCCGACCTGCTGGGGTTCTTCCTGCTGTTGGCCTACCATCTGCGCCTGAATTGGGTTTACCGCCGGCACCCAGAGCACACCACCCGGGGGCGGGCCGACCGGTTGCGCCGGGCCTGGATCGAGGCGGTGCGGGCCAAGAATGGCGATATCCTGGCTATCCAGACCTTGCGCAATTGGGTGATGACGGCCTCGGTCTTTGCCTCTACCACCATCATGATCGGGCTCGGTCTGGTCGCGGCCTCCTTCCAGGGGCTCAATATGGCCAATCTATCCAGTGCCGTCAGCTTTCTCCCCATGGGCGGGGACCTGGCCCGGACCAAGCTCCTGATACTGGCGATCCTCTTTTTCAGCGCCTTCCTGCGCTTCGTCATCGCCCTGCGCTTCTACAATCAGACGGGGTTTCTGATCAATCTGCCCGCGACCATCTTCGCCGGGGTGGCCGAGGACGAAATCGCCCGGACCCTCAATGGCGCCGCTGGGCACTACAATCGTGGCAGCCGGATTTTTTTGCTGACCATTCCCTTCGTCCTCTGGCTGGTGGGGCCGGACTGGTTCCTCCTCGGCGTCATCATCACCCTCTTCTCGCTCCGCCGCTTTGATTACATCCTCCGGTCCGGAGACTGAGCCAGGCCCCCACTAAAAACCGAGGGCGCCCGCAGGCGCCCTTAGTGGCCGGTCAGGACCCGAAAGCCCTTTACTTGGCTTCTGGCTTGGCCCCGGGCTGAGCCTCTACCGGCGTTTGCTTAATGAGTTCGGGGTTGAGGTCAACTTTGGCCTTTTCCTGCAGTTCGCCAATGTACTTGGTCAGGCCTTCACGCTGGAGGGCGGCGACGATCTCGGGCTTGACGCTCTCCAGGGTCGGGGGCTCCATCTTGCGGGTCTCTTCCAGCAGGATGACGTGCCAGCCGAACTGGGTCTGGACCGGCGTCTTGGTGTAGGTACCGGGCTTCATCTCGACGATCACCTCGGAGAAGGCCGGCACCATCTGGGTGGCGTCAAACCAGCCGAGATCGCCGCCATTCTTGCCGGTGGGGCCATCGGAATGGGCCTTGGCCAGCTCCTCGAATTTCTTGCCGCCATCCAGTTCCTTGATGACCTTCTTGGCCTCATTCTCCTCCTTCACCAGGATGTGGCGCGCCTTGTATTCCAGGCGATCCATCTTGGCGACTTGCTCGTCGTAGATCTTCTTGATGTCCGTATCGGAGGGGTGAATGGTCGAGGCGGTCTGCTCGAGGACCAGGCGGGACAAGAGCTGCATCTTTTGCAGTTCCAGGGCATAGGCCAGCTCGGGATTACTCTCCAGGCCCCGGGCCTTGGCATCCTGGGCCGTGACGATGATATTCACGAACTCGTTGAAGGCCAGGTTCTGGAACTCGGGGGTGTTTTCGGCCTTGGCCGCGCGCAGGCGCTCGGCATAGAAGAGACGGAAGAGGCCGAGGGAGAATTGCTGGCCGTTGACGGTGGCGATGGTGGTGTCACTGGGCGGCTCGGCCTGGGCCGCGGCGGCCTCTTGGGCGGGGGCGGCGGGTACCTTGACTTCTTCGGCGGCGAAGACCTGGGTGGTCAGTAGGGCGGTCAGGCAGGCAATGTGCAACAGACGCTTGTTCATGCGATTTTTCTAACTCCTGGAGGCGGTGATGAATGGAGACTAAAACCCGAGTCAGGTCGGGAATACCTTACGGAAAGGTTTGACCCGGACTTCCCCATAAATGCCCGCCAGGGCATAGGGGTCATCCGCCGCCCAGGCTTGGGCGGTTTCGAGGTCGGAAAATTCGGCGACTATCAGAGACCCGCTGAAGCCGGCCTCGCCGGGGTCCTCGCAGTCGATGGTGGGATGAGGGCCGGCCAGGATCAAGCGGCCCTGGTCTTGGAGGGCGCGCAGCCGCTCCAGGTGGGCCGGGCGAGCGGTCAGACGGGCCGGCAGGCTGCCGGGTCTATCGGTGGCGATGATGGCGTAGAGCATCTGATCAGGCCTCGGGGACTTCCGCCGGTTGACGGATATGGCGGGCCAGGTAGAAGCCCTGGGCGATGACAAAGGCGACTGTCATGCCTAACATGCCAAAGAGTTTGAAGTTCACCCAGGTGTCTTCCCGCGCCTGGGCGTCCTGACACTGGGCCAGCAGGCTGCCCTGGAACTGGTCCGCGCAGGTAGCCAGGTCGATGTCCGTCAAACCGGCGGTGACCATCAGGGCCTGCTGGGCGACGTAAAACCCGCTGAAGTCATAGACCACATAGAGGTTGGCCGCGCCCGAGAGGAAGAAGAAGATCACCCAAAGCAGGTTCAGGCGGGGCCAGATCTCCGCCGGTAGATCGATGGCGTGGGACATCATGCGCTCGATCACCGTCTTGCTACCGATGAGGTGGCTGCCGAGGAAGACCACCGCGAAGAGCCAGTTGACCAGGGTCGGTTTCCACATGACGAAGATGGGGTCGTGGAGGGCCAGGGTCATGCCGCCAAAGACCGCCAGCAGGGCCAGAGTCGCCAGATGCATCTTCTCGACCTTGTGATGGCGCCACCAGACCCAGCCAACCTGGACGGCGGCGGCGGCGATGGCCACGGCCGTGGCGACATAGATGCCCGCCAGCTTGTAGGCGATGAAGAAGAGCAGGATGGGGAAGAAGTCGATCAGTAATTTCATGTCTTGGCTATTGTCGGGGTACCCGTGGGCGAGGGTTTGGGACGGCGGCCGGCCGGGGGCAATTCAGAACCGCCAGGCCTCAGTTCGATAAGAGGGGATCTCGCTTGGTTCCAGGGTCTAACGAAAAAAATCCCCCTCAATCCCTTCTTGGGATCCGCGTTGAGGTAATTATCCTACTAATAGTTTACCAGTCGCGGGGGCTTGAGTCTTCAGGCATGGGATCCGGGGGGCGTCCAAGCGCATCGCGGAGTACCTGAAACTTAGAGTAACATTCCGCCATGGGCAGCCTTCATGACCTCCACACCCACTCCACCGCCTCCGACGGCACCCTGACGCCGACGGAGCTGGTGGCCCGCGCGGCTCGAGTGGGCATCCAGGTCCTGGCCCTGACCGATCACGACACCCTCGACGGTATCGCCGAGGCCCAGGCCACGGCCGCCGAGCTGGGCCTGACCCTGATACCCGGGGTCGAGATCTCGGTCACCTGGGGCGGGCGCACCCTCCATATCCTGGGATTGGGCCTGGACCCGACGGCCCCCGTTTTGAACGCCGGCCTGTTAGGGGTGCGTGAATATCGCGACTGGCGCGCCAAGGAGATCGGCCTGCGGCTGGGGGCCAAGGGCATCGCAGGGGCCTACGCGGGCGCCCTGGCCCTGGCCGCCGATGCACGTTTTGTCGGTCGTACCCATTTCGCCCGTTTCCTGGTCCAGCAGGGTTACGCCGCTACGGTGCGCGATGTTTTCAAGCGCTACCTGGTCAAGGGCAAGCCTGGCCATGTGACGGGTGACTGGGCTTCCCTGGAGGAGGCCCTGGGTTGGATTCGGGCGGCCGGTGGTCAGGCTGTCATTGCCCACCCAGCGCGTTACAGCCTCACCGGCACCAAGATGCGGCACCTGATCGGCGAGTTCCGCGAATTGGGAGGCGTTGGCATCGAGGTGATTTCCGGTAGCCATAGCCGTGACGAGGCCTTTGTCTACGCCCAGCGCGCCCGGGATGCGTCTCTGCTCGCCTCCGCTGGCAGTGATTATCACGGACCCGAGCACCCTTATATGGAGCTAGGCCGCCTGCCCAATCTGCCACGCGGCTGTACGCCGATCTGGGCGGAATGGTGAGGGCCTGACCCCAGGACCCAGGAGCAAGCCGTCCATGGCACAATTTTTTGATATCCATCCCGACAATCCCCAGCCGCGGCTCATCCGCCGGGCTGTGGATATCCTACTGGAAGGCGGCGTCATCATTTACCCCACGGACTCTTCCTACGCCCTGGGTTGCCAGATCGGCGAGAAGGATGCCATGGAGCGTATCCGCCGCATCCGCAATCTGGATGACAAGCACAATTTTACCCTGGTCTGCCGTGACCTCTCCGAGATCACGACCTACGCCAAGATCGACAACCAGGCCTTCCGTCTGCTCAAAAGCATGACCCCGGGGGCTTATACCTTTATCTTCGAGGGCACCAAGCAGGTACCCCGTCGCCTCATGCATCCCCGGCGCAAGACCATCGGCATCCGGGTGCCGGACAACGTTATCTGCCGCGAACTCCTGGGCGCCCTGGATCAGCCTATCTTGAGCACTACCCTCATGCTCCCCGGCGACGACCAGCCCCTCACCGATCCCTACGAGATGCGCGACCTGCTGGGCCACCAGGTGGACCTCATCATCGATGGCGGCTTTTGTGGTCAGGAGCCCACCACCATGGTCGATCTGAGTGGGGAGGTGGCCCTGGTGACCAGGGTGGGCAAGGGCGATCCGAGCCTCTTCGAGGAGCAGTAACCCGGGCGGCCGAGTCCACAAACAGGGTTGCCGCCCCGCCCCAGGCCCCAGGAAGTCCTTTCCCGGCGCGGAAGAGGGGCACCCCGCGGACATTGATCTCGATCAGTAAAGGCTCGCGAGCCCTCTACTCCTCGCGGGGTTCGGATTGCTTATCAGCAATCGATAATATTAGAATCGATTTTATTCCCCCCGCCCCCCGCCGACACAGGTCTCGCCATGCAGGAACCCATTCCCGATCGCGCCATTGGTCGCGCCGAGGTCAAGGAGACCACCTGTTACATGTGCGCCTGCCGCTGCGGCATCCGCGTCCATCTGCGCGACGGCGAGGTACGCTACATCGAGGGCAACCCCGACCACCCCCTCAACCATGGCGTCATCTGCGCCAAGGGTTCCTCGGGGATCATGAAGCAGTACTCCCCGGCACGCCTCACCCAGCCCCTGCGCCGCCGCCCTGGCGCCGAGCGCGGCACCGCCGACTTCGAGCCCATCTCCTGGGACGAGGCCTTCCAGATCCTCACCGAACGCCTGGCCCACCTCCGCGCCACCGACCCCAAGCAATTCGCCCTCTTCACCGGCCGCGACCAGATGCAGGCCCTCACCGGCCTCTTCGCCAAGCAGTTTGGCACCCCTAACTACGCCGCCCACGGCGGCTTCTGCTCCGTCAACCTGGCGGCGGGGCTCATCTACACCATCGGCGGCTCCTTCTGGGAGTTTGGCGGTCCCGACCTCGACCGCGCCAAGCTGTTCGTCATGATCGGCACCGCCGAGGACCACCACTCCAACCCCCTCAAGATCGCCATCGGCAAGTTCAAGCGCAAGGGTGGCAAGTTCATCTCCATCAACCCCATCCGCACCGGCTACTCGGCGGTGGCCGACGAGTGGGTCCCCATCAAGCCCGGCACCGACGGTGCCCTGCTGCTGGCCATCATCCACGAGATCCTCAAGCTCGGGCTTTACGACCGTGACTTTCTCATCCAGTACACCAATGCCGCCGAACTGGTGATCGACGACCCCAGCCGCGACGACCACGGCCTCTTCCAGCGCTTCGCGATGCACTACGAAGAGGGCTGCTTCGACCCCGAGAACAAGCTGTGGTGGGACCCCGCCATCGGTGCCGTCGGCACCCACACCCCCGGGGCCGAGCCGCGCCTCCTGGGCAGCTACCAGTTGGAGGACGGCACCCCGGTCAAGCCCGCCTTCCAGCTCCTGATGGAGAAGGTTGCCGACTACAGCCCCGAGTGGGCCGCCGGCATCACCGGCATCCCCGCCGCCACCATCCGCCGCCTGGCCCACGAGATGGGCGTCACCGCCCGCGATCAGCAGATCGAGCTGCCCATCCCCTGGACCGACTGCTGGGACAACGAGCACGCCACCGTGACCGGCAACCCGGTGGCCTTTCACGCCATGCGCGGCCTGGCCGCTCACTCCAACGGCTTCCACACCATCCGCGCCCTGGGTATCCTCATGACCATCCTGGGCACCATCGACCGGCCCGGTGGTTTCCGGCACCGCGCCCCCTATCCGCGCCCCATCCCGCCCTGTCCCAAGCCGCCCAACGGCCCCGAGCGGGTGCAGCCCGACACCCCCCTGGACGGCATGCCCCTGGGCTGGCCCGCCAAGCCCGAGGACCTGTTCGTCGATGACGACGGCGAGCCGCTGCGCATCGACAAGGCCTTCTCCTGGGAACACCCCCTGGCGGTGCATGGCCTGATGCACAACGTCATCACCAACGCCTGGCGCGGCGACCCCTATCCCCTCGACACCCTGCTGCTGTTCATGGCCAACATGGCCTGGAACTCCAGCATGAACACCGTGGGGGTGCGCCAGATGCTGGCCGACAAGGACGGGGAGGGCAATTACAAGATCCCCTTCCTGGTGGTCTGCGACACCTTCGCCTCCGAGACCGTCGCCTTCGCCGACCTGGTACTGCCGGATACCAGCTACCTGGAGCGCCACGACGTCCTCTCCATGCTCGACCGGCCCATCTCCGAGTACGACGGCCCGGTGGACTCGGTGCGCATCCCGGTGCTGCCCCCCAAGGGCGAGTGCCGGCCCTTCCAGGAGGTGCTCATCGAGCTGGGCACCCGGCTCCAGCTGCCGGCCTTCGTCACCGCCAGCGGCGCGCGGCGCTACCGCGACTATCCCGACTTCATCATCAACTACGAGACCTCCCCCGGCTCCGGCATCGGCTTCCTCGCCGGCTGGCGCGGCCAGGGCGGCGAGAAGTTCCTCAAGGGCGAGCCCAATCCCCGCCAGTGGGAGATGTACGCCCAGAACAATTGCGTCTATCACCACGAGCTGCCCAAGTCCTACCAGTACATGCGCAACTGGAACAAGGGCTACCTGCACTGGGCGCGCGCCCATGGCCTGATCCGCTACGCCGACCCCATCGGCCTCAACCTCTACTCCGAAGTGCTGCAACGCTTTCGCCTCGCCGCCCAGGGCAAGCGGCCCGGTCGCCAGCCCCCGGCGCGCCTGGCCCAACGCGTCGCGACCTACTGCGACCCGCTGCCCTTCTATTACGAGCCCCTGGAGGCCGGCCTGGTGGACACCCAGCGCTATCCCCTCAACGCCCTCACCCAGCGGCCCATGGCCATGTATCACTCCTGGGACAGCCAGAACGCCTGGCTGCGCCAGATCCACGGCCACAACGTCCTCTTCGTCAACCCCCAGGTCGGCATCGCCAACGGCTTCGGCGACGGCGACTGGATCTGGGTCGAGTCGCCCCAGGGCGAGGTGCGCTGCCAGTGCCGCTTCTCCGAGGCGGTGGAGCCGGGCACGGTCTGGACCTGGAACGCCATCGGCAAGGCGGCGGGCGCCTGGGGGCTGGCCCCGGACGCCGACGAGTCGCGCCGGGGCTTTCTGCTCAATCACCTCATCAGCGAGGAGCTGCCGGCCACGATGGCGGGGGACCACCTGTCCAACTCCGATCCGGTGACCGGCCAGGCCGCCTGGTTCGACGTGCGGGTGCGGGTGCGCAAGGCCGCGCCCGGGGAGCCGGCCACCACCCAGCCCCAGTTCGCCCCCCAGCGCCGGGTCCCCGGCCAGGCGCCCCCGCCGGGGCGCTGGCTGGCCTATGTCGCCGGGCGCTTCGGTCGCCGCTAGGGCGCCGCCATGACCCGCCGTCGCGGGGCCGGGCGCCCCCATCCCCTGTTCGCCGCCGTCACGGAGCCTCGCCCATGACCCAGCTCGCCCTGGTCATCGACCTCAATGTCTGCGTGGGCTGTCACGCCTGCGTCACCTCCTGCAAGCAGTGGAACACCTCCGGCTGGGCCGGGCCCCTGGCGGACCACAACCCCTATGGCGCCGGTCCCACCGGCACCTTCTTCAACCGGGTCCAGACCTTCGAGATCGGGCGCTTTCCCGCCACCGAGACCCTGCACTTCCCCAAGAGCTGCCTGCACTGCGAGGAGCCGCCCTGCGTGCCGGTCTGTCCCACCGGGGCCTCCTACAAGCGCCCGGACAACGGCGTGGTGCTGGTGGACTACGACAAGTGCATCGGCTGCAAGTACTGCTCCTGGTCCTGTCCCTACGGGGCCCGGGAGTACGACGAGCTGGAACGGGTGATGAAGAAGTGCACCCTCTGCCTCGACCGCATCCTGGACCTGACCCTGCCGGAACGGGAGCGCAAGCCCGCCTGCGTCCTGGCCTGCCCCACCAGCGCCCGCCTGTTCGGCGACGTCCACGACCCGGACTCCGAGGTCTCCATCGCCATCCGCGAGCGCGGCGGCTATGCCCTGATGCCGGAGTGGGGCACCCAGCCCGCCAACCACTATCTGCCCCGGCGCAAGGCGCGGCTGCACATCGACCCGGACGAACTCAAGCGCGTCGATAACCCCCTGCGCCGCGAGGACCTCACCCGCTACACCGGGGAAGAGGCCGTGGACGACGTGGCCTGGTAGGCCCGGTCGCCGCTCCGGTCCGCCCGCCGCCCCCTGGCCCCCTCCCGAGGAACCCGCCCATGCATCCCGCCCTGTCCGTCCTCTTCCTCACCACCCTCATCGGCGCCGGCCAGGGGCTCTTCCTGGCCCTCTACACCGGCCAGCTCTATGCCCTGGCCCAGTTACTGCCGGCCCAGGGGTCCGGCTTCTACGTCGGCGGCAGTGTCCTGGCCCTGGGGCTGCTGGTGCTGGGGCTGCTGGCCTCCTTCTTCCACCTGGGCCGGCCCGAGCGCGCCTGGCGCACGGCGACGCAAGTGGCGGACCTCCTGGCTGTCGCGGGAGGTGATCGTGCTGCCGGCGGTGATGGGCCTGGTGGCCCTCTACGGCCTGGCCCACGCCCTGGAACTCACCGCCCGGCCCTGGTTCACCCTCGCCGGCATCCTGCCGGTGGACGCCACCCTGGTGGTCGGCCTGCTCGGCACCCTGGCCACCTTCGCCCTCTACGTGGCCACGGCCATGATCTACGCCAGCGTGCGCTTCCTGCCCGAGTGGCACAGCCCCCTGACGGTGGCCAACTTCCTGCTGCTGGGGCTGGCCTCTGGCTTCCTGCTCGCCGCCGCCTACTCGGCCTGGCTGGGCAACGAGCTGGTGACCTTCTTCGGCTTCTGGGCGGTGGTGGCCACGGGCCTGGGCCTGGTGACGCGCGGCGCCAGCCTGCGCCGCCTGGGGCGCATCAAGCCCAAGAGCAGCCCCCAGACCGCCATCGGCATCCGCCACCGCACCCTGGTCCAGATCGCCCAGGGCGCCACGGCGGGGAGTTTCAATACCCGGGAGTTTTTCCACGGCGCCTCCCCGGCCACCCTGCAGTGGGTGCGGCGGCTGTTCCTGGTCCTGGTGTTCCCGCTGCCGGTGCTGCTGCTGCTGGTGGGCCACGCCCTGGCGTCGCGCTGGCTGCCGCTGGTGGCCTTTGGGGTCCAGTATCTGGGGCTGCTGCTCGAACGCTGGTCCTTCTTCGCGGAGGCCCGGCATCCGCAGAATCTTTATTATCAGGGGGTGGCTTAGGGGGCGATCCGTCGAGCGGGTGGGGCCTCGGGGGCGGCCAGCCTGCTATCATCTCAGTATTGACTCAGCTACCGCCGCGCGAGCCTCTGGTATGTCCAACGCTGCCACTGCGCTTGTTATAACTTTTGAAAGGGGTGCCCGTCGGGTTCCAGGTCCGATGATAAGTCATCCGTCCTTCCGTATGGGCGGCAAGCGGGCGGAATAACCGTGACCAAGCTCGATATCACCTGGGACCCCGCCAAGGCACGCACCAATCTGGATAAACATGGGATCAGCTTTGCCGATGCCGCATCGGTCCTGCTGGACCCGCTGGCCTTGACGATATTCGATGCCGCTCATAGTCTTGAGGAGGAGCGGTGGTTTACCTTGGGGACCTCCACGGGCGGCGCCTTGCTCGCCCTAGCCCACACTTTCCAGACCACCGGGCCTCGCCGCGCCACGGTGCGCCTCATATCGGCGCGTCATGCCACGCGCCAGGAACGCCGACATTATGAAATCCGCGAGAGATGATGGCCATGGCTGATCTACCAGATGATGACCTGCCGGTTGAGATCGACTTTTCTCAGGCGGTGCGGGGAAAATTCCACAGCCCGGGGATGACGCTCAACCTACCCATCTACCTGGATGATGAGGTCGAGGCACAGCTCGCTAAGTTGGCCCACGGCAAAGGGATAGCGCTTTCCGAGTTGGTTAATGCGCTGCTGCGCCAGGACCTGGAACTCATCAAGGCGGCGACGCGGCTGGCGGCCTGACCGTCACGGGGCGCTGGACCTGGGTGAAGCGCGGTTCCTGCGCCAGGGTCAAGCCCGTGGCGAGGGCGATGGCGGTGATCTGGGCATCCTCGACGCTGATGGGCTTGCTGGTGTCGAGCAGGATCACGCCGGATCATCCCATTGCGGGGGCGTGCGGGGCAGGCGGCGCGCGGGCAGGGGCAGGTCCATGGCGACCCCACGGAAGCGCTGGACCAGTCGCTGGCCAATGGGGCGTCGGGGGCTGGGGTTGGGTCAAGACCTGGCGGAGGATGCCACGCGCCTCCTCCTCCACGGAATGTCCGTGCCGGGCGGCCAGTTTGCGCAAGGTGGCTTGCAGTTCGTCGTCCAGGTCAGGAATGGTCAAGGTCGTCATGGCTATCCTCGTCGCGCTATCGCCTGGCGGATAGTGTAAGCAATCAGGGGAGAGTGGGCTCGACGGCATTGGCGGCTGGCGCGGCTGATGGCCACAGGGGGCTTGGGACTCCTACCTCCTGATTGGGGCGAGGTGACATCCGAACGCCCCCCGCCTGCTGGGGAATGGGGGATGGGTAGCTGGGGCGATCGGGGTGAGCAGGAATTGTAGCGTTGCTTACGGCAAGGATCGTCAGATCGGAGTCGGCTATATCGGAATGCGGTCCCTCTCGGCGGGCCTGGCAAAATGGCTTTGTTTCGTAATTTGCCCATTTTCGGCGGGTCCGGCGCTTCACCGGCCCCAGTCCCGCCCCTTGAGGTTGTCACTTAGCCTGTCGCCCGCGATCGCCCCACCAGATCAGCTTCCGCCGCCGCGCCGGGCCGGACCCCTCCGCCTCCGCGCTGGCTTCTGTCGTCATCGCCCCCTCCGCCGCCGCCTGGGTCAGGCCCATCACTCCCCGGGCCAGCAGATACCAGGCGAATACCGGCCCCAACACCACCGCGTAGCTCACCCGCGCCGCGAGGGCGACCCCCGCGTCCCCCAGGACCTTGGTAAAGGCCGCGCCCAGTTGCTCATCGGAGATGCGCCCGCGCAGATAGGCCAGGGTAAAGGGCCACAGGGTCGCCAGGGCACCGAGGGCCACCCCCGTCCCGGCCATCTCCCCGGTGGTCAGCGGCGCGGCGTGGTCCAGCAACTGGGTGAAATTCTCCTCCGTGACCTCCGTCAGTTCTTCATTACTGAAGCCACTGCCCGTCACTCGCGGGTCCCCGGCGAAGTGCGCCGCCACCTCGTCGGTGGTCATCAGCGGGATGTCGGGATAGCGCAACAGGGCCTCCTCAAGATAGTCCAGGCTGCCGCTGGCCTTGAGTGAGATCGCGACCACTTCTCCGGTCGCCTCGTTCACCAACTCGATATCGGAGCCAGGGAACGACTCATCCTCATGCAGCACCGCCTCCCAGCCATCACCGTCGGCGTTCTCGTGCAGCGCCACCAGGCGCTCGAACAGCTTGCCCTTGATCAGGCTGATGACCCCGGCGAGCTGGTCCGGATCATAGGCGGCCATCCGGTCGGCGATCTGCGTCAGGCTGGCGTCCGCCAGGTCCGGATAGCGATCACGGAGGGCGGCGATGAATTCCGTGCCCAACGGCCCCTCGAAACGCGCAAAGTCCCGCGCCAGCAGCCAGGCCATGGCCGCGGTGGCCAGGAGTTCCCCGCAATCGCGGCGGCTGGTCGGGGATGTCCCCCGACAGCCAGGCCCACAGGCGCTGGCCCATCAGGTTCAGTTTCGCCCAGGACAAATTGTGGCGGATGATGTCCCACTGATAGCTGAACAGCGCCTGGGTCTCCGCCCAAATCCCGCCCACGGCGCGCAGCGGCACGCTGAAACTGCCGGTAGTGGCGGCCTCCTTGAAGCCAACCCAGAACAGCACCCCGACCAGATTCGTCACCAGCAGCTCGGCGAAGATCAGTGGATTGATGCCAGGGATCACCGAGAAGAGGGCGAAGGCCAGCCCCAACAGCGCCTTGAACAGCCAGACGATGGTCAGCACCACCCCCGCCAGCAGGCCGAAGTAGGTCCAGATATCGCTCACCCGGCGGAGGGTGATACCGACCCGAGCGGCGATGATCCAGGCCATCCAGCCCTCCAGGGCTATGGAGACGAAGACGCCAACGCCCAGCTTCCCCGGCAGCCCGGCCATGACCGTGTTGGCCACCGCTACGGTGGTGATAGTCTGGCGAATTGCCCGCTCCGCGTCCCCGCCCTGGACCACGAACACGCCCTTGATGGGCTCGAAGACGAAATCCCGCAGGGAGAGGTTCTCGAAGAGCGCCATGACCCGCGCCTGGTTGGCCTCCAGCCAGTCGCGGGCGGCGCCGATGTCGGTGTACTGCCGCAGCTTGGCGGTGAAACGGTCGTAAAGGCTTTCGTCGGCCATGGCGGTCCTCCCCCAGTGAGTCTTGCAGGGTGCGATGTAGAGTCTATACTCCACACATGATGTTTGCTGACTACGTCAAAGAAAAACGCGAGGGCCTGCGCGCCGGTAACCCGCACTACAGCCTGCGCCAGGTCGCCGCCCGCACCGGCATCGAACCCAGTTACTTGAGCAAGATCGAGCGGGGTGAGTTCGCCCCGCCCTCGGAGGAGAAGATCCGCCTGCTGGCCGCGGAACTCGGGGAGGACCCGGATGTACTGCTGGCCATGGCCGGCAAGGTCTCCAAGGACCTGCAAGGCATTATCCGTGCCCGGCCCCGGCTGTTTGCTGACTTGATACGCCAACTGAAAGATTTGCCCGACGACGCTATCCTGCGGGTGGTGCGCGTCGTCCGGGACGGGGATTGGTAACAACAATGACCAGGGGGAGAAACATGATCGAGTTGCGCGACGATGCCCTAGAGTTCAGCTTTCCCGAGGTCAATCCCCAGGCAAGCTGCCAGATCAGCTTCCAGCGCACACTGCGCATCCCGGACGATAACCAGCCCTATCCGCTGCCCGCCGGGCTGAGCCGCTTTCCTCTCCACCACGTCGACGACTACTACCAACGGCTCCCGGCGAGCTGGGGGCAACATGGCGGCGTCTTTCTGCCCATGTACCAATCGGAATCGCTGTGGCTTGATTTCAACTCCAATCGCTGGCTCGGGGACTATCCGTGCGCCGTCAAGGTGGCGACCGGCAAGATCAACGCCATCTCCGGCGAGCCGTGGGGCCATGGCCTGATCGCCGTCCCCCAGGATTATCTGGTCATCCCCGAACAGCCCTGGCTCGATTGATACGCCATTGGCCAAGGCCTCATCCGCCAGTTCGTGGCCATGCCCCGGGGGCCGGCTTCTCCGCCGAGGAGCAACTTACCCGCGCGGCGGTGCATGGCGGACTGCAAATCCTGGTCTGCCCGATGAAACGGGAGGTCTTCGAGGTCATCCAGCGCCAACGCGAAGAAGCCCGGCAATATGAGGTGAAATTTTGCGATATGCTGGGATTCGGTGACCTGCTCGGCGAAAAAGGCCCCACCGAGATGGCGTTATCCCCTGGCGTCCTGATGCGCCAGCAGATCGAGCGCGATCCCTACGGCCTGGCTGCCTGGGACCAGACAGCCGCCTCGCGCTGTTTCGTCCCCTGGTCAACAGCCAGACCTACGCGGCGATCACCGGCCAGGCGCCACCTCATCCGCCGTTGACCGCCGAGGACTACTCCCAGGCCCGGATGCCTTGGTTCGAGTATTACCACGAGAACAACCCGGCGCTCCCCGGTTCAGTCAAGCTCGCGGGGCTGGACAGTGTCGCGGCCCAGTACATCAAGAAAGGCGGCATGCTGCCGGACAACAAGACCCTGGTGCCCGAACAGGTCATCAACCTGAAACACAGCGCGCACGTACGGGAAGGTCGGTTCTGAGGAGGTGCGGGCAGTGCTACAGCCCGGGCCGTCGCAGGAGGTCACTGGCGCTGATGCGCAGGCAGCGGCAAAGGCGCATCAGGCAAATAACCGTCAGGTTGTGCTCGCCCCGCTCGATGCCACCCAGATAGCTGCGGTCGACCCCGGCCTCGTAGGCCAGGCCCTCCTGAGAGAAACCTACCTCCGTGCGCACCGTGCGAATCGTCTGGCCAATCGCAACCAGGATGGGATCACCAGCCGCATGAGGTGAGGGTCGACCATGCCCCATGCTGGAGGGTTGTTGCACTTGATTCTAGACTCCGCCAGGGTAAAGCAAGATATAACACAGGCCGTGTACTGGTATAAAAAAGCCGCTGAAAAGGGCGATTCTGATGCCCAACAGGTTTTAGAAACACTAGGTAGAAAGTAAGGCCACGATCATCCTTTCACCCAAGGATGCCAAGTCGCCATAGGTAGTAGATAAGGCGGCTCAGGTGGTGGAGCACATCTATATCGGCCGTCGCGTCATGAACGGCACCGACCGGTTGGAGAAGTTCTTTGAGATGTACACCAAGATGACCAAGGCCCGCCCGGGCCTGGGACTCCTCCCTCCTTTAGCGGCAAGGGTAACATCCGAAGTGCGCCCCCTTTGGTGGCATTGGGGGATAGGTAGCTGGGTCGATCGGGGTGGGGGGATGTAGGTGATTGTCTGGTAAGGATGCGCTGCCGAGCAATAATTCAGGAGTTGCCACGGGATACGTTTGTCGGCGAACATTCGGGGAACATGGCAGGTTAACAGAAGGGCACATGGCAAAACGAACCACGCAATCGGATGGACCTCAGTTCGTCCAGTATTTCGGACCCTTGTTGGATGTCCTGCGGGCCTTGGGCGGTTCCGCGTCGCCGGGTGAGGTCGTCGCACAAATTGCTCAAGACCTGGCACTCCCGGATGAGATACAGAATGATGTGACTCCTTCCGGTGTGCCACGCTTCGCTAACCGGGTCGCCTGGGCCAGGTTCTACCTATACCGTGAAGGTCTCGTCGGTGCTTCGCAACGGGGAATCTGGAACCTGACCGAAAGGGGTCAAGCCACGCACCTGACGGCCACATCGGCACGGGACCTATTTCAGAAATGGTCCAAAGTCTTCGCCGATGAGCGCAAGCGGAGCAAGGAAGAGCAGCCTTCCGTTGATACGTCGCCACCGGAAAATGATGTCGTTCCCATGGCGGGTTATCGCGATCAACTGCTTGCCCTGCTTCAGAATCTTCCTCCCGCAGGGTTTGAGCGACTGTCGCAACGCCTGTTGCGCGAGGCAGGATTTGTCCAAGTCGCCGTCACGGGCCGATCAGGCGATGGTGGCATTGATGGCTATGGCACGCTTCAGGTCAATCCCTTGGTCAGTTTCAAGGTGCTGTTTCAGTGCAAGCGCTATCAAAACGCGGTGACCTCATCCCATGTCCGCGACTTTCGAGGCGCCATGCAAGGGCGTGCTGACAAGGGAATCATCCTGACGACGGGCACCTTCACGGCGGACGCCCAAAGGGAGGCCAGCCGGGATGGGGTCCCCCCGATTGAATTGGTCGATGGACAGAAACTTCTTGATCTGTTTGTTACTTATCAGCTTGGTCTGAAGCCTGTGGCCAGTTACGAACTTGATCCTGCCTTCTTTGATCCCTTCAGAGAGACGACCGCCTAACCTGCCTAACAGAAAGGGTGAAATGATGGACGCCTAAGGCCCTCATGGCCCTAAATACGGCGGTAGCGGCGGCCTATGGCTGGGAGGACTACAGCCCGGAGATACCCGACGAGATGATTCTGTCGCGGTTGCTGGCGCTGAACCTGGAGCGAAACTAGGCTGGAGTTAGATGTCAAGCCCCGTGAGATTGTATACCTTCTTTTTTCAACAATCTGGGGCATTTCTCCTGCCAATCTTGCAGGGCCTGAACGGGCGCGATGTGACCTAACGCACGCTGGGGAATGTGGTGGTTATACAGCCGTACATAGCGGCTCAGGGTGTCCTCCAGGCTCTGGGCCGCATCGAAGCAGGTGGTGGCCAGCACCGCGCTGATGCGGCCATTGAAGCGCTCAACCATGCCGTTAGTCTGAGGATGACGGGGCTTGATCAACCGGTGGTCGATGCCGTGGCTATCGCAGGTGCGATCAAAGCGATGACGCCCGGTGGGATCGCGTTCGCCGGTGGCACAACAGCGATCCGTAAACTCCTTACCATTATCGGTCAGGACTTTTTGCACCTGGAAGGGGGCCTTCGCGACGAGTCGCTGCAGAAAACCGGCCGCATTCAATGCGGTTTTCTCGCCGTGAATTTCCACATACACCCAGCGCGAGGCCCTCCCGGAGCAGCACCACCTCGCCGTCGGCCAGAGCACAGACGGTCACCTTGGCCCCGCGCAGGCGGTGGCCGGGGCCATCGTGACGCAACTGATAGGCGACGTTGCGGTACTGCACCATGAGGTTCTTGGACAGGGTGCGCTCCTCCTGCTCCGACAGCAGCAGGTCCAACGCGCGCGGGGCCGTGGAGCAGGGGCCGATGGGCGTCTTCCCCGGCGCTGGGGGCCACCGCGAAGCGCGGGTTGAAGTCGGCCATGAACGTGGGGAGGTAGGCGTTGGCGCTCGCCATGTCGTTGATGCCGCGCAGACGTAACTCCTTGACTAAACGGTCCTGGAGGGTCTGGTTGGCGCGTTCGACGCGACCCTTGGCCTGCGGGGTGCGGGCGTGGATCGCCTCGATCGCCAGCCCCGCCAAGGCGCGTCCGAACGGGGTGGTGGTGGCGCCGTTGGCGGGCTCTACCGGGTTGATGCGGAAGATGCTGTGGCGGTCGGAGTAGAGCGCCACCGGTCGCCCGTACTGTTCCAGATGCCGGCGCAGCACCGACATGGTAGACCGCCGTGGTCTCGCTGGGGGCGAACCACCATTGCACCAGGCGCCCGGTGGCGTCGTCGATGAACACGATCAGGGTGCAGCGCGGGCCGCGCCCCTCGAACCCGTCGTGGGGTGAGCCGTCGATCTGGATCAACTCGCCGAAGCGCCCCCGCCGCTCGCGCAGCTGAAACGCCCGCGCGGCTTTGCGCCGCTTGGGTCGCCACAGCCCGAGCTCGACCTGAAGCTGGCGTACGGTCTCAACGGAGACCTCGATCCGGTGCAGCTCGTGGAGCTTCTCTTGCGCCAGGGTCGGCCCGAAGTCCGGGTAGCGCGCCACCAGGAGGGCGCGGATCGCCTCACGCAACGGCTCCTTCAGCCGTCGGTTCGACGGTTGCCCGACGCGGCGGGAGACCAGGCCCGCGGCGCCCTTCCGCACGGTAGGCCGCCACCAGGCGCTTCACCTGCCGCGTGGTGAGTCCCAACTGCCACCCGGCCTCCGCCTGCGTCAGCCGCCGGTCCGTGACCGCCTCGACGACCTTCAGCCGGTGTAGCGCCCGCTTCGTCAACTCGATCGTCTCCTCTGGCATCGTGCCCCCCCGTTGGCCAAAAGGGGACATTTCTAAACGGCACAAAGGGGACATTACTACTTTGGGCTAACATGAGCTTGGGAGCAGCTATGCTCCACCCTGGCCAGGCGCTACCATCGGGGCGGGTCATCAGGTCTGCCGGAGGGGTCGCACATGCATTTGCTGATGGTTGAAGACAATCCGGATCTGGTCGCCAATGTCGTGGACTTCCTCGAGGGGCACGGCCACACGCTGGACATCGCCTACAATGGCTTCGCCGCTCTGGGCTTTGCCCTGGAACAGAGCTACGACGCCATGATCCTGGACCTGATGCTGCCGGGGCTGTCCGGCTTCGAGGTCTGCTCCCGATTGCGTGCCGCGGGTCTGGACCTCCCGGTTCTGATGCTCACCGCCCGCGACGGGCTCGATGACAAGCTGGAGGGTTTCGCCAGCGGGGCGGACGACTATCTGGTCAAACCCTTTGCCCTGCGCGAGTTGGAGGCTCGCCTGCTGGCCATAGTCCGGCGGGGGCCGTCTGGGGCGCCGGGTGGCGGGGCCGAACATCTGCGGGTGGCTGACCTGGATCTGGACCTCGCCACCCGGCGTCTGACCCGCTCCGGCCGCCCCTTGGAACTGCCCCCAATCCCAATGAAACTGCTGGAGGCCCTGATGCGCCGCGCCCCGCATCTGGTCAGCCGTCCCGTGCTGGAGCGTGCCGCCTGGGGCGACCAACCCCCGGACAGTGATGCCCTGCGCGCCCACCTGCACCTGCTGCGCCAGGTCATCGATAAGCCCTTCCCGCACCCTCTCCTGCATACGGTCCGCGGTTTTGGCTACCGGTTGGGCGACGATGATACGCCTTAGGGTCAAGCTGCGGCTGCGGGTCGCGGCCGGCTTCGCACTTCTCGGCTTGGCCGTCAGCCTGGCTCTGGGGGGTGGCTTTATCTCGCCTCAAGCGACCTGGAGCAGCGCCTCATCGACGAGGCCCTTGGCGCCGAGCTTGAGGACTACCAGGCGCGCCTGGCGCGCAACCCCAAGTCCCTGCCCCCGGACACCGCGACCATCCGTGGTTTCGTCACCCGCCCCGACGGCGCCGGTGACCAGACCCCGCCCGCTTTGCGCGACCTCCCCAACGGACGCCACACCCTGGATCTGGACGGGGTGAGCTACCGGGTCCTGAGGCGCGAACGTCCTGATGGCGATCTGGTCATGCTGCACAACCGGACCCAGGTGGAACGTCGCGAGGAACGCTTTGCCCTGATGCTGATCCTGGGTATGACCCTCACAACCCTGCTGTCCGCGGCGGGTGGCTGGTGGCTCGCCGGGCGGGTCATAGCCCCCGTGCGAGAATTGGCGGAGCGGGTACGTGGCCGCGACCCCGCGGCCGGGCCTATGACGGCCGTCGATGACGCGGCCGATGCCCTGCCGTACGATGAAGTTGGCGAGCTGGCCCAGACTATTGAGGGCTATGTACAGCGCCTGCGGGCCTTTGTCGAGCGCGAGCGGGCCTTCGTCAGCAACGCCAGCCATGAGCTGCGCACCCCGCTGGCGGTGATCCAGGGGGCGGTCGAGGTCCTCAAGGCCGATCCGCGCCTGGACGACCGCACCCAGGAGCGCCTGGACCGCATCGCTCGGGCAACCCGGGGCATGACAGACCTGACCACGGCCCTCCTGATGCTTGCCCGCGAAGGCCGGACCGGCCCAGCGCCGTCCTGCCCGGTGGACAGGGTTCTGGCGGAGGTGGTTGAACTGCATCGCCCCCTGCTCCTGCACAAGCCCGTCGTTCTGGAGTGCGTGGTGAAGGCACACCCCGTCCTGGCGGTGGAGCGCCCCCTGTTGGCCATCGCCCTGGGCAATCTGTTGCGGAACGCCTGTGCCTACACCGAGCAGGGCCAGGTGACCATAACCCTTGACGCGACCGGGCTCCGGGTCGATGACACGGGGCCCGGAATCCCGGCCGAGGAACTGCCCTGTCTGTTCGAGCAGGGCCCTGGCTGCCGGCGTCAGGCGCGCGGCGAGGGCATTGGCCTGCCGCTGGTCAAGCGCATCGCCGACCACCAGGGGTGGGGTATCTCGGCCGAGAACCGCCCCGAGGAGGGTGCCAGCTTCCGACTGGAGTTCCTGCCCGGGCCAGGGGAGGCATCCCGGGCCCATACCCACCTTGATGCCCCCTTTACCCCGCCTTGACGCCTTCTTGACGCCATCTTGACCTTGGCTTTGATATTCTGTGTCTCGTCCCGATCCCCCCGGATCATCCCTTCGACGAGGTTTATCGATGTCGTCTCCCTCGGCACAAAACAGCCTGCCCCCGGTCCAGTCCAAGCAGTTTTCCGGCCCAGCCTGGCTGCTGCGCCTCTTGCCCTTCCTCCGCTGGTCGGGCCGGGTCAACCGCGGGACCCTCAAGGCCGACCTGCTGGCCGGACTGACCGGCGCCGTGGTGGTCCTGCCCCAGGGCGTGGCCTTCGCCACCATCGCGGGCATGCCACCGGAGTATGGGCTCTATGCCGGCATAGTCCCAGCCATCGTCGCCGCCCTCTGGGGCTCGTCCTGGCACCTGGTCTCCGGGCCGACGACGGCCGCGTCCATCGTGGTCTTTTCCGGGCTTTCCGTCATGGCCGAGCCCGGGAGTCCGGACTATATCCGCCTGGCCCTGACCCTGACGCTGATGGTCGGTGTTCTGGAACTGACCATGGGCCTGGCGCGTCTGGGGTCTCTGGTCAACTTCATCTCCCACTCGGTGGTGGTGGGTTTCACCGCCGGGGCCGCCTTCCTGATCGCCGCCAACCAGTTCAAGAACTTCTTCGGGATCGAGATCCCCCGCGGGCTGCACTTCCACCAAATGCTCGGGACCCTGCTACTCAATCTCGAGCATGCAAATCTCCTGGTCACCGGGGTGGGTGTCGCCACCCTGGTCCTGGGGTTGGCGGTCCGCCACTGGTACCCCCGCGTCCCCTACATGATCGTCGCCATGGTGGGCGGGAGCCTGATCGCCTTCGCCCTGAATCAGGTCCTCGGCATCGACCACACCGGCATCCGCACCGTCGGCGCCCTGCCGGGCGGGCTGCCACCCCTGTCCATGCCCGACTTCTCCCTGGATACCATCCGCCAGCTCGCCCCGGTGGTCCTGGCGACGACCCTGTTCGCCCTCACCGAGGCGGTTTCCATCGCCCGCTCCCTCGGCGCCCGTACCCACCAGCACATCGACGGCAATCAGGAGTTCATCGGCCAGGGGCTATCGAATATCGCCGGCTCCTTCTTCTCCGGCTATGTCGCCACCGGTTCCTTCAACCGCAGCGGGCTCAACTTCCAGGCCGGGGCCAAGACGCCCCTGGCGGCGGTCGCCGCCGGCGTCTTCCTGGCCGGGGTGGTGGTCCTGGTCGCCCCGCTGGCGGCCTATCTCCCCAATGCGGCCATGGCGGCAATCCTGTTCCTCGTGGCCTGGGGGCTGATCGATTTCCATGCGGTGCGCAATATCCTGCGGACCAGCCGCTCCGAGACCGCGGTCCTGGGGGTGACCTTCTTCTCCACCCTGTTCCTGGAGTTGGAGTTCGCCATCATGGCCGGGGTGCTCTTGTCCCTGGGGCTATATCTGAACCGCACCTCCCGCCCCAGGCTGGTCTCCCGGGTTCCCGATCCGAGCACGCCGGGGCGCGACTTCGTCACCAACCCGGCCCTGCCGGAGTGCCCGCAGTTCAAGCTCGCCCGCCTGGACGGTTCGCTCTTCTTCGGTGCCGTCAGCCATGTCTCGGAGAGTCTCGCCCTCTGGGAACAGCGGAACCCAGGCCAAAAGCACCTGGCCATCTCCGCGACCGGCGTTAACTTCATCGACGTGGCCGGGGCCGAATTTCTCGCCGAGGAGGCCAGCCGGAGACGCGAACAGGGCGGCGGTCTCTATTTGATCCGTCTCAAGCCGGGGGGTTGCGAACCCCTGCGGCGGGGCGGTTATATCGAGGCCATCGGGGCGGAGAACCTCTTTTCCGGCAAGACCGAGGCCATCGCCGCCGTCGTGCCTAAGCTCGATCCCGACATCTGCCGCACCTGCACCGCGCGAATTTTCCGCGAGTGCGCCGGGCAACCCGGGGCCCAGACCAGCCAAGCGGTCATGGCGGCGTGCCCTTGAAGGCTTCCCTCTCCCCTCGTTGCCATTAAGGGCCCCCGGGCCATCACCAGAGGCTTAAGAATATGTCCAACCCGATCATCCTCGCCGCGGTAGACATCGACGCCCGCGCCAGAGCCGTCATTGCCCACGCCGCCCGCCTCGCCGCCCTGTGCCAGGGTCGCCTGGTGGTGATCCATGTCGTCGATTACACCGGCGGTGATGAAGACGACCACGGGCTCCCCCAACCTCCGGGGGCAGTCCTGGCGGACATGGTGCGTCACGCGCGTGCATCCTTGTCGGGCATGGTCTACCACCTGGAACTGGCGAAGGACTGGGTCGAGATCCAGGTCCCCACCGGGCCAGTGGTGGACACCCTCACCGATCTGGCCTCAGCATGGCGTCCGAGCTATGTCCTGGTTGGCGCGGCGCGCTGGGGAGTCCTGAGCACGACGGCGGGGCTGGGCGCGGCCCTAAAGGCCCGCAACGGCGGGGCACTCCTGGTCGTGCCGGCCGTGGACGGGGTCGCGCCCCAAGGCCTGATGGCCCGGGTGCGCCATTGGCTCGGACAGGACCTACCGCACCCGGCCGGGCCGGGGCACTGAACAGCCGCCCGCCTGGCCCGGGATCAGTCTCCTACCTCTGCCAGTTCCAACAGTCCACCGCTGTTCTTGGCATCCACCTGGCGGTAGAGGTCGTAGAGGGCCGCTTGCAGGGCCTCCTCCATGACGGGGTGGTAGAAGGGCAGGCGCAGCATTTGTCCGGCCGTGAGGCCCAGGGTGATGCTCCAGCAGATGAGGTGGGCGAGGTTTTCGCCCTTGGCACCGACCATCTCCGCGCCCAGCAGGCGGCCGCTGGCTTTGTCCCCATAGAGGCGCAACAGGCCCTGGGTCTGGCCCATCACCAGGGCCCGGCCGACGGGGGCAAAGGGGATCTGGCCGATGGCGGTGGTGGCGGGGTCGAGTTCGCTGAAGCGGGCACCCACTGCGCAGATGTTGGGGTCGCAGAAGGTGATGGCGATGGGGACCTTGCGGCGGAAGGCCGTGTTTCCGCCCCGGGCGGCATTGAAGCCGGCGATTTTGCCCTCGTCTCCCGCCTCGTGGAGGATGGGACGCTCGCCATCGACGTCGCCCGCCAGATAGACGGGTAGGTCGCCGACTTGCATGGTGCGGTTATCGAACGCGGGCAGGCCGCGGCGATCCAGGGGCAGGCCGAGGCACTCCAGTCCCAGCCCCTCGACATTGGGCACCCGCCCGATGCAGCAGAGGACCTGGTCCACCCGCACGCTCTGATCGCCGGCGCTGACCCGCAGCTTGCCGCCTTCTTCCTCGATGCGGGCCGCCTGGCCCAGATGCAGGGGAAAATCCTTGCCGATGATGGCCTTGGCCTGGGCCAGCACCTCCGGGTCCCTGATGCCGCCGATGGTGTCGAGCTGATCGAAGCCGGTGACCGCGACGCCCAGACGCGCGAGACTCTGACCCAATTCCAGGCCGATCACGCCCAGGCCGATGACGGCCAGGGAGGCCGGCAGGGACTCCAGCTCGAACAGGCTGTCGCTGGTGATGAGGCGTTCGCCGAAGGCCCGCCAGGCCTCGGGCACCAGGGGCCGGGAGCCGGTGGCGATGACGATGGCCCCGGTGCGGATGCGTTGGCCGCCGACCTCGATCAGGGTCGGTTCCAGCAGGCGGGCATAGTCCTCGATAAAGACCTCGGGTGCCATGCCGTCGGTGCTGTTGGTCAGGACGCGATCGACCAGGGTGTCGCGGATGTGGCGGACGTATTCGAGGGCCTCGGGGGCGTCCAGTCTGAGTTCCGCGCCACCGGAGACGCCGTAGCGCCGTAAATGGGTGCCCTTGTGGTAGTCCTCGGCGACCTGGATCAGGGCCTTGGAGGGCATGCAGCCCACCCGGGCGCAGGTGGTGCCGGCCTCCCCCCCATTGATGAGGACGAAGGTCTTGCCGGCCCGGCGGACCTGGCCCATGGCGTTGAGGCCGGCGGTCCCGGAGCCGATGATGGCGACGTCAACGAATCGTTCTTCCACGGTGAATACCTCGAAGGCGGGTTGGGGGATGGCGGGTGACGGGCCGTCAGTGTAGTTTTTCTTGGCCGGATTGTCCGCCCGGGGTAAACTGCGCCGCTGTTAATCCTCTCGATTCCTGATCCAGGGCAATCCCTTAAAGGCGTAAGGCGCATGAGCGGCGGTATGGCTTCCAGCTTTTTGATGGCCCCCGGCGGGTCGCTGCCGGGCGTCTGCGGGTGCCGGGGGACAAGTCCATCTCCCACCGCGCCATCATGCTCGGGGCCCTGGCCGAGGGCCAGACCCGTGTCAGCGGTTTTCTGGAAGGCGAGGATAGCCTCGCCACCCTGGCCGCCTTTCGCGCCATGGGGGTGCGGATTCAGGGACCGGAGGGTGGAAACCTCATCATCGATGGCCTGGGCCTGCGCGGCCTCAAGGCGCCGACGGGCCCCCTGGATCTGGGCAACTCGGGCACCTCCATGCGCCTGCTGTGCGGGCTGCTGGCGGGGCAGGGATTCGAGGTCACCCTGGTTGGGGACGCCTCCCTGACCCGGCGCCCCATGCGGCGGGTCACCGAACCCCTGGCGCGAATGGGCGCCCGTATCGAGACCAGTCCCTCAGGTACCGCCCCCCTGCGTATCAAATCCGGCGCTCAGCTCCAGGGCATCAACTACGCCTTGCCCGTCGCCAGCGCCCAAGTCAAGTCCTGCGTGCTGCTGGCGGGTTTGTTCGCCCAGGGCCGCACCTGCGTCACCGAGCCGGCGCCCACCCGCGATCACACGGAACGCATGTTGGCTGGCTTTGGCTATCCGGTCCAGCGCCAGGGCGCGACCGTCTGCCTGGAGGGAGGAGGGCGGCTGGTGGGACGCGAACTGGAGGTGCCGGCGGATATCTCCTCCGCCGCCTTCTTCCTGGTGGGGGCCAGCATCGCCCCGGGTTCCGACCTCACCCTGGAGCATGTGGGCATGAACCCGACCCGGGTGGGGGTGCTCAACATCCTCCGGGCCATGGGCGCCGATATCCAGGTCCTGAACCCCCGGGACGCGGGGGGCGAACCGGTGGCGGATCTGCGGGTGCGCTCGGCGCCCCTGCGCGGCATCCGCATCCCCGAGGACCAGGTGCCGCTCGCCATCGACGAATTCCCGGCCCTCTTCATCGCCGCCGCCTGCGCCGAGGGGGAGACCCTGCTCACGGGTGCCGAGGAGTTGCGGGTCAAGGAGAGCGATCGCATCCAGGTCATGGCCGACGGCCTCGACTGCCCTCGGCATCGCCAACGAACCCCGGCCGGACGGCATCCGCATCCAGGGCGGCAGGCCTCACGCCGGCCTGATCGACAGCCAGGGCGATCATCGGGTCGCCATGGCCTTTGCCATGGCCGCCCCGCGGGCCTCGGGCCCCATCGAGATTCGCGACTGCGCCAATGTGCGGACCTCCTTCCCCGGCTTTGCCCGCCTCGCCGGCGACGCGGGCCTCGCCATCGAGGAAGTGGAATCATGACCCTGCCCCCCGACTCGACGACGGATTCTCCGACCGCCCCGGCCCCGGTTGGCCAGGCCAACGATGGCCAAGGGGGAGCCTCCGCCCAACCGCCCCCGGTGCCGGTCGTCACCCTCGACGGCCCCTCGGGGACCGGCAAGGGCACCATCGCCAGCCTCCTGGCGGCACGCCTGGGCTGGCATTGCCTCGACAGTGGGGCCTTGTATCGGGTGCTGGGGCTGGCGGCGGGACGCGCCGGTATCGACCTGGAGGCGGGCGAGGCCCTGGCCCACCTGGCCGCAGGGCTGCGACTGGCCTTTCGCGAGGGTCGGGTGCTGCTGGATGGCGAGGACGTCTCCGAGGCCATCCGCACCGAGACGGCGGGCAACGCCGCCTCCCGGGTCGCGGCCCACGGCCCGGTGCGCGACGCCCTCCTGGCCTGGCAGCGGGCGGCGGCCCGGCCCCCGGGACTGGTGGCGGATGGGCGCGACATGGGCACCGTCGTCTTCCCCGAGGCCCCCGTCAAGATCTTTCTCACCGCCAGCCCCGAGGAGCGGGGCCAGCGTCGCTACCGCCAACTGCGGGAGAAGGGGCTGGCGGTCAACCTGCCGCAACTGGTGCGGGATATCGCCGAGCGGGACGAGCGCGACAGTCAGCGGGCCGTCGCCCCCCTGCGCCCGGCCGCCGACGCCCGGCTGGTGGATACCACTGGTATCGGCATCGAGGCGGTGCTAGAACAGGTGTTGGGCATCCTGCGGGGCCGGCTTGGGGAACCGCCGGCGGTGACACGCTAGCAGCCGCTGGCGGCCAGGCCTCGGCCATCCGACGGGTGAATCGACAAGGAATCAAGGTTATAAGCGTTTCAGGCGGTGCCGGGACTCCAAGTAGAGCCGCATCCTGCCTGCCCAGCCGGTCAAAATCATGATTCTGAGCGGAAAACGGCTTGATTCGGCAAGTCTTTTCGGTCATCCTTTCCTGCCTGTCGTCCCGGCGGGTCCGGGCCCAGCTAGTGTTCGGGAGTCATGCCGCCGCAGCGACGCAGCCGGCGACGTGGATTTCCCAAGGCGGTCGCCGGCAGGCGGCCTTTTTTTCAACCAAACCATCGGTCCCTCGGGGTCGAGCCCACGCCGCGTCAGGAAACCTTTAACCCATGAGCGAAAGCTTTGCCGAACTCTTTGAACAGAGCCTCACCGTCAATCAACTGCAGCCCGGTACCATCATCACCGGAACTGTGGTCGCGATCACCTCCGAAGTGGTGGTGGTCAATGCTGGCCTGAAGTCCGAAGGCATCATCCCCAGATCCCAATTCCTCGACGTCAACGGCAACCTGGAGTGTGCCGTCGGTGACGAGGTGCGGGTCGCCCTGGAGGCCGTCGAGGACGGCTCGGGCGTCACCCGCCTGTCCCGCGAAAAGGCCAAGCGCCACGCGGCCTGGGAATTCCTGGACAAGGCCTTCGAGGCCGGTGAGGCCGTCAAGGGCATCATCAACGGCAAGGTCAAGGGCGGCTTCACCGTCGAGCTTGACAGCGTGCGCGCCTTCCTGCCGGGCTCCCTGGTGGACGTGCGCCCGGTGCGCGACACCATCCTACCTGGAAGGCAAGGAACTCGAGTTCAAGGTCATCAAGCTGGACCGCAAGCGCAACAACGTCGTCGTCTCCCGCCGCGCCGTGGTCGAGGACGAGTACAGCGCCGAGCGCGAGGCCCTGCTGGAGAAGCTGGAAGAGGGCATGCAGGTCAAGGGCGTGGTCAAGAACCTGACCGACTACGGCGCCTTCCTGGATCTGGGTGGTATCGACGGCCTGCTGCACATCACCGACATGGCCTGGCGCCGCGTCAAGCATCCCTCCGAGGTGGTGGAGATCGGCGACGAGATCGACGTCAAGGTGCTCAAGTTCGACCGCGAGCGCCAGCGCGTCTCCCTGGGCCTCAAGCAGATGGGCGAGGATCCCTGGGTCAACATCTCCCGCCGCTATCCCGAAAGCACCCGGGTCTTCGGCAAGGTCACCAACATCGCCGACTATGGCTGCTTCGTGGAGATCGAGGAAGGCGTCGAGGGCCTGGTCCACGTCTCCGAGATGGATTGGACCAACAAGAACGTCCATCCCAGCAAGGTCGTGGCCCTGGGCGACGAGGTGGAGGTCATGGTCCTCGACATCGACGAGGAGCGTCGCCGCATCTCGCTCGGCATCAAGCAGTGCGCCATGAACCCCTGGGACGAGTTCGCCCTCAACCACAAGAAGGGCGATCACGTCAGCGGCAAGATCAAGTCCATCACCGACTTCGGTATCTTCATCGGCCTGGACGGTGGCATCGACGGCCTGGTGCACCTGTCCGACATCTCCTGGGAGGAGGGCGGCGATCAGGCCCTGCGCCGCTACCAGAAGGGCGACGAACTGGAGACGGTGGTGCTGTCGGTCGATCCCGAGCGCGAGCGCATCTCGCTGGGCGTCAAGCAACTCGACAAGGACCCCTTCTCGGCCTTTGTCGCCGCTCATGAGAAGGGCAGTATTGTCAACGGCACCATCACCGAGGTGGATGCCAAGGGGGCGACCATCGCCCTGGGCGATGGCGTCGAGGGTTACCTGCGCGCTTCCGAGATCTCCCGGGACCGCATCGAGGATGCCCGTGCCGTGCTCAAGGCCGGTGAGCCCATCGAGGCCAAGTTCCTGGGCGTCGACCGCAAGAACCGTACCATCTCCCTGTCCATCAAGGCCAAGGATCATGACGAGGAGTCGGCGGCCATGAAGGGCTATGCCCGCGAGGCCCAGGCGGGTACCGCTACCCTGGGTGACATTCTCAAGCAGCAGATGGAAGAGGCGGGCCGAGGCTAGCAGGCTAGCCCTGGTCTCACCCGACCGGGGCCAGCGGCGCCTCCCGAGGCGCCGCTGGCTCGGCACAATCCTTTCTATTTCAGTGGCGATTTGCCCAGCATCGCGGGCCAACCCAGAGGGGAAACCAGCATCATGACCAAATCCGACCTGATCGAAGTCCTGGCCGCCAAGCCGGACCATCAACTCCCCTATAAGGATGTCGAACTTGCCGTACGCCACCTTGTTGAGCGCATGAGCAATGCCCTGGCCTCGGGCGAACGCATCGAGGTCCGCGGCTTCGGCAGCTTTTCCCTACACTTTCGCCCGCCGCGCGTGGGCCGTAACCCCAAGACTGGCGATGCCGTGGCCTTGGCGGGCAAGCATGTCCCCCATTTCAAGCCGGGCAAGGAACTGAGGGATCGTGTCAACGACGCCTATCAGCATGAGTTGGCCGCTGACGTCTAGGCACTCTATTCATCCCCATCGCGATGGATTCGAAGATGCCCCTGGTCCGGAAGAACATCGGGCAATCCTCGGGGTAAGCCATCGCGCTAGAAAGATTCAGGGCGGAGACACCAGGGGTAGGATCAATCTCTGGCGTCTCTATGGGGTTCTATTTGGGGGCCTATCTCTGTGGTCAGGGCTTGTCGGAGAGGCGATAACCAATACCCCGCACCGTCTGTAGCAGACGGTCATGGCCGGTATCCTCCAGGGACTTGCGCAGGCGACGGACATGAACGTCCACCGTGCGCTCCTCGACATAAATCTGTTCGCCCCAGACCTGATCCAAGAGTTGGGAGCGCGTGAAGGCGCGCTCGGCATGGCTCATGAGGTAGTGCAGCAGGCGAAATTCCGTGGGGGCGACTTCAATGCGTTGGCCATTGGCGGTGACGCGATGGCTGATGCTGTCGATTCGCAGGCCGCCGATCTCTATCTGGTCCGATGAACCTTCCGGTTTGGAGCGCCGGAGCACGGCATTGACTCGCGCTACCATCTCGCGCGGCGAGAAAGGCTTGGCGATGTAGTCGTCCGCCCCCGTTTCCAGACCCCGTATCCTGTCCTCTTCCTCGCCGCGGGCGCTCACCATGATAATGGGCGTGGCGCGCGTCTTGGGGTTCTGTTTGAGTTGCAGGGCCAGTTCCAGCCCTGAGCGACCGGGGAGCATCCAGTCCAGAAGGATAAGGTCGGGGTCCTCGGCCTGCATCAGCTTGCGGGCCTCATCGGCGTGACCGGCCTCGAGGACGCGGAATCCCGAACCCTCCAAGGCAAACCGCATGACTTCACGGATATCGGGCTCGTCATCGACGATGAGAATGGTCGCCATAAGCTTGAGGGTCCTGGCAGGCGTGGCTGGCGGGCGGGGAGTTTTGACTTTGTTGGGATGCGATTTGGCCATAAGCCATCTTATTGAAGTCACGTGACAATTTGATGACTGCCTCGGGCTTCGCCGTCAGAGGGAAACCGGCGCGGATACAGGGTGCCCATGCCAGCGCTGTAGAGGTTCTCTGGGGTAAGATAGTGTCCAGACCGGGATTTCCCCACCCCTTCTTCTGGCAGCCCAAGCCCATGTCCGAATTTTTCCTACGTTTCCTGGGTGTCGGTAATGCCCAGGCCCCAGGCCTGGGTTCCTCCGCGGCTGTCCTGGAACGGGGTGCCGAGCCCTGGCTGCTGATCGACTGTGGTCCCGATAGCCTGCCGGCCTATGTAGAGACCTACGGCGGTCTGCCCACCGCCATCTTCATTACCCATGCCCACCTGGATCATATCGGTGGCCTGGAAGCCCTCTTTTACCAGCTTGCGACGGCCGCCAGCCCGGTGGAACCGCCGCGCCTCCTGATCCCGGTCGAACTGGTGGCCGTGCTCCAGCGTCGGCTGGCGGATTATCCCAATCTCCTCGCCGAGGGAGGTTGCAACTTTTGGGATGTCTTCCATCCGATCCCGGTCTCGGAACGCTTCTGGCATCGGGACCTGCTCTTCAGCGTTTTTCCGGTCCGGCATCATGAATATCTCGCCGCCTTCGGCCTGGCCCTGGAGGGGCGATTTCTCTTCACCGGCGATACCCGGCCCATTCCCGAGATCCTCAATCGCTATGCCAGCCGGGGCGAGGCTATTTTCCACGACTGTGGCACCCGCGCCAATCCCTCCCATACCGGCTTTCAGGACCTGGCTCGCGAATACAAGCCCGAGCAGCGCGGGCGTCTGGTCCTGTACCACTATGGCTCCGAGACCGATGGCCAGATGCTGGAAGGTCAGGGCTACCGCATCGCCAGGCGGGGAGAGCGACTGGCGCTGTCCCAGCCCAGGCCCGAGCCCCTGGCCTGCCCCCCACGGCCCCGCGAGACGCGGGAAATCCTCCGCCACCCCGACCCAGGAACCATCGCCATGCCCGCCGAACACCCGACCCTCTTTCGCGGGCGCATCATCAGTCTGACTCAGGAGCGCGTCCGGTTACCCAACGGCCATGAGGCCGAGCTGGAGATCGTCCACCATCCGGGGGGCGCCGCCGTCGTAGCCCTCGATCAGGCGGACCAGGTCTGTCTCTTGCGGCAATATCGTTACGCCACGGGCGGCTGGCTCTGGGAACTGCCCGCCGGCAAGATCGATGATGAGGAACCACCCGCCCAAACCGCCCGGCGCGAACTCGTCGAGGAGGCCGGTCGGGAGGCAACGGACTGGCGGGAACTCGGCTTCATGCACAGCTCCCCCGGCATCTTCACCGAGGTCGTCTATCTCTACCTGGCCCGGCACCTGACCCCCGTCGCGCTTGGCCACGAACAGGAGGAGGTGATCGAGGTGCACTGGCTGCCCTTGAACCAGGCCCTGGACTGGTGTTGCGATGGTACTATTTCCGATGCCAAGACCTTGATTGGTCTCTTCCGCGCCCAGGCCCTGCTGGCTGAGGTCGCCGAACATTGTGATTCAAGTAGGGATTGATGCGGGCGTCGCTTGACAGCTACCAGGACCACCCAAATACTCTTTAACGAAATCCCTGTTTCCCCATTATCCGAGAAATAAGAGTAACCCAATGAAACCAAGGCGGATCTATCGCAACGTCGTGACCGCTTCCCTGCTAGCCCTGGCCCTCGGCCTGGGTGGGTGCGTGGTGGGGGCCACTTCCTACTATCCAGGACCTGGACCCGGACCTGTCGCCAATGATTTTTGGTTTTACCCCTCCGTGGGCGTCTACTACGACAACCAGCGGGGCTATTATCATTACAATTCCGGTGGATCCTGGGTCGAGACGACGGTCTTACCCTCCTACCTTTACAGCGGCCTGGGCACCTATGTCGTCCTCAACAACCCGGGACCGCGCCCCTGGTACTACTACAACGAACCACCGCCGCTATTACCCCCCCGAGCGCTACCGGCATTATCCGCCCAACCCGCCACCCCGCTATGGCCACCGACCGAGGTGGGATGATGATCAGCGTCCCGGTGACAGACCTCCCCCTTCGGGCGGACGGACGCCTCCTGGCTATTCCCGGCCAGGTGGGGATAACGTCAGGCCGGGTAACAGACCGCCGGGTGATGATATCGTTCGGCCTGGCTCCAGGCCCCCGGGGGGTGATCGACCGCCATCCGGCCTGGGTCCTCGGCCAACGCCGCGCCCCCAACCTCAGCCTTGGCCGTTAGGAGAGGACCCCGGTTTCGGTGATGGACCGCGCACCAACGACTTACCGCGCAGTCAGGTACCGGGTCAGGCCTATCCTCCCCGGCCGGTGGGTAATCAACCGAGTCCCCGGCCCATGCCGCCACCCCGCAATGAGCAACCCAGGAACCCTCCCGGAGGTTCTCCCTTGGGACCCTACACGCCGCCAGCCGCCCAACCGAGTCCCCAGCCCCGGCCCAAGCCGCAACCCCGCAATGAGCAACCCAGGAACCCTCCCGGGGTTTCTCCCTTGGGACCCTACACGCCGCCAGCCGCCCAACCGAGTCCCCAGCCCCGGCCCAAGCCGCAACCCCGCAATGAGCAACCCAGGAACCCTCCTGGAGGTTCACCCTTGGGGCCCTACACGCCCCCAGCCGCCAGGCCCGGTGGACAAGTCCCGCCGGGTAAGTCGCGCGTCCCACCGCCCAGTTCCGGGGACACTTCATCCGAACCGGGTTCAGGCGCCTTTGGGGGTCAGGGCCCATCCTCGGGCAATAGCCCTCGCCCCCTTACGGGACCGCTGGCGGAATATTAGCGAGTCGACAATCCGGCCGGGGGCTTGGGCCTCCGGCCGGCCAGATTCCGCCTCTTGTCAGCGGACGATATCCGTGATTTTCCAGGTCACGCCTTCCAGGTGGAGGCGGATGTGAGTGTCGTTATAGCCCAGCTTGCCAAGCCGGACGAGGAAGCTGTTCCAGGACTCGAACATGGCGAAATCGACGGCGGCCAGGAAGTAGGCCGGGCGTTTAGTGGTCGCGGTGGCCGCGGCATCGCGCAGTTGGCTCTGCACCCATTCGAGGTTGATGGTCTCTTCCAGGGCGACCTCGCCAGCCCGTTGCAGGCCCTGCTGGAACCAGCCCATGGGATTGTTGCCGGTCGTGACATTCTTCAGGCCCAGCGCCCATTCGAGGCGCTCCTTGGTATTGTCGCGAATGGCCTCGAGATCGGTGAGGGGGGCCAGGGCGGCGGGTTCGGCCCGACCGAGGGCATTATCGATGCGGTATAGGTGATAGTAGGGCCAAAAAATGAAGACAAGGATGAAAACCAATAAGAGGGAAACCAGAAATCGCATGACGACCTGCCGACCGGATCGGTCGCGTTGGGGAAGAGGGGTGCCATTCTAGCCCCCCGTCACCCCGCCAGCCAGGGGCCAGCGGCGGGACAGGCTATAATGCTCCAGGTATCCATAAGATAGCGGGGAGTTGATTCGACGATGGAAGATATCACCCAAAGCCTGGCTCTGACCCTGGGTGTGGGTTGGGCCAGCGGCATCAATCTCTACGCCGCCATCCTGGTATTGGGCTATCTGGGCCTGACCGGGCGCATGGACCTGCCCGCGGGCCTGGAGGTCCTGAGTGATCCCCTGGTGATGTTTACGGCCGGTTTCATGTACCTGATGGAGTTCTTCGCCGACAAGACCCCCGGCGTGGATACCGTCTGGGACGGGATTCACACCTTTATCCGCATCCCCGCCGGGGCCCTCCTGGCCGCGGGGGCGGTCGGCGACATCGGCCCCGGCGCCGAGCTCGCGGCGGCCCTGGCCGGTGGCGGGCTGGCGGCGGCTACCCATGCCGCCAAGGCCGGTGCCCGCGTCATGATCAACACCTCACCCGAGCCCTTTAGCAATTGGGTGGCCTCCTTCGCGGAGGATTTCGCCGTGGTGGGCGGCCTGCTGGTGGCCGTTAACCACCCCCTGGTCTTCCTGGTCCTGCTGGTCCTCTTTCTTCTGCTGTTGATCTGGCTGTTACCCAAGCTCTGGCGCGGCATCAAACGCGTTTTTAGCGCCCTCGGGCGTTTATTTGGGGCCAGGCCCGTGGAGCCTCCGCCTCAACCACCCCAGCCACCACCCGGGCCACCCCGGCTGGAACGGCCGAAAGCAGGGGATTGAGGCATGCTTCCTGGCGTCAAAACCTATCTCGTCGGCGGCGCGGTACGCGATCGGCTCCTGGGGCGGCCGACGACGGAACGGGATTTCGTAGTGGTCGGGGCCACGCCCCAACAGCTTCTGGACCTGGGATTTCGCCAGGTCGGGGTGGATTTCCCGGTCTTCCTGCATCCCAAAACCAAGGACGAATATGCCCTGGCGCGTACCGAGCGCAAGACCCTGCCGGGTTATCGGGGCTTTGTGGTCCATGCCGAGCCGGACGTGACCCTGGAGGAGGACCTGCGCCGCCGTGATCTGACCATCAATGCCCTGGCGGAGGACGAGGCGGGCGGCATCATCGACTACTACGGTGGCTTGGAGGATCTCGAGGCACGACGGCTGCGGCATGTGTCCGAGGCCTTCGCCGAGGACCCGGTCCGCATCCTGCGCGTGGCGCGTTTCGCCGCCCGCTACGCCGATCTGGGCTTCGAGATCGCCGACGAGACCCTGGACCTGATGCGCGCCATGGTTGCGGCCGGGGAGGTGGACGCCCTGGTGCCGGAACGGGTCTGGCAGGAACTGCACAAGGCCCTGTCCGAGACCAGGCCCTCGCGCTTCTTCCAGGTCCTGCGTCAGTGTGGTGCCCTGGCGCGCCTCTTCCCGGAGTTGGACCGGCTCTGGGGCGTGCCCCAGCCGATTCAGTGGCATCCGGAGATCGATACCGGCGTCCACGCCATGATGGTGCTGGATATGTCCGCCCGCGTCTCGGGGGAGACGGAGGTGCGGTTCGCCGCCCTGACCCATGATCTCGGCAAGGGCACCACCCCGGCGGACATCCTGCCTAGCCACAAGGGCCATGAGGAACGGGGCGTGACCCTGATCCATGACCTCTGCGAACGTTTCCGGATACCCATCCGCTATCGGGAGTTGGCGGTGATTGCCGCCCGCTATCACGGCCTGATCCACAAGGTCGCCGACTTGCGGCCCGCCACCATCGTCGATGTCCTGGAGGGCGCCGACGCCTTCCGGCGACCCGGGCGGTTCGAAGGTTTATTGCGCGTCTGCGAGGCGGATTTCCGCGGCCGCGAGACCTACCAGGAGCGTCATTATCCCCAGGCCGTGCGTTGGCGCGCCTATCTGGCGGCGGTAGGGGGCATCGATATCGGGGCCATCGCCCGCGCGACCGCGGAGCGCGGGCGCATCCCGGAGCGGGTGCGCGAGGCCAGGATCCAGGCGGTGCGGGCCATTCAGGAGGAGACGGCTACGGCCTGACCGCCCGGGAACCGCAGCGTCCCTCAGGCGCGATCCTGGATGTATTTCAAGGCCCGGCTCAGGCTGAGTTCTATGTTGGAGGGGCCGGTCCTGATCAGAAAGGCCTCCTCGTTATTTTTGGCACGCAGAAAGGCCGGGGTGCGGGAGCGCTCACACTCCACGGCGCCGATCCGCTTGCCCTCCAGCTCGTAGAGCTCGAACCGCACCTGTTGGGCATACTCGGCGCCCAGGTGCTGGTTGAGCAGATTCTTGAAGTGCAGCAGGCACTTGTCGTCGTTTTCGAAGCCGTCCGCCGCCAGGCCGAGCAGGTTGCCGTCATCGCCCACCCCCAAGAGCACGATGCCCCCCTCGGTGTTGAGGAAGGCCGTGACGCCCTTGAGCCAGGCCAGTTCGATCTCCTTGCCGGGTCGGCCGGTATGGAGGTTCTGGCGCATGGTGGATTTGAATTCGAGATGGGCGTCCTCGCCCCGGCCAATGAGGTCATAGAGGTCGCGCTCGGGATTGGCGCGGTCGATAGTCAGGCGGGGCAGGTCGCGCAACTGGCGGCTGTATTTGCGGATCACCACGGCGGCCAGGGCAATGCCGAGTCCGGCGATGACCAGAGTGATCAGGGCCAGGGCGGGCCAGCGGCTGGTCAGGGCGGCGCCGGGCGTGGATTCGGGCATGGCGATACCAAACCAGGCCCCCGCGGGGTTGTCCGAGAGGGGTCGAAACCCACCCAGCCAGGGTTGGCCACCACTGACAAAGGGCACCAACTCCTCGCTGGGCCGACCCGCGGCGCGCCAGGCGGCGGTGGCATCGAACAGGAGTGGGCCCCCATGCTGGTCATGGGCGGAGAAGAAATCGCCCTGATCCGGGCCCAGCTGGCCGTTCGCGTCGGGGAGATAGATGCCCCCCTCGGCATCCAGCAGGAAGGCCTGGCCCTCGGACCCCAGGGGCAGGCGTCCCAGGAAGTCCAGGATTTGACCCAGCAAGAGGTCGAAGGCCAGGACCCGGGTCTCGCCCTTGCTCTCCCAGGTGATGGCGGCGGTAACCCCCGGCAGTTTCAGGGACTGAAACTGATAGGGGTCGCTCCAGCCGACCTGGCCACCCGCCGCCAGCGCCGCCTGGTACCAGGGTCGCTCCCGCGGGTCGAGATCCCAGGGGGTTTCCCAGGTTGCGAGTGGGGCACCCTGGGCATCGAGTCGGGTCCAGGTCAACAACCCCGGGCGTTCCGGATCACGCTGGCTGACCAGCCATTGATCGGCCTCGCGGCGCAGGAAATACTCACCGCCAAACTGGTCCGCCAGGATAGCCCCGGAGATCTGTTCCAGGTGGCGCAGGATGGGAATGAAACGCGCATTGAGTTGCCCGGGTTCCAGACCCGCCGCCCCGTTCATCACCAGGCTGTCGCGGGTAATGACCAATTGGCGTGACAGGGGTAAGAGAAAATTGCCGATCTCCTCGCGGGCCATTTGGGTGGCATCGCCGACCCGCGCCGCCGCCAGGTCCCGCTTCAGCTCACTGATCAGCCCCCAGGCCACCAGGGCCAGCAAGCCGGCGGTGAAGAGGATGAGCAGCACCAGGTCCCGGAAGAGGCGGGAGCGGATGGGTCGGGAGGCGGGCATAAATAGCGGGGCGGTGGACATGGCAATCAGTATAACAGGGCCCCCTCTGATCCCGCCGCGCCGGCGGACGCCTGGGCCTGGTTGGGCTATGATGGCCACCTCTCGGCTGGTACCATCCCGCTAGCCGCGTACCCTCTTATCCATTCCCACAGGAGTCCCCTCATGTCCCAGGTCTTGTATGAAGCCAGCCCCTCCCTGGTCCGCATGAACCCCTTCGGTTCGGTCCTCCTTATCCTGGCCCTGGTCGGCGGGGTGATTCTCGCCACCCCGCCGGTGGCCGGTGGCTTGAGTGCCAGCCTGGCCCTTGATTCCCGCTTTGTCAGCCTGGCGGGACTGGCCGTCGCGGCCCTGGCCTTCCTCTGGTTGCTGGTCTGGTTCGTGAAGACCAAGATGGATCATCTGGTCATCAAGGCGGACGAGATCGTCTGGACCCATGGCCTCTTGAGCAAACAGTACACGGAGATTGCCCAGACCTCGATCCGGACCGTGCGCGTCCAGCAATCCATCCTGCAACGTCTCATGGGTGCTGGCGATGTGCTCATCTACACGGCGGGCGACATGCCCGAAGTGCTGATCCGGGGCTTGCCCGAGCCGGAGAAGCTGCGTCAATACACCAGCGCCTCGGAACGGGGCTGAGCCATGGGCGCCCCCTCTGGCGACCTCAAGCTATTTGGCCTCCTGACCCTGGCCGCCCTGGCGATCATCGGCCTCCTGGGCTACTTTGGGGCGCCCCTGGTGGCGGAGGCCAGCGCCGCCCTGGCGCCCGGCATCGGGCTCAAGACCGCGACCCTCTGGGGCTTCGGCACCACGGTCGTCCTCTTTCTGCTCTTCGCCCTAGTGGCGGGGGATGGCCTTCTCGGTGAACTACCCTTCATGTTCGGGGCCTTCTTCACCTTTTTCGCCATCCTCACCCTGCTGATTGCCTGGATCTTCTGAGCCCCGCCCGCGATTCCCCGCATGGCCCGCGACACCCTGACCCAATGCCCTGAGTGCGACCTGCTGCAGCTCAACCCGGTGCTGCCCCCGGGGGCAGCGGCCCTCTGTGCCCGCTGCGGGGCCCCCCTGCACCGCAACCGGCCGGACAGCCTGGAATCCACCCTGGCGCTGACCCTGGCTGGTCTCATCCTCTTCCTGGTCGCCAACAGCTTCCCCTTTCTCTCCCTGGAGATGCAGGGTCAGGTCCGCGCCACCACCCTGGCCACCGGGGTCATCAACCTTTACGCGGAGGGCATGTGGGGTTTGGCGGGGGTGGTGCTCTTTACCAGCATCCTGGCCCCGGGTCTGCAACTCGGTCTCTTGTTGATCGTCCTGATCCCGCTCAAAATGGGCCGCCTGCCCCCGCGCTTTGCCTTCCTGTTCCGCCATGTCCGCACCCTGGCGCCCTGGGGCATGATGGACGTCTTCATGCTGGGCATCCTGGTCTCGACCGTCAAGCTGGCCTCCATGGCCGCCATCGTCCCGGGCACCGGCCTCTATGCCTTTGGGTTGCTGATCTTTGTATTGGCGGCCGCCCAGGCCTCCCTGGACCCGGATATCGTCTGGTCCCGCCTGCCAGATCGAACCAGCAGGCCCTATCAAGCCGGGGAACCGACCCTCTCCTGTCCCGTCTGCGAACTGGTGGTGCCGGTAACAAGTCCCCACCGCCGCCTTGGCCGCCAGTGTTGTCCGCGGTGTGGCGAAATCCTGCATCGGCGCAAGCCCCGCAGCCTGCAACGCACCACGGCTCTGATCCTGGCCGCCCTCATTCTCTACATCCCAGCCAATGTACTGCCCATCATGCAGGTCACCTCCCTGGGCAGGATTCAGACCGATACCATCATGAGTGGTGCCCTCTTTCTGATCGAAAGCGGCATGTGGCCCCTGGCCCTGGTGATCTTCATCGCCAGTATCTTCGTACCCATGCTCAAGATACTGATCCTGATCCTGCTGCTGGTCTCGGTGCGCTGGCGCTGGACCTGGCGCCCCCGGGAGCGGACGCAACTCTATCGTATCCTCGAACTGGTGGGACGCTGGTCCATGGTCGATATCTACGTGGTCACCATCCTGGTAGCCCTGGTGCAGTTGGGAAACCTCGCCAATGTGATCGCCCAGCCCGGAGCCCTCTTTTTTGCCGCCGTGGTCGTGCTGACCATGCTGGCCTCCATGAGTTTTGATCCCAGACTGATCTGGGATAGGCACAGCCAGGCATCCAAAGCCTAGTTTCCGCCCTTTAGCCCCCATCTTCCGTCCACCACTCACTCATTCACACTCAACCCCGTTTTGCCGAAGCCCCGTCATCCCGGGCTTTGGACACGAGAGGAGCAGCCCCGATGTCTCTACGCACCCTGATTCTCGCCCTTGGCTTGGCTACCTTTGCCCCCGTCGGCCTGGTGATGTCCGCCACCGCCGCCCCACCCGAGGCCTACACCCTGGCCCCGCTGCCCTATGCCACCGATGCCTTGGAGCCCGTCATCGACCAGAAGACCATGGAGATCCACCATGACAAACACCATGCCGCCTATGTCAAAAACCTCAATCTAGCCATAGCGGCAGATCCGGCGCTTCAGGGTCAGCCTCTAGAGGCCTTGCTGGCCAACGCTTCCCGCCTGCCGGCGGCCGTGCGCAATAATGGCGGTGGCCACTACAATCACAGCCTCTTCTGGACCCTCATGGCCCCGGTGGGGCAGGGGGGTGAGCCATCCGTCGCCCTCCGGGCCCGGATCGACCAGGATTTTGGCTCCTGGGATCAGTTTGTCACCGCCTTCGAGGAGGCGGGCCTCAAGCGCTTCGGCTCGGGCTGGGCCTGGCTGGTGTGGAGCGACGGCCGTCTGCAAGTCATCTCCACGCCCAATCAAGACAATCCCTTGATGGACCTGGCGGAGGTCAAGGGCGCGCCCATCCTCGCCAACGATGTCTGGGAACACGCCTACTACCTCAAGCACCAGAATAAGCGCGGCGACTATCTCAAGGGGTGGTGGCAAGTGGTCAACTGGGAACGCGTGAACGCCCTCTTCGGCGCGGCGACCCAATAAGGAGAGGGGTGCACCCTTTTTCCATGCTTGCTGCACCTAAGAGCGCGGCTGGGGGCTTATGCTAGTTTCCAGAGTCAGGGCATGGCGCCCCACTGACTCGGGCCAACCTTATCACCAGCGGAGATCGACCATGAAGATGAAAATGACCCTCATTGCCAGTGCCATGGGGCTGATGGCGATGACGAGCAGCGTCACGGCGCAGGCCTGTGGCTGTTTTGGTCCCGGGCCGGGACAGGGACCGGCGAGATGCGACATGATGCAACCGGGTCCCACCATGGGCGGCGGCCGCGGTCCCGGAGGTGGCGGCCCTGGCCCGGGTGTCGATGCCCAACTGGGGCGTATGACGGTCATGCTGGGACTGAATCCAGAACAACAGGCCGAAATCCGGGCCATCCTGGAAGTCCAGGAGGCCACCCGCCAAGCCATGCGGGAGGCCATGCGCGATGCCATGAAAGAGCAGGTGGACGCGGTCCTCACCCCGGAACAGCGTGCCCGGCATGACCAAATGATGCAGGGGCGCGGTCAGGGCCCTGGCGGCAAGGGCGGCGGCCGGGGCCGCTGTGGTCATGGTCCTGGTCCTGGAGCGGGTTGGGGACCTGGGACTGGATTTAGAACTGGTCCGGGTCCCCAAGCCAGCCCGGTTGACACAAGCGTCCCAACCGCGCCCATCCCGGCCAACTGATCGAGGTTCTCCTCCATCTCATCCCGGGTGGTCAGGGATTGCCGCCCCCACGGACCTTCAGTCAAGATGTTGGAAGAGCGCGCCATCGATCCTTATCCCGAACCCCTGCCGGAGGCGGATGTAGTCCTCCCGGGGCGTCTCTCCACCATCTGGCTGATACCCCTGCTGGCCCTCGCCATTGGCGGCTGGCTGGCATGGCAGAGCTACAGCGAGCGGGGTCCGGAGATCCAGATCGCCTTTAAGTCCGCCACGGGCTTGCAGGCGGACAGGACCAAGGTCAAGTTCATGGATGTGGAAGTAGGACAGGTGACCAGCATCGCCGTCAGCCCCGACCTCACCCACGTCCTGGTCAAGGCCCGCCTGCTGGCCGACAGTGAACGCTACCTCAATGACAAGACCCGCTTTTGGGTGGCCCGCCCGCGGATTTCCGCCACCGAGGTGACGGGGCTGGAGACCCTCTTTTCCGGGGCCTATATCGCGATCGACCCGGTCCTCGAAGGGGAGTCCACCAGGGAATTCGTGGGTCTGGATACCCCGCCCCTGGTCACGACCTCGGAACCGGGCAAGCACTTCATCCTGCACGCCACCACCCTGGGGTCTCTCAACATCGGCTCGCCGGTGTTCTATCGCTCCATCCAAGCCGGGCAAGTAGTGAGGTACGACCTGGACGAGGATGGCCAGGGGGTGAGCATCCGGGTCTTTGTCTCGGCGCCCTACGAGCGCCTGGTGCTGACCAATACCCGCTTCTGGAATGCCAGCGGCCTGGACGTCAAGCTGACCCCCGATGGCATCCAGGTCGATACGGAATCCTTGCTGTCGATCGTCATCGGTGGCGTCGCCTTCGACAACATCCGGTCCCTGGAGGATCAGGGCGGGGCGGCGCGGGATAATGACACCTTTCCCCTCTATGGCAACCAGGCCCAGGCCAGCGAGATCACCTACTCCCAAAAAGTCAACTATCTGCTCTATTTCGATGGCTCGGTACATGGCCTCGAAATTGGCGCCCCGGTGATGGTGCGCGGCATCAAGATTGGTAAGGTGCTGGATATCCGGCTGGATTTTGATGTCGATAACCGCAACTTCCTGATCCCCGTTCTCATCGAACTGGAACCCGAACGCATCGACGAGGTTCAGGATATCCAGGATCTGGAGAAAGAGGACATGATGGCGGAGCTGGTGGCCAACGGTCTGCGCGGCCAACTCAAATCCACCAGCCTGCTGACGGGCAAGCTCTATGTGGACCTCGACTTCCATCCAACCGCGCCGCCCGCGCGCCTGGGTCAGCGGGGGGATTTGACCGTACTGCCGACGGTGCGCGCCCCCCTCGATGCCATCACCAACAAAGTCAGCGTCTTACTGGGAAAATTCGAGGCCCTGCCCATGGAAGAGATCGGCAATGACCTGCGCGATGCCATCAAGGGTGCCAAGGGCTTCCTCAACTCGGCGGGCCTGGCCAACGCCCTGACCGAGATGGATGGCGCGCTCAAGCAATTTCGCGTCACGGCCAGCAAGATGGACGAACAGACCTTGCCGAAATTGGGTGAGGCGGTGGACCAGGTGCGTGCCACCTTCAAGTCGGCCCAAGGCGTTATCGCCCCGGATACCGCCCTCTATAATGACCTCAAGCGGGCCCTGACGGAACTCGCCACCGCCGCCCGCTCCATCCGCGACATGGCTGACTACCTGGCACGACATCCGGAGGCCCTGATCAAGGGCAAGGGGGCAAGATGAGGCGCGGGATTGTCATGATCAGCCTGCCGTTGGCCGGCCTGGCCTTGCTAACGGCTTGCGCCTCCTCCCCGGAGTCCAGCTTCTATATCCTCTCGCCCCTGCCGGAGGCCAAGGCCCGCCAGGAGACCCTGGTCGAGGGCCGGCTCAGCCTGGGCATAGGCCCCGTCACCGTGCCGGATTATCTGGACAGACCCCAGAGGGTGTCGGGCGTTGGGGCTCAGCGGATCGAAGTGGACGAATACCAGCGCTGGGGCGGCTCCCTGCGCGCCGACATCGCCAACACCCTCGGTGAAAACCTGGCCCACCTGCTCGGCACCAGCCGGGTGGTCATGATGCCCGCCGAGGTCAAGCTACCCGTCCAGTATCGCCTGGTCGTCGATGTCCTGCGGTTCGAGGCCGAGAGCGACGGCCAGGCCCTACTCAAGGCGCGCTGGGCCCTCATCGACCCCAGCGCCGAGGTGGCCCTGGCCATGCGTGAATCCTCCTTTCGCCAGCCCTTTGCCAAGGCCGACCCCGATGCCCAAGTCGCCGCCCTCAGCGCCACCCTCGGCGATCTCAGCCGCGAGGTGGCCGAGACCATCCGCCTCCTGCCCTGACCTGGGCGGCGTTAAGGGTCTCCGTCAATCCTCATCCCCCGCCGGGGCTCTCGGCATAGAGCGCCAGTCTCAAACCCAATGAAATCATGACGCCACCCGCCAGACGGTCGATCCAGGATTTGCCGCGCAGATAATCCAGGCGCGGCCCCTCCGAGGACATGGCCAAGGTGACCAAAGCGTACCAGCCCGTCTCCAGGACGAAGACCAGGATGCCGATTTCCAGGGTCGTGCCTTGGGGCAGGAAGGCGACAAAAAAGGCCGCGTAAATAATAGCGGCCTTGGGATTACTGAGTTGCGTGGCCAGACCCAGAACCAAGGCTCGGCCCCGGCGTCACCGTGCCGACCGCCAGCGCCCCCGCGATGCCCATCAAAGAAAGTAGTTCGCTCATATTTCTCATGATGGCGCGTCCCGAGGAGTCTGCCTGCCCACCGGCTAGAGATTCCGGAAACAGCCATGGAAACTCAGGCGACGAGATACGGCAAAATCCGATATTATGGAGTAAAAGTCTTTATAAAACAGATGCCTGTAAAGCCGTGGAAATATGAAATAACCGCCGTACCTTCAGGCTGCTATCCTGATACCATTCGAGAGAGGCCGGCCTTGTTGTCCAACCCTTACCTCCGTGGAATCCCTCGGACAATCAATTAACTCTTTGTAATTCCTGTTAATGTCGTCTCGGCAGTGATGGCCACCGGGCCGGGATTGGCGGGCGGAGTCCCTGACATGACCATGCGCATCCTCATCGCTCAAGTCAATCTCCTGGTCGGCGATGTCGCCGCTAACCGTGACCGTGTCATCCTGGTGGCCCAGGAGGCGCGGGAGCGGCATGGCGCCGACCTGGTGGTCTTTCCCGAGCTGACCTTGACGGGCTATCCCCCCGAGGATCTGCTGCTGCGGTCAGAACTGATCGAGCGCGTAGGGGCGGCCCTGGAGGATATCCGCGCCGCGAGTCAGGGGATCGGCCTGGTGCTGGGCTATCCGAAGCGGGACCTGGGGAGCCTCTTCAATGTCGCGGGGCTGATCCTGGATGGCCGGCTGGTGGCGGAATACGCCAAGCAAATGTTGCCCAATTACAGTGTCTTCGACGAGAAGCGCTATTTTCAGCCAGGTCATGCCCCCTGTGTGATCGATTTTCAGGGTACGCAGCTTGGCATCAGCATCTGCGAGGACATCTGGGAGGAGGGCCCCACCCGGCTGGCGGCGGCGGCGGGAGCGCGACTGCTGATCAATCTCAACGCTTCGCCCTACCACGCCGGTAAGGCCCCGGAGCGCGAGGAACTCCTAGTCCGTCGCGCCCAGGAACACCAATTGCCGATCCTTTACGCCAACCTGGTCGGCGGACAGGATGAACTGGTCTTTGACGGCGGCTCCTTCGTGGTGGATGCCCAGGGCCAACTGACCCAGAGGGCACCCTTCTTCGCGGAGGCGATGCTGCTGGTCGAGGTGGAGGTGGGTCCTGCAGGTCAAGCCCCTTGCCCGCGTCCCGGTGCCTTCGCCCCCATCCCGGCGGCGGAGGAGGGGGTCTATGGCGCCCTGGTCCTGGGGGTGCGGGATTATGTGCGCAAGAATGGCTTCCGGGGCGCCGTGCTGGGTCTGTCGGGCGGTATCGATTCGGCCCTGACCTTGGCGATCGCGGTGGACGCCTTGGGGGCGGACCAGGTGGAGGCGGTGCTTATGCCTTCGCGCTATACGGCGGACATGAGCGTCGATGATGCCTTGGAACAGGCGCGGACGCAGGGCGTGGCCCATCGCATCGTGCCCATCGAGCCGGCTTTTAAGGCCTTTCTCGGCATGCTGGCGGATGAATTCGCGGGATGCGACCTGGACGTGACCGAAGAGAATATCCAGGCTCGTTGTCGGGGCATCATCCTCATGGCAATCAGCAACAAGAAGGGCAAGATGCTGCTGACTACCGGCAACAAGAGCGAGGTCGCCGTGGGCTACGCGACCCTCTATGGCGACATGGCGGGGGGGTTTGCCCCCATCAAGGATGTGCCCAAGACCCTGGTCTATCGCCTGGCGGCCTATCGCAATGGCCTCGGCCCCGCGCCAGTCATCCCCCAGCGAGTGATCGATCGGCCGCCCTCGGCGGAATTGCGGCCCAACCAGACCGACCAGGACAGTCTCCCGGATTACGAGATTCTCGACCCTATCCTCAAGCGCTACATCGAGGATGATGAGAGCGTGGCTGCCATCGTCGCCGCCGGCTTTCCGGAGGACCTGGTTCGGCGGGTGACGCGCCTGGTGGATCGTAATGAATACAAACGCCGTCAAGCCCCGCCCGGCGTGCGCATCACCACCAGGGCCTTTGGCCGCGACCGGCGCTATCCCATCACCAGCGGATTTTGAGCCTGAGACGAGTGAATGCCGCCGTGTGTGGTCCCACCTCTTAAACTATACTGGCGGATGTTTTATAACCCACGAATTCAACAGCAGGAGATCCTAGTGAAAAAGATTGAGGCCATAATCAAGCCATTCAAACTGGATGACGTCCGCGAGGCCTTGTCCGTGGCGGGCATAACAGGCATGACCGCCATCGAGGTCAAGGGGTTTGGTCGGCAGAAGGGTCACACCGAACTCTATCGAGGCGCGGAATATGTGGTTGATTTTCTGCCCAAAGTAAAGATCGAGATCGTCCTGAACGATGAGTTGGTCGATGCCTGCGTCGAGGCCATCACCACCTCCGCCCGCACCGGCAAGATCGGCGACGGCAAGATTTTTGTCAGCGATGTGAGCCGCGTGGTGCGTATCCGTACGGGAGAGGAAGACATAGCGGCGGTTTGAGAGAGGGTAGGCCGGGGTAGGATCGCCCCCGGCCTTCATCCCAGGCGTCGTCAGTTCTTGTCGAGTTCCAGATAATCCCAGAGCTTCCGGGTCAGGCTGACTTCCTCCGGAGGCAAGCCGTCGGAGACGAATTTTCCCTCTTTGTCATTGAGGTCGAGCACCCGCTGGGCGTCGGTGGCGAGATCTTCCTTGCCCAGGCGCTTGTAGGCGTCGATCATGGTCACCAGGGCGTCGCGTACCGCGGCGGTGCGCTGAAAGTGCTGGATGACGTGGTTGCAGCGGTCCACCGCCGCCATGTAGGCGCCCTGCTTGACGTAGAATTTCGCGATGTTGACCTCGTTCCTGGCCAGGTTGCCGCGCAGGTAAAGCATGCGCTGGCGGGCGTCGGGGGTATATTTGCTGTCCGGGAAGCGCCGCACCAGTTCCGAGAAGTCGTTGAAGGCATCCAGGGCCGAGCCGGGGTCGCGCTGGGAGCGGTCGGTCGGGATGTAGCGGTCGAGAAAATCGACGCTGCGGTTGTAGTTGACGATGCCTTTGAAGTAGTAGGCGTAGTCCACGTAGGGGCTCTGGGGGTACAGCTTGATGAAACGGTCCGCCGCCGCGATAGCCTCCTCGGGCTTGTCCGCCTTGTAATAGGCATAAGAGACGTCAAGTTGGGCCTGCATGGCGTAGCGGCCGAAGGGGAAGCGGGCCTCCAGCTTCTCGTAATATTCGATGGCCGTCTCGTAGCTGCCGCTGTTCAGCTCCGCGGAGGCCTCGGAGTAGAGTTTCGAGGCGCTCCAATCCTTGGTCGTGTCTTCCTGGTTACCAAACCAGGAACAGCCGGACAGGAGGAGTGCCAGGGCCATCAGGGGCCCAAGGGTAGGCAGGAAAGGTTTGATCCGGTAATACATGCGATGATTCATCCAGACGAAAACGGCCGCAGTATAACCCATGGACGGACGGGCGCGAGGCGGCTTCTTCATTGCCAGCGGGTGGTCGGGTGATAGCCGCCGCCACGGCCCCCCGTGCCTGCCGCTTGGGCGCCGACCTGGGTGGTCAGCGCCTGGATCAGGCCCTGGCCGAGTTGCTGCCCGAATTCTCGCGCAGTCGGCTGCAACAATGGATCGATGAGGGCCGGGTGCGCCTCAACGGTCAAGCTTGTCGGCGGCGTGACAAGGTCTGGGGCGGGGAGGAGGTGTGGCTGGAACCGGTGGTGGCGCCGGACGAGACCTGCCAACCCCAGGATCTGCCTCTGGACATCGTCTTCGAGGACGAGGCTATCCTGGTGATCAACAAGCCCGCCGGGCTGGTCGTCCATCCGGCCGCCGGTAATCCCGATGGCACCCTCCAGAATGCCTTGCTCCACCATGCCCCGGAACTGGCCCTGGTCCCCCGGGGTGGCCTGGTCCACCGCCTCGACAAGGATACCAGCGGCTTGTTGGTGGTCGCCCGCACCTTGCAGGCGCACAAGTTTCTGGTGGACCTGCTCCAGCAACGCCAGGTCCATCGGGAGTATCGCGCCCTGGTGACGGGCGTCCCGACGGGCGGTGGCCATGTCGATGCCCCGGTGGGCCGGCATCCGCGTCAGCGCACCCAGATGGCGGTGGTCCCCGGCGGTCGGCCGGCGGTCACCCATTACCGCCTCCTCGAGGCCTTTCGGGGCCATGCCCTCCTGGCGGTGCGACTGGAAACCGGGCGCACCCATCAGATCCGGGTCCACATGGCCCATATCCATTACCCCATCCTGGGCGATCCGGTCTATGGCGGTCGGCCCCGGCCGCCCAAGGGCGCCTCGGCGCGGCTGGTGGCCGGGGTGAGGGCCTTTCCGCGCCAGGCCCTGCACGCCATCCGTCTCGGCTTTCCTCATCCGCACACGGGTGAAGAGTTGGCCTGGGAGATCCCGCTGGCGGCGGACATGCTGGATCTGGTGAGCCTGCTGCGGGAGGACGCGGATGGAGTGGCTTGAGGCCGACTGGTCCGCCCCGCCCTGGGTGCGGGCGATCAGCACCACCCGGCGTGGCGGAATCAGCCTCGGTCCCTACGCGGGGCTCAATCTGGGCGATCACGTGGGGGACGATGCCACCTGCGTGGCCGCGAACCGGGAGCGGCTGCGCCTGAAGCTGGGCCTGCCCGCCGCGCCCCGCTGGTTGCGCCAGGTCCATGGCTGCGCGGTGGCGCTGGCCCATGAGCCCGTGGCGGCTTGCGAGGCGGACGCCATGGTGGCCTGGGGTCCGGGCCAGGTCTGCGCCGTCCTGACTGCCGACTGCCTGCCGATCCTGCTCTGCGACCGCGCTGGCACCCGGGTCGCCGCTGTCCATGCCGGCTGGCGCGGCCTGGCCGCGGGCGTGATCGAGGCCGCCCTGGCCCGTCTCGGGGGCCCCCCCGAGTCCCTGCTGGCCTGGATGGGCCCCGCTATCGGGCCCGGGGCCTTCGAGGTGGGGACCGAGGTGCGAGAGTGTTTTCTGGCCTGGGACGGGCAGGCCGAAGCGGCCTTCGTCCCCCTTGGCCAGGGCCAGTGGCTGGCGGACCTGCCGCTGCTGGCGCGCCACAGGCTCGCCAGGCTCGGCGTGCGGGAGGTCCGGGGGGCGGGCCTTTGCACCTTCCAGGATGCCGGGCGCTTCTATTCCTATCGCCGGGACGGCGCCACGGGGCGCATGGCCAGCCTCATCTGGATCGAGCCCCATCATGCGTAGGGCTTCCGATTTCCCCCACCACCCATTTCGACGTACCATGCGGCACAAATCCGAGTGCGCGACGAGGTGAATCTTGGCTGAATGGCACATGTTGACCCTGGTGGGGGAGGACCGGCCTGGTATCGTGGCCCGGGTCACCCAGGCCATTTTCGAGGCGGGAGGCAGTCTGGGCGAGGCCTCCATGATCCGTCTGGGCGGCAATTTCACCATCATGTTGATGGCCGAGGTGGTGGGCGGGGCGGAGCGGCTGCGCCAGGCCCTGGCGCCCGTGGTGGCGGATCTGGGTCTGTGCCTGCACATCGATGCCATGGGTGGCGGTCTGCATCGGCACCTGGTCCCCAATGTCCAGGTGCGCGTCGCCGGGGCGGACCGCGCCGGCATCGTCGCTGACGTGACCGGGGCCTTGGCCCGGGTGGGCTTCAATATTCTGGAGTTGGAGTCCGATGTCGGTGGCGACCCTCAGCGCCCCTTCTACCTGATGAATATCCAGGGTTATTCCGAAAGCCCGCTGGAGGCCCTGGAGGCGGCGGTAGCGGGACTGGTGGCCGGTGGCATCGCGGTGGATATCTCGGCCGTCGAGACCCTGATCGGTTAATCATGGCCGTACTCGAAATTCTTACCCTGCCGGACGAGCGGTTGCGCCAGGTGTCCGCGACCGTTGCCCAGTTCGACGATGAGCTGCGCGCCTTCATCGCCGATCTGGAGGAGACTCGCCAGGCCGGGCCGGCGGCGGTAGGCATCGCCGCGCCTCAGGTCAACGTCTTCAAGCGGATCGTCATCGTGGACGTCTCCGGTCGCAAGAACACCCCCAACCACGGCTATCTGGTCTTGGTCAATCCCGAGATCACCCACTGGGATGGCTTCGAAATGGCCCGCGAGGGCTGCCTGTCCGTGCCGGATTACACCGGTAATGTCATTCGGGCCGGCAAGATTCGCCTGAGTGCCTGTGATCCCCAGGGGGCCCCCCTGGAGTTCGAGATGGAGGGCTACGAGGCCCGGGCGGTCCAGCACGAGATGGACCACCTCGACGGCACCCTCTTTGTCGATCGGGTCGTCAGTCGCCGTACCGATCTTTTCCGCCGCAAGGTCTATCGCCAGGGCGGGCAGTCGGCTTGAGGGCCTCCGGAAGCGGTTAGGACAGGTCGAACCTTGGGCCTGCCAACCTGTCTGACTTATCCAATTAGAATCACCTCGAGAGTACTCGCGCATGAAAATGCCCCGTCGTCCCTTTTTCCATCTCCTTCTGTCAACCCTGCTGGTGCTGGCCAGTGGCTGCGTGGGGGCCAAGTCCCAGGATGTGGCGATCGGGGATTTGCAGCCCAAGGCCCGTCAGGAGAAGACGACCCAGGTCATCAACAAGGTCCTGGAGCGCTTCCACTATCGCAAGGTCACGCTGGATGACGCCTTTGCCGATCAGATATTCGTGGCCTATCTCAAGTCCCTGGACCCCAACCGCTCCTTCTTCACCCGTCAGGAGGTCGATCGCTTCAAGCGCGAATTCAAGCACCTGGACGACGATTTGAAGCGTGGCAAGGTCGATCTCGGCTTCGAGGTCTTCCGCCTCTATCGCAAGAACGTCGAGAACCGGATCGCCTTTGCCATGGGGCTCCTCGATAAGGGCTTCAGTTTTGACCAGGACGAGCAGTATCGTTTCGACCGCGCCAAGGCGGAATGGGTGGCTAACGCCGCGGATCTGGACGATGTCTGGCGTCAGCGGGTCAAGAATGATTGGCTGGGCCTCAAGCTGGCCAAAAAGAGCGATACCGAGATCCGCAAGCTGCTGGGTGAGCGCTACGAGGGCCTGGCGCGCCGGGTGCGGCAGTTCGATAGCGACGACGTCTATCAAACCTTCGTCAATGCCTACATCGAAACGCTGGAGCCTCACACCAGCTTTATGTCCCCGAGCACGGCGGAAAACTTCGACATCAGCATGAGGCTGTCCCTGGAGGGCATTGGCGCCGTACTCAAGGGTGATGCGGATTACACCGAGGTCCAGCGCACCATCCCGGGCGGTCCGGCCCGGCTTTCCGGCCTCATTCACTCCGGTGACCGGATCGTGGGCGTCGCCCAGGGCCCGGACGGGGCCATGGAGGATGTGGTCGGCTGGCGGCTCCAGGATGTGGTGGACAAGATTCGGGGGCCCAAGGACTCGGTGGTGCGTCTACAGCTTCTGCCCAAGTCGGCCGGGACGGAGGGCGTCACCCGCACCGTCTCCCTGGTGCGCAACGAGATCAAGCTGGAGGACCAGGCCGCCAAGGCCTATGTGCTGGAAGACCTGCCCAATGCCCGGGGGCTACGCATCGGTGTCCTTGAGGTGCCGGGCTTTTATCGCGATTTTCGCGCCGAGTCCGATGGCGACAAGGACTTCCGCAGCACCACCCGCGATGTCCAGGGTCTGCTCGCGGACCTCAAGCGCAAAGGCGTGGATGGCATCGTGGTGGACCTGCGCGGCAACGGCGGGGGCTCCTTGACGGAGGCAACTGACCTGACGGGTCTCTTTATCGACAAGGGCCCGGTGGTCCAGGTCAAGGACTCCTTCGGCAAGGTGGAGGTCGAGAGCGATGTCGCCGCCGGGGCCGCCTATAGCGGGCCGCTGGCGGTCCTGGTCGATCGCAATAGCGCCTCCGCCTCGGAGATCTTTTCGGCGGCCATGCAGGATTATGGGCGTGCCATCATCATTGGCGAGCCGACCTTCGGCAAGGGCACGGTGCAGACCCTGATCGACCTCAATCGTTATGTCCCCGGTAATGGCGAGGACCTGGGCCGCCTGCGCCTGACCATGGCCGAGTTTTATCGCATCAGTGGCAGTAGCACCCAGTTGCGGGGCGTGGAGCCGGATATCCTCTTCCCGACCGCGCCCCAGGGGGCGGAGCATGGCGAGCGCTCCCTGGAGAATGCCCTGCCCTGGAACAGCATCCATTCGGCCAAATACGACAAGACCAAGCTGGGGGACCTGGGCGCCTTCCGCGAGGCCTCCACCCAGCGGATCGGCAGTGACCCCGGTTTCCGCATGCTCACCGCCCGCGAGCGGGTGCTGCGCGAACTCGACGATGAGAAGACGGTGTCCCTCAAGGAGACCGACCGCCGGATTCAGGCCGACCGGCGCGAGAAAATCCTCAAGCACCAGCGGGATGAATTTCTGCGCGCCCAGGGCGAGACGCCCATCGACGAGGAAGCCGAGGATGTCGATGAGGAGGTCATGGAGCGCCAGCAGAAGGTCGTTGAGCAGATTCAGATCCGCGAGGCCGCCAGCATCCTGGCGGATGTGGTGCGCGCCGATACCTTCCGGGTCCGGGAAGCCAAGCGCGATTGATGGCCCGGGCGGTGGAACCGGGGCCAGCATGGGCACCTCGAGTTCGGGGCAATGCCCCGGGTTCCCGGGAGTCCTGAATGGATGACTGCTGGGGTTATCGGGCCCGGATGGCGGCTATCGAGCGGGCCGGGCTGGCCCGCCTGTTCCGCGCCGGCCTGGTGGGCCTGGAGAAGGAGACCCTGCGCGTCACCCCCAGCGGCACCATCTCCCCCAAGCCCCACCCGGCGGTCTTTGGCTCCGCCCTGACGCACCCCTACATCACCACGGATTTTTCCGAGGCCCTGCTGGAACTCATCACCCCGGCCCTGGCGGATAAGGGCGAGTTGCTGGATTTCCTGGATGATCTGCACCGTTTCATCCATGCCCATCTGGAGGAGGAGATCCTCTGGGGCGCTAGCATGCCCTGCCTCCTGGAGGGCGCGGAGCGCATCCCCCTGGCCCGCTATGGCAGCTCCAACGCGGCGCGCATGAAGACCATCTACCGGCGCGGCCTGGGCTACCGCTATGGCCGGACCATGCAGGTCATCGCCGGGGTCCATTACAATTGTTCCTTCGTCGATGATTTCTGGACCGCCTACCAGGATCTGGTGGGGGAGGTCGGAGATCCCGTCCATTTCCGCTCCGAGGCCTATATGGGCCTGGTGCGCAACATCCAGCGCTATGGTTGGCTCATCCCCTACCTCTTCGGCGCCTCGCCCGCCGTCTGCAAGACCTTTGTCCAGGGCGCCGAGACCGACCTGGTGGCCTTCGACCCCCATACCCTCCACTATCCCCACGCGACCTCCCTGCGCCTGGGCGATATCGGCTACCAGAACCGCCAGGAGGAAGGCACCGGCATCAAGGCCAATTACGACAGCCTGGATGCCTATATTCGCAGCCTCTCCTGGGCCATCGAGACCCCCTGTCCCCATTACGAGGCCATCGGCGTCAAGGTGGATGGCCACTACCGGCAGCTCAACGCCAATATTCTCCAGATCGAGAACGAGTACTACAGCTCGGTGCGCCCCAAGCCCCTGCTGGAGGGAATGGAAAAACCGACCCAGGCCCTGCGCCGGCGGGGCGTGCGCTATATCGAGGTGCGCTCTTTCGATGTGAACGCCTTCGAGCCCGCCGGTGTCTCGGCGGAGCAACTCCACTTCATGGATGCCTTCATCCGCTTCTGCTTACTGGCGGACAGTCCCCGCATCGCTGCCCGCGAGCGCCGCGCCATCGACGACAATCTGGTCCTGACAGCCCATCGTGGCCGCGAACCGGGTCTGCGGCTGGAGCGCGCGGGCCAGGCCATCCCCTTGCGCGACTGGGCCCTGGCGTTGCTCGACGCCATGACCGCCATCGCCGAGTGGGTCGACGGCGGCCCCGGGGGGCCCTGCATCGCGAGTCTCCATCGGCAGCGGGCCAAGGTCCTGGACCCGGACCTGACCCCCTCCGCCCGCATGCTCGCCGAGATGCGCGAGCGCCGCGAAAGCTTCTTCGACTTCGCCCAACGCCTGTCCCAGGCCCATCGCCAGGCCTACCTGGCGCGGCCCCCGTCCCCCGAACGCCTCGCCCTCTTCCAGGGTCTCACCCAGGATTCCCTGCGCCGCCAGGCCGCCATCGAAGCCGCCGACGACCAGCCCTTCGACACCTTCCTCGCCCACTACCTGGGGGGGTCAGGTCTATAATCAGAGCATGAGACCCTGTTCGTCGAGGACGGACCCCATGGCAAGACCCTTACGTATCGAGTTTCCGGGCGCCTTTTATCACCTGACCGAACGTGGCGACAGGCGCGAGGCGATTTACGAAGATGATGTTGATCGGATCGCCTTCCTCGACCTGGTCGCCGAGGTCGTCGCACGGTTTCGGTGGCGCTGCCATGCTTACTGCCTGATGACCAATCACTACCATCTGTTCGTGGAGACCCTGGACGCTAATCTTGCCAAGGGGATGCGCCAGATCAACGGCGTCTTCACCCAAGGCTCCAACCGTCGCCACGGGCGCACTGGGCACCTGTTCCAGGGGCGCTACCAGGCGATTCTCGTTGACTCGGACAGCTATTTGCAGCAACTCAGCCGCTACCTGGTGTTGAATCCGGTGCGTGCCGGGATGGTCGAGGATCCGAGCGCCTGGCCGTGGAGCAGTTATCGCGCGACGGCGGGCCTGGCCTTGGCGCCGGCCTGGCTGACCACGGACACCCTCCTGTCCAGCTTCGGGGGGACGCGGGACCAGGCCCAGGCGGCCTACCGGCGCTTCGTCAGGGAGGGCATCGGTGCCGAGAGCCTCTGGGGCGGGCTGAATCGCCAAATCTACCTGGGCGATGAGGGTTTCGTCGCCCGGATGCAGCAGAAGCGCGGCGATGTGGGGGATGAGGTCCAAATCCCCAAGCCGCAGCGTCGGGGACCCCCGCCCACCTTGCCGCATATTTCCCAGGCTGCGGGCAGTCGCGATGGGGCCATTATCACGGCCTATGGGACAGGTGAGTACAGCTATGCCGAGATTGGCGCCTTCTTCGGCCTCCATTTCACCACCGTCGCCCGCATCGTCCGCAAAGCCCGGCAACAAACGGGGGAGGGTCCGGGAAGGGAGTTCACGCTAGAAATATAGACCTGACCCTGTTATGGACCCCCTATATGCCACCGTTGCCCGGATCGTCAGCATAGCGCTGCAAAAGCCGGGGGGGTCCGGGAAGGGCGTCGGTGCTAAAAATATAGACCTGACCCCGCCAGGAGGGCGACGGCTTCGGTGAGTTCGACCAGGGCGCCGGCGGTGTCGCCCGTGGTGCCGCCGATGCGATGCTTCATGGCCTGGCGCAGGATATAAAAGGCGGCGAGGGTAACGGCCAGGGCCACCAAGCCTGGTGCTCCCGCCATGAGGGGGGTGAGGGCGCCGGCGGCGATGAGGACCCCGGTGCCCGCCCGTCGGGGCATGCCGGAGGCCAGGGCGGCGCCGAGGCCGCCGGGTCGGACATAGGGGGTGGTCAGGAACAGCAGGGGCAGGGCGCTCCTGGCCAGGAAAGGCGCCAGGATCAGGGGAAGATAGTCGCCGGCCTCCAGGATGGCGGCCAGGGCGGCGAATTTGAGGAGCAGGACCAGCACCAGACCCGTGACACCCTGGGGACCGCAGTGAGGGTCCTTCATGAGGGCCAGGGTGCGCTCGGGGTCGCCGCGGCCGCCGGCCCAGGCGTCGATGGTGTCGGCCAGGCCGTCCAGGTGGAGGGCGCCGGTGAGGGCGACCCACAGGGTCAGGACCAGGGCGCCGGCCAGGAGCGGGGGAGCACCGCTCAACAGCCAGGCGCTGGCGGCGAGGAGCCCCCCCAGGATGAGGCCGACCAGGGGGTAGTAGAGCAGGGAGCGGCCGAGGTCCTCTGCCTCCAGCTCGCCCCCAAGGCGGACCGGGAGCCGGGTGAGAAATTGCAGGGCGATGAGGAAGGGCCGGATCATGAACTTGCCAGGTCCGGGATCAGTTCGACCCGCATCCTGGGGTCGAGGCCGATAGGGGCCTCCGCGCCAGGTATGCCCGTGGCGTCGCCCACTCCCACCCCGGCTCCGGCGCCTGCCCCCTCGCTACGGACTCGGATGCCCCTCAGGCTGGCATGGCCGACGTCCAGTTCCAGCAAGCGCCCCAGGGGATAGCCCAGCACCTGGCATAGGATGACGCGGATGACGCCCCCATGGCTGATCACCAGGGTCCGGTCGTCCCGATCCTGGCGCAACAGTTCATCCCAGGCGGTCAGGACCCGCGCCTGGAAGGCCAGCAAGGGCTCGCCGCTCGGCGGGGGGTGGGCAACCGGGTCCGCCCAGAAACGGCCCAGGGCCTCGGCGTCCGTCGCCATCAGGTCGGCGGGGGTTTGCCCCTCCCAGTCGCCAAAGTCCAGCTCGGCGAGCCGCGGGTCCAGGCTTAGGGGGATGTCCTGCCGCCGGCTCAGGGCGCGGGCGAAATCGGCGCAGCGGGCCAGGGGGGAGGTGACGATACCGTCCCACTCCCTAACGCCCTCCCCTGGCCCGACCGCCGCCCACATCTGCTCCCAACCCCTCTCGGTGAGCGGATCATCGAGACGCCCGCGAAAGCGACTCCCCCCCAGGGTCTCGCCATGGCGCAGCAGGTCGAGGCGGTGGACACGCGGTGTGACGCTAGCCATGCGCGACCTCACACCCGGTTAGAGACCTGGGCCTCGGCGAAGGTGGCCATCTCGTTGTGCAGGGCGCAGGCCAGGCGCAGCAGGGGGAGGGCGATGGCGGCGCCGCTGCCCTCTCCCAGCCGCAGGCCCAGATCCAGCAGGGGGTGGGCCGCCAGAGCCGCGAGGACGGCGGCATGGCCGGGTTCCGCGGAGGCGTGGGCAAAGAAGAGCCAGTCCGCGACCTGGGGTTGCAGGCGGGTGGCGACGAGGGCGGAGACGGTGGTGATGAAGCCGTCCACCAGGACCGGCAGGCCCATGTGGGCGCAGGCCAGATAGGCGCCGGCGAGGGCGGCGATCTCGAAACCGCCCAGGCGACGCAGGGCCTCCAGGGGCGAGGCGAGATGCGGGGCATGGTGGTCGAGGGCCCGCTGGATGACGGCGGCCTTGTGGGCGACGCCCTCCCGGTCGAGACCGGTGCCGGGACCGGCGAGGTCGGTGGGTTCGGCCCCCAACAGGGCACAGGCCAGGGCGGCGGCGGCCGTGGTGTTGGCGATGCCCATCTCGCCACCGATGAAGAGCTGGCAGCCCTCCAGGCGGGCGCGCTCGGCGGCATGACGGCCGGCGCCGAGGGCAAGGGCGACCTGGTGATCGGTCATGGCCGGCTCGGTCATCAGATTGGCGGTGCCCGGGCCCAGGGGCTGGTCCTTGACCCCCACCAGGGGCCCGGGGTCATGCACCGTCCCCAGGTTGATGATCTCGAGTTCGGCGCCGAGGGCGCGCGCGGCCACGCAGATGGCCGCCCCGCCCCGGGCGAAGTTCTTGATCATCTCGGCGGTGACGGCCTGGGGGAAGGCGGACACGCCCTCCGCCGCCACGCCGTGATCTCCCGCGAAGATGGTGATGCGCACCCGGTCGAGCGCGGGGCGCGGCGTGCCTTGCAGGGCGGCGAGGCGGATGGCGGTCTCCTCCAGCCGGCCCAGGGAGCCGGGAGGCTTGGTCAGGGTCGCCTGGCGGTCCTGGGCGGCCCGTTGGGCCTCGGTGTCCAGGCTGGCCGCCGGCACCCCTAGCCAATCGATCCTCGTGTCCAAATTCATACGGATGCGTCCTTCAAGGTGAGTGGTAGCCCGGCGATGGCGAGGATGACGCGATCGCAGAGGGGCGCGAGGTCCTGGTGCAGTTGGCCCGCGGCATCGCCAAAGCGCCGGCTGAGTTCTCCCAGGGGCATGACCCCCAGGCTGGTCTCGTTGCTGACCAGAATGATCCGGCCCGGCAGGGTCGGCAGCACCTGGAGCAGCGCGGCGCCTTCCCGATCGCACAGGGTGGCGTCCTCGGCCAGGAGCAGGTTGGTCAGCCAGAGCGTCAGGCAATCGACGAGCAGGCAGTGCCCCGGGGCGGCATGGGCCGCCAGGGCCGCCGCCAGGTGCAGGGGCTCCTCCACCAGGCCCCAATGCGCCGGCCGCCGGGCGCGATGGGCGGCAATCCGGGCCGCCATCTCGCCATCCCCGGCGGTGGCCGTGGCGATGTAGGTGACGGGGCCGGCGCCCTCGCTCGCCAGGCGCTCCGCCAGCCGGCTCTTCCCGGAACGGACGCCGCCCAGGATCAGGGTCCGGTAACCCTTCAGACCCCAGGGCCGCAGGGCTCGACTTCGGTAGCGCAAGCCATGGCTTCTCCGGCTCCCTCCCCCCTCGCGGGGGAGGGCTGGGGAGAGGGGGCTGAGGGGTGGCGTCCCCTGCCGTCCCCAGTCCTCGCGCCAAGGGCTGTGCCCCCTCAATGAGGCTCTCCAGCCAGTGGGGATCCAGATGCTGATCGAGGGTATCGGCCAGCCGGTCGAAGGCGGCCTCGCGCAGGGCCTCGTAGTCGAGGTGTTCGACCTGGCGCAGCCCAGCCCAGGTCAGGAGGGCGGCGAGGGCGGCGCTTGATTCGAAGAGGCCGTGCAGATAGGTGCCGAGGACCTGGTCGTCGTCCCGGATGGCCCCATCCGGACCCTCGGTCAGGCGCACGGCGGGCCTGGCCAGGGCGGGGCCCTGGGTGACGCCGGCATGAATCTCGTAGCCGGAGACGGGGGCCTCCGCGATGGCCAGTCGGCCCTGGACATTGCGGAGTTGTTTTTCCTGTTCCAGGGTCGTTTCCAGGTCGAGGAGCCCCAGGCCGGCGCTGGTCCCTGGCGCGCCCTCCAGGCCGAGGGGGTCATGGATGCCCCGGCCCAGCATCTGGAAGCCGCCGCAGATGCCCATGACCTTGCCGCCATAACGCAGGTGCCGCTGGATCGCCGCCTCCCAGCCCTCCTGGCGCAGCCAGGCGAGATCCCCGCGTACGCTCTTGGAGCCGGGCAGGATGATGAGGTCGGCGGGTGGTATCGCCTGGCCGGGGCCGATGAAGTCCAGCCTGACCTGGGGGTGCAGGCAGAGGGGATCGAAATCGGTGCGATTGCTGAGGCGGGGGAGGGCGGGGACCAGGATGCGCAGACCGGCCTGTGCGGGCTCCCCCGCCCGGCGCTGGCGGACGGGGGGTAGGGCCAGGCCATCCTCGGCCTCCAGATGGAGCCCCGGCAGAAAGGGCAGGACGCCCAGTACCGGCTTGCCGGTGCGCCGTTCCAGCCAGTCCAGGCCGGGTTGCAGGAGGGCGAGGTCGCCGCGAAAGCGGTTGATGACGAAGCCCTGGACCCGGGCCCGTTCGCTGTCGCTCAGCAGCTCCAGGGTACCGACCAGATGGGCGAAGACCCCGCCGCGGTCGATGTCGGCGATCAGGATCACCGGGCAGTCCACGGCCTCGGCGAAGCCCATGTTGGCGATGTCGTTGGCCCGTAGATTGATCTCGGCGGGGGAGCCCGCGCCCTCGACCAGTATGATCTGGTAGCGGTCGGCGAGGCGCTGGTAGGACTCCAGCACGGCGACGCGGGCCAGGCCCTTGTATTCCTGGTAGTCGCGGGCGTTCATGGTGGCGACCGCCCGGCCCTGGATGATGACCTGGGCGCCGGTGTCGGTGTTGGGCTTGAGCAGCACCGGATTCATGTCGGTGTGGGGCTCCAGCCCGCAGGCCCGGGCCTGGGCCGCCTGGGCACGGCCGATCTCGCCGCCATCGACGGTGACCGCGCTGTTCAGGGCCATGTTCTGGGGCTTGAAGGGGGCGACCCGGACCCCGCGCCGGACCAGCCAGCGGCCCAGGGCCGTCACCAGCAGGCTCTTGCCCGCATCCGAGGTGGTGCCCTGGACCATGAGGGTTTGGGTCTTCATGCGCGGGCCTCGGCGAGGGAGGGGATCAAGTTGGTAAGTAAGATCGCCATACTATGCAGAACCCACCTGTGTTTGCGGTTTCCCGGGCCGGGTGGTGTCTGGCGGGGGACGCCGTGAATACATCCCTGTAGGCTTGGCGACAGCATCCCTGCTGTCGACACCCCCGCCAGCCCCCACCCGGCCCTCCCGAGATGGGCCGGCGAGGGGCCAGCGCTGGGTATGAATGACCATTCGTAAGAAGTGCCCCAGCCAGCGCTTCATGGCTTAACCTCGGCGAGGTTCGCGGCGGCTTGGGGCAGCACCTCGGCTACCACCTGGGCCAGGGCGGCCTCCAGTCGCATCCAATCCGCCTCGGTGCCGGGTAGGCCCAGGCGCAGGCTGGCGGGGTCCTCGAAGAGGCGGGTCAGAATCCCCTGGCGGGCCAGGGCCTGGTGCAGGTCCCGGGCCTGGGGTGAAGGGACCCACTGGAAGAGGGCGCAACCCCCCTGGGGTGCGAGCCCCTGGCGGCGGAGCAGGGCGCCGAGCCGCTCCCCGGCCGCGACCAGCCGGGGCCGCTCCCGCTCCCGCCAGTCCTGATCCCGCAGCGCCGCCTGGGCGACCCAGCGGGCCGGGGCACTGACGGTCCAGGGGCCGAGCAGCCGCTCCAGTCGCGCCAGCAGGTCGGGCTGGGCGCAGACGAAGCCTACCCGTGCCCCCGCCAGGCCGAAGAACTTGCCCAGGGAGCGCAGGACGATGAGGCCGGGGCGCGCGCTCAGGCCGCAGAGGCTCTGGTCCGGGGTCGTATCCATGAAGGCCTCGTCGATCACCAGCCAGCCGCCGCGGGCGGCGAGTTGGGCGTGCCAGTCGAGCAGCCGCTCCCGCGGGAAGCGGGCAACCGTGGGGTTGTTGGGATGGATCAGCACCAGGACATCGCAGGTGGGGATCGCCTGATCCACCGCTCCGGCGGCCAGGGCCCTGACCGCGTGACCAGCCGCGCGCCAGGCGGCGGCGTGTTCGGCATAGCCGGGCGACAGGACGCCAACCCGCGCGGGGGCGCGCAGCCGGGGCAGGGCCTGGATCGCCGCCTGGGAACCGGCGACGGGCAGCAGGTGCGAGGCGCCGTAATAGGCCCGCGCGGCCTGCTCCAGGCCATCCTCGTCCTCCGGCAGCCGTGCCCAGGCCGAGGCCGGGACCGAGGGTACCGGCCAGCCGTTGGGATTGATGCCGGTGGAGAGGTCCAGCCACTGGTCCAGGGCCAGGCCGTAGTGGCTTGCCGCCGCGCGCAGGCGGCCCCCGTGGTGGAGGGGCCCGGAGCGGTCTGGGTGATAACCAGGCCCGGCGGGTCCGCCAGCGCGCCGCCCGTGCCAGTGGTAAGGTCGGGGGAAACCTTCATGGCTGGCCCTCCTCAATTCGCTGCTTCGTCCGGCGCGGACTGACCCTGCTATACCCAACACACATGGGTTTTCGGTATCCGGGGCCGGGTGACGGCGAGCGGGGGACGCCGTGAATACGTCCCTGTAGGCTTGGCGACAGCATCCCTGCTGTCGACACCCCGCCCACCGCCACCCGACCCTCTCGCCACCCGCCGAAGCCTGAGGCGCGATGGGTATGAATATCGGCCCTTCATGGCTCGGCCCCCGTCACGTCGCTGCTCCTGAGTTCAGGTAGCTATAGAGGCCAGCGCCCACCAGGACGGCGATGACCCAGAGCGCCAGGGCGCGGCGGATCAAGCCGAGGGCGCGGTCGATGTCCTGGGTACCCGCCGGCGGCCCCGCCCCCAGCGGGGGCCGGACCTGGGCGACGCCATGGTAGATGGCCGCACCACCCAGCAGGACACCGAGACTGCCGGCGCCAGCGGCCATCACCGGGCCGGCGTTGGGGCTTTTCCAGGCCGGGCCTTGCCTGGCGCCAGCAGGCCAGGGCCTCGGTGACATGGCCGACCAGGGCATAACTCAGGGCCGTGAGCCGCGCCGGGGCCCAATTCAGCAGGTCGTCCAGGCGCGCCGCCGCCCAACCGAAACGCCGGTAGCGCTCGGTACGGTAGCCCCACATGGCGTCCAGGGTGTTGGTCAGCCGATAGAGGAGGACGCCGGGTGCCCCCGCCACCAGAAACCAGAAGAGGGCACCGAAGATGGCGTCGTTGCCGTTTTCCAGCACGGATTCGACCGTCGCCTTGGCAATGGCCGCTTCATCCAGGTCGGCGGTGTCGCGACTGACCAGGTAGCCCACCGCCTGGCGGGCCTGGGTCAGGTCGCCACCGGCCAGGGCATCGCGCACCCGGCCGGCGTGTTCTCCCAGGCTGCGCCAGCCGATGGCGAGATAGAGCACCAGGAGGTCCAGGGCGGGGCTCCCGGGCCAGGGCGCTGACGAGGAGGGCGAGCAGGGTGAAGGGCAGGATGAGCAGCAGGAGGGCCAGGACACCCCGCCAGCTGGCATCACCCCAGAGACGGTTTTCCAGGGCCTGGGCCAGCCAGCCGAAGCCGATCAGGGGGTGGAAGCGGCGCGGCTCCCCCAGCCAGGCGTCGAGGGCCAGGGCCAGGGGCAGGATGAGGGCGCTGGTCATGCCGTCGCTCATGTCGCTGGAACCGTCAGGGTCCGCCAGGCCTGGAAATAGGCCTCCTCGGCTCGGGGATCGAGACCCCGCTCGGTGGCAACCAGCGCCAGGGTCAGGATGGCCTCATCCGCCGCGTCGAGGAAATGGACCTCGCGCCGCTGATCGTCCTGGCGGAGGAACCAGGCTTGGGCGATACGCGCGGCGTCGATGCGCAGGCAGGACCCTGGGGTTGCCAGGGTCAGCCAGCCGTTCCGTCCACTCTCACTGCCATCCGCATCCCGGCTGAAGCATGGGGAACCGGTCTTCCAGGAGGAGATGCGTTCGCCCCACTCCGCATCCTGGCTGAAGGCGAGGCGCTCCAGCCGCCATTCCGCCATCAGACCCGCCGGACTCTGGATCTCCAGCCGGACCGGCCCCCAGGCCGGGATGACCTGCAACAGCGCCTGCTCGGCGCCAACTCTGACCTGGGCCGCGATCAGGCCAGTCGTGTCCTCGGCCTGGCGGTCAACCATGCCGCCAGCCTCCCGGGTCCCGGCCTGCCCGATGGCCTGGAGGAGTTCTCCCAGGGGGACCCCGCGGTCCCGCGCCAACGCCGCCAGCGACCCCCCCTGGATTTGCCCGAGCTGGTCGCGGATCGCGGCCTGCCAGCCCTCCAGGCCCAGGCTCAGGGATCGACCGGCCCGCTCGCCCGACCTGGGGTCGCCGGTGATGGCGTCGTACTTTTGGGCATAGCCGCGCGGCGTGACCATGAGCCCATCCTGGACGTAGGTGCTGGCGTTGCCGATCAGGACCGTGGACAGCATGCCGATCTGGGCCTCCGCCAGGGCGCCGAGGTGGGTCAGATGAACCGCCTGGCCCTCGCGGTAGGCGGATTTGACGATGGCCACCGGCGTCTCGGCTTGGCGATGGCGCAGGAGAATGCGCTGGGCCTCGACCAGGTGCTGGGTGCGCCGGCCACTCCGCGGGTTGTAGAGGGCGATCACGAAGTCGCCCGCGCGCCGCGGCCGCGAGCCGCTGGGCGATGACGGGCCAGGGGGTCAGGAGGTCGGAGAGGGAGATGGAGCAGAAATCATGGGTCAGGGGCGCTCCGACCAGGGAGGCGCAGGCGGAGAGGGAGGTAATGCCGGGTATCACCTCGACCTCGATGTCGCCCCCGGGGTGCCAGCCGGAGCGCAGCAACACCTCGTAAGTGGGGCCGGCCATGCCATAGACGCCGATGTCACCGGAGGAGATGAGGGCCACGCGCCGACCGGCCTGGGCGTACTCATAGGCCGCCACGCAGCGGTCGATCTCCTCCGTCATGCCCTTGCGGATGACCTCCTGATCGGTCAGGAGATGCTGAATCAGCTTGATGTAGGTGCCATAGCCAATGATCACCTCGGCCTCGGCCAGGGCCTGGCGGGCGCGCAGGCTCAGGTAGTCCTCGGCGCCAGGGCCCAGGCCCACCAGGAATATCTTGCCCCGGGGGGCGGGTCACTGGGTCGAATCCGCCAATGCGCCTTCATTCATGGATGCGACACCAGGCGATGGAGACCGTGGCGTTCTTGCCATCGGGGCCCCGGTATTTGAATTTTTCCAGCACCAGATCCTCCATCCGGCCGTTCGCGGCCAGCAGGGCCGCGGCCTCCGCGACGGCGGGTGTCCCCATGTGGGCAAGGACCGTCGCGGACGGATTGGGCACCGGGACCTGGGCCAGTTCGGCGGCGCCAAAGAGGCGCAAGGGCCAGCCCTGTTCCGCGGCGAGGAGGAGGATGGCCGCCTCGTCATGTTTTTTATCGATGGTGGCCAGGGTCGCGACCGCGACCGGCTCCAGATGGACGCTGGCCAAGGCCTGCATGACCGCCGTGCGCAAGGTCTCGGGGGCGGTGCCGCGATCGCAGCCGACGCCCAGGGTGACGCGCCTCATGGCTGATCCTCGGGTGGCCGATACACCACCAGGCGCTCCGCGAAGCGTTGCCACAGGTCCGGGGAGATGGCGCGGCGCGTCACCCAGAGCAGGCCCCGAAAGGCCTCCGGGTCGATCTCCTCGAAGCGCGCGAAGACCTGGATATTGGCCGGCGGGGGCGTCGCGCGGCGCCACCAGTCGCGGCGGCCGGCCTCCTGCACCAGGGCGATGGGCTCCCCATTGACGACATGAGCGGAGACGCGGGTGACGTTGATCTTGGGGGCCTCCAGGCGCCAGCCCAGTTCCCGGCCCAGGAGATCGACGGCGAGGGTCTGGCCGACATCCGAGGCGGTGGTCAGTACGGCGGTGGCGCCGAGCAGGGCCGCCAAGTGCTCGGCGAAGGCATTGGCCCCGCCCACATGGCCGGACAGGGCGGGGATGACGAAGCGCCCGGCCTCGTCCACCACCAGCACGCCGGGGTCCTGGTGCTTGGATTGGAGGTGGGGGGCGATGAGGCGGATCACGGCCCCCAGGGAGACGAAAAAGACGATCTGGTCATAGGTCGCGAAGAGGGTGCCGATCTGGTCCTTCAGGGCACCTGGGTAGGGGATGAGCCGGAGGCTGGGGCCAGGCGCGCTGGTGGCGGCGTCATCGGCCGGGGGGTCGGCAGTCGCGGCCGGGTCTGGCGGGGACAGGGCCGGCCAGGCTGATTCGGCCGCGGTCGGGGCGAATTTGGCGGCGACGATCAGGGCCACCTGGGTGGCGATTGCGCTCGGCGAGGCTGCGGAAACCAGGGAATCAGGGCCGGCGACCGTCGGACCTGCTGTGACGCGTGGGTAAGCGGGAGGTAAACCTTCGGCCCCCTCTCCCCAGCCCTCCCCCGCGAGGGGGGAGGGAGTAAGAAATCCCTCGGACTCCGCTCCACGCCCTCCTCAGTAAGGGGGAGGGAGTCGGAAGAAGAGGGCTGGCGGCCACCAGCCGTCGGGCCAGGGCGCCGGCCTGCTGGGCTCCCCGGCGCGTGATGGCGACCAGGGCTATCCGCCCCGTGGGCATCCTCATGCGGTCGCCTCGTCCCGGGCCGCCGGATGACGGCAGCCGCGCAGCATCTCGCCCTTGGGCCGGTTGGGGTTGTGGACCAGGAGGAGGGACAGGTAGTTGACGGTCTCGTGGCGAATCTGGGTCAGGTCCCGGACCGTCCGCTCCTCGGGGCAGCCCACCTTCTCCACGAAGCTGGCGTAGGGCAGCAGGCCGCGTCTCTCCAGCAGCGCGATGATGTCCCCCAGCAGGGGTTTGACCTTGAGCAGGACCAGGGAGTCGAACTCGTCCAGCAGGTGATCGATGGTGTGGATGCCATAACCGGCGGGGAGGATGGCCAGGGTGTCGTCCGCGTCCGCCAGGGCCAGACCCAGGTGCGCGGCGGCGGCCTGATAGGAGGTGACCCCGGCCACCACCTCCACCCGAATCCCGGCATCCAGGGCGGTGACGGTGCGCGCCAGGTGGCCGAAGGTGGAATAGGTGGAGGCATCGCCTTCCACCAGGAAACAGACATCCCGCCCCGCCTCAAGCTGTTCCAGGACGCTGTGAGCCGCCGCCAGCCAGTGCTTGGCCAGGATCTCGGCGTTGTGGGTCATGGGGAAACAGAGGGGGATGGCCGCATCCGGCACCGCCAGCCCGGCGCGCTGGGCTATGTCCAGGGCGAAGCTGTCCCCGCCCGGCTTGCGTACCGGGTAGGTCCAGAGGCCATCCCCCGTCAGCAGCTCCCAGGCCCGGCGGGTGATGAGGCCCGGATCGCCGGGGCCCAGGCTGACGCCCTGGAGGCAGCCCTTGGCCCTGGCCCCGGGGCTGACTGGTTCATCTCGCAAGGGTCATGGCGATCCCCGGGCGTGGCGGCCAGGATCCACACCGGGTTCTCGGGGACCAGGCGGTACATGTCGAGGATGGGCTGGCCGCGGGAGGCCTGGATCTGGGTGACATCCCAGCGGGCTTGCAGGGTCTTGAGTTCAGTCATGGCGAGGTGCAGATTCTCGAAGGTGACGAAATTCATCACCAGCCAGCCCTTGGCCCGCAGGCGGGTCAGGGCGAGCTGGATCAAGGCGGCAAGTTGCCCCCCGGAACCGCCAATGAAGATGGCGTCGGGGTCCGGCCAGTCCGCCAGGCCCTGGGGGGCCTGGGCCTGGATCAGGCGGTAATTGGGGATGCCGAGGCGGCGGCGATTCTCCCGGGCGATGGCGGCATCCTCGGGGTTCTTCTCGATGGCGTGGACGAAGCCCTGGGGGCAGAGGCGCGCCGCCTCCAGACCCACGGCGCCGGAGCCAGCGCCGATGTCCCAGACGATGCTGTCGGAGCGCAGTTGCAGGCGGGCCAGGGACAGGGCGCGGGCCTCGCGCTTGGTGATCAGGCCCCGGTCGGGTTGGCGCTGGCGGAAGCGCTCGTCCGCCAGACCGAAGAGGACCGGGGCGGGGGCGGGTGCCTGGCGGGTCAGGATGACCAGATTGGGCTCGGCAAAGGTCATGGTGGCGGCCTGGTCCAGGGGGCAATCGGCGATCACCTGCTCGTCCAGCCGGCGCAGGTGCGCGGCCACCGTCATGCGGAAGCTGGCGCCCAGACCTTCCTGGACCAACATGCGGGCGATGCGGTCCGGGCTGTTGGCCGGGCTGGTGAGAATGGCCAGGGTGGCGGTGACGGGGCTAGGTCCAGGGAAGCCGCCGCGATTAGGGTTGGGAACCTGATCGGAAGTTAACCCTGCAGCCCCCTCTCCCCAACCCTCCCCCGCAAGGGGGGAGGGGGCCAGACCCGGTGGCCGGGGGAGCTGAAGGCTTACCCCAGGACCGGAGCCCTTGCCAGGAGGTGTCCCAGGGTACTGGAGGGCCCGCAGGATGGGGTAAAGCCCGTGTTCGGGTCCCGCGCCCTCAAGCCACTCACCGCAGTCCCGGCCGTGGACCGAGACGACGCGGAGGTCTTGCCAGGCAAGGCCGAGGCGGGCGCAGGCGACCTGGAGCGTGGAGAGGTTAGGGAGGATTTCGAGGGGCAGGTCCGGGAGGCGGGCGCGCAGGTAGCCGGCGATGCCGTGGAAGAGGGGATCGCCGGTGGCGAGGACCACCACCCGCCGGCCGGCCGCCAGCGCCGCGCGGATCCAGGCCGGGACGCTCCCCAGGCAGCCCGTCAGATCGCGGCGCTCGGCCTGAGGTGCCAGGTGACCGGCACAGAGGTTCAAGAGGCGGGTGCCGCCGATCACCAGGTCCGCCGCCTGGAGATGGGCCAGGGCGGCGGCGGTCAGGCCGGCGGGGCCGTCGTCCAGGACGCCGATGATCCGGCAGGGGTGGGCAGGGGCATGGATCAGACATCGACTCCCTGCTGGTCCGCTGCCTCGGACCCCTCTCCGCAACCCTCCCCCGCAGGGGCCAGGGCAGCCGGAGTCCCAGTGGCTTGGCTACCGAGCCCCCGCTACCGGCCGAGGCGCCGCCGCCCTGCTCATCGGCATGGGCCGCCGGGGCCGACGCCGCCGTGGCGATCAGTTCCCGGCCCTCGAAATCGCAGACCAGCACCTGGAGGGCGAATTGGCCGGGATAGCGCGCAGTCAGGGTCCGCACCAGACGCTGGGCCAGGGCCTGGTGAAAGGCCGGGCCGAGGCCCAGCTCGGCCAGGCGCTCCGCGGCGTAGCGCGCGGTCTCGGCCTGGCGGATGTCCTCGCAGACCTCGGCGGGCGCCCCGCACTCCCGGGCCAGTTCAGCCAGCAGGCCCCGATCCACCTCCGCGCGCCGGGCGTGGGTGAGGGTCTCGCCCTGGGCCATCTTGGCGAGCTTGCCCACCATGCAGCCGATGACGACCTGGTGGATGCCCTGCTTGACGGCGGTGTCCAGGGCGGCGCCGGTGAAGTCCCCCATCTGCACGAAACAGGCGGGGGCCAGATGGGGCAGGGCCCGCATGACGAACTTCTCGGTGCGCCCGCCGGTGGTGAGGACCAGGGTGTCCTGGCCCTGGGCGGCGGCGACCTCGATGCCCTGGACCACGCTGGCGCGGAAGGAGGCGGTGGAGTAGGGGCGCACGATGCCGGAGGTGCCGAGGATGGAGATGCCTCCCAGGATGCCGAGGCGAGGATTCAGGGTCTTTAACGCCATCTTCTCGCCGCCGGGTACCGAGATGGTCACCTCCAGACCCTGCTCCGCCAGCCAGTGACCTGCGGCGGCGCGCACGTTTTCCTCGATGTTCCGGCGCGGCACCGGATTGATGGCCGGTCCGCCGACCTCCAGCCCCAGGCCGGGCAGGGTGACGATGCCTATGCCCGGGCCGCCCTGGATGCGGATCTCGCCAGGGGCCCGCGGCAGGGGCCGAACATCGGCGGTGAGATGGGCGCCGTTCGTGCAGTCCGGGTCGTCACCCGCATCCTTGACCACCATCGCGTGGGCCGAACCCTCCTCCAGGCGGCCATCGCTCACGGCAAAGCAGGCCCATTGGCCGTTGGGGAGCAGGCAGTCAATCTGGTCGGGCACCCGGCCAGAGATCAGCCCCACCGCCGCGGCCCGGGCGGCAGCGGCGGAACAGGCACCCGTGGTGAAGCCGGTGCGCAGGCCCCGCCGTCGCTTCTCCGGTGCCTTCATGACCATGCCGGGGGAGTCTGCGACGGGAGGGGATCAGAAGCCCTGGCAGGCCTGTGGGGACCTGGCCAGGATGGCGGCGTGGGTACCGCGACCTGATCGGGATCGAGATCGGGGGCCTGCGCTAGGCAGGTCCCTGGCCGCCGGCCTTGGTCAAGCCCCATCCTGGGCCTCGGCCAGGGCCAGCAGGGCATGGATGGCGGCGACCACCAGGGTCGAGCCGCCCTTGCGGCCCTGGGTCAGGATCCAGGGAATATCCTGGATCTGGGCCAGGTCGGCCTTGGACTCGGCGGCGGAGACGAAGCCCACCGGCATGCCGATGATGAGGCTCGGCCGCGCCCCTTCCTCGCTCATCTGGCGCAACACCTCCAGCAGGGCGGTCGGGGCGTTGCCGATGCCCACAATGCCGCCGTCGATCAGGCCCAGGCGCCGGGCCTTGCGCATGGCCTGGACGGCGCGGGTGCTGTCCTCGGCGCGGGCCTGGCGGATGACGTCCTCGTCGTTGATGAATTGATGGATCTCGCCGCCGAAATGGGCCAGCCGGGGCCGGGAGACGCCGACCCGGATCATCTCGACATCCGCGACGATGGGCCGGCCCGCCCGCACCGCGGCGATGCCGGCCTGGACCGCCGCCGGATGAAAGCGCGTCAGGCCATTGAACTCAAAATCGGCGGAGGCGTGGATCAGGCGCCGTACCAGGGGCCATTGGTCGGCGCTGTAGCCATGAGGCCCGGCCTCGCGGTCGATGATGGCAAAGGAGGCCTGTTCGATGGTGCGGCCCGCCTGGGTCAGTTGCTCGGTGATCCTGGTGCTCATGGGGCTGCCGTCATTCATGTCCTTGGTTGGTCCCGGGCTCAATGCCTGTCACCTCCGTGGCTAGGGTGTCCGCCAGGGGGGTGGGCAGGGTGAGCCCGATCCTGGTGGTGATGCTCGTGATGATGGCCATGACCTGGGGCAGGGTCGTGGTGGTGATGCACCCCGGACCCGTCCCGGGCCAGCTCCCGGTATTTGCAGCCATCGCAGGGCATGAGTCCCGTGCCCGCCTGGCCCTCCCGCACGCGCTGCTCCAGCAGGTCGAAGATCTCATCCTCGAAGCCGAAATAGGCGCCCTGGGCAAAACGCAGGCGCGGATATTGTTGCCGCAGGTGCGCCATCTGGCGCTTGATGCGCTCCATGAGGCTGCCGGTAAAGAGATAGTAGGGCAGGACGATGATCTGGGTCATGCCCAGCAGGGCCTGGCGCTGGACCACCCGCTCCAGCCGCGGATAGGCGACCCCGGTGAAGGCGATATCCACCAGGTCGTGGTCGCTGGCCTCGAAGAGCCAGCGCGCCATCTTGGCCACCTCGCCGTTGGCCATGGGGTCCGAGGAACCCCGGCCGAGGAGGATGACCCCCGTGATCTGGGGGTCGGGCCGGTCCAACTCGTCCATGGCCTGGCCCAGGCGCCGCTTCAGGACGTTCAGGATGGTGTCCTCGGCACCGAGATGGGGGACATAGATGAAGGCGGTGTCCGGAAATGCCGCCCTGGCCGCCTGGAGGTGCTCGGGAAGCTCCATCTTCACATGGCCGGCGGCGTTGAGGATGAGGGGCACCACGATGACCCGGTCGGCGTCCCGGGCGGCTTGCGTCAGTCCCTCCGCCACCAGCAGGTCGGCGAATTCGATGAAGCACACCTGGATGTCCCAGTCCGGTTGCCGCTCGCGCCAGAGGTGGGCGAACAACTCGACCTCGCGGTTGCCCTCGCCGCCGGGATCACGGGAGCCGTGTCCGACCAGCAAAATGGTTTCCTTCATGGGGTGCCCCTCATGACCCTTGGCGCCCCTGGAGTGGCGATAACCTGACTTTTCATGCTTGGTCTTCCGTGCCGGGCTCGACACCTTGTCGCGGGGTCGAGTGGTGGGTGGTGTAGCCCGCGGGTGCCGGCCCAGGGTTGGCGGTATCGGGTAGAGATAACCGTTCAGACCCCTCTCCCCAGCCCTCCCCCGCAAGGGGGGAGGGAGCTAGGGAATCAGGGGCTTGCGCTATACAACCCAACTCATGCGGCGGGGGGGTCTGAAGGCTTACGGGATGGTCGAGATACCCATGCGCCTTCCCCTCGGCCATGGCCGTTGGGCTGGCGCTGCCCCGGCGAAACCGGTGGCCGAAGCCGGCGTCGTAGAGTTTGGATTTTTGCAGCGTTGGCCAGTGGCGGGCGCCCAGGGTGGGGCTGACGATGATCATGGCCTGGCTCCGGATACCGGCGGCGCGGCACTGGTCACGGATGTCGGCCAGGGTACCGCGCAGTATGACCTCCTCCCCCGGCCAGCTCGCCTTGTGGACCACCAGCACCGGGGCATCCTCGCGCCAGCCCGCCGCCCGGAGTTCGGCCTGGATCTCCTTGAGCAGGGTGATGGAGAGGAAGATGCAGAGGGTGCAGTGATGCCGCGCCAGTTCCGCCAGGGACTCGCCCTCGGGCATGGGGGTGCGGCCCGCGACGCGGGTGATGATGACGGTCTGGGTCACCTCCGGCAGGGTCAGGCTTTCCACCGCCGCCGCCGCCGAGGCCAGGGCCGATGAGATGCCCGGCACCACCCCGACCTCGATCCCGGCGGCGTCCAGGGGCTGGACCATCTCGATCAGGGCCCCGTAGAGGCTGGGGTCGCCGGTCTGCAGCCGCACCACGCACTCATGCCGTCCGGCCTGGTCGATCAGCCAGGCGGCGATGGCCTCCAGATCCAGGTCCTTGGAGTCGGCGATCACGCAACCGGGCGGGGCCCAGCGCAGGGCGGTAGTCGAAACCAGGGACCCGGCGTAGAGGATGGCCCCGGCGCGGGCGACCAGATCCCGACCCCGGATCGTGATGAGATCGGGGTCTCCAGGGCCCGCGCCGACGAACCAGACCTTGCCCATCAAGCCAGCCGGAGGGCGCCAACGCTGAAGCAGGTCGCCACCAGGGGCCGGTCCTCATGGCGCTTGAGCAGCCGCAGGGCCCCGTAGGTTACCAGGGGTTCGATGGCGACGATGGCCAGGTAGGAGGTCGCGAAGGTGGCCCAGGCGGCCAGGGGCGTCGCTACCTCGGCGGCCAGTAGCCAGAAGCCCACCATGAGGGTGACGCCGCTGTAATAGAGGGCGTCGAGCTTGACGATGGTCGACCAACGGATGCGCTTGCCGCAGGCGGCCTCGCGCAGTTGGCGGCCCAGGCCGTAATGCACCGCCAGCAGGGGCAGGATCAGAGACAGGGCATTGACCGCCAGGTGATGCAGATCCAGGGGGTCAAACAGCAGACCCTGGAGTAGCAGTCCCAAGGCGAAGCCATAGAGGGTGGGCAGGAAGCCCAGGGTCAGATAGATGGCCATGGCACCGACAAAGTGCAGCTCCGAGGGCCCCACCGGCAGATGAAAGCCCTGCATGAAGACCGAAAAGAAGAGGGCGGCGATCAGGGTGCGGATCAGGTCCACCGGTTGCTTGAGCAGACCCTGGGCGTAAAGGCCCAGCAGGCCCAGGGCCGAGACGTTGGCGAGCAGGACCTTGGTGGGTGCCAGGAGTCCGGGTTCGATATGCATGGTGGCTTCTCCGGGTGGGCGCCTTGGGTGGAGGCTTCAGGTGGACGTGGGCGGCCGGGGCGCGAACAGCCGTGCCGTGGCCCTGGGGTTGGACGGGAAATAGAGGTGCAGATAGGAGGCCAGGAGCGAGCCCAGGCGGTAGGCCGGTTCACTCCCGTGGCCCCGCCGCGCCTGGCTCACGGCGAGGGGCGTCAAGGGCGTTTCCAGCCGCGAGTAATGGAAGCTATGGCCGCGCAGGGCGCCCTCGGGTAGCGCGATCTCATGCATGCCCAGATTGGCGAGCCTGTCCCCCATTCGCGCCTGGCCGGGCATCAAGCCGGCCATGGCGGCAACCTGGCCCTGGGTATCGGTCAGTGACTCCAGCAGATAGAGCATGCCGCCGCACTCGGCGAGGATGGGCTTGTCCGCGGCATGATGGGTGCGGATGGCCGCCTGCATGGCGGTGTTGGCGGCCAGGCGTTCGAGGTGGAGTTCGGGATAGCCGCCGGGCAGATAGAGGGCATCCGCCGCGGGCAGGGCTCTGTCGGCGAGGGGCGAGAAAAAGGCGATCTCGGCGCCCAGTTCGGTCAGTAGCTCCAGGTTGGCGCGGTAGAGGAAGGCAAAGGCCGCGTCACGGGCTATGGCGATGCGCACCCCCGCGAGGGGCAGGGACGGGGAGGTGGCCCGCGTCCTGGGAGGATGATCCTCCCCCCTCTCCCCAGCCCTCCCCCACCAGGGGGAGGGTCAGGGTCCAGCCAGTCACTGGACTTCCCCCCTCGCGGGAGGGGGTGGGGGAGCATCAGGGTCCAGCCACTCACTGGACTCCCCCTCCCCTCGCGGGAGGGGGTTGGGGGGAGGGGGATCAGCGCTTGCCGGAAAGGTATTAACCGGCTCCGGAGCGACGACGGGGCTAAAAGTGACTGCCGCAGGCAGGGCTGGATCCGTCAGCCGCAGGGCCGCTGCGGCCTGGTCCAGGCGCGCCTCCAGGTCAGCGATCTGCGCGGCCTGCACCAGTCCCAGGTGGCGGGAGGGGAGGGCGATGTCCGCGTCGCGCGGCAGCCAGCCCAGGGCGGTCAGCCCGGGCGGCAGGCTCTCGGCCAGCATCTGGTAATGACGTTCGCCCGCGACGCGATTGGCGAAGACCCCCGCGAAGGGCAGACCCGGCCGATAGGTCGCCAGGCCATGGGCCAGGGCGCCAAAGGTCTGGGCCATGTGGCTGGCGTCGATGATGGCGAGGATGGGAATGCCCAGCCGGGTCGCCAGGTCGGCGCTGGAGCTATCGCCATCGAAGAGCCCCATGACGCCCTCGATCAGGATGAGGTCCGCCGCGCCCGCCGCCTGGTATAGAAGCTGGCGGCAGTGGGCCTCGCCCCCCATCCAGAGATCGAGCTGATAGACGGGTGCCCCCGAGGCCCGCTCCAGAATCATGGGGTCCAGAAAGTCGGGACCCGTCTTGAAGACCCGCACCCGGTGGCCCAGGTCCCGGTGATGACGGGCCAGGGCGGCCGTGACCGTCGTCTTGCCCTGGCCGGAGGCCGGGGCGGCCAGAAAGAGGGCGGGACAGGCGCGCCTGCTCACGGTCGCGGGTCCCGGGGCTGGCGGAGACCGGCGCCGCCGATGCACGCAGGCTGGGCAATCACGCTGGAGGTCACAGATCGACCCCCTTCTGGGCCTTTACCCCGGCGCGAAAGGCGTGCTTGAGATCGGCCATCTCCGTTACAGTGTCCGCCACCGCGCACAGGGCCTCGGGGGCGGCGCGCCCGGTGATCACCACATGCTGGCCAGAGGGACGGGCCGCGAGGTCCGCCAGGACCTCCGCCATATCCAGCCAACCGTATTTGAGCGGGTAGGTCAGCTCATCCAGCACCACCAGACCCAGAGCGGGATCGCGGAGCATGGCTTGGGCCTGGGCCCAGCCCCGTTGCGCCGTCTCGGCATCCCGGGCGCGGTCCTGGGTCTCCCAGGTGAAGCCCTCGCCCAGCACCTGCCAGGTCACCCCCGGCTGGGGGCGGAAAAAGGCCTCCTCCCCCGTATCCTGGCAGCCCTTGATGAACTGAGCGACGCCCACCTGGAGGCCATGCCCCAGGGCACGCGCCACCATGCCAAAGGCCGAGCTGGATTTGCCCTTGCCATTACCCGTGAGCACCAGCAGCAGGCCCTGTTCCCGGTCGGCCCGGGCGATGGCGGCGTCGATCGCGTCTTTCTTGCGCCGCATGCGATCCCGGTGACGTTGGTCCCGGTCGGCGGCAGCGGTGGGAGTCATGATGACCCCAGCCAGGACGCGGCTATCTGTACGGGAAAGGGCCGAGAGCAGGCCAGGGGACGCCAAGCCAAGGGCGGAAAACGAACGAATTGCACAGCAAATTCCTCTGGCGCACCACCCGTGCACCTATAGGCCAGGTTCAGGCTGACAAGGGGGAACGCCAGCGGGAACAATCTCTTGCGCAACCCGCCATCGTCCGCCACATCGCCCGCAATCTGTTTCAGGCCGGTCTCCGGGCTCGCGAGGGGTCCCAAGGACCTGGCTGGATCGCCTTCCCACGTCGAAACGCAGTGGCATCTTGATCCGCCTTGGCTCGCCTACCGTTGCGGGGGCAGCGCCGGCATGGTCTCCAACCTTCAGTGGCGGAGAGGCACCGGCTTCCCGTTTCACCCCTTGGGTGGAAACCCTCGGGACACCTGAAACGAACGGTATGCTACAGGCTTGGGGCAGGGGACTCAACAAGAGGTGACAGGGCCAAAGGAGGGACCAGGAACCCGAGGCGTAGGCGAGCTCGACCCGCCATCGTCATGATTCCCGTGTTCTTCAGCGCACAGATGGCGCCGTGGGACTGGGCTAGATTTAAGCTATCACCCCGCAGGAGACGGATTGCCTACTACCCGGCGCGCCAAGGCCGACGGGCCCCATGTCGTTCCTGCATGTTAAGAATTAAAGGAGGAGTAAATGTCAGCCTCATCACCAACCCTTCCGTTAAACCTCTTGCTTGCGGGCTTGACCCTGGATGAGCAGGCATGGACCTTGGAACAGTGCGAGCTGGTTGAACTCCTGACGGGTGATGTCCTATGTGAGTCCGATGAGCCCTACACGCACGCCTATTTCCCGCTGAAGGGGGTCATTGCCCTGGTCACTATCATGGGCCGTTATCGGCCCTTGGAAATGGGGCTGATTGGCAATGAGGGCATGCTCGGCGCAACCCTGGCGCTCGGGGTAGAGACCGCGCCCATGCGGGCCGTGGTCCAAGGTTCCGGCACGGCATGGCGGATAACCAACAAGCGATTCAAGCAGGAATTGCTCACCGACCCTGGCCTGAGGTTCACCATCCACCGTTATCTCTATGTCTTGTTGACACAGTTCGCCCAATCCGCCGCTTGCACCCATTTTCATGAAATCGAGCCGCGCCTGGCGCGCTGGCTGCTTATGACCCATGATCGGGCGCACGCCGATCATTTTTATTTAACCCATGAAGTCCTTGCTACCATGCTTGGGGTACGCAGGAGCGGCATCACCATCGCCGCGGGTGCGCTCCAACAACGCGGCCTAATCCACTATGTCCGTGGTGACATACGTATTCTCGATCGGCCGGGTCTCGAAGTGGCTGCCTGTGGTTGCTACGTCTCGCTGATCGCTGACTATGCCGAGCAATTCGCCTAGCCCGATTCTCCTGGCTCTACCCGCAAGCTAATCAGGCTTATCCGGTTACTCACCCCGGATCTGTTGCCGTACAACCATCTCGTCAATCGCCCCCCTGGTACGGGCGTACCACCCCGCTCGATAGCCTCTTCACGGACATGCCCACCATGGCCATAAAGGTCACAAGGTGCGCTCTGACCGAAATTAACTCCTGTTATGTACCCTGGCGCACGCAAAATCCCGAAAGTCAGGTCTATATTCAAAACATACCGAAGGGAACGGCGAGCGGCGATACAGGTTGTTATGCGGCTTCGTCAAGGCGCTCTTCCGTCGAGTTGCCAAGGGTGATTGGGGCGGGCGAGGGCGGTATTCCGGGGCAAGTGGAATCAAGGCGATAATCACCCCAAACCATGCGACAAAACCCAGGAGGCATCCTATGAATTTTAGTTTTGGCCATATCGCCCTCGAGCCAGTACTTGCTATCTTGGCAGGCATATTGATCCTCGTGGCGCCTAGATTTCTGAACTATTTCGTTGCCGTGTACTTGATCGTTATCGGCATCATGGGGCTGATGGCGGCACGGTAATACGGGCTCGTGGCGGCACTAAGAGCAACACAACATATATACAAAGGTAATTGTCATGAAACAACTTATCGTACTGATCCTGCTGATGTCGATGGTAGCTCTGATCGGCTGCAATACCATGGAAGGCGCCGGTAAGGATATCTCGGCCGGCGGCGAAGCCGTCACCGACACCGCAAAGGACGTCAAACGTGACATGTGAGCACGAACTGGACGGCTTGTGCGTTGGTAGCGGGTTAAGCCCGCTACTCAACTCAATTTAGGTTAGGGTTTCAACCCTCGCTACTCACCCTCATCACCTAGGAATACACCATGAAAACATCCATCCATGCCAGCCTGATCCCGGTCCTGGTCGTCCTGGGTATCGGCGGCCATGTAGCTAACGCCCAACCCGTCCCAATCGCCCAATCATCTTCGCTTCCCGCCAGCGCCTCCAACACCTCGAGTGTACCTTATGCCAGTGGTGGTGTCGGTTATGATGAACGTGACAGGATGGAAGCCGCCAAATCGCAGTTCAATCTCAGGCTTATGTTCGCGATCACCGGGGGCGAGTATCTGTCCGGCGTTAAGGTACGCATCCAGGATAACGCTGGCGCTACCCTGCTCGACGCCATTTCGAGTGGCCCCTGGTTTTATGTCCAGTTACCTCCCGGTAACTATGTCCTGACATTGGATAATCGGGGAAAAATCAAGACGCGCAATGTTAATATTTCCGCCCACGGGGCCACGATCGAGAACTTCTATTGGGTAGAACCCGTCAGTTCCGTCCCCGCGCAAGGCAGCACGGAATGGGCAATCCGACCCCAAGCGGGTCTAACCGCTTCACCGATGGAGCCGCGCTTTTACAGTAGTGACATTCCCTACATCAGTGGCGGCAATGGCCCCAACGAGTACGACCGCATGGAAGCCGCCAAGGACCAATACAACTTGCGGCTGATCTTCTCGGTTGATAATGCGGATTATCAACCCAACAGCGTTCGGGTGCGGATCAAGGATATGGCTAGCCAGAGGACCCTGGTCGACACCGATGCCAAGGGACCCCTCTTTTACGCCAGGGTGCCGCAAGGTCGGTATCTCGTGACTCTGGATTACGACGGTATGCAATACCATCAGGAAATGGGCGTCCCTGAGAATGGCTCAGCCACTGAATCCTTCAATTGGACGCACTGACAGGCCCAACTCGCGACAGCCGAGCCTAGACAGGTCGCGGGTAGCCGGTTGTTGGACCATCCCCTCGATCTTCCTCACCCTAAGCTACCCATGACATCTTTAATCCCTTTTCTTGGAGAGTCCATGATGAAACGCTTAACTATCTCTCTACTTACGCTCACTCTCGCCGCCTTGACCGGTTGTGGCACAACGACCACCGAGCGGGCTGGCAGCGGCGCTCTATTAGGCGGTGCTACCGGGGCCGCGATCGGCTCGATGAGCGGTGATGTGGGCAAGGGGGCGCTGATCGGCGCTGGCGTCGGTGCCGTCGGTGGCTTACTCTACGACCAAAACCAGAAGGCGAACGAGAATAATCGGTACTACAACGATCGCTATTACAACAACCCTAACTACAACACCCGCTACTATAGCAACCCTAACTACAACAACCGCTACTATGAGGATCGTAATTACTACGACCTGAGTTATTGACCTGACCAAGCCGAGCGCGACCCAGGCGCTCGAGAGACGATTCATCGCCGGTTAGCCAGTACTTACCTATCCCCTTTCAGAGCGCCTAATGAGCTGGGCAATCCCTGCCCAACTCATGTCCTGCTTTTGGTTTACTTGTTGAATTTTGCCTTGGCTGCTTGCACGCAAGCGGCCTTCTCGGCACTCGGCAAGGCGTCGCACTTTTCATTCGCTACCGCGTAATCCGCATCACGCTTATCCGTCGTAGCATCTTGGCGTGCCGCGGTACCAGCCTCTTGCGCCTGCTTGTCGGCAGCGGAGGATTTTTCATTCGCCACCTTGTTCGCCTCCGAGATCTTCATTTTGGCCTCGGCGTCGGCCTTGATGCGGGTCTCAACCGCCTTTGCCTCTTTCGTACAGAGGTCCTTAGCGTTGCCATCCTTGCTATCACACTTTTCATTGGCAAGGGCGAAATCAGCCTCCGCCTTGGCGATCACTGCATTGTAGCGATTCTTATCGGAAGGTTCGTAAGTCGCTTCAAGTTCGGCTCTGGCGACTTTGGCCTTGCCCTTGGCTTCGACTTCACAGACATCCTTGGCATTAGCGGATAAAGAATCGCACTTTGACTTGGCGGTGTCGTATTCAGCCGCGATCCGGGCCTCTTCTGCCTTGTAAGCGTCCTTCGTCATCGGTTCGGCCATAACGCTGGCATTGAATACTAGGCCAATGGCAATCGAGATTGCGGACAAATAGAGAGGTTTCATGTGAAACTCCTGTTTGTAATGGTAAAAATCAGTTGGGTGCCTAATTGCATTTCAACAAATGGCGCCCATGCGCTCGGTGTCACGAAACGATTCATATTCGCCATGAACCCAAGGGGTAATGGTATATCGTAACCCTGTTGATATTTTATTGACGAGTGGCCTGGTCCGTCTGTATGCTGGCACACGGAAGTATGGGAATTGAGGATATGTCCCTAATGGGAATCCATAAACAACATAAACCGAACAAAGGATGTCATCAGGCTCGTAATAACTTGATAATCAATGAACTTGTTGTAGACGGGCCAGGGTCGGGTTATGTTGAGTAGCGCAATAGCCTTCCGGTTGCAATTCTATGCTCCTTGTGTGCGCTGGCAAACATTGCAAATGAGGCAAGGCGGTCTAATATCTGATATTTAATACCCCACCGAAGGGAGGCCCCATTCCCATGGCCGTAGAGACGCAAGCGGACCGTCATGTCACGGACCGGGCCATCGAGATATTCATCCGTATCGCTCTGATCATCATCCTGGCGGCCTTGTGCTTCGATATCGTGCGACACTTTATCGTGCCAGGCCTGTGGGGTTTGATCATCGCTATCGGTCTTTATCCCCTCTATCAACGCCTGCTGAAGGCCTTGGGCGACAGGTCTGTACTGGCCGCGACCCTGACCTCCCTGATTACCTTCGCGGTTATACTGATCCCGGTGCTCCTGCTCAGTGGTTCGGTCATGGAGGGCGGGGAGGGGCTGCTGCACGCCTTTGAGGCAGGCGCACGGGATGTTCCGCCTCCCCCCGAATGGGTCAAGGGACTGCCCCTGGTGGGGTCCTATAGCCATGAACTTTGGACTCATGCCTCGTACAACCTGAAGGAGGCCCTGCTGCAGGTCGCTCCTCAAGTCAAGGTGGCCTTGAGTTGGTTGGTTGGGGCGGCGGCCGGGGCGGGGATAGGCATCCTGCAATTCTTCATTGCCATCGCCATCGCCGGGGTGTTGCTCGCCCATGAGAACGAGACACGGCGGGCAACGGTCATCATCGCCCATCGGCTGGCGGGTGATCGCGGGATCGAGTTCACCGAACTCACCAGGGCTACGGTACACAGCGTTACCCGCGGCATCCTGGGCGTAGCCTTGATCCAGTCGCTCCTGGCCGGCCTGGGATGGCTTGCGGCTGGGGTGCCGGCAGCCGGAATCTGGACCTTACTGGCGCTATTGCTGAGTACCGCACAGGTCGGCATCTTTCTGGTGTCGGTCCCGATCCTCATCTATGTATTCTTCAATGCGGGTACGACCACCTTTGTGCTCCTCCTCGTCTGGAGCCTCGTCGTCGGTACCATCGACAACATCCTTAGGCCGATCTTGCTGGGCCGCGGCATGGATGTCCCCATGGCCGTGATCTTCGTCGGCACTATCGGTGGTTTCTTGAGTTCCGGCATCGTCGGGCTCTTTATTGGCGCCGTGGTGCTGGTACTGGGCTATAAACTTCTGGTCGGCTGGCTGGGGGATGAGCCGACGACGATCAATCTCCGTTGAAACGGAGGTACCGGCATGTTGTAAAGCAATCCTGTTTACAAACAACTCGCTATTTGTATTTCAAAAGCAAATTGTAAACTCTTGCCCCGACCCCCTGTAACCGCAAATCAAAGTGTTGGATATCCCCGGGCTCTCCCGATATATCGATAGCGCCCCATGCGAAACCCCTGTCGGTCATGGCCTCTACGAATTCTTTCCTGAGATTCAAAAATCCCGTTGCCGGATCGCCTTTTCCTCTCATGCTGTTGGGAGCAAAAGGGCGATCTTCTTTTACCTCTGCTCGCCAAGCGTTTCCAGTGCCGGATTTCCCGCCAAGCATTATATAATCCTTTTCCATTTGCGCCTTGATCCTTTCAATATCCGGAATTTTATTCTCGGGATTGTTGAGGGCCCAATCTGTCCTGATAAATTCCTGGAAAGCCTTGTCATCTTTCATTAATGAAAAATATTTCCTCATTGCGTCACTTTCTTCTTGTAGAATATCATGGATATCCCCGATTGATCCATCCCCAAATGCCGATCTTCCGCTTTTAAGTTTTCTTAAATCCGATTCATTCTTGCCAAGCATTAACCTGGCAATATTGTCATATGCGCCAATAAGATCCTTATCTAACTCCTCTTCGGATTTTTCGTTGAGGACGTAAGGATTTATTCCGACATCGAAATCAATGGCCATTCCCCATCCGTGCATTCCAGATTTTTCCCTTAGCGTGCTATTCACAAAGGGTGCTTTGTATTCAGGTCCTTGGCTATTGATTAAATCTTCCTCGACTTTATTAAGAATTTCGATCATCGCGTCATTTATTTTAAGAAGGGCCTGACCAAAAAAGGTGGTGTTTTTTAACCCAAATTCGATAAATTCGTCATAACTATTGTAGTTGAAAACCTCGCGTGCAATTCGGTCCCATTTGTCCATAATTAATGAATTGTTCATCCGGTGGTCAATATTGGACTTATTGTTTTTTAACGCTTCTTCAAGGTCACGGGTAAAATTTGCGCTGTTTGTTACCGCACAAGATGGGGCCTGTGGTCCGATAATCGTATCAAAACAGAATGCCTTCCCGCTTGCCAAGATCGGAACTAATGTCCTTTTCGGCTCTGGAACGAATTCGTGGTTCCTGGCATTTGCCCTAACCCCGCCAATAGCCATGACGGTAGCTATAAGCCTTGCTAATGTCGTTGCGGTTATGCCTTTGCAAGTCATAAAATGCCTATTTTCAGCCTTAGTCACGACCCAGGATTTTCACTAATCGAATGGGACTCCGTGCTTCTGGGGAGCCTCCATGGCGCCTGAAGCCAGCATGGCACCGCCTTATGTGGGATACCGTACGGAGATACCCAGGCAGCAAGGAGATCATGATGCCCTTGGCTTGCGAAAACATTCACACGGGGGCATCGGTGCCATGCTGCGGGGCGGAATGGTGCCGAGCCCGCCGGCGGCCACTGCTGTTGCCAATCCCAAGCGTGGAACAGACCTTTTCTGTGCGCTATCACACAAACGGTGCCGGGGGCTATACTACAAGATTAGTTACCTCACCTGTTGGTTACATGGTCGCCGAGATGTCAGAAACGCCCCAGCCCTCGCCCCAACAAAACCACCTCCTGGCGGCCTTGCCGAAGGAGGTTCAAGAGCGTGTTTACCCCTTTCTCGAACTGGCGGAGATGCCCCTTGGCCGGGTTCTCTATGAGTCTGGCGTTACCATGCGCCACGTCTATTTTCCGACCGACGCCATCATCTCCCTGCTTTATGTAATGGAAAGTGGCGCCTCCGCCGAGATTGCCGTGGTAGGGAACGAGGGCCTGGTTGGCCTCGCCCTCTTCATGGGCGGCGAAAGCACTACCGGTCGCACCATTGTGCAGAGCGCTGGTTTCGCCTACCGGCTCCCGGGGAAACGCTTCAAGGACGAGGTGAACCGCCACGGCGAATTGCTCATGCTCATGTTGCGCTACACCCAGGCCTTGATCACCCAAATGGCCCAAACCGCGGTCTGCAACCGCCACCACTCCATCGATCAACAGTTGTGCCGGTGGCTCTTGTTGTCCCTGGATCGGCTGTCGGGCGATCATCTGATCATGACCCAGGAGCTGATCGCCAACATGCTGGGCGTGCGCCGCGAGGGGGTCACGGAGGCCGCTGGCCGGTTGCAAAGGCAGGGCGTGATTGAATACCACCGGGGCCACATTACGGTACTGGATCGACCCAAACTCGAAGGGCTGACCTGTGAGTGTTACAAGGTCGTCAAGCATGAAACGGATCGGCTCTTGCACTGGGTCTGAACCAAGGATGTTTGGCGCCACTTGCCAGTGCCACGATGGATTAATCCCTGATTAAACTAGGCAAGACACCTAGCGCGATTCCGCCTGTCTCCCCCGGGTTCAGCATTCCGGGATCCCAAGCCTTACAGTGATCAACACCGGATCTCTCCGCCTGACCGCTTGATACGCCTCTCCATGCGGCGCGGAGATATTACCGCGCGCTACCTTCCGAAAACTCGGGTTACTGGGCACGAGTTATGGCCGCCATGCCCACCTGGCACTCCCTTTAAGCCTCTCGGCCGAAATTATCCCGCGCTATGTACTCTAGGGCACCGAAGTACTCGTAAATCGCCTCTATAGTTCAAGTATGCCAAAGGAAATGGCAAGTGGTGAGACCGGTCGTTATTTGATCTTCGTCATTCCGCTCTCCTGCAATATCGCCATGAGTCAGGTGTAAGAGCGGGACGAAGCGAAGGACCTTTCCCACCCGGGAACAGGATCCCCGGCGGCCCGCGCGGCCGACCAGAAGGACCTCCATACCACGGGATCTTGCGACAACCAACCCGATCAAAATGGTGATAAAGATGAACTGGAATCAAGCGAAGGGAAACTGGAAGCAATTCATGGGGAAAGCCAAGGCGAAGTGGGGTGACCTGACCGACGATGAGCTTACCCAGATCGCTGGCGAACGCGATGCGCTTGTCGGCTTAATTCAGACCAAGTATGGGATTCTGCAGGAGGCGGCCGAAGAGCAGGTCAAGGAATGGGAGAAGGGCCACGAGGTCAAGGACTGGGAGTCCAGCCATTCTTGAGGTGGATCATCATGGGTCGGGTATGTCCTCATATCATGGTGAGGCCCGGGCCCAGGCCCCGTTGTCCCGGTGGAAGGCCGGGAACCGAGGTTAAACCGCAACCGGAGAAAAATCATGTCACTAGGTACCATACTTCTCGTCATCCTGGTCCTAATACTCTTAGGGATACTACCAACTTGGCCTCATAGCCGATCCTGGGGCTATGGCCCCAGCGGTGCCATAGGGGCGGTAGTCATCATCCTACTCATCCTGGTCCTCATGGGCCGGCTTTAAGCGGAAATTGTGAATGAGCATTGCAACTAAAGTAGGTCTGATCATGGCGTCACTGGCCTTGATTATCGGTGCGGTGGGTTGTGAGAGGGAGGGTGGCGCGGAGCAAGCGGGGAAAAAGATCGATCAAGCCGCGGCCCGATCGGGAGAGGCGATCGAGAAAGCGGGCGATAAGGCTTCGACCAAGATTGACACGGCCAAGGCGGCCGTTGGCAATAAGGCCGAAGCCACGGGCGTCTATATGAATGATGCGGCGATCACGACTCAGATCAAAGCCGGCTTCCTGGCCGACTCGACACTCAAGAGCATGGAAATTCATGTCACCACGACTAACGGGGTGGTGGCGCTAAGTGGTGTCGTCGAGTCTCAGAAAAGTATTGACCGCGGCATAGAGATCGCCCGCGGCGTAAAGGGGGTTACATCCGTGGAGAACAACCTGGTCGTTAAGCCCGCCAAGTAGGGTCACGCCGCGGCGCTGTTGGCGTGAATCCACCACATCTTTGAGTGAGGAAACCGCAATGTACGACGGAATCACATCGAGAGCGCCTCGGTTGACCGCGACGGTGGCAAAGGTTGCCACGGCATACCGCCCCAGCACTTGGAAGGAGAAGGGCCTGTGGTGGACGGCCGGTCTGTTCCTGGTGACCTATCTCGGGATCGTGGTGGTCCTGGGTATGGTCTGGTCCACTTCACCCGGACCCTTTGACGTGAAAGAAAAGACGCTGGCCTTGGTCAATAATGACCCGGCCAAGCTGGTGCCGGGTACCTTTACCGTAGCGACGGCCATCGGCATCGCCGAGACCCTGCTCAATAAGTCAGGCGGCTACCTGACCAATGATATTGGCCCACCCGGCGTTTATCTGGATAACATCCCCAACTGGGAGTTCGGCGCCCTGACGGAACTGAGGGACTTGACCAGCGCCTTGCGTAACGACTTCGCGCGTTCCCAATCGCAATCGGTGGAGGATGCCGACCTCCAATTGGCGGAACCCAAATTCAATTATGAATCCAATTCCTGGATCTTGCCCTCGACGGAGTCGGAATATCGGGATGGAGTCGCTCTTCTAAAGGCCTTTATGGGGCGACTTTACGACGAGAACCAGGATGACGGTCAATTCTTTGCCCGCGCGGATAATCTGAGTGCCTATCTGCAGGTGGTTGAGAAGCGTCTGGGCAGTCTGGCCCAGCGTCTGTCCTACGCCGTCGGCCAGGCCCATCTCGATACGGCCCTGGCGGGGGACCCGAATGCGCGTCAATCCAAACCCGTACCCGCCGAGTCCCTGACCAAGACCCCATGGCTCCAGATCGATGACGTCTTCTTCGAGGCCCGCGGTTATACCTGGGCACTCCTCCAGAGCCTGGAAGCCCTTGAGGTGGACTTTGCCCCCGTCCTGAAGGACAAAAACGCTATCGTGTCCGTCAAGCAGATCATCCGCGAACTGGAAAATACTCAGAACATGATCTTGAGCCCGGCGATCATGAACGGCACCGGATTTGGGCCCATAGCGAATCACTCCCTCGTGATGGCTTCCTACATCTCCCGGGCCAATGCGGCGGTCATCGATCTACGCAATCTGCTCGCCCGGGGATAACGCCACACCTTTACCGCCAAGACCAGGGAATGAGGAACCCTTGTCGATCGGAGGCTTGAAGGGTGGTAACACCGGTTCGTAATTCACTACAACGGAGAGAGAAGATGAACGCAATAAAATTGGTCGCCGTGGCACTGATTATCGCGGGAGCCCTGGCTCTGATCTATGGCGGCTTCAGCTATCCCAAGGAGACCCAAGAAGCGAAGATTGGACCACTCGAACTCACGGTCAGTGAACGGGAGACGGTCAATATCCCGGTTTGGGCTGGCGCGGCGGCGATTGCGGGTGGCATATTGCTGCTCGTTGTGCCCATGGGTATCCGCCGTCAGTGACGGATAGTCAATCCATATTTTAGGATGGATGTAAACATAGTTCGTTTAAAATGGTATATGGGAGAAATGCATGAAACGGAAATCAGCACTTATTGGGAGCCTTCTGGCCTCCTTCCTGATTGGAACCTTGGTCGGTACTCCAGTTCAAGCCGATAAGCCTGGCTGGGCAGAGGGTGACAAGGGAGGAGGCAATAACGCACACCCTGGGTTGGGCCATGGCGAGGAAGACAAACATCGCCCTGGGAATGGCAAGGGACGAAATGATAAAAAGGTTCAGGGTATCACCCCCCATCCCCAGGAGCATGGCGTCAACCGCAAACCAGCCCCTGATTATCCCAACGATGATCGCCACGGCCGACCGCTTCCGCCCAGCAGCCATTTCAGGGACCACCAAGGTACCATTGCCCGGGATTACTACCACCACGAATTTGACCGGGGCTACTGTCCGCCGGGACTCGTCAAGAAGAGAAACGGCTGTATGCCGCCTGGGCAGGCGAAAAAATGGCGGATCGGCCGGCCCTTGCCGCGCGGGGTGATCTATTATGACCTACCGCCGCCGTTGGTCGTCGAGCTTGGCGTCCCGCCAAGGGGATATCGTTATGTGCGTATTGCCAGTGACATCCTACTGATCGCGATCGGGACAGGACTGGTTGTTGACGCGATCACGGATCTCACCCGCTAAGCCACATTAGTCACTGAAAATGAGTCACCAGCCCGGAAATGCTCGACTCACCACCCGTCTTGAAGATAGCAATTGAGGCATGAAAGAGTTACAGATGAAATCGCTTAATCAAACACTTCGTCATTTAGGTATCCCCCTGTTAGCCTCGGCCGTGATTCTTGGCGGCTGTGGTACCACTACCGGTAGCCGGACTGCCACGGGAGCAGCCATGGGCGCGGCGGGGGGTGCCGTTATCGGATCCATGAGTGGCAGTGCTGGCAGTGGCGCTCTCATTGGCGCGGGGGCCGGCGCCCTGGGTGGTTATTTCTACGATCAGCAGCAGAAAAACCAAATTCACTCTTACTAAAGGTCATGAAGGGTAGGGCTAGCTAGCCCGGCACCTCATTCAGGAGCGCATAGAAAAAATCATCCAGTCGCAACGCGATTGGATGATTTGCTGGATGTTTTCGTCATCCCCCTAATCCGGTAATTGCAAACCCCTGGGGAACGGAAAGCGTTCGTCCTCCATTTCCCTGTATCGTCGCGTAGTGGACCCACTGCCACCCCGGTTGGGTTTAGATTCGACCAGCACCTGGCTTTAATCGTGACAACGATCAATACCCGTGGCGGGTACTGATCGGTGAAATTTGATTAATCAATCAGTAATTACGACTTGTGGTGGTTACGGTTTTGGTCGGTTGCGACGATTTCGTTGTAACGGTGTCAACCGTGGTCGTTTTACTTGGCGACACAATCACGGTATCAGTGCTGGTCCGCCCAGTTTGACCGGTTGCGCCTTGCACCCCTGCCGGCCCTTGAGGCCCGGCGCAGGCACTCAATCCTAACGCGGCGATAATCGCAGTGTATAATATACGATATTTCATGGTATTGTCTCTCGGAGAACCAAATAATTGCCGTATTCATCACCCTGATCCGTGTTGTCCAAGGCAGCGACAACTATCAAAGTGGCCTATCAGAAGCGGGTTCCCTTGTCGATCCCCGGCTGGGATTGAATTGCCAGAAGTGGCACGAGTCTCCGCCATGATGCATAAGATAATAGCCACAATGGCTCAGGTGGTCAGTGCGCTGGCAAACAAAGAGCTGGCGTTCTTGAGAGTCGCGAATCGGTGCCATGGGGCACCGATTTTCGTACTAAATCCTGATGTCGGTAGTGGGATGAGGGTAGCCGCCTCCAGGGTTCGGGATGCTCTCAGGATGATCCCTGAAACGGACATACGGTAGAAGCCGATCGGATTCCCGCTTGTCAGCCGCGTAACACTCACAGGTCAGCTCTTCGAGTTTGGGTCGATCCAGTACCCTGATGTGGCCCCGGTGGTATTCAATCACGCCCTGCCTTTGCAACCGGCCAGCGGCCTCCGTGACCCCCTCGCGGCGCACGCCCAGCATGTTGGCGATCAGTCCCTGGGTCATGATCAGATGATCGCCCGACAGCCGATCCAGGGACAACAAGAGCCACCGGCACAACTGTTGATCGATGGAGTGGTGGCGGTTGCAGACCGCGGTTTGGGCCATTTGGGTGAGCAAGGCCTGGGTGTAGCGCAACAGGAGCATGAGCAATTCGCCGTGGCGGTTCACCTCGTCCTTGAAGTGTTTCCCGGGGAGCCGGTAGGCGAAACCAGCGCTCTGGACGACGGCGCGAGAGGTGGTGGATTCGCCGCCCATGAAGAGGGCCAGGCCGACCATACCCTCGTATCCCACCATGGCGATCTCGGTGGAAGCGCCATTTTTCATCACGTATAGCAAGGAAATGATGGCGTCGGTCGGAAAATAGACGTGGTGGGTGATGGAACCAGACTCCTGCAGAACCCGGCCGAGGGGCATCGGGGCTAGTTCCAGAAATGGAAAAATGCGCTTACTTACCTCCGTTGGCAAGGCAGCTAAGAGGTGGTTTTGTTGGGGCAAATGGGTTTCTGACAATCTCGGTGTCCATCTGGCGAGTTAGGTTAATCCCTGCCGTATGACTTGGCAGTCCCTTTCTCTGCGTTCGGAACCGAATGCACCACGGTTGGTAAGGAAGACTCACCAACGAACACTCGGCGCAAATCAATGATAGAAAGGATTCGCTCGATTATCTAGGGGTGTCACTACTCCAAAGTTGGCGTCCCCATCCCGACTTATATGTATCCAACGCTGGCACGCTTGGCCTATAGGGGAGGGTCGGGTGGCGACTGGCAGAGGTGTCGACAGCAGGGATGCTGTCGCCAAGCCTACAGGGACCTATTCACGGCGTCCCCCGCCAGTCGCCACCCGCCCCGGGCAACCGGAAACCCGGTGGTGGTGGCTAAATCTAAATCCCTGCGGACGGGTGGAGGGTCTTCCGCGGTTCCTGGTCCTGTCATTGCAATTGGGTAACTCTGTTCGCCAGTGCACCGATAGCCTTGGCGCCGAGTCTCACAATGCGAATTCAGAAGCTGGGTCGTGCGCGCCCGAGGTGTCAAGGGTGCCGTCCCAGAGGAGAATTCGTATGATGAAGATAGGGTATGATCGCCGGCGTCGTTCGAGACTGGAGCCCCCCGGGGGTGATACGGACCCCATCCGGTTCGAACTTTTCAGCACCCACCGGCTTGAGGAACATGCCGCCAGTCTGGCGGTGGCCCAGATCGTTGACCTGGAGCGGCGGGCGGGCCATAAGCTGTTGCCCCGGGTGCGCGAAAACGCCCGGATTCTGGTGGAGGTCTATACCGCCATCAGCCATTCATCGGCCGAACAACGCGCCATCACCCCCGCGGCCGAATGGCTCCTCGATAACTTCCATATCATCGAGGAGCAGGTCCACGATATCGGGGTCCATCTGCCTGAGCGCTACTATCGGGGTCTGCCTAAGCTCGCCAGTGGCTTTCTCTCCGGTTATCCGCGGGTCTATGGCATCGCCTGGGCGCTGGTGGCGCACTCGGATAGCCGCTTCGACCCCGAGCTTCTGACCCTGTTTCTGGGTGCCTATCAAGGCGTCCAACCCCTGACCCTGGGGGAGTTGTGGGCGATCCCCGTGACCCTGCGGATCGTCCTCCTGGAAAACCTGCGTCGCCTGGCGGTTCTCATCAGGAATGCCCAGGCCGGCAGGCGCCTTGCCGATGTCTTTGTGGATGCCCTTGAACACGCCGTCGGCCACGGCGGGGAGTCAAGCACGTTAAGGGCCCTGGGGACCCTGCCCGCGCCCATCCTGCGCCAGTCCTTCGCCGTCCAGATTGCCCAACGCCTGCATGACCCCCATTTGGGGGTGGCCCCATTACTCGACTTTCTCAATATCTGGCTGGCCGAGGAGGGGGTGACGCTCGATGAGGTCGTGCAACGGGAACAGGCCGATCAGGTCGCCGCTAACACCACGGTGCGTAACATCATCACCAGCATGCGGGCTATCTCGGCCTTCGACTGGCGTGAGTTCGTGGAGCAGGTCAGCCTGGTGGACCAGTGCCTGCGGGCGCGGGGCGGCTATGCTGACATGGATTTTCTCACCCGTGATCGCTACCGGCACGCTATCGAGGACCTGGCGCTGCGTTCCTCCGTGGAGGAGTTGACGGTTGCCCAGCGCCTGATGCGCAAGATCGACACCGCGGCGGAAGCCAACCCCTCGGCGCCGCCGCTGGACCCCGGCTATTTCCTGATCGGGAAGGGCAGGGGGGGCTTTGAGCAGGAGGTGGGATTTCGACCGCCGGCGCGGCAACGGCTGCTGCGTCGGGTGATGGCTACCGTGGAGCTGGCCTATCCGGGTGGGATCCTCCTGCTGACGGCCGGCATACTGGTAGGTCTGCTCATGGGAGCGGGTCTTGGCTGGGGGGCCTCGCTCCTGATCGGGTTGTGCGCGGTCTTTCCGGCCTCGGACCTGGCCACCGACCTGGTGAACCGCCTGGTGGTGGCGTGCCTGTCACCGTGCCATCTGCCCCGGCTGGAACTGAAGTCCGGCATTCCGGCGAGCCTGCGCACCTGTGTGGTCGTGCCCACCCTGTTCGTGGACGCGGCAGGGGTTGCGAAACAGGTCGAGCAGATGGAGGTCCGCTACCTGGCCAATCCCGAGGGGGATGTCACCTTTGCCCTCTTGTCGGATTGGTCCGACGCGGACCAGGAGACCCTGCCCACGGACGCGCCCTTGCTGGATCTCGCTCGGGCCGGAGTGGCGGCGCTCAATGCCAAATACGGGGGCGCGCGATTCTTCGTCTGCCATCGCCGGCGCCAATGGAACCCGGGTGAGCGCAAGTGGATGGGCTGGGAGCGGAAGCGCGGAAAGCTCCACGAGTTCAACCGGCTGTTGCGTGGCGCCACCGATACCTCCTTCCTCCCGCCGGCGGACCAGGCCCCCGCGGCGCCAGCCGGTGTCCAATATGTGCTGACCCTGGATGCGGATACCCGGCTGCCCATCGGAGTGGTGACCCAGTTGGTCGGCACCGCTGCCCATCCCCTGAATCGGCCGGTCTTCGACCCCATCGCTGGCCGGGTCGTGGCCGGCTACGGTATTCTCCAGCCAAGAGTCACGCCGACCCTGCCCCTGCGGCGCGAATGTTCTCTCTTCCACCGCCTCTTTTCCGGTGCCAGCGGTACGGATGCCTATTCCAGCCAGGTGTCCGAGGTTTACCAGGATCTCTTCGCTCAGGGAACCTACTCCGGCAAGGGCCTGTACGATGTGGACGTCTTCGAGGCCGCCCTGGCCGGGCGGGTACCGGAGAACACCCAGCTCAGCCATGACCTCTTCGAGAGCGTGTTCGCGCGCTGTGGCCTGGTCACCGATATCGAATTCTTCGAGGAGTTTCCCTATCACACCATCGTGGTCGACTCCCGCGCCCACCGCTGGACCCGGGGCGATTGGCAGTTACTGCCCTGGATACTGGGATTACGCCGGGAGGGACCGGGCCGCAATCTGACCTCCCTCGGGCGCTGGAAGATGCTGGACAACCTGCGCCGCTCCCTGTCGGCGCCTGGGGCCTTCTGCACCCTGGTCGCCGCCTGGGCCATCCCGGGAGCACCCCAGGGTTTGCTGGTCGGGTTCGTCCTGGTGGCCCTGGGGATGCCCGCCTGGATGGCGCTCGGCAACGGGCTAGCGTTTCCCGGCGGCGGCGCCCCATTCACGACCCACCTGCGTGAGACGGTGTCGGAATGTGCTGATGGGACTGGGTCATGCCCTGGTGGCCCTGACCCTGCTGGCCCATCAGGCCTGGCTGATGGTCGATGCCATCGGTACCACCCTGGGCCGGCTGCTCCTGACCCGGCGCCACCTGCTGAAATGGGTCACCGCCCTCCAGGCCAAGACCGCCTCGGGTCGGGCCCTCAAGACCCTGATCCGGCCGCTGGCGAGCGCGACCGGGGTGGTTCTGGCGGCAGCGGTGGTGGTGTTGATCGGCAACCCAGCCAGTCTCCCGAGCGCCGCACCCTTTCTGCTGCTGTGGTGGCTGGCGCCCTTGGCCTCGCGCGCCCTGAGCCAGACGCCGCGCCGGCCGGCCTGTGAGGTCCTGACCCCCGTTGAGACCGACCAACTCCGGGAACTTGGGCGACGCACCTGGCGTTTCTTCACCACCTTTGTGACGGCGCGGGATCATTATCTGCCGCCGGACAACTTCCAGGAGGACCCCCAGCCGGTAATCGCCCACCGCAGCTCACCCACCAACTTCGGTCTTTATCTGTTGTCCGTGCTGGCCGCTCGCGATTTCGGCTGGCTCGGTCTCTACGATGCCGTCGCGCGCCTGGAGGCGACCCTGGGCACCCTGACCCAGTTGCCACGGCTGCATGGGCATTTCTTCAACTGGTATGATACCAGCGACCTGCATCCGCTGGAGCCCCGCTATCTCTCGACCGTGGATAGCGGCAATCTGGCGGGGCATCTGCTGACCCTGGCCCAGGGCTGCCGGGAGGCGGCCAGACAGTCCCTTCCGCCCGCCGTGGTCTGGGCCGGCCTGGCGGATACTCATCGTATCCTGACCGCTGCCCTGGCTGCGACCCGGGAGCGGCGCACTCTGACCGTGACCCGGGAGGAGTTGTGTGACACCGCCGCCGCCCTCGGCGCAGCGCCTGGCTGGTCCGCCCCTGGGTGGTGCCGATTGGCAGCGCTTGACCCGGGAGGCCGAGACCCTGGCGGACCTGGCGCGGGCCTATGCGGCGGAGTTGGCGCACCTGGACGGTGATCCCAGCCTGGATTTCGGCGGCGGCCCGCGACTGGGCCGAACTCCTGCGGGACGACATCGCCTCCCACGCGCGGGATCGGGCAGGCCGGGTTGACGAGAGACAGCCCTCCCCCCTCCCCGTGGCCCTGGTCCAACGCCTGGAGGCCCTGGCAGGCACCGCCGAACAACTCTGCGAGGAGATGGACTTCGGCTTCCTGTACGACCCGGAGCGTCAACTCTTCGTCCTCGGTTACCGGGTGGCCGAGGGCCAGTTGGACGATAGCTACTACGATCTGCTCGCCTCCGAGGCGCGGCTCACCAGCCTGGTCGCCATCGCCAAGCGGGATGTCAACAGCAGCCACTGGTTCCACCTGGGCCGCCAGATGACCCGCGCCGCCCGCGATACGGTACTGCTGTCCTGGTCAGGCTCCATGTTCGAGTATCTGATGCCCTCCCTGGTCAGCTTCACGCCCCGCTACAGCCTGGTGGACCAGACCTGCCGCGGCGTGGTGCGGCGCCAGATCAGCTACGGTCGGGAGCGGGGGGTGCCCTGGGGTATCTCGGAGTCGGCCTTCAATCAGCGAGACCTGGAGTTCACCTACCAGTACTCGGCCTTCGGCGTACCGGGCCTGGGCCTCAAGCGCGGGCTGGCCGAGGATCTGGTCATTGCCCCCTACGCGACCGCGCTGGCGGCCATGTACCTGCCCCAGGCCGCCGCCCGCAATTTCGCCCACCTGGTGCGGGCAGGTGCCCTGGGCCGCTACGGACTCTACGAGGCCCTCGACTACACCGCGGAGCGGTTGGCGGAGGGCCAGCCGGTGGCCATCGTGCGCTGCTACATGGCCCACCATCAGGGTATGTCCCTGGTCGCATTGGACAATGTGATCCACGACGGGGTGATGCGTCACCGCTTCCATGGCATCCCGCGGGTCCAGGCCACTGACCTGCTGCTACAAGAGCGAAACCCTCGCGGGGCCGACACCCGGGGTCCGCGGGTCATCAAGGTCCACACCGCGGCTCAGGTGATGGTGCTGGCGCCGGTGCGCCGTGCCCTCCCCGACCTCGGCGGTGCCCTCCACCCAGTTGCTGTCCAATGGCCGTTATGCGGTGATGGTCACGGCCGCGGGCGCCGGCTACAGCACTTGGGAGGGGCTGGCGGTGACCCGCTGGCGGGAAGACAGGACGCGGGACGACCGCGGCAGCTTCCTCTATCTGCGGGACCTGACGAGCGGGCGGGTGTGGTCCGCCGGCTATCAGCCCACCCAGGCGGTCCCGGACCGCTACGAGGCCGTCTTTCGGGAGGACCGGGTACGCATCACCCGCACCGATGGGGCCATCGCCAGCAAGTTGGAGATCCTGGTTTCTCCGGAGAATGATGCGGAGATCCGGCATCTCTCTCTGACCAACCAGGGCCTGCTGACGGTGGAGATTGAGCTGACCTCCTATGCGGAGATCGTGCTCGCCCCCCCGCGGGCGGACCTGGCCCATCCGGCCTTCTCCAATCTCTTCATCCAGACCGAATTTCTGCCTCAGGTCCACGGGCTGCTCGCCCGGCGCCGGACCCGCGGCGCCACCGATCCCCAGGTCTGGGCCGCCCACCTCCTGTCGCGCTTCGATACCCATCAATGGTCTCCAGTACGAGAGCGACCGCGCCCGTTTCATAGGGCGTGGCCAGACCACACAGGCACCGGTGGCGGTGATGACCGGAGCGCCATTGAGCAACACGGTCGGCGCCGTGCTCGACCCGATCTTCAGCCTGCGCACCCGGGTGCGCATCCCGGCGGGGGGGATGGCTCAGGTGACCTTTACCACCCTGGCCGCCGGCTCGCGGGAGGCACTCCTGGCTCTGGCGGACAAGTACCACTATTCCGCCACCTTTGAGCGGGTCTCGGCCCTAGCCTGGACCCAGGCCCAGGTGCAATTGCACCACCTGCGCATCGCCCCGGACGAGGCCCAATTGTTCCAGGCCCTGGCCAATCACCTGCTCTACGCGAACCCCTTGCCGCGGCCACCGAGCCGGGTCATGCGGCTCAATCAGGGGAACGTGACGGGGCTATGGCGCCATGGCATCTCCGGGGACAGGCCTATCCTGCTGCTGCGGGTGAGCGAGCCCGAGGAGCGGGGCCTGGTGGATCAATTGCTGCGGGCCCATGAATACTGGCGTCTCAAGGGCCTGGCGGTGGATCTGGTGATTTTTAACGCCAAGACGCTGTCCTATGCCCAAGATCTCCATGACCTCCTGGAGGGCCTGGTACGGGATTGGCAGTCCTGTCACGCTCATCCCGGGACTCCCGGACAGGGGGGTATCCAGGTGCTGTCGGCCGAGCGTTTGAGCGCGGCGGATCAGTTACTCTTGAGCACCTCCGCCCGGGTCGTGCTGACGGCCAAGCGGGGCAGTCTGGCGGAGCAATTGCAGCGGTTCAAGCGGCCTGACCCGGGGTTTGCCACCCGACCGGTGACCTTGCCGGCCCTGGCGTCGACCCCACCCGCCCCCCCGGTGCTGGCGGTGCCTTCCCTGGAGTTCTTCAATGGCCTGGGCGGCTTCGCGGACGACGGCCGGGAGTATGTGATCGTGCTGGACAAGGGCCAATGGACCCCGGCGCCCTGGATCAATGTCATCGCCAATCCCCATTTCGGTTTCATGGTCTCGGAGACCGGCGGCGGCTGCACCTGGTCCCTCAATAGTCATGAAAACCAGTTGACACCCTGGTCCAACGACCCGGTCAGCGATCCGCCCGGGGAGGTCATCTATCTCCAGGACCTGGACACGGGTGAGGTCTGGACTCCGACCGCCCTGCCGATTCGGATCGATCAGGCGACCTACATCGTCCGCCACGGCCAGGGGTACAGTCGGTTCGAGCATGCCTCCCACGGCATCCACAGCGATCTGCTGCAACTGGTCGCCTCCGGAGGACCCGGTCAAGGTCTCCCGGCTGACCCTGCGTAATGACGACGCTCGACCACGGCGGTTGCGGGTGGTGGCTTATGTGGAGTGGGTGCTGGGGGCCAGCCGCGACATCACGGCGCCCTATGTGGTTACCGAAATCGATGCCGAGACCGGCGCCCTGTTCGCGGTGAACCCCTGGAGCCAGGATTTCGCGGGGCGGATCGGCTTCGCGGATTTGGGCGGCCGGCAGACCGGCTGGACCGGGGACCGGGGCGACTTCATCGGGCGCAACGGTGACCTCGCCGCCCCGGCGGCCCTGTTCCGGGTTCCCCGGTTGCCTAACCGCACCGGAGCTGGTCTGGATCCCTGCGCGGCCCTGGAGACAACCCTGGAACTGCGCCCGGGACAGGCGGTTGAGCTGTGCTTTCTGCTGGGCCAGGGGGACAATCGCGCCCAGGCCAGCGCCCTGGTGCGGCGCTATCGGTCGGCCTCGGTTGCGGCCCTCTTGAAGGCGGTCATGGCGGGGTGGGACCTGGTGCTGGGTAAAGTCCAGGCGCGGACCCCGGACCGCGGGCTCGACCTGCTGCTCAACCGCTGGCTGCCCTATCAGACACTGAGTTGCCGGGTCTGGGCGCGGGCCGCCTTCTACCAGGCGGGCGGGGCCTATGGCTTCCGCGACCAGTTGCAGGATGTCATGGCGCTCACCGTCACCCGGCCGGATATCGCCCGGGCCCAGATCCTGCTGGCGGCGGGGCGTCAGTTCGTGGCGGGGGACGTGCAGCACTGGTGGCATCCGCCCACCGGGCGCGGGGTGCGGACCCACATCAGCGATGATCGGGTCTGGTTGCCCTATGTGGTGGCTCACTATCTGGGGGTGACCGGTGACACGGCGGTGCTGGCGGCGGTGATCCCCTTCCTGGACGGACTGGCCCTGGCCCCGGGCCAGGATGACGCCTTCTACGAACCGACCCGATCCGACCAGGAGGCGAGCCTTTACGAGCACTGCGCCCGGGCGCTGGACCTGAGCCTGGGAGTGGGTAGCCATGGGCTGCCCCTGATCGGTGGCGGGGATTGGAACGATGGTATGAATCGCGTCGGCCACCTGGGCCAGGGCGAGAGTGTCTGGCTCGCCTGGTTCCTGATCCGCACCCTGAGCGACTTCGCGCCCCTGGCGGCGTCCCAGGGCGATGCAGGGCGAGCCTCGGGCTGGCTGGCCCATGCGGCGGCTCTCAAGGTTGCGGTCGAGGCGGAAGGCTGGGATGGAGCCTGGTACCGGCGCGCCTACTTTGACGATGGCTCCCCCCTCGGCTCGGCGATCAACGCGGAGTGCCGCATCGATGCCATCGCCCAGAGTTGGGCCCTCATCTCCGGGGCGGGTGACCTGGAGCGGGCGCGGCGGGCCATGCACTCGGTGCATGAGTATCTGATTCGCCACGGCGATGATCTGGTGTTGCTGTTCACTCCGCCCTTTGACCAGACCCCCCTGGACCCTGGCTATATCAAGGGCTATCTGCCCGGCGTGCGCGAAAATGGCGGTCAATACACCCATGCGGCCATCTGGACCCTGATGGCCTATGCCCTGCTGGGTCAGGGGAACCAGGCGACGGAGTTGCTGCGGATTTTGAATCCCATCCACCGCACGACCAGCCGCACCGGCGCCTATGCCTATAAGGTCGAACCCTATGTGCTGTCAGCGGACATTTATGCCGAGCCGCCCCACGCGCGACGTGGCGGCTGGACCTGGTACACCGGGGCCGCTGGCTGGTTCTACCGTGCGGGTCTGGAATCCATACTCGGTCTGACCGTGCGCAACCATCGTCTGCACTTCGCGCCTTGTATCGCCAGTGCCTGGCGTCATTACGATCTGACCTATCGACACGGGGAGGCTCGTTACGAAATTCAGGTGGAAAATCCCGAAGGCGTCGAACAGGGGGTGATCAGCATCGATCTGGACGGGGAATCGCAGTCGATCGAGGCGGGTATCCTCTTGGTGGACGATGGCCAGGTCCATAGGGTGCGGGTCACGCTCGGCCCCATTGACCCCCTGGAGGGACCTTCGTCACCCGCCCGAAAGGACTGACCGGGGAGTCAGAGCGAAGGATGGGTCAGAGCCCCGAGACCGGGGGCCTATTGGGCCGAGGATATCTGACCAGACCTGGCGGTTACGAAAAGAGGGAGGGATAGCAAGGCCTATCCCTCCCACCAGGCTGGGGCCAGTGGCGCCAGCCTGTTACCCGACCCGGTCTCAGCCCTTCAACCCCTTGAAGATGCGGTCGCGGATCTCGTCCACGCCGCCAATACCCTGCACCTTGACGTACTTGGGTGCGCCGGCGCCGCCATCGGCCGACCACTTGGAATAGTAGGCGATCAAGGGCTCGGTCTGGTCGTGATAGACCTTGAGGCGGGCCTTGACGGTATCTTCCTGGTCATCGTCGCGCTGGATCAGGTCCTCGCCCGTGACATCGTCCTTGCCTGCCTCGCGGGGCGGATTGAAGAGGACATGGTAGGTGCGGCCGGAGCCCAGGTGGACGCGCCGGCCGGACATGCGCTTGATGATCTCCTCGTCCGCCACGTCAATCTCGACCACGGCATCGACATAGATGGCGGCGTCGCGCAGGGCGTCGGCCTGGGCGAGGGTGCGCGGAAAGCCATCGAAGAGGAAGCCCTGGCCGCAGTCGTCCTGGGTGATGCGCTCCTTGACCATGCCGATGATGATGTCGTCGGAGACCAGGCCGCCTTCGTCCATGATTTTCTTGGCGGCCACGCCGAGTTCGGTGCCGGCCTTGACGTGAGCGCGCAGCATGTCGCCGGTGGAGATCTGGGGAATGCCGAACTTCTCCTTGATAAAGCCCGCCTGGGTGCCCTTGCCGGCGCCTGGACCACCCAAAAGTATGATACGCATTATAATTTTCCTCCTCGAATCGAATGGACACGCCTCGGTATTCACCCGAAGGCACGAAGGGTTTGCTCCGCCCAAGGCGGGGACAAGCAAGTCTGCCACAAGGGGCGGCCGGGGGCTATCCTGACTGTTAGCCCAAAGTAGTAATGGCCCCTTTGTGCAGTTTAGAAATGTCCCCTTTTGGCCAACCCCGTTCCTTCGACTTTTAGTGTCCCCAGCAAACCAAGGGGCTGGGATGCTACGGGCCTGGCGGCCCTTACCCTACCCGGGGACAGGTCAAAATTGAGGTGGCCCCCTACGTCAAGACAGCACCCCACCCAAAATAAGCTATAAAAAGCTGGTGGTGGTTGCGCCGCAGGCGTCCTCTTCTTGCGAGGAGGCCTGAGAGCTTGTGAAAAACCCTCCCGACCCACGCGCAACGCGAACGGGCGGCGGAGTCCTCCGTCGTGTAGCCCTCTGTGCCCACAAGCCGCAAGACGCGGACGCCGACCCGCACGTCGCCACAGCGGGCGACAGCGCGGTCGTTACTGCCTGGCGCGAAGGCCTGGGGACCGACGCGGCGCAGGCCCTCTACACGGAACGGGCCGCCACGGCCGAGTGCGTCACCGCCCAGGCGCGCGCGGCCTCACCCGCCGGCGGGTACGCAGCACCCCCAGCGTGCGTTGCGTGCTGCTGCATGCCCTCGCTCACCACCTGATGCGTACATTCGCCTTGGCGCCCGAGCTGCCCGGGTACGGGAACGGTGCGCCCACAGAACCCCTAATGGCAATATAACGTGCTGATATCGCAAGAAACGCTCCGGGAGTCTGCCCATCGGCCCTGGGCGGAAACCCACGGCGCGGCATCTCGGCCGTGCCTAGCCGGTGCCGGAGACATTGATGGCATCATCGATGCGGCCCATGAGCCAGACGTAGCCGTCCTCGTCCACCCGGGCACTGTCGCCGGTGGTGTAAACACCGGGGAACTTCCTGGCCATCATCCCAGGCGTAGGCCAGCAGATTGATGGCCAGTTCCTCCGCCGCCAGGTTCGCGGCATAGAGGGTGCGGTGATGGAGGCCATGGGCCTTGCCGAACTCCGCAAGGGCCTTGGCGAGCTTTTCCAGCTCTCCGACCTGATTGAGGAGTTCCAGATGGAGGGTGCCCGTCATGTCGGATCCTCACCCTTGCCCCAGCGCGTGGAGGCTGGCCGCCTGCAAGGTGTTCTCCAGCAGGCTGGCGATGGTCATGGGCCCGACACCACCCGGCACCGGCGTTATCCAGGAGGCCTGTTCGGCGACGGCGGCGAAATCCACGTCACCCACCAAGGTTCCCGCCTCGGTGCGATTGATGCCCACGTCGATGACAATGGCGCCTTCCTTGACCCAGTCCCCCTGGACGAAGTTGGGGCGGCCCACGGCGGCGACCACCAGATCGGCGGCACTGATCTTGCCCGGCAGATCCCGGGTGCGGCTGTGGCAGACGGTGATGGTGCAGCGGGCCGCCAGCAACTCCAGCGCCATGGGCCGGCCCACGATATTCGACTGGCCGATGATGATGGCGTCCAGGCCCTCCAGCCTGCGGCCGGTCCGTTCCAGCAGCGTCATGACCCCCTTGGGCGTGCAGGGGCGCAGCAGCGGCATGCGCAGTGCCAGGCGGCCGACATTGTAGGGATGAAAGCCGTCCACGTCCTTGGTCGGCAGGATGCGTTCAATGACCTGCTCCTCGTCGATGTGGCCGGGCAAGGGCAGTTGGACCAGGATGCCGTCGATGGCCTCGCGGGCGTTCAAGGTGTCGATGAGGGCCAGGAGATCCGCCTGGGGGACGTCGGCGTCCAGCAGGTGCATCTCGGAATAAAAGCCCACCTCGGCGCAGGCCGTGCTCTTGTTGCGCACGTAGACTCGGGAGGCCGGATCGTCTCCCACCAGGACCACCGCCAGGCCTGGCTGGCGTCCCCCCGCCGCGACCAGGGCATTGACCTGCTGCTTAATGCCAGCGCGTATGTCCGCCGCAATGGCCTTGCCGTCGAGAATCCGGGCGCTCATGGGTGTCATTCCTGGGGTGAGTCGAGTGAAGAGGCAAAATCATATCATCTGGCCGGGCCATGCAAGCGGCGCGGTCCAAATTTGGCCCCGGGCCAATTGACGCCATGGGGGTATCCGCGTATTATGCCGCCTCTTCGGTTTCCGGACCTATGTCCGAAAGCGGGGTATAGCGCAGCCTGGTAGCGCGCCTGCTTTGGGAGCAGGATGTCGGGGGTTCAAATCCCTCTACCCCGACCATCTTCCCAAGCGATATGAAAAGCCCCGGTAGCTCAGGCGGATAGAGCAACGGCCTTCTAAGCCGTGGGTCGGGGGTTCGAGTCCCTCCCGGGGCGCCAAACAGGCGTCCGCGAGTGGAGACGGATCTGGTCAGCTTGGAGGCAGATTTACGCTGGTGGACGTAGCTCAGTTGGTAGAGCTCAGGATTGTGGCTCCTGTGGTCGTGGGTTCGATTCCCATCGTCCACCCCAATTGGTGCTAGCATAATTTGACATCGGGCCGTTAGCTCAGCTGGTAGAGCAGTGGACTCTTAATCCATTGGTCGAAGGTTCGAATCCTTCACGGCCCACCATAAAAACAAAGGCTTACCGGAAACGGTAGGCCTTTTTTTATTGCCGTGGCGCACTCATGGCGCATTTGCTGGCAACAATCAGCAAAAAGGCGCACCCCTGCTGTTGTCTCCAACAATATTTCGTCACGGGTTTTCAGATTTACCCACCTCGCCACAGGCTATCTTCGCCGCAATGCGGCACCGTTCGAAACGTGTTGGGACGGTCCGTAACCGACCCGGAGCGGATGCTGGCCCTGTGAACCAGAACTGCGGCAGTCCAACGGATAGCGGACACTCGCGCCCCGCCCGTGCGGTTGAACTTCCTATCCCCGGGCGCCGGGATCAGCCGGCATGGCGGTCCAGCAGACCCAGGCCCGGGGACCGGGAGGCCCCGTCATCGGGGAGGCCGGTTCGGCTGCGTCGCAGCGGGTCAGTCCCCAGCGCGACCCGCAAGGGACAGAGCCAGGCGGCGCATGGCCACTCAGGTGTAGTAATAGCGAACCACATGGAAGAACAGCGGTGCGGCAAAGCAGAGGGAGTCGATGCGGTCCATGACCCCGCCGTGGCCCTCGATCAGGCTGCCGAAGTCCTTGATGCCGCGGTCGCGTTTGATGGCGGACATGCACAGGCCCCCGGCGAACCCCGCCAGGTTGATGATGAGCGCGATCCCGGCCGCCGCCCAGGGGGTGAAGGGTGTGGCCCACCACAGCAGGGCCCCGATCAGGGTGGCGGAGCCTATGCCGCCGATAGCCCCCTCCCAGGTCTTGTTGGGGCTGACCTTGGGGACGATCTTGTGCTTGCCCAGAGTCTTGCCGAAGACGTACTGGAGCACGTCGCTCAACTGCACCACGACGATGAGATAGAGCAGGAGCTTGGCGTTCTCGCCCTCATAGCCCGGGATCTCGAGCATCAGCAGGGCCGGGGCGTGGCTCACGCAGTAGACGGCGACCATGAGTCCCCACTGGATCTTGGCGGTGCGCGCCAGGAAGTCCTCCGTGTCCCCGGCCAGCACGCTGCGCACCGGCACGAACAGGAACGCATAGACCGGGATAAAGATGACGAAGAGCCCATACCAGTGGGTCGCCACCAGGTAGTACTGGAAGGGCACGAAGACGAAGAAGGCCCAGAACAGGGTGCGGTGGTCGGCGCGCCGGGTCGGGGTCAGGGTGATGAACTCCCGCAGGGCGATGAAGGACGTCAGCCCGAACAGGATCACGGAGCCGATGCCGCCGGTGGCGAGTGCCGCCACGAAGACCGCCGTCATGACCCACCAGGCGCGGATGCGGGCGTTCAGATTCGCCACCACCAGGAGCCCTTCCGGCGTCTGCACCCGACGCTCCAGCACCAGGGCGATGCCGCTGGAGAGCACCAGCAGGGCGACGATGCCCCCCAGCAGTGTCAGGAGTTGCTGATCCCAGATGATGTTCATGGCTGTCCCCCAAGGTCACCAGGGCGTCGCGCGCCCGTACCAGAAAGTCCCGGCGGGTCTCGCCGGGGCTGAGCTGCAGCGGCGGGCCGAAGGTCGAACTGCCCAGCAGCGGTACCGGCAGGATCTCACCCTTGGGCAGGATGCGGCACAGGTTCTGCAGATAGACCGGGACCAGTTCCACGTCCGGCCGCGACTTGGCGACAAAGTAGAGCCCGGGTTTCAGGTCGCCGATGGTGACGCCGTCGCCGCGGGTCCCCTCGGGGAAGAGGATCAGGGAGGCCCCCTCCGCCAGGGCCTCGCGTCAGCCGCTCCAGGGCCTCGCGGCCGCCCCTGGCGCTGGAGCGGTCCACCAGCACGGCGTTGAGCAGGTTGCGCGCGATCCAGCCGCGCACCCCAGGCCTGTCCCAGTAGTCCGCCGCCGCCACCGGACGGGTGCTGCGCGCGCAGTTCGGGCGGCAGGGCGGCCCACAGCACCAGGGCGTCCAGGTGGGCTGGAGTGGTTGGCGAAATAGACCCGCTGGGCGGTGGTCGGGGCCGAGCCCACCCAGCGTGCCTGGGCACCGGTGACTAGTCGGGTCAGGGTCACCAGGGCTCCGGCCGCCAGGGCCTCGGTCCAGGGTCTCGGGTGCGGCGGCGCCGGCCATCACGGCGTCCAGGGCCTTGAGGATGGCCGCGGTGCGCCGGCTGGCGGTGATCAGGGCCCCGACGGCGACCAGCGCCAAGGCGATCAGCAGGATGGTCCCCTCCCACCCCAGCGGGCACCGCCAGGGCGGCGAGCAGCAGGCCCGCGGTCATGGTGGCCATGCGGTGGGGCTTGGCCATGGGGCCGACGAAGCTCTGGGGCAGGCCGGCAGGTCCCGCCGAGGGCACGGATATAGGCGGTGAACACCGCCAGCATCCCGGCGATCCAGCCCAGTTCCGGGCCCAGGGCGAAGCCGGTCGCGTAGCCGGCGGGGACGATCAGCAGCGGGTCGGCGATGCGGTCCGGAAGTTCGTTGTAGATGTCCCCGGCCCTCGACCCGAGCCCACCCTCCACCGCCACCATGCCGTCGAGCATGTTGCACAGCAGGCGCAACTGGATGCAGGCGGCGGCCAGGACGAAGCAGCGCGGCGCGCCCGCCCGGGGAGGCCGCGGGCGCGGCGAGCATGGCCAGGGCGCCGGCCGCGGCAAAGCCCAGACTCGCCAGGGAGATCCCGTTGGGCGGGACGCGGCGGTTGACGAGCCAGGTCGCCAGGGCGCGGGCCCAGCGGCGCGTCGCGGGTCGTGAGGGGGCGGCGGGCGGCGGTGGGCATGGGTTCGGCTCTCCGGTGCCTGGTGTCGGGAGCGCGATCATACAGGGTCCGGCACTTCAGGTGCTCGCACCCGGTGTCTTGGGCCTGCATGCTAGTCGGCTAGTGGGTGCAAGTCCAACCGTGGCCCTTGGGAGAGGGGAACACGTAGGCGAAGGCAAGGGTGCCCGAAGAAACCATCCACGCCACGCTGCTCGACGAAGGCCAATACCCCTGCTCGGTGCGCACCCGCTACCGCATCCTCGCCGCCGAGGACCAACTGCGCGAGCGGCGCAACCTGCGCCAGCACCCCCAGTACGCCAAACCCGAACGGCTGGCCACCGCTACGAACCAAGGGTGGTCCTGGGACATCACCCAGCTCAAGGGCCCGCAGAAATCTTGGTTTCAGCGTGCCTCGGTCGATCTTTCGATTATGGATTGGGGCTCCTGATCATCTGCCACTGTCGAAAGGTTGCCGCTTGGCCATACCTCCGGTTGGTGTCATCAATCAGATTCCAGACGGTGGCCTTTTCGATGCGAAACCGGGTGCCGTTCTTGGCGATCCGCACGCCGGCATAATCATCGATGTATCCGCGTGCTGTCACCTCCGCCAGTAAGCGCTCCCGCTCGGCTCGATTGGATGCTTCCGCCGTGAAGCGAGATGGCATGGCGGTTAACTCTTCCCAAGCCATGGCAAAAAGGTTTAGTGCGGCCAGGTTGCCATAGTTAAGTATGGGATCAGCAGCGGTATCGTGCGATAACACGACAAAGGGGGCGTGGAACAACGCCTCCGCCGCGTCAATGGGGGGCAGCGCCGGGTCCAGTAGGTGTCGGCCAGTCAGGGCCTGGTAGGTCCGTCGTAACCCTTCCACATGATCAACCTGAAAGTGATTGGCAGGGGAGGGCATGAACATGGGAGTCCTTCTCGGCCTCGCTCTCATTCCGGGGACTCCGATCCCAGGTGTCGCCGAAACGGCTGCTGGGTCGCGATGGCGCCCTGCGACTCCGGGCAGAACACCACGACCTCGTTGCCGTCGGCCCGGTAGTAGGACAGATTGATCCGCGCAAACTCGTCGTCGGGCTTGCGCTTGTTCATCTGCTCCTTGACGCGCCGCCGGCACTCGACCGCGTAGGCCACGTACTCGTCGAACTCCGCATCGGTGGGCGGGCCGTCGGGGTGCAGGATCTTCAGCAAGGCGCAGACCGTCTTCTTGATGCCCTTTTCGTCGCGGCCCTCGACCGAGCGGCCGAGGCGGATGCGCTTGTTGACCTCCTCGTACCGGTTGGTGTGCTTGAACTGGTAGTGGAAGGCCTCAGCCAGGTAGTCGGTGATGAACCCGTAGTGCTCGGTCAGGAACTCGCTGCTGTTCTTGGGCATCTCCCAGCCCGGCAGGTAGCAGGCGAAGCGGTCCATGACCGCCAGGTCGAACTCCTGGCGGCAGGGGTTGAAACAGGTCGTGCTCGGTCGAGTTGACGATCTGCTCGACCGAGTGGTCGATGTTGCCGACGAAGGCCAGGCTGGCGTCGGCGATCACCTCGACCCCGCGGGAGAAGCGCCCGTTGGCCATGAAGTCCTTCATGATCTGGATGGTGTCCGGATCCTTGACCTTGATCCCGCCCACCTCGTCGAAGGCGACCGTGTCCCAGAAGCCGACCAGGCCGATCTTGTTGCGGGCGTTGTTGTAGAAGAGGGTCGCCTTGGTCGCCTGGCCGCCGCTGATCAGGGTGGAGTAGGGCGAGAACTCGCTGAAGAAGTAGGACTTGCCGGTGCCGCGCGGCCCCAGCTCGATGAAGTTGAAGTTCGGCTCGACCAGCGGCGCCAGCCGGGCGATGAAGTGGAGCTTCAGCCGCTGGCTCAGCTTGGCGGGCTCCAGCCCCACCGAGCGCAGGACCACATCCAGCCACTCGTCCCGGCTGAACTGGCCCCGCCCCTCGCAGTAGCCGGCGAAATCGAAGCGGCTCAGCTGGATCGGCCGCAGGTCCTCGACGTAGAAGGCGTAGTCGTCGTCGTCGATGTCGTTGTGGGCGATCGTCACCTCGGCCCAGATGCCGCCCTCCAGCAGGCGGTCGTTGTCGCGGTAGAACTTCTCGCCGATGGCGATGCGCTGCGAGTTGAAGTTCTCCAGCGCCGCCCAGTGGCGCTTCTCCTTCTCGACGTAGCGGACGTGGACCTTGTCGATGAAGCGGTGCTTGCCCTTGGTGGCCACCTTCGACTGGGCGGCATTGGCCTCGTCCGGGCGCACGTAGTTGTCCTGCAGCGTGGCGAGCACCGCCTCCATGCCGGCCTGGATCTCGGCCGGGTCGTCGCTGGCGCAGTAGCGCGCGAGCAGAAACTCCAGCACGAAGGTGGGGACGTTGGTGCCCTTCTTGATGCGGTGCAGCAGATCCTTGCGCACGACCTTGCCGTCGAAGACCGCGTTCAACTTCTGGTCCAGTGCGTCCATCAGGTATTCCATAGGCGTTCTACACCGTGTAGTCGGTCTCCAGGTCAAGGCTGCAATAGGCGGCGAGGGTGGTTGGGTTCAGCGCCTTGACCGTGAACTTGCCCTCGAAGTCCATCTGCATCTTGAGGGTCACCTGGACTCGCTCGCCGGGCTTGAGCGTCAGGGTCCCGGTGGCCGGGTTGACCAGGCCGCCGGCCTTGGCCTCGCCGACCACCTTGCCCTTCTTGTCCTGGGCCTCGAGCAGGATCTCAAAGTCCGCGGCCTGCGAGAAGATGTCGCCCTCCAGCAGGACCTCGATCACCGGCAGCCGCGTGGTGATCCGAGTCGCGCCGTTCTTGTAGCTGATGTGGACGGTCGCCTGTTCCAGGACCGGCGCGGCCCCTGCTTCGAGCCTGATCGTCAGGACGGGTACGACCAGCTCCTGCAGCGAGGCGCCCCCGTGGAAATAGAGCAACCCCGCCTTGTAGGGGGCCATGCTGCGTGGGCCGGCCACCTGGTTGAAATCACCCCGGACCCCGAGCTTCTCCGCACTGATCACAAAATTGTGGCTATCGGCCACGCCATCGCCGAGCAGACACCGATCATGCACCATGAGCCAGGTCCCGGCGGGTTTGGCGCAGACATCCCCGGCCTCGGCTTGGGCATTGAGGAAGGCTATGTCTGCGTTAAGTGTTGGTCCCCCGCTGAGGGCGCCCCGAAGGCCTGCCCGAGAAACAGCTCGGGCGTGAGGATGCCGGAGAACCGCTCCAGGCACCGACGCCAGCCCAGGTAGTTGGGCAGGTACTGGGTGGCGACCCCGTGGAAGCGATACATCCATCCTTTCAAGCGGCTGTCGTAGGCGTTGACGTTCTGAATATGGAAGGCGTTGTCCACAACCCGAATGCCAGCGCTGAGGTTAACGGGTTGATGGGCAATGTGAAGTTGCTTGGCCAGGGCGACATAGACGGCGCTGCCGTCGGAGCAAAGTACCGCATCGGAGTCCAGGATCGGCTCCAGGACGGCGCGTACCGCTTGGGTATTGGCATGCGCCAAAACCGCATCGGTGGTCGCCGTGGTACGGTCGCGGGCGATCAACACCGGGATCTGTTCGTCCGACAGCCCCCGTTTGGCCGCCTTGCCGCCCCGCTGGCGCGCTGGGCGCGGCAGGTTGCGGCGGCCTTTGAACGATTCGAGGAAGTAGGTCTCGTCCGCTTCCACAATGCCCTGCAGATGCGCTGGCTTGGCCCCGGACAGTTTGGCCAGAAACCGGTGCCGCCAACGGAATGAGGTGTTCTTGTGAACCCCACAGCGCCGGGCCGCCGCGCGCACCGTCTCACCGGCGATCATTGACCGTGCATACTCCGTCCAGTGCGCCCGGCGCCGCAACCGGGCCAGGGGTGTCTTGGTGAGTGCATTGAACGTCTTGCCGCAGGCGCCGCAACGATACCGGGGCAGCCCATGCGCATTTCCCCAGCGACTACAGGGGGCATGATGGCAATGCGGGCACGGCGGGTTCGGACCGACGATGGCGCCAATCACCTCGTCCGGTTCCTGCTTTTGGCTCAAATGATCAATCGCTTGTTGGCGTTGAGAGGGTGTAAGTTCACTGGCTTTGGATAGCCAATCGTGGAAGTCTTCGGTACGCATGGCGGTTCCTCCGCAATTCCCCTGCCTACCGATAAGGATAGTCCAGACCAACACTTAACGCAGACATAGCCTTGAGGAAGAAGCCATGGTCCGTGGCGATCACGACCTCGTGGAAGCCGGCCTTGGCCAGCTTGTGGACGGCGACGCGGATGCGCTTCAGGGTGTCGTGAATCAGACCGAGCGTCGTCTCGGGATTGTTCTCGAGATGGCTGTCGATATCCACGCTGCGCAGCACCAGCAGCTTGACGGTCTGGGGCAGTTCGCCCTTGGACCGGACGAAATCATTGAGCCCCATCTCCGCGAAGCGGTCGCCGAACTGCTTGCGCAGCACCTCCATGCGCTGGTTGACA
>CAWJBI010000032.1:0-51268 GCA_963841065.1 uncultured Gammaproteobacteria bacterium | reverse complement strand
TATCCTTACCACTCCAGGCCAGATTAGGCAAGCGCCGCTCACCGACAAGACGTTCCCGTCGGGATGTTAATCATGACGGTAGCGCCCCAAAGCGCAGGGCTTATCTTGCGTAACATATTGATAAAAAAGGCTTAAGCTAACGACCATCCTGCCGATTGGGGCACCACCCCTCCAGGCACAGTGCCTGGGCGGCCAGTTGGATGTCGTCATGAACGGCGCGGCGTTTGCGCCCATGTTTGAACTCGACCGGAAAGGGTGTGCCGTCCGGGTGATCGTCGGCCAGCAACCCCCGGCTCACGCAGGAACCTGGCCGGAATCCACCACCGCTTGCATGATGAAGGTCTCATCCTTCATACAGTCCCGACTGGATACGGTCGTGCGCGACTCGGACGTGGCCATCCGGGATGCCGAGGGCAATGCCGTGGTCATGTCCCTGGATCATTACAACAGCCTGATGGAGACCCTGCATCTAATATCGACCCCCGCCAACGCCGCCGCCCTGGCGCGCGCGATCCGGCAGGATCAAGCGGGCCAGGCCCAGCCGCGGACCTTGCTCGACGTGGGCGGCGATTGATCCAGTCCTATCCGGGCTGACCATGTGACGCCAACTCCTCGCGGACTACCCGGCGCAGCCAGTTCTACATGTACTCGTTATCCATCGCATGATGCAACGCTTGGTTGATCAGTTCCTCATAACTCTGCTTGCCCGCCTTGGCTTTTGTAAAATGCGATGACCGAGGCGTCCAATTTGATGGAAACCTGCTTGGTGCCTAATCGCTTATCGACGGCCGCTGCGAATTCTTCGCGGCTGACATCCTTGAACCCAACCCGGAGACGAGGCCACATCATCAGGCGGTTGGATCCTGGCGATACGGCCCGGATTCCTCGTGGCATCATGGGGCCCGCGACCCCTCGAAGGCCAATCACCGGGGTGTCTCGGGAGGGAGCCGGCATCAAGGCTTATTCATTGATAAAGTAAATTTTAAGTATTGTGCTGGCAATCCATTGCTATAATTTCCCAACCTGGCCGCGCACCCTAAGGCGGCGTCCGCCCCCGTTACAGGAAGGTCCATGAGCAACAAACCCGACATCGATCCTCAGGAGACCCAGGAGTGGCTGGACGCCCTGGAGGCGGTGCTGGAGAACGAGGGCGTGGAGCGGGCGCATTTCCTGCTCGAAAGCCTGATCGACAAGGCGCGCCGCTCGGGGGCCTATCTGCCCTTCAGCGCCAACACGGCCTATCTCAACACCATCCCCATCACCCAGCAGGAAAAGTTTCCCGGCGACCGGGCCATGGAGCGGCGCATCCGCTCCTTCGTGCGCTGGAACGCCATGGCCATGGTGGTGCAGGCCAACCGCCTCTCCACGGAACTGGGCGGCCACATCTCCACCTTTGCCTCCTCGGCGACCCTGGTAGACGTGGGCTTCAACCACTTCTTCCGGGCCCGCTCCAAGGATCATGGCGGCGATCTGGTGTTCTTCCAGGGCCATGCGGCGCCGGGCATCTATGCCCGCGCCTTCCTGGAGGGCCGCATCAGCGAGGAGCAGCTCTACAACTTCCGCCAGGAGGTGGACGGCAACGGCCTGTCCTCCTATCCCCACCCCTGGCTGATGCCGGACTTCTGGCAGTTCCCGACCGTCTCCATGGGGCTCGGCCCCCTCATGGCCATCTACCAGGCGCGCTTCATGCGCTATCTGCATCACCGGGGCCTGGTGAATACCGAGGGCCGCCGGGTCTGGGCCTTCCTGCGGCGACGGCGAGATGGACGAGCCCGAGTCCCTGGGCGCCATCTCCCTGGCGGCGCGGGAGCGGCTGGACAACCTGGTCTTCGTGGTCAACTGCAATCTCCAGCGCCTGGACGGCCCGGTGCGCGGCAACGGTAAGATCATCCAGGAGCTGGAGGCGGACTTCCGCGGCGCCGGCTGGAATGTCATCAAGGTCATCTGGGGCAGCTACTGGGACCCCCTCCTGGCCCGCGACAAGAAGGGTTTGCTGCTCAAGCGCATGGAGGAGTGCGTGGACGGCGACTACCAGGCCTACAAGGCGAAGGGCGGCGCTTACACCCGCGAGCACTTCTTCGGCAAGTACCCGGAACTGGCGGACATGGTCGCCTACCTGACGGACGAGGACATCTGGCGCCTGAATCGCGGTGGCCACGATCCCATCAAGGTCTACGCCGCCTACCAGGCCGCGGTCAAGCACAAGGGCCAGCCGACGGTGATCCTGGCCAAGACGGTCAAGGGCTATGGCATGGGGGAGGCCGGGGAGGGCATGAATATCACCCACTCCCAGAAGAAGATGGGCGAGGCGGCCCTCAAGGCCTTCCGTGACCGCTTCAACATCCCGATCTCCGGACGACCGGATCGGCGAGGCGCCCTTCTACATGCCCGCCATGGACAGCCCGGAACTCAAGTACCTGCAGGAGCGGCGCGAGGCCTTGGGCGGCTATCTGCCGGCCCGGATCGAGACCGCCCCGCGCCTGGAGACGCCGGCCCTGGAGTTCTTCAAGCCCCTGCTGGAGGGCTCCGGCGACAAGGAGATGTCCACCACCATGGCCCTGGTGCGCATCCTCTCCCTCATCCTGCGCGACAAGACACCTGGGCAAGCGGGTGGTGCCCATCGTCCCGGACGAGGCCCGCACCTTCGGCATGGAGGGCATGTTCCGCCAGCTCGGCATCTACTCCTCCGTCGGCCAGCTCTACGAGCCGGTGGACGCCGACCAGGTCATGTCCTACCGGGAGGACAAGCAGGGGCAGATCCTGGAGGAGGGCATCAACGAGGCCGGGGCCATGTCGTCCTGGATCGCCGCCGCCACCGCCTACGCCAACCACGGCGAGGCCATGATCCCCTTCTATATCTTCTACTCCATGTTCGGCTTCCAGCGCATCGGCGACCTGGCCTGGGCGGCGGGGGACATGCGGGCCCGGGGCTTCCTCATCGGCGCCACCGCCGGGCGCACCACCCTGGCCGGCGAGGGGCTCCAGCATCAGGACGGCCACAGCCCCCTGGTGGCCTCGACCATCCCCAACTGCGTGACCTATGACCCCGCCTACGGCTACGAGCTGGCGGTCATCATCCAGGACGGCCTGCGGCGCATGTTCCAGGAGCAGGAGAACCGCTTCTACTACATGACCGCCATGAACGAGAACTATGTCCAGCCGGCCATGCCCGCGGGCGCCGAGGAGGGCATCTTGCGGGGCCTCTACCGGGTACGGACGGCGGCCGACGAGGGCGACTTGCGGGTCCAGTTGCTCGGCTCCGGCGCCATTCTGCGCGAGGTGCTGGCGGCGGCGGACCTGCTGGAGGCGGACTTCGGCGTCCTGGCGGATGTCTGGAGCGTAACCAGCTTCAACGAACTCAAGCGCGACGGGGTCGACGTGGAGCGCTGGAACATGCTCCACCCGACCGCGAGCCCCCGGCAATGCTACGTCAGCGAGCAACTGGCGGGGGCCCCGGGGCCCGTCATCGCCGCCACCGACTATATTCGGGCTTACGCCGAACAGATCCGGCCTTACCTCGCCCAGCCCTATCAGGTGCTGGGCACCGACGGCTTCGGGCGGAGCGATATGCGCAGCCAACTGCGCCGCTTCTTCGAGGTGAACCGCGGCTACATCGCGGTCGCCGCCCTCAAGGCCCTGGCGGACGAGGGCGAGATCCCCGCCAGCCGGGTCCGAGAGGCCATCGACAAGTACCGCATCGATCCGGAAAAGCCCAATCCGGCGACGGTCTGACGCAAGGGGACCAGGTGAATAAGGCGGGACTGTGCGGCTTGGGGAGAATGCGACGTGCCAACAATTCATGAAGTGACACTGCCCGACATCGGCGACTTCGCCGATGTCGAGATCATCGAGATCCTGGTGGCCCCGGGCGACCGGGTGGAGCCGGAGCAATCCCTGCTCACCCTGGAGAGCGACAAGGCGACCATGGACATCCCCGCCCCCCGGGGTGGAGAGGTGCGGGAGATCAAGGTCGCCCTCGGCCAGAAGCTGAACCCGGGCGACCTGATTCTGCTGCTGGAGGTGGGCGAGGAGGCGGGTGGTACAGCGGCGGCCTCCGCGTGCGCAACCCAGCAGAACCTGGCGAGACAGCGGCAAGCGCCGGCGATGGCGACACCCGTCGCGCCTCCAGACGACGGCCACTTCGCGGCGTCCGGTCGACCCGGACGCGCCGTCCGCTCACCCCGACCAGCCAGACGACCCCGGCAGGGGGGTGGTGGGGATGGCCGCGGATTGGCAGGCCCAGGCCGAAGGTCTAGCGTCCGTGGGACGAGCCCCCGGCGAGGTCGAGCGTCGCCTGGCCCCGGTGCTGCCCCGCCCCGAGGAACTGGCGGCCCTCGCCAAGGGCCGCAAGACCCACGCCAGCCCCGGGGTGCGCCGCTTCGCCCGGGAGCTGGGTGTCGATCTGACCTTCGTCAAGGGTTCGGGGCTCAAGGGCCGGGTCCTCAAGGAGGACGTGCAGGGCTACGTCAAGCAGACCCTGACCCAGGGGGTGGCGGCGCCCACCGCCAGCACCCTGCCCTTTGCACTGCCGCCCGCCCCCGAGGTGGACTTCGCCAAGTTCGGCCCCGTGGAGATCCGGGAACTCTCCCGGATTCAGAAACTGAGCGGCCGGCACCTGCATCGCGCCTGGCTCTCGGTGCCGCATGTGACCCAATTCGACGAGGCGGACATCACCGAGTTGGAGGACTTCCGCAAGGCGCAACAGGCGGCCGCCACGGCCGAGGGCATCAAGCTCACCTTCCTGCCCTTTCTACTCAAGGCCGTCGCCACCGCCCTGAACCGCATGCCCAACTTCAAATCCTCCCTGACACCAGACGGGGAGGGGCTGGTGATGAAGCACTACACCCATATTGGCGTCGCGGTGGAAACCCCCCGGGGCCTGGTGGTCCCGGTCGTCCGCCATGTAGACAAGAAGGGCATCCAGGATCTGGCCCGGGAGTTAATGGACCTGGGCGGCAAGGCCCGGGACGGCAAGTTGCTGCCCGGCGACATGCAGGGCGGTTGCTTCTCCATCTCCAGCCTGGGCGGCATTGGTGGCACCGCCTTCACCCCCATCGTCAATGCCCCCGAGGTCGCCATCCTCGGCGTCTCCCGCGCCAGCCTCAAGCCGGTCTGGCAGGGCACGGCCTTCGTCCCCCGTCTCATGCTGCCCCTGTCCCTCTCCTACGACCACCGCGTCATCGACGGCGCCGAGGGGGCGCGCTTCACCCGCCTGCTCGGTGACTTGCTGGGGGATATCCGCCGCCTGCTGTTGTAGGCCTCTTGACCCATCTATACCCAGCGCTGGTCACTCGCCGGCCTATCGCGGGAGGGCCAGGTGGGGGCTGGCGGGGGTGTCGACAGCAGGGATGCTGTCGTCAAGCCTACCGGGACCTATTCACGGCGTCCCCCGCCAGACACCACCCGGCCCGGGACACCGAAAACTCAGGTGTGTTGGGTATAGCGGCCTGGTCCAATCGCTGGCCGCGCGGGCCGGAACGGGTCTCGCTATAATCCCTGGCCATTGCGACCCCACAGCCAGGCCCATACCCAACGTGGTCGAGCGTTATTACGAAAAATCCGCCCTGTCGGACGAGGCCAACCGCTTTCGGACCGAGGGTTTTCTGCGCGACGGCGCCCTGACCCGGGCGGGCGGACAGCGTCTGCCCATGGCCGAACTCCCACCCTTTCTGCGCGCCCTGCTGGTTACCGACGGCACGGTCACCAAAATCCTGGAGGCCTATTTCTGGGAGCCCGTGGAGGTACGCACCCTGGAGCAGGATTTCTGGACGGCCGAACGCCCCGTGGACTGGCTGGGGGTCGAAACCGGTGACAAGATACTGATCCGTCTGGCCCACTTGCAGGGGATCGATAGCGGCAGAACCTACGCCGAGGCCTTTTCTGTCATCCGCGCCGACCTGATCCCGGCGGCCTTTCGCCAGCGCCTCATCGACCGTGAGATCGGGATCGGGGTCCTGATCCGAGACAGCGGCCTGGAGAGTTATCGCGAGGTCATGGAGATCGGCATCGATCATCCCGACCCAGGCGAAGAGCGCGTCTTTCGCACCTACCGCATCATCATCGCAGGGGCACCGGTCATCCTCATTACTGAGAGCTTTCCGCTGGCGCTGTACGCCAGGGCCTGAAGGTGGGTTGATCCTCGCCCAAAGTCCCCGCCCCGGCTGTCAACCCGGCTTGCCCAGCGGAGAGGAAATCCGTAGTCTTGGCAGGAATTGCCGACGGCGGGCCCGGACCCCCGCCGGGCGAAGCGCCCCTTCCCGTCCGCGCCATTCCGGCCATTCAATTCAGATAGGACTCGCGATGGATACCAGCCTCGACACCGCCCGCTTCAACATGATCCAGCAACAGATCCGCCCCTGGGGCATGACCGACAACCGGGTGCTGGACACCCTGGCCGCCATTCCCCGCGAGCGCTTCATCCCCGAGGCCTATCGCGGCCTGGCCTATGCCGACATCGAGGTACCCCTCGGTCATGGCCAGGTCATGCTCGCCCCCAAGATCGTCGCCCGCCTCCTGCAGGCCCTCTCGATCATGGCCGATGACCGCATCCTGGAGATTGGCACGGGTAGCGGCTATCTCACCGCCTGCCTGAGCCACCTGGGCGACGCCGTCATCAGCCTGGAGATCGACCCGGACCTGGCCGCCCTGGCGCGCCAGAATCTGGCCGAGGTGGACCCCCGCCGGCTGGAGATACGGGAAGGCGACGGCCTGGCCGGCCACATCGAAGGCGGACCCTTCGACGTCATTGCCGTCACCGGCTCCCTGCCAGACGCCAGCGCTCTGGAAGGTCTGGAGGCGCAACTCGCCCCCCACGGCCGCCTCTTCGCCATCATCGGCCTGGAACCGGCCATGCAGGCCACCCTGGTCACTCATGGCCCCGAGGGCTTCACCCGCAAGGCCCTGTTCGAGACCTCTGTCCCGGCCCTGGCCAAGGCCCCGGAGCCAGAGCGCTTCGTTTTTTAGCCCGCTCACCCTCTGGGTGCCCTTTTATTGACAATTGTCAACGATTCTCGGTCATGATTCGGTAATAATTCCGTCCAGGATGGAGTTTGCCTCCATCACCTCCGCTCGATGCTGTATCAGGGCGACCCACCATAAAAAAAGAACCCGGTCGCCGTATATCCCGGGCAGCATCCCCCAGAGGAGTTCCCCGCCATGGCCTGGAGCCTACCGCGTCTGTCTCGTCGTGCGTTCTTGAAAACCAGCGGTTACGGAACCGCTGGTCTTGGCCTGCTCTCTCCCCTCTCGAACCTGGTGAGCCAAGCGCTCGCATCGGATGATGAGGTGAAGGAGGAAGTGAGCTATAGCATCTGCAATTTTTGCTCTTCGCTCTGCAACCTGCGCGTCACCACCCATACCAAGGGCGGCGACAAACGCATTGTCAAGCTGGACGGCAATCCTAACTCAACCCTCAATCGGGGCAAGATCTGCGCCCGTGGCCAGGCGGGACTGCGCCAGACCTACGATACCGACCGTATCAAGACCCCCCTTATCCGGGTCGAGGGTAGCAAGCGCGGGGAGTACAAATTCCGCCAGGCCAGTTGGGAAGAGGCCTGGGACTACATCGCTAAAAAGCAGGCCGCCGCCCAGATCAAACCCTGGGAGTGGACCATGGTGGGGGGCTGGACCTCCTGCGTCTTCTACATGAACTGGGCGGTGCCCTTCGCCATGGCCAACGAGGTGCCCAACATCGTTGCCTCGCCCATGCAGCACTGCGTCACCACGGGTCACCTGGGTACCGATCTGGTCACGGGCAACTTCAACATCCATGACGAGGTGCTGCCGGACTTCGATCACGCCAAGTACATCCTGCTGGTGGGGAACAACGCCTCGATCGGTGCCGTGTCCACCTGTCGCATGGTGCGCTTCGCCCAAGGCCGCAAGAATGGCGCCAAGATCGTGGCCTTGGACCCCCGCTGCTCGGAGACCGCCGCCAAGGCGGACGAGTGGATTCAGATCCGCCCCGGTACCGATCTGGCCTTCATGCTGGCGCTGATGCGAATCCTGATGCAGGAGGAGCTTTACGATGCCGAGTTCCTCCGGCGTCACACCAACCTGCCCTTTCTCATGACCCAGGACGATAAGGGCGAGTGGCAACTGGTGACGGACGCGGAGGGCAGACCCCTGGCGGTGGAAGAGGACACCGGCAACCTGCGCACACTGAAGAAATTCAGCAACCAGAACCACAAGGACAACGAAGGCCGCGCCTTTACCCCAGGTCTCCAGGTCCCCCCAGACTTTAGCGTGGAGGGTCGGCCGGTCAAAACGGTCTTCCAGGTCCAGCTCGAGGAACTCGCCCCCTATACCGCCGAGTGGGCGGCAGAGATCACCGGGATTGCCGCGGAGACCATCAGCCGTATTGCCCATGAGTTTGGCAACACGCGCCCCGCCATCGTCGATCCAGGTTGGCACGGGGCCCGTTTTGGCAACATCATGATGCTGCGGCGGGTACAGGCCATGGTACAGGCCCTCATCGGCGGTATCGACTCGGTGGGCGGCTGGATGAATTCCGGCGAACTCCACCACAAGGCCCACCAGATGTACCAGGCCATGGAGGAGGGCTATGAGATGGGCGCGCCACTCGCCAATCTCGCTGGCATGGCCTTTGCCAAGATGGTGATCGGGGCCGTGTCCCAGGGCGATAATTTTTCCCATGGCAAACCGGGTTTTGCCTGGGCCTGGAACGCCCAGGAGAAGGCGGCTGGCCGCTTCAACGTGGCCCTGCCAGTGATGACCGACTCGGGCCTGCGCGAATCGGTGGAGTCCAAGCTCCAGTTCAAGGGCGAGCCCTACCTGACCCGCGCCTTCATCATCAATGCCGCTAATCCGGTCCGACACTATTATCCCGACAGCTACTGGAAGGAGACCCTCAGCCACCCGAACGTGGCCCTGGTGGTCATGGTGGAGGTGCTGCCCTCGGATACGGCCCCTTACGCGGACGTGATCCTGCCTAACACCACCTATCTCGAACGTAACGAGCCCACCCTGTACGGCAATGGGGTAAACCACGACCTCGCCCTGACCACCCGCTATGCCGCCATCGATCCCCTCTATGACACCGAGGAAACCGCTGACATCCTCCTGAAAATGACCGAGGTCATCAGTGGCAACCGGGAAGGTTTTCTCGACTGGGTGGAGAAACTCACCGGGCTCAAGGCCGCGCCGGTCAAGGAGGCCTACGCCGAACTCCAGAAGACCCAGAAAAAGGGCGCCTTTGCCGCCGCCTGCCGCCGGGTCTCCTTTGCCCAAACCGCTGCGCGACTTGGCACCACCCCCGAGGCGATCGATGCGATCCTGCGTGACAAGGGGGTGTATCTGGAGGAAAGGAAGGAAAAAATCCTCGACCAATGGAGTATGCCGCGGCGCATGCCAGTACCCACCGACAGCGGCCGGGTGGAGTTCTACAGTGGACTAATGCGCAGCCTGCGCGATGGGGGCCACACCGAGGCGAACTTCAGTGTCCTGGCGACCTGGATCCCGCCGGAATACCGGGATGGCGAGCCCGCGACGATAGCCTTGGAGGCCGATGAATTTTTCTTCGCCTACGGCAAGACCCCCACCGTCTCCCACGGCTCCACCAACAGCAACAACCCCGTTCTGGCGGGCATCAATCAGTTCAAGAAGGATATTTACAAGGGCGTCTGGATACACCCCGAGCGGGCGGCCAAGCTGCACATCCGCAACGGCGATCCGATCCGGCTCACCAACTCCAAGTCGGGGCAGGTAACCGGCGGACATGCCCACATCACGCGCCTGGTGCATCCCGATACCCTCTTTGTTTACTCCTCCTTCGGGGTCGAAAACAAGGCGCTATCCCGAACCCACGGGGATGGCACGGCCACCAACAAATTGATCCCCTACCAGGTCGAGCCGGTGGTGGCGGGTTTCCGCTCCCAGGAGTTCACGATCCGGGTAGCCAAGGTTTAAGGAGGATAGACAATGACTCACTATGCCATGGTCATCGACCTCAACACCTGCGTGGGCTGTAATGCCTGCATGGCCGCTTGCGCCCTGGAGAACCAGACCCCCGTCTGGGACGACCACAAGTGGCGCACCTACGTCCACGACAAGGAGATCGGGGTAGGCAATAACGTGCATCGCCGCTTCTTCCCGCGCCTCTGTAACCACTGTGACAACCCGCCCTGCATGAGCGTCTGCCCCACCGGGGCCACCTACAAGAAGCCGAACGGCATCGTCATGGTGGACCAGGATCTCTGCATGGGCTGCGGTGCCTGCGCCATGGCCTGTCCCTATCATGCCCGCGTAGCCATCACTTACGCGGACGTGGGGCTGGGCGAGGAGTTTTATGGGTCCGACTACCGGCGCTCCAGCCCCAGCATGGACAAATGCTCCTTCTGCGACCATCGGGTGGAAAAGGGGCTCAAGCCGGCCTGTGTGGAGACCTGCGTAGGCTCGGCCCGCCTGTTCGGCAATCTGGACGACCCCCAGGACCCCGTAGCGCAAGTGGTTGCCAGTGGGGTAGCGAGGCCCCTCATGCCCCACATCGGCACCCGTCCGAACGTGTTTTACATTGATGACCTCAAGTGGAGGGGCTGAGATGGACGTCACCATGACCTACGAGACACAGAACCTCTGGACCTGGTGGCTCGCCGTGTATCTTTATACGGGCGGCTTGGGCGCCGCGACCCTGGCGGTAACCTTCCTCACCGATATGTACCTCAAGCCCCACCGCAATCTGGTGATATGGGGCGCGGGCGCGGGTGTCGTCCTGCTGGCCATCGGCTCCATGATGTTGTTCGGCCACCTGTTACACCACCTGGCGGCCATCCACATACTGAATCCCCTGGTTTTTTTCAAGAAACCCGATGCCTGGATCGCCTGGGGCACCCAGTTCATCATCTGGATGATGGTTTGGGGGGTGCTCTACGCCCTGCCCTACGCCCGCGAAACACCCTTCCTTACACGCCTGCCGCTGATTGGTAAGGTGCTGGAATGGGGTCTGGTGATCAAGATCTGTGAAGCGGTAACCCGCTTCCGCAAATTCGTCGGCTGGCTGGCGGTGATCAACGGCGTGGGGGTGACGGTTTATACGGGCCTGCTGCTGCAGTCCTTCCCCGCCGTGGCCCTGTGGGCCAATCCGGGCGTGCCGCTGCTCTTTACGGTGTCGGCCTTCTCGACCGCCATGGCCTTCCTGCTCCTGATCATGTACACCGTCATCAAGGACGCGGAAGATACCCGCATCCGGCTACTCTATGAGCGCATCGATCTGGTGCTGATCTCCGCCGAGTTGGTGATCCTCTTCTCCTTTTACTTCTACCTCAAACGCGGGTCGGAGTCGGCCATGCGTTCCTGGGAGCTCCTCTTCACCGACTTCGGGTGGCTGATTGGCTTCATCGGCTTTGGCCTGATCGTGCCTTTCTTTCTGGAACTCAGGGGGGTGGTCAAGGGCTGGACGAGTCACGTGCCCATTATCACCGCCTCGGTCCTGGTCCTGATGGGCGGTTACCTGTTGCGGCACTACTTCATGTACGCAGGGATCTATGCCTATCCCTGGTAGGGGGCGGGACTTGTATCAAGAGGGCAATAGGATGAAATCAAGCCACCGACCGCCTTCTCGGGCGGCCGATGGCCAGGGTTGTGGTGAGGATTAGGTGGCGAGGGGTGCGGGGCATCATTCGCGGTGCTTACGAGGCACAAGCCGATTCACAAGCTCGAGGACCATACCGGCACCGCCAAGATAGAGCGCAAACACGACCAAAAGTCCGGCTCCCGAGCCGGCAAAGCCAAGCAAATTTTCCATGGGATTCTCCCAAAGGTCTCCGTGGGTGATTAAGTGGATGGTCAGCCCTATTAGTTTAGTATCTTCTTAAATACCTATCAAACTTCTTCCTGCTGGAATTTCCCGACCATGGCCACCGACCGCTATCCTGATCCGCGGCAAATCTACGTCCTCTCCGCCTTGCTGGCTTTTCCGGAGGATGATGCCCTCGACGCCCTGCGAGACATGCTACCCATGGCCCCCTGGTTGTCGCCCGCCATCGAGGAGTTGGCGCATAGGCCCCTGGAACATTGGCAGGGCGAGCACACCCGTCTCTTTTTGAGCGGTTACCCCAAGACGCCTTGCCCCCCCTTCGAATCGGCCTATCGGCAGGGCCAGATGGGGGGAACCGCCGCGGGGGATCTTGAGGCCCTCTACCGCCGCGCGGGCCTGGGGGCCAGATTGGCGCCCGCCGATTACCTGGGCACCTTACTCGAATGCCTGGCCCTGCTGGAGGAGCGGGGAGATGCGGAGGGGATTATTGGGGAGTTATGGGGCGCGCATCTCGACCGCTGGCTCCCCCGCTTCGCGCGAGATCTCCAGATCCATGGCGAGTTTGAACTCTACCGCCTGCTGGGGGCACGGCTGGCCGGGCTGTGTGGGGAGGTGGAACTTGCCTGACGACCCCTGGTCGCTTTGCCCGCCGGAGCTTGCGGAGGACGCCGCCCTATCCGCGGCGGTACTGGGCGTTCACCAAGCCATTCTGCGCGAGCAGCTTCTAGGCGATCCTTTTCTGAATCTCAACCTCGGGATTCAGCAGCGGGCCTTACGCCGGGTCGAGGACTGGCGAGTCCTGCTGCTTCTCACCCCCTGGATGCTCGCGCGCCTGCTCTTTCCCGACCGATCCCCGCCCCTCGCCCTGCCTGGTGGCTGGTCCGCGCCGGAGCGGGCGGAAGCCCCCTACCAGGTCTTGGGTCCCCGTATCCTCTTCTCACTCCTCGGCCAGTCCCAGCAAGCTCATCTGAGCTACCATCGAGACCTGGGCCACTTTCTGTTGCAGCCCATTTGCCTCGACATGGGGACCTACGCGGACACCGAAGCGGTTTTCGAGGCCTGGGGTCAGGTCATTCGTACCCGCGATGAGAATATGGAGCAGGCTCGGCGGGACTGTCCCTTGCAGAAAGAGGTGTCCCGGCGGGAACTCTTTTCCCGCTTCAAGATCTGAAAAACCTCAATTCACCAACAGGTTGTAATCAAAGCACCCCTGCCCTCAAGGCAGTGCCGGGGCGCGGGTGCGCAGGGGCAGGTTCCAGGGCCTCCACCAAGGCGATCAGGCGCCCGAGGGCCCCCCGATTGAGCGCCACCACCCGCCGGCCATTTTCGCCCATGCGCGCCCGGGTCGCGGCGTCACCGAGCCAGTCAAGCATGAGGTCCGGCCAGGGCATCGGCATCCGGCACCTGCACCGCCGCGCCTTCCTGGACCAGGAGTTCCGTGATCTGGGCGAAGTTGAAGGCATGGGGGCCGATGGCCACGGGTACCCCCGCCGCCGCCGCCTCCAGCAGATTGTGCCCGCCCACCGGCACCAGGCTCCCACCGATAAAGGCCGCGTCCGCCGCCGCGATCAGGACCGGCAACTCGCCCATGGTGTCCCCCAAAAAGACCGCATCCTCCGGCCCGCAACGCCCGCCGGTGGAGCGGCGCACGGGGGGCAGGCCGAGACGCACCGGCCAGGGCGGCCACCCGGTCAAAGCGCTCGGGGTGACGGGGGACCAGGACCAGCAGGGCCCGGGGCAATTGCGCCAGAATCCGGCGATGCACCTTCAGCAGGGGCTCCTCCTCGCCTTCATGGGTGCTGGCCGCGACCCAGACCGGTCGATCGGTTCCCCAAAAATGGCGCATGAATTCGGCGCTATCCTCCAGACTCGCGGGCTGACGCAGGTCAAACTTGATGCTGCCCGTGACCTTCACCCGTGCCGCCGGCACGCCCAGGTCGATGAAGCGCTGGGCGTCGGCGCTGGTCTGGGCCGCGACCAGGGAGAGGCGGGAGAAGGTCTGACGGGCGAAGCCACCCAGGCGCCCATAGCCCCGGGCGGAACGGGCGGAGAGGCGGCCATTGCCCAGGATCACCGGGATACCGCGCCGCTGGCAGACCCGCAGCATGTTGGGCCAGATTTCGGTCTCCATGACCAGTACCTGGCGGGGCCGGACGCGATCCAGGAAGCGATCGAGGATGGCGGGCAGGTCATAGGGGACATAGACATGACGGACCCGATCCTCGAAGAGGGCGCGCAGCCGCTCGGACCCCGTCGGCGTGGTGGTGGTGACCATGACTCCCAGATCGGGGTGCTCATCGAGGAAATACTTGATGAGGGGCGCAGCGGCCTGGGTCTCCCCCACCGATACGGCATGAATCCAGAGCCCGGCCGCCAGGGGCTGGTCGCCATAGAAGCCGAGCCGCTCCCGCCAGCGCTGGCGATAGGCCGGGGACCGCCAGCTCCGCCACAGGAGCCGCAGCAGGGCGAAGGGCAGAGCCAGGTATAGCAGCAGGCTGTAGAGCCGGTTCAAGGGCGACACCCCTTAATCTGTTAGGTGCAAGCAGAGGCGTAGGAGCCGAGCCCTCTCGGCGCCGGCGACCAGGTGGCCTCGGCGCAATCCCCGCAAAGGACGGCAGTCTAGCACAGGGGCCCGACGGGGATTTTCGCGGGCGCGGTGGTGGCGGGAATCGGCGGGGGATCAGAGACCGGATTCCTGGCTCAGGCGGTCCCGCCAGGCGCTCAGTTCCGCCGTGGGGGCCTGCTTGAAACCCAGCTTCCAGGCAAAGCCCAGCAGGTTGTCGCCAAAGGAGATGGCCTTGCGGGGTAGGATCAGGGGATGGTCCACCGCCGTGGCCGCGCCCCGCAGGCAGGTGGTGGCGCTAACGTAGCCCGCCTCCCGGGCGGCCCGCACCGTGTTCCGATTGAAGCTGCCGAAGGGATAGCAGAGGTGACGCACCGGGGTCCCCAGCAGGTCCTCCAGGTCCGCCTTGCTCCGGGTCAGCTCCTGGCGCTGGCTCTCGGGGTCCAGCTCGGCCAGGCGGGCGTGGCTGGCGGTGTGGGAGCCAATGGTCATGCCGGCGGCCTGGATCTCCCGCAGCCGGCCCGCATCCATGAGCCGGGGCCGGGCGCGGCCGGGCTCCTGGCCATACCACTGGATGGGTTGGCCAAGCCAGCCGCTGATGGCATAAACGGTGGCGGTGAAGCCATAACGGGCCAGAATCGGCAGGGCATGGTCCGCGAAGTTGTCGTAGCCATCGTCGAAGGTCAGCACCAGGGACCGGGCCGCCAGGGGCCGCTCGCCCCGCAGGCCAGCCAGGGCGCCATCCAGATCCAGCACCTCATAGCCCAGGGCATGCAGGAACCCCATCTGCCGGGCGAAGCGCCGATGGTCGCAGTAATTGGCCCGATGCGCCTCCATGGGTGCAAAGTCACCCACCTGGTGGTACATGAGAATGGAAATCCGGGGCGACATGTCGGCAAGCCTCTCTCAGGACGCAGCGCCCAGAAGCTGGCGGTAGAGGTCCCGATACGACGCCATGATGGGGTCCCGCGCGAACTCCGCCCGGACCCGGGCCTGACCCGCCCGGGCCAGATCCTGGCGCAGTTGGTCATCTCCCAACACAATTCCGATCCCCTCGGCCAAGGCCCGGGCATCCCCGCAGGGTAGGCACCAGGCGTCCTCCCCGTGACGGGCAATCTCCCGCGCCCCGCGAAAGAGGCTGGTCACCAGGGGCTTGGACCAGGTCCAGGCCTCCAGGATGACATTGCCCAGGGTCTCCTCCTCCAGGGAGGGAAACACCACCAGGTCCGCCATCTGAAAATAGGGGCCCGGCTCCCTTTGCCAGCCGGCCCAGTGGATGCGGTCGCCGATGCCCGCCGCCTCGGCCTGACGGCGCAAGGCGGGGCCCAGGGGCCCGTCGCCGAGCAGCACCAGGCGTACCGGGCGATCCGCGATGGTCTGGGGCAGCCGGGCCAGGGCCTCGACCAGATGGGTCAGGCCCTTGACGGGGACGAAACGCCCGGCGCTGACCAGCACCCAGGCCTCCGCGGGCAGGCCGAGTTCCGCCCGCAGGGCCTCAAGTCGTTCGGGGGCGACGGGTTGAGCCGGTTCGACGAAGTTATAGATGTGATGAACCCGCCCCGCCGGCAGACCCTGCTGGACCATCCAGTCACAGAGCCCCCGGGTGTTGCCGATCCAGGCCTGGGCATGGCGATAGGGGTGCAGGGCGTAGTAGCCCCCCAGCCGGGCGACATGCACAGGGCCCTGGCCCGGTCGTGACGGGGGCTTGAGATGGGTAAGACGGGTGGCGCGCCCCATGTAGGTCTGGACGATATCCGGCTGGACGCGGGCGATGAGACGGCTCACCGCATAGCGGGAGAGGGGGTCCCAAACGGTGCGCAGGGGCAGGCGATGCAGGGGCAAGGGTCCCAGGTCCAGATCCTCGAGGGCGCCGCCGGCGCGGATCGCCAGTTCCGCCCTGGCCCCCGTCTCCGCCAGGGCACGGGCGAAACGCGCGAACCAGCGCTCGGCCCCACCCAAGGCCTTGCTGCCGATAATTTGCAGGCTCAGGGGCTCAGTCATGCGGGACCTTGGCCTTGCCGCTCCCCACCAACTCCCGATAGACCGCCAGATTGCCTTCCACCATGGCCGGGATGGAAAACTCGGCGCTCATCAGGACGCGCCCGCCACGACCGAGACGGCGGGCCAGGTCGGGATCCCGCAGTAGCCTGGCGATCGCCTGACCCAGGGCCGCGACATCGCCCGGGGATACCAGCAGGCCATTGACACCCTCCCGGACCGCCTCGGGGATGCCACCCGCCCGGCTGGCGATGATGGGCACCCCGGCGCAGGAGGCCTGGAGCAGGGAGACACCCAGCCCCTCCCGGCTGGCGGGATGGACCAGCAGGTCCAGGCCCGACAGTAACTCGGGCAAGTCATCGCGAAAACCACAGAGGATGACGTAGTTCTCTAGCCCCGCCTGGGCGATGCGCCTTTCCAGGTTCGCCGCCTCGGGACCCTGGCCGAAAAACAGCACCCGCAAGTCTGGGAACTCAGCCACCAGGGGCGGCAGGGCCTCGATCAGCAACTGATGGCCCTTGCGGGGGATGAGCTGGGCCACGACCCCGATCAGGGGACTCTCGGGGGGCACGCCGAGCCGCTCCCGCAGGGTCTCGCGATCGCGCGGCCCCGCGAAGGGGTGACAATCCACCGCGCTGCGCACCACCCGCAGCTTGTCCGGCGGCAGCCCCGCCGCCAGCAGGACCTCGCCGATGCCCTCGGAGATGGCAATCACCCGGTCATGCAGGCGGTATTTGAGTTTCACCCGCCAGGGGGGTTCCGGGTTGTCGACCCGGCGGGAGTGGACCACGGGCACCCCCGCCAGACGCCCGGCGATGCCGCCCATGACATCGGCGCCGATCCGGCTATGCAGGTGCAGGACGTCCGTATCGAACTGGAGGGTCCGGAAGTAGATGCGCGGGATCAGGCCCAGGTCCAGATCGCCACCCATGGGCATGGCGAAAACCTCGGCATGGCCCACCGCCGCCGCCGCCATCTGGCTGCCAGCCCGGCAGATCAGACCATTGGTCACCCCCCGTTGCGCCAGGCCGTCCAGCAGATAAAGGACCTGACGGGCACCGCCATAGAGATGGCGGCCCCCTTCAACGTGCAGCACCCTCATGACGACCCCTCAAGCAGGACTTGTGCCGCCGCCAGTACCTCGGCAACCTCGAGGTCCCGCATGCAATCAAAGGTGCCCTGACAGGTCGGCCGGCGCTTGCAGGGGGAACAGGGCCTGGGGTGATAGAGCACCCGGGCATTGTCGCGCCCCGTTTTCAGGTAGGGGCAGGTCGATCCGAACAGCAGCAGGCTGGGCCGGCCAAAGGCGATGCCCATGTGGCTTAACCCCGTATCCACGCCGATGACCAGGCGGCTGCCCTCTATCAAGGCCGCGGCCTGGAGCAGGCTGGTCGTCCCCGCCAGGTTGATCAGGCTCTGGGTTGGAGCTGAATCAGGGTCAACGCTAAAGTCAGCCCCCGCCAGACTCAGGATTCTTGCCCCCGCCTCGCGATCCCCGGGCCCCCCCAGCATCAGCACCCGCCAGCCCAGGGCGCGCTTCAGCTCCCCCGCCAGCCGGGCCCAGCGGTCCTCGAACCAGTGCTTCTGAGGGCGGGTGGTGAAGGGGCAGAAGACCGCATAGCCATCCGCCAGCCCTTCCCGCTCGATCAGGGTCCGCGCGAAGGCCCGGTCGTCTTCCCCCGGGACCAGGGACATGGCAAAGCCCGCCAGCGGCAGGCCCAGTTGCTCCGCCAGAAACCGGTACTCGGAACCGATGCCATCAGGATCGCCGCCCCGGGGCACGACGCGCGTCATCAGCCACTGGCTGGCCTCGCGGGAACCCAGGCCGATACGCACCCGGGCGCCGGTCAACCAGGCGGGTAGGCCACTCTTCAGCAGGCCCTGCAGGTCGAGGACCCAGTCAAACCCCTGCCCGCGCAACTCGGTGCGCAAGGCGCGGGCACGCCGCCACAAGTCCCCCCAACGCCGCTCGCGCCACAGGGCCTTCCACTCGGCGAGGGGCCAGGTGATGACCTGATCCAGATCGGGATGATGCCACAACAGGGGGGCACATTCGGGTTGTACCAGCCAGGCGATATGGGCCTGGGGATAGGCGCGCCTCAAGGCGGAGATCAGGGGCGAGGCAAAGACGATGTCGCCAATAGCACTCAGGCGAATCAGCAGGATGCGCGACGGGGGGATCATGGAATAGCCAGGTTCGCGCCCGGCCTGGCTAGGCCGCCAAGCGGCACAGGGCCTGGACCAGGGCCGGGTCATCGGCACGATCTGCCAGTTCGACCCGCACAAAGCCCATCCGCACGGCATCCAGACGGGTGCGGGCGCTGACCACCGCCAGGGGCGTTGCCAGGAGGCGCTCCCGGCCCGCCTCGCCCAGTATCCGCATCAAGTTATCGAGGATCTCGCCACTGGTGGCGGTGACAAATTGGACCTCGCGCTCCCAGCCCGCCAGCAGGACGGCGGGTTCGACCTCGGGCAAGGCGCGACGATAGACCTCGGCATAGGCCACCTCGGCGCCACGCGCCCTCAGGGTCTCGCCCAGCAGGGGCCGTCCACCCTCCCCACGCACGATGACGGCCCTCAAGCCGCTGAGATCCTGGAGTTCCGGCAGGGCGAGGAGGGCCTCGCTGTCGTAGCGGCCCTCGGGCACCAGATCAGGGGCGCGGCCAGCGGCCGTCAGGGCCTCGGCGGTGGCCTTGCCCACCGCCACCAGACGCGGACTTGCAGGCAGGACTCCGCCGGGAAACAGGGTAAGCGCATAGTCCACGGCGTTGCGGCTGGTGAAGAACAGCAGGTCCGCCGGTTCGGCCAGGAGGCGCCGGGCGCCTTCGCTAGCCCCGGCGGCCTCGATCTCGATGGTCGGGAAGGCAATGGCTCGACCACCGGCGGCCGTGATCAGTTGGCACAGGCCAGCCGCCTGGGCCCGGGGCCGGGTCACCAGGACGCCGCGCCCGGCGAGATCGCAGGGGGTTGGCACCGGCTCACTCCTCCGCCAAGGCCTGGAGGATGGCGTGGGCACCCTGGGCGATCAGATCATCCGCCACTTGCATGCCCAGTTCCTCCGCCTGTGCGCGTGGGACCTGTTGCTCCGCAACCAGCAGGCAAGCACCATCCGGGGTACCGACCAAGCCCCGCATCCAGAGTTCGTCGCCCTTCAGTACCGCGTGACCGGCGATGGGGACCTGGCAGCCACCCTGTAGGCGGCGGTTCATGGCGCGCTCGGCCCAGACCCGCGTGGCCGTATCCGGGTGATGCAGGGGCGCCAGCAGGGCCAGGACCCGGGCATCGTCCGTCCGGCATTCGATGCCGACGGCCCCCTGACCGATGGCCGGCAGGCTCTCGTCGATGCTCAGACGGGAGCGGATGCGCTCCTCGAAACCCAGGCGCATGAGACCAGCGGCGGCCAGGAGGATGGCGTCGAACTCACCACTGTCGAGCTTGGCCAGGCGGGTATTGACGTTGCCACGCAGGGGCTGGATATCCAGGTCGGGCCGCCGGGCCGCAAGCTGACACTGACGGCGTAGGCTGGAGGTGCCGACGCGTGCCCCCTGGGGTAGGTCAGCCAACTGCTCGTAGCGGTTGGAGACGAAGGCGTCGCGGGGGTCTTCGCGCTCCAGGATGACCGGCAGGAAGAGGCCCTCGGGGAAATCAACCGGCACATCCTTGGTGGAATGGACGGCGATATCTGCGGACCCTTCCAAAAGGCCCTGTTCCAATTCCTTGACAAAGAGGCCCTTGCCACCAATCTTGGCCAGAGGAGCGTCGAGAATTTTATCGCCGCGGGTCGTCATGCCCAGGATCTCAACCAGGAGACCGGGATGAGCGCGACGCAAGGCCTCTGCCACATGCTCGGCCTGCCACAAGGCCAGGGGGGATTTGCGGGTGGCGATGCGAATTGTATCGGCCATCTTCTCAATTCCAGCGGAAAGCACCATCCTAAGCCGCCATGGCGGCGGCAAACCCTGCACCGATTTTGCGGACGCTGCTTTAGGTTCTTGGTCAGGGACGAGTGTCCGGGCTCGGGCCCGATACGCTGAGCGGCACAGTCCGTGCCGCAACGTCGACCGGGCCCTGACCCGGGCCCTGGACCGCTGGACGCCCGTCATGCGCCCGTGGCCGGCCTGTAGAATCCGCGCGCCGAACGAATGAACCGAGTGACCGACCCCGGACCAGCATGCCAGCTTCAAGCCCTGGGCCGGGCGTTTCAACGAACCCACGGACGCCTTTGTCGAGGCCTTCACCGCCTCCGTCGATTTCGACCGCCGGCTCTACCGCCTACGATATCCAGGGCTCCATCGCCCATGCCACCATGCTGGCGCGCCAGGGCATCCTGACCGAGGCCGAGCGCGACGCCATCGTCGCCGGGCTGGAGCGGGTGCGCGCGCGCATCGAAGGCGGGTGATTTCGCCTGGTCCATCCCCCTGGAAGACGTCCACATGAACGTGGAGATCGGCCCTCACCGCCGACATCGGCGAGGCCGGCAAGAAGCTCCACACCGGGCGCTCGCGCAACGACCAGGTGGCCACGGACGTGCGCCTCTGGCTGCGCGACGAGATCGACGTCCTGCGTCCGGCCATCGCCCGTCTCCAGGCGGCCTTGCTGGATCTGGCCGAGCGCGAGGTCGACACCATCATGCCGGGCTTCACCCACCTCCAGGTGGCCCAGCCCATCACCTTCGGCCACCACATGATGGCCTGGTTCGAGATGCTCGAACGAGATCGCGAGCGCCTGGCGGACTGCCGCCGCCGCGTCAACGTCATGCCCCTGGGGGCCGCCGCCCTGGCCGGAACCACCTATCCCATCGACCGCCACCTGACCGCCGAGCTGCTCGGCTTCGACCGGCCGGCGGAGAACTCCCTGGACGCCGTCTCGGACCGGGACTTTGCCATCGAATTCACCGCCGCCGCCAGCATCCTCATGATGCACCTGTCGCGCTTCTCCGAGGAACTCATCCTCTGGTCCTCGGCCCAGTTCGGCTTTGTGGATCTCTCGGATTCCTTCTGCACCGGCTCCTCCATCATGCCCCAGAAGAAAAATCCGGACGTCCCCGAGCTGGTGCGCGGCAAGACGGGGCGCATCTTCGGTCATCTCATGGGTCTGCTGACCCTGATGAAGGGCCAACCCCTGGCCTACAACAAGGACAACCAAGAGGACAAGGAACCCCTCTTCGACACGGTGGACAACCTCAAGGGCTGCCTCAAGGTCTTTGCCGACATGATGGCGCGCCTGACCTGTAACCGGGAACGGATGCGCGCGGCGGCTCGCCAGGGCTTCGCCACCGCCACCGACCTGGCGGATTATCTGGTGCGACGCGGCATCCCCTTCCGCGACGCCCACGAAATCGTCGGCAAGGCCGTAGCCCTGGGGGTGCGCGAGGGGCGGGACCTGTCCGAACTCAGCCTGGCGGAGCTCCAGTCCTTTTCGCCCCTGATCAGTGCGGATGTGTTCGGCTTCCTGACCCTGGAAGGCTCCCTGGCCGCCCGCGACCATATCGGCGGCACGGCCCCGAATCAGGTGCGCGCCGCCCTGGCCCGCGCCCGCGCGCGGCCGAGGGAGGCAGGCTTGTAGATGGCCAGACCAGGGTCCATGCCGAAGCCTGTCCACCGCCTCGGATTGAGCCCAATCCGGGGCCTGCCCCTTCACGCCCCCCAGCGCGAAGCCACGCCTTTCCTACCCTTTGCCACGGGGCAAGCTGGAATTCCCAGACATGCCGGATAGCCTCGACGAACTCAACCGCCGCCTGCTCGCCTTCGCCCGCGCCCGGGACTGGGAGCAATTTCACTCGCCCAAGAACCTGGCCATGGCCCTGGCGGGCGAGTGCGGCGAGTTGCTGGAACACTTTCAGTGGTTGAGCGAGGCCCAGAGCGCCCAACTGGACGCGGACAAGAAATTCGCCGTTGGCCAGGAAATGGCCGATATCCTCATCTACCTTATTCGCCTGGCGGAGCGCCTGGACCTGGACCTGATCGCCGCCGCCGAGGCTAAGATCACCCACAACGAACAGCGCTATCCGGTGGCCAGAGTCCAGGGCGACGCGCGCCGGGCGGATGAATACCCGAACTGATGGCCAGGGCTGCGATCACACGGCCTTTTTTCGAGGTAATCGCTCCATGCATCGCTATTTTTCCCTGCCACTACGGCCTGCTCTGGGACTCCTGGTCCTGATGGCGACAAGCCTGCCCCAGGCCGAGGAAGGAACAGCGGCGCCCACCGATATGCCCGTGCCCATCCCCCGGACGATGATCGCCGCCCTGGGACGCGTGGAGCCCATCTCGGAGGAGATCCGGATCGCGGCGGCCATGACCGGGCGGTTGGCGGATGTCCCGCTGGAGGAAGGCGATCCGGTCCGGAAGGGCGAGGTGGTGGCGACCCTGGAAAATGCAGATCACCTGGCACGAGTGCGTGCCGCCGAGGCCAATGTAGCTATCGCCCAGGCGGGACTCGCCCGGGTGGTCAATGGTGCCCGCCCCGCGGAACGCGCGGAGGCGGCCGCGGCGGTGCGCGAGGCCGAGGCCCTGCTCATGAGGGCCGAACGGGAATTAAACCGCCAGCAAGGGTTGGCGAATAAGCGGTTGGGCAGTGGCCAAGACCTGGACAACGCCACGAGCGAGCAGGACGTCGCCCGCGCCCGCCTGGCCCGCGCCCGGGAACATCTGGCGGTAGTGGACGCCCCGGCGCGGGATGATGAGCGCGCCAAGGCGGAGGCCGAGGTGTCACTCGCCGAGGCGCGGCTGTCGGAGTTCCAGGCGATTTATCAGAAATCTTTCGTGCGCAGCCCCATCGATGGCGTGGTGCTGCGTCGCATCCGCCGCGCCGGGGAGCAGGTGACCGAGTTGGGGGATACGCCGATCCTGGCCGTGGGCGACATCTCCCACCTGAGGGTACGCGCCGAGGTGGACGAGGCGGATATCAGCTTAGTGCGCCTTGGTCAGCATGCCCGTATCCAGGCCGATGCCTATGGGGACCGCCGCTTCAGGGGCCAGGTCGCGCGCATTGGCAATCTCATGGGGCGCAAACGGGTCCTCTCGGAGGACCCGGGGGAACGCCAGGACACCCGGGTCCTGGAGGTCTTGATCGATCTCGAGGCGAATACCCGGCTCCCGGCGGGTCTTCGGGTGGACGTCTTCATTGAGATCGGGGACCCAGGGTAGGGGCGGTATGAAACCAGGTCGACCTCGATCATCCCTCTGCGGGAGCCGCATGGCCTGGCTGCTCGCATGGCGCAACCTGGCCCATGATCGCTCCCGCTTCGTCGTGACGCTGGTCGGCATCGTCTTCGCCGTCGTCCTGATCGCTATGCAGATCGGCCTCTTTCTGGGCTTCTCCGACGCCACCACCGTCATCGTCCGTCATACCCACGCGGATTTCTGGGTCGTCGCCCGGGGCGCCCAGAACTTCGAGATCTCCCTGCCCATGAAGGAACGCGAGCTCTACCTCGCCCGCTCCGTGCCGGGTGTCGCCCAGGCGGAACGGCTCCTGGTGCAATTCGTCCCCTGGAAGAAGCCGGGCGGCGGGGATGAGAGCATCATTCTGGTCGGATTCGATCTGAACTCGGGTCTGGCTGGTCCCTGGAATCTGGTGGCGGGGCGGCTGGAAGACCTCCGCCAACCGGACGGGGTCATGGTGGATCGGGTTTATATGGAGAAACTGGGCATAGCCAGCACGGGGACCGAACTGGAAATCAATGGCATGCGGGCGCGGGTGGTGGGTCTCACCCAAGGCATCCGCTCCTTCACCACCTCCCCCTGGGTCTTCGCCTCCTTTCGCACCGCCCAGGGCTTCTCGCGGCTCGCCGAGGACGAATCCAACTATGTGATCGGGACCTTCGCGCCCGGGGCGGACCCGGGCGCGGTCCGCGCCGCCCTGGCCCAGGCCCTGCCGCGCAGTGATGTCTATTTGAGCGCCGACTTCGCCGCCCGCACCCGCGATTACTGGATGTTCACCACCGGCGCTGGGGCCTCGGTGCTCGTCTCCGCCCTCCTTGGGCTACTGGTCGGCTCCGTCATAGTGGCTCAGGTGCTGTACGCCACCACGGTGGACCATCTGACCGAATTCGGTACCCTCAGCGCCATGGGCGCCCCGCGTGACTTCATCTATAAGATCATTTTAGGCCAGGCGGCCATCAGCGCTACCCTGGGACATGTCCCGGGGATCGCCCTCGCCCTGCTCCTGGCAGAGGCCAGCGCCCTGTCCGCCGCCGTGGTCCTGGTCCCCTGGGAGCTGGCCATCGGCCTCTATGGGGTCACCCTGGCCATGTGCATGCTGGCGTCCCTCATCTCCATCCGCAAGGCCATGGGCATAGACCCGGCCATGGTCTTCCAACGGTGACCGCGTGAGCCGGCCCGACACCCACAACCCGATCCCCGATCCCGTCCCCGCCCTGGAGGCGATAGGGCTGTCCGTGGTGTATGGCAGCGGCCCCACGGCCGTGCATGCCGTCAATGGGGTCGATCTGGCGGTGCGACCCGGGGAGATCCTGGCCCTCATGGGCCCCTCCGGGAGCGGTAAGACCACCCTGCTGATGGTCCTGGGCTGCCTGCTGCAAGCCAGCGCCGGCAAGGTGCGGGTCGAGGGTCGGGAGATCGGGACCCTCGCCACCGCGGAATTGGCCCGGCTGCGGCTGGCGCGCATGGGTTTTATCTTCCAAAGCTACAATTTGTTCCCGGCCCTCACCGCTCTGGAGAATGTCCAGTTGGCCCTAGAGCTCAAGGGCCGGGATCTGGACGAGGGCGTGGAACTCCTGGAGCGAGTAGGCCTGGGCGAACGCTTGCGCAACTACCCCAAGCAACTCTCCGGCGGCGAGAAACAGCGGGTCGCCATCGCCCGCGCCTTGGCCGGCCATCCGGCCATCCTGCTGGCGGACGAGCCTACCGCCGCCCTCGACTCCACCAATGGGCGCGCCGTGGTCAAGCTACTGGGAGACCTGGCCCACGACCTGGGGCGAGCGGCGGTGATCGTCACCCATGATCCACGGGTGGGTTCGCTTTCGGACCGGGTCATATATTTCGAGGATGGGCGGATTGTTGGCTGAGATCCGCCCCAGGGGCCCCCAGGGGTCAAGAATCTAATGCTGAACCTGGTCACGAACATGAACAAATCGCCCCTGCCCCTCCTGCTGGTCTTCGCCCTGCTGTCCTCGGGCTGCGCCCACGTCCGCAAGGAAAAAAAGACCCAAGGCCTGACGGCCGCTACCTATGCCTATGGTAATGCCTTGCGATGGGGCTACTACGACACGGCCTGGAACTATCTGGATCCCGTCATCAGGTCCCGATTGCCACCCGACCAACTCCAGCTCAAGGCGATTCGCCTAACGGGCTACGAAGTGGTCCAGCCGCCCCTGCTCGTCGCCGAGGATCAGGATCAGGCTGAACAGTGGGTCCAGATCGATTACGTGCGTCAGGACACTCAGGTGGTGCGCAGTCTCACTGATCATCAGGTCTGGCGTTACGACGAGGCTGGCAGCGGCTGGCGCCTGACCTCCGATCCCCCACGTTTCCCATAAAGGCAGTCAGGATTTCCGCGCAACACGGGCCCAACCATCTTCAAAGATACTAAGAAATATTAAGAATGAAGATGATGATGAGGTCTGTGGATAACTCAGATCGACCTCAAAATCCCCTGCAGTATCGTGAGTTAAGGGGATTTTAACCCTTGGGATAAAGCCACCTGAAGATGTTGAAGCCCTGTGGATCAAGTTGCGGCCGCCGCGACTGATTTTTTTATCCCCAGTTTTCCACAGACTTGATCCTCGTTTGTCAATGGCTTATCCAAGGGGGAGGGTGCCAAGGAACCGACCTGGCAGTGGGGCAGGGACTATCGTTAACAGGGGCTATTTTTCGGGGGCATAAAAAAACCCGCCATAAGCGGGTTTTCGCATCAAGGGCAACGAGGATCGGCTACTTGATCTTACCTTCCTTGTAGAGGACGTGCTGACGCACGACCGGATCGAATTTCTTGATTTCCATCTTGCCGGGCATGTTGCGCTTGTTCTTGGTGGTCGTATAAAAATGACCTGTGCCAGCGCTGGAAATCAGGCGGATCTTGTCACGTGCTGCCTTAGCCATGGGTGTTTACCTCCTCAGACCTTGTCACCGCGATCGCGCATCTTGGCGATCACTGCATCGATACCTTTCTTGTCGATCAGGCGCATGGCATCGGTGGACAGGCGCAGGCGCACCCAGCGATTCTCGCTCTCGACCCAATAACGATGGTAGTGCAGATTCGGCAGGAACCGGCGCTTGGTCTTATTGTGGGCGTGGGAGACGTTGCAACCAGAAAGCGGGCGCTTACCGGTTACTTGACAGACTTTGGACATGACGCTTCCCTTAGAGGTTGGCCAGGGGTCGGGCCTTCATCAGCCAGACCGAGAATGAAAGACGGGCAAAAATACCCGATTCGCCGCGCCAGCGCAAGTGCTTAGGCACCTGTGATGTGATTTTCGGGTGTCGAGATGCTGCAAACCGGGCTGGGTCACGATGCAGCCGGTCACTCCACGCCTTTCCCTATATTCGACCAGGCCTTTTGCCCGCTCACCCCTGGATAAGCCGTGTGTAAGTCTGTTGAAAACTGGGGATAAAAATGTACATCCAAACAGCGTCGATTTTATCAACAGGCCTTCAACATCCCCAGGAGGATTTATCCGGAGGGTTAAAAATGTTACAAGTTATTATAATAGAAGGGATTTTTTAGTAGATTAGGGTTACCCACAGGCTTCATCACCATCTTAATTTCATAAATTTTTTAAACTTGTTGAGGAGACCTTGACCATCAAAAACTTCACCACATCAGACGGCAGCATCCCGGTAACCCTGGCCAAGATCGCCCGTCAGGTTCTGCAGCCCCCGGGCGATCAGGCGCAGGTTGGCCGGCGGGACGGTGCCACCGCGGGCCAGGATGGCCAACCACTGGGCCACGCTGATATCCGTCTTGCGCCCGGGGACCTGTTTGACATACCGGGCATTCATCACCCAGGGACGCAGCCCCGCCTAGTCCAGACCTGGTCAACCGCACGCCCTTGATATCGAGCATAATCTTTCATTTAAATTATTGATTTAATTAAATAATTTTGATAAAAGAATACCGCGATCCAAGGGTTTGCCTAGTGTGAATAGAAGGTTCGGCTATGACTAAAAATACTTCCAAATGCTAAGTGAGTCTCGGAGTGGAATAGGCAACAATTGAGGATTAACGGCAAGGACGGAGACAAACTGCCGTCATCATGGTCATAGTGTTCGTAACCATGGCTCATGGCCAGACCCTCGACCACCAGACACGGGATCTCCTTAATGACAGACGATGCCTTTCCTGACCTTTACCTCTCTGGAAGTGCTGATCTCATCGCCGAAGCCATCGAAGAGATGCACGGCTGGCCTGACCTCAATCCGGATGTCCTGGCCGCCTTAATGGAACTCCCCGATACACTCGTGGAACTGACGAATGCCTGGCCCTGGTGAAGGCTAATAGCCTCCCGATCATTGCTCCACCCCCCATAACTCAAGACACCAGTAGGCGCTATCCGGTTACAGGGCGATATTGATGAGGTATTAAAATGTTTTCACTTGAAGGTTGGACTGAAGATTGTAGTGTGGGAAATGAAGTAGTGGATCGGATGCATAAACTCCTTCTCGAAACAGCACAGCAAGCCGTAGACTCACTTAATATTGAAGACCACGAAATACTACGCACGAAACTTACGGAAATCGTTGATACATACGACTTGCTTACTTATAAGCATATTGAAAAAGAGGAATGCATCCTTGCCACTAACAAATGCCCAAACTTAGCAACGCATCATGAAATGCATTTGAAAGGTTTGAAAGTTCTGCGCAAAATTTTTCACAAGCTCTTGGTGTCAACGACGATAACTTACGAGGATAAAGAAAAAATTTACAAATATTTCCATGACTGGAGGTGTTATCATGTAATTCAGGATGATATGGCTGATTTTGAATATTTTAGAGACAAAAACCAGACAGATAATTTTTAGGAAAAAATGTTAAATTATTAATTTATTCATGCTTCTTCAGAATAGCATATACAACCTTCGCTCCATCATATGCAAATTCCAATACATCAGGTCTTTCAGTCAATCCCCAGATGGTTACCCTTGTCCAATCCGGTGAGCTTAATGGTTCAGAGTGACCTTCGGCGGTTTCAATAAACTCTGGCTTCAGTTCGATAAAATATGGATAGCCATTTTCTAAAGCCCGGATGACTGCACTTAATGAACAACTATCATAATTTTTTCTTCATCTGTAAATAAATTCTCCAATTTTCCTTAAAGCAATCCCCGCTCGGCGAAGGAAATGCCTTGGCCATCGCCGACGATGAGGTGATCAAGGACGCGGACATCCACCAGGGCCAAGGCGTCCTTGAGGCGCTGGGTAATGCGCAGGTCGGCCTGGCTCGGTTCGGTGACCCCGGAAGGATGGTTGTGAGCGAAGATAACGGCGGCGGCGCCGAGTTCGAGGGCGCGGCGTACCACCTCGCGGGGGTGGACGCTGGCGCCGTCGATGGTGCCGTTAAAGAGCTCCTCGTACCTCAGCACCTGGTGGCGGTTGTCGAGGAAGAGGCAGGCGAAGACTTCGTGGGGATAGTGGTAGAGCTTGCTCTTGATAAAGGCCCGGGTGGCCTCCGGGCTGGTCAGGGGGTCGCCCCGATTCATCTCGGCGGCCAGGTAACGCCGGCTCATCTCCAGCACCGCCTGGAGCTGCACATACTTGGCGGGGCCGAGTCCCTTGTTTTTACAGAGTCGTTTCTGATCGGCGGAGAAAAGGCCCCGCAAGCCGTCAAGGTCGGTAAGCAGGTCGCGGGCCAGGTCGATGGCACTCTTGCCGGGTATCCCGGTGCGCAGGAAGATCGCCAGGAGTTCCGCGTCGGTCAAGGCCCCGGCGCCGCGTGTCAGGAGCTTTTCACGCGGGCGCTCGTCCTTCGGCAATTCCAGAATTTTCATGGTTTTTTTCCCCTGGTGGCTTTTTCGGGAATCTACCCGTACCAGTAGGTGGCCGCAAGGAAATGTGGCGGATCGGTCCTGGGCCGGTTTAGGGCTTAAGGCGCGAATGCAGTACAATTTGGCTTCATCCCATCCCTGCTAGGTTTTTCCAAGGTTACGTGAATCCACTGGCTTTCAGGCATGTGCTGCTCGGAGTGAGCGGTGGTATCGCGGCCTACAAGGCAGCGGAGTTGACGCGACGCCTGCGCGCCGAGGGTGCCGAGGTGCGGGTGGTGATGACCAGGGCCGCCCAGGCCTTCGTCGGACCCCTGACTTTTCAGGCCCTTTCCGGCAATCCGGTCCGCCTGGACATCCTGGACCCGACCGCCGAGGCGGGCATGGATCACATCGAACTGGCGCGCTGGGCCGACCTGGTTCTGGTGGCCCCGGCCACTGCCGATCTCATGGCGCGGCTCGCGGCGGGGATGGCGGATGATCTGCTCACCACCCTGGCCCTGGCCACCCAGGCGCCCCTGGTCCTTGCCCCGGCCATGAATCAACAGATGTGGGAACACCCCGCTACCCGGGCCAATGCCCGCCTGCTGGCCGAACGCGGCGTCCGGCTCCTGGGGCCGGCGGCAGGTGCTCAGGCCTGCGGCGAGACAGGGCCAGGACGCATGCTGGAGCCTGGAGATATCGTCGCGGCCCTATTGGGACCGCGACCGGGCAGCCCCCTGGCGGGTCGCCGCGTTCTGGTGACCGCCGGTCCGACTCGGGAGGCCTTGGACCCGGTGCGCTATATCGGTAACCGTAGCTCCGGGCGCATGGGCTATGCCTTGGCCCAGGCCCTAGTGGATCGGGGAGCTCAGGTGGTACTGGTCAGCGGTCCTACTGCCCTGGCCGCCCCGGTCGGCCTGGAGCGGCTCCAGGTGGAATCGGCCCTGGAGATGCACGCGGCGGTGATGGGGCGCATAGCGGATCAGGACATCTTCGTCGCGGCGGCGGCGGTGGCGGACTACCGGGTAGCGGACCCGGCTCCCCACAAGATCAAAAAGGGCCAGCAGGAATTGACCCTGTCCCTGGTGCTCAATCCGGATATCCTCGCCCAAGTCGCGGCCCTACCCACTCCCCCCTTCACGGTGGGCTTCGCGGCCGAGACCGAGCGGGTCGAGGAACAGGCCCTGGCCAAGCTCCGGGCCAAGGGTCTGGACATGATCGCCGCTAACCTGGTGGGCGGGGCCAGGGGCGGCTTCGAGCGCGAGGAGAATGCCCTCACCGTCATCCGGCGGGATGGGCGCCTGGACCCTTTACCCTTGATGCCCAAGGCCCGCCTGGCCGAGGCGCTGACGGATCTGATCGCGGAGACCTATGCAGCACAACTTGCAACTCAAGGTGCTTGACCCCCGGCTGGGCTGGGACTTTCCACTGCCCGAATATGCGACCCCGGGTTCCGCGGGCCTGGACCTGCGCGCCATGCTGGACCAACCCCTGGACCTGGCGCCGGGGGCGACCGAGTTGCTGCCCACCGGCCTGGCGATCCACATTGGTGAGCCTGGGGTCGCGGCCATGATCTTGCCGCGTTCCGGGCTGGGACATAACCATGGCATTGTCTTGGGCAATTTGGTTGGCCTCATCGACTCGGACTATCAGGGCGAGTTGTTGGTGTCCTGCTGGAACCGGGGCCTGGAGACCTTTCATATCGCCGTGGGCGAGCGCATCGCGCAACTGGTGCTGGTGCCCGTGCTGCGGGCACGCTTTGAGCTGGTGGAGTCCTTTACCACCAGCGAGCGCGGTACCGGCGGCTTTGGACACACGGGAAGCGACTGATATATTTTGACCTTTTTCCCCGTTTTGGCGCCTTGGGGCGCCAGAACGCCGTCCTACCCTTTTCGACGTATTTACCCGGAATCCCCATGACTATCGTCCTTGAGCGCGCCCGCAATATCGCCCATGTCCTGGTCGAGGCCCTGCCCTATATTCAGCGTTTCCAGGGCAAGACCATCGTCATCAAGTATGGTGGCAACGCCATGGTCGAGCAGACCCTCAAGGAGGGCTTCGCGCGGGACGTGGTCCTCATGAAGCTGGTGGGCATCAATCCGGTCATCGTCCATGGCGGCGGACCCCAGATCGGCGATCTGCTCAAGCGTCTGGGTATCACCAGCGAATTTATTCAGGGCATGCGGGTGACCGATACCGAGACCATGGATGTCGTCGAGATGGTCCTCGGGGGTCAGGTGAATAAGGAAATCGTCACCCTCATCAATCGCCACGGGGGGAGGGCGGTGGGCCTGACCGGCAAGGATGGCGATCTGATCCGGGCCCGCAAGCTCCTGCTGCGGCGGGATGCCCCCGAGCTCAAGGAGCCGGAAATCATCGATATCGGCCATGTCGGCGAGGTGGAGAGCATCGACGTCCGGGTGGTCGATATGCTCGTCAAGGGCGACTTTATCCCGGTCATAGCCCCCATTGGCGTGGGCAAGGATGGCCGCTCCTACAACATCAACGCCGACCTGGTGGCCGGTAAGGTGGCGGAGTTTCTGAAAGCCGAGAAATTGATGCTGCTGACCAACACGCCGGGTCTGCTGGATTCCGCTGGCCAACTGGTTACGGACCTGGATGTGAGCCGCCTCGACGAGATGGTGCGAACCGGCGTCATCCATGGGGGCATGTTGCCCAAGATTCAGTGCGCAGTGGATGCGGTGCAGGCGGGGGTGCGCACGGCCCATATCCTCGACGGTCGGGTCGAGCACGCCTTGCTGCTGGATCTCTTCACCAACGAGGGCGTGGGCACCCTCATTCGGCGCCGCTAATCAGAAGGCACCCTATTCGGCCAGTCTCCTGCCCCTCAGACGCCGTAGCGGGATCGGTAGTCGCGCACCGCCGCCAGGGTGGCGGGCGGGATGGATGCCCCCGCCGGTGATTCCTCCAGAAAGGTCACCAGGTCCGCCAGGGTGGCTATGCTGACGACGGGGATGCCGAAGTGCTCGCGCACCTCCTGAACGGCGGAGCTTTCGTTCTGGCCCCGTTCCTGACGGTCCAGGGCGATGAGGACTCCGGCGGGCCGGGCGCCCTGGGCCTGGATAATGTCGATGGACTCGCGCACCGAGGTTCCGGCGGTAATAACGTCGTCGATGATGAGCACCTGGCCCCGCAAGGGGTGACCAACAATAATGCCGCCCTCCCCGTGATCCTTGGACTCCTTGCGATTGAAGGCGTAGGGCAGGTCGCGGCCATGCTGGGTCGCCAGGGCGATGGCGGTAGCGGCCGCCAGGGGTATGCCCTTATAGGCCGGGCCGTAGAGGACATCGCAGTCGAGGCCCGAGGCCTGGAGGGCGGCGGCGTAAAAGCCCCCGAGGCGGGCCAGGGCCGAGCCCGTGTTGAAGAGACCGGCGTTGAAGAAGTAAGGGCTTTGACGTCCGGACTTGAGGGTAAAATCGCCAAATTTGAGCACCCCCAGGTCGAGGGCGAAGCGAAGGAAGTCGCGCTGGTAATCCTGCATCTCTCTTCTTCCGGACGTAAGGGCTGGCGGGGCTATGATACACATTTGCCCGGGTCGGTTGCGATGGGCTAGGGAAGGGGAGGATCAGTCCAATGTTGAACGGCCTGGAACAAATCGTGGCGGCCTTTCTGGTGGGCCTGCTAGGGGGGGTGCATTGTGTCGGTATGTGTGGCGGGATTGTCGGCACCCTGACCCTGGGGCTGCCCGTCGGGGTACGCTCCAGCGCACCGCGCCTTTTTCCCTATCAGTTAACCTACAATTTGGGCCGTATCGGCGGCTATGGGGTGGCCGGGGCCTTGATGGGGGGTATTGGCCAAGCGGCCATTGCCGTCCTGCCGCTGCAGCGCGCCCTCTATCTGCTGGCGGCGATCTTTATGATCCTGCTGGGGCTCTTTCTGGCGGGTTGGTGGCCTGGTTTGGCACGGCTCGAAGGGTTGGGGGCAGGGCTGTGGCGGCGGGTCGAGCCCCTGGGGCGGCGGCTCCTGCCGATTCGCTCCCTGGGCCAGGCCCTGGGAGTCGGCTTTGTCTGGGCCTGGCTCCCCTGTGGACTGGTTTATAGCGTCCTCATCTGGGCCTTGTCAGCCGGTAGTGCCGCCCAAGGCGCCCTGCTGATGCTGGCCTTTGGTCTCGGCACCTTACCCACCCTCCTGGGCCTCGGGCTGCTCGCCGGCGCGGCGGCGCGCTTTGCCGAACAGCTCTGGATGCGCCGCCTGGCTGGCGGCTTGGTGTTGGGTTTTGGGCTTCATGCCCTCTGGCAGTTGTTCCTGATCTGAGGCCCCATCGGGCCGGGCGGGTCCTGACTCATTGAGCTTGCCAGGGCCTCATCCCCTGGCGGTCATTCCGTGAAGAAATCCTGATCCATGCGGATGCGCACGGCCTTATCGCTGCCCTGGGGTTTGACCTCGATGGCAAATTCAATGGTCTGGGCGTTTTGGACGGGAAACTCGCCGATGTAGTAGATGGCGTTGCCCTCGCGGATCTCATGCATGACCAGGGGGGATTTCTGACCGGTCAACAGGAGGATTTCCGCTTGCAGTTGCGCCGGGACCGGGGTGCCGGTGGTATCCGGGACCTCCTTGATCACACTGACATTGAGCAGGCCGCGGTATTTGCTACGTTGCAGGCCATAGGCCTTGGCGATCTCCGGTGTCAGGGTGTCCGCGGAGAAGGCGTTGTGGTGGATGGTGAAGCCATCCGCGGTGGTGCTGTTTTCGGCGCTGGCCAAGGAGGGTAGGACCAGGGCGGCGGCACACAGTAGGCCAAGGAAGGAGCGTACTGTTTCATGGTGATTCCTCTGCAAAAAGGGCCTTGCGACCCGACTAGCCCCTATTTGGTAGCAGGGCGGCGGCTTTGAAAGTGGTAAAAGCCCCTAATCCCGTCAGCGCGGCGGCATAAAGTCGGGAAGCCGCCCTGGGGCCTGGATGCGCACCCGCTTGAGCCGGGCCTGTTCCCCACTGACCAACGCGACCCGGGATAGGGGCACGGCGAACAGCTTGGCCAGGAAGCGCCGCAGATGGGCGTTGGCCTTACCCTCCACGGGCGGGGCGGTGAGGCGGATCTTGAGGTGATCGCCGGAGGCTTCACCGATGGCATCGGCGCTGGCCCGGGGCTGGACCCGCAGACTCAGCAGCAGGTCGTCGCCCTCCCAGCGATACCAGGGGGTGTCCGCCGGTGCCGTCACCCCCCGGTTACCCTTAGAAGGGGCTGCCGGTGAGCAGCTTCAGGGGCGGAATCAGTAACATTTGCAGCAGGACCAGGCCGATGGTGACGGCGATGGGCGAGAGGTCCAGGCCGCCGAAGGCCGGAAGCCGCCGCTGCACCGGCTCCATGACGGGGTCCGTCAGCCTTTCAATGAGGTTGACCATGGGATTAGAGGGGTTCGGATTGACCCAACTCAGGATGACACGGACGATGACGGCGTAGATAAAGACATCGATCGTCAGTTCGATCAGGGCCGGGATCGACCAGATGACAGCGCCGATGGAGGCCAGACCCAGGCCCGCCAGGAGCCCCACCAAAAAGAGCACGGCGGTCTTGACCAGCCAGGCCAGGACCAGGGAGGAGATGTCCATCCCCCGGAAGCCAGGAATGAAGCGGCGCAGGGGCATGAGTACCGGGCTGGTAGCCTTGACCACGAACTGGGAAACGGGGTTATAGAAGTCCGCCTTGGTCAGTTGCAACAGGAAGCGCAACATGGCCACGAAGGCATAGAGCCCGCCCAGGGTCTGGATGAGGAATATCAGGGGATTGGTGAGATAGTTGCCAGTCATGGATTGGTTGCCAGCAGGGTGGAGAGTTCCTGGGAGCGGGCTTGGGCGGCGCGCACGGCCTGGGCGACCAGGTTGGAAAAATCACCTTCCATCAGTACCTTGAGGGCGCATTCGGTGGTGCCTCCGGGCGAGGTCACGCGCTCGCGCAGCTCCCTGGGATCGAGACTGCTTTCCATGGCCATCCGGGCGGCGCCCAGGGCGGTCTGGATAGTCAGGAGCCGGGCACTCTCGGCGTCCAGGCCCAGCTCCACGGCCACCTTCTCCAGTTCCTCCATGAGCAGGAAGAAGTAGGCCGGGCCGCTGCCGGAGACGGCGGTGACCGCATCCAGCAGGTCCTCTTCATCCACCCAGCGGGTGAGGCCCCCGGCACGCATGATGGTCTCGGCACGGTTACGTTGGCCGGGGCTGACCTCGGGGCTGGCGTGCAGGACGATGGCGCCCGCCTGAATCATGGCCGGGGTATTGGGCATGGTGCGCACCAGGGGGCGTGGACCCCCAAGCCAGGCCTGGATGCTGGCCTCGCGAATGCCCGCCATCACCGAGATATAGAGGGGGACCTTGGTGGTGACGGCCAGGCCCAGGCTGGAGCAGACGGCATGGGCCATCTGCGGCTTGACGCATAGCAGCACCACGTCCGCCGCCCCCTGAGCCGTCGCGTTGTCCTGGGTAACCCGCACCCCATAGTGGCGCGCAAGCTGCTCCCGTTTGTCCGCGTCGGGCTCGCTGACGATGAGATCGGCCGGGTCGTAACCATCGCTGACCAATCCGGCGATCAGGCTGCCGGCCATGTGGCCGCCCCCGATGAAGGCGATCGTCTCTCGTGTCATGTCACTTCAATTCCTGAGTTGGGACCTGGACGAGGATTCTAGACCAAGTTTCTCCTTGGATTATGTTCTTGCCCCAAAAATGGCCGTGCCTATCCGCACCAGGGTCGCCCCCTCCGCGATCGCGGCCTCCAGGTCATCCGACATCCCCATGGACAGCTCCCGGAGGGGGCAGTCCGGGCTGGCCAGACGATCCCGCAACTGGCGCAGCGCGAGAAAGGGCTGACGCTGCGCGGCCTCGCCCACCGCCGGGGCCGGCATGCCCATGAGCCCGACTACCTCCAGACCTGGCAGTTTACGGCAGGCGGCAAGCAAGGCGGCGGCTTCTTCGGGGGGGACGCCGTTCTTGGTCGCCTCGCCGCTCACGTTGATCTGCAGGCAGGCCTTGAGCGGCGGCAACCCGGGGGGGCGCTGGCGCGACAGCCGTTCGGCATGGTGGGCATCGTCCAGGCCGTGAACCCAACGGAAATGCTCGGCAATCTGGCGGGTCTTGTTGGCCTGGATCTCGCCAATGAAATGCCACTCCAGGGGCAGGTCCGCCAGGTCGGCCATCTTGGCGAGGGCCTCCTGGAGGTAGTTTTCACCGAAGGCACGCTGACCGGCGGCATGGGCCTCCCGGATAGCCCCCGCGCCCTGGCGCTTGCTGACCGCCAGGAGGGCGACGCTGCCGGGTTCGCGACCAAAGCGGCGCTCGGCGGCGCTGATCCGGTTTTGCACCGCGGCGAGGTGGGCGGCGACGGAAGTGTCGGCGGCGAGGGTCATGCTCGGTTCCGGAGGGAGGGCAGCTCAGCCCTCGCTCTTGAGGTAGCGCACCAGCTTGGCCAGGGCCTGGCCGCGATGGCTGAGGCGGTTCTTGGTGACGGGGTCCAGCTCGGCGGAGCTGCATCCCTCGGTTGGGACGAAGAAGATGGGGTCGTAACCGAAGCCGTTCTCGCCGCAAGGCGCCTCCAGGATGACGCCCTCCCAGGTGCCCTGACAGATCACCGGGGTCGGGTCCTCGGCGTGGCGCAGATAGACCATGAGGCACTGAAAGCGGGCGGTACGCTCCTCCGTCGGTACCCCTTTCATGGCTTCGAGCAACTGGTTGAGGTTGTCCAGGTCCGAGGCCCCGCGTCCCGCAAAGCGGGCGGAATAGATGCCCGGAGCTCCCTTCAGGGCATCGACCTCGATACCGGAGTCGTCGGCGATGGCCGCCAGCCCGCTATGGGCGGCGGCGTTGCGCGCCTTGAGAATGGCATTCTCGACGAAGCTCAGACCCGTCTCCTCCGCCTCGGCCACCCCCAGCTCGTTCTGGGGAATGACATGGATGTCCTCGGCGGCGAGCAGGGCATTGATCTCGCGCACCTTGCCCGCGTTGTTGCTGGCCAGGACGATGGACTCTCCATGATGGGTCTTGAGCATTGCGGGCTTCTCCGGCTGAATTTGAATCTAGGTCAAACCTCGCCGCGATTGTAGTCCGGTTGCGCCGTGATTTTATGAATACTGAGATCGGCGCCCAGGTACTCGTCCTCTTCACTCAGCCGCAGGCCCATCACCGCCTTGATGCCGCCATAGATGAGGAAGCCGCCGCCGAAGGCGATCACCACCCCCGCCAGGCTGCCCGCCAGTTGGCTGCCGAAGGTCACGCCGCCGACCCCGCCCAGGGCCTGGAGCCCGAAGATACCGGCGGCGATGCCACCCCAAAGACCGCAGAGCCCGTGCAGGGGCCAGACGCCCAGCACGTCGTCGATGCGCCAGCGATTCTGGGTCAGGGTAAAGGCATAGACGAAGAGCCCGCCGGCCACGGCCCCGGTCACCAAGGCCCCGATGGGGTGCATCAGGTCCGAGCCCGCGCACACCGCCACCAGACCGGCCAGCGGGCCGTTGTGCAGGAAGCCCGGGTCATTCTTGCCGGCGACCAGGGCCGCCAGGATGCCGCCGACCATGGCCATCAGGGAGTTCACGGCCACCAGCCCGCTGACCGCCTCCACCGTCTGGGCGGACATGACGTTGAAGCCGAACCAGCCCACGGTGAGGGTCCAGGCACCGATCGAGAGGAAGGGGATGGAGGAGGGCGGGTGGCCGGTCATGCCGCCATCGGAGCGATAACGCCCTTGCCGGGGGCCGAGCAGCAGCACGGCGGCGAGACCGATCCAGCCGCCCACGGCATGCACCACGATGGAGCCGGCGAAGTCATGAAACGGTGCACCGAAGAGGTGCTCGATGAGCGACTGCATCCCGAGGTTGCCGTTCCAGACCAGGCCCTCGAAGAAGGGATAGAGGAGCCCGACGATCAGCAGGGAGGCGAGCAACTGGGGGTTAAAGCGGGCACGCTCGGCGATACCGCCCGAGACGATGGCCGGGATCGCGGCGGCAAAGGTCAGGAGAAAGAAGAACTTGACCAGGGCGTAGCCATGTTGGTCCTGGAGCGTCGCCGCGTCCGAGAAGAAATTGACCCCGTAGGCGATCCAGTAGCCGACGAAGAAATAGGCGATGGTCGAGACGGCAAAGTCGCTCATGATCTTCGCCAGGGCATTGACCTGATTCTTGGCCCGGACCGTCCCCAACTCCAGAAAGGCAAAGCCCGCGTGCATGGCGAGCACCATGACCGCGCCGATCAGGATGAAGAGAACGTCCCCGCCGGTTTTCACTGTCTCCATGGAAAGCTACCTCGGTGCAAAGTGGTGTCGTGCAAAATGAGTGCGAGGTTAATAGCAGGAATCGTGCCGGCAGGCGGTGATGGCGTCAGGGGGCGGCGGTCAGGCCAGACGGGCGTCGCGCTGGGCGGCGAGGATGTCACGGATACCGCCCTCGGCCAGGTCCAGCAGGGCATTCATCTCGGCGCGGGAAAAGGTCGCCCCCTCCGCCGTGCCCTGGACCTCGATGAAACGTCCCTCGCCATCCATGACCACGTTCATATCGGTGTGGGCGGTGCAATCCTCGGCATAATCCAGGTCGAGGACGGGCAGGCCTTGATAAATGCCGACGGAGACGGCGCCAATCTGGGCGGTCAGGGGATCGCGCTCGAGCTTGCCGGCATCCATGAGCTTTTGCACCGCATCGCGCAGGGCCACCCAGGCGCCGCTGATGGCGGCGGTGCGGGTACCGCCGTCGGCCTGAAGCACGTCGCAGTCCAGGGTCAGGGTGCGCTCACCCAGGGCCTTGAGGTCCACCGCCGCGCGCAGGGAGCGCCCGATCAGGCGCTGGATCTCCAGGGTGCGTCCCCCCTGCTTGCCCCGGGCCGCCTCGCGTTGCATGCGCTCGTTGGTGGAGCGCGGCAGCATGCCGTACTCCGCCGTGATCCAGCCGCTGCCCTTGCCCTTGAGGAAGGGCGGCACCCGCTCCTCGATACTGGCGGTGCAGAGCACGCGGGTGTCGCCGAACTCGGCCAGGACCGAGCCCTCGGCGTGGCGGGTGAAGCCCCGGGTAAAGCGCAGGGCGCGCATCTGATCGGGGCGGCGCAGGGAAGGACGCATGGCGGTTGCTCGGTAGCGGGTCAAAAGGGACAGGCCCGCATCTTCGATGCTGGGGCGGCACAGGTCAAATGGGGGGCTCGGGGGGTATCATGGCGGCCCAGGGAACCATCTATCGTCCATCATCCACGCCGGGGAGCCGCACGAGCCACCATGTCCAAGAGTATGACCGCCTTTGCCCGCGAGACCCACACGGGGGAACAGGGAGAGCTGACCTGGGAGCTGCGCTCCGTGAATCACCGTTTCCTCGAAACCTTCGTGCGCCTGCCCGAGGACCTGCGCGCCCTGGAGACGGGGGTGCGCGAGCGGATTGCCGCCCGTCTGGACCGCGGCAAGGTGGATTGCAGCCTGCGTTTCGCCCCCTCGCCCGCGGCAACGGGCGACCTGCGCATCAACCATCGCTATCTGGAGCTTTTGTTGGCGGCGGGCGCGGAAGTCGCGGAGCGGCTCGGCCGGGCTCCGACGCCGGAGCCCTTCGACCTGCTGCGCTGGCCTGGTGTCCTGGCGGAACAGAGGCCGGATCTCGGGCCGGTGCAGGCCCAGGCCCTGACCTTGCTCGACCAGACCCTGGATGTCCTGGTGGCGACGCGCGCCCGCGAGGGCGAACGCCTGGCCACCCTGATCCGCGACCGCTGCGAGCGCCTGCTGGACTGCGTCGCCAGCGTCCGGGAGCGCATGCCCCAGGTCATGGAAGAGGTACGCCGCCGCATCCTCGACCGCCTCGACGAGGTCCGCGCCGAACTCGACCCCAATCGTCTGGAACAGGAACTCGCCCTCCTCGCCCAACGCCTCGACGTGGACGAGGAGATGGACCGGCTCCAGGCCCATGTCCAGGAGGTGCGCGCCGTGGCCGCCACCGACAAACCCGTCGGCCGCCGCCTCGACTTCCTGATGCAGGAACTCAACCGCGAGGCCAACACCCTGGGCTCCAAATCCTCCGATCTGGTCGTCACCCGGCTGGCCGTGGACATGAAGGTACTGATCGAGCAGATGCGCGAGCAGATTCAGAATCTGGAGTGACCCTTCCCCGGTGTCACAGGCGGGTCACGGCTATGTCACGACGGGCACCCTTTGGGGGCGTCGGACCTCGCCCTACTCCACCCCCAACGCCTTGAACACCGCATCCACCGGATCGGCGTAGAAGCTGGTCTGGAACTTGGCGAACAGCTCGCCGGGGATGGTCGGGATGTCACTAACACTGGCCATCGGCAGCAGGATGCGCTTGGCCCCGGCGTCGAAGGCGACCTGGAGAGACTCGGCCAGGTTCTCGACGGGAATGATGCTCCCGCCCAGGCTCATGTTGCCCAGGACGACCATCTGGGGCTGGATCGGCTTCCCGAGGATGCCCGAGCACAGGGCGACGAAGGTCGGCAAGGTCATGGCCGTGGGGGCCCGGTGTTGTGCAGTTCGACGACGTGCAGGTGGTAGTCGTGGTCGCCCGGCCTTGATCGAGGCGCTGACCCGGCTGAGGCGTTGGCCTTGAAGTAGTCGAAGCCGACCTTGATCGCCTCCTTCGCGGCGCTGTTTGAGCCCGAGACCGGAGACCTTCAGCGGCCCGTTGCCCGCCGTGACCTGGGTTTCCAGGCGGTAGAGGCCCAGGTGCCCGCTGCTGCCGGTGCGCGACGGTGTGCAGCACGCCCGGGTTCAGCGGACCATCCGGGATCAGCGTGCCGCCGCCCTGTTCCGGCACGCTGATGAACTTCTCCTCCCTCGTCTCCTGGTCGATGTAGGAGAAGTGGACATCGTAGAACTCCATGCCGCCGATCTTCTTCAGTTGCTCCTTGACCCGGCGACGGGCTTCCAGGGCGTACTCCAGGCAGCGGCGCACGGCCTCCTTGTCGTACTCCTCGTGCGGGTAGAGCAGCTTCAGCAGGCCGGAGACGGTGTGCTTGCACCGCAATGGTGTCGCGCTGGTTCAGGTCGCGGCCCAGCTTGAAGTACTTGTTGATGGCATCGGCGAAGTTCCGCTTCCGCATCTCCCGCATGAACTCGGCCAGGTAATCCACGATCAGGCCGTACTGGTTCGTGAAGAACTCCGGCCGCATCTTCGGGATTTCCCAGCCGGGGATGTAGGCGTGGAAGCGGTCGAAGAAGGCCGAGTCGATCATCGCCTCGGGGAACGGCGCCAGCAGATGGCTCGTCTTCACCAGCGTATCCACCGGCTGGTTGATGTTGCCGACGAAGACCATCGAGGCGTAGGCGTTGATCGGCGTCGCGGCCACGGGCGAAGGACCCCGAGGCCATGTAGTCCTTCATGATCTGGACGCCATCCTTGTCCTTGAAGGAGATGCCCGCCACCTCGTCGAAGGCCACCACATCCCACAGGCCCACCAGCCCGACCGTGCGGCGCGCCATGTTGTAGAACAGGTTGGCGACCGTCGTCTGGCCGCCGGAGATCAGGATGCTGTTGGGGCTGATCTCCTTGTAGATGTGGCTCTTGCCGGTGCCGCGCGGCCCAAGTTCGCAGACAGTTGTAGTTGTTCTCGACCAGCGGAATCATCCGGGCCAGCAGGTGCCACTTCACCCGCTCGTCGAAGTTGGTCGGCTCCATGCCGGTCGAGCGGCAGCAGCACGTCGATCCACTGCGTCCTCGGTGAAGCGCCTTGCCGCCCCTCGAACAGCTCCTCCATGTCCATGTTCGGCATCTGGATCGGCTTCAGGTCCCCGATGATGAAGGGCGAGCCCTTCTGGCCCTCCTCGTAGAAGTACTCCAGCGTGATGATGCACCAGATGCCGCCGACCAGCAGCTTCTCGTACTGCTTGACGTAGCTGCCGGAGATCTCGACGTCCTTGACGCCGAGGTTCGAGAGCAGGGCCTCGTAGACGTCCCGCTTCTCGTTGAGCTTGACCGTCACCTTGTCGATGACCTTGTAGCTGCCCCGCTCCCGGATCTTCGACTTGACCTTCTCGGCCTCGTCCGGCCGCACGTAGTTCTCGGCCAGGATGCGTCTTGACCGTCTTCAGCCCGTCCTGGATGATCTCCTCGTCGTTGGAGGCGCAGTACATGCCGAGCAGGTACTCCAGCACATAGACCGGGACGTTCGCCCCTTCCTTGATCAGCTTGGTCAGGTCCTTGCGGACGACCTTGCCGGCGAAGTGCCGGTTGAGCAGATCGTCGAGGCTGCCGTCGATCCTCGTCTCGCTTGGGTTAGAAGTCATCGGTGAAGGCCATGTCGATGGTCACGTCGACGCGCTGCCTCTTCCACCCCGGTCTCGGCGTCGCGCAGGATCAACTGGAAGAGCTTCTTGCTTGTCGAAGTGCCGCTCCTCCAGCGTCAGGCTCACCGTCTTCTTCCACTGGTTCATGTCCGCCGAGGTGCTGTCGAAGGTCACGGTCTCGACGTTGGTGACCGGCTCGTCCCCCTCATAGATGGCGACCTTGAGGGTCATCGGCTTGACCCGCTCGCTACCGGCTCGATCTGGATGAGCTCGAAGCGGTGCCGGTTGGTCGTGATCTTGAAGTTGCTGCCGAGCACGCTGACGCCGACGGTGCGCGTCTTGGTCTTGACCGCCTTGCCCGTCTCCTTGACGTGCTGCACCCGGATGACCGGCACCACGATCTCCTGCGGCATGGCGCCCCCGTGGACGAAGCGGGAGCCCCCGACGAAGTGGAAGCGGTTGGCCCCCTTCGGAACCCAGAACTCCATCCCGCCGTCGGCACCCGCCGTGACCGCGGTGTTGCCGTGACAGGCCTTGGCGTTCTCGGGCAGGTTACGCCCCAGCAGATAACGCTTCTTCGCCAGCAGGGTGCCGGCGGGCTTCTCGCTCAGGCTGTTCTTGTCCGTCTCCCCCGGCGGCGTCTCGCGGAACAGGAAGCCGTGGTCGGCGGTAATGAGCAGGTGATTGCCGTTGAGGCTGTTGACGATCTTGCTCACCAGGTCGGCCAGCTCGTCGATGGCCTTGCGCACGGCGTCGAAGGTCTGGTCCTCGGTCGAGGCGCTGTCGCCGACCGCGTCGATCATGTTGTGATAGACGTAGACCAGGCGGTAGGGCTTGATGAAGGCGCGCCCCTCGTCCTTCTTCATCGCCATGAAGGTCTCCGCCTTGACCGCCACGCCCTGAACGGCCTCCAGGACCTTCGCGCGTTGCTCCAGCGAGCCGCACGGCAGACCGTCGACCCGGAGGGTGCCGCTCTCGCTGTAGTCGAGCGCCTGGTGGGGCAACAGCGCCGCCATCCCGAGCCCCGTGTAGGACGGCAGCACCCCGAGCTGTGCCGACAGCTCCGCGTCGAAGCGGTACTTGCCGTTGAGCTGATCGGTGAGCTCCCGTGCCGCCTCGTAGCGGAAGGCGTCGCTGACGATCACGAAGACCCGGCGGTCGGCCCCCTTGGCCAGCACGGGGGCTACCTCCCGCTCGTAGAATCCCTGCTGGTTGGGGATCCCCTCGATCCGCCACAGCCCGAGCAGACCGGCCTCCAGGTGCCGGTTCCACGCCAGCGCCAACTCGGCGAGAAAGCCGTTGCCGTAGACCTCCTCGATCTTGTGGCGCAGGGACTTGAGGATGTCCCAGTCGCGGGACTCCGCAAAGTCCGCGGCCTCGCAGAAGTGGCGGTACAGTTGGTCGAAGCGATAGAGCCGGTCGGTATAGCCCCCGAGCATCGCCCTGGCGTCCGGGTACGCCGGCACACCGACCTCTTCGTTGCGTAGTGCCAGCAGATCGGCCGCGGTCTGCAGCGCCTGGTAAACGGCATACAGAGCCCGGCGCGGGGCTCGCGGGGTGTCGGGCAACCCCGGCGCGGCCCAATAACCGTCCTGCCGGCGGGAGGCGATGTGGCGGATGACCTCGGGCTTGATCGCCTCGGCGGTCTCAAACACCCGGTCCCGCAGGCGGCTGGCGATAGACTTCTCCACCTGTAAAAAGGTCTTGACCTCGAACAAGGCCTCGATCGCCACGGCATTCAGGTGCTGCTGGAGTTTCAGGGCATCGGCGACCCCGGCGGACAAGGCCTCGTAGGAGGCCCCCCGGGTACGGCTGTCGCGCCACTGGGCGAGGCACACCACCGCGTTGGCGGCGCCCTGGGGCGGCAGGGTCAGGTGCTTGAGCCCGTCCGGAAGGGCGGCGCGGCAGGCATGGGCCAGGTCCGACACCAGGAGCCGGATCAGCAGATGCTTCAGCGTTGGCGCCTCGTCCTGATAGCCGAAATGGCCGGCCACCAGTTCCCAGAAGGCCGGCAGCAGGCCGAACTTCTCCAGATCCTCCCAGGCGGGCGGGAGGGCATCCAGATCCCCCTCGGGCATGGCATCGAACAGGGAGATGAGGACGTTGAAGACCGCCGGCTGATCCGCCTTGGCCAGGACCGCGATGATCTTGCGGTCGAGGTCCAGGGCGCCGTCATCCGGGCTGATGAGCCTCTTCAACCGCTCCAGCCGGTCCCGACTGGCGAAGAACTTGGCGCGCTCAGCCAGGTGCGGGCGCAGCGACTGCTGGGTGAGCCCCAGGTCCGAGAGCAGCATCGAGGCCCGATCCGCGCTGAAGCTCCCACCGTACAGGCGCATGTCGAGCAGCCAGTCCTGATCCGGCGCGGGGGGATCGCAGGGGGCATAGAGCAGGTAACGCCCGGTCGGGTCCTCGTGCTCCAGGCGAACCTTCACCGCCAGCGCCGGGTGCTCGTCGAGGCGAAGCAGCGAGATGCCATCCAACTTCAGGTCCGGGAGCGTCTCCTCGAATTCCCGCTCCGGGTCGTGCCAGAAGACGACGCGATAGCCGTCGGCGAGGAACCGATCCTTCAGCGCCTGTTCGATACGCTGGCTATCCATTCGCCGCTGCCTCGCCTGTCGCGATCCATCCTCGACGCTCGATCTCGCCGCCCAGCCTGTCCGCCACGTCTCTCAGCACCGGGACGAAACCGTGGGCCGTCTCCAAGGCATCGGCAAGCACGAGTGGATCTTCCACGTAGTCATGGACCATCTGATTGCGCAGCTTGCGCATCTCCATCCACTGCTCGGCCGACGGGATCAGGCCGAGCCGCTCCGCGCGGTCCAGGTTGTCGATGACCGCCCCCGTCTTCTCCCCGAGTGCCGTCAGCAGGACCGGTAGCAGCTTGTCGCCGAGGGTGTCCTGCAAGCGCCCGAAGCGGCTGACGAAGGCATCGACGCGCTCCGCCAGATCGGGTGCCTGCTCCAGCTCCGCGACCCGCTCCGGCGTGAAGGGGCTGGTGAAGAGTCGCTCGGTGGTCAGGGCCAGATGGCGAGCCTCCTTGTGCGCGACGCGGGCGAGAAACCGCAGGCGCTCAATTGCGGCAGGGGCCAAGGTCATAGCGACTGTCCTTCGCGTAAAGCGATGTCATGGATCGGCAAGCGGCGCAGGTTCGGGGCCAGGACCAGCACATCGACCCGCCGGCCATACAGAGTGCGAGAGATGCGCGTGGCGAGACGCGCCGACAGCGCCGCCGGGTGCTCGACCGCCGATGGGAGCTCGACCAACAGATCCAGGTCCCCTCCCGCGGCATCGTCGCGCAGGCGGGAGCCGAAGAGCCGCACCTGGGCCGATGCCCCCGCGGTGTCGGCTACGATGTGGCGAATCGAGCTTATCTGGTCTTTGCTCAGGCGCATGGGGGGAAGTGGCTAGTGGTTAGTCCGGATTCGTGCCGGTTACGGTCTTCACCTCTGCAAGGAGGTTGCCGAATTTGGCGTAGTTGACCTTGACGCCGTCGTCCAGGTCCAGGGCGATGCGCTGGTCGGCGTAGTGGCGCAGTTGCTCGTCGTAGCGGCGCAGCTCCTCCTGTTGCTCGGGTGAGCTTGTCGCGCTCCTTCTGCAGCCGCTTGGCCTGGGCGGAGCTGCTGGCGGCCTGGATGTCGTCGCCGAGCTTATCGATGCGGGCGGCCATCTTGCCCTGCAGCGGCACCACGTACTCCATGCGCATCCGCGCCAGGGTGCCCTCGTTGTAGCGGTGCAGGTAGACCAGGCACTGGAAGGCCTTCTGCTTGCCGCTGGAGAAACAGCCAGTAGATCGGGCGGTTCTTGTAGGTCTGGAGATGGTCCTTGAAGAAGCGGTCGCTCAGATAGCGGCGGATGGTCTCGCGGCTGGATTCGCCGTTCTTCGGCGAGAGGTTGTCGGCCAGGAAGGTGAGGTTCTCTTCCAGATGCGCCTGGTCCCAGGCGACCGCGATGAACTCGACCAGGCGGTGGGCGGCATCGTCGTCGAACCAGTCGGTGTCGGTGATCGGGAGGATGCCGTCGGCGTCGGCGGGGAAGCGCGCGTAGCGGCTGGGGTCGAAGCCTTCGTTGCCGCTGTGGGCGTAGATCAGGCCCGGCTCGTCCAGGCTGTAGCGGCCCATCATGCAGCCGATGGCGTAGGAGACCAGCTCCTGCATGGTGTCCTCGCGGAAGCGGGTCTCCAGTTCCTCGCCGAAGCCATGCGCACGGACCAGTCGTCATCCGCCAGTTTCTTCCGTAGCGGTAGGCGGGGTTCACCGTCAGGGTGATCTGCTCGATGGGGACGTCGGGGGTGAGTTCGTCCGCCAGGCCGTAGGCGTCGATGAAGAGGCGGTTGTTCTCCTCTTCGAGGCGCTTCATCTCGGCGATGGTGTCGCGGTTCTGGGTGATCCAGGCGGTGTAGCTGGATTCGAGGGTGGGCGTGGGCTCGGAGGAGGCCGTCAGGAGGGGGAGGGATTGGAAGTCCCAGGAGCGTTCGTAGGCGTCCCAGTCGATCTTGCGAATTCCTAACCAGTTCTCATGCAGCAATCTAGTCTGACGTCGCTTCGAAGTAGCCTCGTCAATGATGGGTAAGGTCGATATGTTCCCAGCCTGAAAGTTCAACGTTGGGTTGAAGCATGTCCATGAAGTAGTTGACGCAAGCTTCGAATTCAAAGAAGCCCTGAGACAACGTCGCTTTCGTCAGCTGCCGGGAACACTGACGAACCTGCCGACATCAAAGACAGAGCCGGGTTCGAATGCCGGACGCCGAAGCTATTGACGCCAGACGCTACGTGACCATGTAATTGACTCGGCTGAAAATAGAAGCTCTCGTTCGAATCGTCCGTCGGACGATTGTTCAGCTGTCGCCGCGTATGCAGATCGAATCGCTCAGCCATCGTTCTCACCAGTTGACCAACGATGTCCTTGATTTCCATACCACTTTCGGAATGTCGCCGCCTTTGTTATACGGAAACCACTTGCTTCCGCAATTCAGCCGCGTCTTCACTGTGTCGATATCTGAAGCCGAATCTTCCGTATCGATACTTCATGCCATAGCCGTAAGAAACCGATCATTGTCGCCTGTGGTCATCCCGGTCGTCGGCGTGCGCAATGTCTCGAGAGCGGTACGCCATCGTCAAAGCATCCAGCTCGCGACTATCTGCTAGCCCAATAAGCGATCGGACTTCCGGGAATCTTTTTGAAATCGACTGGTCGACGTTGAATGCCGGCATCCGATCGTTGCAATCGCGTCAAGTGGCTCGCCGTTGCTTGCCTGCTTCGGTGCTTCGTCGACAGAGTCGAATGAATAGCGCCTGATAACTCGGCATCGAGTGGTTCGCAAGACGCAAATGCAGTCGTCTGCGCAACTCGCCGAATCGATCCCGAAAGCTCTCGCGCCCGATGTGTGCCATCGAGCTGCAATGGTGTGCTCTCGCAGCATGCGTCTCTCGCATCTCTCGAACGACTGACAGGAACATCCAGCTCTGCATGGTGATCATGCCGCCGTGGCCAGCTGCCTTCGCCAGCGCGAGATCCACGTTCGATGAAGCACGCGAAGAGGTCGCTCTTGCCTCGGGAAAGTAGTCCTTGTGCGAATTTCCTTGAGCTCGGCAGTTCATTGCCTTTGCTCCCCATATACGGCGGATTCGCCACCACCGCGTCGTACTGCGCCGCCAGCATCTCGGCCTGCTGCACCAGCGGCCCCAAGCGCTTGAGCGCCTCCGACACAAAGAGGTCCTGGCTGGTCGTCTCGCTCAGCTCGCTTCAGCGCCGGCAGCTTCGCCGCCAGCCCTCCGGCACCTGAATCAGCGACCCAAAGGTCGTGGCGTGCTCGAACAGTCGCTTCAGCTCCGTGAGGTCTCCCGGCTTCAGCCCGTAGTCGGCCAGCTTCACGCCCTGCAGCCAGCCGCTCCGCATCGAACCCCGCGCTGTCCACCAGCGCCATCACGTTGAGCTTCACGCCCCGCTCGAACAGCCGCCGGTCATCCGCCCGCGCCTTCATCATCAGCGCAAAGCCGGTCAACTGCGCCGCACGCTCGTCGATCTCCAGGCCGAAGAGGTTCTTCTCCAGGATCAGCCGCGGGATGTCCCGCTGCCGGTAGCCGCGCTCCAGGTAGATGGCCTTGAACAGCGTCATAGGCCTCCACCAGGATGTGCCCGGAGCCGCAGGCCGGGTCGATCAGGGTCAGTTCCTCGGGGTTGAGGCTGCTCGGGCGTGATGGCCGCGAGCTGCGCCTTCACCTCGTCGGTCTGCTCGGCGGGCTCGATGTAGTACTCCATCTGCCCCTTGAGCGGGGAGTCCGGATAGGTCGCCAGCCACTGCGCCCCGAGCGAGTTCTGGACCATGTACTTGACGATCCAGTTGGGCGTGAAGAGCTGGGTGGCGGCCGGGATGTCCTCGCTCTTGACCACCTTGCCGATGACCTGGTCCTTCTTCTCGGAGATGTAGAACTGGTAGAGCCAGCCGATGATCTCGACCTCCTGCCAGTCCTCCTCGGCGATGTCGTTGACCAGCTTGCGGATCAGCGAGTCGGTGTGGAGCAGGTTGTCGGGCAGCAGCAGTTCGGTCTCGTCGTCGATGTTCTCGAACAGGAAGGGCATGGCCTGGTGCAGGGCGTTGCACTGGGCCAGCAGCAGCTCCGGTACAGCTCCTCGTCCTTGGTGCCGTCGAGCTTCAGCTCGATGACCCGCTGCCGGTCGAGGCCCGGCAGGTCGACGTGCTGGGCGTGCTCGAGGATCTCGGGGAGCCCGGTGAAGCTTGCCCCCTCTCCCCGGCCCTCTCCGCCAGGGGAGAGGGGGATAAGACCCGGTAGCCGTGGTCCAGGTAGCCGTGCAGCTCCATGAAGCGGATGGCGACAAAGCGGTTGAACCAGGTGTAGGCCATGGCCTCCATGACCTGCTCGAAGCCCTGCTGCTGGATGCGCGCGGCGAGCTTCGCACGCTGGGCGCCGACGGACCTGGGGTAGGGCTGTCCCTCGATGAAGACCAGTTGGCCCTCCTCCCGCACCGGGGAGGTGCCCTTGGCGGTGAGCCCGAACTTGGCGGCACGGCGGGTGACGGCGGCGATGAAGTCGCGCCGGGCCTTGGGGGCGTAGGTCTTGAGCTTGGCGGTCTGCATCGAGCGTTTTCCTTGTAAGAGTCTTATCAACCTCGCTCAACGAATGGCAACCCAAAATCCAGGATCGGCCCGTCTCTCGTCAGGAAGGTGTGTTGTTCGGCGATCGCCGTTGCGAGCAGTAAACGATCAAACGGGTCTTCATGTGGCAGGACCAAGCATCGCAACGCTTCGAGATGGGATGGCGTGATCGAAAGAAGGCGGAATCCTTGGGCGGAAACGACATGGTGTAGCGGTTCGTCCGGCAGTGGGAGCTTGCCCTTGCGATGTTTGAGGATCATCTCCCATAGCGTGGTGGCGCTAACCGCAATATCGGCCTTCCGCAATCGCTGGGCGGTTGTTTCGCCCAGCTTGGAAGGCGCCGTCATCCACCAGTAAAACAGATGGGTGTCGATGAGATAGCGTCCGTCCATCAGTCGTCTTCGCCGAGCAGGGAGCGGGCGATGGCCCGATTGAACTCGGGGCTATCCCAGTCATCGGCGGGCAAGGGCAGGTGCGACCATGCGCCGGGCTGGCGCTGCCCGCCATCAGACCCCGCGATTGGCGGTGGCGGTGCCTGATCTTCGTCCAACGGCCAGACAATGATCTCGGTCTTGCGGTGGCGCAAGGCTTCAGGGATCGGAATAAAGTCCGGTGTATCGTCATAAATGAGGCGGACCGGGTTCATGGGCCTTCTCTTAATTTCTGGAAATAGGTCACGCCAGGCAGCCCTTCTAAGTGGTTGTCGGCGGTGGCGAGATCGGCTTGGTGTTTCCGAACACTGGCGTAGATGACGGTATCGGCAATAGCCAGCTTGTGCGACAGCGTCAGGTCTGCGGCCATGAGCGCAATTTCAGGGCTCAATGATACCGTTCCAGCCGGTCAGTCCGGTCTCGATAGTCGCTGGTGTCGGCACCTTTCAAGATCCCGCGCATCTCCTCCAAAGGACGGATGGGGGCCAGCACGATGGTGTCGCCTTTAGGGATGATGGCGAACTTCTGACCGGCCTTCAGGCTCATCTCCTCGCGAATGGCCTTCGGGATGGAGAACTGGAACTTACTGGACAGGGTGACAGAGGCCATGGGGCTCACCTTTCGGAGGGGTGATCGATCAGAGTTTCGTAAAATATCATAGCTTCAGCTCGTAGGGTCTTCATGTTCCGGGTGTCGAGCGCCCATACATGGTCGCTACTGGATAGCCGCGAAAACTCAGAAGCCGGGCCCAACACCGACCAAACCACACGGCTCCCACAATCTTCTCGCCACTCGCCACTCCCACTCATCACTTCCCGCTCACCAATTCCTCCAACCCCAGACGCTCCATGAACGCCCGATGGAGCCGTTCAGACAACCGAAATCCATGGTCGATCGACTCCTGTAGGATCGCGCCGGCTACCTGCGGCTCCAGGATGCATCGCTCCACCGCGAGCAACAGGACGCCGACCAGTCCCAGCACAGGGATCTTCATCATCCGCGCAATGGTCCGGCCCTTTTTCTCGTCCACCAACAGCGGCAGCCCTCGCCCTCGGGCGAGCGCCAGGGCCTCCGCCTCGCCCGCGTCGAGCAACGTGCGAAGCTCACCGAGCAGCGGCGAATCGTCCACGACGACAACTTCGAGAAAGGCGTGGCGCGCAGTGGTTTGCTCGACGGCCGCGTCGCCGGCCAACCACTCCCGGTAGACCGCCCGCGGCAGCAAGACCCGCTCGAAGCAGGCCCCCAGCAGGTCCAAGC